>DASZZI010000001.1:0-70331 GCA_035544995.1 Candidatus Acidiferrum sp.
CGCTACGGGGCGCGGCACCTGAAGCGGGCGATTGAGCGGCAAGTGGTGTACCCACTAGCGAACCTATTGGCCACGGAGCAGGTGCACCTCGGGGACCTGGTTTGCATCGACTGGAATAAGACTCAGGACCGCCTGACCTTCATCCGGGAGGGCGAAAACCTAGCCTTACCCGCTCGGCGTCCCGAACCGCTCGCCACGAGTCGCGCTGCACAAGCGCGCAGCGGCAAGTCGGTTGACGCTCCTGCGGCGACGGTCTCTCCTGAGCCGACCCCACGCATGGCGCGTTGATTTTCTCGGACCGCTGTTTAGTCTGACGGATTTAACTTCTCTCTCCGATTCGGCCCGGGTGCAATGCCACCCGGGCTTTTTCTTTTCCCTACGCGCCGGTGTAAAGTAATCCTGAAGACTGGGAACTCCAGTTTCTCCTGACGGGCGGTGTGACCGCGCGCATTGATTAGGAAAAGGGCAGTTTGCCATGAGCAGCGGAAACTCGGGAGAGACTCTAATGCAAGTCCAGGGGCAAAAAACCAAAGTGCATCTTGATGACAGGTGCGAGCGCCCGCTACTGGCTATTCGCGTTTTCGCTCCGGGGCTGGCCCTCCTGGGGGCTCTTTGTCTTGTATTCGTTCCGGCCGCGAGGGCGCAGCGGACAAAGCTTAAGGCCGGCTGGAACATGTTCTCGCCGCAACAAGATGTTGATCTCGGGAAAAGGGCCGCTCTTGACGCGGCGAAGCAGTTGCCACTCTGTAACGCTCCCAAGGTGGACGCGTACCTTACACAGCTTGGATTAAAGCTGGCCGAAAAGCTGCCCACCGGCGGAGTGCAGTATCCTTTCGAATTCCATTGCGTGAATGACAAGGCCATCAACGCGTTCGCTCTGCCGGGAGGATATGTGTTCATTAACCGCGGGGCGATCGAGGCCGCCGACAACGAAGCGCAGTTGGCGGGGGTAATGGCGCACGAAATATCGCACGTTGCCTTGCGCCACGGAACCAATCAGGCCACCAAGGCAGAAGCCACCCAGGGCATTCTTGGGCTTGCCGGGGGCATTTTCGGAGATACCACCGTCGGCGCACTGATGACCCAGCTGGGCGCGTTCGCCGCTGGCGGCGTTCTTCTGCGCTACTCGCGCACCGCGGAATCCCAAGCAGACGTCATGGGCACGCAGGTTCTCTACGATACCGGATACGACCCGCGCGCGATGGCGCAGTTTTTCGAGAAGCTGGAAGCAGAGACGAAAGGCAAAACTCCGCCGGAGTTTTTCTCCGACCACCCGAATCCGGAGCATCGCGTGGAGCGCGTTGATGAGGAGATCGATAAGCTCGGCGGGACGCCAGCCAACGGGAAGAGAGACTCCGTGGAATTCGAAGCCATCAAGCGCGAAGTTTTGGCGCTCCCCGTGGTGAAGAAGGGAGCTCCGCCGGCTCCTTCCGGCGCCAGCGGGCCGCCCGACGCTCCCTCGGGCAATTTTGCCGCGTATCAGGCCAGCTCCTACACGCTAAAATACCCCGACAATTGGAGGAAATACGGCGATGGGGACAATGCTTCGTTCGCACCTGATCGCGGCGTGGTGCAGACCAACAACACCCAGGGCGCTCTGGCGTACGGGATCACGATTAGTATGACGCAAGCGCAAGTGGATCCCAATGCTTCGGACGCGCTCGAAACGGCCACCCAGCAGTTCATCACGGGGCTGCAGAAATCGAATCCCAACATGCGTGTAGCGCGGCAGTCCGCGCGTGTGCACTTGAACGGCCAGCCGGGGCTGTCCAATTACTTCAGCAACGATTCGCCGCTTGGCGGACAAGAGACGGACTGGGTGATTACGGTGTTGCGGCCAGATGGATTGTTGTCCTTCGCATGCGTCGCTCCGCAGAACGTTTATTCCAATTACGAAAAGACCTTCGCTTCCATTTTCGACACGGTGAGATTTTTCAAATAGCTAGAAATCCCTCACGAATGAAAATGGTGCGGCGTTCCGCGTGGAATATGTGTGCCCTGAACGGAATCCGAGCTGTCTTGGCGCTTGTCTATCTGGGCTAATCGGCGGCGTTGCTCTTCGTAGACGGCTTCCATCGCAACACTGGTTTGCGCGCCGCGGCGACTTCGTCCAAGCGCCGCACCCGGGTTGTGTGCGGCGCGGTCTTCACCAATTCCGGATTCGTCGCGGCTTCTCTAGCGATCGCCTTCATCGCATCGATGAACAGGTCGCATTCTTCTTTGGATTCCGATTCCGTGGGCTCGATCATCAGCGCGCCCGGCACGATCAGAGGAAACGCGGTCGTATACGGATGAAATCCGTAATCAATGAGCCGCTTGGCGATATCCATCGTGTTCACGCCATTTTTCTTCTGGATCGCGTCGCTGAACACCACCTCGTGCATCGAGGGAAGGGAATAGGGCAGCTCGTACACGCCTTCGAGGTGCTTGCGGATGTAATTCGCATTGAGCACGGCGTCTTCGGTGGCCTGCCGCACTCCGGGACCATAGGCGAGAATGTAAGCGAGCGCGCGCACCAGCACGCCGAAATTGCCCGCAAACGCCTTCACCCTGCCGATCGAGTTGGGCCTCACCTGTTCCAGCGCCAGCCGCCCGCCTTCTTTTTCCACCAGGATCGGCACGGGACGGAAAGGCTCCAGGATTTTTTTCATGGCTACCGGACCGGCGCCCGGCCCACCCCCGCCATGCGGTGTGGAAAATGTTTTGTGCAGGTTGAGGTGCATTACGTCCACGCCAAGATCGCCGGGCCGCGTTACGCCCGTCAGCGCGTTCATGTTCGCGCCGTCCATGTACAACAGTGCGCCCTTGGCGTGCAGGATCTCCGCAATCTCCGGTATGCGCTGCTCGAAAATTCCCAGCGTCGACGGATTGGTGATCATCAGCGCGGCCACGTCGGGCGTCACCAGCTCGCGGAGTTTCTCTACGTCGATCTGGCCGTGCGATTCGGACTTGATGTTCTCCACTTGGTAGCCGGCAATCACCGCGGTCGCGGGATTCGTGCCGTGCGCGGAGTCGGGAATCAGCACCTTCTTGCGCGGGTTTCCCTGATTTTCGAGGTACGCGCGAATCAGCAGCAGTCCCGTCAATTCGCCTTGTGCACCGGCGGCCGGCTGCAGCGTGATGGCGTCCATCCCGGTAATTTCCAGCAGACACTGTTCGAGCAAGCGGAGAATTTTCAGGCAGCCCTGGGATAGCTCCTGCGGCTGATAGGGATGCTCCGTGGCGATGCCATCGAGCCGCGCCACAAATTCGTTGACGCGCGGGTTGTACTTCATGGTGCACGAGCCCAGCGGATACATGCCGAGATCGATTGCGTAATTCCAGGTTGAGAGCCTGGTGAAGTGCCGCAACACCTCGATTTCGCTCACTTCGGGGAATCCTTCGACGCCTTCGCGGCGATGGCTGGCTCCGAGCGCTCTTGCGGGATCGATCGCCGGCACATCGAGCGGCGGCAGTTCGAAAGCGCGCTTGCCCGGCGACGACTTTTCGAAGATCAGTCCTTCGCTCTGACTTGTGTGGCGTCCTGCTTTTTTGATTTTCTCGTCCATACCTCGGTTCACGCACTAGGGGCGCGGTATATCGCGCCCCTATAAAAGGAATCCTTCCGTTAGATCGGCTGTTCGAGCGCGCGTAGCAGCGCCGCAGCGAATCTCTCGATCTCCGCGCGAGTCGTTGTTTCCGTCACGCAGACCAGCGCATGCTTCGTGAGTTCCGGATACGCCGTGCCCAACACAAATGGCCCCACAATCTTTTCGCGAAGCAGATGCGTATTGACCAGTTTCACCGAACGCGGCAGCTTGATCGTGAATTCATTGAAAAATGGCGCATCGAACGCGCGCCGCACACCGGGAACTTTCAAGAGCTCGGCGAGCGCAAACTGCGCCTTGGAAATATTCTGCTGCGCCATCTCGCGCAGTCCCTCTTTGCCAAGAAGGGTCAAGTGCACCGTCGCGGCCAGCGCGCAAAGCGCCTGATTGGTACAGATGTTCGAGGTAGCCTTCTCGCGCCGGATGTGTTGTTCGCGCGTCGCGAGCGTCAGGACGAAACCCCGGCGGCCTTCCGCGTCCGTCGTTTGTCCCGCGAGCCGGCCAGGCATTTGCCGCACGTATTTATCACGCGATGCGATCACGCCGGCGAAAGGCCCTCCGTAGCTCGGGGCCAGTCCAAAACTTTGCGCCTCCATGGCAACGATGTCCGCTTCGGCGGGAGGCCGCACGGCGCCGAGAGACACGCCCTCCGCCACGGCAACGGCCAGCATCGCTCCCGGTCCATGAGCGATGTCCGCAAGCGCCGCCACCGGTTCAATCACGCCAAAAAAATTCGGCGACTGCACCACCACCGCCGCGACATCCTCTTTCAGGGCTGCCTGCAAAGCTTTCGTATCCAGCGTTCCACTCGCGGCGTATCCGATCTCTTCCACCTGCAACCCGGAATTCTTCGCGTAGGTCTTCAGCACGTCGCGATATTCCGGGTGCACGGAGCGCGCCACCAACACGCGACGCCGGCCCGTCAACCGCTCCGCCATCAGCACCGCTTCGGTCGTCGCCGTCGAGCCGTCGTACATCGACGCATTCGCCACTTCCTGCCCGGTGAGCTGGCACATCAGCGTCTGAAATTCGAAAATTGCCTGCAGCGTGCCCTGCGAGATTTCTGCTTGGTACGGCGTATACGAGGTGAGAAATTCGCCGCGCTGTAAAATCGCGTCCGTGACCACCGAGCGCAGGTGGTTGTAAACTCCCGCGCCCAGAAAACTCGTGTACCCCCCGGAGTTTTCCGCCGCGCGCTCTTTAAAATATTGGATCACTTCCGCTTCGGAGAGAGGCCCGGGCAATTTCAGCGCCTCGCGGAGCCGATAGCGTTCCGGAATACTGGAGAAAAGTTCGTCGATCGATTTCGCGCCGATGGCGGCGAGCATCTCGTGCCGCTCGACAGGGCTCTTCGGGAGGTAGCGCATCAGGCCGAGGCTTCCTTGCTCTTGTCCGCGATATACGCCTCGTACGCCGCTGCGTCCATCAGTCCGGTGATTTCTGCGGGATTTGCAATCCGAATCTTGATCAACCAGGCTGCGCCGTGCGGATCGGTGTTGATCTTTTCGGGAGTGTTCTGCAGCGCGGTATTCGCTTCTATCACCTCGCCGGCTGCCGGAGAATAAATTTCGCTGACGGCCTTCACCGATTCCACCGTACCGAACGATTTGCCCGCGGTGGTTTTGTAGCCAACTTTGGGCAGTTCGACGAAAACCACGTCGCCTAATTCATGCTGCGCGTAATCCGTGATCCCGACCGTGGCGACGCCGCCCTTCAGATCGATCCATTCGTGCTCTTTGGTGTAGCGATACTCTTTCGGATACGCCATCAGACCACCCCTTTTCGATTCGCGTCAGACCGTCTTCGCCGTTTGTGGTTCGGCGGCATTTTTCGGCCGCTTATAGAACGGAGTCGGGACCACCTGCGCTCGGCACTTCTGCGTCCGAATCTCAACGTACAACGTTGTGCCCACAGCCGCCAACGCCGGTGGCGCGTAGGCCAGAGCAATGTTCTTGCCAAGAGTTGGCGAGGGCGAGCCGCTCGTAACCACGCCCACGGCTTCGCCTGCTTCGCTATAAACGCGATAATCGTCGCGTGCAATTCCCCGGTCGATCATCTCGAGTCCCGCCAGTGTGCGCGTCAATCCCGCAGCCTTGGCGCGCTCCAGAGCTGTCCGGCCGATAAAATCGCCTTTTTCCATTTTGCAGTAACGGCCCAGACCAGCTTCCCAGACGTTGATCTTGTCGCTGATTTCGTGACCGTAGAGCGCCATCTTCGCTTCCAGACGCAGTGTGTTCCGCGCGCCCAGCCCGCACGGAACGATAGCAAACTCGCGCCCAGCCTCCATCACCTTCGTCCACACCTCTTCGCTCGTCACGCGGTCGCTCGGCACATAGATTTCGAACCCGTCTTCGCCGGTGTATCCCGTTCGGGCGACTAAAATATTTTTCAGGCCGCAAACCGCACCATGCGTGAACCAATAGTTCTTGACCGCTCTCAGATTCGCATCCGTAAGCTTTTGCGCCACATCCATCGCGCGCGGCCCCTGAATCGCCAACTGTGTGTACGCGTCGCTCAGGTCTTCGACCACGCAGTCGAAATTCTCCGTGTTCTCGCGCACCCAACGGATGTCTTTTTCCCGTGTCCCCGCGTTAATCACCAGCAAGTAATCCTCTTCGCCGAGCCGATGCACAATGACATCGTCCACAAACGTGCCCTCAGGATAAAGCATCGCCGAATAATGCGCCTGTCCAATCGCCAGCAGGGAAGCGTCGTTCATGCCGAGATGTTGCACGGCTGCGAGCGCCCCGCCCGGTTTGTGCCCCGCCCGGATGCGAATGTCGCCCATGTGGCTCACGTCAAAAACGCCAACGCTGTTTCGAACCGCTTTGTGTTCCGCGATTAGTCCGCCACTCGACGGATATTCGACGGGCATGTCCCAGCCGCCGAAATTGACCATCTTTGCGCCTAAACGGCGGTGCAACGCGTTCAGCGGCGTTCTACGAAGCTCGGTGATGACGGGAGAAGTGACGGATTCCATTCCACATGCTCAAGCAGAAACCGATACTACCATGCGCCCTAACATGCGTCAAAGAAGCCCAGGCGCGGGCTCTCGTCACACTTCGGGTGACATCGCGCCACGTGGGTGAAGGAATCGCAATTGCTGCGCACGTCTGCCTTGCTGCTTCATCCAATAGTCAGGTAGAGTTTTTAAGGAGGCTGCCATGCAAGGCCCAGTTGTCTGTGTCATGTGCGAAAAAGTGGAAACCTATTGCACGTGCGAAAAATACTGCACGATTTGTAAGGGGCAGCACGCCATAAAGCTCTGCGTGGATGGCCTGTACTATTGTCCCGATTGCCGGGAAGCGTGCGATGTCGCCCTCGCGGACAGCCGTGGCCACTGACGCAAAACGCATTCAACTGAAGATGGATGCCGACCCGCGCCTCGCCGCGGCGGCCGGGGCCGCAGCGCGCTGCCTTGGCGACACCGCTGGACTCGAGGATGCATCTCTCTCACAACTGCAATCTGCCATCGTGGCGGCTTGTCGCGAAGAGTTCCGGCACTTAGAGACGGCTCACCCGCATCTTGAGGTGACACTCACTCGTTTCGCCGACCGGATTGAAGTGGCGCTGGCGCACGAGGGAGAAAGTTCAGCAGCCATGGGTCTCGACGCGGTTGTGGGATTCGCGGCTCAGTTGGGGGACAATTCAGGCGGTACGCGCGCCCTCGACGGCGTGGATCGCGTTCAGTTTGAAACGCACGGCGGTTGCGCGATCACACGCCTCACAAAATTTCTCCACTCGCCCGCCCCCGCCGGTTAGCGCGGCAATGCCACACGCTACAGCTTAAGCGCAAACGTATTTCGCTTGATCAGCGATGTCATTTGCTCATCGCTCAACGACATCCGAAGCACCGCGCGGTCACCCGCCGGCGCTATCTGTGCCCGATCGAGAAGCTGCGCCAGGTCCGGATTATCCTGGCTGGCCTGATACCTCTTGTAGAGTAATCCCGCCTGGAGGAGCTGTGACAGTATGTTGGCGTCCTCCGTTGAGCCACATATGGCTTGGAATTTCCCGTCGACGCTCCCGCTTGTGTCCACCGTGATGAGCAGATTCTCCATGCGCCTCACGATCTTGGCGGCTTCCGGAAATTGCTCGACTTCCGGAGCTAGCTGCTGCATCGCCAGCCGCGTGTACGCAGGATTCAGCACGGCCCACACCACGCCAGAGCCATTCACTTCGTTGATCAAAGGATAAATCCTGTCGTTACGGAGCAGGCCTTCTTCGCCGCCGAAGCGCACCTCGATCATTTTTTCGAGCAGCGCGCGGTGCCCAAACGCCGCGGTGCTGGAATCCAGGAAAAAGAAAAAGAGATCGTTAGGTCCGCTTCCCGTACCAAACGCATACAATGTGTAGCCGCGCGACTTGAACGTCGGCAGCTTCTGCCGCTTGAAATAAGCTTCTGTCGAGCCGGGATTGTAATTGCCTAGCGCGATACCCGCGATCTGCTCGCCGGTTGGTACGGCAGTGGACCCCGTGCCTTCGGTCTTGGCGGTTACACCTTCGGGAAGCAGTCCCCAAGCCACCTCTTCCACCTGGGTATTCGGATCGATTCCCGCGGATGCGAGAAACTTTTCGAACTGCCGGAAGCGATCGGGCAGCAGCTGTTCCTGCAATTGCGGGAACCACTTCAGCGTGCGCGCTTTCTTCAGGTCGGCATACGCGAATTCACCGATGTCTTTTGGGAATAGCGCGATCATGTCCGCGCCAAGGCGGCCAGCGCGCGCAGGGCGCGGCATTGCTAGCAGCAGTGTGAGCAATACTCCTGCGGCGGCGAGTCTCGTGATTGTCGTAGTCAGTCTCATGGAAAACTCCTTCAGTTCGCCAGGGAAGATTCTAATTTTGTGCCGTGCTGGCGCGAGCCGCACCATCCAGCCGCCCGCGCAACGCCTCAATCTTTTGGCGCATCGCCCGCACAAAAGCTTTATCTGTAATGCCGTCGAGATTAATCTCGACATTCGCCAGGGCGCCTTTCGCTCCGGCCGCGGCCATCAGCCGCGCTACTTGTAAGTCTGAGCGCATGGATGCGGCGGCGATAGTCTCCAGTTGTCCGAGGCGTTCGAAAAGTGCAACTGTCCGCTCCGCCACTTCGAGCGGCACTTCCGCTGCACCGCGCGTGGCTTTCTGGATTGCTTCTTCGCGCTGCCGCGTTTCCTGGGCGTCGCCCTGAGCCAGCCTGCACGCCGCCATCACCGCATCGTACGACACTGCATCGCGGTCGATCGCCTCCGCCAGGTCATCCGCGGTTCGACGGAGTCCATCGAGCGCTTCCGAAAGCTTTTCAACGTGCGCGGCCTGCGATTTTTTCTTGCGCGAAAGTCCAGCGACCATCTGGCCCAGAGACGCTGCCAGCGCGCCCGCGAACGCGGAAACACTGCCGCCTCCCGGCGTTGCCGCCGGCGCCGCCACCGCGTCCAGGAACGGCCGCGCGATTCGCGCCAGCTTCCCGCCTTTTCCGGCGGCTTCGAGGGGCGCCCCGCTCAACGCAGCTTCCAACTTATTTTCGAACACCTGCGCCGGCGAAAAATTTTCCAGTTGAAGAAAAAAGTCCGCCGCCATCTCGATCGCCTTCTTCGGCACCAACCCGACGATTTCGCTGCCCACCGGCATCACGCCGTAGCGCTCGGCTTCGCGTTTCACCATCTCGTACACGCGATGCATGGGCGTCTGCTCGAAGTCGGTGAGATTGATGGAAACCTGAGCAAGATTCCTGGACTTCAGTTCCACGCCCATGGACTTCACGTATCGCAGTCCGCCGGACGAAAACCGGATCGCTTTAGCGATCTTGTTGGCGATCGAAATATCGGAAGTATTGAGGTTGACGTTGTACGCGATGAGAAATTTCCGCGCCCCTACCACCGTCACGCCCGCCGTGGGATGCAGCTTCGGCTCGCCGACGTCCGGTTGACGGTCGTGGTTGTGCTTCATCTCATCGCGTAGTCCCTCAAACTGCCCACGGCGTATATTCTCCAGATTCACGCGATCGGGACGAGTCGCCGCCGCTTCGTAGAAAAACACTGGAATGCGGTAGCGCTTCCAGAGTTCATTACCCACGCGCCGCGCCAGCGCGACACAATCTTCGATCGTCACGCCCTCGATCGGAATAAAAGGCACCACGTCCGTCGCGCCGACACGCGGATGCGCCCCCGTGTGCTTGGTCATGTTGATGAGTTCCATCGCTTTGCCCGCGCCGAGGATCGCCGCCTCCGCCACGGCATCCGGTTCGCCCGCCAGCGTGATGACACAACGGTTGTGGTCGGCGTCCATCTCGCGGTCGAGCACGTACACTCCGGGCACGCCGCTCATCGTTGCGACCAGCGCGTCCACCTTCGCTGAGTCACGCCCTTCGGAAAAATTCGGCACGCACTCAATCAGTCGTTTCATTGAATCTGCAGCTCCCAATAGCGACTCTCAATCATAGGTGATTTCATTGCCGGCAGCCAATGCTTGCAAGATCGACAGCCACAGAGTGTTCGAAGCGCAGCGCTTCCTCTACAGAAGACCGAGCAACACTCTCACGCCACTTGCGATGTGTGGATGACTTCGCCTCTCTTAAGCGTTTTCCAGCAGGTGTTCACGCCGAAGTAGTAGGGAATTTCGCGGTAGTCGGCCACCTCGAAGACCGCCACGTCTGCCTGCTTGCCAACTTGGAGCGACCCGATTCGCTTCTCGCGCCGTAGAGCGTACGCGGCATTGATCGTCGCCGCCGCTATGGCTTCCCCTGGCGTCATGCGAAGCTGGGAGCACGCCAGCGACAGAATCATCGGCATGCTCAGAGTGGGGCTCGTGCCCGGATTGTAGTCCGTCGCCAGCGCGACGATCGCCCCCGCTTCGATCAACTCTCGCGCAGGCGCGTATTGTTTCAACCCCAGATGGAAATCGCACCCCGGCAGCAGCGTCGCAACCGTCTTCGATTTCGCCAGCGCGAGAATGTCGGCGCGATTCACTTGCTCCAGATGATCGCAACTTGCCGCGCCGAGTTGCACCGCGAGTTGCGTTGCGCCCGTCCGCGTGAGCTGTTCGGCGTGCAGCCGTGGCGACAGTCCGTACCGCTTGCCTTGCTCAAGAATGCGCTTTGATTGCTCCCGCGTGAACGCACCGCGCTCGCAGAACACATCACAAAATTCTGCGAGCTTTTCTCTCGCGACTTCGGGAATCAATTTTTCGAGCAAAAGTGAAATGTACTTCTCCGCGCCGCGGGCTTTGCCGCGATACTCGGAGGGCACGAAATGCGCACCCAGAAAGGTGGAGACGATCTCCAGTGGCTGCTCCCTGCTCAACTCTCGATGCAGGCCAAGAATCTTCAGCTCGCTCGCAACATCCAGCCCATACCCGCTTTTCGCCTCGATGGTGGTTGTGCCGTACGCTGCGAATTGCTTCAAAGTATCGTGCGCTCGCTGCTTCAGTGCTTCCGAGGTAGCGGCGCGCAATTTCTTCACCGAATTCAGGATTCCGCCGCCTTTGCGCGCGATCTCTTCATACGATGCGCCGGCGATTTTCAGCTCGTACTCTTCCGCGCGGCTCGCGGCATGAACCAGATGCGTATGCGAATCCACGAAGCCGGGCAGAGCCACGCGGCCGCCCAGGTCCAGTTTTTGTGCGTCGCGCGCCTCGGGAAGTGCCTCCACCTGCGCGCGTGTGCCCACAGCCGCGATCGCGCCGTCGCGCACCAACAGCGCCCCATCTTTGATGATGCCGAGTTTTGAAAGGAAATCGCCCCGCCGCGGACCGCGCCCGCGCAAGGTCAATAGTTGCGATGCACCGGTGATGAGAAGGGAATCCGCCAAGGCCACCTCATTATGCCGAAAAGGGCGCAACTAGCACAGGCACAGCTTCTCGTTGGCGTAGCTGGGGGATTTTACGGCCCTGCCCACCTGCCGCGGGGAAAAGATACAGCAGCTACAACTTTGCGAGAGAACGAATAATCATCACAGCCCAGCCGACGGACGCGCCGCAAAGCATTAGTGAAACGGCGAACCGATCATGATCTTTCACGCGCGCGCTTCGCGAAAAATAGGTTAACCACACTAAAAACCCTGTTGCAATCAAAGAGTAGAGAATGATGAAAACGGAGGGCGGTTGGGTTGTTATACGTTGTCCCAAAGTTTCGTAAGCGCGCCAAAACGCTCCACCGTGGCGCTGCCATTCGAGAAAGACAGGAAACAGCAACGGCGGAAGGCCAGTTGCGATTACATACAGAATTAGCCACGGACTGAACCGAATTGGCTGCCACCGCAACCAAGAGGATCTGCCGGGCAGTTGGTCAGTCATAGCATCGGCACTTTCACGCCGGTCTTTTTCGCGAACGCAATCGCCTCGGGATAGCCCGCGTCCACATGGCGAACGACGCCCATGCCAGGATCGTTCGTCAAGACGCGCTCGATGCGAACGGCCATCTCCTTCGTTCCGTCCGCAACCGTCACCTGACCGGCGTGCTGCGAATACCCAATCCCCACGCCGCCGCCATTGTGAATCGAGACCCACGACGCGCCGCTGGCGGTGTTCACCAGCGCATTCAGCAGAGGCCAATCGGCAATCGCATCCGATCCGTCCAGCATCGATTCCGTCTCGCGAAATGGAGACGCGACGGAGCCGCAATCCAAATGATCACGGCCGATCACTATGGGCGCCTTGAGCTCTCCGCGTGCGACTAAATTGTTCAGTGCCAACCCAAACTTGTCCCGCTCACCATAACCGAGCCAGCAAATCCGCGAAGGCAGCCCCTGAAACTTCACACGCTTCTGCGCCAGTTTGATCCATCGAGCGAGGTGCTCATCCTGCGGGAACATCTCCAGCACCAGTTGATCCGTCCGCACAATGTCCGATGCTTCCCCGGAGAGCGCGGCCCAACGAAACGGTCCTTTCCCTTCGCAGAAAAGCGGACGGATATAGGCGGGCACAAACCCGGGAAAATCGTAGGCATTCTTCACACCCTGTTCGAACGCAAACGTTCGAATGTTATTTCCATAATCGAATGTCACCGCGCCCAGCTTCTGCAAATCCAGCATTCCCTGGACGTGCTGCGCCATGGCCGCCAGCGAATGCTTCTTGTATTCCTCGGAATTTTTCTTCCTGAGCTCCAGCGCCGCTTCCAGCGTCATCCCATTCGGCACGTAGCCGCCAATGGGATCGTGCGCGCTCGTTTGATCCGTCAGCAAATCCGGCACCACGCCGCGCCGCGCCAATTCCGGAATCACGTCCGCGCAATTGCCTACCAGACCGACCGAGGTCGCCTCGCCCTTGCGCACCGCATTCTTCAAAATCCGCAGCGCCTCATCCAGCGAAGTCACCATCACGTCGCAATAACCGGCCTTCACGCGCCGCTTGATGCGCTCTGGATCCACATCGATTCCCAGAAACGCCGCGCCATTCATGGTCGCGGCCAGCGGCTGCGCGCCGCCCATCCCGCCCATTCCGCCAGTGGCCACAAGTTTTCCGGCCAAGTTGCCGCCAAAATGTTTCTTCGCTGCGGCCGCGAACGTTTCGTAAGTACCCTGTAGAATCCCCTGAGTGCCGATGTAGATCCAGCTTCCCGCGGTCATCTGCCCGTACATCATCAGGCCCGCGCGGTCCAATTCGTGAAAGCGGTCCCAGTTGTTCCACACGCCCACGAGATTAGAATTGCACAGCAACACCCGCGGCGCGTATTCATGCGTACGGAAAACCGCCACCGGCTTGCCCGATTGCACCAGCAGGGTTTCGTCGGCTTCGAGGGCCCGCAGCGACTTCACGATGGCGTGAAAACACTCCCAGTTTCGCGCCGCTTTCCCCGTTCCTCCGTAAACCACCAAATCCTCGGGCTTTTCGGCAACCTCCGGGTCGAGATTGTTCATCAGCATGCGCAGCGCCGCTTCCTGCTGCCAGCCTTTGCAGGAAATCTGCGTGCCGCGCGGCGCGCGAAAGGGCCCTTTGGACAAACTCGCCTCACGGAGGGTTTCAGAAGTGATGGCGCTCATGCGAATAGCTCCGTGGCTCATCTTAGCGCAGGGCCCGGCGATTTGCACGACGCTGCCGCAACCAGCCTCTTCAGGATGGATTGCGCCACGCAGGAGGCTAGGGTAAAGTCAGAAACCTCCATGAACTACGGCACGCTTCCTTCGAGATTTCTCAACGCGGTCGATTCGCTGCCGAATCCCCGCGCACAGATGTCGCGAGGAGCCGACCGATGGACTTCCATCTCCTCCGAAGAGTTCCTCCGCCGTGTCGCGGGCCTTTCCACCGCTCTCGTCGAGCTCGGCGTCAAGCCTGGGGACCGCGTCTGTCTCTTCGCCGCCAATCGTCCCGAATGGCACACCGCGGACTTCGCCATTACCGGCGCGGGCGGCGTCACCGTCCCGATCTATTTCAACGAATCCCCCGACCGCATGAGCTACATCCTGAATCATTGCGGCGCCAAAGTCATATTCGTCGCGGGTGCCGCGCAATTGCAGAAGCTCCGCGCGATCCGGCCGCTCGTCACCGCACTCGAACAGATCATCGTCGCCGACGGAGGCGCCGAGCTCCCTCCCGAATGTCTACGTTTCGATACGCTCATCGCTTCCGCGGGCGGCTCCGAACTGGCTTCGTATCGCATGCGAGCGTCGCAGGTTTTGCCGGGTCAGCTTGCCTCGATCATCTACACCTCCGGCACCACCGGCGAACCCAAGGGAGTGATGCTCACGCACGCAAACTTCTGCTCCAATGTGACCGACTCTCACTCGGCCTTCGAGTTTAGAGCAGGCGTGGACATCGCTCTTTCCTTCCTGCCGCTCGCGCATGTCTACGGCCGCACGCTTGATTACGTCTACCTCTTTCAAGGGGTCACCATTGCCTACGTCGAAGCCGTGGACCTGGTGGCGCAAGCGCTCCTCGAACTGCGTCCCAGCATCCTCGGTGCTGTGCCGCGAGTTTTCGAGAAGATTTATGCGCGCATCATGGAGCAGGGCAGCCAGAACACCGGAATCAAGCGAAAGATTTTTGACTGGGCGATGAAAGTGGCCATGCGCTCTTGGGCTTGGCGCTCGGGGGAAAGCGATGCAGGCCTTGGCGTCAAGCTGCAATGGATGATTGCCGACAGGCTAGTTTATTCGAAAATCCGCGCAGGGACCGGCGGGAAGTTGCGCATTGTCTTTTCCGGCGGCGCGCCGCTTTCGAAAGAGCTCGCCGAATTTTTCTGGGCCGTCGGCATTCCCATTTACCAGGGCTATGGATTGACGGAAACTTCCCCTGTCTTGACCACGAATTATCCCGCCAACCGCACCGGAAGCGCGGGGCGCCCGATCCGCAATGTGGAGCTTCGCATTGCCGAGGACGGTGAAATTCTCGCCAAAGGTCCCTGCGTCATGCAGGGCTATTACAAGAGTCCGGAGGCCACCCGCGAAGTCCTGACCGAAGACGGCTGGTTCCGCACCGGCGACATCGGCTATCTCGACAAGGACAACTATCTTTTCATCACCGACCGCAAGAAGGATTTAATCAAGACCGCCGCCGGGAAATTCGTCGCCCCTCAGCCGATTGAGAACGCTCTCAAGACCAGCCCGTTCATCTTGAACGCTGCGGTGATCGGAGATCGCCGCAAATTTATCGTCGCGCTGCTCGTTCCCAACCCCGCCACCGTTTCGGCCAAGGCTGCGGAGCAGGGAATTAAGTTCGCTTCGAAGGCCGAGATAGTCGTGCATCCTTGGGTTCGCTCGCTCATCGACAGCGAGGTGAAGCGCCTCACCGCCAACCTCGCGCAGTACGAAACGATCAAGCGCTTCGCGCTGCTCCCCGAAGATTTCACCTTCGACAATGGCGCTCTCACTTACACGCTCAAACTCAAGCGCCGCGTCGTCGAGCAGCAGTATCGCGAAGTCATCGAGCAGCTCTACTCCGAATTCGCCGAGCCTCGTCCCATCTTTCAGGATTAGCGATCGAGTTCGAAAGCGAAGCTAGTTGTCCATCTGTGCTTGCAAGACCTCTCCTGGTAAGCGAATCATTGTGAACTTGCGTGAAGACTCGGTGCGGTCGATGTTGTCTTGTTTCCGAATCTGCGTTTCGGCAGGGCTGTCCTCGGCCCTCATTCTCTCCATGCGAATTCCGAGCGTGCGCTCCAACTGGAACAACTCCGATCGCTGCTCTTTCACGAACAATGTAGATGCAACGCCGTGTCCGCCAGCGCGCCCCGTCCGGCCAACCCGGTGGATGAAGTTCTCCGCTACCTCGGGCAGATCGTAGTTGATGACGTGGGCGATGTCCTGAACGTGAATGCCGCGAGAAGCCAGGTCAGTCGCGACGAGCACGCGGTAACGCCCCTGCTGAAATCCGGCCAAAGCCGCAGTTCGCTGCGACTGCGAGCGGCCACCGTGGAGCATGGCCGCCGTGAATCCTTTGCGGCTCAGGTTCTGGGCCAGCCGCTCTGCGCCGCGCTTAGTACGTGCAAAGACGAGGCACCGGCCCGTTTCCTTGGCGAGCAAACGGTGCAGCACTTCCTGTTTGCGATCTAACGAAACCTCCATTGCCTGCACCCGCACATTCTCCGAAGGCTTCAGCGTGGACCCAAACGCCAGCCGCACAGGGTTTTTCAGGTAGTCCTTCACCAGGTGTGCAACCGAGGCTTCCATCGTCGCGGAAAAGCACATCGTTTGGCGCTCTTTGGGCAGCACCGCCTCAATCCTGCGAATCGCGGGAAGAAATCCCATGTCCAGCATGCGGTCCGCCTCATCGAGAACGAGCATCCGAAGCGCACGGAAATTCATGAGTTTGCGATCCAGGAAATCTTCCAACCGCCCTGGCGTCGCGACCACCAGGCGAGCGCCTTTACGCAATGCGCTAAGTTGCGCCCCTTCGGACAATCCGCCGACCACCAGCGCCGCTGGTGACAGTTGCCTGCCGCGCAACGCGTTGAATTGCTCCACAACCTGCATGGCCAGTTCGCGCGTGGGAACAAGCACCAGCGCTGCGATTCCCGGCGTGTTTTGCTTGAGGAGATGCTCGATGATTGGAATCAGGAACGCCAGCGTCTTGCCGGTTCCCGTCTGCGCGGTCGCGAGCACATCTTTGCCTTCCAACGCTCGCGGGATCGCCGCGGCCTGCACGGGAGTCGGTGTCGTAAAACGTGCTGATGACAGCCGCTCCTTCGTGTAATCCGAAATGGGTAGTTCTGAAAATCGGTCGCTAGAACGTTCGGAAATGGGTTCCGAGGGACGGTCTGCGATAGTTTCTGAAAAATTCTGCATTAGCCTTAATTTCTTTCTTGCTGGCTGAAGCTGCCGCGGCGCGCACACGAGTTTCCGGGCGGGCGCGGCAACTTGCATTGCCAGCCTTGTTTTAGATTACGCTGAAAACGAACGGAGGAAACTGAAGGCGGGTACTTTCAGATCAACTGCGAAACCAGAAGGACCGCACAACACTACCGAGCTATCAAGCGCAAAAACACTATACCACAGTTCGGGGCGGCCCGCTGTTAATTCTGCGGCCGAATGTTCCTGCTGGTGTGCTGTTGTGCCATTTGGCGCCCGCGTCTCTCCGGTCTACAATCTTATAGGAGCACTTCCATGGCAGATGAACTGGTCATCGCAGGCCGCGCGTTCAAATCCCGCTTAATCGTCGGCACCGGCAAATACCGCAGTTTTCAGGAGATGGCTCGCGCTCACGCCGCTTCCGGTGCGGGCATGATTACCGTGGCCGTCCGCCGCGTGAACCTCACCGACCGGACCAAAGAATCGCTCCTCGACTACATCGACCGCGATAAATTCTTCATCCTCCCGAACACCGCCGGTTGCTACAACGCCGACGAAGCCATCCGCACCGCACGGCTCGCCCGCGAAGTCGGCCTTTCGAACTGGATCAAGCTCGAAGTCATCGGCGACCAGCAAACTTTGTTCCCCGACACTGCGGAGCTAATCGAGGCCACGCGCGTCCTCGTTAAAGAAGGCTTCGTCGTCCTCCCTTACACGAACGATGACCTCATCGCCGCGCGCAAGTTGATCGACGCCGGCGCCGCTGCGGTCATGCCCCTCGCCGCGCCCATCGGCTCCGGCCTCGGCATCCAAAATCCCGCCAACCTGCGCATCCTCCGGGAACGCATCACGGAAGTACCCATGATCGTTGACGCGGGTGTGGGCACCGCCTCCGATGCCGCCGTGGCCATGGAGCTTGGCGCGGATGGCATACTGATGAACACTGCCATCGCCGAAGCCGCGGACGCGGTCCTCATGGCCGAAGCCATGCGCGAAGCCGTCAGCGCCGGCCGCAAAGCCTGGCTGGCTGGCCGCATGCCCAAGCGCCTCTACGCGACGGCCTCCTCGCCCCTCTCAGGCATAGTCCGCTGATCACTTTCGACTGATGACTTCCATCACGCTTGCGCTGCCTTCCGTGCTTGCGCGTCGTCGTAGCTCTCGCCATAAATCGACGGTACTTTCGCCCCCATCGACCGCAAGTAGGACGAAAGCTGTCCCCGGTGATGAATCGTGTGGTGCATCCCCAGGGTCACGAACGTCACCGCAGGCCGCTGGAACATCCCGCGAAAATCCACTATTTTCACCAACTGCTCTCCGGTCAACTTTGTCAGCGCCTCAAAATTCCTCGCGAATCTCTCCTCATACCACGTCGCGATCTCCCTAGGGGTTTTCACGCTTTCCGGAATCGCCGCCGCGCTCGTGTCGAACACGCCGTTGATGACCGTTTCGATAAAGCGGTTGTCTGCCGCCGCAATGTGCCTCACCAGCTCGATCGCGCTCTTCGACACTGGATCTGGCCGGTACTCGCACTTGTCCGCTGGCACCGCTTCGATTATTTTCTTCGTGAGCCGGCTCTCGATTTTCACTGTACCCAGATAAATGTTCTGCAGCAAAAACACCGCTTGCTCCGCCGTCATCTCCTGCATCTCTTTTTCCTCCTCTGTGCACTCCGTGATTGGCCTCTTGCTTACTTCAGCGCTCCCTTTGATGCAGAAAACCACCCGCCGTTTACATGAACATTCCCGCTTGATCGGCATATTTCATCACAGCATCTTGCCGCCATGGCGACCCGCAGCTTCAAAGAGTGACAGCAGGTTGGAAATTCCGAATAGCTCTTGGATCTGCTGATTCGCGTTCATCAGCTCGAATGCACAGCGGCGCGTTCTTGCCGAAACGTACAGACCCACGATGGTTCCAAGTCCCGAACTGTCCATCAGCGGGACCTCCTTCAGGTCCAGGATGATCCGCTTCTGATTCGGAATCATGTTCCTCACTTCGCTTTTCAGGAGCGGGGCATTCTCCGCCGTTAATTTTCCGTGGCACTCCACCACGGTTGCGCCTTCCCGGAGATAACTATGTATCCTGAAGCCGCGTGTCGAACGGTATGCCGAGTCATGGGACATCTGAGTTCTTTTGAATTGCCGGATGCTCCAGCTTAAACTCTGTTTAGGATGGTTTCTTATGCATCGGATTTTCGAGCCCCCGGACGGATGAGCAAAGTTTTCTGGAAACACTCTCAGCGATGCAGGACGGCCCCTCGTTTGGCTTCCAGGAGTTTCATCACTTTCTCCGCCTTGTCAGACTTGACCCCCACTTCATCCAACGCTGCGCGAAAGTGCTTGAGAAACGCATCGAAGTGTTTGTCGGTCAGTCCCTGCTCTCGCGCACGCGCATGAGCGGCGCCGATCTCTTTGCCTGTATAGACGACTTGGCCTCCTAGAAGCATGGAAATGAACATACTCTGCCGTGCGCGCAGGTGCGCCATATCAGCAGAGTCAAAAAAGTGCCGGACGCTCTCATCTTCCAGAACTCTTCGATAGAAAGCCTCGGTCGCAGCCCAGACCGTGCGGTTTCCCCCGATCAATTCATATAGGTCATCGATCATGTTGATCCTCCCGAGGCCTAAGAACGGAGCCGATCCAGGGCCTGGGAAAGAGCTTTGGCGTGGACACGATTCTAGCCGCTCTTCAGGCGAAGTCAACGGCAGCCCCCTGCCTGCCGAGAGGGCAAAATAAGTGCCCTCTCAAAATGGCAAAGCAGAAAGATCGACGTTGCCGCCGGAAAAGATGACGCCCAGCTTGGGAGCATCACCCTCGGTTCGTTTGGGAAGAGCAAGGCTGGCGACTGCGTCCAAGCGCAGGAGAGGTGCGAGAGCGACTGCGGAAGAAGGCTCGATAATGATTTTCATGCGCTCCCAAACAAGGCGCGTAGTGGCAATGATTTCTTCCTCGCTGACGAGGAGAATGCGGTCGACGTGGCGCCGGAGGATCGCAAACGTCCGTGGAGCGAGCGATGAGCGAAGTCCGTCGGCGATCGTGTCGGCGGTCTCCAGCGATTGCAGGGTGCCGGTTGCGAGCGAACGGGCGGCGTCGTCCGCGCGCTCGGGCTCACAGCCGAACACGCGCACGGCGGCGCGGATGCCTTTTGCGCCGAGGCACGTGCCGCTCAGCAGCCCGCCGCCGCTGACGGGAGCAAAGACGGCGTCGAGGTCGGGGACTTGTTCGAGGAATTCCTTCGCGGCAGTTGCTTGGCCGGCGATGATGCGGTCATCGTCGTAGGGATGAATCATCACAGCGCCGGTTTCTTTCTGAATGCGCGAGGCAGTTTCGGCGCGTACGGAGACTTTCGGTTCGCAGAAAGTGATACGCCCGCCGTAGCCGTCAACGGCGCGGCATTTTGCCGCGGGAGCGTTTTGCGGCATGACGATCCACGCGGGAACGCCACGCCATGCGGCGGCGCAAGCCACTGCGGCGGCGTGGTTGCCGCTGGAGTGAGTGACGATGCCGCGCCCCGCTTCTTCGTCGCTGAGCGAGAAGATCGCGTTTGTCGCGCCTCGAATCTTGAAGGAGCCGGTTTTCTGCAGGTTTTCGCACTTGAAGAAAAGCCGCGCGCCGGTCAGCGAATCAAGAGTCGCGCAGGTGAGAACGGGCGTGCGATGAATGTGCGGAGCGATACGCGCGTGGGCCTCGGTGATGGTGCGCCAGTCGGGTTGCTGGGGTGCCGGCGGTTCCATTTGTGGGGCGGCGCTCATGGCATCCATCCAATTGCAGCAATTCTAGTCCATTATGACATAGCGAAAGTTTGTTCGTGGGCGAAGCTCAGGCGAAGGAAAGTGCGCAATAAGACTGCGTTTTTGCGTGATTTAGTGCTTGACCCCGCCCGTGAGTTTGCTATCCTTGTTGCGCGCCCTTCCGCAGGGTCGAGAAGACCGCGCACTGCCCTTCCTCACGCGGAGGAGACTTAGCCTCATGGCAGCATCCGATAAACGACAACTGACTCGCTTCAATCAGCGCACCCCTCTCCGCTTTCGCGCCGTTGGTCTGGCTTCGGACAAAACCGAGCATTTCACCGAAGCTCTGAACATCTCGCGAGGTGGTTTTTTCTTCGCGACGTCGGCACCGCTGCAGGTGGGCAGTTCGATCGAAGCGACGCTGCGCATGCCCGGTGAAGTGACGGGAAGCAAAATGGAAGAGACGCGCTGCACGGCGCGTGTGGTGCACGTACGCAATGAGCCGTATGGCGACGGCCGTATTGGTTTCGGCGCAGAAATTGAACAGTTTCAGACTGCCGCAGTCTAAGAACGGTGGATGAGCTGAAGTTTCGCATTGGGCTTCGGCCCAACGAGCTTTACATCTTTGGGGCGGGCACAGCGACGGTTGTCTTGGCACTCCCAACATTCTCAAACTTGTCGTACGCGCGCACCGCGATAGTGTGCTCGCCGGGTGAAAGTCCCATGGAAAGAGGGAATTCGTAGTGCTCTTCGAGGGCATCGCTGATGCCTCCTTCCGGTGCAACGAGAATCCAGTCGCCGCCATCGACGCTGCACTGAGCGCGCTCGATGCTGCTGGCGGCATCCCTCGCCGTAAACTTGATCAAGGAGGACTGAAGGGCTATAAGCCCTCCCTTCCCGCCGACAATAGACACCCGTGCCTCAAGGTGATCGATCATCGGCGGCGTGTTGTCGACTTCGAAGCGCTCGCTCTCACGTACAGTATCGAGGGCGGCAGCGGGTGGATTCGACGGCGCGTCGGTTGCCCTTATCCTGAGGTAGTACGCGCCATCCGGCAGCGTAGTCGTATCCCACGAATAGAATTTTTGTTCGAGGTTGTCCTTCAACAATTTCCACTCACGTTCCGATTCGCCGCGATAGTAGACGCCATATCGTAGCTCGTCGTCGTTTTCGTCGTGTGCGCTCCAGAGAACAGATTGATAGCCTTTTTGGACAAATCCTTGCGGCGGATTATCGAACTTCACCGGGGAGCTGATCTGCGTGATGGTGATGCCCGAGGTGTTGGGCGTGGGCGGCATCTTCAAGTTGACGGTCTGCTGCTGACCGGACGGAATAATGGTGATGCTCTGCGCGCGAACACCGGGGTCCTGCAGGATGATGGCGTCGATGACGGGCGCAACATTGCGCGGGAGATAGGCGAGGCTGACCCAGTCGATGCCATCGCCGGGGCGGCCATCGTGGATGACGGCCTTCCATTGGGCGAAACGCGCGGACGGCGCCTCGGCAGGACTGCCGGTCTTGGAATACGGGCCAAACCAGCGGGACCATTCTTTGCCGGGGTCTTCGGTGTTGCCGGAACGCACGAAAAATTCGGTGCGCGGCTCGCTAGAAGAAGCAGTGGACTTCGTTGAAGCTGCGGCAGGGGGCCCCCACCACTCGATGCGGCCCCACTGCGAGAAGAGCTGTGCGTCGAAGGAGCGGGATTCGTAGCTGCCTTCGGATTCGTATTCGGGGCCGACAGAAAAAACTTTGCCGGGATTCGCGGTGCAGAGAAAAACTTTGCCCGCTGGGTTGCGCGCGATTCCTGTGATCTGCGCGGAGCCGGCCTTGGCGAGCTGGGCGTAGACGCCACGGCCATCGATAGCGAGAAGTGAACCGTTATTCCCTGTGCCAGCGAGAAGACGGCCATCCTGGCCAAAACCCAGCGAGTAGACCAGGTCTTCGCGCGAGGTCCACAGTTCTTCCGGCGCGCCGTCGGCGGAGATGCGATAGATGCTGCTGGAGAGTAGCGGTGGAAAAGCGACAAAAGAGATTTGCGGCTGTCCCAGGCCGGAGCTGATTGTTCCTCCCCCGGTGATGGTGGTCGCGCCTTGCGCGTTGGTGATAACAGTCGTCGGAGCTTGTGTCGGAGTGCCGCGCGGCTTGTCGCCAATGGCGGCGACGTAGATGGTGCCATCGGGCGCGATAGCAAGCGAGGTCACTTCGCGCTTGGCGGTTTCGTAGAGCACGAAGCCTTCGGCGGCGAGCGCGGTTGAATCTTTTGTGTCCCTTCGCGAAGTTTTGGCTCCGGAGCGAGAGACGCGGAGGATGCGGCCGCTGGGTTCGGTGCCGGCGATGAGGCTGCCTTTGGCGTCGAAGGCGAGGACGCGGATATGAGCTTCGTCGCTGGCATAGAAAAGTTCGCCCTTGCCGTCGGGTGCGACGGCGAAGACTTGACCTTTGTCACCCGTGGCGACATACAGCGTGCCGTCGGGTGCGAAGGCGAGATCCCAGATGTATTTTGTTTTTGGGTCGAAGAAAACCGATTTTTCACCGGAAGAAGAGATGCGATAGACCTTGCCGTCGGGAGAGGTGCCGACGTAAAGAGTTCCCTTGGCGTCGAAGGCAATCGCTTGCGCAGAGAGATCGCTTGACTCAAAGACCGTGGCGGGCTTGCCGCTGGCATCGAAGCGGACAACTTTGGCAGGAGAGCCACCCGCTGCGTAGAGGGTACCTTTGGGATCGAGCCGGAGTGACCAAAGATAAGAGGCGTCGGCATCCGCAAGAAGACTGAATTTTGGCGCGAGTTCCAGGCGGCCATCGCTGCGGACGGCGACGCCGTGCGCAGTCCCCTTGAGAAATTCTTCGTAAGTGGACTGGCGCCAGCGGCGAGTATGTTCGGCGTGGGTCGAAAAGGAGCAGGCGCCGCTGAGCAAAACAAGAAGGCCCGAGCAGATAAGTCGCGATGAGCGCGCGCGCATTCGAATCACGATTTTCACCGTACCGCCAGATTCAAGGAAACCACACCGGTGACCGGGCCGCCGAGGGCAATGGAGGCTTCGCTGGCAAGTGATTCGCGCAAGACCTGAACGCTGCCGGGAGTGGGGCGGCCGTCCACGATGTTGATTTGAGAAAGCGGTACGTTGGGGAGTTCCTTGTCATCCCAGAGCATCGTGGGGGACGGAACGAAGAGGCCGACGTAGAGGCGGTCATTGCGGCGCTCGCGATTGAGGAGCGCGATGAGTTGGTCGAGTCCAGCAGGCCCGCCGGGGCCGCCTGCTCCGGGGAAGGCGAAGCCGCGCGAGGCGCGATTGAGCCAGTCGGCGTCGCTAACGAGGACGCGAAGCGTCGTGCCGCGAGTGACTTGGTCAGGCACGCGTACGGTGGTTTCTTCCACGCGAGCGGCGCCCCGATAAGGACGGAGCAAGACGCGAACCCGGAGAGTTTCGCCGGGCGCGGCTTCGCCTTTTTCCAGCCAAGCGCTCTCGATGGTGAATGACTGATGGCCAGGTACGCTTTCCACGCGGAGGGAGATGCGGTCGACAGCGGCGGCTTCATAGTTGTTGTTGAAGAGACGGGTGAAGACGTTTTGCATGGCGAACGCAATCGCAAGGCCATCGGGGTTCAGTGAGTCACCCGGTGCGAAGGTATTTTCGATTTGAACCGGGGCGTGGCCCTGAAGGCGGATTTGCCCGGAGAGATGAAGCGTGTTGCCTTCGCCGTACAGCGAGTTTTGCGTAAGGCCGTTAAACGTAGTGAGGCCAACGAGCAGCGGCGTAAGCTTTGGGTGATTGACGAGTTCGAAGTGGAGTGTCTTTTGTTTTGAAGGGTCTGCTCCGCCAACGGCGAGTGTGACGTCAAGAGGAATCATGGCAGGTGGTGCGCCGAGTTTGCCGGTGACTGCCGTGAGGTGATCGCTGGTGATGGTGCCGATGGAGCCGCCGATGTTTACGATTTTGGTGGAGGCGAGATCAGAAGAAAGCGTCGTCAGGACGCGGCTGCGCGCCATTGGAAGCTGGACATCACCGAGGCTCAGAAAGGAATGGCCGCAGAGGTACACGCGGTCGGCCTGGATGGCGGTGACCGTGCAGGCGGCGCTGATGGAGGCGTCGCCCTGCACGAGGACCATGCCCGCCATGTCGCCGGGAGAGAGATGCGCGTCTTCGGGGCGCGGCGCGGCGGTGCCGCCCTGCGCGGCGACGAAGCCGTAGTTTTGGATCTGGGGCGCGAACTGCTGCAGGGTCGTGGGCTGGAAGCCGGAGAAGACCAGAGGCGTTTCGATCGGTTCGAGGGCAGAGCCGGAGGGAAAGCCGGCGCGCGAGGCGGCTTCGTTTTTGTTGGTGATCGCGTAGCCGTCAACTGGGATGG
Organism: Candidatus Acidiferrum sp.; assembly: GCA_035544995.1. Lineage (GTDB taxonomy): Bacteria > Acidobacteriota > Terriglobia > Acidiferrales > UBA7541 > Acidiferrum. The sequence goes on from DASZZI010000001.1 coordinate 24,864, forward strand.
CGCGCTGCTGCGTTGTTGCAGATTGCGCGGGAGCCATTTGGGAAGGAGGACGGAGGACGTCTTCGATTGGGGTTACGCCGGCGATGGGCTCTTTGGTGAAAACGCCGAGCTTCAGGGAGAGAGCGCCAGCGAGTTTTCCTCCGAGGTAGACGGGGCTGCCGCTCATGCCGGCGACGACGCCGGTGTGCTCCACCTTAGGGCCTTTGAGCTGGACAAGGATGATGGACTGCTTCGGCCCAAGGAAATTGGGCATGATGCCGATGACTTCGAGGTCGAACTTTTCAACTTGGTCGCCAGCAAAAATGGTGTAGGCGTAGCCCTGCATGCCGGGGCGGACTTGGTCAAGGGGGAGGATTTCGCTGGAATCGGCGGGCCCAGTTTGGGGAAACGCTGGGGAGAGCGCACCGGCAAACGCGAGCAATCCCAAGGTGAGAACCTTGGCGAGCCCCCAAAGCGCCGACAGATGAGACCGGACCGAAAGCATGAATCGGTAATGATACGCGGCGGGGTACGGGGAAGCAATCGAACCAGCGAAGAGCCACAGCTAGGACGATCGGGCTAGGCGTTCTAGGACTGACTCTGTCAATTGGAGGACAGACGGAAGCGGGCGCAGCACCCCGCCTACCGCCGCAAAGAGAAAATCGTCGCAGTAATCGTGAGTTAATCCATGTGGTGATGCATGGCGAAGATTTTGTCGAGCGAATCCTCGTACGGATAGACGTGGACCATCCAGCCGAAGATGGAGGGCTGGAAGCGGCCGCCGGCGGTGTCGCAGGCGTCTTTCGTGACGATGGAACCCCTCAGGCCAAACTTGGACCAGTCGGCGGTGCGGAACTGATCCTTTGGTGGCATGCAGAGGTTGGTGTGGAGATGCCACATGGCGATGCTGAGCGGCACGCGCGCGTTGAGCTGCGCTTCGGTGGCGCGCTTGGGCATGGTGTACATCGCGCCGGCCAGTTCGTAGCCTGTGGCCGTTTTCTTGTAGAGCAGGGAAGTCGGCCGCGCGGGATCGAACGTGAAGGCCTCCATGAAACCGTTCCGATAGCTGGTGAAGTGATATTCGGGCAGCGGAAGATTGGGAAGGAATATCTTGTAACCGTCGTTCAGGGCAGCGCGATAGTCCTTGTACTTTTCGATGCCGTCGCGGAGCTCGGCGACAATTTCCTTGGCGCGTTGAATGTCTTCGGGCGTTTGCGCGCGCATCGCGGTCAGGGTCATGTGGAGATTGTGCCTGCCGTGATGGCCGGGGGTCATATCGTGGACGGCGTCTTTTTCGCTGGCCTTTTCGTCGCTCATATCCATGCCAGGCATTTCCTGGGGTTGCGGAGCGGGAGATTCCTGCGCAGCGGGATTCTGCACGGCGGCAGTGCGGTGACCGGGCATGGCGGCGAGCAGGACGGTCATGACGAAGAACGCCGCGAGAACGAGACTGGCTTTGGCGGCGAAATGAAGAAGCGTGCTGCGAGCGGACATGCGAATTCTCCTACCGCAATGATACGCAAGAGAGTGGATGGAGATTTCAGGCACGGAGTTGCCGCGTTCCAGCGGAAAACTGGCCGAAAGTACAGGGTTTTCCATTTGCCAGGGAGGGTCGCGGCGAAGCGGCGTGCTAAAATCGTGGCGTGAAAAAACAAACGATTCAACCTGCAAAGTTCTTGACAGGCGGCGTGGAGCTGCCGGGGGATAAGTCCATCTCTCATCGCTACGCGATGCTGGCGGCGCTGGCCGAGGGTACTAGCGAACTGCGGCATTTTTCCGCAGCGGTGGATTGTCACAGCACGCTCGGGTGCATGAGCGCGCTGGGTGCAGAAATAAGAATTGAAAAAGAGATTGTGAGGATTACTGGGAAGGGGCCGCGCGGCTTGAAGGAAAGCCGGCGTGCGCTGGACGCGGGGAATTCCGGAACGACGATGAGGCTGCTGGCAGGAATTCTCGCGGGGCAGGAGTTTACGTCAAAGCTTACGGGCGATGCTTCGCTGCAGAAGCGGCCAATGAAGCGCGTGGTTGGGCCGCTGCGGGAGATGGGTGCGGACATTCGTGCGAGGGACGATAATTTCGCGCCGCTGGAGATACGCGGGGCGCGGCTGCGGGCGATCGACTACAAAATGCCGATGGCGAGCGCGCAGGTGAAATCGGCGGTGCTGCTGGCGGGTTTGTTTGCCGAGGGTGTGACCTCGGTGACAGAGCCGGCGCGGACGCGCGATCACACCGAACTGGCGCTGGAGGAATTCGGCGCGGCTATCGAAAAGAATGGCCGCACGATCCAGGTTCACGGGCTTACGGGAACGAATGGCAGCGGGAAGCTGCGGGCGCGGACGCTGGATGTGCCGGGGGATTTGTCTTCCGCGGTGTTTTTTATTGCCGCAGCGTCGTTGCTGCCGGAGTCAAGCATTATGATTCACAACGTGGGGTTGAATCCCACGCGGACGGCGATCCTGGATGTGTTTGCAGGGATGGGCGCATCGATCAGCATGGTTTCGCTGAAGAGTTCGCATGGGGAAGTGGTCGGCGACCTAGCGGTGAAGGGCGCAAGGCTGAAAGGTGGGGTAATCGAAGGGGAGCAAATACCACTGGTGATCGACGAGTTGCCAATGCTGGCCGCTTTGGGGCCATTCACGGAAGAGGGGATCGAGATCCGCGACGCGGCGGAGTTGCGCGTGAAAGAGACCGACCGGATCGCAGCACTGGCGGAAAACTTGCGGCGGATGGGCGCGAAGGTGGAAGAGCGGCCGGACGGGCTACGCGTGGAGGGGCGCAAGGCGGGAAGATTGCGCGGAGCGGAGATCGACCCGCGCGGCGATCACCGCATTGCTATGGCGTTTGCCGTGGCGGGATTGGCGGCGGAAGGAGCGACCGTGATTCGCGATGCGGATTGCGCGGCGGTGTCGTTTCCAGCATTTTTTGAGGAGTTGAATCGGTTGGCTGAGCGCTGAGAAGATAAACCGACGAGGCGCGGAGGGAAAATCCAAAAGTCCTAGTTTCTTTCCGTACCGTTAGTGTTCTTCGGCTGGCGGAATGTTCGGCGGGGATTTTGGCACCGGAGGCGGAACCATGCCGCTGGTTTTGTGGATGGAGATGGACCCATAACTGGTCTTGAGAGTGATCTTGGGGCCGCGGCCGCTCCCGTACTTTCCTTCCAAATGCGTGTTGCCGGAGTCCGCGCCGGTCATCTTCAGAGAGGCATTGGAGAATTCGGAATTGATGTCGCCCGAGCGGCTATCAGCCAAAATTTCGAAGCTGGCAGACCCGGGCAAGCTCAAATCAATCCCGGCGGAGGAATTGGTGATGTCAATGTCTTCCTTCGGCGGGGAAGAGAATCGCACCGTGACGTTTCCATTGCGATCGTCGATTTTTACCCTGCCGCCGGGGTTTTCAATGCTGACATCGTAGGAATTGGTGCGCAGGGAGAGATTTCCCGGGGCATCCGCTATTTCTAGATTGCCCGAACCGATTTCCATGTGGCCGGAGAGCTGTGTGAGCGTGAGGTCGGTGCGCTGCGAGATGAAGCGCACGCCCTTGTTGATCTTGTCCGCCCGGACGGGTCCGTAGAATTCGCCATCGATTGTCAAGCCCCCAGCGGCGCTGACCACGTTGACTTCGCCGCCCTTGCCGGAAATCTTGACATCGCCCTTGGTGTCGGAGATTTTCACGTCCCCCTTGCGCATGTCGATGTTGACGTCACTGGAAGTGTCGCGCACTTCGACGTCGCCGTTCAGGCTGGTGACGGAGACGCTGGTGGACATATCCGAGATAGTGATGTCGCCTTTTTCGTTGCGGACGGCGAGAACGGCTTTCCTCGGGACTACGACGTCGAGATCCACGGCGACGCGCGAGGAAGCAGTCTCAAAGCCCGGCGTGACGATTTCGTAGCCGTCGCCGTTCTGGACGATTTGCACTTTTGCCGCCTCCGCGATGCGCCCCGCATCGCTATCCGTCCAGGCGTTGACGATCTTTTTTCCGGAGACATGAATCTCGGGATCATCGGAGGCACGGACACTGACGTCTCCGTGCCCGTTGCGGATGCTGATGCGAGCATTTGGCGGCACTGTTTTCGGGGCTACGTCGAGATCGAAATCGTGTGAGTCGCCGCTAAATTCGATTCCGATGTCCCGGCCAGGGAGTTTCGATCTAGCGTAATCGATGGCCACGACGAAGCCGACAAAAGTGAGCAGGCCCAAAACGAGAAGGACTTCGCCGGCGGTGATGCGTGCCGCGGCGGGATCTCCCGAGCGAGCACCGGCGGTACGCTCATAAAGTTTGATCGCGCCCCAGAAAATCAGAAGCAGCGGCCACCAATGATAGAGAACGCTGTCAATCTCCAAGCCGCGGTAGTTGTGCAGCAAGAGAAGGGTGCCGATGGAGAGCAGCACGAGTCCACCGAAGATTGAGCTGCGGGGGGTGCGACAGTAGGCCATACGTGTTCAGCGACCCGGCCCTGGGATGATTCCAGAGGGCGATGCGGGTGCCTGCGGAGAGGTGGGCCCGGAAGCGGGCGGAGGCGGAGGAGCGATGCTCGAGGAAGCATGGCCATCCGTCGGGGCGAGCGCGGCGGCTAGGCTGACGGCGCCGATCACGATGAGGATCACCGGATAAGTATTCGAGAAGTCGAAATCGCCTCCGCGCATCTCGCTGAGCAGGAAGAGCAGGCCGATGGTGATGATAATGGCAGGGCCCATCAAGCTGCGAATGGTGCAGCGGCGGCAAGAACAACGAATGCGATCACTCATCGAATCTCTTCTCCAGCAGAAACTCCAACAAAGGCGCCCGAACCGGGTACCTTCTACGAACGGCCGCTGAGGCGGTTCCGAAACATAAGGCCGCCAACGATGATCAGAATCAGGGGCCAGAAGCGTACCAGCCTATAAAACGGAAACCAGTCGAAATTGTTCAAAAGAAAAATTGCGCCGAGCACGATCAGGATGATCGGACCGACGGGGCGATTCTTGCTCCACGATTCGAGCGGATCCGCGGGAGTTTCGCCCCGCTGGTTCGATTGGGCAGTGCGCATGGCATCGAAGGCCATGTAAAAGATGAATCCACCCAGCAGAATTCCGAACACCGCCTTCATTCCGCCATCCATATCGCTGGAAAGGCCAAGTATGAAGGCGGCGAACACGACGATGTGAATCAGAGCCTTGTTATATTGGCCGTTATACACCGCGCCGAGCCCGGGAAAGAGAAATCCAAGAACAAAAGCTGCGCCGGGATTTCCTGCGCGTGTCGGAGCCGTGGAGGCGGAAGTAACGACGGCTGTCGGCGCGGCGGGTGCCGGCGCGGGATGACCGAGGACGGTAGCGAGGCAATCTTCGCAGTAGAAAACATCGCGCACCGGACGCGCACAAACGGCGCATAGGGCCTTACCGCAGTTGCGGCAATAACCTGTGGCCTCGACCTCCGGATGAACCGCGCACTTCATGGCATTCTCCTGCCAATAAGAGCCGGCAATCCCTCAGCAAGCAGTTCCACTTCATGACCGATCCCGTTGGCGCGGTTCTGCTGCCTTGGTGAAGCAGGGCGCGTGCCATCGGTGCGTCCGGGTTGTTTGTCCGGAGAGGATTCAGGAAGAGTGCCTTCGGGTGTTGTGGGAATTTCGTTGTCCTGGTGCAGGCGCGACTGAATCTCATAAACGACGCGCAGGTCGCTGACAAACTTGGAACCGCGCGCGTAAACGAGATGCGCCTGCCGATCGGCGTTGCGGTAAACATTGACGGGCGACAGATCGGCAATCTTGGGCTTGCGCCACGAGAAGCCGGAAGCGGTCAAGAGAACCATGAGCGTTGCCGCGACGGAAACCGCGCCATAGGCAAAGCGCGGAGACGCGATGGCACGGACCCAGCCGAGCAGGGCGCGCCAGCCGGTGACGGAATCGCGCGGACCGAGGGTCTTGTCGAGAATGGAGTACACGAGGCGCGGAGGCGTTTCGAGTTCTTGCATCCCGTGAAGATTGGTGAGGAGATGCGAGACGCTGGAGACGAGCGGCGTGCAGCGCTCGCAGGCGCTGACGTGCGTATCGAAAGCGTGCTGTTCAGCCTCGTTGAGCAAGCCGTCCAGGTAATCGCTTAGCCGCAGCTCGGTTTGTTCGCAGGTCCAGGTCATAAAAGACTCCCAAGTCCCGTTGAGAGAGCGCCGTTTCGTGACTTGTCATCCTGAGGCTTCGCGCCTTTTGCGAAGCCGAAGGATCTCAACTCAGCGCTTGTGCAACCATTTCCGCCGGGACGGAAGTTCTGTAAGCGATTCATGATGGGCGCACTCCCATTTGCTGCAGAATGCGCGCCAGTTCGATCCGTCCGCGATTGATCCTAGATTTTACGGTTCCTTCGGGCACCGACAAAACTCGTTGAATTTCACCATATGCCAACTGCTGCAAATCGCGCAAGATCACCGCTTCGCGCAAGTCGGGCGAAAGCTTGGCAAGCGCTGATTGCACCTGGCCGCCGAGCTCGCCGAGCAGCGCCTGCTCGTCGGGACGCCGGCCCGCGGATTCCTTGTTTTCGACCACCGGCATGGCATCATCGAGCGAATCGGTGATGCGGTCCCTCTTCGTTCTACGGTAATGGTCGATCAACAGATTGCGCGTCACGCTGGTCATCCAAGTGGCAAAGCCGCCGTGTGCCGAGCGATAGCTCCCAAGAGTACGGTACACCCGCAGGAAGACTTCTTGCGAGAGGTCTTCGGAATCGGTGCTATTGCCAGTAAACCTATAGCAAATATTGAAGATGCGGCGCGTATGGCGGCGCACAAGCTCCTCCCAGGCCGAACCGTCGCCCTGCAGGCATTGCTGGACCAGTTGAGCATCCTGCTCCAACGTATCATCAGCCTCGAATCCCGCTACGCTCTCGGCCTGCCAACTATGGAACGAAAACTGCGAGCGAAAAGTTCCCTGGCGACCGTAGTGGGGGCATCTTACCCATACCCCGACCCTGAAACAAGGCCAGATAAGCCAATACCTTGACCGCGAACTTGACGATGGTGTTCGGGGCCAGTAGGCTCGTCACCTGATGCGCGCGTCGTCGAGTAAGCTCCTAATCATTCTTCTTGGACTGTTGGTCCTGGGCTTTGTTGTTTACCGCTCGAGCGGAATGGTCCATCTCGCGGACTTCAGCGGGGCGAAGCTGCTTCATGCGGTTCGCAACGCGCGGGTATCCTACCTGCTTCTCTCCATCGTGGCTATCTACGGGTGCTACGCGCTGCGCGCGCTGCGTTGGAGAGAGTTCCAAAGACACGTGGGCGAAGCGCATTTCTGGAACATCTATGAAATGACACTGGCGGGATTCGCTGGGATGTTCTTGCTGGGGCGCGCGGGAGAGCCGGTGCGGCCCTTGCTGTTGGCGCGGAAAGGAAAGCTGCCCGTAGCGGATACTTTTGGGATATACGTGCTGGAGCGCTTGATGGATACCGCGAGCACGGCGGTGATTGCGACGATCGGTTTATTGCTGTTTGACGCGCACGCACATGAAGGGCAGACAGCGAACGCGCTGGGGACGGCAGCGAAGACGACAGGTTCCCTGTTGTTCGCAGGTGTGTTGGGTGCGATTGCAATGCTGGTGTATTTGCGGCTGCACGGCACGGCGCTGCTGGAGCGTAAGCTGCAGGGATGGCTTGCGGCGCCCGGATGGCGCGCCAGCGTAGCGCGAATCGTGTTGGGATTTACGCGCGGGGTGCAGACGATTCGAACGTGGGGCGAGCTGGCGAAGGCAATCCTCTATTCCACCGCGCACTGGCTTCTCGTGCTGGCAGTCTACGTCTTGGTGACGCGAAGTTTTGGGGGCAGGCTCGGCGAATTGAGCGTCAGTGACGTGATGCTGGTTCTGGCGTTCACGCTCGTGGGATCTTCGGTACAGTTGCCCGTCGCTGGCGGCGGAGCGCAGGTGGCTTCGTTCCTTGCATATACGGCAATCTTTGGAGTAGAAAATGAAGCCGCCACGGTAGCCGCAGTTGTTTTGTGGTTTGTTTCCTTTGCGGCATGCAGCCTGGCAGGCGTGCCCCTTCTGATCCGCGAGGGGTGGTCGCTCGGCGAGTTGCGGCGCATGGCCGAGCAGGAAAAAAAAGTGGTGAATAAGGCAGGTGCCGGAGGCGTGGATCCTACTGTCCGGCGAGGAGAGCCAGCCGAATGAAGTGTCCTTTCTGTGCGCATGTTGACGACAAGGTGATCGATTCCCGCGAGGGCCGCACCGGCGATACCATTCGCCGGCGGCGCGAATGCCTCAAGTGCGCCCGGCGGTTCACGACCTACGAGCGCATCGACGAAATTCCCTACATGGTGATCAAGAAGGATGGAAGACGCGAGCGCTTCGAACGGCCGAAGATTTTGCAGGGGCTGCTGAAGGCGTGCGAGAAGCGCCCCGTGGCGACGCCGAAGCTGGAAGCGATCGTGGAGGAGATTGAAGGCGTGGTGCACGAAGCCACGGAGCGCGAACTGACCACCACGGAAATCGGGGAGATGATCATGCACCGGCTGAAGAAACTGGATAAGGTGGCGTACGTGCGGTTTGCGTCCGTGTATATGGATTTTAAGGACGTGCAGGAGTTCATGTCCGAGCTGAAGAATTTGCTGAAAGATCGCGCGAAAAAATAATTCCTTTTCAGATGGGGGTAATTCGATGAAAAAAGCGGGAGTGGTTTTTGCGTTCGCATTGCTGGCTGTCGCCGTTGTTTTCGGCATGGCGGTGCGAACGCCAGCGCAAGGAATCGCGGGCAGCAAGTTTGTATCGATTCCAGAAATTAATCCGGAAAATATCCGCGCCCATGTCAAGTTTCTCGCGAGCGATTTGCTGGAAGGCCGCGGTACGGGCCAGCGCGGCGGCGACATTGCGGCTGAATATATCGCAGCACAGTTTGCGCTGGACGGATTGAAACCGGCGGGCGAGAACGGATCCTATTTTCAGGATGTGCCGATGGTAGGTGTGAAGACGATGGGGGATACATCCTGCAAACTGGCGCCGGCAAATGGAGAGGCTATCACGCTGAAGCACCTGGATGATTTCGTGACCAACAACGAGAGCCAGGCGGAGACCGCGGATATCGATGCGCCAATCGTGTTCGTGGGCTACGGAATCAAAGCGCCGGAATACGACTGGGACGATTACAAGAGCGCGGATCTGCACGGCAAGGTAGCTCTGCTGTTTGTGAACGAGCCAATTTCCGACGACCCGAAGTTTTTCAAAGGGAAAGCCCTGACGTATTACGGGCGCTGGACGTACAAGTTTGAAGAAACGGCGCGCCGCGGAGCGGTGGCGACGCTGGTCATCCACCGGACGGACCTGGCGAGTTATGGCTGGGAAGTGGTGCGAAATTCCTGGGGTGGCGAGAAGTCCTATTTGCGGCGGGATAACACGCCGAAGCTGCAAGCGGCCTCGTGGATCCAGCTTGACGTGGCGAAGAAGCTGGTGGGCATGGCCGGGCTGGATCTGGACAAACTGTTTCAGCTTTCGCAGACAAGGGATTTCAAGCCGATCGAGCTGCCCGTTCATTTGCAGGCGCATGTGGTCAGCAAGTTGCGGCCGTTTGTTTCGCGGAATGTCGTGGCGATGCTGTCCGGTTCGGATCCGAAGAGAAGTGGTGAAGCGGTGTTGTACACGGCGCACTACGATCATCTGGGAATCGATCCGAACATGAAGGGCGACAACATCTACAACGGCGCCGTGGACAATGCCACGGGCTGCGGCATCTTGCTGGAGCTGGCGCGCGTCTGGTCCGCGGAAAGGACGTCGTCGCCGGCGCGATCGATTCTGTTTGCCGCGGTGACGGGAGAAGAGCAGGGGCTTCTGGGCTCGGAGTATCTGGGGAAACATTCGCCGGTGCCGGCCGCGAAAATTTCGCTCGATCTGAATTACGATGCGCTGGCCCCCATTGCCGACCCGGAAGAGGTGGAAGTAACTGGAGCGGAGCGCACGACTTTTTATCTGGTAGTGCAGCAGACGGCGAAGGAATTCGGTTTGCAGATTCGCCCGGACTCGCGTCCCGAGGCGGGGCACTACTATCGCTCGGACCATTTCAGTTTGGCGCGCGTGGGAATTCCTTCGTTTTCGATCAGCGAAGGATTGAAATTCAAGGGGCATGATGCAGCCTGGGGCGATGCGCAGGCCAAGGACTATGTCGAGCACCACTACCACCAGCCAAGCGACGAATACCATGCCGAATGGGATTTCACGGGGCTGGCGAAGATGGCGCAATTCGGGTTCGCCCTCGGGCAGCGCGCTGCGGCGCTCCCCGAGGTTGCCGGCTGGCAGCCCGGTGACGAATTCGAGCCAGTGAGGAAAAAGAGCCAGCAGTAGGAAGTAAACGCCTGGGAGTTGGAAACGCGAAGGCAAGAGTTTCTTCCCACCGGATCGAAATCTCCGTTGGACGGCAGTTGATCTGAGCAGCGGGACATTTTTAGAGAGGCGGACCCCCCCTCCCCCCCATGAAAAACGCAAGTGTGGCAAGCAAAGGATTTGTTGCGAAAAAATGCGCAATTCGTGCGTTCTTTTTGCGCTAGTGGAGCGCATAGGGGCCCGTGATTCGTGACTGGTGATTGTTGACTCGTGAGGAATGAAAACCAGGACCCCCAACTGGGTCGAATCTCCAGTTTGCGAAAGACTCGTTGGTGGAAGGTATTCCGTTTGAGAGGGGGTACACCCCCGTGGCGATAGAAAGAGTGCGGAAGCCCGCCACGGCGGGCAGGCGATTGAAAAGAAAAGGGTTGTGAGAGCGCCGTTGTGGAAAAGAGTGCGGAAACCATTGGAAGTAAAGGGGTTGAATGAAGGGAACGACTTAGAGGAAGTGAGGTAGTTAAAGGGCGATGCGTGGGCTCGCCCCGATCGGACTCGGGACTCGCACACCTCATCGGGTGCTCGCCACGGCGGGCGAGGCGAGACCCCTCGGAGCTCGGGGTAAACTGGTGGCTGAGTTTCAAAGAGAATGTTACCATATCAGTACCGTCCCTGTCAAGGAAAAGATGGAAGTGATTGGTGGAGCAGGGGTTAGGGGCGGGAGAATGGAACATTGAAAATGGAAAATAGAAATTAGGGAGAGAGGGGGGCTGGGGGGTAGGAAAGGCTAACAACCGCACGCTTGGAAATCACGAGGGATGCGGAACCCGGCCTGTGGCACCGCCGAACAGAAAAGAAAATCACGCTATCTCTTGATCGCGTAAAAGATTACGTAGAGCCAGCTAAGAATGCCGTGAAGCATCATCCACAGAATGGAATGCTTGACGCTCCATGAAATGGTTATGGCGAGCATACTTCCGAAGCCCCAAAAACCTATGCCCGCCGACCCGCGTCTGTTTTCCATGGATCCTCCAGGATTTCCGTTCTTAGTTCCAAAGCAGGTGGCATTTTACACCCAGGAGCACCCTGCGGGCAGATCGAGGGTCGGCCACGCGCCTCATGAAGGTCCTCCAGCGAAGTAGCTCGCCCGGGTGCCACAGCATTGCCCCGACCGAGTCCCCGACCGGGCCGGGGCAGGCAGGGTAAACGCCGCCCGCGCGCATGGCGCTCCCGGCTGCGAACCGGCGCAAGAGGGTTAGTATATTCCCATGTCACAGAAGGCACTTGATCGAGACTTGGCGGCGGTGATACGGCAGATCACAGACCGCTACATCACTATCCGCGAAGGAACGCCAGCCCACATAGCAAAAACTCAGCTTGGGAAAAAGCGAGAACTTCTGGAACAAGCAGATCGCGATGGATATCTGCGGTACACGGGCCCCAAGTATTTCCCGCGCTTTTTGGCCCTGGATCTTGAGGACAGTGACACCAGAAAGTCGGTCGAGCAATGCACAACTCTTGTTTTGAAATCACTGAAGGCAATCTATGAACGGGACGGCGACACGATGTGTGCCGAAAACTCGATAATGGAGATGTCCAAAAGGATCGATTCGTCCGCGTCGCCAGAAGCTGTTAGAGTGGGAATGCTGTTTGCGACAGATTTCCCACACTACGTCCATCTGTGGAACGTATCTCCTGAGAATGAAGGTCTGAACCTAGCCGCCTCAGATCGCCTCCTCGACTTTGACGACCTAACCTCGGCATGGAAGCGAGAGCTCAAGAACAGAGCGAACGCGACTGCCTCGGCGGTTGCGCCTCGCAACACGCCCTCTGAGCCTGCATCAACGCTGCTCGGATTTGAAACAGCAGGTGAAACTTACACTTCAGAGGGAATCGAGGGCGAAGGCGGCACGGCGAGAGTATTCAGAGTCGTGGATTCTACGGGAAACCGCTGGGCCCTGAAATACCTAAAGCCCGAGCAGGTGACTGCGAAACGGACAAAGCGCTTCTTGAACGAACTTAATTTTTGTCGCGACTTCTCTCACGCAAACGTAGTGCAAGTGATCGACAATGGCTTCGTTGTGCAAGGGGGAACGAAATGTCCGTTCTACGTAATGCCCCTCCACTCCTCGACGTTGCGCAAGCTTCTGAAGGCTGGCCTCCATCCTGAGAAAGTACTGCGGTACTTCGCAGACATGCTCAACGGGGTAGAAGCTGCTCATCTCAAGGGCGTCTGGCACAGGGATCTGAAGCCCGAAAACATATTGCATGAGCTTTCGGAGGATAAGTTACTAGTCACAGATTTCGGAATCGCCCACTTTACTTCTGAACAGCTGTATACAACCGTTAAAACGAGGCCGGCCGAGCAATTAGCAAATTTTCGGTACGCTGCCCCAGAGCAACGGCAGCATGGGGCAAATGTCGATCACAGGGCAGATATATACGCGCTAGGATTGATTCTCAATGAAATGTTCACTGGACAGGTGTTACAGGGAGTTGGCTATAAGCTGATCGGCCAAGTTGCTCCTCAGTTCGCCTACCTCGACGCCATCGTTGAGCAAATGGCTCAACAAGCTCCAGAGAATCGTCCCGGATCGATCGATGAGATCAAACGAACCCTCATGGCAAAGGGGAACGAGTTCATTTCACGCCAAAAGCTCGACACGCTCCAACAAACAGTCGTCCCTTCGTCAGTAGTCACTCATCCGTTCGTCCACAATCCGGTCAAAGTAATCGCATGCGACATCTCAGGCGATACCATGGTAGCCAAACTCAATATCGAACCTCCGAGGGATTGGCTCGGAATCTTCGCACAACAAAGGGTCTACACCTTCGTACAAGGAGCTGAACCGGCTAACTGGAATTTTACCCGAGATGAAGCCAGGGTAAGAGTTCACCCTCGGCACCTGGAACTCGAGGCTCAGATGATGTTGGACTACCTTAAACAATACGTGCAAAGCGCTAACACGACGTACCTTCAACACCTCGAGTTCGCCGTCCGTCAGCGTGAGGCTGACCAAAGACGAACTCTCCAGGAAGAAATCGCTCAAGAACAGAGACGCCAGAGAATAATTAGCAAGCTGAAAATCTAAAAGTTCAATTTGGCGGGTGGGCCAGCCTCCCTATAGCCAAAGGTATTCCCGGAAGACTTTCCCTGCGCCACTCGTCCACCCAATTCAAAAGCATGCCCCGGACAAATGGTTTTTCAGATGAACGGAATTCTTTCGCGCCGCCGCAGTGTGAGAATTCACTTAATCGGAGCGAGCCAAACGTCCTGATCTACGTAGGCTGTGAGAGGTGTTCCTGCCGGTATTTCGACGTTCTTGCCGTGTTTGATAAGGCCAATTGGGCCGAACAGGACCGCCAGCGCCACTGTGGCTCCGGTCTTACTGTCTCCCTGGCGGCCTTTGGTGCCTCGAACTCGCACGTGGCTGCTGCCGGACACCAAGTATTGTATTTGAACGCTGAGCTCGCCGGGTCTTCCCATCATCCCGGCCTTTTTTGCGTTAGATACGGTCGCCACTGCATGAGCTCCCTTGGAGACGACGATGGAGTCTCCTACCTTCAGGTCGTCATCGAGTAGAAACTCCACCGGGTCTCCTTCGTTGGCTGTCTTCGAGCTTAGAGCGGCCACGAATTTCAAGGGAACTAGCGTACCTTCCCTCAGGAGGCATCCTGCATTCACGCTGCAAGTCGGCTTGGCAGGGTCTAGTGCTACACCGTTGGCAGTTGTCGTGGTGCTACGAACGGCTTCTATAGTGCCAGAGGGTTTGTCGGCTTGGGCGGACAGCATCGCTTCCATCACGGATTTATCGACACCAGCATTTTTCAAATCGATAAGCGCTTGCGGTGAGGTGTCGAAGTCCGTACTGCTGGACCGAATGTCCTTCACGATCAAACTCGGGTCGAAACCCTGCTTCGTCATATTGATAATGTCTGCGTTTGTAAGCGGTTTCTGCGTTTGTCCGACGGACCCAGTGACTGCGCAGACGGTCAGCGCCAACAGCATCAGCAAGCTGTGAAGTTTCATGAACGTTACTCCTAAGGACTTTCGTGTTCCTTGAACTTCGAGCTTACCTCCATTTTTAAAGTATCAATACATTAATCTAATTGCCAAGGCGGGTGGGCAGGCCTCCCTATAGCCAAGGGTATTCCCGGAAGACTTTCCCTGCGCCAGCCGCCTCTTATAGAAGGGCACCCGGCGCTGGCGTTGGGAGAGGAGTCTTGTAGTTGTTCCATCGATTGAAGAGTGGGTCAGTGTTGCCACGATCCCTCCGCTACGGTCGGGATGACAGGAAAAGAGAGATGGCGAGGTCCCGACCGGGTCGGGGTAAACGCCAAGCGCAGATGACAGAAAAACAAGGTGCCGACGAGAGGTCAGCGCTACAACACCCGGAGCGAAGAACACAGCCAGGAATGGCTGTGCCACGAGAGCCAAAGGCGCCCGCCACGGTCGGCGGCCGCTACAAAAGCAAAGATGCCGGGCTTCCCGACACAAACCGTCGGGACCCCCACAAATCGGGGGAAAGCCCGCCGCTACAAGAACAACAGCCGGTCTAAAGACCGGCCACTACATGGGGAGTAGCAAGGGCTGGCGACGTCCCGACCGGGTCGGGATAAATTCCGTCGCCGCTACAAGGGCGAAACAGGCCCGCCACGGTCGGCGGCCGCTACAAAAGCAAAGAACACAGCCAGGAATGGCTGTGCCACGAGAGCTAAAGGCGCCCCCGACCGGGTCGGCGGCTGCTACAAAAGCAAAGAACACAGCCATGAATGGCTGTGCCAGGAGAGCTAAAGGCGCCAGCCGCCAATCAAAACCAATCGGGAAAATGAGCTCGACAAGGCCGGGAACCCAGTAGGAATAAACCCCGATTCGCGCCGTTCTTTCGCCTTCCAGTAATGCTGGATCGTCGTGCATGAGCATGTCTCAGTTCCATTAGGCGGTTCCTGAACATGGCACATCTCACGGGCTGTGTGCGTCGAGGGAGCGGCAGGCAACCTGTCCTTTTGGTCAGGATACTGGAACAAGACAGGTTCGCACGGGGATGTTGCGCCGCAAGGTGCGTGGCGTTTCAATGGAATTACTATGCGAAACACCAAAACACCACTCCTTCTCGCGTTTTTGTTGATTTGCGCCTTCGCCGGGCCGTCGTTTGGCCAGCAACGAGTTTTTGGCTGGCAACCCGGCAATGACGAGAGCGTGCGGCTGGACCCCGCGAACTATCATGCGGGGCTGACGTATCACCCTGCCGGGGACGGCGGCAATATTCAGGTGGATATCAAATCGGAGCTGCCGGTCACGATATTCCTGACGCGCGCCGAGGAGTGGAACGGAGCGCTGAACCATCCCGAGGGCCTGGGCAACTTGCAACAGTTGTGCCAGCGAGAGCACGTGGTGGAGACCAGATATACTTGTTTCGTCCCGCCGCAAGCGATGACGCTCATCGTCCGCGATGACCGAAATAGCCCGGATACAGCCGTATTTGCCGGACTCGGCGCGGTCCTGGACCCGAATAATAGGGCCGAGCGCGCGGTCGGCGTGGGAATCGCGGCGATATTGACGGGCCAGGGTTCCGCCACGCGTCATTTCAAGGCTCCGAACGATGTACACATCCACTACTTCCGCTGGCTGTGCATGGAAAACTGCGTCCAGCCGGAGTATCGGTGGACTCAGCAGATTAAAGAGAAGTATCAGTTGACGTCGTTCCTGAAAGTGTATGGCGGGTTCACGCCGGACCATGACGGCGCGCAAGTGAGCATCAAAATCAAGTCTCCCGTGCCGATGGTCGTGGCGATGCTGCCTTCGGATATCGCTAACCAGTTGCATGCGAAGCCGGAGATGTTCGAGTCCGCCCTGGAGAAAAACGCTTGCCAGCAGCGCGGCGTCCAGTCCTTGGAGTTCCAGTGCACCTTCAATGCGGGCGATGGCCCTCAGTCGCTGATCGTGGTGCCGGAATCCACCGAACGGGTGCCCCACAAGAAGGCCGAAATCGAGATGCAGGCGGTGAAGTGCGTCGAAAACTGCGCCATGCTCGAAACCAAGCGCTAAAGAGTTTCGGCCTCTGTCTCTGACCATCAGGTCCTTCCTCGTAAAAATCGCTCATCTTCCTGGCGCTGCTTACCGCAGCGACGGCAGATTTTGTACTTTCCGTGCATCTTCCTCGCATGGTTGCCCCAGTGCGGCTGATGGCCGACGCAATTCCTCTGGGGGGTGGGCCATAGATTTTCGGCCTCTTTGTTTTTCTTGACAGCAACGGACAGTCGGAGGATACCACTGCTGGAATTAACCGTGGAGTGACGAAACGAGAGGCATTCAGATGCGTCTCGCGCCATAGCGCCCCGGCCACCCGCAAGTGATTTGGCTAACGGGGATTTTTTGTGGCTCTCGGGTGCTCGGCACAGACATGAGAGGTGAACTCCTTGTCACACTGCTGTCCGTAGTGCCTCTTCATATCGTCAATGGATTCGCCAACGAGCGGCCCTAAAGGCCGGAACAGCCATTCGCATTCGGAGCAACCCCAGCCCCAAAAATGCTGTTCTTCGATCCATACCGGTTTGCGACGCATCGCCTCTATGGCACACCTCGAGATTTGCTGCGGGTTATGCTTCGTTGAAAGACGGTTTGGCATTGGTCTTTGACGGCACCGCGACGACAAGAGCCGCTCTTTTCATTGCCCAGAGCGAGGCTCTGCCCAAGTGACCGCCCTTTGAACACACATCAAAACCGAAGTGAACACACAAGGCCGAAACATTAGCGGTAGAAAGAGGTTGTTGTCTGTGGGGTATCCAACACTGACAAGAATTGCTATCTCAATCCGAGGTCATCCTCGAACTGTTGAATGACGGCGTAGCACTCACAGGCGGATTTTTCGAGTTTCCTGCGGTTCACAATCTTCACTGCACCTCGCACGTAATCTATAATTCCCTTTTTTTGCAGTACTGATGCTGCCAAGCTCACCGTGGATCGGTCAGTACCCATCATGGTCGCAATAAAATCGTGGGTGATCGGAAGTACTCCCAATTTCACCCTATCCTGAGTCATCAGCAGCCACCTCGCGAGACGCTGCTGTATATCGTGCAGCCGGTTGCACGCCGCGGTCTGTGCGACTTGCATCCCTTGAAGCCCCGTATGCCTGCTCAAGATAATCTTCAACTGAGGAGCCGACCGCAGAATGCGTTCTAGCGCATTCCCCATCATTCGGAAGCCATCGCCGGCGATTTGGATTATTTCACGCACTGAACTTCTGCTCAATCCGACTGCCAATCCTGCACCAACGTAGCCCTCGTTCCCCACTACACCCACTTCCACGGTTCGACCGTCTTTGGTCACTACAACTTGAGAAACCATTCCTCGGTTCGGGAAATAGACGAACTCGATTTTTTGTGTCGGCTCATGAAGGCTGAGATGATGCGGCAGGTCGATATACGTCAAGTCAGGACGCATCAACTCGTATTCATTATCGGGCGCTGCCAACAGTACTTTGTTGCTTACTTGTTTTCCCTCGACGTTGGTCCGTTGGCCTGCCGGCACGACTCGAAAGTTTTTCCCACTCATGTCAATCCTGAACGGCACCGGAGTGCCTTGCATTCATTGGGTGAAACATCATGAGCTCTGAAAGTCCATGTCTATTCAACCAGAAGAGGGGTCTAACAATCTGTGCGAAAGGGGACATCTCTCAAAACCAAGGCGGAGCGAATCATGCGGCAGATCGATGCGCGTGAGGCGGGGAATCCGGCGCTCGCGCCATAGCGCCCCGGCCACTCGCCCGGATCCCTGATTTGCAGACGTGGTTTTGAGTCTTTTAGGTTGTCCGGCCGGCCGTCGTTCTTCCCAAACTTCCTTCCCGACTTCCTTTCCAAACTTCGCGTCCCGTGCTCCAATGACGATGGCAACGGCAAGCGAGCGTTGCACGTATGGAGAAGCCCGGCGATGCCAAATCCCGGCGAAAATCTTCACCGCGTTCGCGTCGGCGTGGACCTCGGCGGCACCAAGATTGAGTTCCTCGCCATGGATAGCCACGGAAGGGAGCTTCACCGGCGTCGCACGTCCACGCCCCGGTTTGAATATGACGCGACCGTACGCGCCGTGTCTGCCGGTGTCGAACAGATCGAAAAGGAACTCGGCTGCAAGGCCACCGTGGGTGTCGGTATTCCTGGAACGATTTCCCGTCTGACCGGCGTGGTGAAAAACGCCAATTCCACTTGGCTAAACGGCAAGCCCTTCGATCGCGACCTCAGCAATGCTCTAAAGCGCGAAGTGCGTTGCGCCAACGACGCAAACTGTCTGGCCGTTTCCGAAGCGACCGACGGCGCGGGGGCCGGCAAGTTCTTGGTCTTTGCGTCAATCCTGGGCACCGGGTGCGGGGGTGGGATCGCGCTCGATGGCCGCGTGCACACCGGGATGAACGGTGTCGCGGGCGAATGGGGCCACAATCCTCTCCCCTGGGCAAACGCCAGCGAATACCCCGGCCCCGACTGCTACTGCGGTCAACGCGGGTGTCTCGAAACCTGGATCTCTGGAGCCGGCCTTTCCGCCGATTACGCTCGCGCCACGAATCTCACTCTTGACGCCCCCGAGATTGTTGCCTGCGCCGCCAACGAACCCGCTGCCTATGCCGCCCTCGAGCGCTATGAAGACCGGCTCGCCCGCGGCCTCGCGCAAATCATCAACATGCTCGACCCCGATGTTATCGTCCTGGGTGGAGGCGTCTCCCAAATCCCGCGCCTGTACGCAAACCTTCCACGGCGCATCACCCAGTTCGTTTTCGGCCGAGAAGCCGTCACCCCTGTCCTGCCCGCGAAACACGGCGACTCCAGCGGCGTCCGCGGCGCTGCCTGGCTCTGGCCCCTCGGCAAAGAGTAGTCGCCCGCCCCTCGCTACGTCGCGTCAAACGGTTCTGCTAGCGAGGCCAGACACCGGCGGTGAAGGATTTGATGGTGCGAAAGCCGAGCTTTTTGTAGAGCTCGACGGCGGCTCTGTTGTCAGCCGTGACCGTCAGCGTTAATTCCTTAAATTTCATGGAACACAGCGCGTCGATCGCAGTCTGCATGAGCATGCGGCCAAGACCATGGCCTTGATAACCGGGCAAGACGCAAATCTGGGTCGTATGGCCCACGCCGGGAGAAACCTCGCTGGTCAAGACCCCGCCGATAAGCTCGTCGCCGCCGGGCTGCCGCAGGACGTACGACGCGCTCGGCACAAACTGGCCGCATCCGGGAAGCAGAATGATGTTCTTCAAGAATCGCAGCGCGCCGGAGCGGCTGCGATATTGGTCGTTGATCTCGCCGTCCACGTGATTGGCATAAGAAAGATAGATGAGCTTGGCGCAGGGCTCAAAGTAACGGTCGTGCCAGCGGTCTAGCCGCATGCCGGCCGCGGCGCCCGGGCTTGGCTCGAACGAAGGCTGCAAATCGAGAAGCATGAATTGGCGCGTGTGGAGGCGAAAGCCCTGCTCCTTGAGCGGTTCATCCACTGGGCCGCCAAAGGGCATGAGCTGCGCTTCGATGCGAATGAGTTGCGGAAGGGCGCGCATGCCGAAAAGCATTTCTTCGAGCAGCCGCCGGCCGACGGCTGCTTGATCGTACCGAGACGAGACATACAGGCCGCCGATGAGGCCCTTCTGGTCTTCCAGGACGTAGAAGCAATATCCGGCGGCAACACGGTCTTCAAACGCGACGCAACCCGCAAGCGCGCGGGCTTCCAGGAACCGCTTGATGAGCTCGAGGGCGCCACGGTAGTCCCAGTGCAACTCTTCGCGCCAGTGGCGCGCCTCTTCATCGAGTAACGGTTCAAGCTGGCGAACCGTGGTCTGGCGCAGATCGACGATGTTCATGGACGAGTGGAGAACGGCGCGACCCCGGCCGCGCGGGAACCATCATAGCCGATTCAGAGGCGTGGCCGCGATGCGGCAAAGCACTGGCGATACAAATCGGGCACAAGGAGATGGGGCTCCCAAATTGACGCGGAAGAGATGTGCTAGGATGCGAATCGTCAGATTTGTTTCGTGAGGAATAGAACGGCGGCGCAGGCCGCCAGCTGATTCGCGCAGACTCCGCATGCAGATCCTTTTTGAACTCCGCTACCCAACGCGCTGGTACACGAAGCTTTTGACGGCCGTTGTCGCGCTGGCATTTTTTGGCCTGCTGGCGATCGGGGCCATTGCGGGTTTCCTCCTCAACCGGATCGTGAAACCCCAGCGGACCAGCAGCGAAATCAGCATGCAGAGCTTTCCGGGGAGGCCGGACGCGGTGGAATTCACCGTGCCAGGGCTTGGAAATCGCGAAGGGTGGTTTTTCCCCGGGCTGAGAGGCGCGCCGACCATTGTGTTGTGCCACGGATACGGATCGAGCCGGGGCGAACTACTGACACTTGTTTCCGCGCTGCAGGACCACCAATACAACACGTTTGTATTTGACTTTGCGGCGCATGGCGGGAACGCCGGCGTGACCACGTTTGGGTACCGCGAAGCGGACGAAGTGCGCGCAGCCATTGACGCGCTGGCCCAGCGAACCGATGTGGATGCCGGCAGCTTCGGCTTGTGGGGGTACAACCTGGGCGCGTATGCCGCGCTGCGGGAAGCGGAGAAAGATCGCCGGGTCCACGCGATTGTGCTCGATTCCGTGTATGACCTGCCCGAAGAAATGGTGAAGGTTGGTGTGGAAAGATCGGGCCTGGGCGGGTTTCCGTTCATGGTGCGGTCGGCGGAGTTCAGCTTCGGGTGGCTCAACTACAAGTACCGCCGCGATCCGCCGCTTTCGAAGAGCTTGAACGCGCTTGCGAGTGTCCCGAAGCTTTTCATTGAGGCCATCGATGATCCGGAGCTGGCTGCGATTACCCGGCAGATGTTCTCGAAAGCGCCGGAGCCGCGGGAGCAGGCGATTATCGCGCACGGGAATTTTGTGAGCTTGAATGACGAAGACAAGCGCGCCTATGAGAACCGCGTGGTGAGTTTTTTCCTACTGCGCCTGCCCGCTACGGGGAAGGTCGGGCATTAGCACCAAGTTTGCACGCGACCACCGGCGACTTGAAGAACAGCGGGCTCTCACAGCAGTAACCGCCATCCGTTAGTTCGGTCGCCCCCTTGTGGCTAGTTAGTACGAAGGGGAAGTTTTTCGATTGTGGCCATTGCGGCAGTTCCTTATGCAGGTAAAAGTCTAAACCATACTCGTAAGACCGATTGAGTTTGTAAACCGCAAGTCGGTTGATCCAAAACTCCCGATCCACACCATAGGGAGGCTCAGCGAAGGAACGAGCCGACAAGCCATCCACTATGGTGCCTTTAGGAGCATTCCAAGGGACCGGTTTAAGTAAAACAAAACTAGCTGCCAAGACAGCGAAGATGCTAACCGCCATTAGCGGGACAGTGCGGCCGAGCAGAGCGAGCACGAACGCGATCAACGCGAGGCAGATCAAGATCCACATCGCCAGTTTGAATGGGCCCCCAAACGTGCGAGTAAGACTAGGGTGGAACAACGCAGCGCCATGAGAGGCTGTAATCCCCATCGCCAAAGCAAGGCACAACAAAGTGACTGTTGCTCCAAAACCGATCCTGAAGTTCCTAGAAGCAGACTTTCGGACCCGCTTTGAGGTGTGCTCCGCAATAATCAGGGTTAACGCGGGCACTGCAGGCAATACATATCCCGGCAGCTTCGACTTGGACAGAGCGAAAAACAGGAAGACAAACAACACCCAGCAAGCGAAGAAGAGAGTGCTCGGTTCACGCCACGAATTTGTCCTTAGCGCGCCAGTGGCGCCGGCCAACGCGCTGCCAAGGATGTACGTCCAGGGAATCAGGGCGACAATCAGCACAGGCACGAAATACCAGAAGGGTTGGATGTGCTGGAATTCGGGGGTGAGGTAACGCTTGAAATTGTGCTCGATGATGAAGATGCGGAAGAAATCGGAATTGCGGCGGGCACAGAGGATGTACCAGGGAAGAGCAGTGAGACAGAAGGCGGCAATCGTGGCGGGATGAAGAAGGCGGAAGGCCTCGCGCCAGCGCTTGGTGAAGAGCGCCCAGAAAAGGACGGTTCCTCCGCAGAGAATGATGGCAACGGGCCCCTTAGCAAGGACGGCAGCGCCAAGGAAGACGCCAAAGAGGAAGAGAGCGAGCCAGGGTGTCCGCGGAATAATGGGAGTGTTTTCGCCGCCCGTGAGGCCGAGCACGACGGCGGCGCAGACCATCGCGACGGTGAGCATGCCGCTGAAAGGCATGTCCGTGGCGGCGGCGTGGGAGAAGCCGATCATGCCGACGGTGGTTGGAAGAAGGAGCAAGAGCCAGCGCGCGGTTTCCGCGCCGTAGAGGCGGAGAGCGAGCCAGGCAAGCGCGAGCGTCGCGAGAAGAGCCGAAATGGCGCTGGGCAAACGCGCGGCGGCCTCACTCACGCCGAAGAGTTTGAAGCACAGCGCCGCGCCCCAGTAGTAAAGAGGCGGCTTCTCGAACCACGGTTTTCCATACAAACGCGGCGTGACCCAGTCCCCGGTTTCCATCATGTCGCGTGCGACCCAGGCGTAGCGAGGCTCGTCGGGGCCGACGAACCCGATGGCGCCCAGGTGGCTGAAGTAGCTGACGTAAAGCGTGGCTACAATGAGGATGGCCCAGCCGACTCGTGCGGCGGTTTGGGCCCAGGGCTTTTCGAATGATTGGTTGGTTGTTTCTGTCACGGAAATGTGAGTCTAGCATTGAACCCCTATCTTCGAACCGTGGACCTCTTGCATACTGTCGCGCGCTGGCTTTTTGGAGGCCGCCCCGAGCATTGATGAGAGAATGGCTCGAATACGCCGCAGTTTGGGTGATTTTGAAGACGCTAGGCGTGCTGCCGCGGACGGCGGCGCGTGGTTTGGCGTCTGGCGTGGCGCAAGTGTTGTACGCGATACTGCCGAAGTTGCGGAAGACGGCGGAATTCAACCTACAACTAGCGTTCCCAGACTGGGGCGACGCGCAGCGCAAGGCAGTTATTCGCGGAATGCTGCGCAACCTCGGATGGATGGCCGCGGAGTTTGCGCGGCTACCGCGCTATAGGAAAGAAAACATCGAGCAACTCGTGGTGCTCGATGGGAACGAAAATTTTCTCGCAGGGCACGGGCGCGGGAAGGGCGTCCTCTATTTGACGGGACACATCGGCGCATGGGAGCTGTCGTCATACGCGCACGCGTTGTATGGGTTTCCACTTCACTACATGGCGCGGCCGCTGGACAACGCCCGAGTCAATGCGCTGGTGAACGAATATCGATGCTTATCGGGAAATCGGCCGATTTTCAAGAACGCGTCGGCGCGGGTACTGTTGAAAATACTGCGTGAATCGGGGACGGTCGGCATTCTCGCGGACCAAAACACCATGCCGGAAGAAGGCGTTTTCGTGGATTTCTTCGGTGAAACAGCGTGCACCACTACCGGGATTGCGCGTGTAGCATTACACACGGGTGCGGCGGTGGTGCCGGGTTACGCCATATGGGATGAGAGCATTCGAAAATACCGGCTGCGGTTTGAACCGCCCGTCGAGTTGATTCGTACCGGAGATGCGGACAAGGACATTTTTGAAAACACGCAACGATTTGCAAAGGTAATGGAGCAGATTATCCGGAAGTATCCCGAGCAGTGGGTGTGGGTGCACGCGCGATGGAAGACGAGGCCCAAGGGCGAGCCTGAGCTGTATAGGTTTTGAGCGAGGATGGCGATGACACGAACGGCGAAGGAATTGGCAGAGGCAGTCGGCGCGAACGTCGAGGGGGATGCCACGGTAGAGGTGCGCGGCGTGGCTGCGCCGGAGCGCGCGGGCTTGCACGATTTGATCTACGTGGAAGCAGCAAAGCACGCCGAGCGCGCCGCGGCTTCAGCGGCTCTCTGCGTGATTGCAGGCGAAGGCGTGGCCCTGGCGGGAAAGACGGTCTTGCGGCACAAGCAGGCGAAATTGGCGTTTGCGAAGGCCGCCGCACTGCTGCTCGACCGGCCGCCGATCGCGAGAGGTATCCATCCGACGGCGATCGTGGCCCCTTTGGCGCGGGTAAACCCGGGCGTGAGCATCGGGCCGTACGCCGTAATTGGAGAAGATGCGCATGTGGGAGCGGGCACTCAGATTGGCGCGCATACGGTAATTGGAGCAGGTTGCTGGATTGGAGAGAACTGCAGGATTCATCCGCGGGTGACACTGTATGCGGGGGCGCGTATCGGGCACCGCGTGGAGATTCACTCGGGGGCGGTAATCGGAGCGGATGGATTTGGCTATGCGCATGGTGAAGGGCGATACTGGAAATTTCCGCAGGCAGGGATCGCGGAGATTGGCGACGATGTGGAGATTGGCGCGAACACGACGATTGACCGCGGCTCGCTCGACGACACAAGGATCGGCGAGGGCGTAAAGCTGGATAATCTGGTCCATATAGGTCACAACTGTCAGATTGGCGCGCATGCCGTGATGGCGGCGCAAGTCGGACTTTCCGGTTCGTGCGTGATTGGGAAGAATGTTGTAATCGGCGGGCAGGCTGGCTTCGGAGAGCACTGCCGGGTGGAAGATGGTGCGGTGATTGGTGGGCAGTCAGGAGTGCTGGGCGGAAAAACAATTCGCAGCGGGCAAACGGTGTGGGGCACGCCCGCGCGCTCGCTGGATAAATTCAAGGAGCAATTTGCATGGCAAGCGAGACTCCCCGAATTGGCCGGGCGCATCAAGAAGCTCGAGGAAAAAGCGGCCAGGTAGAAGAGAGATGAACGACGCAAGACCGTGGCGAGTTATCGTCGTCGGCGGACATACGCGGAGCATCGGGAAAACGCAGTTGGTGTGCGACTTGATCCGGGCGTTTCCCGGGACGAAATGGATTGCCGGCAAGATTACGCAGTATGGACATGGCGTGTGTGCGCAGAACGGGGAAAATTGTGATTGCGCGCCGGACGAGCACATCTGCGCGATAGAGTGGGAAACCCACTCGAATACCGGCACGGACAGTGCTCGATTTTTGGCCGCGGGAGCGCGGCGGTCGTTCTGGCTGAGAACCAAACAAGGATTTCTCGCCGAAGGGCTGCCGCTGCTGAGGGCGGCGTTGCGCGAATCAGCCGAGGAATCGAGCGGCGAGTTGCCGCACCTGATTGTCGAAAGCAATTCGCTGCTCCAATTTCTGAAACCGTCGCTCTACCTGGCGGTGATCGATCCGGCAAAGGAAGATTTCAAGGACTCGGCTCGCACGGCATTGGACCGCGCGGACGCTTTGGTTCTTCGCGGATCGTTCGAAAGCACACCGGGTGAAGGGCCGGCATGGCTGCGACTTCCGGTCCGGTTGCTCCGCGAGAAGCCATCTGTTTCCCAGCGCGAAGGAGATCCTTTGCCGGAACCTTTACACGTCTTAGTACAAAGAGTGCTCGAAGCCCCTGCA
Source organism: Candidatus Acidiferrum sp. (assembly GCA_035544995.1). GTDB lineage: Bacteria > Acidobacteriota > Terriglobia > Acidiferrales > UBA7541 > Acidiferrum. The sequence continues at coordinate 50,478 of DASZZI010000001.1, forward strand.
AACGTTTTCCTTTGACAACTGCATGGAAGCACCGAGGCATCTTAACCCACATTTCCGAGATGAACTCTTTCCAGCAAACCTTCGGGCGTTATTCTTCATCATTTACGCGGGTTTGAAGGCAATGATGGCGCCTCGGAGGTGCACACCCAGTGGGCGAGAAACACAACAGGCCGTTTCAGCTCTTGTTCAATGCTTTTTTGAAGGTCGATTTCCAGGGATCGCGGGTGACTTCCAATGGGGGCCTGATTCTGGTTCGCGAGTTGGATGAGCGACCGGGTCTAAAGAAGGTCATCAAGGAGCTCTTGAGCGACTCATGACAAGGCTTGGACAAGCAGTTCACCCTGGCCGATCTGCTGCGGCAGTCGGTCTACAGCCGATTGGCGGGCTACGAGGACCTTAACGACGCCGAACGACTCGCAGCCGACCCGACGTTCCGATTGATCAGCTCGCAGAGGATCTGGGACCGGGGTGCGGTGCTGACCCCGGCTTACACTGGTTCGAGACCGAGCCGCTGTTTCGGCCCCCGGGAAGCCCAGCCACAAACCACTGGTGCGCTACAAGACCTTCTCGTACCAGGCGGGAAGCTGGACGAAGCCGAGAAGGATCGTCGCCAAAATCGAGGACCATCCTGGCGAGCTATTCCCGCGCGTCGGTTTCATCGTCACGAGTCTGAGCCTGCCCAGCGGGGCGGTAGTGCGATTCTACAACCGGTGCGGCACGGCGGAGCAGCGGATCAAGAACTGGTTGTTGACGAGATTGCAGCAGCAGCTCGTGAAGACCGGCGGGCGACTGATCAACAACGCCAGGGACTACCGGCGCTTGTTTGGCCAGAAGCTGCGGCGGATCTGGGCGCTGCCGGTGCCGAGGGGGGAGCACTCCGATTGCGGTTGCGAAATCTGGGGCCGAGGGAGAAGGGTCGGAACAGTGTCTGAGAAATTGTTTGCGTGGCAGCAAGCGGGGCTCGTCAGACAGGCAAAACGAGCCGCCGGAACCCGGCTGATCTCGCGGGGGCCCGCTCTCTGGTGACAAATTCGTTGTGTCAAGGGCAGGAGAAGCGTAAGATGCGCGACTTAGAAGTCCAAATAGGAAATTCGGGTTTTATTGTGTGCAACATATTTATCGGCTTCTGGGTTACTAAAACAAGGGCTCTCGTTCGCAAGTATTTTCACTTATAGTAATATTATTAAAATGAGTATACTAAACCTGATGTTGTTTACCCTGATGCTGACATGTCTCACCCAACCCACGCTATCCATTGGCCAAGATTCAAAGAGCCAACCTTCGCATGAAATTTTACGGGACTCTAAATCGGCTGATTTCAACAGAAACATCTATTACAAAAACAAGCTCGAATTCTCCTTGGAAACGGGATGGCTTCCCACCAATATTCCTTTTGTTTTCGACTTTCTCGTAAGCGATAACTATGTGCGAACTCCGCTTAATTACACTCTGGTACCCATCATTGCTTCTCTCCGATGGCACCTGGGCGACATAAGAGGTCCTTGGATTCTACGCGGCAATACGGATCTTACGTTCAGCCCGTCCTTCACTGTGATTCCGAGAGGGCCTGAAACACGGTATGCGGCTTTCAACATAGGTGTGCGGCGTAATTTTGTCCAGCCTAACTGGAGGATTGTGCCCTACTTTGAAGCGCGCGGTGGCCTCGGGTTTATTGACGCTAAGGGACCCAAAGGGGCCCCATATGCACAGGGACAGGACTTCACATTTACTCTCATGTTGGGCAGTGGAGTGCGGTATAATTTCAATCCTCGCTACAGCATTTCGGCCGGTGTGAGTTACATGCATGTATCAAATGCTTATTTATCCCAACCGAAGTTTGAGGACTTTGGAATAAATGTCTACGGTCCAATGGTTGGGGTCGATATCCGGTTGGGCAAGCATCAACGACCGTCTGCGCAAAAGGGACAGTGGTAGTCCTTTCACATCGGTAGATTAAGCCATTCTTCCCCGGTAATAGTGTGGTGGACGCGGGGCGAGTTGGAATAAATCGCGCTGTTGAAAATACATAATTAAACCTGGCCATCAGTGCGAGTTGCGCGTCTTGGCCGTTCTTACGCCTGCATGAGTTCAAAATGCATCCACGAAAACAGCCGACGGCCCTTGCCTAGTTCTAACTTCGGAGATCCAAAACATGATGTGACCGGCGTGAATGTGTCCAGCGGGAGTGAGAGAGAATCACTCTAAAGGAGAGCTGGACATGCCGATGAAGAGATACAAACCGGAGCAGATCGTGACGCTGCTGCGGCAGGTGGAAGTGGAAATCGCGACTTAACCGTTGACCGCTCATGGGAAGACGGCGATAATTTACTGGTACTGTAGTAATCTGCGGTCTGAGTCCATGCTCTGCTTCCTTGTAATGTTACAGGGAAGACGGCAGTTAGTTAGACAAGAGTGGCATCGCGGAAAGCCAGCCAAGCGTGCCACGTTTTAGCTTCGATCTGGGGGATCGGTTTTGGCGACTGGAACGCACATTGGATTGGATAGCCCTGCCCCGGCCGCACCCGCTTTGTGGCGCGGGCAGGACTGGACCGCGCGTCTCGAGCAGGCCATCGAGCGGGGCGCGAATCACCTGCTCTCGATTCAGCGGGAACAAGGTTTCTGGCAGGGCGAGCTGGAAGCCGACACCACGCTGGAATCTGACTACATTTACTTCCTGCATGTTCTTGGGAAGGCCGATCCGCAGCGCATTGCCAGTCTGGCGAATTATGTTCGGCGGCGGCAATTGGCCGATGGCGGCTGGAGCATTTATCCGGGCGGTCCGTCGGAGCTGAACGCGACATGCAAAGCTTATTTCGCATTGAAGCTGGCAGGTGATTCGACGGATGCGCCGCACCTGGTGCGCGCAAAAGAAACAGTGCACCGGCTCGGCGGCCTGGAACACACAAATTCCTACGTGCGGTTTTATCTCGCGCTGGTGGGGGCGGTCGGCTGGGAATTAGTGCCGGCCATTCCGCCAGAGCTGATGCTCCTTCCGAGCTGGTTTTACATCAACATTTATGAAATGTCGTCCTGGACGCGCGGCATCGTGATTCCCATGGCGATTTTATCGGCGGTGCGGCCGGATTGGCGTTTGCCGGTGCGGGCCCGGGTGGATGAATTGTTCCTGGATGCCTCGAACAAGAAAGCTGCATTCGACTGGAGCAAGCAGCTTATTTCCTGGCGGAATTTTTTCCTGGCGTTGGACCGTGGGCTGAAGCTGTACGAGAAGCTTCCCTGGAAACCGCTGCGCCAGCGCGCGCTTCGCGAAGCAAAAATGTGGATGCTGGCGCATCTCGAACGGACCGAAGGCCTCGCGGCCATTTATCCGGCGATGATGAATTCGATTCTTGCGCTCGTGGCGCTGGGTCATGGGCCGGACGATCCGTTGACGGCGCGCGAAATCCGCGAGTTTTCGCGGTTCGAAATTGAAGAGGGCGACACTATCCGCGTGCAGCCGTGCGTCTCGCCGGTGTGGGACACCTGCATCGCGATGGTAGCGTTGGAAGAAGCGGGGTTGCCGGCGGATCATCCTGCGCTGGTGAAGGCGGCGGATTGGATCCTGTCCATGCAAATTCTCGGGCCGGGCGACTGGCAGATAAAAAATAAAGATGCGGAGCCGGGCGGCTGGGCGTTCGAGTTCCGCAACGATTTTTATCCCGACGTGGACGACACCGCGTTTGTGCTGATGGCGCTGCAGCGCGTGAAGTTTCCGGAGCCGGTGCGCATGGAAGCCGCCGTGCGGCGCGGCATCCAGTGGCTGCTCACCATGCAGAACCGCGACGGCGGGTGGGCCGCGTTCGACCGCGACAACAACGGGAAGTTTTTGTGCAACATTCCCTTCGCGGACCACAACGCGATGATCGATCCCTCCACGGCGGACGTCACCGCGCGCGTCCTGGAGTGCCTGGGAAGATTTGGCTGGCCGGCCGAGCATCCCGCGATTCAGCGCGCGATCAAGTTTTTGCTGGAGGATCAGTGCGAAGACGGCTCGTGGTTCGGGCGCTGGGGCGCGAATTACGTCTACGGCACGAGCGGCGTGCTGCGGTCCCTCGAGACAGTTTCGCTGACAGCGAACGAATATTGCCAGCGCGCCGTGAGCTGGCTGCGCGCGGTGCAGAAGGCGGACGGCGGTTTCGGCGAGTCGCTGCGCAGCTATAACGATCCTTCCACCAAGAGCCAGGGGAACAGCACGGCTTCGCAGACTGCTTGGGGATTAATCGGATTGTTGGCAGGCGCGGAACCCCTCGACCTCGCGATCGCCAAGTCTGTTACCTACCTCGTGCAACAGCAGAACGCGGACGGCTCCTGGAGTGAAAACGAATTTACCGGCACGGGCTTTCCGTGCGTGTTCTACCTGAAATACCACTTGTACCAGAATTCATTTCCCTTGTACGCGCTGGCGCGCTTCCGCAACCAGTCGCAGGAAGCGGAAGAATATTGCGCGATGAAGTTTCAGCCGCGTGAATTCCGGCTGCGCAGCGGTTTTTGAGCACCTAATGCGGTTTCCTCTGCGGCTCACCGCGGATTTGGCGATCGGCCTCGCCACCAAGACTTTGCGAGGCGCGACCCGCCATCATCTGATTCTGCACCTGTCGCCTGTCGCCGGCTCCCATTCACCCTCGCCAATCGGCGGTTATTCTTCATCATCGGCTTCGGATGCAGTGATACTGCCATCAGAAGTTTGTCTGGACGCCGTGCGGCGTAGTTCCGCACCCATTGTCTGGATTGGCGGCGTTGAACCTCTTTTGCACCCGGAAATCGGCCGCCTGGCACGCAGGATCGTGGACACTGGCCGGCACGTGTTTGTCCAGACCGATGGCGCTCTTCTGCAGCGGCGTATTCATGAGTTTCGGCCGGTCTCGCGGCTTTTTCTCACCGTGCAGTTCGACGGATTCGAACACCTGCACGACCGGCGCTCCGGTCGCGAAGGCGCATTTCGCAGCGCGGTCGAGGGCATCCGCACTGCAAAACTTTCCGGTTTTCTGGTGTGCGCGCAAATGAGCGTGCATGCGGATACAACGCTGGCCGAACTCGAACAGTTGCGCGGAGTTCTCGAAGCACGCGATGTAGACGGCTTCATTGTTACCCCGGCGAACGGCTTTTCGAAGGCAATGTCCGCGGAGAACGAGAGTCAGGCCCTGCAAAGCAAGCTCCGCGCGGCACGCGATCAAATACGGAGTCGTCGTTGGCGGCTATTCTCGCGGCTGTTGAACTCTTCTCTGCCGATGTTGAGAGCAATTGCGCCCTCCCATGATGCGCCTGGGCGTGCCGGAACCGCCGCAGCCGATGCCTGCGAGGAGAGCGTGGAAGCGTCATGACAACGCTTGTCACAGGAGCGGCGGGGTTTCTCGGGAGCCATGTAGCGCGGCAGTTGGTCGCTCGCGGAGAAGAAGTGCGCGTGCTTCTGCGGCCCACCAGTACGAATCGCGCCATCTCCGATCTTTCGCTCGAATATGTCACGGGTGACTTGCGCGACACGGCGTCGCTTGATCGAGCCATGGTTGATGTCAAGCGCGTTTTTCATGTCGCGGCAGACTACAGGTTGTGGGCCAAGCGTTCGAAGGATATCTACGATTCGAACGTGGGCGGCACAAAAAACATGCTCGAAGCCGCGAAACGCGCAGGCGTCGAGCAGTTCATTTACACCAGCACGGTGGCGACAATCGCCGTGGACCGCCCGGCGCTGCCGAACGAAGCCACGGATTCGAAACTGGAAGAAATGGTCGGGCACTACAAGCGTTCCAAATGGCTGGCGGAAAAGGAAGTCCGCGATGCTGCTAAGAATGGATTTCCCGCCATCGTCGCGATGCCCACCACTCCCGTAGGCCCGGGTGATTGGAAGCCCACGCCGACGGGAAAGATTATTCTGGATTTTCTGAACGGCAAGATGCCGGGCTACGTCGAAACTGGGCTGAATTTTGTTGGGGTGGAGGAGTGCGCGGCGGGGCATCTGCTGGCGGCGGAAAAAGGGAAGGTCGGAGAGCGGTACTTGCTGGGGGGAGAAAACATGACCCTGAAGCAAGTGCTGGACGCGTTGGCGGGGATTACCGGTTTGCCTGCGCCAAAACTGAAGATTCCCCACGCGATGGCGCTGGGTGTAGCCTATGCGGAGACGGCATTTTCACGCTTGATCGGCAAGGAACCGCAGATACCCGTCGAGGGCGTAAGAATCGCCCGGCATATGATGTTTGTGGACTGCACCCGGGCGCAACGCGACCTGGGGTTTCGGGCTGGGCCGGTGGCCGACGCGCTGGAGCGCGCCGTGCGCTGGTACGAAGCGAACGGCTACGTCAGCCCGCGCCGCGCGAAACGCATCGCGCGTGCGGCGGCATAAGGATATGTAGCGCCGCACTTAAAGGCGGCATCTTAGATTCGTTGAATTATGCGCATCCTCGTCACCTTCGCGGTTAGGGCTGAGTTCTTGCAGTGGCGCTCCCGTCACCCCTTTGTGCCCTACGAATTTGAGAATTGGGAGAAGAGGCGGGATTTTGATCTGTTTAAGGCAAACTTCGGCTCGAACGAAGTCACAGTGCTGCTGACGGGCATCGGCGGTGATAATGCGGACAAGGCCATGCAGACGGTTCCGATGGAGGTGTACGCTGTATGCATCTCCGCGGGACTCGCCGGAGCACTCGATCCCGACTTAAGACCAGGGGACGTTGTTGTGGCTAGAACTTCGGAGACACTCGATCAAAAATTGAGGGTCGAGAGCGACGCCGTCCTTGTGGATTTTGCCGTTGCGTGTGGCGCGCGGGCGGTCAACATTTCGCTCACCTCACAGAAAATCATTGCGGCGGCCGAGGAGAAGCAGGAGCTGAGTGCAAGTGGCAGCGTTGTGGAGATGGAAACTAGCCATGTCCTGACGGTTGCTGAGAGACATCATGTGCCGGTAGTAGCTGTTCGTGCGATCAGTGACGCCGCTGATGAAGACTTGCCGGTGGATTTTGGACGTATCATTGATTCACGTGGCCATCTGAAATATGGCGGACTGTTCAAGGAAGTAGGGCTTCACCCGTATCGCCTGGCTCCCCTGATGAAATTCGCCGGACAGAGCCGCGCTGCCACAGGATCGTTGGCAGATTTCCTGGATCGGTTCATTTCTGCCATCGCGGCAAAATGGAACAGAGTGCCCACCCGGAACGTCGAAAAGGTTTCTGCAACGTGAGCGGGACAAACACAATTGTCGAGGCGCTCCGGACCCGGGGGCCAATCCCCAAGACCATGCGAGCCGGCGTCTACCGCGAAAAAGGAATTGTGCGCGTCGAGGAAGTGCCCGTGCCGGAAGTAGCCGGCGGCGAAGTCTTGATCAAGGTGGCGGCCTGCGGAATTTGCGGCACCGACATCAAGAAGATTTTTCATGCCTTCGTGGAACCGCCGCAAATTCTGGGCCACGAGCTCGCAGGCACGGTCGTTGCCGTCGGACGCGGCGTGACGAAATGGAAGCCCGGCGACCGGGTAATGAGTTTTCACCATATTCCATGCGGCAAGTGCTTTTACTGCGAGAAGCGGCTGTTCTCGCAGTGCAAGCAATACAAGACCACGGGTTTAACGGGAGGCTTCACGCCCAACGGCGGCGGCTTCGGGGAATATGTGAAGGCGATGCCTTGGGTGGCGCAGCAAGGCATTGTCGCCCTGCCGGACAATGTGAGCTTTGAAGAGGCCACCTTCATCGAGCCGATCAACACGATCGTTAAAGCCGTGCAGAAAGCGCGCGTGGCGGCTGGTGAGACAGTACTGGTGGTGGGCTGCGGTCCGATTGGCTTACAGTTGCTGATGGTTGCAAAGCTCGAGGGCGCTAAGCTCTACACCAGCGATCCGGTGGCGGAGCGGCGGGCAAAGAGTCTTTCACTGGGAGCGATCGAGTCGTTTGACCCCAGCAGTGGTAAACTTGTGGAAGAGGTAAAGGCCCGGACGGCCGGCCGGGGCGCCGACGCGGTGTTGGTCGCGGTGGCCCATCCGGCGGTTGTCGTGGAGGCTCTCGCGGCGGCAAGGCCCGGCGGACGGGTACTCCTCTTTGCTGCCAACGATCCGGTAACCAGGATCGAATTTCCCGCGGCCGCGGTGGGGATCGACGAAAAAGAAATATTGGGCAGCTATAGCGCCGCGGTTGACATCCAACTAGATGCGGCCGGCCTCGTGCTGAAGAAGAAACTGCCGGTAATGGATATTGTGACGCACCGCTTTCCGTTGGATAGGATACAAGAGGGCCTGGAACTGGCCGCCAGGCCGACGGCCGAATCTCTGAAGATTTTGATCACCCACGCATGAGAGCTACGACGACAAAAAAGACGGAAGAACCGGCGGAAGAGATGCCCTCGGTCGTGCATGCGGTCGTTCCTTCGCACATGACGGCCGCAGTGCTGTATGGGAGCGAGGACCTGCGCGTCGAGCAAGTCGATGTGCCATCCTTGGCTGCTGACGAGGTGTTGCTGCGCGTCCGGCTGGCGCTCACCGACGGCACCGACCTCAAAGTTTGGAAGCGCGGCTACCACGCAAAGATGATCCGGCCGCCGGCGGTGTTCGGCCATGAGGTGGTCGGAGAGATTGCGGCAATTGGGAAGAAAGTGGACCAGCGGTGGCGGATCGGGGTTCGCGTGATTGCGGCGAATTCCGCGCCGTGCCTGCGCTGCTATCACTGCCGGCGCGGGCAGGAAAATCTTTGCGAGGATCTGCTGTTCAATAACGGTGCTTACGCGGAGTACATGCGCATTCCCGGCCGGATCGTGATGGAGAACATGCTGGAGGTGCCTCATTCCGTCGATGACGGGAGCGCGGCGCTGGTCGAGCCATTGGCGTGCGTATTGCGTGGAATTCATGAGATGGATGTCCGCACGGGCGATACCGCCGCAGTGATCGGTTGCGGGCCGATTGGATTGAAATTTGTGCGTATGCTTTCGCGGCGCGGTGTGCGCGTCATCGCGCTGGCCCGGCGCGTGGCGCCGCTCGAAATCGCCAGGCGGCTGGGCGCGGTGGCGGCGATCAATGTGACGGAAACTCCCGATGTCGTCGCGGCTGTGAAGGCGCTGACGGAAGACGAGCGCGGGCCGGATGCGGTGGTCGAAGCGGCTGGGAATCCGGCAACGTGGAAGCAAGCGCTTCAAATGGTGCGGCGGGGCGGTGTGGTAAATTTCTTCAGCGGATTGCCATCGGGCACGCATGTGGAGATTGAGCCTGCCGGCATTCATTACGCGGAAATAAAGCTGATTTCGCCGTTTCACCATACGCCGCGTTTCATCCGTGAAGCGCTCGAAGCAATTCGGCGGGGGGACATCTCAGCGCGTGATTTCGTCACGCAGGAAATCCGACTGGCGGAACTGCCGCAGGCCTTTGAGCGTATGAAGACCCGCAGCGGCGAAATCAAAGTTGCTGTGCGGCCATAGTTTTCATAGACCGATCATACCCGGCCGTCATTCCGAGCGGAGCGAGGAATCTCCCTTCCGATGTTGCGTCCCGGTGAACTCCAAATCGCGCAGCAGGCTCCCCCGCCCGGTTGCTCGACGGAAGTCGCGCAGCAATACACGCACTGGCTGGCGACACATCACTACGAAAATTTCAATGTCGTCTCTTGGCTCCTGCCGAAAGAGCTGCACCAGCATTTCTACAACCTCTATGCCTATTGCCGGTGGGCGGACGACCTCGGCGACGAAGTGCCGGAAACGGCGCGGGCCCTGGAACTCCTCGATTGGTGGGAACGCGAGCTGGACGCCTGTTACGACGGGCGGCCCTCGCATCCTGTCTTCATTGCGCTCCGCGAGACGCTTGTCGCAAAAAACATCCCGAAGCAGCCGTTCGCGGATTTGCTGAAGGCGTTTCGCCAGGACCAAACGGTTAAGCGGTACCCGACCTGGGACGCAGTGCTGGGTTATTGCGTGTACTCGGCGAATCCGGTGGGCCGTCTGGTGCTCTATTTGTGTGGCTACCGCGATGAAGAAAGGCAGCGCTTTTCCGATGCCACCTGCACCGCGCTGCAGCTTGCGAATTTCTGGCAGGACGTTTCGCGCGATCTGGAGAAGGGCCGGATCTATATTCCGCTCGATGCCGCCGCCGCGCATGGTCTGCACGAGAGTGACATCGTGGAACGCCGATTCGGCGAGCGCTACATCCAGCTGATGAAAGACCTGATCGGCCGCACGCGGGTGCTGTTCGCCGAGGGCATGCCATTGGCAAGGATGGTGGACGGACGGCTGAGCGTCGATTTGGAGATGATCAGCAGGGGCGGCCTTGCGGTTCTTGGCGCGATTGAAGCGATGGGGTATGACACGCTTCATCATCGGCCGGCGATCGGCAAGGGCAAGCAAGTGCGGTTGCTTGGACGCGCGATGGTGCTGCACTTGATAGGTAAGAATTCGAAGTCGGATGAAATTGCGGGGGTATCCGCAGTTGCGGGGGCGCAGCACGCTGCGCCCCAGTGGGGCGCCACGACTCCTCGATCATACGAAGAGTGTCACCGCATCGCGCGTGCTGCCCACAGCAATTTTTATTATGCGTTCTTCCTGCTGCCGAAAGTGAAGCGAGACGCGCTCGCCGCGCTCTACGCCTTCATGCGGCTTGTGGATGATGTTTCGGATGAGGGCGAAGACCTTGTTGCGAAACAACGCGGGCTTGCGAAGTGGCGCGCCGCCCTCGATGAAGCCATCACCGGCCAGGTGCAACTCTTTGACGGTACTGCGGCGCTGGCCTCGGCGTGTACGGCCTCAAACGGTGCGGCGGAAGTCTTGCCCGCGCTCGTGGACACTATGCGCCGCTACAAAATACCCGCGCGCTATCTCCACGATCTCATCTCCGGCGCCGAGATGGATTTGACCGTACGGACGTATCCGACGTTTGACCGCCTGAGAGAGTATTGTTATCGCGTGGCGGGCACTGTGGGGTTGACCTGCACGCATGTGTTTGGTTTTCACGATCCTCGCGCGCTGGACCTGGCGGAAAAACTCGGGCTCGCGTTTCAATTGACGAATATTATTCGCGACGTACACGAAGACTACGCAGCGGGCCGTGTGTACCTGCCGGAAGAAGACTTGCAGCGCTACGGGGTCTCGGCGCAAGATTTTGGCCGCAGCCAGGCGACCCTCGGCGTGCGCGAGTTGCTGCGCTTTGAGGCGGACCGCGCTTGGCAATGCTACGAAGAGGGCGCGGCCCTCCTGGGTTTGATCGATCCAGAGAGCCGCGGCGCGCTGTGGCTTCTCGTGCACACCTACGGCGCGCTGCTGGCGCGGATCGAGTCGCTGGACTTCGCTGTGTGTGGCGAACGCGTGCGGCTGTCGCGCGCGGAGAAGATGGTATTCATCGCAAGGGCGCGATTCGGGCGCCTGACGGAAGAGAATGTCCTCGAAAAGCGTGATCGTGATCGGCGGCGGGCTGGCGGGGCTGGCATCCGGCGTCGCGCTAGCTGAAGCAGGCTGGCGCGTACGGCTCTTTGAGCAGCGTCCGTACCTGGGAGGCCGCGCAACGTCCTACGTGTTGCCGGACGGCGAACAGGTGGACAATTGTCAGCACGTGACCTTTGGCTGCTGCACCAACCTGGAAGATTTCTACAAGCGCGTCGGCTCGGCGGGCAAGATCAAGTTTTTCGACCGGCTGCTGCTGATCGATCCGCAGGGGCGGCGGGGCACGATGCACGCCGGGATCTTTCCCGCGCCATTTCACCTGACAAGATCGTTTGCGACGTTTGCGCCGCTGAATCTGCGGGACAAGCTTTCGATTGGGCGTGCGCTGCTGGCCATCCTTTGGGCCAAGGGCAAGCCCGGGGATCTCGAACAAAATGGCGGCATTTCGATGCTGGAGTGGCTTCGCCGCCGTCACCAGACTCCCGCGGCCATCAGCCGCTTCTGGCGCGTTGTTCTGGTCAGCGCCCTCTCCGAAGAGCTCGATCGTATCGATGCCCGGTACGGCGTGGATGTCTTCTGGAAGGCGGTTCTTTCGAACCGGACGGGATACCGCATGGGCGTGCCGGCGGTGCCCCTCGCGCAGCTCTATGACAGTTGCAAGGTGGAGCTTGAGCGGCGTGGCGGGGAAGTGGTGTTGCGGGCTCCGGTGCGCGAGCTGAAGATCGAGAATGGAGCGATGCAAGGAGTGCGCTTCGATGAGGGCCGGGAAGAGACGGCGGATGCCTACGTGCTTGCCGTACCCCACACAATGTTCATGGAATTGTTGCCGGAGAGCGTGAAGCGAAGTGACTCGGCATTTTCCAACTTGAGCAATCTGAATGTTTCCCCAATAACCGGCGTGCACCTCTGGTTCGACCGGCCGGTGATGGACGAACCGTATATGACGCTGCTCGACACGACGACGCAGTGGATTTTCAACAAGACCGCGCTCTACGCCACCGTCAACGGTACTCAGAAGAGTGCGGGTTCCGGTCAGTACCTGCAACTAGTAATCAGCGCATCCTATGATCTGTTGCAGAAGCCGCGGCAAGAAATCATCGATCTGTGTTTGAAGGAAGTGCGGCACACACTGCCAGCGGCGCGGGGTGCGCAGTTGGTGAAGGCCACGGTGATCAAGGAAGCTGCCGCGACGTTTTCGCCCGAGCCGGGAGTCGACCGCTGGCGTCCAAAGCAGGAGACCAGCATACGCGGCTTGTATCTCGCGGGAGATTGGACCGCTACGGGCTGGCCCGCCACGATGGAAGGCGCGGTGCGCAGCGGCTATCTTGCTGCGGAGGCCGTCCTCCGCGTGGCAGGAACACCGCAGCGGTTTCTCCAACCGGACCTTGCGCCGGACGGTCTGGTCGGCCTGTTCTCGTAGCAAGAAATGCGCCTCGCGCAACTTCTTTGGCGGGGCCGGAGGTCAGGAAACTTCATCGAATGAACCCAAATGCTTCTCGCGCAGGGTCATCGCTTCGCAAGATTGGTCGAGCACAAGGTAGGCTTCTCGATTTTGTTGCCGAAAATGCTCGTACGCATCCCGGGAGTCCCAAAGATCGAGCGTCACACACGCGCCGGGACGCAAAGCGTCGCGCAGGAGCCGAGTCTCGCGGTAATGCGGGTCGCCGCGAAAAAATTGGGCCCAATCCCCATCTGGGCCATCGACTTTTTCAAAGCGGCTTTCAAAGCCCGGCTTGACATGGAACTCCCAGAGGACTAGAAACATAGATGTCCCATCTCCTGTTTTCGGTCGCCGGCAAACCTGTTCGTATTCGTAAATTCTGGGAAAACATTGCGCTGCCGCGCCGAGTGTAGCAATCCGATTGGATACATGCCAAGGCAGAGTGCGCATCAGCGCAGCATTTCGGGCTTTTTTGAGTTGCAGTCCGTCAGTCCTGACGGACGGAGGCGTTTGTGAGTCGAAAGTACAGTCACCGCGGCTATCGCGATGCCGAAAAAAACGAGAAAAAGGATAAATCGCACGACCGGAAACCACCGGCGGGCGGGCCGCGCCAGGATCAGTTCGGCCCGCGCACTCCGCGCATGGTCGGCACCGTCACGCGGGGGCGCTGTGCCAATTGCGGAGCGGTTCTGACGCCGGGGTTCGACCCCAACGGGCAATGCCCCAAGTGCCAGTTCGAATTGCATTCCTGCAAACAATGCAGGTTCTTCGATAGTGGGGCACAATTCGAGTGCACGCAGCCGATCCCCGAGCGCATCTCTCCCAAGGACGCGAAAAACAACTGCAAGTTCTACGAATTTCGAATGACGATTGAAAAAGATACTGCGCCAACGTCCTATGCCCAGCAATCGCAGGCCGCCGCTCCGGTCCCTGCACCCCGCCATAATGACGCGCGGCAAGCCTTCGAGGATTTGTTCAAGAAGTAGGCGTCGTCCCCTCCATCCATCGATATCCTGACTCGGATCTTCAATTTGTAAACGCAACGGCATTAATCCCGACCGGGTCGAGCGCCTCCAAGTTCTGCCGCCTTTGTTGTTGTGGCGCCGCCCTTTGACCCTGAGCGAAGTCGAAGGCTTAGGGCGGCACGCTGGGTTGCCTCTGGTAGAGCACGACGGATGAAATAATTCTTCACCCACTCGCGTTGCCCCATTGCCAAAACCTGTAAGATAACGCTAGAGTGAACCCAGTGTAGTCCCTCGCCTCGATGGAGGAACGCCCCCAATGCACGCGCGCCGCAACCCATGGCTCTCTGTGCAGCTGACCGCTGCCAGCTTGGACACGACCAGCGCCGAAGTCTGCCGCCTGCTCAGTATTGGACGCCTCTCCGGAACCAAACAGAAGCAACCCGGACGCCCGGGCAAGGCACAGTGGCTGGTCAACCCGAACTCCGTCACCCGGGAGAAGCGCCTCAGAGCCAGACGCGCCGCATCGGCCCGCCCTCGCAATTGAGCTTTTTGCACTCCGCATGAGATTGCGGGGCGTACCTGCGCGCGCCGATAGCGCAGCCGCACAAGCTCCCTGGTGCTGTGCAAGCGTTCGATGGCGCAGACTGTGAATGCTCCTGCAAACTCCATCATTCTCATGGAATGTAATTTTGAGCACATTTGACCATCATTAGTACTATCCCCCCATCGCTTTCCGCGGTTCCGAAAGCTAGCCTTCATTACGATTGCAGTGGGGTCCGGTTGGGATGGTACCTGGGTCGAAAATGGTGCAAAGGGCGAGGCCGGCAGCGTGAAGCACCATCATTCCCAGTCCCATCCTTCCTGATAACCTCTGCGCATTCTTCGACGGGGGTTGCATTCATGAACTGTTGCAGGCGGGCCGCGATCGCGGCGTTCTTTGTTCTCGCTCTTTTTTCTCCGGCGTGGGCCCAGGACAGCAATCCTCCCTCTCTCCGCGCGCAAGCCGATGCCGGCGACGCCAAGGCGCAATTCGCGCTGGCGAATCACTATTTTCATGGCCGGGAAGTACCCCAGGATTATGCCCAAGCTCTCATCTGGTATCGTCAGGCCTCCGACCAGGGATTCGCGCCCGCGCAGAATCAGCTCGGCAATATGTAGGAACACGGCCTCGGCGTGCCGCTGGACTACGGCCGCGCTCTGACGTATTACCGCTTAGCTGCGGACTAGGGCTATTCCCTCGCGCAATACAACCTCGCGGTCCTGTTTGAAAACGGCCGGGGCGTTCGCCGGGACTATCGGCCAGCCTTCGATTGGTTCCGCAAAGCGGCTGACCAAAATGAGCCGGATGCCGAAGAGGAAGTCGGCTTTTTTTATCAAGTGCGGATTTCTTGGCAGCCGCGATTATGCTCAGGCCCTCGCCTGGTATCACAAAGCTGCAAGCCACGGCAACAGCAATGCCGAAAACCAGCTCGGATTCCTGGCGGAGAAAGGGTGGGGCGAGGCGCAGGATTATGTGGAGGCCTTGACTTGGTACTACAAGGCCGCCGAACACGGGAATGACAACGCGCAGGAAAATCTCGGCTACCTATACCAGCACGGATTCGGCGTGGAAATGGACTACGCGAAGGCCATGGCCTGGTATTACAACGCGGCGGGGCAGGGAAATGGCAACGCGGAAAATCAGCTCGGCTGGATGTATCAGTTCGGGATGGGCGTGACACCGGACAACGCGCAGGCTCTCACTTGGTACCGCACGGCCGCAGCGCAGGGAAACAAATACGGGATCGAAAACCTCCAGGCCCTTACTACAAAGCTGAAGGCCGGCGATGGATCGTTGTGGCAAGCTGCCAATGCGTCTGCCGTGCAGGCGGTCAACGCGCAGTCGGAACGCCGCGCGCGCATTACGGATCTCCGCCGGCGCATCGCCGAGTTGGAATTCGACGCCCAGCAGGAAGAGAACCTCGCCGCCCAGATGGAACAACCCCGCACGGGTGCAGCCGCGGCGGTCATCAACACTATCGGTGCGGTGGGCGCGGTGAAGTTCCGCTTGGAAGCTGAAAAATATCACGCCGAAGCCGCGCGTTTGCGCGTCGAGCTGGCTGAGATGGATAACGATCTCGCTGCTCGTCTCCCGAATCCATAGACACCTGTGGTGCCACTTTAGGGGGTCGGAGCGCCGCCAGTTTACCCTGAGCCTCGAGGGGAGCGGAGCCAAAGGGACTGGAGCGCACCTCCTTCCTGGCAAATGCAAGTGCCTGCTGCCATAGGACATACGAACTCGGGCCCCGCCCCGGCACCCCTGTAAGCTCCCGGCTTCCTTTCGGTCTCCTCCCGGGTTTCCCATAAAAGTATTGCTTTCCTTGTGCCAGTGGTCTGGAGTAGGATTACGCCCGCGGTGTGGCGCCTCCCTCGCTTGAAGGACCATGTTGGCCCCAGCTTCTGCTGGCCGAGCCCCCGCACGGTAATTTCGGCTTGAGGAGAATTCATGAGAAACCAAAAAGGATTCTCTCTAATAGAGTTGATACTCGTCGTAAGCGTGATCTTAATCATTTCGGCGATCGCGGTTCCCAACTTTCTTCGCTCCCGGATGCGCGCCAATGAGGCTTCCTGTAGTTCCTCCATCCGCGCGATCGACACCGCGGCCATCACCTATTCCGTTGCGTATCCGGATGTCGGCTTCCCCGCTACGCTAAACTTGCTCGGTGGTGCAGGTCCTTGCTCTGCCTCTCCGGCATCGGCCTGCATGATCGACGACAACCTTGCCCAGGGCGCGAAGAGCGGCTACGCTTTTGTGTGGGTGGGTGACGGCGCCACCCCATCAGTCAGCTTCACCATCGCAGCCACGCCCCAGGCGCCCGGCTCGTCTGGTCAGTCGACGTACTGTAGCGATCAGACCGCCGTGATCCACTTCGATTTCACCGGGGCCCCTTGCACCAACGCGAGCCAGGTCCTGCAGTAACAGTTCCACCCCTGGCTCCTCGCAAACCTAAAGCGTTCGCCGAGATCCTCACAACGGCAGCTGTAAGGGGAAACCTTGGCTCGCTCCGTCGCGCCTTTGTAGTGCCACGACACAACTTGTCCTGCCTACCCCGACCCGGTCGGGGAGCGAAGCCGATCCTCGATTCCGACTCCTGTCGGAAAAGAGTCCGTCCCTTTGCGCTCTTTCCCTTCTTCCGTAAGGGCACTTGAATCTCGGCCGTGGCCTAGTCTAAGCTTTGCCCTAGTCTCGGGGTGAGGACGGCACAGGTTTTTTACCGTTTCCTCTGTCCTGGGTTCGGCCGAAGGCGAACGGTGGCAGGCCGGGCCACGTTTCTCACCCCGTCACGACCTTCCTCACAGTTGATTTCAGAAGTTGCGTGCAACCCCGAGTCGTATCGAAAAGAAACGCCATTCGCCTATCCTCCCAGCCTTGCCCTAGGGGTAGATCAGCTGGTGAGTCTCGCTGTTATTTTGCGAACCAGATGTCCTGTGCCGGCGGCGCCGGCCTTGAGCGCATCAGACTCATTTCTGTATCCATAGCACCAAATCCCTGCACTATTTGGGTAAAGAATTACGCAAAGCCGAAGGCTCTGGAGCCACCTAAAGGCCTTCCCATAGATACCGAAGAACTTATCTCCTTGCGTGTTTGGCTTACTGCTTGCGGGAGTAACTTGCTGCCAGAATCGGCGTTCGATTGGGTGTAAACGAGCAAGATCGGGTCGACGAGCGGAGGGCAGCCGTGCTGCTTGGCCTCCCGACCGCGGAACTCCGGCGCTTCTCGCGTGTGTTCGGCCTCGGTCACTTGGAGGATGGCGACCGCGGTGAGTTGATGGTTTTCACCTATGAGGAGCTGCGGGGCCTCTGCCTGCTTGTGGCCCAATCGTCTGTCTAGCGGTCAAGCAATCAACAGTTTCTTCTTTCACTCCGCCTCACCGCCCGGCCCCGGGTTTTCACCCCCCTGACAAACCCGGGGCCTTCTTTTAATAACTGTCGGAGCGGAACTTGTCCCGACCGGGTCGGGAGCCGCAGAACGTGCATTCCAGTCCTGCCGGGTGGCATCGATCAGTGCGAAAGGAAAGGCTTCCGGGAATACCTTTGGCGATATGGAGGCTGGCCCACCCGCCTGAGAGAAGGGCGTCACATGAATGGAGAATTATTGTAAGTCTTATGGACCAGTAAAGTTCCCATCTGTAATATGCTTGCCACCAATATGCAGCGGGTGGTAAATGCAACCCCTGTTTGTTGAGGACACAATCATGAGCGCCAATGAGCAGCTTGCGCTAGAAAACAACCTGACACGTTGGAGGGACAGCCGAGCTACAGGATTGCCTGCCGACATAAACTCATTTGAGTACTACTGCTTGGAACATTATCTCAGAGATTGGGTCGATTCTGATGAAGAGATAAGAAGCGGGCTAATTGGTGGTTCAAAGGATGGCGGTGTATGTGTTGGTTCAGCTGGAAATGGAGAAGCGTTCCCCCGTTAAGATAATGGAGCGAACGCATGAAGAAGCACCGGAAGCACTACACGCCGGAAGAGAAAGTTGCCATCCTAAGGAGGCATCTGCCGGAGCAGGTGCCGATCTCCGAGCTGTGTGACAAACAGGGACTCCAGCCCACGGTCTTCTACCGCTGGCAGAAGGAGTTCTTCGAGAAGGGCGCGGCTGCCTTTCAGCCGAAAGCGCGGCCCAACCATTCCGCAGAGCAGGAGCGGATCGCCTATCTGGAGAAGAAGATCCAGACCAAGGATGAGGTTCTGGCGGAACTGATGGCGGAGCACGTCGCACTAAAAAAAACGCTTGGGGAACTCTGACCGGGGTCTGGGTTCCGCACGATACGCGGGACCAGATCGTGGACTTCGTCCGGTGCGTCGTCCCTCGGCCGTCCACGACGCTTGGCGGGTCACCCGGCTGAATCAGGTCCACCAAGCTCCCAGGGGAACATTCGGCGAGAACTCCCCTCATATATATAAGGAACATCCAGGAGGGAAAAAGTAAGAAAAAATCTTTGAGGTAGCCGAAGTTTCCGGAGTCCCAGTACACATCCAGAATGCTGAGGCCGAGTCAGAGTCCGATGATAACTTCCGGATTGCCGACCAACCGGAATCAATCCACCCGCAAGCACTACGGTGACGCGCCTCCCGACCCCCGGTATGTTCGGCCATTGGGATCAGTAGTGAGCTGCGGATTTCTCGCATCTATCGCTAACATTTAGGCGGAGTTCGCTCGGCGCCGCGGGAAATTTCTTCAGAAAACATCGAGGTCCTGACCGGCAACAACCTTGCCCCTGTAGAGCTCGCGAATCTCTTTCAGCAGTTGCTCCTCGCTGCCTGCGTCCCGGTACTCTTGTGTGCGCGCCTGGTCGCACCCGGCATTGCCACGATGATAGAGGATTAGCAGTCTGGGCTTTGCTTTGTTCGCGATCTCAGCAAGCTCTCTCGACGAGGTATGATGTGCTAGCCGGTACTGTTTCCATTCTGGAGAGACGAGGTAGAAGGAAGCTTGCGTATTTACCTCGTGAATCAGGACGTCGCAGCCATGGCAGTTCTCTAGGATCGCGCTGTTTGGACTTGTATCCCCCGAGATCACGATTACTCGGTCGGGCGTATTGAAGCGGTAACCAAATGCGGCCAAAGGTCCATGCTTCGCCGGGAAGGCCGTGACGGTCACGTTCTCGTCTTTGAAGACCACGCCAGCCTTGATTTCGTGGACGTTCACCTTGTAGCCGGTATTG
This sequence comes from Candidatus Acidiferrum sp., assembly GCA_035544995.1. Taxonomy (GTDB): domain Bacteria; phylum Acidobacteriota; class Terriglobia; order Acidiferrales; family UBA7541; genus Acidiferrum. Next base: position 69,923 of record DASZZI010000001.1, read on the forward strand.
TTGGCATGTTCGAGGCCCTTCGTCCTCGTTTCAATGTCAACGGCGTAGGCTTCGAGAATATGATTCACCATCGCCTGCGTTCCCGGAGGCCCATAAAGTTCCAGCGGCTCCTTTCGTCCCATGATCCACGGCGTCAAGATCAGATCCGGCAATCCAAGCGTGTGATCGGCATGCAGGTGGGTTAGAAACACGATTCTCAAGTTCGTTGGTTCCAGAGCCTGGACTCCCTTGTCCCGCGCCGCCGCTGCGCGACGTACAACTCCAGTGCCAGCGTCAACGATGTATGCATTGGCGTCGACAACGATTGCTGTCGAGGGACCCGAGCGGTCAGGATCAGGTAGCGGAGTCCCAGTCCCGAGCATAACGACTTGTGTCTTCGTCGTCGGCGCAGATTGGGCGAAGGATGCAG
>DASZZI010000002.1:0-284778 GCA_035544995.1 Candidatus Acidiferrum sp.
AAGCGCGCAGCGAGCGGCGCGACGGTCAACTGGCTCGTTGCCGCCTTCGATGGCGAAGTCCTGCATCTGCTCCCCGACACGGACTAGCGACATTTTCGGTGCCAAACTCCAGCGAGCTGAAATTCAAACTGAACCACTACCGAAATCTTGGTGGTGGGTCAGTTTGAAATTTCAGGCGTTTGCTTCTCTTCCGCAGTGAATTATGAGTGCGAGTAGGATTAGGACTGGAGTGAACATTATGGATAAACCTGGACTAGAAGCATTACTAACATCCTTAGACAATTGGGCCGCCCTGTTCATCGCTTTCGTCGTTATCGGGGTAGCTGGAGAGCTTGTCGTACACCTTCTCTATTCGCGTGCGAGTGCTCGACTTATAGCCTTTCAACACGCGGAAGAACAAACGCTCCAGACGGAAATGAGTCGATTAGGCAGCATAACCGCCGAAGCAAACAAGGCTGCGGCTCAAGCCAATGAACGGGCAAACCAAATGGAGGTTCAAGCGGAGGAGTTGAGGCGGCAAAACCTTGAAATTCAGCGAAAGATCAATCCTCGCTTCTTAACAACAACCGAACAGCAAACTATTCTCGACGCGATTCGCCCCTTTCGCGGGCACCGAATCATACTTACGAGACTTGGGGATGGAGAGGCGGGGCCTTATGGAGACAGCATCATAGGAATCTTTCAAAAGGCTGGATGGACCGTTCAGGTGAACAATGTTGGGATGTACATGCCGCCCACTTACGGTATCGTCTGTCGAGTATCAACTCATCCAGACGCCGCTGCCAGAGATTTGATAGCCGCTTTCGCAAAGGCGAAGATAGAACTAACAATTCAACACGTGGATGCGGCTCCAGAGGACTCTTGGATAGATATGCTTGTAGGTCTAAAACCAGTCAAATAGGTTATTTCTTCCAGCGGACTCCTGCAGCCTTCTCTGCGATTCTCTTGCGCTGTTTAGCGGTCAGCTTTTTCGCCCTAGCTTCGCAACCCTTTAACCCACCCTGCCTACCCCGTTCGATTGCTTGAGGGTCTTTGCCTTCGTTCGGATCGGACAACGGTTTGCCGTCGAATAGCAGTTTTGACTATGCTGGCGGGCGCTTGCAAGCCTTAATTCAAGCTGACCCACTACCGAAATCTTACGGGAATTCGGTAGGAGACAAACAGTGTGAGGCAGAGGCTGAAGCGGCTTGCACTCCGGCCGGGCTCCCGACCCGGTCCCCGACATGGTCGGGGCAGGCGGGATGAATTCCGCCCGGCACCTACAGGGGGTTGCGCTTTTTGGGTTTGCGGCGAACCTTAGCCGGGCGGATCTTGTTTGTGACGGCGTAGCCGGCACGTTCGAAGGCGCGCCACATGTACCAGCTTGCGACCGTGCGATAGGGGCGCCAGCGTTCGCCAAAGGTGAGGAGCTCTTTGGGTTTGGGCATGTGCTTCTTGCCGTAGGTGACAGACCAGCCTTTCTTCACGCCGAGGTCGTGGATGGGGAGAACATCGGGGCGGCCGAGGCGAAAGATCAAGAACATCTCGACGGTCCAGGCGCCGATGCCGCGGACGCTGACAAGACGCTCGACGAGTTCCTCATCCGACATGGTCAGGGCCTGTTCGTGCGTGGGCACGACGCCCCCAAGCGTCTTTCGCGCCAAATCCTTCATCGCGAGAATTTTTGCGCCGGAGAGGCCGGCTTTGCGGAGGACCGGCTTGCGCAGCTTGAGCATTTGTTCCGGGGCGGGCGGGCGGCCGTTGCCGCTTAGCGCTTTGATGCGGCCGAAGATGGTGGCGGCGGCTTTGCCGGAGATGGATTGGTAAGCGATGGATTCGAGGAGCACTTCGTAGGGACTTTGAGCGTCGGCGATGTCGATTTGGAACGGGACGGTTTCTTCGATTAAACGCTTCAGGGATTCGTCGCGTTCGGCGAGGTGTTTGGTGGCTTCCGCGAGGTCGAAGGGAAGAGACATAGGGAAAAGAAGATAGCAGGCAGCGAAGCAACGACGCAATGAAGTAACGATGCAAACCGGACATGTGGTTTTCAGATGTCCGGTAACGCAACTAATCGTCCACTCGGAATCAATATGCCTCCGATGGGGCACAATCCAAGTTGCTAGTGCTTAGGCCGCAATCGCCAGTACCAAAAACACGCTATGGATTCTGAATAGATGAGGTGGGACCCACTTCAAAAAGCAAACCTCGTTTTCTAAGTGCGAGCACGACCAGGAAAGCACAGACTAAACCTGATGCCGCCCCTGCAGGAACCACCGACAAGACGTTTTCACGCGGGCCCCACCCCCAAACTAGTGCAGATATTGGGACGACCCCACCAAGCACCGCGCCAAGCAGTGCGGATTCGAGCAGGAGTCGTTTTGACACGTGCAAAGAACTCGATCGAAATCGAATCCAGGATGCGCCCAACGCACCAAATACGCAGGCGGCAGGTCCCATCGGGATGATCGCAAAAATCCACGCAATCGGAAGCGCTGCCAGCGTGGTCAGGGCGTCCCCCGCAGACGCCTGTCGGATTGCGGTAAACGGGATGAAGACGATCAGAGGTAGTCCGGGTCCTATCAGACCGCAGATAATCGCTCCAAGAAAAAGAGCGCGGAGCCATGGTGCGGCTACGTGAGCACGCGGAACAGGATTCGTGGTCGCCACTGCTAGAAATACTGCTGCCAAAATGCCCGAAAGTCCAGTGAGTCTCAGGCCAATTCTGTAGCTGAGGGAGTACGGTCGGTGCGGCGAAGGGGCTGTGCTACTATTTCGAGTTTATGCAGACGGGAATTATTGGACTGCCGCAGGTTGGGAAGACGACGCTGTTCCGGATTCTGACGAAGGCGCAGATCGAGGGGAAGGCGGGGGCTTCGACGACGCACGTGGGCGTGGCGAAAGTGCCGGAGCCGAGGCTGCAGCAGCTCGCCAAGTTGTACAACCCAAAGAAGATTACTTATGCGACGGTGCAGTATGTGGACCTGGGCGGCATGCAAAAAGAGCGCAACCGCGATGCGCTCGCGCCGCTGCGCGAAGTGGATGCCATCGCGCATGTATTGCGGGTGTTCGATGATCCGTCCGTGCCGCACGCGGCGGGGAGCATCGATCCGCTGCGTGATGCAACGAACCTTGAGTTGGAATTGATTCTGGCGGACCATGACCAGATCATCCGACGGCTGGAACGCCTGGAGAAGGAATTAAAAAAGAAAAAAGATCCAGTCCTCGAGCACGAAAAAAATGTACTGGAGAAGTGCAAAGCGCATCTGGAAGCGGAAAAACCTTTGCGCGAGATGGAGCTGACGCCGGAGGAGCGCAAGTCCACCGGCGGATTTTTGTTTTTGTCGCAGCGCCCCATGTTGTATGTGCTCAACCTCGGCGACGAAGAGGCGGCAGAACTTTCGACGGCGGTCGAGCGGCACAAGTTGAGCGCGCTGCAGGGCCGGCCGAACACGGCCGTGGTCGCCGTGTGTGGGCGATTGGAGGCGGAGCTCGCGGAAATGGAGGAGAAAGAAGCCGCGGAGTTACTGGCGTCTTACGGACTAAAAGAGCCGGGATTGAATCGCTTGATCCGTGCCACTTATGACTTGATGGGGTTGATTCAGTTTTTCACCGCCGGCGAGCCGGAGGTGCGGGCGTGGACGATTCGCAAGGGATCGACGGCAGCGAAGGCGGCGGGAGAGATTCATAGCGACATTGAGAAAGGATTCATTCGAGCGGAAGTGGTGCGATGGGATGATTTGGTTGCAGCGGGGAGTATCGCGGTGGCGAAAGAGAAGGCGCAGGTGCGGCTCGAGGGGAGAGATTACGTGGTGCAAGAAGGGGATGTGATCCTTTTCCGGCACAGCGGGTGATTGCGCGCGGATTCAGAAAAGATTTCAATACAGAGAACACAGAGGTCACCCCGACAAGGCCGGGGCAGGCGCCGGGCACAGGCTCACAGAGAAAGCGGAAAGAGCAAGTACGGAATACTCTTGTGGCTGACGAGCGACGCTGCGATGAAGTGGACGCGGGCACAGACTGAAGTCTGTGCTACTGGATATGGCACACGATCTGGCATTTCGGACGGGATTGGCGGCGCTGCTGGGACTGATCGCGGCGGCGGGCAATCTTATCGGCGGTTATTTCGTCGTGCGGCGGGACTGGCCGCGGCAATTTCTGCAATATTTTATTGCCCTCGGCGCGGGTTACATGCTGGCTGTCGCCCTTCTTGAAGTAATTCCTGAATCCGTGCATCTCGCCGGCGAAAGCGCGCTTCTCTTTGTCCTGGCCGGTTATTTCCTCGTCCATCTTTTCGAACACACGCTGGCACCGCATTTTCACTTTGGCGAAGAAACGCACACGGAGGAGTTCAGCCACCATCACGCGCGCACCACGGTGCTGATCGGCATGGCCATTCATACTTTTTTCGACGGCGTGGCCATCGCGGCGGGCTTTCTCGTCTCTACGTGGCTCGGGGCGGTGATCTTCGTGGCGGTTTTTCTTCACAAACTTCCCGAGGGATTCACGATCGCTTCGGTGGTCCTGGCCAGCGGGCTGGGGAAGCGCTACGCGATTCTGGCTGCCGGTGCGTTGGGCGCGGCGACACTGCTCGGAGTTTTTCTCACCAGTCTCCTGCAGGGCCAATTGAAATATGCCCTGCCGCTCGCGGGGGGAGTGACACTGTACGTGGCAGCCACCGACCTGCTGCCTGAAGTGAACCGGGAGCCTAACTGGCGTATGGCGCTGCTGGTGTTTGTCGGCGTCGCCAGTTTGTTGATAATGCAGTATTTATTTCACGCGTAGGTTCCGCTTGCCGGGCCGAAGCCAGGCCTCGACAAATTCGCTTGCCTTTCGCTTCGACACTTCCGATCATTTGCAACTTTCTGAGCCAGCAGGTGTTCGATACAATGTGGCGGCTATGGCCAGGTCGGACGTCCAACTGATGCTGGACGTGAAGGCGGGCGATGAACAGTCGTTCGCGCTTCTCCTCCAGCGCTATCGGAGCCCTCTGGTTAATTTTCTGTACCGCATGGTTCGCGAGCGGGAAGAGGCCGAAGACCTGGCGCAGGAAGTTTTTCTTCGGGTGTACCGCGCACGGAAAGATTATGTGCCCAGTGCGAAGTTCACCACCTGGCTGTTTCGCATTGCGACGAACCTGGCACTGAACTCCGTACGAGACAACCGTTACCAGCGCCTGGAAGTCTCCATCGATGCGCCGGTGACGACGGATGCCGAGGACGGCGATGAGCGGACGCTGGATGTAGCGGAGAAGCACCCGAACATCGAGCAGCACCTGATCGAGGAGGCGCGGCGCAAAATGATCCGGCACGCGATCGAGAAGCTCCCGGAGAAGCAGCGCGCCGCCGTGCTCCTGCACAAGTACCAGGAGCTCGATTACAACGAAATTGCGAAGATTCTGGGATGCTCGGAGAGCGCGCTGAAGTCGCTGCTCTTCCGGGCGTACGAAACGCTGCGGGTGGAACTCGCCCCCATCGTGGCGCAGCAGTCGAAGTTTTAGGATTGGGTAGAGAAGGGAAGGCAGTCATGAGTTGCAGCCGGATGGAAGATCGGATTCTCCCGTATGTGGACGGCCGCCTGAAAGAGGGCGAGCGGCGCGAGATGGAAGCGCATCTGGCGGCGTGCGCGGCGTGCCGCCTGCGCGTGAATGAGTTTCGCGCGGTGACGGGTTTGCTGGACGAGCTGCCGCAGATCGAACCGTCGGCGGCGTTTGACATGCGCGTGCACGCACGCCTCGCGGCGGAGCCCGTGAAGCAGAGCTGGTGGGCATGGTTCACGCCATCGCCGCGCGTCGCCTTTGCGGCGTCGCTGCTGTTGCTCGGGACGGTGTGGATTGGGGCCAATTCCAACCAGCCTTCGATCGCTCAGGAAGATCTGCCGGTATTGGAAAATTACGATGTGCTATCGAACTTTGAACCATTGACCGAACTGCCGCAGCCGGTACAGGCGGACGAGACGAATCAGCAGAATCAACATATGTAAGGTGCGATGAAACTGCGAGTCCAAATCGGTGGATACTTGCTCGCGCTGGGGATCAGCGCCGGGCTAGCGCTGCCGTGTGCGGCGCAGAAGCCGCGCAACAATGATCGGCCACCGCGACAGCAGCAGAAGCAAGAACAGCGTCAAGAACGCCGTCAGGATCGGCCAGCTTCCACGCCGAAACCACGGGGCGAGAGAACATATACTCCTGGTCCGCCGCCGCGGAATCCCGAGACGAACAAACCGCGTGCGGGTTCGGCGAATTCGCTCGCCGGGAGTAATCGTCCTCCCAACGCGACAGTTCGTCCCCGCGAATTGTCACCGGAAGAGCGTCAGAGGTTGCAGCAGAATCAGAGGCGCTTCAACCAGCTCACGCCGCAGCAGAAGGACGACATGCGCAGGCGCGCCGAAGTCTGGCAGCGCATGACTCCGGGGCAGCAAACGCACGTCAAGAGCGATGTGCTGCCCAAGTGGAAGCAGTTGCCGCCGGACCGCCAGAGAGCGATCCAACACCGGCTCGCGGTGTTGCAGAATATGCCGGAGTCGGCGCGCAATCAGCATCTGCACGATCCGAACTTCACGCGGGGCATGAGCGAGGAAGATAAAGCCACACTTCGAGATCTGAGCCATCTGCATGTAGGCGGCGCTCCGGAGCCGCCGGGCGAGTAAGAGTCGACCGCTCACTGTTGACAGCCGACAATTCAGAACGGTCGCGGGCAGTACATGGCTCAGGATCTTTCCATCACATTACATCCTGCCAAGCTGGAGCGCGGCGACCCTGCGCCCCTACACAATTTCCACGTTGCCAATGCGGCTTTGTAAGTTCGGTGTCGCAACGTTGACAATACCTCACTACTCGCGGCATCGTGACTACTTCGAGCTTTCTGCATCCAACTGGTGGAGGGCAACATCTCGCTCGAGTCCACGCGCTTCCGCGCCCTGCAGCACAGGAATTTTCAACTATTTATTGCAGGGCAGCTTGTTTCCCTCGTCGGCACGTGGATGCAATCCACCGCACAGCTCTGGCTGGTCTACAAACTGACGGGTTCGGCGGCGCTGCTGGGAGTGTTTGGATTCGCGAACCAGGTGCCGATACTTTTCTTGGCGTCAATCGGCGGATACGTCGGGGACCGCTACAACCGGCATCACGGGGTGATCTGGACGCAGACGGCGTCAATGATTTTGGCGTTTACGCTGGCGGGGCTGACGCTGACGGGGGCGATTCACGGCTCGCGGGGCGCATGGGTGTTAATTGTGATCGCCTTCCTCGTCGGCATCGTGAATGCGTTTGATGTGCCGATCCGGCAGGCGTTTTTGGTGCAGATGGTGGGAAAAGAAGACCTGCCAAATGCGATTGCGCTGAATTCTTCGATTTTCAACGGCGCGCGGGTGGTTGGCCCGGCGATTGCTGGTTTGGCGATAGTCTGGATTCATGAAGGCTGGTGTTTCTTTCTGAACGGCGTAAGTTTTCTCGCCGTCATCGGCGCGCTTCTCGCGATGCGGCTGGCAAAGACGGAATCGAAGCGCGACGACGGTTCGCCATTTCGGAATTTCATTCAAGGTTTTCGCTTTGCGATGAGCGACCGCCCGGTGCGCGCGGCGCTGTTGCTCTTAAGCTTGCTCAGCCTGCTCGGACTTCAGTATTCGGTCGTTCTGCCGATTTTCGCGAAAGACATCCTCCACCGAGGCGCCGGGGGTTTCGGGCTGCTTATGAGCTTCGCCGGAGTTGGCGCAGTGCTAGGCGCTCTGCATTTCGCCGCGCGCACCGATTACAAGGGACTCGCGAGGTGGATAGCCACTACGTCCACAATCTGCGCGATTGGCCTGATTGTTTTTTCGGAGTCGCGGATATTCTGGCTTTCGTCGGTTGTATTGGTCATCGTTGGCTTTGCGGCTACGTCACAGATGGCCGCGACCAACACGATCATTCAGATGCGGGTGCCGGATGAACTGCGCGGCCGCGTCATGGCCGTGTATGCCACCATGTTCATGGGGGTCCAGCCCATTGGGGCGCTCATCGCCGGGGGCATTGCGAAAAAAATCGGCGCGCCCTACACGCTCACCATATTCGGCACGCTGGTTTTGATTGGCGGGCTGTTTTTTCTCTTCCGGGTGGTGATGCGGCTGCGTCAGCCGCAGCCGGCGGCGGAGCCTCAGGCGGGATTGGGGCGGTGAATCCAGCTTGGTTTCACGGGAGTTTCTGCTGCGGGCGGCAGGATTATTTGTGCGAGGATCGCATCCACTTTCGATCGCTGCGGCGCAAGGGAACACACGGGATCGGTAGCCGCTGCATCCCCGGCAAGGAGAAAGGCCTGGCAGCGGCAGCCGCCGAAGTCCTGTTCGCGGCGGTCGCAACTCTTGCAGGGCTCCTGCATCCATTCTTCACCGCGGAATTTCTGAAACGCCTCTGAATTTTTCCAGATTTCCCGCAGGCCGTGTTCTTTTACGTTCTCGAAACGCAGTCCCGGGATTACTTGTGCTGCGTGGCAGGGAAGAGCCTCCCCACTCGGCGTCACGAGGATGAGCTTGCGGCCCCAGCCGCCCATGCAGGCTTTTGGAAATTTCGCGTAGTAATCCGGCACCACAAATTCCACGCGGATTTTTCCGCGCAGCCGTTCTTCCGCGCGCTTGAGAAATTCCACCGAGCGCGCGAGCTGCTCGCGGGTCGGCAGCAGATGTTCCCGGTTTGCAAAAGCCCAGCCGTAATACTGCACGTTAGCGAATTCGACGCGGGTGGCGCAGGATGATTCCGCGAGGGCCAACATTTCTGCGATTTGATCGATGTTGCGGCGATGGATGACGAAATTGAGCGTGACGGCCACGCGGTGCCGCTTAAGCCAATCGAGGACGCGGAGTTTTTGAGCGTGCGCCACTGTGCCGCAGATTTCGTTGGCGAGCTCCTCCCGAGCAGCCTGAAAACTTAACTGAATATGATCGAGCCCAGCTTCGACGAGGGTGCCGAGCCGCGCTTCATCGAGTGGCAGCCCAGAGGTAATCAAGCTGACGTAGAGGCCCGCCGCACGCGCGGCGCGCACCAGCTCGATAAGGTCGGGCCGAGCGAGCGGCTCGCCGCCCGTGAAATCCGCCTGGAGCACGCCGGAATCGGCGGCTTCACGAAAGACGCGCGACCATTCTTCAGTGGAGAGTTCGTTGCTGCGAGCCTGCAATTCGAGCGGATTGGAACAGTAGACGCAATGCAGCGGGCAGCGGTGCGTCAGTTCGGCGATGAGGGCGAGTGGATTGGGGATGCCACTATTCATCGAAGAGAGATTCCTCGCTCCGCTCGGAATGGCGGTTGCCGGGATGTGCTGCTGACATCGTGGACGGCTCCTGAAGACTTGCTACGCTATGTCGAAGTCCAATGCGCGTCGATCGTGCAACAATCCGAGATATCCCAGAATGTCCAGCTCGACTTTTTCCGGCGCGGCCTCCGAGTAAATTTTCTGTAGTTCGGTAACGATCTGCTGAACCGTGTGCTTGCCGTCGCAGCGCTCGACGATTTCGAGACTCGGACCATTCAGGCGCAGGGCGCGCTCGGGCATGAGCAGTGTGCGCGGCTGCTGTGTCTTTTCACCTTGCGACCGCGAAGCGGTCGACTCATTCAGGCGGCAGCCCGGTGCAAGGCGGGGGTAGCTGTTTAATTCGGGCGTCATCTTAGTTTTCTTCGTTTTGTTTCGAAGGCCGCGCAGGACAGTGGTTCTTGGCTGCGCATTCGCAGGCGATCGAGTGCACGCAGAACACAGCCAGGATTCATCGCGCTGAATTCGCGTGATGAGGCAGAGCGGGCTGTGCCAACGTGCTTCGTCATTGGGTTGCGTTCTTGCACGAGCTCATCACTTTTCCGCTGGCAGAAAAGCGCCGGGTGGCGGCCAGCCGGGGTTCACGTACGCAAAATAAAGCGCGTCGAGCTGGGCCCACAGGATGTCGCACTTGGCGCGCAGAGCGGCGTGCGCTTGATCTTGCTCCTCGCGCGTGCGCGCATGCTTTGCGACCCAGGCGAGCGCGAACTCCGCGTCTTCCGGTGCTTGCGTCAAGCGGCCAGTGAAGTAATCGAGTCCGCCGGAGAGCCAAGGATAATGCTGACGCATGCGGTCGATCCGCAGCGAGATAAGCCTGTGCGAGAAAAGCTCCGTCAGGGAAGAGGCTACGGCCTCCAGATGCGACCGAGTGGAGACAAAATCAACGTAGGCCTGCACGGCAAAGCGTGTCGCCGGCAGAATACCTTCTTCACGAAGCGCTTGCTCGCGCGAAAGACCGGTCGCTTCGACCAGTCGCAGCCATTTTTCGATGCCGCCGGGCTTGGTGCCGTCGCCGTCGTGGTCCAAGATGCGCTTGCGCCAGGCCAAACGGAACGCGGGATCTTCGCTGCGCGCGAGGATGGCGGCGTCTTTGATCGGGATGCGGCTCTGGTAGTAGTACCGGTTCAACGCCCACGCCTGAAGCTGCCCGCGCGTAAGCTTGGCTTCATGCATCAGCAAATGGAACGGATGCTTGTGGTGATAGCGCTCTTCGCCGATGGCATGGAAGCCGGCAATAAATTCGGCTTCCGAGAGCAGCGGCTTGCCTTTGTCCAGGAAGATGCTCACAGTTCGATCTCCATCCCATCGTAGGCGATTTCGAAGCCCGCTTCCAGCACCGCGCGGTGCTGGGGGCTTTCTTCATCGAGGATTGGATTTGTATTGTTGATGTGGATCAGAACGCGACGAACGTTACGGACGAGCTGCAATTGGTGGAGAAGGCCGCCTGAATCGTAGAGCGGCAAGTGGCCCATCTGCCGAGCGGAAGGGCCTCCGGTTTGTATCTTGATCAGCTCGTCGTCAGACCAAAACGTGGCGTCGAGGAAGGCGAGTTGGCTCTCGGCGACGCGCCGCTTCCAATCCTCACCACGGCCCGGCAAGCTCGGAGCATAGAGGAATCTTTTATCGCGCTGCATGAATTGGAGGCCGATGACGGCTTCGTCTTCCGGCAAACTCCTTCGCAACTGGTCGCTCACATAGTCAGGAAAGCTCCCGCCTAGGGACACAGCCTTGCAGAAAAGATTTTCTTTTGCTCCAGGCTGCGCGTGGGCAGCGAGAGGGACCAAGCGATCCAGCGAGAGAACCTCCCAGCGCACGGGAGGGTTGGATCGCGTCAGTGTGCGGAAAAGGCTGTTTTCCTCGGTGAGTACGCGCCGGACGGAGAGTGTCGAATAGATGCGCAGTGGTTGAAATTCCCTCAAGTGGAGGAGGCCCAAGACGCAGTCCACATCGGCACTCGTCAAGAAAATGGCGTTGATGGGCGTGCCGCGCGCGGCTCCCGGCGGAGCGAATTCCGAATTCTCGCCGAGCTGTTGCCGCAGGTCAGGAGAAGCGTTCAGGAGGAACCAGGAAGGGTGATCGGGCGAAACCGCAACCTGTGCTTGTGTGCGCGGACGGCTTTTCAGCACGCCCTTTCGCAGGCGGCTACAGTTGGAGCAGGCGCAATTCCATTGGGGAAAGCCGCCCCCGGCCGCGGAGCCGAGAATTTTAACGCGCATGAGAAGGGCTCCCGAAGAAGGCAGGCGTGGCGGGAAAACAAGGGAAACGTGGCACTTGTTGCAATGAAAAAGCCTCAGGGGTTAAAAACCCTGAGGCAAAAAGGCCTAGGTTGTCGCGGAGGAAGCCGCGACCCACAGGTTCCCTTTGGAATTGCAACAACCGATTAGAGCTCGGCGTTGGCGTACGAGCTAATTTCGCAGTTGAGGTCGATCTCTTCGTGCTGAGGGGTAACCCATTCCATGGTCAAAGCTCCTTTGGAATCTAGATCACGAGGACCCTGAAAGATTAGCACGGGAATGAGCGGAAAGGAAGAGAGAAGTGTGATTTTGTGGGGCTGCCATGTTTGCCTGGCGTTCTGATCGCCTTCCAGCTGAAAAAGACAGACAGGAATGTCTGTCCCACGCGGGTGAAAACCGCACCACCAAATGTCGTCTGTGAGCGAGTTGAAAAGCACAATCTGTCGTGGCGAATTCAGGCCGTTAAGAGGCGCGTAAAATTCCACAACTTTTTTCAAATATCCTTACGAAATCACTTGACAAGCGCAGAATCCAGCCTATGATGTGGGCAAAAGTGGGGCGAAGTGGTGGCCAGTAGGAGACAGTAGAACGCAGTAGGATAGGGTAGAACGTTTCCGAGGGCTGTCGTGATGGTAGGCATTTTGGGCATCCGAATCCACTCATTTAGCGGGGCGCATGAAGCTGCGGGGAAATTGTCCGGCGAAGGTCGACGAGAAGGGTCGGTTGAAGATACCCGCCGTGTTTCTGGACGCTTTGAAGGAATACGGAAGCCAGTTCTACATCACCAGCACGACAGGCGAGACGGCACGGATTTATCCAATGCAGGTTTGGTCTGAGATCGAGGACAAGCTGGCAAAGCTGCCAACGACGAACCGAGCGAAGAGAAAATTTCTGATGAGAACCAGCTACTACGGACAAGTGGTCGAGTTGGACGGACAGGGAAGAGTGCTGCTTCCTGCGGTGCTGCGAGAGTCGGCGCAAACGAAGGGCGAAGTGGATGTTTTTGGCACGCTCAACTGCCTCGAAGTGATGAACCACACCAGAGCGCTGGACCAGTTGAAGAACGAGCCGTACACGGACGAGGACGACAAGGCGCTGGAAGGTTTGGGGATTTAAGAGAGCAGCGGCGAGTGACGAGTTTGACTGCGGCGCATACGCCGGTGATGTTGGATGAGGTGCTCGAATGGCTGCGCATCAAGCCGGAAGGAACGTACATCGACGCCACGCTGGGAGCCGGCGGGCATTCGGCGGCCATAGCGCAAAAGCTGGCAAACGGAAACGGGAGACTGATCAGCCTGGACCGGGACGCACAGGCGCTGGAGCTGGCGGGGGAGCGGCTAAAAGGATTCGGGAAGAAGGTGACGCTGGTGCACGGGGCGTTCTCGAGGATTGCGGAGGTCGTGCAAGAGTTGGGGATTCCGCCGGTGGACGGGGTCTTGGCCGACTTGGGAGTTTCGAGCATGCAACTTGACCAGGCAGGGCGGGGGTTTTCTTTTCGCGAGGCCGGTCCGCTGGACATGCGCATGGATGACAGTGAGGAGATCACCGCAGGAGAGATAGTGAATCGCTGGCAGGAAAAAGAATTGGCCGATCTGCTCTATCGCGAAGCCGATGAGCGCGATTCCAGAAGAATCGCCAGGGCGATTGTACGCGCGCGTCCCCTTAGGGACACCGCGCACCTGGCAACGGTTGTGGCAGGGGCTCGGAAGCAATGGGGAAGGCAGAGACTGCATCCCGCGACAAAAACGTTTCTGGCGCTGCGGATAGCGGTGAATCGAGAGATGGAGGAACTCGGGCAGTTTCTTTTCCGGACCCCCGCCACATTATCTTCGGGCGGCCGCTGGGTGGTGCTGAGTTACCACTCGCGCGAAGACCGCCTCGTGAAGCACGCCTTCCAAGAAGGCGAGCGTCAGGGCACGCTCAGAGTGCTCACCAAACACGTGATCCGGCCGAGCGAGCTGGAAATGGCGGCGAATCCGCGTTCGCGAAGCGCGAAACTGCGGTGCGCAGAAAAGATTTAGTCATGACGCGCAAAAAGAAAAAGACGGCACGTATGACCGAATTTCACACCCTCAAGCGGATAGACAATACGCGTCTGGTCCGCCACGTCGAGCCGGTCAAGCTGCGCAATCTGTACCGCACCGTAGCCCTCGGGGGCATCGTTGCCGCGTTTTTCATGCTGTATATCTATCAGCACTTTCGCTGCATCGATTTGAGCTTTCAGCTGGAGGATTTGAAGGCCAAGCAGACCCAGGTGGCTTCGCTCAATTCAGAATTGAAACTTGAAATTGCCAGCCTGCGCAATCCCATGCGCATTGACATCATCGCGCACCGCCAGCTCGGCCTGACGCAGCCCCTGCCCACCCAATTTCAGGAATTTGACCGGCCGAGCGGAGCGGAAGTAGCCAACGCGCGGTTCGTTCGTCCGAATCGCGCGCCCTAGTTCGTGGCCGACCGCGGTTTGTTTTCGAGTTTTCAGATTCTTGCTTAATTCTTCGTTTGGGAGCGCTTGCCGACCTCGATTCGCCATGCAACAAGACCGTGTCCACGTCCGTTTGCTGATCATTGCCGGCGTGGCTCTCCTATGGATCACCGCGGTTTTCGGGCGGCTCAGCTACCTCCAACTTTTCCGGCACAGCGAATACCTGGCGCGCGCGCAGCGCCAGCAGCAGCGCACCATCGAGATCACCCCCAAGCGCGGCGCCATCTTCGACCGCAACATGCGCCCGCTGGCCATGAGCATCCCGGTCGATTCCGCGTTCGCCGTGCCTTCGGAGATCGCCGACGAAACCCTCGCCGCGCGGCTCATTTCCGGCGTGTTAAACATTCCGCGCGACGTACTGGAGACTCGTTTCGAATCCTCGCGTTCGTTTCTGTGGATCGCGCGCAAGTTGCCGCCGGAAAAGGCCGAGGCCCTGGCGGGGCTGAATCTCAAAGGCATCTACTTCCAGAAGGAAAACCAGCGCTTCTATCCGAAGCGCGACCTCGCCTCGCATGTTCTTGGCTTCGTCGACCTTGACGAAAAAGGCCTGGGCGGGATCGAGTATGAGCTGGACAGCGAGATTCGAAGCAAGAGCGAGAAAATCATCGTGATGACCGATGCCCGTCAGCGCTGGTTCGATGGTGGCGAAGCGCTTGGCGGCCGCGGCGCGAACGTGGTCCTCACGTTGGACGAAAAAATTCAATATATCGCCGAGCGCCAGCTCCAGCTGGCCATCGGCAAGACTCACGCCATCGCCGGAACTGTGATTGTCATGAATCCGAACAGCGGCGAAATCCTGGCGCTGGCGAATTGGCCGAAGTTCAATCCCAACACAGCGAGCGATGCGCCGGCCGAAGCACGCATGAACCGTGCCGTAAGCGCGCTCTACGAACCGGGCTCGACCTTCAAGCTGATCACGCTCGCCGCCGCGTTCGATCAGAACATCACGCGGCCCGACGAAGTTTTCGATTGCGAAAATGGAGCGGTCTACGTCGCGGGCCACCGCATCCGCGATCACAAGCCTTTCGGGATGCTCGATGTCGCGGATATCCTCGCGCAATCGAGCGACGTCGGCGCCATTAAGATCGCTCTCCGGCTTGGCGCACCGAAATTCTACGACTACATCCGTGCCTTCGGTTTTGGCGCGCCGACCGGTGTCGACATGCCCGGCGAAAGCAAGGGCATCGTCCGGAGTCTCGAAAACTGGACGCCCATTTCCATCGGGTCCATCTCCATGGGCCAGGAAGTGGGCGTTACGCCGATTCAACTGGTCATGGCGGTCTCCGCGATTGCGAATGGCGGCTTGCTCCATAAGCCGCACATCGTTGCCGAGCTGCGGCGCGGGGATGCGCTATTGACTGCGGAAGGACCAATGGCGTCCGTCGAGCCAAAGAGGGTGATTCGTCCCGAGACGGCGGCGACGCTGCGGCAACTCATGGAAGGCGTGATCCTGAATGGCACGGGAAAGCTTGCCCGCCTCGACGGCTGGACCGCCGGGGGAAAGACGGGTTCGGCGCAAAAGATTGATCCCGCAACCGGGCGCTATTCGCCGACGCAATTCATTGCCTCGTTTACAGGTTTCGCGCCTATCAACAATCCTGCCGTGACCATTCTCGTGGCCTTGGACTCGCCCGTTGGTGCGCATGAAGGCGGCCTGGTGGCTGCACCTGTCTTCAAACGCATTGCTGAGCAGGTGTTGCCCCATCTGGATGTTCCGCGAGATGTGCCGCTGACGAACCCGCGGCTACTTCAGGCGTCGTATCGGAAACAAGCCGAGACAGACGGTTCCACCCTGGGGGACTTCACGCCAACTGATTTTTCAAGCCAACCCGACCAACCGCCGGCGGCGTCCCAAGAATCCAAACCGAAGGAGGCCCCTCCGGCGGTGACCGTCGCTGTGGACGAAGGCGGCGATATTCCCGTTCCGGATTTTTCCGGAATGACAATGCGCGAGGTCACCGAGATGTGTTTGCGGCTGGGTTTGGATCCCGTGCTGGTTGGCAGCGGCCTTGCTACAAATCAAACGCCGCACGCAGAAACCAGAGTACGCCACGGCATGAAAATCACTGTGCAATTTGGCATGCCGTCAGTGGCGAAGCGCGCTAAGCTGCATAAAGGGAGCAGAAATTAGAATGACAACGGGATTCAGCCAGACACAGGAAGAGGAACGCAACGCCGCAACGAACCGCACCGATGATCGCCGGGAAAACGCTGTGAAGGCACAGGTTTCCAGCCGAAGCATAAAGCTGGGCGCACTGTTTGAGGGCGCCCATGCGAGCATTTCCGCGCCGGTCGGCGATCTCGAGATCCGCCAGGTGGCTTGCGATTCACGCAAGGTGCGGCCGCGCGCACTGTTCTTCGCGCTGCACGGCGCGAAAGCCGACGGCAATGCCTTCATTCGAGACGCGGTGGCGCGCGGCGCCATCGCCATTGCCAGTGAAGAGGCTGCACCGCCCGCGTTGCCCGCGAGCGTAGCCTGGATTCAGGTTCGCGAGGCGCGCAGAGCTCTCGCTGTTACGGCGGCGAATTTCTTCGGCCACCCCGCGAATGCGCTGCAGCTTGTTGCCGCCACCGGCACAAACGGTAAGACCACGACCACATCTCTCGTGGATGCCATCATCAAGGCTTCGGCGGCGAAGACAGGATTATTCGGCACCATCGCCTATCACACTCCACTGGGCGAGTATCCCGCGCCGAACACCACGCCGGAGTCTGTCGACCTCCAAGGATTTCTCGCGGAGATTCGTGACGCTGGCGGGCGCTACGCGGTACTGGAAGCCAGCTCGCACGCGCTCGCCATGGACCGTTTGTGGGGCTGCCAATTCGCCGCCGCCATCTTTACCAATCTCACGCGCGAGCACATGGACTATCACAATACTTTCGAAGACTATTTCGCGGCCAAGTGCCGCCTTTTTGAAGGCACCGGAGCCGACGCACCGGAAGCCGGCATCGTGAATGTCGACGACGAATACGGCAAACGACTTACCGGCATCGCGAAAAAAACCGTGACCTACGGCCTCGAATCCAGCGCCGACATCACGACAAAGAAGTTTCACCTCTCTTTCAACGGACTCACCTTCACCGCGCAAACACCCAACGGAAAAGTCCAGGTTGCTTCCTCGCTGGTTGGGCGCATCAACGTCTACAACATTCTCGCCGCCATCGGCGCGGCCCAGGCGCTTGGCCTTTCCAATGAAACCATCGAGTCCGGCATCCGCAACCTCGAGAGCGTTTCCGGGCGTTTCCAACGCATCGACCTGGGCCAGCCGTTTCTCGTGATCGTTGATTACGCGCACACGGGCGATGCCCTTGAAAATCTGATCCGTACCGCACGCGAGCTCAATCCCAAGGGCCGCATCATCACGCTCTTTGGGTGTGGCGGAGAAAAGGACCGCACCAAACGCCCGGTGATGGGCGAAGTCACCGGCCGGCTCAGCGACCTCACGATCCTTTCGAGTGACAATCCGCGGAGCGAAGATCCGCTGAAAATCATCAGCGACATCATCGTCGGCCTGCAAAAAACGGGCGGTAAATACCTCATCGAACCCGATCGCGAGAAAGCCGTCGCATTGGCGATGGACGAAGCTCGCGCGGGCGACATCGTGCTTCTTGCCGGAAAAGGCCACGAAAATTATCAGATGCTCGCGGGTGGCACCATTGAATTTGACGACCGTGAAGTGGCGCGCCGCGCGCTTCGCGAACGGGGGTTTGGCACGTAGCGCGCTCTACACCAATGGCTGGCGAGGGTGCGCGTTTATGTATAAGAGGAGGGGCCCTCAAAACGGTGAACACGAACCGAGGTGTGGGTTATCTTTGTAAAGCAAACCCTTTGAGGCATTTATGCGGTGGACGATTGCACAGGTGGCTGGCACTCTGGGTGCTGGGCCGGGAGCGGGGCTCGACCCCCTGGCCCGGGTGGCCGGCGTCTCGATTGATTCTCGCACGCTACGTCCCGGAGAACTGTTCATCGCCATCCACGGAGCGCGTCACGATGGACACGACCATGTTCGCGCCGCAACGGACCGGGGAGCGATCGCGGCGGTGGTGGCGGAAGCGCAGATCAGCCGTTACCCGAGTTGGATCGCCGACCGTTGCATTCCCGTGCGGGACACCTTCGAAGCGCTCAAACACCTTGCTCGCGCGGTGCGCGAAGCTTGGGGCGGGAAAATTGCCGGCGTCACGGGTTCGGTCGGCAAGACCACTACCAAAGAGATCCTGGCGGCACTGCTGGGCGCGCGGCTACGCGTCCTGAAGTCCGAGGGGAATTTCAATAACGAATACGGCCTGCCGCTCACGTTGTTTCGTCTGGACGAAACACACGAGGCCGCGGTTCTTGAAATGGGGATGTCGCGTCCCGGTGAGCTTATGCGCCTCGCGGCGATTGCACGCCCTGACGTCGGCGTGGTGACCCGCGTCTCGCCGGCGCACTTGGAATTTTTCTCCTCGGTGGATGAGATTGCGCTCGCCAAGCGCGAGTTGATCGAAGGGTTGAACGGCCGTGAATCGGTTGCTGTGCTCAATGCAGACGATCCGCGCGTCCTGGCATTTGGGCGTTTCGCTCCCGGACGAGTTCTGACTTACGGGATCGAAGCGCCGGCTTTTTTCTCGGCCTCAGAGATCGAAGACCGCGGCGCGTTAGGCTCGTCGTTCGACTACGCGAACCCCGAGGGCCGCGTCCGGCTCGAGCTGCCTGTGCCCGGGCGACATGCGATCTCCAATGCGCTCGGGGCGCTCGCGGCGGCGAGCGTGTGGGGCATCGGCGCCGCGGAAGCGCAAAGCGTGTTTCGCGCGCTGCGTACGCCGGCGATGCGGGGCGAACTTTTGTGCTTTACGAACGGGGCGGCGCTCATCAACGACTGCTACAACTCGAGTCCTGCAGCGCTTCACGCCATGATCGATCTCCTTGCCGCTACTCCGAATTATCGGCGCCGCATCCTCGCTGCCGGCGAAATGCGCGAGTTGGGTCCGGCCTCGCCGGATTTTCATCGCCAAGCCGGCGGCTTTGCGGCGAGGACTGGGAAAATCGACTGGATCATTGGCGTTGCCGGTGATGCTTCAGAAATTGTGGAAGGAGCCGTCGCTGCCGGCCTTCCGCGCGCGCAGACGAAATTCTTCTCTTCGTCTGAAGAGGCGGCGAAGTTTCTCGAACATTTTGTTACACCCGGTGATCTGCTGCTCGTCAAAGGATCGCGCGGCGTGAAGATGGAACGCGTCGTCGAAGCGCTCCTCACGCGCTACGTCTCGCCGGGCGAGAGATCCCATGAGGAGGTAAGGAACTGAGATGCTCTATTACCTCCTTTACCACATCCTGCAGCGCTACTTCAGCCCGTTGAATGTTTTTCGTTACATCACCGTGCGCACGGTCTACGCCAGCCTGACGGCGATGTTCCTTGGATTTGTTTTTGGGCCCTGGCTGATTCGCCGCCTTCGGGAAATGCAGATCGGCCAGTTCATCCGCGAAGAAGGCCCGCAAGAACATCAGAAAAAGGCGGGCACTCCGACGATGGGCGGCGTTTTGATTGTCTTCTCCACGGCAGTTCCGACGCTTCTGTGGGCCGATCTGACGAATCCATTTATTTTGCTGGCGCTCTTTTCTCTTTTTGCTTTTGCCGCCATCGGCTTCGTGGACGATTACGCCAAGGTCTCCAAGCAGCGCAACCTCGGCTTGACCGCAAAGAGAAAGCTTTGGTTCCAAGTTTTCGTAAGCCTGGTTGTTGGCATCGGCCTGCTGGTCCTCGCGACCCGCAGCGCGTATTCCACGGAACTCATGATCCCGTTCCTTAAACGGCTGCATCCCGAGTTGGTAATTCACCCGTTACTGTCTTCTCCCCATCTCTGGCCGCTGGCGTTCGTGCCCTTTCTAGTTTTCGTTTCTCTCGTGATTACCGGCGCGTCGAACGCGGTGAATCTTACCGACGGCCTCGACGGTCTTGCCATCGGCTGCACGGTCATCGCGGCGGGAGCATTGACCGTTCTGACTTACGTCAGCAGCAATTACCGCTGGGCGACCTATCTCGAAATTCAGTACATTCCGCGCGTCGGCGAACTCACCGTGTTTTGCGGCGCGCTTGTCGGCGCCTCGCTCGGTTTCCTTTGGTACAACGCGCACCCCGCCGAAATCTTTATGGGGGATGTCGGCTCGCTCTCGCTCGGAGGCGCGCTTGGCGTCATCGCTGTCATCATCAAGCAGGAAATTCTTCTCTTTTTCGTCGGCGGAGTTTTCGTGCTTGAGGCCGTGTCGGTAATTCTGCAGGTGGGCTCGTTCAAATTGCGGGGCAAGCGCATCTTCCGTATGGCGCCGATCCATCATCATTTTGAATTGATGGGCTGGAGCGAGTCCAAAGTGATCGTGCGCTTCTGGATCGCAGCACTGGTCTTCGCGCTATTTGCGCTGACGACATTGAAGTTGAGGTAGGTCCTTGGAATTTGTGGCGCAAACGAGAACGCAGGATTTGCGGACGTGCCTTGCAGGGGCGGGGCAAGCCCCGCCCCTGCTTGGGAAGCCTCGGAAATTAGTGGATCGAGAATTAAGGTAATGCCGAGTCCGTTTGAGTTGCGGGGCAAGCGCGTGTTGGTCGTGGGACTGGCCCGCACTGGTGTTGCCACCGCTCTGTTCTGCATCGCGCGCGGCGCGGCCGTGACCGCAACGGATTCGCGTACGGAAAATGAAATTGGCGCGGAGATTGCAAAGTTGCGCGGAAGCGGCGTCACACTCGAACTCGGCGGCCATCAGGAAAAGACGTTTTTGGCGCAGGAGCTGATTATCCCGAGTCCCGGTGTCCCTGCGGATGCGCCATTCTTGGAATCTGCGCGCGCCAAGCGAATTGCCATCTGGAGCGAGATCGAGCTGGCCTATCGGTTCCTGAAGGGCAGACTGATTGGAATTACAGGCTCGAACGGCAAGACCACGACAACGTCTTTGGTTGAGCACATTTTGAAAAATTCCGGTTTTTCGACAATTCTTGCGGGAAATATCGGCACTCCGCTGATCGGCGGAGTTGACGCATCGGGGGATGACACCATCACTGTGGTGGAGTTGAGCAGCTTCCAACTGGAACTCATCGAGACCTTCCGCCCGAATATCGGCGTATTCCTCAACTTGACTCCCGATCATCTCGACCGGCACCGCACCATGGAAGCGTACGGAGCGGCGAAGGCCCGGCTCTTCGAAAATCAAACCGAAGAAGACTCCGCAGTTTTGAACGCCGATGATCCTGCCACAACTCCCTACGCACCGTCGCGGCCGCAGGTCTACTGGTTCAGCCGCAAGCAGCGCGTCGCGCAGGGCGCCTACGTGCGCGGTGAAGAGATAATTTTTCGCCGCGACGGCCGGGAAGAAGTCGTGTTGATGTGCGGCGATATTCCGCTGGCAGGCGCGCACAACCTCGAAAACGTCCTGGCGGCGGTGGCTGCTATACGCATCGTTGGCGCGGACACAGGCGCAATCGCAAGAGGGGTGCGGAGTTTTGCGGGCGTCGAGCATCGTCTCGAATTCGTCGCCGAAATCGGTGGTGTGCGCTATTACAACGATTCCAAGGCCACCAACGTCGACGCCACGTTGAAGGCGCTCGACGCATTTACGGGCCGCATCCTTGTCATTCTCGGCGGAAAGGATAAAGGCAGCGACTACACCGAGCTGCAAACGTCGCTGCGGGGGAAAGCGATTCTGGCGCTGCTCATCGGCGCCGCCGCCGAAAAGATCGAGAAACAAATTGCCGGCAGCGTGGCCATCGAACGCGCAGGCACCATCGAGCGCGCCGTGGAAATCGCTTCACACGCCGCCCAGCCCGGTGACATCGTGCTGCTTGCGCCCGCGTGCGCGAGCTTCGACCAGTTTCAGAATTACGAACACCGGGGACGCGTTTTTAAGGAGTTGGTCCGGCAGCTTGACCATCATTCCGCCAACGCGGCCTCCAGAAGGTGAGAGAACGTGCCGAGACGACTGGAAAATGACCGCTGGCTTTTCGGTGTCACGCTGGCGCTGTGCCTGCTCGGCGCGGTGATGGTCTTCAGCGCTTCGGCCGTCACCGCAGAGCATCAATACGGCCGATCCTACATTTTTCTCGTTCGCCAGGCCGTGTGGCTCATCATTGGCCTTGCGGGAATGTTTGCGCTGATGCGCACTGACTACCGCCGATTGCGCGAGCCCGCCGTGGTGTTCCCAACGGTATGCGTCGTGCTGCTTATGCTCGTCGGCACGTTTTTCCTCGACAAATCCCACGCCACGCACCGCTGGATAAAATTCGGGCCCATCGGCATTCAGCCGTCCGAGCTCGCCAAGCTTGCGGTGATCCTGCACCTGGCCTGGTTCCTGGATTTGAAGCGCCGCAATGCCGTCGGACTGAAATTTTGCAAGAAGGATTTCTTGCAGGTGATTCTCCCTGCGGCCGGACCGGTTTTTCTTTGCGCCGGGCTCATCTTATTACAACCGGATCTCGGAACGTCGCTGGACATACTGATGGTCGCAACCGCGGTGCTCTTTGTCGCAGGACTCTCCTGGAAATGGATCGCCGCAGGCGCCGCCGCCGCGATGCCTGCTCTCTATCTTCTGATTACGCACGTATCTTATCGCCAGGCGCGATTGATGGCGTTTCTCGATCCCAGCTCCGACCCGCAAGGCGCTGGTTTTCAGTTGTTGCAATCGCTGATTGCCGTGGGCTCCGGAGGATTCACGGGCGTGGGATTGATGGAGAGCAAACAAAAACTTTTCTATCTGCCGGAGGCGCACACGGATTTTATCTATGCGGTGATTTGCGAAGAGCTGGGCTTCATCGGCGCGGTTTTCGTGATTGGCCTCTTCGCGGTATACGGTTGGCGCGGTCTGCGCGCGGCTTTTTCCGCGCCTGATAGCTTCGGCCGGCTCCTCGCGCTCGGCATCACCACGATGGTACTCAGCCAGGCGCTCATCAATTTTGCCGTCGTGTTGGGGATGGTGCCCACAAAAGGAATTCCGCTTCCGTTCGTCAGTTACGGTGGTTCGAGTCTGTTGGCGATGCTTCTGGCAACTGGTGTGCTGCTCAATATCAGCCAGCAGGCTACGGAATGAGGGGCTGAGTCGAGCTGTGAAATTGCTGATCGCAGGTGGAGGGACGGGCGGGCACGTAATTCCGGCGCTGGCGATTGCGCGGGAGTGGATTTCGCGGGGCAAAGAAAGGGAAGTCGTGCTGGTGGGAACACAACGCGGGATCGAGATGAAGCTGGTGCCGGAAGCCGGGCTGCCGCTGGAGACCCTGCGTGTCGCGGGCTTGAAAGGCAAAGGTGGCGCCACGCTGGTGAAAAACTTGGCGATGCTGGGGCCTAGCTTGGTCGACGCGCTTCGTGTGGTGCGCAAACACAAACCTGCCGCCGCTTTTGGCGTGGGTGGCTACGCTGCGGGACCCATGCTGTTGGCAACTTGGCTGAACCGTGTGCCGAACGTCATCTTTGAAGCTAATGCGGAACCCGGCTTCACGAACAAAGTTCTGGCGCGAATTTCCGAGCGCATCGCGACGGGTTTCGAAGCATCCGCACGCGCCTGGGGCGCCAAAGCCGTCTTGACAGGTTGCCCGGTACGCCCGGAATTTTTTTCCATCGCTCCGCGTACTCCAGAAAAACCGTTTCGTCTCCTGATCACCGGGGGGAGCCAGGGCGCGCTGCCGATCAACCGCACGTTCGTCGACGCCATGGATCATCTGGCTGCGCGAAAGAGTGAACTGAGCATCGTGCATCAGACCGGCGAACGTGACTATAATGCAGTACGCACCGCGTACGCGCGGCGCGAGATCAACGCGGAGGTTGCGCCCTTTCTCGCGAACATGGCGGAGCGCTTTGCCTGGGCAGATGTTATCGTTTGCCGAGCAGGAGCCATCACCGCGGCGGAAGTGGCAGCAGCGGGTCGCGCCGCCATCTTCATCCCCTTCGGGCGCGCCACCGACAGCCACCAGTTGCGCAACGCGCAGGAAATGGCCCGCGCGGGCGCGGCGCGCGTGATTCCGGAACCGGAACTCACCGCCGGACGGCTGACGAACGAAATCTTTTCTCTCCTCGACCAGCCCAGAGAGATCGAAAAACAGTCGACCGCGGCACGCCGCCTGGCCCGGCCTCACGCGGTCCGCGATATCGTGAATTTAATTGAAGAGGTCGCCCGGCCCCGAGGATTGAAATCATGATGATCTCTTTCCATAATTTTCAGCGCATTCATTTGGTCGGCATCGGCGGCATCGGCATGAGCGGCATCGCCGAAGTCTTGCTCACACTCGGCTATTCGGTTTCTGGCTCGGACACCCGGCCTTCGACAATCACGGAACGCCTGCAGAATCTCGGGGCCACCATTTACGAAGGCCACAAAGTGGCGAACGTCGAGGGCGCGCACGTTGTCGTCATTTCCTCGGCCATCAAGGCGGACAATCCCGAAGTTGTCGAAGCTCACAAAAGAAAAATTCCGGTCATTCCCCGCGCAGAGATGCTGGCGGAGCTGATGCGTCTGAAATACGGCATCGCCGTGGCTGGCGCTCACGGGAAAACGACCACAACTTCGCTCGTTGCCTCCGTTCTGGCAGCCGCGCACCTCGATCCAACATTTGTCGTCGGCGGCCGCGTAAACCAGGCGGGCACCACCGCAAAGCTTGGCAAAGGCGAATACTTTGTCGTCGAAGCCGACGAGAGTGACCGCAGCTTCTTGCTGCTCGCGCCGGTCGTCGCCGTGGTCACTACAATCGACCGCGAGCACCTCGACCAATATGCCTCGCTTGAAGATATTCAGGAGGCGTTCATCCAGTTTGTAAATCGCGTGCCATTTTACGGTGCGACGATTCTGTGCCTCGATGAACCCAACGTGCAGGCCATCATTCCCGGCGTGAAGCGTCCCATCATCACCTACGGCACCTCCAGCCAGGCAGACCTGGTCATAAGCGATGTGAAGCTCGAAGGCCTGGGCAGCGAATTCCGCCTCGCCTACAAAGGCGACGATCTTGGCCTCTTCCGCCTGCCGCATCCGCCGGGTGCGCACAACGTGCGCAACGCCGCCGCCGCCGCCGCCGTGGCGCTCTATTTGAATGTTCCCGCCGATCTGATCCGCGAAGGGCTGGCAAAGTTTGCCGGTGTCGGACGCCGCTTCGATATAAAGGGCGTGGTCGACAACATCACCGTAATTGACGATTACGGCCATCACCCGGCGGAAATTCGGGCTACGCTCGAGGCTGCGCGTGCCTGCAAATTCAATCGTCTGCTCGTTCTCTTCCAACCGCACCGCTACTCGCGCACGCAGTACCTCTGGGACGAATTCTGCCGCGCATTCAACCAGGCCGACATTCTCGTTCTGACGGATATTTACGCCGCGAGTGAAGCGCCCATTCCCGGCGTGACGAGCGAGGCCCTTGCAAATGCCATTCGCGAGGCCGGCCACAAAAATGTTTTCTTTTTCCGCTCGATGCAGGAAGGCATCGAACACTTGCTGCATGCGGCACACGCCGGCGACGCCATATTGACCGTCGGCGCGGGCAACATCAGCCGCGCCAGCAACGAGCTGATGGTTCTGCTTGGAACGGAGCATCCCACGCCTCATGCGCATTGATAATTCCAAAATCGTGGCCACCTTGCCAGAGCTGGGCGTTGAGCTGCGCCGGGGCACCGCACTCGCCGATCAAACCTCACTCGGGATCGGGGGAACGACCGACTTGCTACGGACCAAGAAGCACGAAACGATCCCTGATCTCCTTAACCTGCTCGACGCGAACGGCATCTCCCACAAATTCCTTGGCGGGGGTTCCAACCTCCTTGTGGATGACGGCGAGCTGCCCTGGGTGGTGTTGCAATTGGCGCAGCCGGAGCGGGACGTGGTGTTTGAGGGAAACTTGGCCCACGTGGACGCAGCCGCGGACCTCGGGCGCACGGTGACATTCTGCGCGAAAAACGATTTTGGGGGCATGGAGGGCCTAATCGGCGTGCCGGGGACCGTGGGTGGGGCGCTGCGGATGAATGCCGGCGCCTACGGCATGCAAATTGGGTCGTATGTCCGCGAGGTGAAGCTCTACCGGGCCGCCGACCGCAAGATAGAAATCCTCAAGGGCGACCAAATTTCTTTCGAATATCGGCACACATCTTTTGCGCCTGATGATATGATGCTCGCGGTGAAGCTGGAACTTCCCTCCAAACCGTTCAAGGAAATTCTTCAAGGGATTCGTATCTGCAACGAAAAACGGCGCTCGAGCCAGCCGCTTGGCCAAAAAAGCGCCGGCTGCATTTTCAAGAACCCTCCCGGTGCGTCCGCCGGGCGCATGATTGATGAGCTGGGGCTCAAAGGACATTCCGCGGGCGACGCCCGGGTGAGCGACCGTCATGCAAATTTCTTCGTCAACGCGGGCAAAGCGAGCGCGAAAGACATGCTGACGCTGATTGCCGACGTGCGCGAGCGCGTGCACAAGGCCTATGGAGTTGATCTCGAGAACGAGGTGGTCGTTTGGAACGCGTGAAGACCATGCAGCGGAATTCGCCCTCCGCAGCGGACGCAGATTCCTACCGTCCCGAACTGCTCGCGGAAGACGAGCCGCGCTACCTTCGCCGGCAGAAACCGGTGGAGATTCGCCGGAAGAAGTTCAGCGGCCGGACCTGGCCGTTTTATCGGCGTGTGCTGGTGTTGAGCTTCGTCGGGGCGGTGAGTACAACCGGGGCGGTTTTCGCAGGCCGTTTTTTCTTGTATTCGCCGCAGGTATTGCTGCTCAAGCCCGATCAAATCGGGCTCGCTGGCAATCACATTGTGAGCCGCGAGGCAGTACTCGATAAGTTTTACCGCGACCGCGGGCGCAGCGTGCTGAGGATTCCCCTGGACGCCCGGCGCAGCGCGCTGGAAGAGCTGCCGTGGGTCGAGTCCGCCAGCGTGCAGCGCATTTTGCCGAACCGCATTCGCGTCGAGTTGACGGAGCGCACCCCGATGGCCTTCCTGCGCAACGGCACGGAACTCGCGCTGATCGACGCTCACGGGGTGATTCTGGACCGTCCGCAAGCCGAGGACCTGCACTTTCCCATTGTGACCGGCCTCTCGGAGAACACGCCGCGTGACGAGCGCGAGAGGCGCATGCAAACCTACCAGGAATTTATGAAGAACATCGATCTGGTGCGTTCCGATTCTTCGGAGCGCGTGAGCGAAGTCGAACTGTCAAATCCGAAAGACTTGCGAGTGGTGCTGACGGGCCTTGCGCGCGCGAATGATCCACAAGCCGTGACGATTCATTTCGGAACAGGTGACTTCACCGGCAAGTACCGCATGCTGGTTGAGAATTTTGCGGAGTGGCAGGCAAAAGCCGGGTGTGTGCAATCGGTGGACTTGGAGTTTTCAAAGCAGGTTGTGCTGAATCCCGATGCAAATGCTTGCGTTGCGCACCCGGCGGCGAGGCCGAGATAGTTTCTTATTGGGAGCGGGAGCTTGGCGAAGAAAGATAAATACCTGGTCGGCCTGGACATCGGCAGCACCAAGACGTGCGCGCTGATCGCCGAAATCGATGAAGAACAGGTGAAGTTTCTGGCGCTGGGCGCGGCGGAATCGAAGGGCCTGCGCAAGGGCCTGATCGTCAATCTCGATTCCACGGTCAGCTCGATTCGGCGTGCTGTTGAAGAAGCGGAAGGCGTCGCGGGCGTGCCGGTGGAGTCCGCGCTAATCGGTGTGGCAGGTGGGCATGTGCGCGGGGTGAACAGCCGCGGCGGTGTGACCCTGGGACATCGCGCTCGTGACATCGAGCGCGACGATGTGCGCCGAGCCATCGATGCGGCGCGGAACATCACGCTTCCGGAAGATCGCGAAGTGCTCCACGTCCTGCCGCTTGAATTTATCGTGGATGCCCAAGTCGGTATCCGCGATGCAATCGGCATGGTCGGACGGCGGCTGGAAGCAAATGTCCACCTGGTGACCTCTTCCGTTGCGGCCACGCAAAATCTGGTGACCGCGGCGAACCGCGCCGGAATCTTGATCAGTGATACGGTTCTTGAACCTCTGGCATCGGCGGAATCCTGCCTCACGCAGGACGAGCGCGACCTCGGCTGCTGCTTGCTGGACATCGGCGGGGGAACGACAGAATTACTCGTCTACGGCGGCGGCGTGGTGCGTCACACGAGCGCGGTGCCGGTCGGCGGCGACCACTTCACGAATGATCTTGCGGTCGGGCTGCGCACGCCGATTCCCGAAGCGGAAAAAATCAAGCGCAAGCAAGGTTGCGTGTCGGCCTCCTTCCTCCTCGAAGACAACGCGATCGAAATTGCCAGCGTGGGTGACCGCCCGCCGCGAACGATTTTCGCCCGCATGCTGACGGACATCATCGAGCCACGGGCGTCGGAATTGCTCAGTTTGATTCGCGACGACCTCCAGCGTGCGGGACTCGACGGACAAATCCCCGCTGGATTCGTGCTGGCGGGCGGAGGAGCAAGGCTGCACGGCCTGGATGAGATGGCCGAGCACGCCTTTCATCTTCCGGTCCGCATTGCGGAGCCGAAGGGGCTGGCCGATCTGCCGGAGCTAGTGGCGCAACCCGAGTACGCAACGGTTGTAGGACTGGTGATGTACGGCGCGAAAGCGCGGCGCACGGCGCCGCAGCGCGCGGGGAATTTGGTGTCTAAATTGAAGGCCATGTTCGCCGGCGCCTCGTGACCCTGCCCGAGCGACGCGTTGCGAAACTGGAGAAGGGCGAGGAGCGCATGACAGCGAAAGATGCAGGAATCCGGATGAGCTTCAGCGAGGAGCTGCAGCCGGCGAAGATCAAAGTAATCGGTGTGGGCGGGGGCGGATGCAACGCGGTGAACCGCATGATCCGCGCAAAGGTCGAGGGCGTGGAGTTCATCGCTGCCAACACCGACTTGCAGGCGCTGAAGTTGTCTCAGGCGCCGGTGAAATTGCAGCTCGGAGCGAAGCTCACGAAAGGACTCGGCGCGGGCGCCAATCCCGAGGTGGGCCGCAAAGCGGCGCTCGAAGATACCGAAAAGATTATTGAAGCGCTCGAAGGCTCGGACATGATTTTCATCACCGCCGGGCTCGGCGGCGGTACAGGCAGCGGCGCAGCTCCCGTGGTGGCATCGCTGGCGAGCGAGCTTGGCGCGTTGAGCGTCGCGGTGGTGACCAAGCCGTTTGCGTTCGAAGGAAAACGACGCATGCTGCAGGCCGAGCAGGCGCTGCAAGAGCTAATCGGCGCCGTGGACACGGTGATCGTGATCCCCAACGAGCGGCTGATGGATACCGTTGAGCGCGGCACGAGCTTCTTCGACGCTTTTCGCATCGCTGATGACATCCTCCGGCAAGCGGTGCAAGGCATTTCGGACATCATCACCGTGCCGGGCATCATCAACCGCGACTTCGCTGACGTGAGAGCCATCATGCAGGGGCAGGGCTATGCCGTGATGGGTACCGCCGTGGCGACGGGCACAAACCGCGCCGTTGATGCCGCGAACCGCGCCATTTCGAGCCCGCTGCTGGAAGACAATACCATCCAGGGCGCGCGGGGAATCCTCATCAATATTTCCGGGAGTTCGAGCCTAACGCTGCATGAGGTGCACGAGGCCTCGAGCGTCATCCAAAAGGCCGCGCACGAGAACGCAAATATCATTTTCGGCGCCGTGCAGGACGACGCCATGAAAGATACCGTGAAGATCACCGTGATCGCGGCGGGCTTCCGGGAGGCGAACAAGAAAAACGCGCACCAGAGGCCGTCGTTCCTGCCAAAGACTTGGAAGGCGGGACGCGAGGTCCAGGATGTCCCTCCACGGCAGCAAGAATTGCCGAATGTCGTCCACCAGGTCCAGCAGAACGTCCGCGAGGTCAGCCACGAAGTTCCGGCGGACGACCTCGATGTGCCGACCTTCCTGCGCAGGCAGGCGCAAAAGGCTTAGACAACTTTTCAGTCTTCGTTTTTTCGATAGGGGCGCCCGCCGCGGCGGGCGCCCCCATTTTTTTGACCTTCGAATGCGCAGGCTTGTCGGCAACCATTAACTAGTCATAAAACTAGACTGATAGCGAGGTGGGAGAGGTGGCCCATGCGGCACGCAGCGACCCATATGGCAAGAGCGCGTGGCCTCGAAATTTCTGAGGTTCCAGCGTTCGCGGGAACGATTGGAGGGGTACCGTCTTACGCGAGGCCAAACGAGGCGAAGGCGGTGATGGACGCGCAACCTAGCGCGACGCCCAAGACCACTCCTGCGAGGACGTCGCTCAAGAAGTGTATGCCCAGGACGATGCGTGAGGCGGCGATGCTCACCGCTAAGAAGAAAAGCGTGGCCTCGAGCGAAGGATAGAAATAGCTGACGACCAGGGCGATGGAAAACGCCGTCATTGTGTGGCCCGAGGGAAAAGAAAACTTATCCGGTGGCAGGACCTTTGACCAACAATGTGGTTCGAGCTGGCAGGGGCGCGGGCGCTGGCTCAGATTTTTGAGCGCCTTGAAGAGGAATATGCCGACGATCGCCGCGCCGCCCGCCGCTCCAACCGCAGAGTAGCGCTGTGGCCCGCCGTAAACCAGCAGAATGATCCCGAGCGCATACCAGAGCCAACCGTCTCCCATGCGCGTCGCGGCAATCATCCAGTAACGGATCCACCGAGGCGCACGCCAGCGATTCAGGCGTCGCATCAAGCGATGATCGCGGCGCTCAATAAACCCCCAGACGGTGCGTGCGACTGCCATCGTGGTTCTCAACTCGCCCAGTTAGCTTCGAAGCTCGAATCGATATCCCAGAGCATGCGCGGATGTTTCTCTTTCTTCTCCAGGTCTGCGGACCACTTGAGGCAAAAGCGCATTTCATTCAGCCAGTGTCCCGCGGTGAAAGCGGGAACGAGAGCCGCGAGCGGAAGCAGGGATACTGTCCACGGCTTTTCGCAAAAGAGTGACCCAATAATGGAGAAAACGTCGGCGGTCAGCTTCCAGTAGCTACCATGAATGCCGTGAACGCGGCCGCGTCCGGCGCGCAGTCCCGCGAAAAATTCGTCAGCCGTAAGCGCCTCCGCCGCTTCGGTATAGGTGAGGCCGGCGCCGCCGATGGTGTGCGAATCGCTCCCCGCGATGCCAATTTTCCCGAGTCGCGCCGCGAGCCGCGTCGCGCCGGCGTTGGCCTTGGCGGTCATCTGGCCGTTGCGCGTCTCGAATGCCGGGACATAGGAAGCCAGCCAGCGAAAGTCTTCTTCTTCCCGCCGGCCGGTCAGCCCAGAGAAGACGTGGTTGACGCAGAAGAATAGTTTTCGCTCGGTGAGATACATCAGCAGCACGATGAAATCCGTGCGACGGCGCTGGATCTCGACGTGGTCGCGTTCGCCAATGCCGTAGACACCGAGGTGCAGCTCGGTGCCGCTGGGCATACGGCAGGTAACTTCTTCGCTTAGAAAGAAATCGGATTGCGTGCAGAGCGCTTCCGCGGCGTCGATGGAGTCGTGGTCGGTCAGCGTGACAATGGACATGGCGAGCCGCTTCAGCCGGGAGTACACTTCTCCGGGGTCGTTATAGGACTCGCGGCAAATCCGGTTTAAGACAGGAGTGTTACACATGCCTGAGAAAATCGAGTGAACGTGGAGGTCGCAGCGCATGAAACTATTGTTAAGAGTGAATATGAACAGCCTGTGAAGAGGTGGCAAATTGTAGGTAGATGTTCCCATGGAACTGCTTGAACAAATGAGGTTTACAAAATTATCCACATGGCATCGAGTATGCTCTTTCTGGCGAAGAAGAAGCGTATGGCAGAATCGCTCCCATGAAAAAGATCCACATCGTTTTTCATGACGCCGGCGGCGGACACCGCAACGCGGCTATCGCCCTGCAGACCGTTGCGGCACAGCAGAAACGCGACTGGGAGGTCGAACTCGTACAATTTCAGGAGTTGACCGACCAACTGGATGTTTTACGAAAGCTGACAGGGATTCGCATCCAGGAGCAGTACAACGCTTTGCTCCAAAACGGTTGGACATTGGGAAGCACGCAATTGCTGCGCGTGCTTCAGGCGACCATCCGGCTGTTTCACAAGCCGCTGGTGCGCTTGCTGGAAGATTTCTGGCGTCGGAAACCCGCGGACCTGCTCGTCTCCGTCATTCCACACTTTAATCGGCAGATTTGTGCGAGTTGGAATGCGGTCTATCCAGGACGGCCGTTTGTCACCCTCATAACCGACCTGGCGGATTTTCCCCCGCGCTTCTGGATCGAGCAGTTGAAGGAGCAGTATGTGATCGCGGGCACCGAGCGTGCCGTGGAACAGGCGCGCGCTCTTGGTCATGATGACGAACACATTTTTCGAACGTCAGGGATGATTCTGCGGCCAGATTTTTACACACCCGATAACTCAAATCCAATCGCGTTGCGCAAGGAAATCGGGCTTCGCGTGGAACTGCCCACGGCAATCGTCCTGTTTGGCGGCCACGGTTCGAAAGTGATGTATGAGATCACCCGGCGTTTGGACGCGGCGGGATTGCCGGTGCAGCTCATTTTGATTTGCGGCAGGAACGACGAGCTCGCAGCGAAGCTGCGTGCGCGAACGTGGACCATGCCGGTGAAAGTGATCGGCTTCACCAAGGAAGTGCACAAGCTCATGCGCGCGGCGGATTTTCTGATTGGCAAGCCCGGCCCGGGAAGCATCGCGGAGGCCATGGTTCGCGGCCTGCCGGTGTTGATCGAATGCAACGCCTGGACGCTGCCGCAGGAGCGCTACAATGCAGTCTGGGTTGAGGAAATGCGCGTAGGCATTGTGCTGAAGAGTTTTCACGATGTTGTCACAGGTGTGAAACAGATGTTGGACCCGGCGAGGCTGCAGGAATTTCGAAAAAATGTCGCCTCACTCGAAAATCACGCCATCTTCGAAATACCGGAAATTCTGGCTAAACTCTTATGTGAGCCGGCAACTGGTTCGGAAACGCGTGACCCGCGTGTACCCAATACCTATGTTCCAGCGAAATTTTAGCCAAGGTTTACGCCGGGGAAAATGGTGGACCTCCCGATTCAGGTGGGAAATAGTTCCAAACTGAAACTGCAGGCCGGATTTGGGGCATGCCATTCTGGCAACAGAGAAGTTAGGTAGTTGAAGAATATAGGGTTGCTGTGAGTCAGGGTGGCCTAGCTGATGGCGCGCCCCGTGCAGTAGAAGCTGACGTGGGCGCGTTTCAAATGACGAGATGTGATGAGAGGCGAGCGAGGGGGAAGGGGCTTGCTCGTCACTTTTTACAGATCGTTCCCACCTGCCTCTGAGAGGGAAGCTAGGATGGATGACCCCACGCGCCGGTGTGAAAACGACATCGGCCTCGAAACGCGCCTTCCGGGGCTCCCGATCCCAAGCGGGAGCCCCATTTTTTTGTGGCACTACGACCAAACAAGACCCGTTTTTCGTGGCTTCGGCATCTAGCGAAGCTTCCCGCCTCCCGGCATTCTTTCTATAAGTAAGTCAGAAATGCGAGTCCACAGAAATGAGTCGCGGTCTGCCTAATTGACTTTGCGGGTCACCGCGATGCGCGCCTGACCTAGCACGTGGGCCACCTGCGTCTCGCGAAGACGCGAGGCGTCATATTCAAACGACAATTGATTTTTGGCTTCGTCGACGCGGAAACGGCGCAACCCGTAGGTGTTCGCGAATTCGCCGAGATGGCGGAGCTGCTCTTGCGTTAAGGGAGACTGCAGTTCGTAGGTAATTTCCACGAGTGTCATGGCCGCATTATACCAGCCTGCGCAAGGGTGACCCTCGTAGCCGCTTGTAACCTCGAATCATCTAACATAGTGTTATGTCCGATCGCGTTCCCATGTCCAATCCACAAAAGTTTGACCTACCCATTCTTGCTGCAGCTCCAAGTGTGAAGGATCCCGTCTGCGGAATGTTGGTGGATCCGCAGAAGCCCGCAGGGAAAGTCGAGCATGGAGGCAAGACGTATTACTTCTGCTCGACGCGGTGCGCCGAACGATTCCAAAAAGAACCTGAAAGGTTCATCGCGGCGCCTGGATCCGCAGGTATGGAACAGCATCTCGCTCCACCGGGTCACAGCCTGCCTCCCCAACCGGCTGCCCCGGTGCAAGACGCATCAAGCAAAGCGCGCTACACCTGCCCGATGCATCCGGAGATCGTGCAGACCGGACCCGGTACATGTCCCAAGTGTGGAATGGCACTCGAGCCGATGGATGTCTTTGCGGTAGAGGAAGCGGACCCTGAATACGGCTCCATGCGAAGGAGGTTTTGGGTGAGCGCGGCACTGTCGCTGCCGGTGCTATTGCTTTCCATGTTCGGTGAGAACTCAGGTTTCCCTTTGGCGTCGAGCGTAAGGAACGGCATCGAATTCTTGCTCGCAACACCTGTGGTGCTCTGGGGTGGATGGCCGTTCTTCGAACGATTCTGGGCGTCGCTCATCAATCGCAGTCCCAACATGTTTACGCTCATTGGGCTGGGAACGGGCGCGGCGTATCTTGACAGCGTTGCGGCGACGCTCTTCCCTCAAGTATTTCCAGAGTCCTTCAGAAGGATGGACGGAGCGGTGCCCGTCTATTTTGAAGCGGCAGCGGTGATCACTACGCTGGTCCTTTTGGGGCAGGTGCTCGAACTCCGCGCGCGGCAGCAAACGAGCGGTGCTATCCGGGCGCTGCTGAATTTAGCGCCGCAGCAAGCGCATGTGGTTGCCAACGACGGAACGGAAGGAGACATAGCGCTCGATCAAGTGAGGCCGGGCGACATCTTACAAGTGCGGCCGGGCGAGCGCGTGCCCGTGGATGGTGCGGTTCGCGAGGGCGCGAGCGCCCTGGACGAATCCATGGTCACGGGCGAGCCGATGCCGGTCGAGAAGTCGGTGGGCGACAAGGTAACCGGCGGAACGCTGAACACCAGCGGAAGCTTCGTGATGCAGGCCGAACGGGTGGGGAGCGAAACGCTGCTGGCGCAGATCGTCAAGCTGGTCAGCGAAGCGCAGCGCAGCCGCGCACCTATGCAACGCCTGGCCGACAAAGTTTCCGGCTACTTTGTGCCAGCCGTCGTCGGTGCGGCAGTGCTGACATTCGTGGCCTGGGGGTTCCTCGGGCCCGAGCCGCGCCTCGCGCACGCCCTCGTCAACGCCGTGGCCGTCCTCATCATTGCGTGTCCCTGCGCGCTCGGCCTCGCGACCCCCATGTCCATCATGGTAGCCGTCGGCCGCGGAGCCCATGCAGGCGTCCTCGTTCGAAACGCAGAAGCCCTCGAGACACTCGCCAAAGTGGATACGCTCGTCGTGGACAAAACCGGCACACTCACGGAAGGGAAGCCCCAGGTTGGCAACATCGAATCATTCGAAGCGTCGGGGCTCTCTAATGATGAGCTACTTTCGCTCGCGGCGAGTCTGGAGCACTCGAGCGAGCACCCTTTGGCGCGCGCAATCGTACGCGCAGCGAAGGAGAAGAAGCTGGCTCTTGCTCCGGTGAAAGAGTTTACTGCAACGCCCGGTGGCGGCGTGGAGGGGCGGATTCAGGAGAAGAGCGTTCTTGCCGGAACGGCCAAGTTTTTGCGCGATCGCGGAATTGAATTGCCGTCGTGGAAGCAACTGACAACGCTCGCGGCAGGGTCGTCTGCGGTGACGCCTATCTACGTTGCGATCGGCGGACAGGCAGCGGGAGCCATTCTGCTCACGGATCGCATCAAAGCCTCCACGCCGGAAGCAATTCGCGCCCTCCGCCAAGAGGCAATCCGTGTGGTCATGCTCACGGGCGATCGCCGAACAACCGCGTTGAGTGTTGCGAAGGAACTGGGCATTGAAGAAGTCGAGGCCGAAGTTCAGCCGCAACAGAAAAGCGAGATTGTGAAGCGGCTGCGCGAACAAGGGCGCATCGTGGCGATGGCCGGCGATGGCATCAATGACGCCCCGGCTCTGGCTGCGGCGGACGTCGGCATCGCCATGGGTACAGGCACGGATGTAGCCATCGAAAACGCAGGGATCACGCTGGTAAAGGGAGATCTGCGGGGCATCGTTCGCGCACGAAGACTCAGCCGGGCAACCATCGGCAATATCCGTCAGAACCTCGCTTTCGCTTTTCTCTATAATGCCCTGGGCATCCCCATCGCGGCCGGTGTGTTCTACCCCATCTTCGGTTGGCTGTTGAGCCCCATGCTGGCGAGCGCGGCAATGAGCTTCAGCTCGGTTTCTGTCATTGCCAACGCCCTTCGCCTACGCAAAGCTTCCCTCTGACTTGTCTGCGTAAGAGATTCTTGTCAGCCTTACCTGACCGCAGGCCTTCCGCATCGTCTAATCCCCCGGAACCACGGAACATTTCGAGACGACCGGGCGTATTGGTGTATAGCGGTGCAGCGAAGAGTGCGGGGGTCGGATATGTCGAGTAATGCCAATGGATTAGCGAACGGAAAAAACGGCAAGAAACGCCGGAAGCGGATTATTTGGATTAGTGTCGTCGTACTCTTGTTGGCTGGCGGCGGTTTTGGTGTAAAGGCGGCGCTCAGCCCAAACCGCGCGATTGACCCCTCCAAACTTGCTGCGGTCGAGCGTGGAGACCTGGCGCGCGTCGTGGTGGCCACAGGCAAGATTCAGCCCTTATCGAAGGTCGAGATCAAGTCCAAAGCCAGCGGCATCGTGAAAAAGATTTATGTGGATTATGGCGACCGCGTGAAACAGGGTCAGGTGCTGGCGGAACTGGACAAGGTTCAGCTCGAAGCTGCCGCGCGCGCCTCCCAGGCAAATTTGCAAGCTGCCGAAGCAGCGCTGGATTCCGCCAAAGCCACGCTCGAGCGCAACAAAGTGGACGCGGAAGGGCCTGACGTCCCCTTCCTCAAGCTGAACATGGAGCGCGCCGAACAGATGTACAAGGATGGCGTGATGTCCAAGAGCCTGGTGGAGGATGCGGAGAAGAATTATCAGCTCGCACTGAACAAACGAGTGAGCGCGCAGCGAAACCTGACGGTCTCTCGCGCGGAGATTGCCAAGGCGGAAGCCCAAGTGTCGCAAGCCAGAGCATCGCTCGAAAACGTGCAAGAAGACCTGAAGAATTCGACGATCATCAGCCCGATCGACGGCCTGGTGTTGTCCCGTGACGTCAATGTGGGCGATGCCGTCAGTTCGATTCTCGTGCTCGGCTCGCAGGCCACCCCCATCATGACGCTGGGCGACGTGAGCGAAGTCTACGTGCAAGGGAAGGTCGATGAGGCGGACATCGGCAAGGTCTATCTGAACCAGCCGGCGCGCATAGTGGTGGAATCCTTTAAAGACAAGAAATTCACCGGCAAAGTAACGAAAATTTCTCCCCTGGGCAAGGAAAAAGACAACGTCACGACCTTCGAAGTGCGCGTGTCTATCGCCAACTCCACGCTCGAGCTGAAGGCCAACATGAGCGCCAACGCGGAAATCCTGCTGGAAGAAAAGAAAAATGTTCTGATGGTTCCGGAAGCCTCCCTGATTTACGACAAGGATCGCAATGCCTCGGTGGAAACACCCGACCTCAAGGCGGAAAAGGGCAAGAAGAAAATCAACGTGAAGCTGGGGATTTCCAACGGGGTGAAGACGGAAATCCTGCAAGGCTTGAACGAAAAACAAGAAGTGGTTCTTCAGTAGCGGATTCTGAGGACGCGAAGCCATGTCCTTTCGCGATCTGGTTGTCGATACGCTGGCGACGCTCTGGGCGCACAAGCGGCGCACGTTGCTGACGATGTTCGGCATCGCTTGGGGCATCATCTCCATCACCGTGATGGTCGGCGCGGGAGAAGGCCTTGGCGCGGGACTCCAGAAAAACCACGAGACCTTCGGCAAAGACGTCATGATCGTCTTCGCAGGCCGCACCAGCATGCAAGCCGGCGGTTCGCGTGCCGGACGCGTCGTGCGCTGGAGAGAAGAAGACTACATCGAGGTCGCGAAGGAAGCTCCCGCCTGCAAGTACGTGATGCCGGAACTCGGCAATGATGTCCAGGTTCACAGCCTCTTCAATAGCGGGACGATTCCAACAGTTGGCGCGCTTCCTCCTTTCACCGAAATCCGTAGCATCACGGTGGCCGAAGGCCGCTTTTACAACAACGAAGACAACGCCGAGGCCCGCAACGTGGCATTTCTTGGCACTGACGCGAAGAAACAGTTATTTGCCGACCGCGAAGCCCTTGGCCAGACCGTTTGGATGAACGGGATTCCTTACTCCGTTATCGGCGTGATGAAGCCGAAGGACCAGAACTCCAGCTACGACGGCTTCGATATCCGCAAGATTTTCATTCCCTTCAATGCCATGCGGCGTGATTTTCCGAACAAACCACCCGCCATTGGGCACACCGTCGATCATCTCCTGGTCGCGCCCTGGTCCCTTGAGACGCATCGCGATTGCGTGAAGCAGATTCGCCGCTCGCTCGGCAGGCTGCACAAGTTCGATCCGCGCGACAAAGAGGCGGCGAGTATCTGGGATACCGTCAAGGATGCCGAGGCCAACCGATTGATCATCCTTGGCATGGAAGTTTTCATGGGCGCGGTGGGCGTGGCCACGTTGTTTCTTGGCGGGCTCGGCGTGATGAACGTCATGCTGGTATCTGTCCGCGAGCGCACCCGGGAGATCGGCGTGCGCATGGCGCTGGGCGCGACGCGGCGGTCCATCCTGCGGCAATTTTTCCTGGAAACTATTATCGTCGTCGCGCTGAGCGGCGGCACAGGCCTTCTCCTTTCTTATGGCTTCTGCGCGCTGGTGAATCTGTTGCCTATGCCTCCGTTCTTTGAAGGGCTGCTCGCAAGTTGGAAGCTGGGAACAATGTCCGTGGCGCTGCTCGGATTCATTGCCGTCCTGTCCGCCCTTTATCCGGCGAATCGCGCCGCATCGGTTGATCCGATCGAAGCACTACGATTTGAGGCCGGAGGCTAGATGCTCTTCGAGATCTTTCGCGAGGCATGGGCCGCGCTGGGACGCAATCCCGTTCGCAGCCTTCTCACCATGACAGGCATCTCCTGGGGCATCGTCGCGGTGACATTGCTGCTCAGCTACGGTTCTGGCTTCCGCGGCGTCCTGATGTACACCTTCGAGGCCTTCGGGAAGGGCGCAGTCGTCTGCTGGCCGGGGACCACGAGCGAACAAGCCGGTGGCGAACGCGCCGGCAAGGCTGTGCACTTCGAGCAAGAAGACGCGGACTGGGTGAAGGCGCAGTCCCCGCTTATCCGGCGCGTCACCCGCGAATCCGTCGAATTTCGCGGAATTTCCCACGACGAGCGGCTCTCCGACACGGCGATTCGCGGCGTCTATCCCGAATACGGTGAGATGCGCAACGAAGTGCCCATCGAAGGCCGCTGGATTTCACCGGAAGATATCGCCGAGCGCCGCCGCGTCGCTTTTCTGGGAGGAAGTCTGCGCAAGAAGCTTTTCAGCGGAACACCGGCCATCGGCGAAACCGTGCGCATTAACGGCGTCAAGTTCGCCGTCATCGGCTCGATGGCCACAAAATTCTCCGACAGCAACTATTTCACGAGCGATGACGATTCGGCGTTCATTCCCTACACCGCAGCCGGCGACATGTGGGACGCTCGCTATGCCAGCGTGATGCTTTTCGAACCGATTGCGCCCAATTTCGAAACCGGCGCCATGCAGCAGTTCCGCGCGGCAATTGCGGCCCGGCAACGCTTCTCCGCGAGCGACAAGCGCGCCATCACCATGTTCGGCCGGCAAGAATTCAAGCCCATCTACGAAGGTATAACGCTGGGGATCGAAGCGCTGCTGTTTTTTGTCGGGGCGCTGACTCTGGGAATCGGCGGCGTGGGCGTAATGAATATTATGCTGGTGTCGGTGGAGGAACGCGCGCGCGAAATCGGCTTGCGCCGCGCGCTCGGCGCGAAGAAGTCACATATCCGCTGGCAGTTCCTGCTCGAAGCGCTAGTGATGACGCTTGCGGCGGGCGCGATCGGCATGCTTTTGTCTGCCGCCATCACCTCCGCCATCGGCACGCTGCCATTCCTCGGTCCGGCCTACGAAGACGATTCCGGAAAGGTCGATATTCACCTGGTGCTGTCCACAGTGACGATGCTTCTCTCGACCGGCATTCTAATCATAGTCGGTGTGGTCAGCGGATGGCTCCCCGCCATGCAGGCAGCAAGACTCGATCCTGTCGAAGCCCTGCGCTACGAATAGTTTTTATTTCCCTGTGAAAACTTCAGGATTGTCCAAGGATCGCATCGAAATAGGCGAGCATCTCTGGGGAATCCCACTTTTGTGGGCCGATGACTTTGCGGGCGATGCGTCCATGCCGATCGATGATATAGGCTTCGGGAATCATGGACGTTCCATAGGATAAGGCGATGGGTGATCGATTGTTTTCGGTGCCGGGATCCCGATATGTCGGGAAGTTCACGCCTTGTTCGCGGAGGAATTTTTGGAAGGCGGTCGGATCTTCGTCGGCGGCGACGCCAAGGACGACACCATTGCGCGATTCGATGTACTTCTGGAGCCGGTTGAGCGAGGGCGCTTCCTCCACGCAGGGCGGGCACCAGCTGGCCCAGAAATCCAGGACGACAACTTTGCCTTGTAAATCAGACAAATGGCCGGGTTTTCCTGATATTTCGAGCACAAAGTCTCTTGCGGTCTTTCCAGCGATGGAGGCCTCCCCTTGGCGGTAACTGGGCATAGCAAAGACGAAGATGATCCCCAC
This sequence comes from Candidatus Acidiferrum sp., assembly GCA_035544995.1. Classification (GTDB taxonomy): domain Bacteria; phylum Acidobacteriota; class Terriglobia; order Acidiferrales; family UBA7541; genus Acidiferrum. Next base: position 40,509 of record DASZZI010000002.1, read on the forward strand.
CGCAACCGCAAGAGCGCCCCAGGCGAACACTTTTCGAAGGATTCCCATCAAATGCTATACTAACGCATCCGCGCCGGATCGGAAACTAGTCCTGCCCCTACACACCATGCCCACGCACGCGCCAAGCAATTCGCCCACTCCGGCATCCATTTCCGCCTCCAGCTCCGTGCCTGTTTCAGCCACCGTCACAGCGATCGTTCCCGTGCGCAACGAAGAGGCCGTCATCGCCGCTTGCGTGGAGTCCCTGGCCCGGCAGACGGAAATTGCCGAAATTCTGGTGGTCAACGATGAATCGTCGGACCGCACCGCGGAGATAGTCGGCGGGCTAATGACAAGAATTCCGCACCTGCGTTTTATCGAAGCTCAGAAAGTGCCAGCCGGCTGGGTTGGCAAAAACTTTGCAGCTTCGGTCGGAGCGAGCCACGCCAAGGGCGCTTGGCTGCTCTTCACGGATGCCGACGTTGAGCAGGCAGCAGGAGCGGCGCGGCGTGCGCTGGAGCTTGCCAGGGAAACCGGCGCGGCGTTGGTGTCGTTTTCACCGGAGCAGGTGACGCAAAGGTGGTACGAGAAGGCGCTGATCCCGTTTGTCTATTGCCGTCTCGCGAAATATTTCTCGTTCGATGCCGTGAATGATCCCGCTTCCGGCGCCGCGGCCGCCAACGGCCAATTCTTGATGATTCGACGCGACGCCTATGATGCGATCGGCGGTCACGCGAGCGTCGCGGGCGAAGTGCTGGAAGACGTGGCGCTCGCCAGGCGCGTGAAATCTGCTGGATACCGCTTGTGGTTCGGCGCGGGCGCGGGCGTCGTACGGGTTCGCATGTACCGCTCGTTTGCCGCCATGTGGCAAGGCTGGAAGAAGAACCTCTACTTGCTCATCGGCGGAAAGCCCATCGCGGTTTTTCGAGAAATGAGCGATGTCTTTCCGTGGATCGGCTTCGTTGTGATTCTTCTGGGGCTGAAAATCCCGATCGCAGCTTTCCTGGGCGTTTGGCTGCTGATTTTCCGCCAAATCAGTTATGGTTCCGATCTGCGGCGTAACCATTTCCCATTCTCCCTCATCCTCTATTATGTCCCTGCCGTACTTCTGTATGCGGGTGTGCTCTGGGCGTCTTACCGGAGTCACGCGAAGGGTACGGTGGAGTGGAAAGGCAGGGAAGTATCGGTGAGCGTTCCCGATACGCCGAGATAGCCGAAACGCAATGGTTCTCCTCACGCGCAAAATCGAGTTTTCGGCATCGCACTTTTACCACAATCCGGATTTTTCGCCGGAGGAGAACCGCCGCGTGTTTGGGAAATGCAACAACCCGCACGGTCACGGCCACAACTACACCCTGGAAGTCACGGTGGCGGGCGAACCGGATCCCGTCACGGGGATGGTGCTGGACCTGAAAGAGCTGAAGGAGATTCTCGAGCGCGAAGTGATGCAGCGGATGGATCATCGCCATCTCAACTACGAGGTTCCGGAGCTGGCTGGCCAGATTCCCACGTGCGAGAACATCGCGCGGGTCATCTGGAATTTGCTCGAACCAAAGATCACCCAGGGCAAGTTGCATCGCGTGCGCCTTTATGAGACGCCAGATCTATTTGCCGATTGCCACCGCAACGGAGTGAAATCGTCATGAGCGGCGCGCTGAAAATCGAACTGGGACGCCGCTACCGCATCGCGGCATCGCACCGGCTGCACACACTGCAGCTTAGCGAAGAAGAGAATTGCCGCGTCTATGGAAAGTGCAGCAATCCTTTCGGTCACGGTCACAATTATGTGATCGAAGTCAGCGTCTCCGGAGAAATGGACTCTGCCACCGGCATGATCGCTAATCTGGCAGACCTGGACGGCTTCGTCGAGCGCCAAGTCATCGAACCGTTCGACCATCGGTATTTGAACGAAGAAGTCGCAGCATTTCGCGAGACGGTGCCCACGACGGAAAACTTGTGCATCGAAATTTTCCGGCGCCTGAAAACTTTCCCCAAGGCGCGGCTGGAGCGTGTGCGCATCGAGGAAACGGGGAACAACAGCTTCGAGTATGCCGAGGACCATCAAGAAGACCCGGAAGGGAATAGACCATGAACAAGCCAACCGAAGAAATCCTGCTCCATGACAGCCGATCGCTCGCAAAACAAGAAACCATCGCCGACCTCGTGCGCAGAATGATCAATCTGGTGGGCGAAGACCCCGAGCGCGAGGGCCTTCGCAAGACACCCGAGCGTTTCGAAAAAGCGTTTAAGTTTCTCACCAGCGGCTATCATCAGAACGCCGAAAGCGTCTTGAACGGTGCGACCTTCAGCGTCTGCTACGACGAGATGGTGGTCGTGAAGGACATCGAGTTTTTCAGCCTCTGCGAACACCACTTGCTGCCGTTCTTCGGGAAGTGCCACGTCGCTTATCTGCCGAACAAGCGCGTCATCGGCCTCAGCAAAGTAGCGCGTCTCGTGAACATGTTCGCGCGACGCCTGCAGATTCAGGAGCGCATGACCAGCCAAATTGCCAAAGCTATCGAAGAGAAGATCAGTCCGGAAGGCGTCGGCGTGATCGTCGAAGCGCGCCACCTCTGCATGCAGATGCGCGGCGTGGAGAAGCAGCACGGCCAGGCGGTAACCAGCGCCATGCTCGGATCTTTCCGCCACAACAAGCAAACGCGCGACGAATTCCTTTCACTGGTGCGGAGCCAGAACGGATGAAGCCGGCCATTGCTTGGCACGCCGGCTATCAGAGGTAGCTCGCCCGGAATTGCCCTTGAGCCACTTGCCTGAAAGAGGGGGCTGTGTTCAACTCGGACCCAGTTGGGCGCCATGATTGGCCAGGATTTCTCGCATTACTCAATCGTTGAAAGACTGGGTGAAGGCGGCATGGGCGTGGTTTATCGTGCCCGTGATCTGACCTTGCACCGCGACGTGGCGCTGAAGTTTCTGACCATCGACATCCTCGACGACCGCCTCGCTCGCGAAAAAATCCTCCAGGAAGCGCGGGCGATTTCCGCGCTCAACCATCCCAACATATGCACGATCTACGAAGTTGGCGAGGCCGAAGGCCGGCCGTACCTGGCCATGGAATATCTCGAGGGCCACACACTGAGCCAGGAAGTCACCTCGGGCGGCTTATCCGCGGAAGTCCTGGTGCGCTACGGGATGCAGCTTGCGGACGCCCTCGGGCACGCGCACGAGCGTGGAATCGTGCACCGCGACTTCAAGTCCGGCAATGTGATTGTGGGCCCCTCGGGACGTCTTAAGGTTTTGGATTTCGGATTGTCCAGGAGGATAGAACAGAAAGTCAGCGAAGATACGACTCAATACGAAGGAACCCGCGCTCCGCAACATCCCGTCACCGGCACTCTGCCTTACACCGCTCCCGAATTGCTGAGGGGACAGGATGCCGATGCTCGCAGCGACATCTGGGCGCTCGGAGTCGTGCTCCACGAATTGGCCGCGGGGCGGCGGCCATTTCGCGGGGGAACACTCTATGAACTGAGCTGGGCAATTCTACGCGAGACGCCGCCGCCGATTTCTCCGGCGCTGCCATCGGTGTTGCAGTCCGTTATCGACAAGTGCTTGGACAAGGACCCCAGCCAGAGATACCACTCCGGGGGAGAAGTGCGGGCCGCACTGGAAACGGCGAGTACCGCGTCACGTTCAAAGCGGATGACGTTCGCCGCAAGTGCGGGGCAAGATGCCGCCGCGCAGGCGGCGCAAACCCGGCGGCTATGGTACGGAGTAGCCGCCGTCGCAGCGCTTGTCCTGGTCTTCGCTGGACTGCGATGGGGCGGAAGGAAGCCGCACGCACCCACAGCCGGCGTTCCGGGAGCAATCCAGTCACTCGCAGTGCTGCCGCTCGAAAATCTCTCCGGAGATCCCGGACAGGATTATTTCGCGGATGGCATGACCGACGCGCTGATCACCGCATTGTCACAGATCCGGAAGCTGCGGGTCATTTCGCGGACATCTGTCATGCAATACAAGCGGACACAAAAACCCCTCGGGGAAATCGCGCGGGACTTGAACGTGGATGCTGCCGTGGAAGGTTCCGTGGTGAGGGATAGAGGCCGTGTGAAGATTTCCGCCAAGCTGATCCAGACGTCCGTCGAGCAGACCCTTTGGGCGGACAGTTACGAGCGCGATTTCACAGACGTGCTCGCGCTTCAGAGTGATGTAGCGACTGCGATCGCCCGGGCAATTCAGGTCGAGCTCTCCGGCCCGGAAGCCTCGCGTCTGGCCAGCAGCAGGGTTGTGGTTCCAGAAGCTTATGAGGCCTATCTGAAGGGCCGATTTGAAGCCGAGAAGCGCACGCCTGATGGAATGACAAGTTCCATTCAATATTTCCAAGACGCGATTTCGAAAGACCCGACCTTCGCCGCCGCCTATGCTGGCTTGGCGGACAGCTTGCTCGAACTCACCACCTATCAGATCCGGCCGCCCGCGGAAGTGATCCCGCAAGCCAAGGCCGCCGCGCAGAAGGCGCTGCAACTCGATGAGCGGCTGGCCGAGGCGCATACTTCGCTGGCGACGATCCGTTTCTACCACCTCGAATGGGAAGGCGTGGAGAGCGAATTCCTGCGGGCCATCGCGCTAAATCCGGGGTATGCGCCGGCGCTTCACTGGTATGCACTGTCTCTCGCGGCGCAGGGCCGTAAAGAAGAGTCCATCACGGAGATCAAGCTCGCTCGAGAGATCGATCCGCGTTCGCTGATCATCAACGCCAACGTCGGATGGTGTTACTACCTGGCGGGCGACGCTGACCGGGCCATTGAAGAAGAGAAGACTACGCTGCGGCTCGACCCGAGCTTCGTCGTGGCGCACGGGTACCTCGGGCAGGCATACCTGGAGAAAGAGCTGTACGGCCAAGCCATCGAGGAGTTTCGCAAAGCGCTCTCCCTCTCCCCGGGAGACTTTACGCGAAAGGCTGATCTGGCAAACGCTTACGCGCACGCAGGAAAGATCGAGCAGGCGCAGGACATTCTGCAGGAGTTCCTGCATGCGCCGATCGGAAAATACATTTCGCCGTACAACTGGGCAATGCTCTACGCGGGCATGAGAAAGAAAAAGGAAACTTTGGCCTGGCTTGAGAAAGCCTACGAAGAGCGCAGCGGGAGACTTGTGAATCTGGCGGTCCATCCGCAATTCGCGTTCTTGCGGGGAGAACGCGGGTTCGAAAAACTATTGGAGCGAATGGGCGTACCGCTTACGCCGGACCGTGGGCCTTCGCCCAAGGCACGCGAGGCCTCCTCCGCACCGAGGACCCCGCAGTAGATCTTGACGCAGCAGGGAGCGTTAGTTAGACTCCGCCCACCCAGCACATTTTCGATTTGCGAGCTTGATGCTTTCGCATTTGGTCTAGCTTCCGAGATGTTTGTTGGGCTGGAGGAATACATGGCCAGAAAGAAATCGGGTGTTTCCCTCAAACCGATCTCCAAAGAGATCGGCAAAGCTGTGGGAAAACTAAGAAGGATTCGGTCAAAGGCCTCGGCGGCGGATAGGAAGAAACTGAGTAAGATAATGGCTGCGCTCCATAAAGCGGACACGATAGTTAACTTCTCGTGTAGGACCGGCCTCAGGGCCATGATTGCGTGGCCGATAATAGAAGCACTGCGCTCGATAAGGTAAACATGATAGTTAACCTCTCGTGTAGGCCCGGCCGCAAGGCCATGAATGCGTGGCCGGTAGCTCGATAAGACCTCGCGGCGGCCCACACCCTTATCCCGGTGAAACGCAACACCGTTACAGCTGCGATGGCGCGTTCGCGAGCGCGCGGGAAGAACGGCTCCCGCCTGAAGTACCGGCGCTCGCCTTTCCTTGTCTCCTACTGGTCTGACAAGCAGCTCGTCATCGAGAATTTTGCAACGGGCCGGCGCATCGCGGCCGATCCACTGGCGATCACAATCCTCAATTTCTTTGATCGCTGGCGCTCGTTCCGCGAATTCCTCTCTCAGTTCAATGAGTATCAGACAGCTTCATTGCACGAGAGCCTGGACCTGCTTGTCAAACATTCCATTCTTGAGCGCTCCGATCGAAATCATTCCCCAAGCGAGCAGGCGATGCAATCGTGGGCGGCGTGGAACCCTGCGGCTGGCTTCTTTCATTCTTCCACGAAGGATGTGGAGTTCGATACCGACGCCGAAGAAGGATTCCGGGATCTTCAGCGCTTGGCGCGGACGAATCCGATGCCGCGACCGGTCAAGCAATACTCGAACGCAATTCACGTCCCATTGGAACGTCCGAGCGTCGAGAATGAATTTCCGCGGCTGCTACTTTCTCGCCGCACCTGGCGAAAATTCTCCTTGCGTCCCGTTGACTTTTGCGTTCTCGGTAGCTTACTTGGCCTGACTTGGGGAGTGCAGGCATGGGTCGAAATCCCCCAAGTTGGCTCCGTGGCGCTCAAAACTTCGCCGTCAGGTGGCTCGCTGCACCCCATCGAAGCGTATGTGCTCGCACGAAATGTGCGCGGATTGCGGCCGGGACTTTACCACTACGATGGCGCCGCACACCGCCTGGACCTGTTGCGCCGTGGAACAAATTCCAGGCAGATCGTCAAGTATTTGGCGGGGCAGTGGTGGTTTAGCGGCGCTTCCTTTGTCGTCTTCATGACCGCCGTGTTTACGCGCACCCAGTGGAAATACGATTACGCCCGCGCCTATCGCGCGGTATTGATGGAAGCGGGGCACCTCTGTCAGACGTTTTGTCTTACCGCCACCTGGCTGGGGCTGGCGCCGTTTTGCACCATTGCTTTCAACGACTCTTTGATCGAACGCACGCTAGGAGTGGATGGAATCTCCGAATCCGTCCTGTACGCCGCAGGAGCCGGAATGCGTCCGCCCGACGAACGACAGGCGCATCTCGGAACCATGGGAGCTCAGGTCAGTAGGCGTCGTTGACTGCTACTTCTTCGAAATGCTCACCGACGCGCGCGTCATCTCCCAATCCATGCGCAAGGTGCAGCCCGGGCCACTCTGGTCGAAGGCAATCGTGAAGTTCTCCACGGCCGATGGCAGTTTGGAGACTTTCATTTCCACTCGGGCGAGATCATTGTCGGGACCTGGATAGGCCGTGCCCCACTCCCCGGTTTTCTTGCTGATGACCAAAGTCCATTTGTCCTCGCCCGGAATCGTGAAGATCGTATAGTTGCCTGCGGGCACGGTTGTGCCTCCAACCGTCAGGTCCGTGTCCGTGACAAACGTCGTCGCTTCATTCGCTCCCGCCCGCCATATCTGGCCGAACGGCACCAGCTCGCCGAAAATCTTCCGGCCTTTCCTGCGCGGGCTGGAGTAGTCCACCGTAATCATCTTGCCTCCCGCCAGGCTGCATGTCGACTTGGCCGGCGGGCTCGGACGCGAGTCCTTATTCTGTGCCCCGGCGCCACACGCCGCGAATACAACGATGCTCAAACCAATTCCCGTACAGATTGCAATCGCTCTGCTCATTTTCTCTCCCCCTTGAATGACGCTCGATACCACCGAGCATTCAATCGAATTTCACGCTCCAGCGCAACCAGGAAAGCAAGCACATCCGCATTGCAATGCCGCTCTCGGCATTAAATATCGCGCCGGTCCTTATACTTTGACATTTCTTTACACTTTCAAGACGATTGTGTTAGCCTGAATGAGTCGAAGAGAAGAGGAAAATTCAGGGGACGACGGAGAGGGGCACTTGAGCGAAGCGAAAGCAGTGTTGATCGAGCAATTCCGGGCCCATGTGAAAGATACGGGCTCACCAGAAGTGCAAATCGCCCTTCTGAGCGAGCGGATCAACTACCTGACCACGCATCTCAAGTCCCACGTGAAGGACCATGCATCGCGCCGCGGCTTGATCATGATGGTAAATAAACGCAGGCGTCTGCTGGACTATCTCAACCGCCGCGACCCGGATCGGTACCGCGAGATTGTTGAACGTCTTAGCCTGCGCAAGTAACCGCCCCACGCTTTTAGAGAACCACGGGCGGAGTTCACTGCGTTTTCAAAAAGTGACAACACGGAGCCTGCGATTTTTCAGGCGTCCGGCTTCACTTCAGCCGACGTCTCTCGTGGTGTAGTCCGGCGCGTTAAGTTTTCCTCCCGGGCAGTTCAGGCCTCTTTTCTTCTCACGAATGACCGCGAACCGGTCCATGCTTTCTGCGGATGAATTGTTCGCTCTGCGAACGTATCTGAATATGCTCCGCTCGAACGCGGCGCCAAAGGAAATGACTCATGTCTGAAAATACGCACGCCCCGGCTCCCCATCAGGTCACCGTCGAAGTTGGCGGACGCCCGCTCATTCTCGAGACCGGCAAGATCGCCAAGCAGGCCAACGGCGCCATCCTGGCGCGCTACGGCGACACTGTCGTCCTGACCACCGCCTGCATGGCGCCGACCGCCAACGACCGCGACTTTCTCCCGCTCACCGTCGACTACCGCGAAAATACCTACTCCGCTGGAAAAATCCCCGGTGGCTTTTTCAAGCGGGAAGGCCGCCCCTCGGAGAAGGAAATTCTCACCTCTCGCCTCATTGATCGCCCTATGCGCCCGCTTTTTCCGGACTCCTGGCGCAATGAAACTCAGATTGTTGCCCTGGTGCTTTCCGCCGACAGCGATAACGACCCTGATGTGATTGCCGTCACTGCGGCCTCTGCCGCCTCTTATTGCTCGGATCTTCCGTTCGAGAAGCCCATTGCCTGTGTCCGCGTAGGCCTGCTTGATGGCCAGCTCGTGGCCAATCCGACCGTGGCCGATCAAAAGAAAAGCCTTTTCAATATCGTCATCGCCGGCACCGAAGAAGCCATTGTCATGGTGGAGTCGGGCGCCCTGGAAGTTTCCGAAGAGGCCGTCGCTGACGCCCTTGAATTCGGCCACGCCCAGATCAAAAAGATTGTCGCCGCCATTAAGCAGCTCCACGCACAGCTCAAGCCCAAGAAGGTCGCGGTCGCGCCATGGCCGTTCGACGAAGCCCTCTACAAGGAAATCGAGAAGAAATACGGCGCAAAGCTCCACGACGCACTCAACACCGAAAAGCATCCCAAGAAGGAAAGCTATCAGCTCGTCGACGCGATCAAGGACGAAATCAAGGAATCAATTCCCGAGGAAGACGAAGAGAAGCGCACCCTTGCCAAGCGCGCCTTCGAGCGCCTCCGCGAGAACATCTTCCGCGACGACGTCCTCAACAAGCGCCGCCGCCCCGATGGCCGCGCTTTCGACCAGATTCGCCACATCTCTTGCGAAGTGGGCTTGCTACCGCGCGTTCATGGCTCCGCGCTTTTCACCCGCGGCGAGACTCAGGCTCTGGCCACTCTAACTCTCGGTACCAAGGAAGACATGCAGCGCCTCGATCTGCTCTTCGAGGAGGATCAGTTCAACCGCTTTATGCTTCACTACAATTTCCCCCCGTTCAGCGTCGGCGAAGTAAAGTTTCTCCGTGGCCCCGGCCGCCGCGAAATCGGCCATGGCGCTCTTGCTCAGCGCGCCCTCGTGAATTTGCTTCCACCTGAAGCGGACTTCCCCTACGCCATGCGCCTGGTCTCCGACATCCTGGAATCGAACGGTTCTTCCTCCATGGCTACCGTCTGCGGCGCTTCGCTCGCACTTATGGACGCTGGCGTTCCTCTCAAAGCTCCCTGCGCGGGCATCGCCATGGGCCTCGTCGTCGGCGATGACCACAAGTACTCGATCCTCACGGACATCGCCGGAGCCGAAGACCACTACGGCGATATGGACTTCAAAGTCGCCGGCACGCGCGCGGGTATCACCGCTCTTCAGATGGATATCAAGGTCCTCGGCATCAGCATTGCGATGATGCGCGAAGCCCTTGCACAAGCCAAGAAAGCGCGTCTCCAGATTCTCGATACCATGGAAAAGACCCTGAGCGAGGCGCGCACCGCAATTTCCGCCTACGCCCCGCGCCTCTTCAAGCTGAAAATCCCGCAGGACAAAATCCGCGACCTCATCGGTCCGGGCGGCAAGAAGATCAGGTCGATCATTGAGGCCACCGGCGTTAAAATCGACGTCCTCGAAGACGGCACCGTGCATATCTTCTCGACCAGCGGAGCCGGCGGCGATGCCGCGCTCCAGATGGTTCGCGACGTCACCGCCAGCGCCGAAATCGGCAAGACCTATCTCGGCAAAGTCGTCCGCCTCGCGGAATTCGGCGCCTTCGTCGAGCTTTTCCCCGGCACCGACGGCCTGTTGCACATCAGCGAAATTTCCGAGCATCGCATCCGTGACGTTCGCGACGAGCTGAAGCTCGGCGACCAGGTTCTCGTCAAGGTGCTTTCCATCGAGGGCAACAAAGTTCGCCTCTCCCGCAAAGCGCTGATCAGGGAAGCCCGCGAGAAACAGCAGAAAGCCGCCGCTGGCGGAGGCAACCCCGGTCCCGCAAGCGCTGAAGGTAACGGCGGCGATTCGGGCTCCCGAGAATAACCAGCACAATTGCATTTGTAGGGGCGCAGCATGCTGCGCCCTTGCCACCATGGCGCATTCATTCTGAGCACTCGCTTCTTGCCAATGGTATTCCAAACAAAAAGGCCCCCGGCTTGGTCGGGGGCCTTTCCTATTCCTTCGTGTAGAGGCCGGGCGGCGCCTGTCCCGACTCGGTCGGGAGCCCGGCTTCTCACTTTTTCTTACTTCATTACCTCTTGCTTCTCGCAATGTACCGCATCCAGCGCTCCCCAAAGCGCATCGAGCGCTTCCCGCGCCGTCCCGAGGATCTCATCTTCATTTCCAGATGCGTGTTCCTCCAGCCACCCGCGCCACGCCGCGCGATGCGCTCTGTCCGCTTCCTCGTGTACTGTGAAATACGCCAGTCCTTCCGGCTTTTCGATCCCGTAATACTTTTTTAACCCGTCAATCTTCGTCGTGGCGATCTCCGGCACCTGCGATTCATACGCATAGAGTGCCGCAACCGCTTCCGCCACCGGCCGGTCCCCGCAAATCTCGCGGAACTTTTCCACCACCGCCTGCGTCCCCGGAAGAGCGGGACAGCAGGTAATGTCGTCTTCGCCTACGCCCACCGCCGCCGCAAAATCCCGCCACAACTTCGGGTGCGACCCGCTCGGATTTTCCTCTTCGGCCAGATTCTCCTGAATTAATCCTTGCAGCGCACCCTCCGTCCGCGCCGCCAGCACCCGCAGATGCTTCGGAAACGCCTCCACGTGCCGGTAATACTGCGCCGCATAAAGCTGCAGCGCCTCGCGGCTTAGCTTCCCCGCTTGCCAATCCTGATAAAACGGATGCTTCAGGAGATTCTTCTCAGCGATCGCCGCATCAATCCGCGCAAGCAATTCAGTGTTGGCCATTTTGGGTGTCCTCCACAGGCAGCGCCGCGCAAACAGCGTGCTCGCAGCTCCGCAATTTCGTGCCGCGCATTGTATCAAACTTCAGAGCGTTTTAGAGCTTTAGCTTTTTTCAGCCCGGCACGTGGACGCGCTCGATGTCCGCCCCCACGCCGCGCAGCTTCTCCACGATCCCCTCGTAGCCCCGGTCGATGTGATACACGCGGTCGATAATCGTCTCGCCGCTGGCGACTAAACCTGCCAGTACGAGCGAAGCGCTCGCCCGCAAATCCGATGCCTGCACAGTGGTGCCTGACATTCGCGTAGGCCCGCGCACTACCGCGCGCCGCCCTTCGACCGAAATGTTCGCGCCCATGCGGACCATCTCGCTAGCATGCAAGTAGCGGTTCTCGAAAATCGTCTCGGTGATGACCGATGTGCCCTCCGCCTGCGTCGCCAGCGCCATATACTGCGCCTGCATATCTGTCGCAAAGCCGGGATACTCTTCGGTCGTTACGTCAGCGGCGACCAGCTTTTCCGCTCCGCGCACGCGCAACGTGGTCTTGTCCATTTCGTCGATGCGCACGCCAGCCTGCTGCATCTTCGCAATCACCGCGCCAAGATGCTCCGGTTTACAGTTTGTCACCGTCAAATCTCCTCCGGTGATCGCTCCCGCCGCCAAAAAAGTCCCCGCTTCGATCCGGTCGGGGATGACCGTGTGTTCCGTACCGTAAAGTTTCTCCACGCCGCGGATCCGCAGAGTGGAGGTACCGTCGCCTTCGATTTGCGCGCCCATTTTGCGCAGCATCACCACCAGGTCCGTGACTTCCGGCTCGCGCGCGGAGTTTTCCAGAATGGTCTCGCCCTTGGCCAGCGTCGCGGCCATCAAAATATTTTCTGTGCCGGTGACGGTGATTTTTTCAAATACGATGTGCGTGCCCTTCAGCCGTCCATGACCCGGCACTTTCGCCTCGATGTAGCCATGCGAGGTGATGATTTCCGCGCCCATCTTTTCCAGCGCCGATAAATGTAAATCGACCGGCCGCGCCCCAATTGCGCAGCCGCCCGGCAACGAAACCCGGGCCACACTCACGCGCGCCATCAGCGGTCCCAGCGTCAAGATGGACGCCCGCATCGTCTTCACCAACTCATACGGTGCGACCGCGTCGCTCAGCGTTGCCGATTCGATGAGGTAATCGCTGGCGGGGAAATCTGTAATGGAAACCTTTGCGCCCATGAACGCCAGCAGCTTGCTCATGGTGATCAGGTCGCGCACTTTCGGAATGTTGTGCACCGCGACTTTTTCCGTCGTCAGCAACGCCGCCGCCATCATCGGTAGCGCAGAATTCTTCGCCCCGCTGATCGCCACCGTCCCCCGTAGTGCCTTCCCGCCCTTAATCAGGAATTGGTCCATTCGCTTTCTCTTGGTTCTTCCGTGATTCTTCTATGTAGGGGCGCGCTTCAGCGCGTCCCTCTTTGGAGTGCGGCAGCTTAGCTGACGCTTTTCTTTCTCTTTCCTCTTTCCTCTTTCCTTTTTCTTCTTCCCCTTCCAGGTTTTTTCTTCTCCGTGCTCTCTGTGTTCTCCGCGGCCTCTGTGTTGAATATTTTTCTTATTCTCCCAGTACCCGCCGCAAATTTCCATTCGCCACCGCAATCCGCCGCCGTGCCTCTCGCGCATCAACCCCTAATTTCAGCATCACCAGCGCCACCCGCAACTTGTGTCCCGCCGCCCGCAGAGCGCGTTCCGCCGCAGACACTCTCTTCCCGCTGGCCTCCGCCAGAATCCGCAACCCCCGCTCCGCAAGCTTTTCATTTGTCAGCGCTGCATCGATCATCAGGTTCTCATACACGTGTCCAAGCCGCACCATCGCCGCCGTAGACAGCATGTTCAGGACCATCTTCTGCGACGTCCCCGCCTTCAGCCGCGTCGACCCCGTCACAACTTCCGGCCCCACCTCTGGCACGATCACGATCTTCGCCAGCCGCGCCACCGGCATGTGCCGGTTCGAAGTAATCGCCACCGTTGTCGCCCTTCGTTTCCGCGCAAATTTCATCGCCCCAATCACGTACGGCGTCGTCCCGCTCGCCGTGATCCCGACCACGACGTCGTTGCTGGTCAATTTTTTCTCGCGCAAATCGCGCTCTGCGTTTCGAACGGAATCCTCTGCCCCTTCCACCGACCTGGTAACCGCGCGCCTTCCCCCCGCAATCAAGGCCTGCATCAGTTTCGGCGATGTCCCAAACGTCGGCGGACATTCCGCCGCATCCAGCACCGCCATCCGCCCACTCGATCCCGCACCCACATAAAAGAGCCGCCCGCCATTTCGAATCCCGCGCGCAATCGCATCCACCGCCCGCGCAATCGCCGGTATCTTCCGGCCGACCGCGACCGCGACCTTGCGATCCTCTCGGTTCATCAGTCGCAGAATCGCCTGCGTGGACATCCGATCGAGGTTCCTCGAAGCCGGATTCCGATCTTCCGTGTGCCTGCGTTCTTTCGGGTGAGACGGCATTACCGCATTATAGCCGTGCGTCCGCTCTGTCCATGTTCCCACTGCCAAAAGAGCACGACTTTTGCGGCGAGATCGTTAATACGCCGCCGGTAGCGTCGGCTTAGCTTCGATTAGGTGGAACGGACATGCACTGTGGCTTGGACTTGCGAGCTTACTGGGGCTTGACAGAGCTGCCTCGTGAATTAACGCGAAGAACATGAACTCACCGTCGACCAAATCTCTTCAGCGGGAATCGGCTATGATAGAAAACAGTTAGTTTCGCTGATTCGTCGAAACTGAATTGTTGGAAATCATATTCATGGACGTTCTCAAAAAGCTCTTTGAGCGGCATTTCCACTCGCCGGTCGAGCGCATGCAGCCACTGCAGGGCGAACTCGGCGGTTCGGGGCGCAAGATCGTCCGGCTTGCCGGCGAAAAACTCAGCGCCATCGGCATTCTGTATGACGTGCGCGAAGAGAACGTCGCCTTCCTCGAATTTTCCAGGCATTTTCGCCGGCACGGCCTGCCGGTGCCGGAAATTTATGCTGAAGATTTGAGCCACGGCGCTTATCTCCAGGAAGACTTTGGGGACACGACGCTTTTTGAGTTTCTCTCGAAAAACCGCGCCGGCGGGAACATCGCTCCCCAAGCGGTCGAAGCCTATCGCAAAGTTGTGGCCGTGTTGCCCCGCTTTCAGATCGAAGCTGGCCGCGATTTGAATTACAAAGTTTGCTATCCGTGCGCCAGCTTCGATCGCCAGTCCATCGCCTGGGATTTGAATTATTTCAAGTATTATTTTCTCCGCCTCGCCGGCATCCCCTTCAACGAACAAGCGCTGGAAGACGATTTTGGCCGCTTGACGGAATTCCTGCTAAGCGCCCCCCGCGATTACTTTCTCTACCGGGATTTCCAATCACGCAACGTCATGTTGCGCGACGCCCAGCCATTTTTTCTGGATTACCAGGGCGGCCGCAAAGGCGCTCTGCAATATGACATTGCTTCACTTTTGTACGATGCCAAGGCCGACCTGCCCCCGGAACTCCGCCAGCAATTGCTCGAGCATTATCTCGACACGCTTGCGGGTTTCATCAAGCTTGAGCGCGAAGTGTTCATGCGGCACTACTACGCCTACGTGTACGTTCGCGTCATGCAGGCCTTGGGCGCTTATGGCTTTCGTGGCTTTTATGAACGCAAACCTCATTTTCTGCAAAGCGTGCCGTACGCTCTGAAAAACTTGCGCTGGCTGCTTCACCACGTCAAGCTGCCCATCGCGCTGCCCACGCTCATGGACGCGTTCAAAAGCATGTTGGCCTCGGAGAAATTGCAGAGCCTGGCTTCCGAAGCGGAAAATCTGATCGTGCGGATTTTCAGTTTTTCATTTCACCGGGGCTTGCCGAATGACGAAACCGGGCATGGCGGCGGATTCGTTTTCGATGGACGCAGCATCCCGAATCCCGGACGCGAAGAGCGCTTCAAATCTTTGACGGGCAAAGATGCGCCGGTGGTTGATTATCTCAATCAGCAAGAGAGCGTGCACCAGTTTCTCGCCGGCGTCCTATCGCTGGTGGATTCGAGCGTGAGCAATTATCAGCAGCGCGGCTTCAAGAATCTGATGGTGTCGTTCGGCTGCACCGGCGGTCAGCATCGCTCCGTATACTTGGCCGAGCAATTGGCAAAACGTCTCCGCGCCAGAAACGGCCTGGAAGTCGTCGTCCGCCATCTCGAACTGGAAAAGCTCGGCAAATGAAAGCGCCCCACATCTCTTGTAGCCGCCCTCTTCAGAGGGCGGGCTTCGCCTCCAGAAACCGACCAAAAATCCCAACTGTTATTTGCGCGTTTTGCATCCCGGACGCTTTTGCGAGGACTGCTTCCTCTTCGCGCTTTTTTTGCGCGAAGAATCTCTCTGAGGCTTCAGGGCCTTTCATGAAAGCCCCCGCATGAAAGCAATGATCCTCGCCGCCGGCCTAGGCACGCGCCTCCGTCCGCTCACCGACAATCGCCCCAAGGCGCTGGTGGAAATCGCTGGCCGCACCCTGTTGGATATCACGCTCTCCCGCTTGCGTGCCTTTGGAATCAGCGAAGTGATCATCAACGTGCATCACTTCGCCGACATGATCCTCGACTATCTGAAAGCCCACGATAAATTCGGCATGCGTATTGAAGTCTCGCGCGAGGAAGTCTTGCTCGACACCGGCGGCGGCCTGAAAAAGGCCGCCTGGTTTTTCCTCGAGGATTCCAACAGTTCTGAAGAGCCGTTCCTTTTGCACAATGTCGATGTGATCAGCACCATTGATCTCCAGCGCATGGTGCAATTTCAGTCCGAAAATCACGCTCTCGCCACGCTGGCGGTGCAAGACCGGGAGACTGCTCGATACCTGCTCTTCGACGAGCATCTTCAGCTTTGCGGCCGCCGCTCGAGTGGCACAGCCATTCCTGGCTGTGCTCCGCAAATTACGGCATCGCAGAATCCATCAGCCACGGCATCACCGCCCGCCCAACAAGTCTCCTCTCCTGTCATCCCGAACGAAGTGAGGGATCTGCTGCTACCTCGGGAGCGCACGGCCTTGCAGCCTGCGGAAGAAGCCAGTGGCACAGCCATTCCTGGCTGTGCGCAACTTCAAGCTCTAGCCTTTTCCGGCATCCACGTTATTTCTCCTCGCCTATTGCCCATGATCACAGAAGAAGGCGTCTTCTCCATCATCCCCTCCTACCTGCGCCTCGCCGCCCAAGGCGAAAATATCCTCGCCTTTCGCGCGGACGACTATTATTGGCGTGATCTCGGCACCCCGGACAATGTGCTGCAAGCCGCCCTCGACTTGAAGCAAAATATTCTTTTCTAATACGTTCGCTGCTACCCTCCGGCAATGGCCCCTAGGATCAGAAGGGGTTCTGTCCCCGACACGACCGCGTCGGGTAGCGGGGCGTCCGGCAGCTCATGGGACAGATCCTCCCCGCAGGCAAAGAACCGTAAAAACGGTCGCCGCTGTTGCGTGATGTGATCGCGGATCGTACCCCGCAGCATCGGATAGCGGACCTCGAGCGCGTCGAGGACCGAGCGCTGCGTGGCCGGTCCCTTGATCTCGAGCTCCACCTCGCTGGCGATGCGCGCCAGCCCCCGCAGGTGTGGCGGGAGGATGACTCGGATCATGGCAGGGTCTGGACCTCCACAGAAAGCACAGCCGGAAGATCTCGGACAATGGGGGCCCAGTTGTCTCCTGCATCAGCCGAGCCATACACCTGCCCGCCGGTGGTGCCAAAATAGATGCCGCATTTGTCGAGCGAGTCTACGGCCATCGCGTCGCGCAACACGTTAACGTAGCAATCCCTTTGCGGCAGACCTTTCGTGAGTGCCTCCCATTCGTTTCCGCCGGTGCGGCTGCGATACACGCGCAGCTTCCCATCGGGCGGGAAGTGCTCCCCGTCGCTCTTGATTGGAACAACGTAGATGGTCTCCGGCTCGTGCGTGTGCACGTCAATCACAAACCCGAAGTCGGTCGGCAAATTCCCGCTGACCTCTGTCCACAAATCGCCGGCGTTGTCAGTGCGCATGACATCCCAGTGTTTCTGCATGAACAGCACATTGGGTCGCGAGCCGTGCATGGCGATGCGGTGAACGCAATGGCCGACTTCGGCCTCCGGACTAGGAATGTACGGGGATTTCAGCCCGCGGTTAATCGGCCGCCACGTTTTGCCTGCATCGTCGGTACGGAACGCGCCTGCCGCCGAGATAGCGATGAACATCCGCTGAGGATTGCTGGGATCCAGGACGATCGTGTGCAGGCACATTCCGCCAGCGCCGGGCTGCCACCCAGGCCCGGAGCCATGGCCGCGCAATCCGGAAAGCTCCTGCCACGACTTGCCGCCGTCGGCCGAACGGAACAATGCAGCGTCTTCCACTCCGGCGTAGACCGTGTCCGAATCGGTAAGCGATGGTTCGAGATGCCAGACGCGCTTGAACTCCCAGGGATGCTGTGTGCCGTCGTACCACTGATGAGTGGTCAGGGGCTTCCCGGTCTCGGCGGAGGTGTCGTACGCGAACTTGTTGCTCTCTCCTTTTGGCATTCCGCCTGGCGCAGTGGTCGGTTCGCCAGGTGGTGTGCCTGGCTGTATCCAAGTTTTGCCGCCATCATCTGAGCGCTGGATGATCTGCCCGAACCAGCCGCTGCATTGCGAAGCATACAGCCGGTTCGGCTCAGCGGGTGATCCCTTTACATGGTAAATCTCCCAACCCGCAAAATGGGGGCCACTGACCTCCCACCGTTCGCGCTTGCCGTCTGATGTCAGGACGAACGCGCCCTTCTTTGTGCCCACCAGAACTCGTACCTTGCTCATCTCTCTCTCCTTTGATCAGAAGTAAGGCCGCTGCAGAAGCTTGCCCTTGATTTCGTTACCGCCGCGTGCCGCATCCCTTCACGCTTTTGTGAAGGGTGCGGGTGTTGGGTCCCCCTAGATACTTCTCCTACTACCCCTTCGCTGGCTCGGAGCGCTTCGCACGACGCAGCGACCTATATAATCGCATCATTTTCGTGCATATTGGTGCCATGAGTGCCGCGAACAAGATCGTCCGCCACGGCATCGAGGCGGAAAAGAGCGCGCAGTTGGAGTTTTTCAAGCTTGCCCAGCGCTTTCGCAACGCCACCGACCCAAAAGAAGCCAAGCGCATCGGCGATCAACTTGGACGAATGGTCCTTGGTAGCTGATGCCCAGATTTCCCTTGCCAAACCAGTTCATTTCATGTATTATGGTTTCTAGTTAAATCTTTCTTTGGAGTGCGGCAGCCCGACTGCCGCTTTTCTTTTTTAGATATCCGCCTGCACCCTTTGAAGCGAATTTAAATCCGCGCTTACCTAACACAACCCATTCTGTACAATTTTGGTGCAATGTAAGTCATTTAGAATCAACACTTGTAAAAGTGTAACAAAACAAATGACTTTAACTATCTCTAGAATCAACACTTGCAAAAAACAGGGGGGTGGGGGGGGTACCTGGCTCCGATCTCCACCAGTAGCACAGACTTCAGTCTGTGCCAAGGTCAGCCGTGTCCACGCGGCAACCAACTGAGGCAATTTCGACCTGCGCAACGGAACCCTATCGGCTCGATGCGGTTGCCGTCGCCAACCCCAGCGCCTGCATCACTGCATCATGCAGCGCTGGCCGCACCTGCGCGATCTTCTGATTTTCGCGCGTGGGGTTAACGCGATTCGTCAGCAGCACCACAAAAAGCTGGCGGTCGGGATCAATCCATATCGATGTGCCGGTGAAACCCGTGTGCCCAAAACTGTGCGCCGAGAAATAATGCCCGCTCGATCCCCCTTCGGTGGGCACGGCCCAGCCCAGCGTGCGCGTCCCATTGGAAAGCTTCTGCGGCGTGGTGAATTGCGCGACCGTCGCGCGGCGCAGGATGCGCTGATGCGCATAGACGCCTCCGTTCAGAAGCATCTGGCAGAAGTCCGCGAGATCGGGCGCGGTGCTAAACAGCCCGGCGTGCCCCGAGATGCCGCCGATGGCAAACGCGTTCTCGTCATGAACTTCCCCTTGCACCAGCCGCTTGCGAAAATTGGCGTCAAATTCTGTTGGGGCAATCGACGGCCATAGCTTTTTCGGCGGGCGAAACATCGTGTCTTTCATCGCCAGCGGTTTGAAAATGTGCGCATTCGCCAGATCATCCAGAGTTCTGCCCGTCAATCGCTCGACAATCTCCGCCATCAGAATGATGCCGACATCAGAATAGACTTCTTTCGTTCCCGGCGGATGCTCCAGCGGCTCGGCAAAAATCTTCGTCAACGTTTCCTGCTTGCTTGTCGACGTGCGCCAATATTCCTTAAACGGCGGCAGCCCGGAAGTGTGCGTCAGCAGATGCCGTACCGTCACCTCACGCCGCCACTCGGGCTGCGGCCCGCTGGCCCATTCCGGCAAATAACGCTCGACGCGCGCATCGAGATCCAGCGGAACAGCGAAGTCGCCTTCCGCCAGCTTGGCCACCAGCGTCGTCGTGGCCACGACTTTCGTCAGCGATGCGATGTCGTACATCGTCTGTACATTTGTCGCCGGCGCCTTAGCCGCGTAGCTGAGATTTCCAAACGCGTGCATCGCGACCTTGCCCCGATAACCTACCGCGAGCGTCGCGCCAGGAAACGCTTTGTCCGCGATCCCAAGCTCGATCACTTCATACGCCGGCCGTAGCTGCGCTTCGCCGCTCGCATCCATCGGCTGGACGGTCATCGCATTCGCCGGTACCTCGATGCCAAAACCCGCTTTGAAATCGACGCCCGGGATCGTCACCGGTAAATGCCCGCGCACCGGAATCTGCCCAAACAGCACTCGCGCAGCAGAAATCTGCGCCACGTCGCTGATCCCAAAAGCCGCCAGCCACGTTTCCGCCTTCGGAAAATTCTCAATCAAATACGGACTGCCGAATCCCACGGTGATCACCGGCTTCCCAGTCTTATAGAGCTGCTCTGCCAGCGCCGCCTGCTCCGTCGGAACATCGACATTCCCCTTGCGATCGCTCACCCGCACAAAAAACGCCACAATCGCCAGGTCGTACGTATCCGCCGGCGGAAGCGTGAGCATGTCTGCCTTCACAAACCGCGTGTCTGCCCGCAGCGTCGTCAGCGAATCGAACCGCGATCGCAGCTCACGCTCCAAATCCTCCCCCGGGTAGGGCTCCGGGTCCGCGTAAAGCGCCAGCAGCAACCCGCGCAAAGGCTTTGTGCCGTCCAGCGGCAGCCGGTGCGGCGTATCGCGCAGCAGCGTCACCCCTCGATCCGAAATATCCTGTGCTTCTTTCTGCCACGCGACGCTTCCGAATTTCTCATTGATCGCGTTCACATCGACGAGCCGCTCTTTATGCAATCCCAGCCGCGCCTTCGCTTGCAGAATGCGCCTCACCGAAGTATCCAACCGTTCGCGCGAAATCCGCCCGCTCTTGACCGCCGCCTGCAGCGCTTTGAACGCCGCGTCCGGGACCGGCGGCATCAACACCGCATCCGCGCCCGCGACAACTGCGCGCACTGCCGCCTCGCCCGGCGCATTCCGCGCGGTGATCCCGCCCATGTCCATCGCGTCGGTAACGACCAGCCCTTCGAACCCCAGCTCTTTCCTCAACAGGTCCGTTAAAATATGCGACGAAAGCGTCGCCGGCGTATTCGGATCGGGTTCCAGCGCCGGAATCGACAGATGCCCCGTCATCACGCTGCTCACGCCCGCGTCCATTGCCGCGCGAAACGGCACCAGCTCCAGCCGTTCGAGCCGCTCCTTGTCCGCGTGAATCACCGGCAAATCTAGATGCGAATCGCTCGCCGTATCCCCGTGCCCCGGAAAATGTTTTGCCGTCGCCAGCCCGCCATTTTCTTCCACGCCGCGCACGAACGCCGCGACAAATTCCGCCACGCGCCCGGGATCTTCTCCAAACGACCGCGTGTTAATAATCGGGTTTCCCGGATTGTTGTTCACGTCCGCGTCCGGCGCATAAATCCACTGAATTCCCACGGCTCGCCCTTCCCGCGCTGTGACTTTGCCCATCGTGTACGCGTCCCGCGAATTTCCTGCCGCAGCCAGCGCCATCGCCGTCGGGAACGACGTGCCTTCATCCAGTCGCATCGCCGTGCCGCGTTCGAAATCTGCCCCAATGAGCAGCGGCAGTTTCGACTGCGTCTGCAGTTGATTCGTCAGCACCGCGGTGGGATACGCTTGGCTCTTTACGATGCCCAGCGGCGACCCCTGCGTGACGTTAATAAACCCGCCGACGTGCAAATCCTTTACGTCATGCATCATTTGTTGGTACGCCGGCGCGTCCGTCGCCGTAAAGCTTCCGTGATAGGTGGTGAACAGCAACTGCCCGATTTTTTCATCGGTCGTCATCTTCCGCAACGTCGCTTCCACCCACTGGCTAACCGCGGGCGACAAACGCCGCGCCGGGCTCTTCGTCGTTGCGGTTTTTTCGCCAGCGACAATTGTTTTCTTGGAACTTTTCTCCGAAGCTGACCGGCTTTGGCTGCGCGCGTTGTGGGCCATAAGGTTGACCGCTTCGCGGTCACACAGGAAAGCGATGATCGTGACAGGAATCAGTAGCAGTTTTCGGGCGCTGCGTCCTTTCATCGGCGGTAAATCTCCCGGTTCACGCCCGATGCTGAGTTTGTATATAGCACACGCACATCACCCCAACAACGCAGCCGCAAACGGAACGTTCCAGAATATCATTGAACTTTGCGGAAAGCCGATGGACCGGGCGAGAACATCACATCGCATTCGAATGCGCAGCCGCAACGCGGCAGTATGTCTCGCGCTGGCCGTTTCATTTTGCGCGCCGCTCCACGCCGCTGCGAAGCGTTCCGGGCGTCCGGGCCGCGTGCGAACCGGCCTCGACGTTTTGGAAGCGCAAAAGTTTGCGCCGCTCCGCGGCAAGCACGTCGGCCTCATCACCAATCACACGGGCCTCGATTCGCAGGGCCGCTCCACGATCGATCTCCTCTCGCACGCGCCCGGCGTGAAGCTCGTCGCGCTTTTCAGTCCCGAGCACGGTCTCGCCGGCCACTTCGACGAAAAAGTTTCCTCTTCCAGCGACAATTCCACCGGTCTTCCTACCTACAGCCTGTACGGTGAAACGCTCCGCCCCACCGACGACATGCTCAAGGGCATCGACGCTCTCGTCTTCGATATCCAAGACGCCGGAGTCCGCTTCTACACCTACACCACCACAATGGCCTACTGCATGGAAGAAGCCGCCAAGCGCAACATCGCCTTTTTCGTCCTCGACCGCCCCAATCCCATCGCCGGCAATATCGTCGAAGGTCCGCTCCTCGATCCCGGCAAAACAAATTTCGTCGCATATTTTCCGCTTCCCATCCGCTACGGACTAACCATCGGGGAGCTCGCCCAGCTTTTCAACACGGAAAAGCACATCGGCGCCGACCTTCACGTCATCACGATGAAGAATTGGCATCGCAACTATTTCTTCGAGAGCACCGGCATCCGCTGGATTCCTCCCTCGCCGAATCTGCGCACGCCCAAAGGCTCCATCCTCTATCCTGGCCTGGAGATTTTGCAGAATGCGGGCGTCTCCGTCGGCCGCGGCACGGAAACGCCCTTCGAAGAATTCGGCGCGCCCTGGCTTAACGGTGACGATGTCGCCGCCGCTCTAAATACCTTGCGCCTTCCGGGCCTCCGTTTCGTCGCCCAGCCGTTCATCCCCGTCGCCGGCCTTTACAGCGGGCAGCGCTGCGGAGGCGTGGCCATCCGCATCACGGATCGCGCCGCCGTTCGCTCCGTGCGCATGGGCCTGGAGATCGCCGCTGTTCTTCGAAAGCTCTATCCCGCGCAATTCGATCCCGCCAAACTCCTCGAGCTCACCGGAAACGCAGAGACGATCCGGCTCCTCGGGGAAAACACCCCTCCCGAAAAAATCGTCGCCAGTTGGAGTGCCGATCTTGCCGCCTTCGACCAAATCCGACGCAATTACCTTCTTTATAAGTAGTTAGCACGGCGCTTGCGCAGTTGGCTAGTTTATGAAGATGAAGAGGTTAGGATCCCGCAAGGAAATATCGTTAACCACCGGTTAACCGCTCCAAGACGCACGAAACCAGCAAGCGCAACGGCAACCATTGTAAAATACACGCCAGCAGGATACATTGGGTCAACCTAATCGCATTTGCGAGCAGGTGATCGCTGGTAATAGAGGGTCTCATGTCATACGAAGAAGCCATGCAATTAGCCTCCAGGGATGAGGCGTTCAAGGCGACAATCTACGCCATGAATACCTTGCTCATTCATAGGGGTATCTACACCCAGGACGAATTTCAGCAACTGTTTGTTGAATGGGTGAAAAAAGAATCGCTATAAGCGGTCCGGCGACCCGGCGCGCTCTGCATCTCTATCTTAAGCCTTCTCTTTCTCTTCACCGCCCCGTGCGCTTCGTTAATAGTCCAGATGTGATACATTCCGGGCATGCGGATTGTTTCTCTCCTGCCCTCGGCCACTGAGATCCTCTTTGCTCTCGGTCTGGAGAAAGATGTCGTCGGCGTCAGCCACGAATGCGATTTTCCCGCCCAAGTGCGCAGCAAGAAAATTGTCATTCATTCGCGCATTCCTCACGATGCCTCGCCCGCGGAAATCGACCGCCTCGTTCGCGAATTCGTTTCCCGCGGCGAAAGTTTGTACGCCGTCGAAGCGGAAGCTTTGCAGGATCTCGCGCCAGACCTCATCGTTACGCAGGATCTCTGCCACGTTTGCGCCGCCTCGCCGGATGACCTTGCGACCGCGCTCGCGCGCTTTGGTCGCCGTCCGCAAGTGCTTTGCCTCAACCCGCAGGATTTGGGCGATGTCTGGCGCGATATTTTGTGGGTGGGTGAAGAAACCGGCCGCGGCCCGCGCGCCGAAGCCCTCGTCGAACAAATCGGTGAACGCCTCGGCGCCGTTGAAAGCCAGCTCGCATCCGCTCCCGAGCGTCCACGCGTCGGCTTCCTCGAATGGCTGCAGCCGTTTTACGTTGGTGGACACTGGGTGCCCGAAATGATCGAACTAGCAGGCGGGGAAGATCTCTTCGGCACCAAGGGCACGCCCTCATTCCGCATCACGCTCGATGATTTCGTCGATGCCGCTCCCGAGATCCTTCTGATCGCCCCGTGCGGCTACAGCGCCGAGCAGGCCCGCAACGAAGTTCGAACCATGACGTTTCCTCAGGAGTGGCATGCCATTCCCGCCGTCCGCAACGGCCGCGTTTATGCCCTCGAAGCCAACAGTTATTTTTCGCGCCCAGGTCCGCGCCTCGTCACCGGTATCGAAGCTCTCGCCAAACTCTTTCATCCCGCCGTCGAAGTCAGCCCGGAAGCCGAATCGGCTGTTTCGCCCATCAACATTGATACTCGCCCCGCCCGCGCCGCTTCCGCCTGATTCTCTCAGCCTTCCTCCATTTCTTGGCCAGCTGTACCCGCGTACTATTGACCTTTGTCTGCCTATATATAAGAATCCTATATATACGAGGTGACTCGATGATTGGTCCGGGAATCAAGCGCGGCACCGCGGAACTCGCGATCTTAAGCGTTCTGGAAGGCGCTTCGCTGCACGGCTACGAGATGGCCCGGCGCATCGAGCAGCAAACCAAGGGCGCGTTGCGCTTCACGCTTGCTGCGCTCTACCCCATGCTCTACCGCATGGAACAGCGCGGCTGGATTCGCGGGACGTGGGAGACGAGCAGCCACGGACGGCGCAGGCGCTGCTACCGCCTTACTCCCGCAGGCAAAAAGAAACTTTCCCCGCTGCGCCAGGAATGGTCCGAACTTTTCCGCGCCTTGCGCCAGCTCACCAAGGTGGCCGATGCCTGATTGGCGCAAACTCGTCAACGAACATCTCGCGGCCCTCGCGCTGGAACCATACGAGCGTGCCGAAGTCGTCGAAGAACTCGCCACGCATCTCGATGAAACCTTCTTCGATTTGCGCCGCCGAGGATTCTCCGAAGAGGATGCCGCCGAGCGCTGCCTCAGCGAGGTCCACGACTGGCACGATCTCCGCCGAAAGATTCAATCCGCCCGAAGAAAGGAAGACATCATGTCAAACCGCATTACTCAATTCTGGTTTCCGGGAATAATGACGTTTGTGCTCTCGGAGGCTTTCTTCGGGCTGATACAGGAGTTCGGTACCAGGCCCGGGATTCTCGTGTGGGGCCGGCCTCCCATCGCGATGTTTTACATCCCCTGGTTGCTGTCACTGTCACTAATCGGTGGAATTGCAGCCTATCTATCTCACCGGGCAGGCGGCTCGCGGCGTGCGGTGCTCTCTTCCATCGTCTTTCCTGTCCCGCCATTTCTTGCCATGTTCTTACTTTTGCAGTTTCCATTTTATTTCTCCTTTCAAGAGATAGCCGGGGTTGCTTTCCCTGTGAGCTTGATAATCGACTGGCACGGGGTTCACCACATCACAGCCCTTGCTTTCTTAAGTGCTCTTTTGGGGTGGGTGCTGGTTCCCGGAGTCGCTCTTCTTGCAGGCGGCTTGCCCATTCAATTTTTTCTTTCGCGGCGGCTAGCTTCCCGCCGAGTCGTGAGCAACTGAGCCCACTCGGTTCCAGCGACGATAGAAGGGCAGGCCTGCGAGAATCAGCAGCAGCCCAATCGAGGACCGCCCCGGCCGTTGCAGCCAAATATTAAACGTCAGTGCCAATGCTCCCGCGACGAAGAGTCCCGGGACCCACGGATAACCCCAGCACCGATACGGCCGCGGCAGATCCGGATCTGTCCGCCGCATGCGGAACAACGACACCACTGCGAGCCCGTAGAAAATCCAGCCCGCGAAAATAAAAAGATTCGTCAGCTCTTCGAACGTTCCACTGAGCGCCATCACGCTGGCGAGCACGCACTCGAATATCAGCGCCCGGGCAGGTGTCCGGTATTTCGGATGAATGCCATCGGCAACCTTGAAGAAGATGCCATCGCGCGCCATCGCATACGGCACCCGCGCTCCGCTCAGCACCGAGGAGTTCATCGAGCCTAGCGCGGAAATCACCATCGCGACCGTGATCCACGCGGCTGCACCGCGCCCCGCGACGTGCTCGACCACATCCGAGGCGATGTGCGGCGACGCCGCGACATTTTCAAATGGCAGAACCTTCAGGCACGCTGCGCTGAACAGAAGATAGATCGCTCCAACGAACGCGACACCGCCGACCAGCGCACGAGGGAAATTGCGCTGCGGGTCTTGCACTTCAGAGCCAACGAGATTCAAGTCTTCCCAGCCGTCGTAGGCCCACAGCGCCGCCGCAAGCGCCGCAAGAAACGCCCGCAAAATCATTGCACTACCGTCACCCACGGCAGGCCAGAAGGGATCCGGCACGCGCGCTGCGGGCGCAGGGGAAAAAAACGCGACGCCGATCACGATTACGACGGAAATGACCTTGATTGCCGTCAGAAAAATCTGCACCGCGCCGCCCAGCCGTACGCCCAGATAATTCACCCAGGTCATCGCCACCAGCCAAAGCACTGCCAGCGGCTGAGCCCAGGTAAAGACGAAGTCGTAGGGCCTCAACCAGCCGCTAAGTCCGGGAATGGCGAAGTGCACGGTAAACAGCGGGGCGGCCACCACCGGGAGCAGAAAACTCAAGAAACGCATCATGCCTGCTGAGATCGACGCCATCGAAGAAGGCCGTCCGACAATCGAGTGCATCCACCCGAAGAGAAATCCCCACGCCGGCCCAAAGGCGCGCCGCAGGTACGCGTACTCGCCACCGGCTTCCGGGATCATCGCTCCCAGTTCCGCAAACGACAGCGCCCCAAAGAGCGAAAGAATCGCGCCAACGATCCACGCGGCAAAAACCACCGAGACCGTGCGGCCCTCGCGAGCCATCTCCGCGGGCTTCAAAAAAATTCCCGTCCCGATCATCGTACCCACGACAATGGCCGTCGACGCCCACGCGCCCAATCCT
Source organism: Candidatus Acidiferrum sp. (assembly GCA_035544995.1). GTDB lineage: Bacteria > Acidobacteriota > Terriglobia > Acidiferrales > UBA7541 > Acidiferrum. The sequence goes on from DASZZI010000002.1 coordinate 67,639, forward strand.
CGAACCAGTTCCAGCCGCTTTTCGCTCATCTGCTCACGCTCGCCACTCGCGCTTTTTCACATCCTTGGCGCGCCGTTGTAGGGGCGGCCTTCTTAGGCCGGCGCATTTTCTTTCTTCCCTTCGCCGCCTATACTCATTCGGCTCACCGCTGCTCCCACCGTAAGGGTCACACACGCCCCAATCAACACGTACCACGTGAACGCTACATTCGTGAATTGAAATACGCACAAAATCGCGGCCAGTCCCGCGATCATGCCAGCCAGCGCGCCACGCGCGTTGGCTCTCCTGTCGATCGTACCGAGCAGAAACAACCCGAGGAGGCTGCCAAAGGGAAGCGATGCCACCGTCAGACCTGTTTCGAGCAGCGGTCCCCACTTCACAAAGCCGAAGCCCATAAGGACGAGTCCCCATACCAGCGTCATCCGCCGCGAAATCTGCAAAAAGTTCGCTGCATCTTTGGACCGCCCGCGCAACCGTGAAAAATCCAGAACACTGGAGGCTGCCAGCGAATTCAACGAGCCGCTTGCGTTGGACATCGCGACGGCGACGATCGACGCCAGCAACAAACCTGCGAGACCCGTCGGCATTTCCCGGACGAGAAACAACGGCAGGATGCGGTCGGTGCGCTCGCCCGCGGCGAGCAGCGGCGTGTGTTGTGCAAAAACGAACAGCAGAACGCCAATCAGCAGAAATACGGTAAATTGCATCAGGATGATTACGCCGCTCCCGAGCAATGCGCGCCGGCTATCGGCCTCGTTGCGCGCGGCAAGCAATCGCTGAACGATCGTCTGATCCGTCCCATGGCTGGCCATTGTCAGAAACGCGCCGCCGATCAACCCCGACCAAAACGTATACTTTGTCGCAAGATGGAAGGAAAAGTCGAACAACTGAAGCTTGTGTCCCGCTGCCGCCGCCACCTGCGTGACCTCGCTCCAGCCGCCGGGAATCCGGTGCAGCAAAACGAAAAAAGTTGCCGCGCTTCCCGTCAGATACAGCAGCAATTGCGCCACATCCGTCCAAATCACCGCTTTCATCCCGCCTTCGAAGGTATAAAGCACCGTGAGCGCAATGACGAGGAATACCGCGAGCCGCTCCGAAGTGCCAAGCACGACGCTCACCACCAAAGCAATCGCCGAGACGCGTACTCCTTCCGCAACCGCGCGCGTGATCAGAAAAGTTGTCGCCGCAACCGCGCGCATTTTTTCGCCGAAGCGTTTTTCAATCAGCGCATAAGCAGTGAAAAATTCTCCGCGAAAATAACCGGGCAGCAGGAGGAGAACAATCAGAACACGCCCGAGCAGATAGCCGAATACCAGTTGCAGAAACGTCAGGTTCCCGCCGTACGAGATTGCCGGCGTGCCGATAATCGTGAGTGTCGAAGTTTCCGTCGCCACGATCGAAAACGCCAGCGCCCACCACGGCGCCGTCCGCCCGCCCAGGAAATAATCGGAAACATCGTGCTGCTCTCGCCGGAACTTCATCCCCAGCGCGGTAATGCCCAACAGGTACGCGATGACGATGACCAGATCGAGCGGATGGATGCGCATTGGTTTAAGGGGCCCGTAGGGGCGGGGCTTGCCCCGCCCGTGTGTGAGGTCGCTTCATCGCGCCGCGTGCCTAGCCGGAGAAAAAGTGCCCCGAGAATAGTGGCAGCATGTCACTTCGTCAAGGAATGACTTCGTTACATGCACCAGCTGGGAAAGGCCAGACCATCAACAAGACAGCGTGCCATCCTGAGGCGATCCGGTGAGATTCGCCGATCATGGATTCCGACTCCTGTCGGAAAGGATCTCCGCTTCAGCTTGTCGCAAGCCTTTCTACCGGCGCAATCCAGCGGCCAAATACGGCGGTATTTCGCCTCGTAATCGCTTATCCTTTTCACATGCGTTGCGTTCTTGGATTCGATGGCGGCGGCACGAAGACCGAATGCGTTCTCATGGACGAATCCGGCGGCATCCTCGCGCGCTCCCGCTCCGGGCCTTCCAATCCCACTCGCGTCGGCGTAGACGCCGCCCTCGCTGCCCTCATCGAGGCCGCCGAAAAAGCTCTCACTGCTTCCAGCCAGTCCGTTTCCGAAGTTGTGGGCATCTACGGTGCTGTAGCAGGCGTAGGCACGGCGCGTGCTACTCCGGAATTCATTCGGAGATTGAAGCTCAAATTTCCCAACGCCAATGTTGCGATCGACACGGATCTCGCGGTCTCGCTTGCAGCTATCGGGGAAAAACCGAGCATCGTCGTCATCGCGGGTACAGGCTCGGCCGTCTTTGGCACGGACGCTTCGGGAAGTACCGCCCGGGATGGCGGCTTCGGTCCTGTCTTGGGTGATCCCGGCAGCGCTTATGAGAACGGAAGGAAGGCCCTGGTGATGGAGTCGCGCCGCTTGCTAAGCGGTGAGGTCTCCTATTTGAGAAATGAAATTCTCGGTGCCTTCAAATGTAATTGGGTCGATCTGCAGGACCAAATTCGCGCCAACCCAGACAGCGTTCTCCCGAAAATCTTTCCTCTCGTCACAAGGGCGGCAAACGAGGGCGACGAGTCCGCGCGGGTGCTCCTCCCGTCGGCTGCGCGGGAGCTGTCCGAATTTGTCGCGCGAGTTGTGGATCGATTGAAGCTGGGTGAAGGAAAGTTTTTTCTTGCGAAGACCGGCGGCGTCTTTGGCCGCAGCCCGTTCTTTGACAATGCTTTCGACAAGCTCGTGCTCGAAATCGCGCCCAAAGCAAAGATCGGTCCTCTCCCCGCGCCCGTCGCGGACTTTTGTGCGCGTGCTGCCCGCGATTGCCTGGATGGTCCTGTGCGCCGCGCCGAGAGTTGAAACGTGGACGAAACACTTTCCAAAACGCGCGAACATGCGCTCATCGCCACCGGGGACGATCTCGCCGTGCTCCTTCATCATCACGCCAGCGATGTCCTCCTCGCAGTGCTTGACAATCCCGCGCTCAGTGAGACACAACTTTGCTTGCTCTTGGAAAGAAAAGACCTGCCCGTGGTAGTTCTCGAGGAAATCGGGCGCAGAAAACCGCTCCTCAAAAACTATCCGGTGAAACGTGCGTTGGCATTTCATCCGCGCACGCCCCGGCTCATCAGTTTGCGGCTCTTGCGCGATCTCTACTTGATGGACCTCGTTCAACTCACTTTGTCACCAGGCATTCCTGCGGAATTGAAGCGCAACGCCGAAGATCAATTGGTCGCGCGCCTTCCGCAGCTTCCCCTCGGACAAAAAATTACTCTCGCGCGCCGCGGACCAGCGCGCGTCGCGGGTGCGCTGCTTGCAGAAGGGCACGCGCAGATCCTTTCCGTTGTCCTCGACAACGCCAATCTCACCGAAGCGCAAGTCTTGAAAGCTTTGTCGCGGGGAAAACTTCCCCACGGAATCATCAAAGCTATTTCGCAGCACCGCAAATGGTCGTGCGCGTACAACGTGCGCCTCGCGCTGGTGCGTCATCCGGCTTCAACACTCTCCACCGTGCTCGCTTACCTTCCCGAATTGACCGTCTCCGATTTGCGCCTGCTTGCCGCGCCGGGAATCGTCCCGGAAAATCTTCGCAAATATCTGCACGCCGAAATCCGGCACAGAATGCACGCCGGCAAGAAATCAGCGACGAAGCACGAACCCTCCGCCGCCGATGATGTTTCCAATCAAGACTGATTCCTAGCAATTTTCTGAAAACTCGGCTGGCTGTTTCTTATAACACTTGCAGAGCGCGTCAGCCGGATTGCTGGGAACCAAACATCGCGCTGCAGCGTCATATGTGTTGTGGCGGCAGCAGGCGTATGCTTGGAAGAAGATAGCGGCGAGAACGACGCGGCGCCGCAGTTTGGGAACCGTGGCAGGGGGAACCGCCAGGTCGATGGACACCGGGGAACATCCAGCTCGCCGCCTCGAACGCCGTTGGGCGCCGCGCTATGCCTACCGTGCCGCAGTCGAGATCGAATGGGGCTCCGCTGTACTGCGCGCCAGCACGCGCGACATTAGCACGAATGGCATGTTCATCGAATCGCCCGACACATTGTGGATCGGCGCGGGTTTCACGGCACGTCTGGCTCTCGATCATCCTGTCAAAGTGGATTGCTTCGTTAAGCGTATCGAGCCCGGGCGCGGCATGGGCGTGTCCGTGACGCTCTCCGAGCCCAAGAATGAGAAGCAATATCACGACCTGCTCGACTCTCTCTCTCGCCCCTCAAGCTGACGCCGCCTTATACTAAGATGGCGGAGCGTTTAGCGCTCGCCTACAACGATGACACGCTGCCTTGATTGCGGTTCTCAGCGTCTCGCGGACCAGTGCCCCGTTTGCGGCTTAACCTCGGCCGCTGCAGAGGTGATGTTCCGCCGGCGCCTCTGGCGGCGCACCTCCGTGTTTCTTGCAGGCGCGTTGCTGTTCCCTTACGTTAGCCAGATCTATCCGCCGCTGGAGCTCGACGTGATGCTCGTCTTCTTCGGCCTGATTTTCTTCCTCGCGCTGACTTTGGCGGTGTTTCTCGATCGCCGCGCGCGGAACCGCAAGGAAATCGAAGTGTGGAAGCGAATCTATTCGGGATTTATTCCTCTGCCTTGGATTCTCGCCGCCACGCTCCTGGTGAATGGCCGTCTCGATTCCGCGAAAAACATCGTTTATCATCCCACCATGGTCGTTGGCAGCTTCAACATGAAAGGCATCGTGCGCGGCAGCCGGAGATTGCTGGTGCGCTCGTGGCGCGAGACGCCGCGCGTCGAGCGGCTGGCAGTAGACCTGGACGATTTCGACCGCTTTCGCGCGGGCGATTCCGTCATGGTCGGCATCGAGCCCGGCGCGCTGGGCATCCCTTGGTATTACGGCGTGTACCGCCGCTGAAACTTTTTCCCCTGCTTCCTTGCCTCCTTACTTCGTCTTCTCTTCAGTACGCGGACTTGCCGTTCGGCAGCAGCGGCAATTGCAGTTCGAGCACGTGGCCCTTCGTGCCGAATCGAAACCGTATCCGCTGCACCGGCCCGACGTTTCGCTCTTTCCATTCGGAGATTTCGATGGGCTGCTCTGGCTGCTCGGAAGGCGCCCACTCGACGTTCTCGCCATGCGGCGTCACCTTCTGCGGATCGATGTCGTATACTTCCTCCTCCGACAGTTCGATGAGCAGGCAGCGCTTCCATAGCCGCACGAGAAGCAAGCCGCGCTTCTCCGTGTGATAGATATTCCACGATGCGGGCGCTTCGTCGTTGTAGCGCAGTATGGCGAACGGCACTGGCTTCCATGTCAGCTTTTTCTCGCTCGCTGACTGCGCCCCGGCCGCATTGGCCATCATTGCCGCGACAGAAAAAGCAATCGCGAAACGCCAAATGCATCTTTCCATCAGGCCTTCACTTCGCTGAAAGACTTGTCGAGGGAGCGGATGCCTTCCTCGACGTCGGCGCGGGAAACGTTGAGCATGGGCGCCAGCCGCAAAACGTTGCCGTAAAGGCCGCCCTTGCCGATGAGCAAGCCATTGTCGCGGGCGCGCTCCATGACCTGCGTGGCGGCCTCGGGAGCGGGCTCCTTGGTTTTGCGGTCTTTCACCAGTTCGAGCGCCTGCATCAAGCCCATGCCGCGGACATCGCCGATCAGCGGGTACTTGGCCTGCAGCTCTTCGAGCCTGGCGCGGAAATAGGCGCCGACGGCGTGTGCGTTTTCGCGCAGATCTTCTTCCTCGATCAATTCGATGGTCGCGCGAGCCGCCACGCAGGTAACCGGATTGCCGCCGAAAGTCGCGATGTTTAGTCCTTGATAGGAGTCCGCGATTTCCGCCGTCGTGGTGGTCAAGCCAATCGGCACGCCGTTGCCCATTCCCTTGGCGCTGGTCAATATGTCCGGCGTAACTTCCCAGTGCTCGATGCCAAACCATTTTTTCCCGGTGCGGCCCCAGCCGGTCTGCACTTCGTCGGCGATAAAGAGCCCGCCGTACTTTTTCACGATTTTGAAAACGATCTTGAAATATTCCTTGGGCGGGGTGATGAACCCGGCGACGCCCTGAATGGGTTCGGCGATGAACGCGGCGATGCTGCCGCTGGTCCCCGTCTGAATCAGGTTTTCCACGTCATAGGCGCAGGCCACTTCGCATTCGGGATATGTCAGGTGCAGCGGACAGCGGTAGCAGTAAGGATTGACGGCGTGAGAGATGCCCACGCTGATCACTCCAGCCTTGCGGTAGGGCGCCTGCGCGGTGACGGCTTTCGCCAGCGACGAACTGCCCGCATAGGCGTGGCGCAGCGCCACAACGTCGTAGCTCCCGGTGGCCATGCGCGCCAGAATGATCGCGGCCTCGTCGGCTTCCGTGCCGGAGCTGGTAAAAAAACTTTTCTGCAGCGCGCCGGGAGTGATCTGCGCGATTTTTTCGGCTAATGCGACGATGTGCTCGTTGGGATAAAGCGTTGAAGTGTGCTGCAGCCGGTTGACCTGCGCGTTGATCTTGCTGGTGATCTTGGGGTTGCAGTGGCCCACCGAGACGGTTAGGATGCCGCCAAAGAAATCGAGGTATTTGCGGCCTTCTAGGTCCCACAGGTATTGCATCTGCGCATGGTCGGCGACGAGCGGCCGCTGGTAATAGTTGGTGACCGAGGGCCACAGAAATTGCTTGTGCTTGGCGACGATTTCGTCGCTGCGTGTGGTTGCGGTCTGAGCGGATGGAACGGATTTTGCGGGTGTGGTCACGGATGTTTCCTCACTAGCTCGGTAGGATGCATTTGAGTGTACGACAGGCGAGCGGAGAGAAGGGAGTGGCCCCTCGCCATCTTGCGCTGCTCTTTAGGGGGTCGGAGCTTTAGCTCCGACATAACCGCTCGCCCCTCCGTCCGTCATTTGCGTTTTGTGCATCCCGCATGATTCTGCGGGACCGAACGGAGCAGGCCGACACTTTCCTACCTCTTGCTCCTGCAAGAGGTCGACCTGCGCAGAGAGACCTCTGCGCCATCGCTCACGTTTTTTGTGACGATGAAATCTCTCTTCTCTGCTTTCCCGTGTAGCGGCCGCGGACTGTCGCGGGCTAGCCAATTGGAGCCTGTTGGCGGTTGACAAACGCTCTCTAGGCGTGGCAAGAGCAAGTGCTCAGGAGGCCGTATGAGCCACAATTCTCTAGTTACCACTATTGTGTTTGTCGCGGGCCTCGGCATCGGCTTCTTCGCCCGAAGCGCTGGTATAGGCACCCCTCACAGAACGGACACGCATGCGGCGGACCTAGCGGCCATCGAAAAACTCCACCAAAAAGACATTGAAGTTACGCTGTCCCAAGACCCGAAAGGGCTGATAGACATCTTTACGGAGGATGCGGTGCGCTTCAATCCGGGAAGCCCGCCTGCGGTCGGCAAGCAGGCCATCCAGGCTGAAAATGACAAATTCCGGGCCGACTACCCGGGTTTCAAGGTGTTGAGCTACGCGGCCGAATACAAAAACATTCAAATCGAGGACGGCTGGGCATGCGAGCGGGGCGAACATGAAGCCAAGTTTACAATGTCTCCAGAGGGCCCGCCGGTCAGTTGGCACGGGAAAGGATTCCATGTGCTGAGGCAACAGAGCGACGGCTCGTGGAAATTCGCGGTGCTCATCTTGAACCAGTAACGACCGCGGATACACCCGACTCTCAAGCAGCGGCGAGCCGGGTGGCGCAGGCTTAAGGCTTGAGAGGGTTTTGGATGGGCTTTGCGGTTTTGTTCTTCGCAAAGGGTAGGCCGGTTTTCATTTCTTTAGTGTGCCCCACGCGCCGCCCAAAAGCGTCTTAGCGCATCGATTGTCGGCCACCCGCCAAACCCGGCACCCGGGGCACCCGGCAGAGGACCTAGAAAGGTGCGGATCGTTCGAATGAACGCACTTGCCCCGTAGAAGCACCCGGGAACCCTTGCCTCAGATTCCGGAATCCTGGAAAAACACAAACTTAAATATGCGGGCGTTGTTACTCGACTGCGAACAGGGTCTGCACATTTCCACCACAAATATGTCGAAAGGTATTTCTATTTATTAGGATCTCATCTTCTTTCACCAAAATCAGTTGACCCTTCGGTGAGTAGAAAATGCCGGTAATTTTTACACTGAGGGGATTTAGATATCGAATCCGCAAGACTTCCTGAGCTTTTTGGTCATAGACCACCAATGAGCTTGGGTCGCTCCTCTCAGACCGGAAGGAGTTATTCGGATTGATGTAGAAGTGATTGTCAATTATTTGGGCTACCGCCCTACCGTCAGCACTAAAAACCGCAGCGGACACGGCCATGCCTTTAGCAGTCCTTCTTACACTTAACACCTCTTGTTTGCCAAAGCGAAGCGCTGCCGTTTGATCACCAGTCGTCCAAGTCGCGGAAGTGTTTCCCAGAAAAATCTTCATCGACTCCGGTGGCGGCGGAAGTCGGGGGCATGCATCTGGAGGGTCCGGCTCGTTCGTCGGCTGAAGAAGACCTTCGAGGGCTTCCGTGAGGTCCACTCGTTTAGCAATGCCCTTTTCCCTGGCAAAATAAACTGTGGCCTCGGCACCCTTCTTCAGACTTGCGTTTCTCGTCGTGTTCTTGTCCAGCGCGAAAGCCTGTTCGACAGACTTTCCTCCCTGAGTTGGCCTGGTTAAAACGACTCCTGTGTCAGTTACGGATGTAATCTTCCCGGTTGCCACTCCACAACACTTTTCGCATTTGGGTGGAACCGGCGGATGGATACAGTCACACTTATCGCATGGCTGCTGAGCATAAACTGCGCCATTTGTCAGCCCTAACACGGAACTTAGGGCAGCGACTCTAAGAATTTTGCGGCTCAAGAAACTCCTTTCTTGTCGTTCTCTTTGGCGAAGATCCACCAGATCAAGTACAAGAGCAGCCACATACCAAAAACGAAAAGTCCCAGTAGAAGGGACTGTATCTGACAGTATGCGTCCCGATTGATGGCCAATCTAAGGGAGGCCAGGTTGGGGTTGGGAAAAAAGTGATACGCCAAGAATACTCTCTGGACCTGGACTCCCCGATAAACTGCATAGCCCAAGCTAACCCAACCGGGGATAAACAAAAAGTACGCCCAACGAATCCAACCCGTCGGTCTATGGGTGGACGAAGTTAAGAGAACAGCGATCGACCCGCCGATAATGGCGATCGTCAACTGCTCAAGAGACTGAGCGAGTGAGGCAGCGGCCGCAAAGGCCTGACCGGTGTCATCACTTTGGAGGGAGGACTGACCAAAACAACTGGTCGAGGAAAGGAGAACAGTCCACGAACAAAGGAGGAATCTTGATCCACGAAAAAACTTCCCCATGGAACTCCTTTGGATCAGCACCCAATTATATAACGCAGAAGCTCATACATTCTTATGGTTATGTCAACGCGGAAGCATAACCTTGACGCAACCGAAGTCTTCGAGTGGCGGGTGGCCGCTCCTTAATGCGGCGGGTGCGTGGGACACGCTTCCTCGATTTGATTTCCTCTTGACGGCGGGTGGCGCAGGCTTAAGGCTTGAGAAGATTTTCGGGGCCTGCATTTTGCGTTTTGTTCTTCGCGAAGCGTGGGTAGGCAAATAGGGCGGAGGAGCGAGGGGCGGGAACGCACGGCGTGAGTACAATCATTCGAACAATCTCCACCTCACTTATGCCCTCTGCGTCCCTCCCTTAACTCTTTCTTTTCTTCGCCCCCCGTGGAATAATCTGCCTTGAGCGATGCCCCCAGACCTCCATCGGCTCACGGAAATAATATCGACGCTGCGTCTGCGTTATAGGTTTCTCAATCCGTACTATGAAGCTGGCTGGACAGAGAGTTGGTCTCACCGTCGTTGTCTGCACAAACACCCGACGCTGCTAGAAGCGGCCATATGCGCCATGCCTCATGGCGCGGGATGGTATGTGTTCGCGGTTGACGGGAACACGCCCCGAGAACTAATCGATGCAGAAGATAAGGTCGTGAACGAGTTCCGGTTCGGTGCCAAGGTTGTCTAGGACTTTTCGTCATCATCAATCGGAATCTTGTTCGAGTCGCCGCTTCTTCGAGCGTGTTCATTCGAACGATCAGCACCTTTTTAGGCCCTCCGCGTTTCCCGGTTAATCCTTTCTTTTCTTACTCTTGCGGGTGCCCCACCCTTGGTTTCTAAGGGTGGGTTCGTTCGAATGTACAATCCGTTTTTTTCCGCCAATTTGCGCCGCAACTCATACTACGTCTTTACTACGTTCCGCCATCTTAGATATAAATCGATATCGATATCGTTTTAGTTTTCCGGCTTGGCGGCTGGATCGAAGCGCACAGCGACTTCCATGGTTGTTTCGGAATTGCCCGGAGAAAACTTCCACTGACTGACTGATTTTTGGGCACTTTCAGCCAGAGCCGCGCTGCCGCCGAGTACTTCCGTATCCCTGACGGACCCGTCCGGCTTGATGAAAACCTTCAGGCGGACAGTCCCACCGATACCTCTCGCTCTTAGTGCCAGCGGGTATGAAACTGGCAATTTCTTGAGAATCTTACGGGCGGCATCCTGCGCGTAGCCGACTGACATGCAACAGAGCATGACCAGGAGACAGCAGAACTTCCGGCAAGGGTAGAGTCTGATCATGTTTTCACCTTCACCAAATCGACTAATACTTAGGATTGGGTGCGAGCGCACCTGGAGTGAACAACCCCCTCTTACATGTTGCAAACGGTGGTCCATGGAGCAACCTGTTTAAACCGCATTTTAGAGCTCGATAACAGTCACTCATGGACACCGTTAATTCACTGGATTCTTTGGACTTGTTCCTCGCCAGGAATGCGATCGAGGACCCTGATTTAAGGGGGAGTCGGGTCGCACGCCAGAGTCGTCTCAATGTCTTGTTTCAGATTGAGAAGAACTTCTCGAATGAGGTGAGTAACCGAAGCGGGTGCCCCACCCTTGGTTTCTAAGGGTGGGTTCGTTCGAACGTATGATCCATTTTTTGGCCGATTTGCGCCGCAACTTCTTTCTAATCTCTAACTTCCAACCTCGAACCTCCGCTTCTCCCCGTTCGAACGAGTACTACATCATAATAGTATTTGACAGGATACTATTTCCGTGCTATCATGGGTCGTGATAGTTCGATTCCAAAGCCGCCACAGACGCTACTCCCTCTTCCGGATAGCGGACCCCTTCCTCCTGAATTCTGACCTCCTACATCTAACCTCTTTCTTTTCTGTCTCTTCCGCACTCTTTTGCGCAACGGACGCTCCGCAACTCCTTTGGTTTCAGACGCTTGCGCACTCTTTCTATCGCCACGGGGGTGTATACCCCCCTCTCCCGAATCAAGGAACATAAAATGAACGACCAAACAACCAAACCCAGTTCCACCAGAGGCTTACGCTGTCGCCATTACACCGTCCGCGGCCGCCGTTGCCGCCTCCCCGTCACTGACGCCGCTTCCGGTCTCTGCTTCCGTCACGCCGTCCGCCAGCAGAAGGACCGCGAACCCGCCGATTTCGCCGCGACCCTTACCGGCAAGTCCGAAGAATTTCAAACCGCCATGGGCATCAACAATTCCCTCGGCGAACTCTACAGACTCCTTGCCGAGGACAAGATTGCTCCTCGTCGCGCCGCGGTTCTGGCCTATATCAGCAATCTGCTCCTGCGCACCCTCCCCGCTATTGACCACGAAAACAATTTCCAATCCGACGAGTCCGGCGAGGATATTGCCGCCGCGATCCTCCGCAACGCTCCCCGTCCCATCCGGGACGATCCCCCGGTGGTGTCATGACCACTCCAATCCAAGTCGCTTTCCGATCTGCATGCGTGGCAGTGGCACGGCCATTCCTGGCTGTGCGGTTTGTCCCGGGCCTCACCCTATGTAGAGGCCGGACTTTAGTCCGGCCCGCCGACCTGAAGGTCGGCCCCTACAAGGGGGGAGGCGCAGGATTGGAGAAAGATGGCGCCCTACAGGGACGCCTCTCCAAGAGAGCGGAGGGAGCGGGTCTTCCGCCAAAAAGCGGCGGACGCCCCGACGAACACAGCCGGGGTGAACGCCAGGCGCGCAAGACCCGCCTCTACAATCGGCGGGGACGAGCGGAAAGCTACTCAGGATTAGGAGTAGGCGACGCCGCAGCGGAAGAGCTTTTCCTCCGGCAGCTCCTGGACATATACGATCCGTGCGTGGACAAAAATACTTTGCCCACCCGGCGCGTAGGGGACGGCAACTTCGATCGAGGACCTTTCGAAGTATCGCTTGCGGCTTTTGAAACACAGACCACCGCGGGACATGTTTTCACAAACCACGACGTCCAGAGTCTGACCAGGCTGGCGGATGCACGCTTTGCAGCTCACTTTCGTGCGAGCGTACTTGCGCCTGTTTTCCGGAGGGGCCGCTGGTTTCAGCGCCACCGGCGCGGGTTCGGGCGAAACGGCAACGCCATGGGGATCGCCCGAAGCTTTTTTCCAGAAAGTTGAAGAGCCGCACTGTTTGCAGAACCGCACAATGCCTTCGTTGATGGCGAAGACGTCCCCTTCGAGATCGCTGTGATCAACCGCTTCGCGGCGTTTGCAACTGCTGCATTCCACCAACGCGCGGTTCGCCAACCTCTCGGATTCCGTCAAGCTCGGAAACTCGACGCCCCAAAAATTGACGCTCGGGTCGAGAAACGCCACGCCATAGGTGATACTGTCGGATTGCGAGCCGATCTGGCCAACGACGCGAATTTCTGTCTCCTTGTTGGTATCGAGGCGACGAACGATCAGCTCTTGTTCAGGGACGAGTTTGTATTGCGAAACAATGCCCGCTCCGTGGCGGCTGAGGACAACGGTCTTGGTCTCCTCCGAGAAGACCTTGCCCTCCATATCGCTTCCGACCAGGAGAATAGCGATCTCTTTCGGGATTCGAGTGCTTCGACGCATGCTTTCCGGGGGCATTTTCGCCACTCGCAGAGAGTTTGGGGCTTAAGCAAAGGGTAATCGCACTCTTCCGGTAAGTCACCGAATTTGTGAGCGTGGCTCGGGCGTAGCGAGGCGCCCCGTGGTCAAGCGGCGGCTGCCTGTGGGTGGCAAACAGGCTGTCCGTGTGATACATAAAGTGGCCCAGAGTAATGGAGGAATCATGCGCGGAAAGGCAAAGTTCGTTTCGATTTTACTGCTTACGCTGTTCGTTGTTCCCGCATTTGGCCAGGTAGGGCCGACGCCACCACCTGATAAAACCGTCGCCGTGTTCGGCCAGACGATTCATTATTGGGACGTGGGCTCCGGGCCCGTCGTGGTGCTGGTGCACGGACTGGGGAGCCGCAAAGAGGATTGGCTGCCGGTCGTCGCGCCGCTTTCTCAGAAGTACCGGCTGCTCGTTCCCGACCAGATTGGGTTCGGCCACTCCGATAAGCCGCTGCTGGATTACCACATCCAGACGTACGTGGACTTCCTGGATGAGTTTTTGCGCGAGCTGAAAGTCGAGAAGGCGAGTCTGGTGGGCGAATCCTTGGGCGGGTGGATCTCGGCACTGTATGTAGCGGAGATTTCCGGCGGCGCGCACCTGGTCCCGGTCGAGAAACTCGTGCTTGTGGATGCAGCGGGCCTAAAGCAGGACAAGCCCATACCTGACCTCAATCCAAGTTCACTGGCGGCTATGCGCGGAATGATGGAGGCAGTTTTTTACGACACGAGTTGGGTGACCGAAGACGCGCTTAGGAAGATTTTCGCGGATAAACTCTCCTTGCATGACGGCTACACCGTTCGCAGCCTCCTTACGAATCCGGCTCTCGCTTCGGAAAGGCTGGACAGTCGATTGACGGAAATACACGTGCCGACGCTCGTGGTGTGGGGCAAACAGGACAATTTGCTTCCCATCGCATCCGGGGAACGCTATGCGGCTGGAATCCCCGGCGCGCGACTGGTTAGCTTCGACAAGTGCGGGCATGTGCCGCCGAGGGAAAAGACAGCGGAATTCGTCAACGCGGCGACGGCGTTCCTCGATGGCGCGGCTATGGCGCATTGAACGGGGCTCGGCGGAGAAAGCAGAAGCAAAGCAGATCACCGGTTGTAGGTGATTCTTGCGCCGGGCGGCGTAAGCAAGTAGGCGGGTTCCATCAGACCGGTCGGGGGGGAAAATTCTTTACCCGTGTATTGAAAACCGAGCTTTTTGAGCACGCTGCACGAAGCGTGGTTATCAGGGTGATGGCCTGCGAAGAGGCTGCTTGCCCCGAGCGATTCGAAGGCGAAGGTGATGATGGCTTTCCCGGCTTCGACCGCGAAGCCTTGCCCCCAGTAGGCAGGGAGCAGGTGGGTGCCCAATTCATAGATCTTCTCGTCGAGCTTGTAGGGCTGCAGCCCGACGCAACCCACGTGCTCTCCGCCGGCCAGGAGATAGATTGGCCAATACTGAACGTTGTAGGCGCTCATCAAAGCGATTTCACGGGCGAGCTTTTCTTTTATTTTTTCGTGCGAAAAAGGGCCGCCCATGAAGCGAGTCACTTCGGGGTCACCCCAAAGAGAAATCGCTAGAGGAAGATCCTCCGCAGACCAGCGACTGAATCCAAGCCGCGCTGATTTCAGGAAATAGGAATGCGAATGCTTCATGCGGGGGATTTTTTCCACTTCCGGCGAAAATTGCAAGGGTAACACTCGGTGATGATTTCTGAGCGGCCGGCGGAGAGGCGAGAAAGGTTTTGGCGAGATTTCGGGCTAGCCGATAAGCGTTTGCTGATCATTTTCGGCTTGCGCGAGCCAGCGTTGCAGAACCGCCTGAGATTGCGGTGAAATGTCGAGGAAAATCGCTCCCGCACCAATGCCCGGGTGCACATAGACAATTCTTCCCTTCGCCTGGAAGGAATCTGTTTTAGAAGAAATTTTGATCAGGACGATGGTGCTCACGGGGAAGGGATTCAGCATGTCCAGGTAACATCCGTGCAGGCTCAATTCGCTGACGCGCGTGACTATGGCGGTGCCCGATTTCGCTTCGACCAACTCGGCGCTGGCGATAAACGAGTATCTGGGTGAGAGACGGCGATCTTGTTCCACCATGTCAGCCTCCGGCGCGGCGATTTTACGTTCTGTATAGAATACCGCCGACAAAAGATTTGTTGCAACGAACGGTGTTTGCGAGCGCGGCCGAGACGAATCCCGCTATTTCAGCGAATACCAAAAATCTTTACGATCATGGGAGTATCCGCGGTCACGTGCGGAGTAATGGCGTGGTAGCCCCACAGGTGCACCCAGGCGTTTGCGGTGCGCAGCGTGAGGTAGGATTTCATGAGTCCCGGCGGGACGAAGGTCAGCAGAACGAAGATCGCAGACAGCAGCGCGTGCGGAATGGAATCGTAGAGCGTCCAGTATTCGAACACGTGCAAGACTGCATAGCTGACCCCGCCGAGCAACACCGTCACCACCCGCGAGCCTGTCAATTTCAAGTACCGCGGGAAGAGAATGGCGTAGATGAAAACCATCACCGGCAGTCCGGTGCCGAGCAAGTGAGTGACAAACGTGAGAGTTGCGCCCAGAAGCATCTGGTGTCCTGAAAGCTTCAGGAAACCGCCGCCCGAGAGATCAAGCGCGATTCCCATGGCCATAATGACGACGATGACCAGCGTATCATTCCTAAAATTGGCGGATTTCAGATTGAGAGCCTCCCGCGAGTAACCCCGCGCGCGAAAGATCACATAGGGGATGACCGCGAGAAAAACGAAGTTGTAGAAGGCCCAGACCCATACTTCCTGCGGCGATACCATCCGCGTCGGACCAAACAACGAGCCGTTCAGATGCAGGCCGATTCCTTCCCCAAAGAGCCGGAGGCCAATCCATCGGCCGGCCAGGAGGACGAGCGCGCCGTAAGCCCAGAGCAACCAGACTTCGCGCCGGGCCACCGCGGCATCTGGTGCACGGCTGGCCATGTCTGGAATCGTGCGCCGGCGCGTCAGAAAGTACACGACCGTCATCTGTAGGAGTGTGAAGGCCAGCGCAACGGTTGAGGCGATCACCTGAAAGGTAACAGAGAAATTCGCCAGGGCCGGCCGGTTGAGCGGAAGCTTCCCGCCGCTCAACGGGAAGACCGCGAAGCTGGCCGCGACCCAGAGCACGAGCGCAATCTGGAAGCTGCGTTCGCGCAACAAATTCGAGAACCAGGATTTGCCTTGGACTGTTGTCGCCACTGGTTCGTCACCCTACCTTTGCATACGTTCCAGGGAGCAAGAAGTTGCAGGGCCGCGCTGCAGGCGAAGAGTAGCATATAAACTTCGTGAAGTTTCCATCTACGGGGACGGGAGCAAGGTCGTGAGGAAAGTGTTCCGGAAGGTGTCTACAGCGGGGTTGGGGTAAGGAGAGGTGTTGCAAAAGCGGGCTGGAATCCGGGGCAATTTCTGGCTGTGCTGGTGCGGATGGCAAACCGTCGGGAGTGCTCCCGATGAAAATCGTTTCACAGTGTCGCGAACAAGCGAGACGGGTGTACTATGGCGCCGTTTTCGAGATCAAAAAAGAAATTCCGGTTCAGAACCATTGTCGGCCGGCCGGGAAGTCAAAATCGAAATTCGGGATAATAAGAGGAGGGGCAGCATGGTCCAATCGGCACTGCGCAAGGGGAAACGTCTGAGGACTCTGTTCTGTCTAATCGGCTGCGCCTGGTTTTTCGCCGCTGCTTCTCCGCCTGCATCGGCCCAGTTTAAGGCCTGGGTCATGGCCAAGCTCCCCGACACGCCTGAGGGTCTCGGAGTCGACTCGAATGGCAACATCTACGCGACCCTGTTCCATATCGGGGAAGTCGTCATGCTCAAGGATGACGGCAGCTACGATCACATAGCGTGGGTGCCGTCGAAGGAAGAGAGCGGAAAGGGGATCCTGGTCGGACTCGATCTCGACAAGGGGGGCAACATCTACGTCGCATACAAAGCCCACTCGAAATATGACGCGGAGGATTTGACGAATCCGTTCCATCCGTCTTGCCGGGACGCGACGGTAACTCGCTCTGGGGTTTATAAGATCGACGCTAAAACGAGAAAGGTGACGGCCCTCGCGACAAGAGCGGAAAGTTGGCCATTCTGCTTTCCTGACGATGTTGCGGTCGACTCGAGAGGCAACGTGTACATGACGGACTTCACGTACTCCGGTATTTGGAAAATCTCTCCCGATGGCAAAAAGGTGGACCTGTGGTCGGCACACCCCCTGCTCAATTGGTCGTCCAAGCCCTATTCGGGATCGCCCCTAGGCGTCAATGACCTCGTGCTCGATAAGGAGGAGAAGAACATCTATGCCGTCACCGACGGCGACCCCATGGTACTCAGGCTCCCAATTAAGGACGACGGGACGGCCGGTGAACCCGTGGCGCTACCGTCCGGGTACTCGCCATTCGATGGGATCGAGCTGGACGGGAAAGGCAACATCTACGTCTCTGAGATTTTACTAAACCAGATCTGGGTCCTTTCGCCCGACGGTTCCCAGCGCATCCTGATAGCCACCAAAATGAACGCGCCGCTGGATAACAACACAAGCCTGGTTTTGAAAGGGGATGTTCTTTGTACGGCCAACCTCGGCTTCGCCCACGCAAAACCGGAGGAGGCAGACCGTACAGTGGTCTGCATGAAGGGCTTCCCCGTGCCGAAATAGCTAGGGCGAGCTTTCATGTCGATGTCAGCAATACGCAATAAGAACCTTAGACTGCTGGCGGGGAAAAGCCGCAGAATGTCCAGTGCCAAAGCTGCGCCGGGTGGAGCGACAGTGTGACGCAAAGCTCCATGAGTGAGAGGCTGTGTCACTCCGTGTAGCGGCAGGTATAATGCCGGGCGATGAGATTAGAAGCTTCTTTCCTGCGGCGAGCGTACCGCATGTTTGCCCGAGTGTTTCCGCGGTGCGGCATGATTTCGCAGGCCATTGCGTTCAATTTGTTTCTCGCGTTTTTCCCGGCACTGCTGATCGCGGTGGGATTTGCGACCAGCCGGATCGGTGGACGGGCCAGCCTCCTCGATCTGATCACGGACTTTACAAACTTCCTGCCGCCGGGCAGCTCGCAAATCGTTTCTGAATTCCTGCTCAAACGAGGGCCGGAGGCGTGGAAAGTGGCGCTCGTAGGCTGGACTGGCACATTACTGGCAGGCTCGCAAGCGATGAAGCTTTTGATGGAGGGGATTCACATTATTTATGGAGACCGCGTTAAGCTCGGGTTCCTGCACCGGCAGCTCCGCGGGCTGGTTCTGCTGCTTGTGACCATAGCGCCGATGCTGGCGGCGGCGATTCTGGGAGTTTTGGGGCGGCCGTTGCGGAGCTGGATCACGAGTGAAATTGGCAGCCAAAGTCTTTTGCATGGGTGGTGGAATTTCTTTTTTCCGGCGGCGGCGATTGTGCTGGCGATGATCGCGCTGACGGTGATTTACCGAGTGGCGCGGCCGAGAGAGAACCGCCTGGCGAATGTCCTGCCGGGTGCGATCTTGGCGACGCTGCTGTGGTGGCTGGTGGATGTGCTGTTCGGATTTTATGTGCGGAGAGTGCCGTACAGCGTGGTGTACGGCGGGCTGGCCGCGGTGATCGGCTTGCTGATCTGGATGCAGCTTTCCGCGGTGGTGATTTTTCTGGGTGCGGCGTGGAACGCCGAGCTGGCGGAAAACCGCAAAGGGGCGGGCGCACTTGGTTGAAAGGATTGTGAAGGTGGAGTGCTATGCGGGATATAAAAGTGATGAGCGGCCGGTGCGCGTGCTGTTTGGCGAGCGAGCGGAAGAGATAAGAAGTGTAGAGGACCGCTGGTACTCGCCGGGCGCGACCTATTTCCGTGTGGTAGTGGAAAGTGGCGACCGGTATATCTTGCGGCACGACAATGCGCAAGATGTGTGGACGCTCGAGGGATTCCGCGAATACAGGAACGCGTGAGGCGCGCTTAGCTCGCTGTTGCAAAATAGGTAAGAGAGTTTCCTCAGGGGCTAAAGCCCATTGAAAGAATGGGCCTAATGTCGGAGCTAAAGCTCCGACCCCCGAGCAAAAGGACATGTTTCAGCGGCCCACTAGGTGTTTCATTGACATAAAAGTTACCTGGCGCGTATAGTCAAGCGACGGGCACGAGGCGAGATGCTCCGGTGGCTGGCTGCACGGGCAGAGCCATCGAAGCGGAAAATAGCAGTTCGAGAAGGGACCCCATGGTTGCACCACCGCAATGCTCGTTCGCCCGACGAGTTGCTTGCCTGCTTCTTTTGATTTTGCTGCCGTGTGGAATGCTGCGCGCGCAGTCTTCCACGGGGCAGGAAATCCCCCCGAAAATCGAAGCGCAACAAGCCGCGCCGGCGCAAACGGCGTCTCCCAGCGAAAATGGCGAAGTTTCCAGCCGTGACACGCCTGCTACGTTCAAAGTGCGCGTGAATTTGGTGCTGGTGCGCGTGGTGGTGCGGGACGCGCAGGGGAATGTCGTTGGCAACCTGGGGAAAGAAGATTTCCAGCTCTTCGACAATAGCAAGCCGCAGGTGATTTCGGCGTTCAGCCTAGAGACGCCCGAATCGCACGCGGCCCTGCCAGTAACGCAAGCTTCCGCGGGGGAGCCGGAAGCGTCATCGGAAGCCGCGGCAAAAGTTGCAGCGGGTTTGCCACAGAGATTTGTGGCGATTCTTTTCGATGACGAACATTTTTTGATGGAAGACGCGGTGTTCGTGAGAAGTTCCGCGACGCGGTTATTTGGCGCGCTTGCGCCATCGGACCGCGTGGGCGTATACACGACCTCGGGTCAGATCAGCCAAGAATTTACGGGCAACCGGGAACTTATCAACACGGCGCTTTTAGGAATTGTTCCGCGCGCGAGTTTCGGCGGCCCTGATCATGGTTGTCCGGAAATCGGCTACTACCAAGCCGATCTCATCGAGGTCAAGCGAGATACGCAGGCGCTGGCGGTGGCAACAGAAGACGCCATCCAGTGCGCTTTCGGTGGCGACCGGACCATGAGGACACAGGCGCAGTCTTTAGCGGAGTCGGCTGCGGCGAGCGCGCTTGCGGCCGGAGATGCGCAAACGGAATATACCTACCGCCATTTCGAAGAAACGATCCGGCGGCTGTCTAGCATGCCGGGACAGCGGATCATGATTTTTGTTTCGCCGGGATTTATATTTTCCACGTATACCGCAGGGCCAACCGATATCATCGACCGCGCCACACGCGCCAACATCGTGATTAACACGCTGGATGCGCGCGGCCTATATGCACCGGATGTGCTCGGCGACATTTCCGATCCACCGCACGATTCATTTCGCACCCGCGGCTTCAAGGGTACTTATCGGATTCAATCACAAAGCGGGCAATCGCAAGTACTTGGGGAATTGGCAGACGGCACGGGCGGAACATTTTTTCATAATCGCAACGACCTGGACGAAGGATTCCGGCAGGCGGGCGCGGCCCCGCCAATCTCCTATTTATTGGCATTCTCACCGCAGAATCTGAAGCTCAACGGGCGCTATCACCTTTTGAAGGTCACCTTGGCGAACAAACAAAAATACAACGTGCAAGCGCGCCGCGGTTACTACGCACCGCGCACGGCCGCAGATCCAGCGGAGACAGCAAAGCGGGAAATCGAGGAAGCGCTTTTTTCGCAGGATGAGATCCGCGACCTCCCGGTGGAGTTGCACACACAGTTTTTCAAGAAGGATGAAGCGGAGGCGCGCCTGGCGGTGCTCACGCACTTGGATCTAAGGGGCATCCACTTCCGCAAAGCGGAGGGCCGCAACCGTGACGATTTGATCCTCGCAACGGCGATATTTGATGAGAATGGAAAATTCGTGACGGGCGGCGAAAAGGTCGTGGAGATGCGGCTGTTGGACACTACCGTCGACCGGCTGGGCCGTTCGGGGATGGGGATAACGGTCAAATCAAGTTTTGATATCAAGCCTGGGACGTATCTGGTGCGACAGGTGGTGCGGGATGCCGAGGGTTCACAGATGGCGGCGAGGAACGGCGCAGTGGTCATACCGTATTAGGTACGGATGGGGGCGGAACATGAGAACAAGAGAGACATGCAGACAAAGTTCCCTTCACCGAGTGGTGTGGGCGATTGTGGCGGCACTTTGCGTATTGCCGATTGCTGCGCTTGCACAAGAACCGACGCCTGCGCCCGCGGCAGTGCGGCAATCCGCGGCAGTCATCAAGAAAGAATCGCGCCTTGTACTGGTCGACGCGGTGGTGACGGACAAGAAAGGAAAATACATCCGCGACCTGACGCAGAATGATTTCAAAGTCTACGAAGACAACAAGGAACAGCAAGTATCGAGCTTCTCGATGGGCGCGGATGTCGCGGTGGAGGCGAATGCGCAGAAGCATTACCTGATTCTGTTCTTCGATAACTCTTCGATGCAGGCGCCGGACCAAATCCAGGCAAGAAACGCGGCGATGAAATTTGTGGAGGCTAACGCCAGTCCCGACCGGCTGATGGCGGTGGTCGATTTCGGTGGCGCACTGAGCATCCGGCAGAATTTTACGGCGAATGCGGACCTGCTGCGCGCAGCGGTCAGCGGCGTCAAGGTTTCGTCCGTCGATTCGAACGCTTCGGCAGCTTCGCAACCCGTCACCATCGCTTCGGCTGGGTTCATGTCACTGGGCAATTCGGAAGCGGACTACGCGGCGCGCACGATGCTGCTGGCGGTGCGGAGCCTGGCGAAGAACCTTCGCGGCATCCCCGGCAGGAAAATGGTGGTTCTGTTTTCGGCGGGGTTTCCGCTGACATCGGAGCGCGAGTCCGAGCTGACGGCGACGATCGATGCGTGCAACAAAGCGAATGTGGCGATCTATTCGCTCGATGTGCGCGGGCTGGTATCCGGCGCGCCGGGCGTAATTAATGGGCCACGTGGGAGTGCGAAGAGAAGTTCAACGACCAGCGCAACGCGGGCCGCCGCGGAACGAAAGCGGCAGCGGAGAGCTGGCACACAGCGGCATGTAGTGCTTGTGGCTTATCCGGCGAGCGCCATGCCCGATCCGCAGAGACCCGGGGGCGGCGGCGGAGGTGGCGGCGGGGGCGGCAGGCCAGGCGGAGGTGGAGGAGGACCAGGCGGAGGTGGCGGCGGGGGTGGCAAACCCGGCGGTGGAGGGACAGGCGGAGGCACGGGCGGCGGGGGTGGCAAACCCGGCGGTGGCACTGGCGGTACGGGAGGAACAGGGGGCGGTAGCAGAGGTGGGACCGGCGGAAGCGGGGGAGGCCGGCCGATCGGAAACACAGGAAACTTTACGAACAATGGCACGACCTTCAGCCAGCCGCGGACGATTGTGCCGCAGCTTCCTGATTCGGTGGCGACAAACCAGCAAATTCTTGCGGCGCTGGCCGAAGGCACCGGCGGCTTTTCGATTTTCAATACCAACGACTTGCTGGGCGGGCTCGAAAGGATCGGCCGGGAACAGAATGAATTTTATCTTCTCGGGTATGTGCCGCAGGAGACGCCGGAAGGCAGCTGCCACACGCTGAAGGTGAAGCTCAACAAAGGCGGCATGAACGTAAGGTCGCGCAGCGGGTATTGCAATGCGAGAGCGTCGAATGTGCTGGAAGGCAAGCCGCTCGAGAAAGAGCTCGAGGGGCACGCCGCGGGAATGCAAGCCGGCTCGATTCATGGTTCGTTGGAGGCGCCGTATTTCTACGCCGGACCGAATGTTGCACGGGTGAATCTTGCGATGGAGGTTCCTTCAGAGACGATGCAGTTCAACAAAGAGAAAGGAAAATATCACGCCAACTTGAACGTACTGGGCATTGCTTACCGTCCGGACGGCACAGTCGGGGCGCGCTTCAGCGATACCGTCAATCTCGATTTCGAGAAGGACGAGTGGAAAGAATTCACGAAGCGGCCGTATCGCTACGAAAATCAATTCGACACGGCTCCCGGCGCCTACAAGCTTACGGTGGTGTTGAGCGCAGGCGGCAATCAGTTCGGCAAGTTCGAGTCGCCGCTGCAGATTGATCCTTATGACGGGAAACATTTCAGTCTCGGCGGGGTGGTGCTGACGAACTCGGCGGAGCGGCTGACGGATATTCCCACGGGACTCGACTCCCAGCTTTTGGAGGACCGCACGCCACTGGTTGTCAAGGGCATGCAGATGATTCCTTCGGGCAGCAACCGCTTCAAGAAGAGCGACAACGTCATCGCGTATACCGAAGTGTATGAACCGCTGCTGACCTCGGCCAATCCGCCGCTGGTGGGCTTCGGTTATCACGTATACGAGCGGGCTACGAATAAGGAAGTGCGGTTCACCGGGATCATGAGGGCCGACGATTTCATACAAAAAGGCAGTCCCGTGATTCCGGTGGCCTTGCGGGTCATCGTTCAAGATCTTCCGGCAGGAAGTTACCGTCTGGTGATGCAGGCAGTGGACGCAGCGGGGAATAACGCCGCGGATCGCACGGTCGATTTCGACTTGACGGACTAAGTGGCGGGATTTGCGTGGAGGCGGACGCAGGTTCGGGAATTAGGCCGCGCGCTGGCAGAAGAATCATTTGGAACCCGCGCCGGATTCAGCGAGCAAGCTGCGCAGAACGAACCAGCAGTTTGCGGGGCGTTCGGAAAGACGCCGCATAAAATAGGGGCACCAATCGGTGCCAAACGGCACGTAAACCTGAAGGCCGTGGCCGGCAGCATGGACTTCCTGCTGAAGGTCGCGCCGAATTCCGTAGATCATCTGAAATTCGTAACGGTCTGGTGACAGCTTCAAGCGCGCGATTTCCGCCTGGGCGTGCGCGACCATGAAGGGATCGTGCGACGCAATGGCGGGAAAATAAGCGCCTTGCGCCGCGCCTTCCAGAAGAAGCGTGGTGAGGCGCTTGTAGTTGGCATCGACATCCTTCTTAGCCTGTATCGCAATGCTTTTCGGCTCGCGGTAGGCGCCTTTTACAAGCCGAATCTTCGGTTTGAGCGGCGCGAGGCGCAGCAGATCTTTCTCTGTGCGGAAAAGATAGGCCTGCACCGCAAGCCCTACATTGCCGCGTTCGCGCTGTACACTTTCGAAAATATCCAATGTCGCGCCGGTGTAGGCGCTGCCTTCCATGTCCATTTCGATGGTAAGGCCGAGCGTGGCAGCGCGCGCGGCGATCTTGCGAGCGAGGGAATCGCAGATATTTTTGCTAACGTCGAGGCCAAGCTGCGTCAACTTGATGGAGATGTTCCCGGCGAGATTCTTGGCGTGCATTTCCTCGAGCATGCGAATGTAGCCGGCACAAACTTCGCGCGCGGCGGTTTCGGTGGTGACGTTTTCGCCGAGGTGATTGAGGCTGACGCGGCGCCCCTGCGCGCACAGTTCCCGGCTCGCGGTGATGGCCTCCGCAAGCGTCTCGCCGGCGACAAAGCGCCGCGCGAAACCGTATTGCATGCCGCGGCGCGCGATGGAGTTGGTGACGCTCCGCTTTGTCGAGAGCCAGAAGATGAAATTGCGGACCAGCACCGGTCCTCCCGAGGAACACGATGGACGAGAATACGAGGGCAGGGACTGCGCGTCAATGAGCAGGGGCCTGGGGATAGACCTTTGCAATTGTGGAAGATTGGACGGGGTAATGATTCGACACGACCCGTGGGCTTGCGCAACTTCCGGCCCGAGGAAGGGTTAGTCTAGTAGTGATCCCCCTATCTGCCGTCCATGCCGCCGGGCAGGAGATCGACATGAACCTGCAGCAGCGCCGTACCCCGCAGACCCACTGGATTTCTAGAACACCGCGATCTTTGCTGGCGATGGTGCTCTCCTTTGCTTGTGTGGTGTCTTTCAGCGTTGACTTGAGCTCTGTTGCGGAAGCTAAAGACAAGAAACCAAAGCCAGACCCGGTGCTGAAAGGATTGCCAGTCACGGAGCTCTCCACGGACGAAGCGATTCTGCACGCGCTGAACCGCCTGGGCTATGGGCCCCGCCCCGGTGATGTGGAGCGCATCCGGCAGATGGGGCTCGCGAAATGGATCGATCAGCAGGTCAATCCGAATTCCATCGATGACAAGGCGCTGGGAGCGCGGCTGGAAAATTATCCGACGCTGGCGATGTCTGCTTCGAGACTGCTGGAAGAATATCCGCAGCCCAAGCAGGCCGAGAAACAGGCCGAGAGGCAAGCGCAGGCAGGGCAGAGGCGATCGGACGCGGCGGCGACGATCACGAAAGACATGCAGCCATCGCAAGGCCAGGCATCGAATGGCGAGGCGGCAGCGCCGACAACAACTTCAACAAATGCGCCGAGCGATTCGAACGCGCCCGCGCCGATGAAGCAGGATCCCGCCGTTTCAAATGTGGCAACGCTTGGAGCGGGGAAGCGCGATGTACTCGGCGGGCCCGATCCGAATGCAGTACCTCGTGCCATTGCCGACGACAGCAGGCGGCCACAGCGGGTGATCGAAGAGCTGGGGATGGCCAAGGTGACGCGCGCGATCTACAGCGAGCGACAACTGCAGCAGGTGATGGACGACTTCTGGTTCAACCACTTCAACGTTTTTGCAGGTAAGGGCGAAGACAGGTGGTATCTCACTTCATATGAGCGCGACGTGATCCAGCCGCACGCGTTCGGGAAATTCAAAGACCTATTGACGGCGACGGCGAAGAGCCCGGCGATGCTCTTCTACCTGGACAATTTCCTGAGCGCGGATCCACGTGCGGCGGACCGGCAAGCCGCGGAGCGCGCCATGCGCCAGCAAAGGCGGCGCGGCGGATTTGGGCGGCCGTGGCCGCCGCGTCCACAGGCGCAGGGGCAGGCGAAGAAGAATGTTCGCGGCTTGAATGAAAACTACGGCCGCGAATTGATGGAGCTGCACACGCTGGGTGTGGATGGCGGCTACACACAAAAAGATGTGACCGAAGTGGCGCGGTGCTTCACCGGCTGGACGATCGAAAAGCCGCGGCAGAATCCGGAGTTCAAATTTGACGAGCGATTACACGATCCGGACCCGAAATTTGTGCTTGGGAAGAAGATTCATGCCGGAAGACAGAAGGACGCCGAGGAAGTGATCGACTTGCTGGCGCACCATCCGAGCACGGCGAAGTTTATCTCGACCAAGCTGGCGCGGCGATTCGTTGCAGATAATCCGCCGCCGGAGCTGGTGGAGCGCATGGCGAAGACGTTTCGATCGAGCGATGGCGACATCCGCGCAGTGATGAAGACGATGATTTACTCGCCGGAGTTCTGGTCGCGCGAGGCGTATCGGGCAAAGATCAAGAGCCCTTTCGAGCTGGTGGTTTCCGCCGTGCGGGCGCTGGGGACGGATGTGGACACGCCGATGCCTCTGGTGCAGTGGGTCGGGCGGATTGGCGAGCCGCTCTATCAATGCCAGCCGCCGACGGGTTATTCGGACAAGGCGGACGCGTGGGTAAACACGGGTGCGCTGCTCAACCGGTTGAATTTTTCGCTGACCCTGGCAGGAAATAAAGTGCGCGGAGCGCGGACGGATGTTCCGTCACTGCTGGGTAAAGAATCGGCGATGGATCCGAAGACAGCGCTGGATCGCGCGGTCGGAGTGTTTCTCGGCGGCCAAGCAGCGGCGACAACGGTGGAGACCTTGCAGAAGCAACTGGATAACCCGCAAGTCCTGCAGGCGAAGCTGGACGATCCTGTTAAACAAGTGGATTTGGGCGTGGTTGCGGGATTGGTGCTTGGATCGCCGGAGTTTCAGAGAAGATGAGAAGAAGAGGGCTTTATGAGCCATGAGTGTTGCGAAGGCGTGAGTGGGCTGAGATTTTCGCGGCGATATTTTTTGAAACAAGGTGGCGTGGCGATGGTCGGCCTGAGCGCCATGCCCGCTTTCTTGCAGCGCGCGGTGGCCGCAACGCCGATGCCGAACAAAAAGCAGCTTGTGGTGCTCTTCCAACGCGGAGCTGCGGATGGATTGAACATCGTCGTACCGTTCGGCGAATCCAACTATTACCGGATGCGGCCGACGATTGCGATTCCGGAACCCAGGCACGGTGGTGGAGATGCCGCTATCGATCTCGACGGCTTTTTTGGGCTGCATCCGAGCCTCGCACCCCTTGAGCCGCTCTTTCATAAGAATCACCTCGCGATTGTCCACGCGGCGGGCTCGCCCGATCCGACGCGCTCGCACTTCGATGCGCAAGACTTCATGGAATCGGGCACTCCGGGACTGAAATCGACGGAAGATGGCTGGCTGAATCGTGCGCTGGAAACAGTGCCGGAAGAAAATGGCTCGCCATTTCGCGCCGTGGCGATGGGGCCGAATCTGCCGCGGATGCTGCGCGGAAGCGCCGGAGCGATCGCGTTGCCGGACGTGAGACAGTTCAAGGTGATGGCGCAATCGCCGGCGATGGGGCAGGTGGTCGAAGGCGGCTTTGAAGCGATGTACGCGCAGACGGTGGACCAGGCGCTGCACGGCACGGGGACAGAGACGTTTGAGGGGATCGACCTGTTGCGGAAAGCGGATCCGACGAAGTACCAGCCGGAAAACGGCGCACAATTTCCGACCAGCCGGCTGGGGCAGAGCCTGCAGCAGATTGGCCAGCTCTTGAAAGCCAATATCGGCGTCGAGGTGCTGTTTGTCGATTGCGGCGGCTGGGACAACCATGTGAATGAAGGCGGCGTGCAGGGACAGCTTTCCAATTTATTGAAGGACCTGGGGCAAGGGCTCGCCGCGTTTCACCAGGACATGGGCGACCGCATGCAGGACATCGTGTTTGTGACGATGAGCGAATTCGGGCGCACCGCGAAAGAAAACGGCAACCGCGGCACGGACCATGGTCACGCGAACTGCATGTTCGTGATGGGTGGCGACGTGAAGGGCGGGCGGGTCTATGGCAAGTGGCCGGGGCTGGCGGATCACCAGCTGAATGAGAGGCGCGACCTGGCGCTAACGACGGACTTTCGCTCGGTCGTTGGCGAAGTGCTTTCGAAACACATTGGCGTACCCGATCTGAACGCAGTTTTTCCCGGCTTCGACAACAACATCCGCAAGTTTCCTGGTCTGATTCGGCTGTAAAGGGTCGGTTAGGCGATTTCCCCCACGATTTCCATTGTGATTCCACAAGCATCTCTTTGAGCTGCCGACGGGATGCTGCGTGCCTTTCCTTCCAACACAAGACGGGCCACGATTGCCGCAACACAGGCGTCTAGTAAATCGTCTCGGCACCCTTGGCTTCTCGGATGACTTTCTAGGAAAGCATCAATCTCCTTCTCACTATTGTCTACAAATCTTGAGATCAATTCCTGACGCTCGTTTTGACCTGCCCGATCTTTCTTGCGCGTGGTCAATACCACACCCTTGTTCAACAAGCGAAAGCACAGCTCGGGATGCGTTTCCCGGATTCGTTGCTGCAAGGAAGGAGCGAGTCTAAGTATTTCATCCACTTCTTTGATCTTGCCCCGAATTCCGAGTGATTGAAGCGAAAGACTCTTACTCAATACCTTGAGATTTAACTTCTTTGCTCCCTCGGGCGACTTAGCTCTAATGGCTTCCCTGCAAGGAACTGAAAAGACAGTGGACGCTCTTCCCGTTAGCAGCTTCCGTGCCAGCGCGTCGCAGTCCCGACTAACTGGATGCTCCGCCGATGGCAGACCGATTGGGATGTCAACCAGGATTAATTCATTTAGGGGCTGCTTATCTATGGCGAATTTGAAATGCGAGGAAAATTCCAAGTGAATGATTCGCACTTCAGAAAGGACCGCGAGTATCCAACCGTCGCGGCAGCCGTCCATTCCAGCCCAGAACTTCATTCTGGCCACCCTGTCATTGTGAATCTATTGCGAAGAAAACGGGGCGGCCAGTGGCCGCCCTATTTAGTTATTGAGAGAACCAAGAGAGCCAGACAGGAATGTCTGTCCCACCGTCAGCGCTATTGCGCGGCGGAGCCGCGGATGCGCATGCCGTAGAACGAACGATAGACGAAGGTGAAGGAAACGGCGAAGAAGGCCGCGGCGAGGATGTGCGTCAAGTTGGCACCTTGCTTGGCAGTCATGCTCACGGCAAGCTCAACGGCCAGAAGGCCAAATAATGTAGTGAACTTAATGACCGGGTTCAGCGCGACGGAAGAGGTGTCCTTGAACGGATCTCCGACGGTGTCGCCGATGACGGTGGCGTCATGGAGCGGCGTGCCTTTCTGCTTGAGCTCGACTTCGACGATTTTCTTGGCGTTGTCCCACGCGCCGCCGGCGTTGGCCATGAAGATGGCTTGATACAAACCGAAGATGGCGATGGAGAAGAGGTAGCCGATGAAAAAGAAGGGTTCGACGAAGGCGAAAGCCAGAGTGGCGAAGAACACCGCGATGAAGATGTTGAGCATGCCCTTCTGCGCGTACTTCGTACAAATCTCGACGACCTTCTTGCTGTCGGCGATGCTGGCCTTCTCAACGCCTTCGAGCTTGATATTGGCTTTGATGAATTCGACGGCGCGGTAGGCGCCGGTGGTCACGGCCTGCGTGGAAGCGCCGGTGAACCAGTAGATCATGGCGCCGCCGGTGATTAGGCCGAGAACGAAGGGTGCGTGCAAGAGGGAGAGATTATTGACGTTTTCTGTGAGGCCTTTGGTGAGGGCCATGATGATCGAGAAGATCATCGTGGTGGCGCCGACGACGGCGGTGCCGATGAGCACCGGCTTGGCCGTGGCTTTGAAGGTGTTTCCCGCGCCATCGTTGGCTTCGAGCATTTCTTTGGCTCGCCCGAAATTGACGTCGATGTTGTAGTCCCTCTTGAGTTCCTGCTTGATGTTGGGAACCTGCTCGATCAGGGAAAGCTCATAGACGGATTGCGCATTGTCGGTGACCGGGCCGTAGGAATCGACAGCGATCGTTACTGGGCCCATGCCCAAGAAGCCGAAGGCGACGAGGCCGAAGGCAAAGACGGGAGCGGCAATCATGAGGGTGCCGAGGCCAAGGTTGCTGATTAGGTAGCTGGCGGACATCAACAGGACCATCGCTAAGCCGATGTAGTAGGCGGAGAAATTGCCGGCCACGAAGCCCGAGAGAATGCCGAGTGACGCGCCGCCTTCTTCCGCCGAGGAGACGACTTCTCTCACGTGACGTGATTCCATGGAGGTGAAGACCTTCACGAGTTCCGGAATGACGGCGCCAGCGAGCGTGCCGCAGGAGATGATCGTGGCCAACTTCCACCATTGCGTGGAGTCTCCGCCCAGGCTCGGAATGATGAGCGAGGAGACAATGTAAGTTAGGGCGATGGAGACGCCGGAGGTGATCCAGACGAGCGAGGTGAGCGGCGCTTCGTAATTCATCTTGTCGGCATTGCCGTACTTTGCTTTGGCGATGAAGCCGTTGATGAAATAGGCCGCGGCGCTGGCGACAAGCATCATGATGCGCATCACGAAGATCCACACGAGCAATTGCACCTGAATCGTCGGGTTCTTCACGGCCAGCAGGATGAAAGTGATGAGCGCGACGCCGGTGACGCCGTAGGTTTCGAAGCCGTCTGCGCTGGGGCCGACGGAATCACCCGCGTTGTCGCCGGTGCAGTCCGCGATGACGCCGGGGTTGCGCGCGTCGTCTTCCTTGATCTTGAAAACGATCTTCATCAAGTCGGAGCCGATATCGGCGATTTTGGTGAAGATTCCCCCGGCGATGCGCAGAGCGGCCGCTCCCAGCGATTCACCGATGGCGAAGCCGATGAAGCAGGGCCCGGCGTAATCCCCTGGGATGAAGAGAAGAATGACCAGCATCATCAGCAGCTCGACGCTGATGAGCATCATGCCGATGCTCATGCCGGCTTCGAGCGGCGTGTGATAGATGGGATAAGGCTTTCCGCGAAGGCTGGCGAAGGCGGTGCGGGAGTTCGCGAAGGTGTTTACGCGGATGCCGAACCAGGCGACGCCGTAGCTGCCGCCGATGCCGACGAGGCTAAAGAGCAGAATGATGGGCAGCGTGAGGGCAACCGATTTGCCGGGCACGGGAGCCAGGAAGCCGAAGTAGAGCACGATAACGATGGCAATGAAAATCCAGAGAAGGAGGAGGAACTTGCCCTGCGTGATGAGGTAGGTCTTGCAGGTCTCGTAGATCAGCTCGGAAATTTCACGCATCGAGCGGTGGACCGGCAGGTTCTTCAAGCGGCTGTAAATCGTGAGGCCGAAAATCAAACCGAACGCGCAAAAGACGATGCCGAAGAGCAGCAGCTTGTGGCCATCCACGCCGAGAAACTGGACTTGGGAAAGGTCGGGGAGCTTCAGGGCAGCTTCGCCACCGACTTCTCCGGCGGGCTGGGCGAACACCGAGGCGGCGCTCAGGAGCGTGAGGGCGGCGGCTGCCACGCCGGCCTTTACAAACGGGGAATTCCGGGTGATGCGACTACACAAGGACCGGGCACTCGCAAGCCAGGTGCTCATCAACAATCCTCCGTACCAAGATTGGATCCCAGGAGAACCACGTCTCCGGGTGACTGCTTCCTACACACCATTCCAGCCGAACGCTGTTGGGCGCGACCGCAGAACGGCCGCTCGGTCGTCAGCGCCGGGGAGCACCGCGCCGGATTTCAAGAAGGCTCCCACTGCAAGACGGGAAACAAAATCAATGCTATCGCACGCCGATTTTCTGGAGTGCAAAAACCGCAGGACACCACCCTGTACGCTCCGCACGAGCCTACACAAAACGTAGATTTATAACATTTTGCTAATGGCGGGTCAAACCGTTCGCTATTAGGATGCGATCCCGCCGGCATCCGGAATAGGCCGGTGATTGTCTGGGGACCGCAATGCCTTGGTTTTAATGCTGGGTACGTATCGCCTCGAATACGCTAGCGACACGCGGAAGCAAACCAATGGTAACATGCGTGGTTCGCATTAGGACGAAACGTTTCGCCTGGGGGCCCATGAGTACCCAAACAATGTCTGCGGCGTCGCCGAGTGCGACCGCCCGCAGTGAGCTGCGCCATGATTGGCAGCGCGCGGAGGTCGCGACAATTTACCGCACGCCGCTGCCAGAACTGGTCTTCCGGGCGCAGAGCCTGCATCGTCAATTTCACGAGCCCGACCGCGTGCAGACTTGCCAGCTCATTTCCATAAAGACGGGGGGGTGCCCGGAGGACTGCGCGTACTGCCCGCAGAGCGCGCACTATGACGCCGGCGTCGAGCGGCAAGGGCTGCTGGACGCGGAGCACGTCGTCGGCGTGGCCCGCGAAGCTGCCGAACGCGGCGTGACACGTTTCTGCATGGGCGCGGCATGGCGCCAGGCACCGGAGGGCAGGGAATTCGAAAATGTACTGGAGATGGTGCGCGGGGTCTCTCGGTTGGGTATGGAAGTCTGCTGCACGTTGGGGATGCTTACCGAAGAGCAAGCACAAAGGCTAGGAGACGCGGGGCTAACGGCGTATAATCACAATCTTGATACATCCCCAGAATTTTACGGTTCGATAATCACGACCCGGGTGTACGACGACCGCTTGAAAACGCTGGCAGCCGTGAGGAAGGCGGGGATCACCGTGTGCTGCGGAGGGATTTTGGGCATGGGGGAGCGCGAAACGGACAGGATCGGGCTCCTGCACCAGCTCGCGACGCTAAAGCCGCATCCGGAAAGCGTGCCGATCAATATGCTGGTGAGGGTGGAGGGCACTCCGCTTGGGTCCATGCCGGCGCTCGATCCTCTCGAGATGGTGCGTGCCATCGCCGTGGCGCGCCTCCTGATGCCCGCGTCGAAGGTGCGTCTGGCCGCGGGACGCAAGCAGTTGTCGCCCGAAGCAGTGACGCTATGTTTTCTTGCCGGCGCGAATTCGATTTTTGTGGGCGAAAAGCTTCTGACCACGCCAAATCCCGTACCGAATGAGGATGAACAGTTGCTCCAAAAATTGGGACTCAAGCCAATCGAATCGCATGCCGTCTGAATTCCATCGTTTGTTCCATGGCGAGATGGAAAGCGGGCTCCGCGCGCTGGAGGCGAGGAGCCAGAGGCGTACGCTCGCCGAAATCCAGGGCGTGAACCTTTGTTCGAATGATTATCTCGGCCTTGCCGAGCATCCCGCTTTACACGCCGCGGTGGTGGAGGCGGTTCGCGAATCGGCCCGCGTTGGAGGTACCGGTTCGCGATTGCTTTCCGGTCATGCACAGTCGTGGAACGAATTGGAAGAAAATTTTGCGCAGTTTGGGGGGACGGAAGCAGCTCTGTACTTCGGGAGCGGTTACGCGGCTAATCTTGGATTGCTTTCCGCATTGCTGGGAAAAGAGGACTTGGTTTTTTCCGACGCATCCAATCATGCGAGCCTCATTGACGGGATGCGGCTATCTGGAGCACGAAGGATCATCTATCCCCATCTCGATCTGGGCGCGTTGGAGTCCGCGCTGCGCATACAGGAGCACGAGCGATGCCGCAAGCTCATTGTGACGGAAAGCGTTTTCAGCATGGAGGGTGACGTCGCGGACATCGCGGCGCTTCTCGGGTTGGCGGAGCGCTATGGGGCGGGTTTAATTGTTGATGAAGCGCACGCCACTGCCGTCCACGGACCAGGCGGCCGCGGAATCGTTGCCGCAGCCGGAGCGGCTCGCGAGGTGGTTGCTTCGGTTCATACGTGCAGCAAGGCCTTGGCCGGCGCTGGAGCGTTTGTTTGCGGAAGTTCTGTTTTGAGGGAACACCTGATCAATCACGCGCGCACATTCCTTTTCACCACGGCGATGCCACCGTATATGGCGGGGCAGATTCGTGCGGCGCTGGAGCTTGTTCGCAATATGGATGCGGAGCGAGCCGAGTTGCAAGCAATGTCAACGCGGCTTCGTAATTCTCTTCGAGCAAAGGGTTGGGACACCGCTGGAAGCACGATGCAGATTGTGCCCATCCTCATCGGCACGAACCAAGAGGCCCTCAGCGCGGCGGAATATCTACAACAGGATGGATTTGCGGTGCGCGCGATTCGTCCGCCGACGGTTCCCGACGGGAGCGCGCGCCTGCGACTTTCCCTTACCTGTACGATTGCGGCGCAAGAGCTTATCCGCTTGGAACGATCTCTAGATTCCTGGCGAGCGCAGAGTCACGTTCGAGGGAGTGCCAGTGCAACCATAACAGCAGCGGCTGGGTGTGCATGAGGCGACACTTCTTCATTACCGGGAGTGATACGGGCGTGGGCAAGACGACGCTGGCGGCACTGCTGTGCGCCGCGCTGGACGCGGTCTACTGGAAGCCGATTCAGACCGGCACGCTGGAAGGTTCGGACCGCGTGACGGTGATGCGACTCGCGGGCATTGGCACGGACCGGACACTCGATGAGGTCTATAAGTTCGTGCCGCCGGTTTCGCCGGATCTCGCGGCGCGCTGGGCCGGCGTCGAGATTGATCTCGGGCGGATCACGCTGCCGTCAAGCATGGCGAATGATTGGCTCGTTGTCGAGGGCGCCGGTGGCGTGCTCGTCCCCGTCAATCAAAAGCAGTTCATGCTTGATCTGATGGTGAAACTCAAGATCCCTGTCATCCTGGCGGCGCGCAGCGGTCTCGGTACAGTCAACCACACACTGCTTTCGCTGGCGGCGCTGCACGCGGCGGAATTGCAGGTGCACGGCGTTGTCTTGATCGGTGATCAGAACCGCGAAAATCGCGAAACGATTGAGCGCTTCGGCCATGTTCGCGTCATCGGCGAAATTCCTCGCCTGCCGAATCTTCACCGCACCGCACTCATGCAGGTTTTCTTGAACCACTTCGACCGCGCGGCTTTTTCTCAGTAAAACCTGGCAATGTCCTCGCCGCTGCGCATCTGGCATCCGTTTACGAACGCCGCGCTCGATCCGCCGCCGCTGCGCGTCGTGCGAGCAGAGGGCGTCTATCTGCATACGGCCGACGGACGGAAAATCCTCGATGCCGTTTCGTCGTGGTGGGTGAATCTGCACGGGCACGCGAACCCGCGGATCGCCGCGGCCATCGCGGAACAGGCGAGAAAAATGGAGCACGTCATCCTCGCGGGATTTACCCACGATGCCGCGGAAGAACTTGCGGGGCGCCTGCGTAGGTGGGTCGTGCCCGAGCTGAGCCATCTGTTTTTTTCGGACGACGGCTCGACGGCTGTAGAGGTTGCGCTGAAACTGGCCGTGCAATATTTCAGCAACCAACAACGCGGCGAGAAGCGCGAGATCGTTGCGCTCGAGCATGGCTACCACGGCGACACCGCAGGAGCCATGTCGGTGAGCGATGATTCGCCGTTCACCGATCCGTTTCGCTCGATGCGTTATCCCGTGCACCGCACCCACTCCGCCTATTGCTACCGGTGTCCCATCGGGCTGAAGCGCGAAACGTGCCACATCGAATGTGTCCAGCAGATCGAAGCGCTGCTGGCCGAACGAGCTGATCGAATCGCGGCGGTGATCGTCGAGCCGCTGCTCCAAGCGGCAGGCGGCATGATCGTTCACCCGGTGGAATTTCTGCAAAAAATACGCGCGCTCTGCACGCGGCACGATGTTCTGCTCATCGCCGACGAAGTGCTGACCGGCTTCGGCCGGACGGGAAAAATGTTCGCCTCCGATTTGGCAGGTATCGTGCCTGATCTGATGTGTCTCTCGAAGGGCATCACGGGCGGTTTTCTGCCGATGGGCGTCACGCTATGCACCGATCAGGTTGAAGCGGCTTTTCGAAGTGAGGACCGCAAGCACACCTTTTATCACGGGCACTCGTACACCGGGAATGCGCTGGCGTGCGCAGCCGCGAACGCGAGTTTGCAGATTTTTGAAGACGAGCCGGTTTTCGATCGCATCCACACCATCGCGAAGGTCAACGCCGAGCGGCTCGCGCAATTCCGCGAGCTGCATCAAGTCGGCGATACGCGCCAGATCGGCACGATTGGCGCCATCGAGCTGCTTGCGGAAGACGCTGGTTATCTTTCGGCGATGCGGCCGAAGCTGTATCGCTTCTTTCTTGACCGCGGTGTTTTGCTGCGCCCGCTCGGCAATGTGGTTTACGTGTTGCCGCCGTACGTCATCTCGGCGGATGAGCTGCATCGAGTTTACGACGTGATTCAAGAGGCCATTCAGACGCTGCTCTGACGCGGGTGCGCTGTCTGCTAGACTTGGCGTTCGTCTCGAAAGGGCGCAACATGTTGCGGCCCTACAGAAGAAGCTGATCGGCTGGAGGAGTTGCAGTTGCCGTTGAACGTGAGTGGATGGAAGCAGAAAATTGCCGCGTTTGCCGTAGGTCTCGGAGCTCCCGGCCTGTTTCTCATCTCGTTTCTCGATTCGTCCGTCCTGACGTTTCCGGTCATCAACGATCTGCTTCTCATCGAACTGTCCATTCAGCATCCGGCTCGCATGCCGCTGTATGCGGCGATGGCCGCACTGGGATCGTTGTTGGGATGCGTGCTGCTCTTTTTCTTGGCACGCAAGGGCGGGGAAGCGTTTTTTCACACGAAGGCGGGTGATCACGCGCACGCCATTCGTTACTGGGTGGAACGGAATGGATTCGTTGGAGTGCTTGTGGCCGCGCTTTTGCCGCCGCCAACACCTTTCAAGTTTTTCGTTCTCGCGGCTGGAGTGTTCGAAGTGCCGCTCGCAAGCTTTACGGCGGCGATCGCCCTGGCACGCGCTTTCCGTTATTTCGGGGTCGGCTATCTGGCCGTGCGCTACGGCCCAGATGCCATGCCCTATCTAGCGGGGCACAAGCTGCAAGTGTCCGTGTTTGTGATCGGTCTGATCACCATAAGCTACGCGCTTTCGCGTCTGTTGCTGCGTCACAAACCTCCGGATACCGCGAAGAAATAAAGAAACTGTCAGCGACGGCGCAGATCCCGCGCCCATATCAATTTCTGATCGACGATTTTTCCAGCCGCGTTTAGCTCGAAGAGCGCCGCAATTTCCCGCCTCGATTCCCCGGTCACCGCGTACCGCAAATCCCAAAGCTCCACCTGATAGCCGGTTTCGGTTTTCTCGATCGTGGCCTTCGGAAAGCGCGCGACCCTGAGAAATGCTACCGCAATGGAATCGTTGCGCGCAGCATCCAACATCGGCGAAGCATCCGGTTTATGGATGGTCACGGCGGTATCGGGATTGAAGGAGGCACCCGGCGTCACGCTCACCGTGATTTCATGCAGAGCAGATTCCGTTTCCACGATGCTGTTCCACGTGAGGGGCGAGGTGGAAACAGGGAAAGCGGCGACTCGGCGTGGTAATTCACCGTGATACGTCCTGGACTCCAGGACCGCCACCGCATTGGAGTGAAGGGTCGCACGCGCGCCAATATAAAGAGCAATTGTTGTAAGCACAATTATGGTGCCTAACTGGCCGCGCGGTTTTTTGCCCTTGGCGCCAATCTCGTCACTTACGAGATGAAGGAGTACCGGCAACAAGATGGCTACGACGAGGACCGCGAGAATCACTGGGTCAACAAATGTCAGCCAATCTTCTGCAAGATGGGCCGCGCTGAAAGGCCAAAAGAGCAAAACACCGTCCGGCTGGCAGACATCCAAAAGAAGATGCAGGCACTGCGCAAGAAGCGTCAAAACGAAAATGGCGGCGAAGGAGAACCGGCTCTGCAGTTGCCGCGAGGCAAAGCGGCGATAGATGAAAGCAAAAAGGACCGCCAACAGAACGGCAGTGAGGAAAGAATGCGTGTAAGTGCGATGCCAGTGCAGATACGCCGATGGGCCGAACACCGCGCTGATTTCATCCACATCCGCGATGACGCTGGCGGCGAGTACGACCGGCAAGACCGAGCGAGGCGCGCGGGGGAAAGCAGCTCGCGTCAAGGCGAAGGACGCAAGTACATGAGTGCCAACGTCCATGCCAACTCAGGAGTTCCCGATCGTTTTTCCGGTGACGGCGTTTTGTGGGACAAGCAACTTCAGCGCGCGCGGCACAATCTTGAATTCCACGGGCAACCGCGCCAGCGGCTCGCCATCGATTTGCGCGTAAACCGGATTCTTATCGAGCGGCTCGCACACCAGTTTGTCCGCCATCCAAAAAAACACTCCTCTGGTTTTGTGCAGTCCCCCGAGCCAAAGCGTCGGCAGATAGCTGAGATAGCGCAGGCCGCTCTGCGTCGTCACCGCCATGACTTCAAACTTGTCTTCGTAGAGGCTCGCGCGGGTGGTAATTTTGAAAGGCCCGCCGTAGTTTTTCGTTCTGCCGACAACCACCAGGGATGCGTCAAATTGCTGATCGCCCGCCAAAATGCGAAAGCGCGGAAACTTGTAGCGCAACACCGCGCGGACGCCTTGCCACCAGTAAGCCAGAATGCCAATCTTTGCCTTCAGGTCGAGATCCAGAGAATAGACCATGATGCCGTCGGGGCCGGCTCCGGCGACGCTCAGGAAATAGCGTTTTTTTTCAGGCTGCTCGAGCGGCGTGGCAAGCCCCAGGGCGATTTCTTTTACCTGGCCGTGCACGAGGCATTCGGCTGCTCGCGGAATGTCCCACGGCAAGCCCAATTCTTTTGCGAGGATATTGGCGGTTCCGCCCGGGAGCAATGCCAGCGGGACGCGATGGCCATTCTGCTGGGTGGCGAGACCGTTCACGATTTCATTCAGTGTGCCGTCGCCGCCGCAGGCGATCACGAGCTGGCGGCCTTCGGCGCTCGCGCGGTGCGCGATCTCCGTGGCGTCGCCCGGTCCGCGCGTTTCCGCGAGCTGGGTTTCGATGCCATTGGAAGAAAAAATGCGCCGCGCGGCGTCGAGCTGGCGGTCCCGTCCGCCGCCGCCATTTCCGGCGTTCGGGTTGTGAATCAACAGCGCGTTTCGCAGGTCGGTCGTCATCGCCTGTCCCATCCCTCCCGCAAACCCCCCATTCTATATAATATAGGTCGAATTCCAGCTATCTGTTCTTCCGAGGGTTTCATGGCCAAAGCTGCCGCCGCTGCTGTGAAAAAAGAAATTGAACAGCTCCGGGTGAAGCTGCGGCACCACGAATACCGTTATTACGTTCTTGACGACCCGGAGATTTCCGACGCCGCCTTTGACCGGATGATGGACCGCCTCAAGGAGCTTGAGGCTGCGCATCCGGAACTGATCACGCCCGACTCTCCAAGCCAGCGCGTGGGTGGCGTTCCCCGCGAAGGATTTCAGACCGTCCACCATGCGCGCGCCATGCTCAGCTTGGATAACGCGTTCTCCTATGACGCGCTGCGCGATTGGGACCGCCGCGTGCGCGAGGGCAGCGGCCGCGAAAAAATCGAATACATCGCCGAGCATAAGTTCGACGGTTTGAGCATCTCCCTGCAATACGAAGACGGCGTGCTGGTGCGCGGCGTGACGCGCGGCGACGGCACGACCGGCGAAGACGTTACACCGAATGTGAAAACAATCCGTTCGATTCCGTTGCGCGTCGATGCGAGTGCGCTCAAGAAGGCCAAGCTGCCGGCTGAATTCGAAGTGCGCGGGGAGATCCTGATGCCGCGCAAGTCGTTCGAAGCGCTGAACCGGCAGCAGGAGCAATCGGGCGGCAAAATTTTCGCCAATCCACGAAGCGCGGCCGCAGGCTCCGTGCGTGTCCTCGATCCTTCGATTACCGCTTCGCGGCGGCTCGAATTTTTTGCCTACTATGTTTTCGCTGATGGTAAAGTGCCTTTCGCAAAGCATTCCGATTCCTTGCAGGTTCTCAAGCAATTGCACTTCCGTGCTTCAGACGATTGGAAGCTGTGCGCGGGGATTGACGAGGTGTTTGCTTATTGCGATGCGTGGGACGCCAAGCGCGAGAAACTTCCCTACGAGATCGACGGCGTGGTCCTCAAGGTTAACTCCACAGGCATTCAAAATGAGCTGGGTTACACGGCGAAAGCGCCGCGCTGGGCCATTGCCTACAAATATCCCGCGCAACAGGAAACCACCGTCGTCAATGACATTCGCGTGCAGGTTGGCAGGACGGGTGCTCTGACGCCCGTGGCTGTGCTCGAGCCGGTGCAAGTCGGCGGCGTCACCGTCAGCCGTTCCACCCTCCACAATATGGACGAGATCGAGCGGCTCGTGCTGCACATCGGCGACATGGTGCTGATCGAACGCGCCGGCGAAGTGATTCCTCACATCTTGAAAGTGGTGAAGGAAGGGAAGCACCGCAAACCCTTCCACATGCCGAAGCACTGTCCTGAATGCGGCAGCGCGATCCATAAGTCCGAGGACGAAGTCGCGTATCGCTGCGTGAACGCCGCGTGTCCGGCGAAGCGGAAAGAATCGCTGCTCCATTTTGCGAGCCGGCATGCCATGAACATCGATGGCCTGGGAGATAAGATCGTTGATCAACTTGTGGATAAGGGCTTGGTGAAAGACGTCGCCGATCTCTATTCGCTCAAGCTGGACGAAGTCGCGGCGCTCGAGCGCATGGCAGAAAAATCCGCGCGGAACTTGCTGGACGAATTCGAGGCCAGCAAGAAAAATAGCCTGGCTCGCTTAATCTTCGCGCTGGGGATCCGGTTTGTCGGCGAGCGGACGGGCCAATTGCTGGCGGAACATTTTTCTTCGCTGAACGAATTTGCCGCTGCGAAGGAAGAGCAGCTCGTGGAGGTTCCCGAAGTTGGACCGAAGGTCGCCGCGAGCATCTCCGAGTTTTTCTCTGAGCCTGCCAACCGTCAGCTCATCAAAAAGCTCCACAAGGCGGGCGTGCGTCCCACGGCGGAAAAACGCGAAGTGAAGAGCCAGAAATTTGCCGGCAAATCTTTCGTCTTCACCGGCGGCCTCGCCAATCGCTCACGCGAAGAGGCCGGCGAGCTCGTCAAGCAACACGGCGCCAAAGTCTCCGGCTCGGTCAGCAAGAAGACGGACTATGTCGTCGTCGGCGCTGACCCGGGATCCAAGTACGACAAAGCCAAGGAACTCGGCGTCCCCATCCTCTCCGAATCTGAATTTGAAAAACTCCTTGGGATTAGATGATTTTTCGGCAGTGCCTACTTCTTGCTCCCTACGAAGAGGTACTACACCCGCGGAATTTCTGAGGCGTAACGCGCTATAATATGAGCTGGCGGGCGGGCCGGGTGATCGCTGGCTTGGTCATCGAAAGGTGGCCGAGCGGGAGGAAAGTCCGGACACCGTCCTGAAACCTGATGGCCGCTTTGCGGTCAGCAGAAGCAGGAAAAGGGCAACGCGCCTGGTAACGCCAGGGGAGCAGTAGTAGCGATCGCCTTCAGGCGGTCACTGCGACGGCTCACGGAAAGTGCCACAGAGAATATACCGCCGGCGGAGCGCAGCACGGTGGCATCGCGCAGGGAAACCTGCGGGACGTCTTCGAATCGCTCGCATCGTTTGGCAAGGGTGAAAAGGTGGGGTAAGAGCCCACCGCCCCGGTGGCAACATCGGGGGCACGGAAAACCCCGCGTGGTGCAAGGCCAAATAGGAGGGGAGAGCCGGCCCGGCTCGATGAGTCAGCGTTCCTAGAGTCGACCGCTTTGCGGTCGCGGCTCCAAGGAACGCACTCCTTCGGCGGTGGCGCAAGTCATCGTCGATTGAAAACCCTCGGGTAGGCTGCTGGAGTCACGCCGCGAGGCGCGACCTAGAGGAATGATCGCCGCGACGTGCCGTCTGTTATTCGGCTGGCACGTTGGACAGAATCCGGCTTACAGGCCCGTCCGCCAACTTCTCACTTTTCCCTCCTACTGCCGTATGATGATCTCATGCGGCTGCTATTAGTCGAAGACGATTCCCGCATCGCGCGGTTTGTGGCCAAAGGTCTGCGCGAGCAGGCTTACGCCGTCGATGTGGTCACCACGGGTGACGACGCTCTCTATCAGGCGGAGATCAACACCTACGACCTGGTTATTCTCGATGTGATGATTCCGGGCCGCGACGGTTTCGTGGTTTGCCGCGAACTGAGAAAATCCGGCCATCGCACTCCCATTCTCATGCTGACCGCGCGCGACGCCGTCGAAGACCGCATCACCGGTCTCGATCACGGCGCGGATGATTATCTGACGAAACCCTTCGAATTCCGCGAGCTGCTCGCGCGTCTGCGCGCGCTACTGCGGCGGTCCGGCGAACTTCATCCCCCTCGGATTGTCGTTGCCGATCTCGTATTGGACACGGCAGGGCAGAATGTTTCCCGCGCCGGGCGGAACATCCCGCTAACGGCGAAAGAATACGCCCTGCTCGAATTTCTCGCGCGCAATGCCGGACGCGTCGTCGGCCGCGCGGAAATCGCCGAGCATGTCTGGGACGAAACATTCGACGCTTTCTCCAACCTCATCGAAGTCTATGTAAATCGTGTCCGCCGCAAGATCGACGCGGGCGCTGGCGTTCCGCTTCTCCACACGCGCCGCGGTGCAGGCTACATGCTGGGCGCTGCTTCTGACGTGACCGAAGGCGAGCCGCAAGCCCCTGCTGCCGCGCGAACTGCCCGCGGCAAGGGAACTCCGTCCGCCAGGAAGGGCCATGCTTGAATCCGTCCGCGTAAGGCTCACGCTATGGTATGCGGGTGTTCTCGCAGTGGTTCTGGTTGTGCTCGCGTTCGCGACGTACTTTATTCTTCGGCAAAGCACCGCGCAGCGAGCGGATAGTAATCTCGCCGAGCTCGGGGATGCGTTCCTCACCACGCTGCGTGCGGAGGTGAAAGACGAGGCAGGCCCCGAGACGCTCAAACGCGCAGCGCTGGAGGCCATCACCGAACATCGATTTCGCGACCATGTCTACGTAGTTCTTGACCCCACTGGCGCTCTCGTGGTTTCCTCTCGCGACCTGCCTGCGGCGATCCCAACATCATCACAAGAGGAGTCCTCCCGCATTGTCGATTCCGATTCCTTTCGCGCACTGGTCGAATCTTCTTCCCGCGCCGATCGCGTCCTCCAGGATGTGAAAGGCGAAAAAAGCGGCTATCGCGGATATGTCCGTCATTTCGTTGAAAACGGCCAAACCTATACGCTGGTCGTCTTGCAATCCTTACATTCACAGAAGGAGATGTTCCGAGAACTCGCGCAGACATTTGCGCTTGGGATTCCGATCGCTGTTCTGCTGGCCAGCGCCGGCGGATATTTTCTCGCGCGCAAAAGCCTCGCTCCCGTCGTGGCCATGAGCACGCAGGCGGGGCGCATCGGCGCCGCCACTCTCCACGAGCGCTTGCCGGTCCAGAACGAAAAAGACGAGCTGGGACATCTGGCACGCTCCTTTAATCAACTTCTTGACCGTCTCGATCAATCTTTCGATCGCCAGCGCCGGTTCATGGCCGATGCCTCGCATGAATTGCGTACTCCAGTGGCGATCTTGCGCGGTGAGGCGGAAGTCGCACTCTCGCGACCCGACCGCAAGCCCGAAGAATACCGGGAATCACTGGCCGTCCTTCGTGCGGAGTCGCAACACCTGACGCACATCGTCGAAGATCTGTTCACGCTGGCCCGCGCCGATGCGGGGCAATATCCGCTCTCACCCCATGATTTTTATCTCGATGAGCTCATTGCCGACTGCACCCGCACGACGCGCACGTTGGCTCTCGCGAAACGCATCACACTCAACTGCGATGCGGCGCAGGAATTGCCGATCCATGCCGACGAAGCCTTGCTTCGCCGGATGATCCTCAACCTCCTCGACAACGCCTTCAAATACACGCCTGAAGGCGGCAGCGTCGCGGTTGTTGGCCGCCGCGACGGCGGGGAATATGTGCTGAGCATCACGGACACCGGGCCTGGAATTCCCGTGGAGCTGCAACCTCGCATTTTCGAGCGATTCTTCCGGGCCGACAAGGCGAGGTCGCGCGCGGAGAGCGACGGAGGCGGCGCCGGGCTGGGTCTCTCGATCGCGCGCTGGATCGCGGAAGCCCACCATGGGCGTCTCGAACTCGCCCGCTCCGACGCATCCGGCAGCACCTTTGCAGCCTATTTGCCCGCCAAATCCGCGGTTTCTGCCTTGACGGCGCATTAATCGTCCGTTTATCTTTCTATTGCTAGCGTCAAAT
This sequence comes from Candidatus Acidiferrum sp., assembly GCA_035544995.1. Taxonomy (GTDB): domain Bacteria; phylum Acidobacteriota; class Terriglobia; order Acidiferrales; family UBA7541; genus Acidiferrum. The sequence goes on from DASZZI010000002.1 coordinate 111,170, forward strand.
AGTCCAAGCCTCGGGAATTCTTCCGCGTGGCTCAGGAGATTTGACCTGTGAATCTTGTTCCGACTCTAAGAGCTTTTTTGTTCATCGCCGCAGCCGCGATCTCGCTTTGCCCGCAGGGCAGCTTCGCGCAAGATGCGGCATCTCCCGCGCAGACGCCGCCCACAGAAGCGGCAAAGCCGCAGGGAACTAGTTCTGCGGCGGTGCCGATTCGCCTCACACTTCAAGATGCGCTCGGCCTCGCCCGCAAGAACAGCACGCAATATCAGGCTGCGCTCACTAGCGCCGGGCTCGCCCGTGAAGACCGAACTCAGGCTCGTGACGCCCTGCTGCCTTCCGTTGCTTATAACAATTCGGTGATTTACACGCAGGGTGTGGGAGCCACTCAGGCCAAAAAAACCGGGGCTCCGGTCGTCTTCATCGCCAATAACGCGGTTCACGAGTACATCAGCCAGGCGAATATTCATGAAGCGATCGACGTGGCGGGGGTTGCGGGTTGGCGCCGCGCCTCGGCTGCGGCTGCGGTTGCTCGCGCGCAGGCTGAAATTGCATCCCGTGGCCTGGTCGTTACCGTCGTGCAAGGTTTTTACAACGTGGCCGCCGCTCAGCACAAACTCGAAACCGCGAAAAAAGGCGCAGAGGAAGGCGATCGTTTTCTGAAAATTACGCAGGATCTCGAGCACGGAGGCGAGGTCGCACACTCCGACGTCATCAAGGCCGAGCTCCAGATGCGGGAACGCCGCCGGCAGCTCCAGGAAGCCCAGCTTGGATTGCTCAACGCGCGTCTTGACTTTTCTGTGCTGATTTTTCCCGACTTCAACGACAACTTCGAAGTAGCGGATGATTTGCACGCGGCCATCCAGATGCCCACCCTTGCGGAAGTGCAGCAGCAAGCCGCGCGCGACAATCCTGACGTTCGCGCCGCTCTCGCAGCGGTCCAGGAAGCGAACCACGACGTCTTGGGGGCCCGCGCCGGTTACCTTCCTTCATTAACCTTCGATTATTTCTACGGAATCGATGCGCCGCACTTTGCGCTGAATACCGCCGTCGGCAATCAGAAATTCTCGAACCTTGGTTCCTCGATTATCGGCACCCTGAGCATCCCCATCTGGAACTGGGGTGCCACGCAAAGTCGCGTCAAGCAAGCCGATTTACGCCGCGCGCAGGCCAAGCGGGAACTCTCTCTCGCGCAACGAAAACTCCTGGCTGAGATACAGTCGCTTTACGCCGAAGCGGAGACAGCGCTCAACGAACAGGGCGGTCTGAACCGCTCGGCGGAACTTGCCGAGGAGAGCCTTCGGTTGACTACGCTGCGCTACACGAATGGCGAGGCTACCGTTCTCGAAGTCGTCGATGCGCAAACCACTTACGCGCAGGCGAACGCCGCCTATCAGGATGGCGCCGTGCGCTACCGCGTGGCCCTGGCGAATCTGCAAACTCTGACTGGAGTACTAACAACGCCATGAAGCTGAAAATGATAAATCTCCGTCACACCCGCCGCTTTTTGCTGGCAATGGCGTGCGCCGCTCCGGCGATACTCAGCATGTTGAGCGGTTGCAGTAGCGCCGAAAAAGTACGAGAGCCGGTCGTGACCGTGCAGACTACGCCCGCGCAGCATTCGCCCATCTCGCAATTCATCTCGGCCGAAGCCGTGGTCTTCCCGCTCCAGCAAGCTACCGTCGCGCCAAAAATCACGTCGACGATTTTAGAATTCAAGGTGCAACGGGGGACCCCGGTCAAACAGGGGCAGTTGCTTGTCGTTTTGGAGAACAAGGATCTAGCTGCCGCAGCGGAGGCGAGCAAGGGAGACTTCGAACAAGCAGATGCAGCTTATGTCACCACAGTTGGGGCTAGCCTCCCGCAGCAAATCCAAAAGGCGGAGCTCGATGCTGCGGCTGCGAAGGCGGCATTTGATGCGCAGCAAAAAGTCTATGAGAGCCGCAAAGAACTTTTTCGACAAGGTGCAATTCCCCGGCGCGATTTGGATTCCGGCGAAGTCGCTTTGGCACAAGCGCGCAGCCTGAACGAGCAGGCACAGAAGCAGCTTGCGGACTTGCAACGGTTGGGGAAGGAGCAAGCTCTGAAATCCGCCCACGGCTCGCGATTGTCGGCGGAAGGCCACATGCGTGGCGCCCAGGCGCAGCTCAGCTACTCCGAAATTCGCAGCCCCATCGATGGTGTTGTGACCGATCGGCCGCAGTATGTTGGGGATCTCGCAACCGCCAATCAGCCGATTCTCACGGTGATGAACGTGAGCAGGCTGATCGCAAAGTCGCACATCGCGCAATCGGAAGCCGCGGTCCTGAAAGTCGGCAATCCTGCCGAGCTGAAAATTCCGGGCCTCGACAATCCGGTGAAAGGCCGCGTTACGCTCGTCAGTCCCGCCCTCGATCCGGGCAGCACGACGATTGAGGTTTGGGTGGAAGCCTCCAAGCCTGACCCTGCGCTCAAGCCCGGCATGACCGTAGAAGTATCGATGACCGCCAAGACGGCGAAGGACGCCCTCGTTGTTCCAGCCTCCGCCGTTTTCAAGAATTCCGATGGCGCGGACTACGTGCTCCTCGCCGGCTCCGACGGCAAAGCGCATCTCAAGACCGTGCAAGCAGGCATTCGCAATGCCGATATGGCACAGATTTTGAGCGGCATAAGCGCAGGCGATCCGGTTATTACCACCGGCGGCTATGCGCTGCCTGACGGCACGCAGGTCAAGATTGAAAATCCCGGGGCGGACGAGAAAGTAACAGCAGATAAGGGTGGGAAAGACAACAAGAAAGACGCTAAAGACCCCCCCAAAGACGCTAAAGCGGGCGGCTCTGCCAAGCCGGCCGAGAAGGACAGGGAGTAGCCACGCATGGATCCCCGGCCCGAAACCCATCGCGCGGTACAACCTGCTGCGGCCTGGTTTGAGCGGTTCTCGCGCCCCATCTTATTCTTGATTGTAAGCATAACCCTTGTCGGCGCGTATCTTGCCTTTACGATTCCCATCTCCGTTTTTCCTAACACCGACTTTCCCCGCGTGGTTGTCGGTGTGGACAACGGCGTCATGCCCATCAATCAGATGCTGGTGACGATCACGCGACCGATAGAAGAGGCCGTCAACAGCGTTCCCGGCTTGCTGAGGGTCCAGTCCGTCACGAGCCGTGGCTCCGCCGAGGTCAATCTGTTCTTCGCCTGGAATTCGGACATGATCCTGACCTTGCAGCGCGTCGATGCCGTCGTCGCGCGCTTGCAGACGGAGCTTCCGACGTCGGCCAAGTTGGAAACGCACCGCATGACCTTCGCCGTATTTCCCATCATTGCCTATAGCCTGACATCGGACACTGTTCCGCCGAACAAGCTCTGGGAAATCGCCACGTACGACCTTAAGCCGCGCATGAACCGCCTGGATGGTGTCGCCTCGGTGATCATTCAGGGCGGGCGCGTGCCCGAATTTCAGGTGATGCCCGATCCCGCGCGTCTTCTTGCCGCGGGCGTCACGGTACCCGACATTCTCGAGGCCATTCGCCGCACCAATCTGATTGACTCACCCGGCCTGCTTGAGAATGGCCATCAGCTCGTACTTGGCCTCATCAGCGGCCAGGTGCGCACGCCCGAACAGATCGGGCAAATCGTGGTGAAGAATTCACCTGCGGGTGTACCGATACGCCTTGGTGACATAGCGAAGATCGCGCCTTCCGTGGCGCCGGTGTACACGGTCGTGACCGCCAATGGCAAGCCCGCTGTGCTGCTCAACGTGAACCGGCAGCCGGAAAGCAACACGCTCGACGTAGCCAACGAAGTCCACGCGCTAATCCAGGAACTTGCCCCCACCCTGCCTCCAGGGGTTCATCTCGAATCTTTTTACGACCAGTCGACCATCGTTCATGATTCGATTGCCAGTGTCCGCGATGCCGCGCTGCTCGGGCTGGTGCTTTCTTCCATCGTCCTCGTGCTCTTTCTCCGCGATTGGGGAACTTCTCTTGTCGCTGGATTGGTCATCCCGGCCACGCTGCTCATCACTTTCATCGCCCTCAAGTTCACGGGTCAAAGCTTCAACCTGATGACGCTCGGTGGACTCGCTGCTGCCGTCGGCCTGGTTATCGACAACGCCATTATCGTCCTCGAAAATATCGTTTTGCACCGTGACGCTGGGCAAAGCCGATTCCAGGCCATTCAAAGCGCACTGCGCGAATTAACCGCCCCCCTCATTGGCTCGACGATTACGCCGATGGTTGTATTTCTCCCGCTAATTTCCATGACCGGTGTCACGGGCAGCTTCTTCCGCGCCCTCGCAATCACGATGACGGTCTCTCTATTTATTTCGCTCCTCTTGGCGATGTACTGGACCCCCACCCTTAGTCAGTACTTCGTGCGGCGCAAAGACAAGGCAACTGCCGAAGCTCCCTCCGCCGTTTCTTCCGAGGGCGAGCCGGACATGGCAAAGCTTCTCGCCGCCGAAGAAGCTCACCTCTCCGGCTTCTTCGGGCGCATCGTGGAGTTCTATGGGCGCACGATGCAAGCCGTTTTGAAGCGCCCCTGGATGCTGGCAGCCAGCTCTCTGCTGATCATCGTTCTTTCGGTGGTCTGTTACAACTTGCTCGGCAGCGACTTGCTCCCAACGATGGATGAAGGCGGCTTCATTCTGGACTACTTCACGCCGCCGGGCAGTTCACTTGCCGAATCCAACCGTATCCTGCTGCACATTGAGGGAATTCTGCGCGCTACGCCGGAGGTGGAAAACACTTCCCGCCGCACCGGTATGCAACTGGGACTTGTCGCCGTCACGGAAGCCAACAACGGTGACTTCACCGTTAAGCTGAAGAGTGACCGTAAGCGCGGTATTGACGACATCATTGCCGACATCCGCTCACAGATTGAAGGGGAGGAACCCGCCACAAAAATCGAGTTCGTTCAGCTCTTGCAGGACATGATCGGCGACTTGATCAGCCAGCCCCAGCCCGTCGTGATTAAACTCTTCTCGCCTGACGGCAAGCTCTTGAACGAAACAGCCCCACGTGTCGCGGACGCGATTGGGAAAATTCACGGCGTCGTGGACATCCTCGACGGCGTTCAAAACACCATCAGTGGTCCGGCGGTGACGTTTCAAGTGAACCCCGCCGTGGCCGCGCGCGCGGGTTTCTCTCCTGAAGAGGTAGCCCTGGACGCGTCGGCCATTCTGCAAGGTCAGCCAGCGCCGACGCCCGTCGTTCTGAACGATCGCGCATACACCATCCGCGTTCGTTTTCCCGAGCAAAATCGTGCTTCCCTCGATCGCATGAGCAATACCTTGCTGGCTAGCTCGGCCGGACACACTGCCACACTCGGTTCTCTGGCCACCCTCACCACGGATCCCGGCGAGACGGAAATTCGTCGGGAGAATTTGCAGCGGCTGGTTCAAGTCACCGCTCGTTTTGAAGGTGTGGACCTCGGCACCGGCATCGCTGCCGTGCAGAAAGCCGTGAACGATCTCCACCTGCCTTCGTCGATCCGGATCGAATACGGCGGCTTGTACCAGGAGCAACAAAAATCGTTCCGCGATTTGCTGATGGTTCTGTTTCTGGCGCTAGTACTTTTGTTCGTGGTGCTGCTCTTCGAATTCCGCACGTTCTCCGCGCCAGTGGCGATTCTTGCCTCTGCGCTGCTCTCGACATCCGGCGGCTTCTTAGCTCTATTGATCACCCGGACGACGTTCAATGTCGCTTCCTTCATGGGCATGATCATGATCATCGGCATCGTCGCCAAGAACGGTATCTTGCTTCTCGACGCGGAGCATCGCTTCCGCGATCTCGGTTTGTCCGCGGAAGACTCCATGATTCGGGCCGGCCGGCGTCGTCTGCGGCCCATCGCCATGACTGCGGTGGCCACCATTGCCGGTATGCTTCCTTTGGCCTTCGCGATCGGCTCCGGCTCGCAAATGCTTCAGCCTCTGGCGATCGCCGTCGTCGGCGGGCTCGTCAGTTCCATGGTGCTGTCTCTCATCTTCACGCCCGCCATCCATTTCTATTTGCGGCCAAGAACGGCCGAGCGGGCGTAGCGGAAGTCAGAACGGACCATCGCGGGCCGGTAGTCCAGAAACAGTCAGCGCACATGAAAATCCTCGTTGTTGAAGATGAAAAGGGCATGGCGCAAATTCTCCGGCGGGGGCTAGAAGAGGAAAGTCACGCCGTCAGCTTGGCGGCCGACGGCCGCTCCGCCCTGGAGTTAGCCGTAAGCAACGCCTTCGATGTAATCCTTCTCGACGTTATGCTTCCCGGGATAAACGGGCTCGAGATTGCCCGCCGACTTCGTGAGAACCGGCAGGACACTCCCATCCTGATGCTCACGGCGCGCGATGCCGTGCCCGACATTGTCAAGGGTCTTGATGCCGGCGCCGACGACTATCTCACTAAGCCATTCTCCTTCGCGGTGCTTCTGGCTCGCATCCGTGCTCTTGACCGCCGCCATACGGAACTGCGGACGCACTCGCTTCGCGTTGCGGATCTTACGCTGGAGATCACCCAGCGCCGTGCGTTCCGTGGCCAGCGCGAGGTTCATCTTACGCCTACGGAATTTCGCCTCCTCGAATTCCTCATGCGGCGGGAGGGCAAAGTCGCTTCACGCCACGCCATCCTCGAAGCCATCTGGGGTCCGGCGGAGAACATCGAGGAAAACACTCTGGATGCCTTTGTCAGGCTTCTTCGCAGGAAAATCGACGCAGGCGAGCCCGTGAAACTCATTCACACCATGCGTGGATTCGGCTATTGTCTCGAGCCGGATCCCAAGTCATGAAGCTGCCTCTTCGGGCCCGCATCACCGCCTGGTACTTCGCAGTTCTAATTGTCTCCTTCGCGGCGTTCGCGTGGATTTCCGACTATGGATTTCGGCGCAGCATCGAAACAACCCTAAACGATGCCTCGCGCGCGAATCTCGAGAGCATCGAGAACGTCCTTCGCCGCACGGCGCCCAAAGGCCCCGGCGAGATCAAGGACGAACTGAACGAACTCGCCGGTCTGTGGGCCGGTGGCGCGCTACTGGAAGTGGCTGATGCAGACGGAAAGCTGATCTTCCAGTCCCCGCCGTTCACCCACCCCTATCGGAGCCTTTCTCCTGCGAACAGCCAGCAAGTCACTTACTTCACGACGAATCTGGAAGACCTGCAATACCGCATCGCGATGCGCTCCATGGCAGTAAACGGCCAGACGTTTCACATCCGCGCAGCGGTCAACACGGAGCCCTTTGACCAGTCACTCGACCGTTTTCAGCATATCCTCGAAGAGACGTTGCCCGCTCTCGTGATTCTCGCTTCGCTCACCGGCTATTGGCTCAGCGGGCGCGCCCTCTCTCCCGTCAAGGAAATCATCCGGACCGCTCGCGGCATCGGTGTGCAAGATTTAGCCGGACGCCTCACGGTCCCTCAACCGCGGGATGAATTGCGCAGTTTGACGGAGACTCTGAACGACATGCTCGCGCGAATCGAATCTTCCGTGAAAAGGATTACCCAATTTACCGCCGACGCCTCGCACGATCTGCGCACGCCGGTCGCCCTGATCCGCAGCAGCGCCGAACTAGCTTTGCGCCGTTCTCGTACGGAAGAGGAATATCGGGAAACACTTTCTCGAATTCTTGCGGCCTCCGAAGAGACCACTCATCTGATCGAAAATCTTTTGACGCTGGCTCGCGCCGATGCCGGCGCCGAGGGCCTTCTCTTCGGGCGTACCGATCTCCTCGCACAAGTGCAGAAGGCTGCCGAGGAGGCGGGCATTCTCGCTTCCACTAAGGGCATTCAAATCTCTAAAGAATCCTCACTCGGTCCGTTATGGGTGTCTGCGGATGAGCGGGCGCTCCAGCGCCTTCTGCTCATCGTTCTCGAAAACGCCGTGAAATATACTCCGAACGGTGGCCGCATAGACATTCACCTCGCCAGCGAACAAGGAAGCGCAATCGTCGAAATACGCGACTCCGGCATCGGAATTTCCGAAAAGGATCTGCCGCACATCTTCGAGCGTTTCTATCGTGCCGATCAGGCGCGTTCGCGTGAACCTGGCGGCTCGGGCCTCGGCCTGTCCATTGCCCTCTGGATCGTCGAGAAGCATGGCGGAAGAATTGAGGTGCAGAGCACGTTGGGGAGCGGCTCCGTTTTTCGTCTGCATTTTCCCCTTTCTGTTAACTCATGAGATTTCGAATAGATGACAGAAGACAAGGCTCATCACCATTGAATCCACAAGCCAAGATTAAAATATATTCAGGCCATTTTTATCCAACCATTAATCTGCGTTCATCTGCCGTTCTTATTCTTCCTTCCCAATAGGGCCGCTCAATGGGTGTGGGTCAGATGTGTAAGCGGAGCTTCCTTAGTGTCACAGCCCTGACGCCCATTGACTTTCTTGAATCGGATTTGAGGGGGGTGCGGATGCTTTATTCAAAAAGAATTCTTCTTGTATGTTTCGCATCAGTGGTTCTCGCATTGTCATCCTTCGCCCAAGAACGCAAGGGCACGATTGCCGGAACCGTGAAGGATGAGGCCAATTCCGCCTTGACGAGCGCGCTCGTTGAGCTCCTGCCGCTGGGGAAAAAGATCGCGTCGGATGACCAGGGGCAGTTCCGGATCACTGACGTGCCCGCCGGTGAATATACCGTGAGTGTGTCGTACGTGGGCTTCGCAGTTTCCAACTCCACCGTGCAAGTCGAGAGCGGAAAGACGGCAAATGTGGATGCCGTTCTGAAAGTCGCTTCGCAGAGCGATCAGGTCATGGTCACCGCAGAACGCCTGCAGGGCGAAGCCGAGGCCATTAACATCGAGCGCCTCTCGGACAATATCGTGCAAGTGCTGCCGTCGCGAGTGATCACCAGCTTGCCGAATACCAATATCGCCGACGCCGTAGGCCGCGCGCCCAGCGTTTCCCTCGAACGCGACGAAGGCGAAGGCAAATATGTCCAGATCCGCGGGACGGAACCCCGCCTCAGCAACGTCACCATCAACGGTGTGAACGTGCCTTCTCCAGAAGGAACCGTCCGCAACATCAAGCTGGACGCTGTTCCCGCGGGTCTCGTCGAGCGCATCGAAGTCTTCAAGACCCTTTCGGCCGATCAGGACGCCGACGGTATCGGGGGTACGGTCAATCTGGTAACCAGGACCCCCGGGGAAAAGCTAACCTACAGCTTCGGAGGCCAGGGGGGGTACACGCCGATTCAGGGCGGCCGCACGCTTGGTGGATTCGACGACACTGTTGGCAAGCGCTTTGGCGTCAGCAAGAAGGTCGGTATCTTGGTGGGCGGCACCTTCGATCGCAATAATCGCGGCATCAACGACCTCGAACCGGCTCCAACTACAGGAACGGACCCCGCAACCGGCAAACCGGTGGCGTTCTTTAGCACCGAAGATAAACGGTCTTCTCCTACTATCGCACCCGCTACGGCTTTGCGGGTGGGGTCGACTAAAACCTGAAGCCGGGATCGAGCGTTTACTTCAAGGGGCTCTACTCCGATTTTCACGACTATGGCGAAACCTGGGTGTACACGCCCAACGCTGGCAATCTTGTGGCGGTCAATGGCTCGAAATATACGTTTGATAACGCGGGTTCCTACCAGTACCGCCACTACATTCGCCGCCCCGACCTGCAGGTGTTCAGCATCTTGACGGGGGCTAGGCATGACTTCGGATCAAACTTGATTACCTACGAGTTCGCGGGTTCCCGTGCGCATAACATTGGCGGTCAGGATTTTCCAACAACTAACTTTAACGGGACATCGGGAGTAACCCTCCAGTTAGACCAGAGTGACCCTTATCGGCCAAAGTTTAATGCCCTGGATGCTACCAATCTTTTCGACCCGACGCAGTACACCGTAACGAAGACTATTTTTCCGAAATACCACGCCACGCAGGTCAATTTTCAAGGAGCGGCTTCGTGGGCCCGGCGCTACAGCGTCCATTCCTACTACGGCACGTTTGAGCTGGGACCCAAGATTCGAAACTCTCACGGAACCCAGAACGAACTTGATCAGCTTTTTGCCGCCGGTGGGACGGGCTCATTCACCCTGGGCCAAGTCCTGGGAACCTACACCAATTCAACCTACTACGACGGTTCCTTCGCAATTGGAGGGATGGGCTATGGACCAACTTCCGACTACAGCAAGATCAGGCAAGCCATTCAGGCCGATCTTTCCAGCGCAAATCCGACGCTCGCGTTCCAGCAAGTAAGTAGCGTTCAGAAATCGGAGGGCGCCTTTTTCGACGCCACCGAGCGGGTCTATGCTGGCTACGTGCAGAACGCCATTTCCATTGGGAAGGTTCGGTTGCAAGCCGGCGTCCGCTTCGATGGGACCAGCACAGACTTTACGACCCACCATGTGGATTCAGTCAATTTGGATGCCCAGGGCAATCCCACCATTACGCCGTTTAGCCAGAGCGGCAGCTACCTCAACGTCCTGCCCAGCGTGCAGGTCCAATATCAGCTCGAAAAAAATACCAATCTCCGCGTGAACTACAGCCGTGGAATTTCCCGGCCCAATATCGGAGACCTGGTTCCCACGCTGATTGTCGATCCCAACTTTAGCCCTAAACAGGTTGTCCAGGGCAACCCGGACCTGAAGCCAACCAAGGCCAACAACTTCGACGTTCTGGTCGAACACTTCTTCCAGCCGCTGGGCATTCTCCAGGCCGGATTCTTTTATAAACAGCTATCCGATCCCATCTATCCGACCGTGACGCTCCTCGGTCCTACGGACCCTAACGCGGGATTCAGACTCGTCAGATCTGTCAACGGCCCGAACGCCCATATCACCGGCTTCGAGGCGGCGTGGGAGCAGCGCTTCTCCTTCCTTCCCGGCTTAATGAATGGGTTTGGCGTTGCGGCAAACTACAGCTACACCACGTCGCAAGTTACGTTCCCAGCCAACTTCTCCCCTGCCTCAGCAGGCGGGCAAGGAAGGATTGATCGCCCGGCCTTGCCGCGCCAGGCTCCCAATAACTGGAACGTCGGCATGACCTATGACAAAGCCCGCTTCTCCATGCGTTTTGCCATCAGCCACAACGATACAAACATCTTCGCCTACAACTACGCACACATCGATGCGGCAACGGACAAGGATCCAATCCTGGGGATCCATGGCGCCAATGGCGACGTCTACATTTACGCCCACACGCAGTTGGATCTGCAGGGCAGTTACCGACTCTACAAAGAACTTAGCATTTTCGCATACGGACTGAACCTGAGTAACGAAGTTTTCGGCTTCTATCAGGGCAGTCCAATCTATCCGAACCAGCGCGAGTACTATCATCCGACCGCAGCATTCGGCATGCGCTGGACATCCTCGGCGGAATAATACCCGGGCCTCGTTTCCGTTCGCGGTGTGCGCGAGCCGTCACCCTCTCTTCGGCGCGCGCGCGTTTTTCTTGCTTACTTTTTCTTGGCTTCTTTCTCGACAGCTGGGGGCGCCGCCGCGACGCTGGTCAGCGCCGACTTTACGGACGGCGAAATCTTGTCTGCGTTCGCCAGCAACTGGCTCACCTGCCAAAGTTGCTTCTCCGTCAAGCGCCCCTTGAATCCCGGCATTCCTGTCATTCGAATGCCATTCTCGGCCTTCCAGTGCGTCTCCCACGCCGGATCGTCCGTCACGCCCGTGCCGTGGAAGAGCTGCGGCGGATCTGGATACATTCCCTGCGCGATGGTCGTCTTCGCCTCTCCCGGCAATCCATGACAGGCCGCGCAGTTTTGCTTATAAACATCCGCGGCAGCCAGATAATTCTCCTCATCCGCGGGCACCGGGGACTCCTGCGGCCCCTGTTTTTGGATGCGCGCGTTCAGTGCGCCGTGCGCCAGCTTTTTTTCGAACGGCAGAGGCGGGTCCGTCACGGCGATCGGTGCACGACCCGTCGTAAAGTAAAACCATACGCCAGCCATCGCCAACAGCACGCCAAGTAAGATTCCAACCAGCAGCCCTTTCAACATGTATTTTCTCCGCGTCTTTTAGATTTTCCGGCCAATCGCCCTTCCTGCCCCTGAATCGCCGATAGTGTACTTTTTCATCTCTCTTCTGCACACTAAAAATTTCCGTGCCTGAAAAAGTGCGCCAAATTCCAACTCCCCAACGCGTATTCCACGGACCTGGCGGCCCACGCCTGGCTGGGGGGCCCGAACCCTGCCATCGTAACCTTTCCCTCCGAAAAGCCGTCCAATCTATGCGTAGCTCGGCATTTACGGTACGCTGCCAGAAAGTATAGTCGCAGCCCTTGGCGACGACCCGCGAAAGTCTTGCCTCGGCAGACTCGCTTGCACAGCCCCGCTGCACACGATAGGAGCGAACGAATGGGCCATCTCAAAGCCGTTGAATTCCCGGAGCAGGGAACACGCGGCGGACCGTCTGCCAGCCCGCAGACGCCCAGCCCGAAAAGCCGCGCGTGGCTTTGGGTTCTCATCCTCGCTGCTCTTGCCGTGGGTGTCTGGTATTACCGCAGCACTCGCGCCGCGAGTCAGGCGCAGGATCCCGCCACGGCAGCAGCCAGGGGGCGCGCTGGCGCAGGCCAGGGCAGCTTCATTGTGCCGGTCGTTGTGGCTCCCTCTCAGCGCGGCGACCTTCCCGTTTACTTCAATGGTCTGGGTACCGTAACCGCCTTCAACACCGTCACCCTGCGCAGCCGCGTCGATGGTCAGCTCGACAAGGTTGACTTCAAGGAAGGGCAATTCGTTCACGAGGGCGATCTCCTCGCCGAGATCGATCCGCGCCCTTTCCAGGTGCAGCTTGAACAAGCTCAGGGCCAGCTCGCCAAAGACCAGGCGCAGCGCAGAGACGCCGAGGTGAATTTCGAGCGCTTCAAGCTTCTATTCAAGGAAGGCGTCATTCCCCAGCAGCAGCTCGATACCCAGGCGGCGCTCGTCGGCCAATCTGACGGAGCCATTGCCTCTGATCAGGCCCTGATCGACAACGCCAAACTCCAGCTCACCTATAGCCGGATCACCGCGCCGATCAGCGGACGCGTCGGCCTCCGCCTTGTGGACGCCGGCAACATCGTCCACGCCAGCGACACCAACGGCCTTCTCGTTATCACGCAGCTTCAACCCATCTCGGTGATCTTTAGCCTTCCGCAGGATCAGCTTCCTCAGGTCGCCACGAAGCTCCGCGCCGGCGCCCAGCTTCCCGTCGAAGCCTACGACCGTGACGATACCGCCAGGATCGCTACCGGCAAGCTCGCTACGATTGACAACCAGATCGATCCCACTACCGGTACCTACAAGCTCAAATCCATCTTCAGCAACGAAAACAACATTCTCTTTCCAAATCAATTTGTGAATGTCCATCTGCTCGTTGACGTCAAGCACAACCTCACTATCATTCCGACGGCGGCGATTCAACGGGGTCCCCAGGGCACCTACGTCTACGCCGTCGCCAACGGCAACACCGCGAAAATTCACGTCGTCACCATCGCGCAGGTTACTGGCAACAACGTCGGGCTCAGCGCGGGGGTCGATCCCGGCGAATTAGTCGTCGTGGACGGTCAGGACAAGCTCCAGGATGGCAGCAAGGTCAATCCGGCCACTTCCTCTGGCGGCACGATTGGAGCGTCCAGCAATGCTGGTGGTCAGCCCGCCGCTCAGGGCCATGCTAAACCGAATGGCCAGCCCTCTGGCAAATCCCAGGGAAGTTCTCGATGAGCATTTCACGGCCGTTCATTCTGCGGCCTGTCGCGACGACGCTCCTCATGGTCGGCGTCATGCTCGCGGGCTATGTTGCTTACCGGCAGTTGCCCGTCTCCGCCTTGCCTCAGGTGGATTACCCGACGATTCAGATCCAGACTTTTTATCCCGGCGCCAGTCCGGACGTGATGGCTTCTTCCGTCACCTCGCCTCTCGAGCGCCAATTCGGACAGATCCCCGGCCTCAACCAGATGACCTCCACGAGCTCCTATGGCAGCTCGATCCTCACGCTCCAGTTTGTTCTTGATCTGAACATTGACGTCGCCGAGCAGGAAGTCCAGGCCGCCATCAACGCCGCCTCTCAGCTTCTTCCGCGCGATCTCCCGAATCCGCCCATCTACAATAAGATCAATCCTGCCGATTCGCCGATTCTCACTCTCGCGCTCACCTCGAATTCGCTGCCGCTCTCCAAAGTCGAAGATCTTGCCGACACCACTCTCGCGCAAAAAATCTCTCAATTGTCCGGAGTCGGCCTCGTCAGCATCAGCGGCGGCCAGCGGCCCGCCGTGCGCATTCAGGCGAATCCCACGGCTCTCGCTTCCTACGGCCTCAGCCTCGAAGACCTCCGCACCGCGCTCGGCCAGGCCAACGTTGATATGGCCAAGGGCACCTTCGACGGCCAGCATCAGTCCTACACCATCGGCGCCAACGATCAGCTCATCTCCAGCGAAGGCTATCGCCCGCTCATCATCGCTTTTCGCAACGGCGCGCCCGTGCGACTCACCGACGTCGCCACCGTCATCGACGGCGCGGAAAACGTGAAACAGGCCGCGTGGGCTAGTCTGAATCCTGCCGTTATTCTCAATATCCAGCGCCAGCCCGGCGCAAACATCATTAGCGTTGTCGACCGCGTCAAAAAAATTCTTCCACAGCTGCAGGCCGCGCTCCCCGCCGCCGTGCAGGTCAATGTCCTCACCGATCGCACTATCACGATTCGCGCTTCCGTCGATGACGTTCAGTTTGAATTGCTGCTCACGATCGCCCTCGTCGTGATGGTCATTTTCCTTTTTCTGCGCAGCATTCGCGCAACCATCATTCCCAGCTTCGCCGTTCCTCTTTCCATCGTCGGCACCTTCGGCGTGATGTATCTTCTCGGCTACAGCCTCAATAACCTCTCCCTCATGGCCCTCACGATTTCCACCGGCTTCGTCGTCGACGACGCCATCGTCATGATCGAGAATATCAGCCGTTACATCGAAGCCGGCGATTCGCCGCTCCAGGCGGCGCTCAAGGGCTCCGAACAGATCGGCTTCACGATTCTTTCGCTCACCGTTTCGCTCATCGCCGTGTTGATTCCGCTGCTCTTCATGGGCGATATCGTCGGCCGCCTCTTCCGCGAATTTGCAATCACCCTCGCCGTCACCATTCTCGTCTCCGCCGTCGTCTCGCTCACCCTCACGCCCATGATGTGCGCCAAGCTGCTCCGCCATCAGAAAGAAGAAGAGCAGAGCTGGTTCTTCCGCACCTCCGAGCGCGCTTTTAATTCCGTCATCGCTTTCTATGGGCGCACCCTGCAATTTGTCCTGCGTTATCGGACCACCACGCTCCTCGTCACCGTCGCCACCCTCGTCGGCACCATCCTCCTGTACATCTACGTGCCCAAAGGTTTCTTCCCGGTGCAGGATACTGGAGTAATTCTCGGCGTCTCCGAAGGCGCACAAAACATCTCCTTCGCCGCGATGGCCCGGCGGCAACAGGCTCTTGCCGAGGTCATCCTCAAAGATCCCGCCGTTGAAAGTCTCTCGTCCTTCATCGGCATCGACGGCACGAACACCACGCTCAACAGCGGCCGCATCCAAATCAATCTCAAGCCGCTCGCCCAGCGCAAAATGAACGCCTCCGACGTGATTCGGCGTCTTCAACCCGCACTCGCCAACGTGGACGGCATCTCGCTCTTCCTGCAGCCCGTGCAAGACCTCACCGTCGAAGACCGTGTCAGCCGCACGCAATTTCAGTACAGTCTCGAAGATGTTGATGCCAAGGAACTCGCTTACTGGACGCCGCGTTTCATTGACAGACTAAAGTCCCTCCCCGAACTCCGCGATGTCGCAAGCGATCAGCAGAACCAGGGCCTTCTCGCCACCCTCACCATCGATCGCGACACCGCATCTCGTGTCGGCATCCTCCCCGCCGACATCGACAACACCCTCTACGACGCTTTCGGCCAACGCCAGGTCTCCACCATCTTCACGCAGCTCAACCAGTACCACGTCGTGATCGAAGTCGATCCGCAATTTCAGCAGGACCCTGACGCCCTGAAGAACATCTACGTCCATTCCTCCAACGGCCAGCAAGTTCCGCTCAGCGCCTTCACTCGCTTTGAGCCCAGCGCAACTGTTTTGGCCATCAATCATCAAGGCCAGTTTCCCGTTGTCACGCTCTCCTTCAATCTCGCCCCCAACACCTCCCTCGGCCAAGCCGTCAACGCCATCAACAAAACCAAGCAAGACCTCAGCATGCCGCCTAGTATTCAAGCCACCTACCAGGGAACCGCCGCGGCCTTTCTGAATTCCCTTGCCAACGAACCCATTCTGATTCTTGCCGCGCTCGTCACCGTCTACATCGTCCTTGGCGTTCTTTATGAAAGTTACATCCACCCCATTACCATTCTCTCCACCCTTCCGTCCGCGGGCGTCGGCGCCATTCTCGCTTTGCTTCTCTGCCGCTCGGAATTTAGCGTCATCGCTCTCATCGGAATCATCCTGCTCATCGGCATCGTCAAGAAGAACGCCATCATGATGATCGACTTCGCGCTGGAGGCCGAGCGAAAGGAAGGGAAGGCCCCTCTCGACGCCATCTATGAGGCCTGCCTGCTGCGTTTCCGCCCCATTATGATGACCACTATGGCCGCTCTATTCGCCGGCTTGCCGCTCGCACTCGGCACAGGCGTCGGCTCCGAGCTTCGCCGTCCGCTTGGCATAACCATTGTCGGAGGCCTATTGCTCAGCCAGTTGCTGACTCTCTACACGACGCCGGTCGTCTATCTCGCCTTCGATTGGCTGGCGCGCCGCTTCGCATTTCGTATTGGCAATCCCACTGTGGAACCCGCGACGGGAGACTAGCCCTTAGCATGAACTTCTCCTCCAACTTTTCCGCGCCCTTCATCCGTCGCCCCGTTGCGACCTCCCTCCTTACCATCGCGATTTTCCTCTCTGGCGCCGTCGCCTTCCGCTTTTTGCCGGTTGCTCCGCTCCCGCAAATCGATTTTCCAACTATCTCTGTTGAGGCGGGCCTCCCCGGAGCCAGCCCGGAGACCATGGCCTCCGCTGTCGCCACTCCGCTCGAGCGGCAGTTTGGCCGTATCGCCGGCGTTACACAGATGACTTCTTCCAGTTCGCTGGGTTCTACCAACGTCATTTTGCAATTCGATCTCAGTCGCAATATCAACGCCGCCGCCCGCGATGTGCAGGCCGCCATCAACGCCGCCCGCAGTCAGCTTCCTGCCGATCTTCCGGGCCAGCCTACCTATCGAAAGGTCAATCCGGCGGATTCACCCATTCTTCTTCTCGCGCTGACTTCCAGCAATATTCCGCCGCCGCAGATTTATGACGCTGCCGATTCCATCTTGGCGCAGAAGCTGGCCCAGATTGAGGGTGTCGGCCAAGTCCGCGTGTGGGGCAGCTCGCGGCCTGCTGTGCGCGTGCAAGTCAATCCCAGCTTGTTGAACAGCTATGGCATCAGCCTCGAAACCCTCAGGAAGGCACTGGCTTCGGCAAACGCCAATCAGCCCAAGGGCCAGCTTGCCGATTCCACGCGGGCGTGGACCGTTGCGGACACCGATCAACTCTTCAAAGCCTACGAATACGAGCCTCTGATTGTTGCCGGCCACCAGGGCGCTCCCGTGCGCCTAAAGGACATCGCCAGCGTTTCGGACTCCGTCGAAGACACGCGCAACTTGGGCCTCTCCGGCGGCGAGTCGTCCGTCCTCATGGCCATCTTCCGGCAACCTGGCGCCAACATGATTGAGACCGTCGACCGCATCATGGCGCTTCTTCCCCAGCTTCGTGCCTCCATTTCCCCGTCTCTTCACTTAAATATCGCCAACGACCGCTCGACGACGATTCGCGCTTCCGTCCACGATGTCGAGATCACCCTGATGATCTCCATCTCTCTTGTCATCCTTGTGGTTTTCTTTTTCCTAAGAAACGTTTGGGCCACCGCCATTCCGAGCGTGGCTGTGCCGCTTTCTCTTGTCGGGACGTTCGGTGTGATGTACCTCTGCGGCTACAGCCTGGACAATCTGTCGCTCATGGCGCTGACCATTTCCACCGGCTTCGTTGTGGATGACGCCATCGTAGTCATTGAAAATATCGCCCGCCACATGGAAGCCGGAATGCCCCCCTTCGCGGCGACCATGAAGGGCGCCAGCGAAATCGGCTTCACCGTTCTTTCCATGAGCACTTCGCTGGTGGCCGTCTTCATCCCGATTCTTTTGATGGGCGGCATCGTCGGTCGGCTCTTCCGCGAATTTGCCGTGGTCCTCAGCGTCGCCATTGTCGTTTCGCTGCTTGTTTCCCTTACGACCACTCCCATGATGTGCGCTCGCTTCCTGCGCCCCGATACAGGAGCAAGACGTCATAACGCGGCATATCGCCTTTCCGAGTACCTCTTTAACCGCGTCCACGATTTCTACGACCTCTGCCTGAGATGGGTCCTCCGCCACCAATTCACGGTCCTCCTGCTAACCATCGGCACGATTTGTCTCAACCTCTATCTCTTCTGGACCATACCCAAGGGGTTCTTCCCGCAGCAAGACACTGGGCGCATTAACGGCTACATTCAAGGAGATCAGGACATCTCCTTTGCGGCAATGTCGCAGAAGATGAGGGCTTTCGTGGATATCGTCTCGAAGGATCCCGCCGTTGACACGGTGACTTCCTTCGCTGGCGGCGGTGGTGGTGCGAGCACCGCTCGCATGTTCGCCCAGCTCAAGCCTCTCGGCCAGCGCAAGCTCAGCTCGGACCAGGTCATCGCGCGTCTCCGTGGCAAACTCTCGAAAATCCCCGGCGCATCTCTTTATTTGCAATCGATCCAGGACCTCACCGTCGGCGGGCGCTTTGGCGGCGCGCAGTATCAGTACACTTTGCAGGCAGACCAAATCAGCGACCTCAATCACTGGGCGCCCATCCTCATGCAGCGCATGAGCAAGATTCCCGAACTCCGCGACCTCAATACCGACCAGCAGGTCCACGGCCTGCAAAGCTCGCTCGTCATCGACCGCGACACTGCTTCTCGCCTGGGAGTCAGCGTCCAAAGCATCGACAACACGCTCAGCGATGCCTTCGGCCAGCGTCAGGTCTCCAACATTTACAAAGGCCTGAATCAATACCACGTTGTGCTCGAAGTCCTGCCGGAATTTCAGCAGAATCCCGAGGCTCTCAAGTCCATTTATGTGCCCGCGAATTCTGGCAAGCTCGTTCCTCTCAGCTCCTTCGCCCACTATGAGCCCTCAAACACCGCTCTTTCCGTCAATCACCAGGGTCAATACCCCTCCATCACCCTGTCTTTTAACCTCGTTCCCGGCGCGGCCCTCGGTGATGCGGTTACTCACATTCAGGCTGCCCAGCGTGAGATCGGCATGCCCGGCACGGTCCACGCTAACTTCGCGGGAGCCGCTCAAGCCTATCAAGACTCTCTCGCTTCCGAAGGAATCCTCATCCTCACTGCGCTCGCCGCCGTTTACATCGTCCTCGGCATCCTTTACGAGAGCTACATCCATCCCATCACCATTCTTTCCACGCTTCCTTCCGCAGGCGTCGGCGCGCTTCTCGCCATGATGCTCTTCAAGATCGAGCTCAGCGTCATCGCACTCATTGGCATCATTCTGCTCATCGGTATCGTCAAGAAAAACGCCATTCTGATGATTGATTTCGCCGTCCAGGTCGAGCGCGAGGAAGGGAAATCTCCCGTCGAAGCCATTTACAAGGCTTGCTTGCTGCGTTTCCGGCCCATCATCATGACCACCATGGCCGCGCTCTTCGGCGCGCTGCCTCTCGCGCTGGGGACCGGTGTCGGCTCTGAGTTGCGGCGCCCTCTCGGCATCACCATCGTTGGCGGCCTCATCCTCAGCCAATTGCTTACCCTCTTCACCACGCCCGTTGTCTACATTTACCTCGACCGCCTGCAGTCCTGGATCCGGCGCACCCGCGCACACGGCGCCCACACCGTTGCTCCTGTTCCGCAAACGGACTAGGATTTTCTTCTATGATTGCGAGGGTTTAGAAAAGGAGTGGTGCTCGTCCGCTCCTCCCTACGAGTTGCCGATGAGATACCCCGTTAGAAAAACCAGTATGCCGCCGACGATGACCTGAAACGCCGCCTGCAAGAATGGCGTATCCATATAACGGTGACGGATGTAGCTAATCACTCCGAGTTCCACGCCTACGATGATCACTGCAATTAAGGTCGCGATGTTGAAATTTGCAATGAGGAATGGCAGCGTGTGCCCGATGCCCCCCGCCGTCGTCATCAATCCTGTGACCGACCCGCGCAGCCACGGTGACCCACGCCCTGTCAGCGATCCGTCGTCGGAGAGGGCTTCCGAGAAACCCATTGAGATGCCTGCCCCGATGGAAGCCGCCAGACCCACCAGAAACGCGGCGCCGCTCTTGTGCGTCGCGAACGCTGCTGCAAAGAGCGGCGCAAGCGTTGAAACCGATCCATCCATCAGTCCCGCCAAACCCGGCTGCACCACCTGCAGCAGGAACAACTTGCGGTGGGATTCGTCCTCTTGCGCTTTCGCGGTCGCCGTCAGGTGTTTTTCTTCGAGTTCGCCCGCGGTCCGTATGTGCTTTCTCTCTTCATCCGCAAGCTTATTCAGCAATTCCCGCGTCGACGCGTCCGTTGTCCTGCTTGCCGCTCGCGCGTAGAACCGGCTCGCCTCCATCTCCATCAGTTCCGCTTGCTTCCTGGCCACCTTAACGCCCAGTGGCCGAACGAGCCACACCGGTCTCCGCTCCAAGAATCCCTTCACGTTTTCCCGCCGGATCAGCGGAATGCGCTCCCCGAACCGCTGCCGGAACATCGCGAAAAGCCGGTCGCGGTGCATTACCTCTTCCTCGCGCATTTCTTCGAACATTTGCGCGGTAGATGGATACTCGTCCCGCAGCGCATCCGCGAACTCCCCGTAAATCCGCCCATCTTCCTCTTCGGCGGCGATCGCGATCGCCAGAATCTCTTTTTCCGTCAAATCTTTGAATTTTTTCAGCATCGAGTCTTTTCCTGAACTCCTGTCCGGGAGAAGAATGGCATAAAGCGAGCATCGAAGTCACCAGAGGGGGCTGCCGCGCGGTGGGCGCTCCCGGCAAAGTCTGGGAAGGAAGAGAACCATAGCTGGGGTTCCCATTGGCTCTACAACATTTGGTACCTAAATTTGAATTTATGAGGGAGATCGCGAGGATTCATCTTTCTTTTTCTAGTACTTCCGTACTACCATTCCATAAGGGCGCGCTATTTTTGGCCGGGTACGTCGCACCTATAGGTTTTCCGTCGTCCCGGACATAGACTCTTGTCATCAGGGATGAAGTCCTCCCTTGAGAGACAAGCGATCAATGGCGACCCAGGATTTGATGAGCAAAACTACCCCCAGCGGTTTTGCAGCAACGCGTAAATCCTCCGGCAGCGAGCGCCGCGGCAGTCGCCGCTGCAAGATCACGCAGCTTATGCGTCTCCGCCCCTCCGATCCGGAGAAGGAGCACTTCGAGGACCTGCGGGGCAGCGTCAGCGTCTCCCGCAGCGGTGTCTACTTCCATTCGAGCGTACCGGGCTATGAACTCGGAATGCGCCTCTTTGTCACCCTTCCTTATACGAATGACCCTGCGGCCATGAGCCGCGAATATCTCGCGGAAGTCGTCCGCAAGGTCGCCCTCCCGAACGGACTCCACGGTATCGGCATTAAGATCCTTCTGGAAATGGGCATGCAGCACACCTACTCGTTCACTCCGACCCCGACCTTGCAGCGCAAGTAAGGCGCGCCACCGCTCGGTTTGGTGTTACATCCCTTCAGAAACAAGAAAGGGCGTCCCGATGGCCCGGGACGCCCTTTCCCGTGTTTGGGGGGTTGGGGAATTCGCTTAATTAGCTCTCTGGAACATCTGCATCGCCCGGTGGCGCAATAACCCAAGCTGCCGGTTCAGCGGATGCTTCCGTGTCAGAAACCTCAGCACCGGAAACCTCCGCTCCGTCAGTCTGTTCATCGCAATATTCAGCCGCACATCGCGGCGCGCAAACTTCATCCCTGCGGAGAGCGCTTCCACGGCATCTTCACGCCTGCCTGCGGTCGCAAACACTTCCGCCAGGTTCAGGTAAAGCTGCGCCTGGTTTCTTTTCATGCGTACCGCGGTGTCGCAGAGTCTTTCTGCCTCGCCCCACTTCTTTTCGGAGCGTGCCAGCACCACACCCAGGTAAGACATGTAATAGGGATTGTTCTTGTCCAGCTCTACGGCGCGCTGCATGTGCGGCAGTGCTTTCTCGGCGTAGTTGTCTCGGAGGTACGTCAATCCTTGCTTGAATTCACGGAAGGCTTCCGTATCCATCATGATGTCACCTCGTCGGCCCCGTCGGGGTCGCACAGAGAATTAGGTTCACCGGGAATTTGTGAAAAGCCGCGGGCCACGCAGGAGGCCGGCGCAGTCCGCCGGTGGCTATTAATGCGAAGGTGGGTTCCAGTCATCCAGGCGATGCACGGCCCTAGCATGCTGGATACGAAGATCAGCGTGGCGTGTGCGGTTCCCATCCCAGTCCTTCCTGAAATTACGCGCTATTTATAGGGGAATCTACTGACCCGGAGGACAGTCTTGGGACAGCCGCACTTTAGTAGGGGAATTTTCGCAAGACCAGGTTTGTCTAGTTCTTCGACGCGCGCTTCCAATCGCGCCGCCACTCGTCCCAATCTTTCTTCGTCGCCGCGCACATCGCTTTCGCGGCTTTGTGCAGCCATTTCCCCCGCCGGGCGGCCAGGTCGCGCTTCACTTTTGGGATCGCCTGGGGCGTGCCGAAATGCATGTTGGCCGTTTCCCAGCCCATGGAATAGAGCAGCCGCGCCTCGTCGCGCTCCTTTGAAAGGGAAGCCAGCTCAATGCGCGAGCAGTCCGGCGCGAGCCGCCGCACCACCCAGCGCCCATGGAATCGCACGCACGGATCCGGCACTCGAATCGACCGCTGCACCAGCTTTTCGCAATAGATTTCCATGGAGGGAGCTTTCTTTGCCCATACCCAGGCCGAAGGCCGGATGGCTTTTGCTTCTCGGGCAATCAAAGCTCCCCGCCATCTGGACACCGCCAGAATCCGCGGATGCCCCAGACTCCCCAGCCCGGCAATCCTCCTCTTCAATTGGTACTCTTTCTGAGGGGAGGGAAGCGCTTCTTCCAGCAACCTGCGTGCTTCCGCCGGCGGTTTTGACGTGTACGGCGGCAGGTGCTGCAACTTGTCCCAGAAATGTACCGGATCGCGCAGCTTGCCCAGGGCCAGCAATCGCAGCCAGCGATGATCTTCCGCCAAAATAAACGCCCGGCCACCCGCCGCCAGCGCATCGCGATAGCCTTCTTCAATCGCTTCCGCCGCTACTCGTCTTGTCAGGCTCAGATGTTCTCCCCAGATCGCCACGTATACGCTTGTCGTCAAGCGCACCAGATCGAGCGTATACGCTGCCGGCCACGCTTCATCCAGATCGTTGACGCCCCAGATGAGCCGCCCTTCTTCATCCCGCCACGTTCCGAAATTTTCGACGTGCAGATCCCCCACACCAAGCACCGCGGGCGCCTTCGCCAGATCGGCGCAAACTTCCGGCCATAGTTGCAGCCAGCGGTAGAAGGTCGCGCGGAAAAATGGGAACGCCGCCTCGGCCATATGCAGATGTTTGAGCGCAAGGTCCTGCCGGATGATGGGCAGTTGTTTCGCGAGCCAGTGCTCGAAATCCGCGGTTGCTTTGAGAATGTTCATGGCATGCGTTTGTGATTCGCGGGATTCTCTTTGTCTGGAGGCTTTCCTTACACCCGCGCGTGGTCCGCCCGGACCGCTCCGCCCTGCACGCGCGCTTCATAGATTGGGAAACGCCCCGCCAGCTCCGCCACCTGCTTGCGAACGCTCTGTTCCGCCGCCGCGTCGCCCATATGCCCGAGCACGTCCGCGATCCACCCGCCAATCTGTTCCATCTCGGCCTCGCGCATGCCGCGCGTCGTGATCGAGGGACTCCCCAGCCGGATCCCGCCCGCTTTCATCGGCGGCAGGGGATCGAACGGAATCGAATTCTTGTTCACCGTGATTCCCGCGCGGTCCAGCGCCTTTTCCGCATCCGTTCCGGTGATCCCGCGCGAGTGCACTTCGATCAAAAACAAGTGGTTGTCCGTTCCGCCGCTCACGATGCGGAAGCCGCGTTTGGCAATTGTCGCCGCCAGCGCCCGGGCGTTTGCCACGACCTGTTGCTGGTATTCCTTGAAGCCCGGCTCCCTCGCTTCTTTCAGGCACACCGCCTTCGCTGCAATCGTGTTGACCAGCGGCCCGCCCTGCGTCCCTGGAAACGTCAGCTTATCCAACTCTTTCGCAAAGGCCGTTTTGCACAGCACCATTCCCCCACGCGGCCCGCGCAGCGTCTTGTGCGTCGTCGTCGAAACAATATCCGCGTGCGGCACTGGGCTTGGATGCACGCCCGCCGCCACGAGTCCCGCGATGTGCGCCATATCCACAAAAAACAGTGCTCCAACGGCTTTCGCCACCTTGCTGATGCGCTCGAATTCGATCACCCGCGAATACGCGCTCGCCCCGGCCACGATCATCTTCGGTTTGTGCTCGCGCGCCAGCCTCTCAATTTCGTCGTAATCGATCTGCTCGTTGTCCTGCCGCACCCCGTAGGCCACGAACTTATACATGCGCCCTGAAAAATTCAGCGGATGTCCGTGCGTCAAGTGTCCACCGTGCGACAAATTCATCCCCAGAACGGTATCGCCCGGCTGCAGGGTTGACATGTACACCGCCACGTTTGCCGAGGTACCCGAATGCGCCTGCACGTTGGCATGCTCCGCGCCAAAGAGTTCCTTGGCCCGGTCGATCGCCAGTTGTTCGACCTTGTCCGCGTATTCGCAACCCCCGTAATACCGCTTGCCCGGATACCCCTCGGCGTACTTGTTCGTGAAGATCGACCCCATCGCCTCCAGCACCGCTTCGGATACCAGGTTCTCCGACGGAATCAGTTCCAGCCCCGTCGCTTGCCGCTTCGCTTCTTCCTTCAGCAATTCCGCTATCGGCGGATCCACCGCTTCCAGCGGCCGGTTCATCCGCTCATTCGCTGCTGTCGTCTTGCTCATGGGGTACCCTCGTTTCGCTGCGTGCGTAAGCGTGCTTGGCTTGGCAGTCAGGCGATTTTATCGGATAGAGCAAGCGAAAGCCAATTAGGGAATCCCAGTTTGGTAGAGCGGCAAGCCAATTCCGTGACGACTCGGGAGTTATCGCGCGGTGGCTCGAATCGAACTGCCGAGTGCGGCCACTTCTACGAGTAGTGCGTTATACGCCCAGGTGAACCCAACATGTTAGATAGCTCTACACTGCGCGACTTGCGTGGAGTGATGCACAAAAGGTTGCAACTAACACTAAAGAATCAGCTAGGTGACACACGTGCCTGCGGATAACCGATCAAGTAAGTAATTGGCGCTCCGCCAGACGCTCTTGAATGCTCGCCCACCTCCCACTGGTATTCGATTCCAGCCAGTTTTTTGATCATCTCACGCAGCTCCTGTGGCCGATATGTACGGAGACAAGACACCACTCCGTCGAACAGCAAGACCAAGGGAATTATCGGAACCACATACGTGCAGAGCAACCGTGACCAACGGAACGGACGGATCAACGGGGTGAATACGAACAGCATCAGAGCCCAAGGAAACATAAGGGCGATAGTTGACGGAGCGCGCCTCGTTATTTCAAATATGCCAATACTTTGGCGGGCGTCGACGGCATTTTGGAGTATGGCGCGAGCCTCTTCTGGCGGAAAATGATGAAACGACGTAAACATCGTTCGGAACCCCTGCAATTCACCAGGGACTTTCATCGCATCAACCGAGTCCGGATAGAAAGCAATGTGATTCTCAGAAGCCGCTCTGACATTTTGGAATGCCCTGAGGTTTGGGTATTTATCCGTGAGCAAAATGTGAAAGACCTGTGCATCTGGTTGGAGCTTTCGAGAGAGGTCTAACCAGGGTCCACCGCCGCCTGAACACATGTCAACAATCGATCGGCTCCGTGTAGAGTCAAGTACGCTTAAAAGTAGCGGGGCGATGGGCGCGTAAGCGTTTGAGAGACTTAGCCCGAACTGAAGCGCATCCGTAATTTCATGTCGAAGAGATGACGGGAACCACGGTTGTTCATGGAGTTCGATGAACTGTACGCGACGCATGGCAACTTGGCCTCGTGAGCAGTATGAGACAATCCGCCTGTCGCCAACGCAAATAGGTAGTGAAAAACGCGGCAGCCTTTACCGCTACAGCTCCACTTGGCCGCATAGTCGTCTAACCGGAGATGTGGGTCACCTTGTCACTTTGGCGATTGTGCTCGGATCGAGGCGTACTCGGGCACGAGCGGTTCTGGAAGACTGCCCGGCGCCCGCCCCTACCTGTCCCGACTCGGTCGGGAGCCTCTCCGGGACCTTGCCGGTGTGTTATGTCTTTACTTTCTTGCTCTTAGTTCGCCCCACCCGGGTGCCCCGCTCGCCGCTGGAGTTTACCCCGACTTGTCCCCATCCGGTCGGGACCCGGTCGGGACGAGTGGGTTCCTGCGAACGATCTCTACCTTTTTGGGGCGGGGGGCACATACTTCACGTCAGATCCCGCAGAGGTTTGACAAATCAAGATAGAGGCTACTCCTCGTCGTCCTCCGGATCGTCTTTGCGAGCCGGCCGGATCACACCGAAGAGGCCATGCTTTTCGTCGGCGATTCCCGCGGTAAAGAGGAGCCTGGTCTTCTTTCCCGCTAGACCGCCATTGCCGAACTTCAATCCCCAGAGGCCGTTGATCGCCAAAGGCGTCCCGAGTTCATCCTGCAATTGACCCAGGAACCCCCGGGTTTCGTCTTCGAAGGCATTGATGCGCCCGTCACCGAAGTTGCCGATGAGCAGGGTGTCGCTGAATTTGCCGAAGCCAGCTGCTGGCGCCAACGCGAGACCCCATGGCGAATTGAGCGACCCGCCCGAGGCGAATTCGCGGTCGAAGCTGCCATCGGTGTCGAAGACATCGACGACGCCGCGTCCCGGTCCGGCGAGATCGTCGTGCCGGACCTCATTTTGTTTCGCAAACGTCACATACAGATGGCCATTGATCGTCTGGATTCCAAACGGTGCAAACCCGGCAGGGATGTTGGGTCCCGTGAAGCTCTTCACCTTGGTGAAGTTTGAGTCGTACATCTCGACGAAGCCGGCGCGGAAGTTCGTCGCATAGATGAAGGTGGCCCCGCCCCGAGTGGCAATCGCGAGCCCTTTGTAGACCGCCCCATCTGCGGGATCAGGGTTTACAGAGTTATTCACGGCCAGGATCGCATTGGCAACATCCACTCCTGGGCTCCATCCGCTGATCGTTCCGTCCTCGGTGGCAAAAATGAATACGCTGGGGCCGGAAGTGCCGTTGGCGGATACAACGAAGCCGGGCGACGCGCTCGCGAGCGTGGGGTTGAAGACAATTCCCGTAGGGGCCGCGGGGGGACTGCCACCAGTGGGAGGAGGAATTGTGACGACCAGCGGCGATCCGGCGGGAAAAGGCTCGCCTTTTCCATCGTAGAGCGTTGAAACGCCGGCATTATTGTCTGCAATCCAGACGGGACCTGTGGGGCTGAATGCGATCCCCCATGGATTGATTAGGTTGGGGTCCACACGAAGCGCCACTCCGGGAATGTCGGAAACGAGGTTTACGCGGTGGTAGCGCTGTTGGGCTACCGTGGGCAACGACGAAAAGAGTCCCAGGAACACAACGAGCAAGAACCCGGGAATGAGCCTGGGGGAATTACGATAGGAATACACCATGGCTGGGTGACCTCCATTGGATTGATTGTTGGGCCGACACACCTAAGCTATGCCGCGTTGGATGCCGGCGGCTGAGGAAAGTTGCATCATCACGGAGATTTTCACAAGGTGTCAGGCGGAACTGAACCACCATGATGGTAATGGTAATAATGGTAAATAGATTACCGTCAAAGACGAAACGGGGCGGGGTTCGAATGGTAAGGAGACCCAGGCGGCGCTGATGACCGGGGTGTAGAAACCTCATGCGCCAAATAGCCGGGCGCATGATCCCCCAGGCGGGTGGCCTAGACGTATGCGAGGGGAGGGTCGTGGGTGTCCCTCAGTACCCTGCTTGCCCCGTTTACCCTGAGCTTCGAAGGGAGTCGATCCTCGATTCCGACTCCTGTCGGAAGGGATCGTGGCTGGACTTAAGCACGGGCAGGGTCGCTGGAAACATCTCCCTACTCCTACGCCCGTCATTTCGAACGAATGAGAGAAATCTCTCTTTCTCTTCCTGCCCGTGCGGAGCCTCTCCCCACCGCCAGAAAAAGATAAATTCAGAATCGGCTCAGCGCGTTGAGGGTGCTCCACCCGCCCGACTTCCGGAGTACAAGCGGAGGGAGGGAAAAACCGAAGGCAAATTGGCTGTTGTGCTTCGGCGCCGGTAGGCGAAGATCGCGGGGGGTGCGGGAGATTCGGCCCGGGGGATGGAGGGAGCGTGGAGCAATACGTCTTTGTGCGGTTGCATGCGCGTGAGGTGCAGGAGAGTGCCGTGGAGGAGGCATTGCGCGAGGTGACAGGGCCTTCGCGGGAGGAGGCTGGCTGCCTGAGTTTTCAAACGTTCCGGTCCACGCGGGACCGGCGGCTCTTTTACATTCATTCGCGCTGGGTGGACGAAGCGGCATTCCAAGAGCACGCGGGATTGCCGCACACGGTACGATTTCTCGAACGGGTGGATGCGCTGCTCGATCAGCCGCGCGATGTTACGAGGACGGAGATGATTGGGTGAGCGGACGAGCGAGAGACGTGTAAAGTTCCAGGCCGCGGTCACCGACGCTGTTGGTCACATTGTGAAACAGACTTCGGAACAGCCACCCAAATATCTCGTAAAGCTTTTGTTCTCCTTCCGTGGCGTTACCGAATCGGCGCAACCTCAGCGATGTCAAGTACTTGCACGACGACGGCAAGCGCGAATGGTACCAAAGTCCTATTGCCGGCTTCGCGGTCACGAAGTATAAAGCTGAGAGCTGTATTTTTTGGGATCCAAGCTGCATCTCTTCCAGCCACCCAGTTCCTAGAGAGCTTGGAGCAGATTTCCAGGAGAGAAATCGATGGCTAAGTTCGACAGGAAAATTGTGATTTTCGTCAGCGCTCTTGCACTCATCTTGTTCGTGGGCCTGCCCCGGCCTGTTTCTGCGCATCCCCTGATGGCCCTCCAGCAACAGGGGCAGCAACAAGGCGACCAGAATAACCACGACGATAAGAAAGACGGGAAACAGGATATCAATGACGACCGGCAAGATGGGCCGGACGACAACCTGCAGGAAGGTCCAAACGACGAGCGGAATGACGACCGCGACATGGATAAGCAGGAAGGGCTGAACCAGGAGCAGGGGAACCAAAGCGAAGTCCAGGAATTGAACGGTGCGCACAACGATGGTCAGTTCCATGACGGCGACTTAAATGAGGATCGCGTGGAGGACCAGCAACAGGACCAGCACGAAGACGCCGAGGTGCCTCCTCCGAGCCTTTAAGAAGTGGCCCAAGTCGCTTGCGCGGTCTGCCCGCGGCGGCCAATTGGGTTCTAGTGACCTGGTGGACGAACAGTATTGACAGGGAGCGTTGGACACGTCGAAGCCGGAATGACGAATTAGCCTTCCATGCCGGCACGCCGTATCCCGTTCCCTGCTTTTGTTATGCCCGCAAACAAATTCTTATTTGGCGTGATTGCTGTCTTTTTCGCCACATCGGCGTGATCCTGTCTGACAACTGGGTGGTGCCAGTGATTATACTTTGTGGAAGGCGAGGAGCGGGGAATGCGCGCGGTTTGCAGACGGATCGGGCTTTTGTGGGTGCCTCTGTATTTGGCTATCGCCGCGAATGGCCAGACGAAACAATCCACGGAACAGATCTTGGAAGCTGGGCGAGCGGCCTTACGGCAGCAGCACTATGTTGAAGCGATTCATCTACTGGAAGATGGTACGAAGCAGTATCCCGCCGATCAGGATCTTAAGTTGGAATTGGGCCGGGCTTATCTCTACGACCGCCGGGACGCGCAAGCGATTCACTTATTCCAGGAAGTCCTGCGCGAAGATCCTTCTAATCGCATGGCCAAATTGGAATTGGCCCGCGCCGCTGGTTATCACCGTGACTACGAGACCTCAGATCGGGTCTATCGGGAATTGCTCACCTCCCATCCGGAGGATGAAGCGGCATCGATAGGGCTCGTTCGAAACTTGATTCACGAAAAACGCATGGAGGAAGCGCGACGCGCCTGCGCCCTGGCCCTCACGCACCACCCCGAGAGTAAACGACTTCAACAGTACCGTCAGCAATTGAATAACGAAGCTGCTAACAAGCCCGCATCGGAACCACAGAGCGGGGAGCCCAACCCCGCTGCGCAAACCCGACGTGCGCAAGTTCAAGGTAGCAGCGCATACTTTTCGGATTCTGCCGGGAATTGTTCCTGGCGGTCCACCCAACAGTTCGAGCACCAAATCATCGGGGGACTTTCTACACGCTTGCGTATTGAGGAGCGATCACTTTGGCTAACTGGCGGACCCAAAGCGAGCGTCCTCTGGGGCACCGACGAGATGCGGATGCGCTTGACGCATTCCCTTGCATTGGGTGGCACCGGCGGAGCCGTGCGCTTTGCGGATGGAAGTACCCGGCCTCTCTATCGCGGCGAGCTGGAATTGCATCCGCTTAAACGCCTCTGGATCACGAGTGGATTTGGCCGGAGACCTATCTCCCCGACTTATGATTCTGCCCAGTTTGACCTGCTCGCACAAGGCTGGCATACACGGCTGGAGTGGTATCCGCGAGCCTGGTGGTTCAATGCCTCCTGGTCCCGCGAGCACTATTCGGATTCCAACCGTAACCAGAGAATGGAAACGGAACTTCTGCGCTGGATCGGCAGTTCGCGTTTTTCGGTGGGCGCAGGATATCGTTTCAATTATCTCGCCTTTGACCAGAGTCTGCTCCACGGCTATTTCAATCCCAGCGACTACCGTAGCCACTTGGCGCGGACAGGCCTCAGATTTCGCGTCGGCAAAGTCTTTCACGCGGAATATGTCGGCGGTGCGGGCGCGGAATCGATCTCCGGTGGACCTTATCAAAGTGCCTGGGAACTCGCGTTCCGGAATCGCGTGAAACTCGAGAATTGGGAGCTCAGCGGAGATTACTTTTATTTTCATCTCGCCCAGAACACTGGAGCCTTCAGGTCTCAGGCCGGCCGCTTGGCAGTCGCCTACCTTTTCTAGCTTGCTGGAATGACATCGGTAACTCAGTCCGTGTCTGCACCCTTCTGGAATCCTTTTGTCGGCTAACCGAGATGATTGGGTGAGCTGGCGAGTGGGTGACGTGTAAAGTTCCTGGCCGCGTTCGCCTTCCTCCGGGTGGCCCTCGCTCCTATCGACGGCCACCCTAATTCCTATTAGCACTTTACGCCTGCCCCACCGCCCGCTAGACTCTGTTTTTCCCAACTATGAAACGAGTTAGAGCGATCGTAATATTTCTAGTTGTCGGGGGCTGCGCATTCCTGGGTTATAGGTTGTCGCACCCTCCGCAAGGTTCCCAAGATGTAGAGTCTCCACAAACAATTGCTACACAGTGCGATCCAAGCCTCTGGGAATACGTCTACAATCCCGGCCGGCTCCAAATCTTGGAACCGTGCATTTCCGTGACCGGCGCCGTGGACGAGGTCCGCAATGAAGCGGACGGCGACTTCCACATCCGGTTTCGCCTGGACCAGCAGTTTGCATCGCTCCTTAACGAGAAGAACATCTCAAGTCAGCAAGGCGACCTGGTCCTCGAAGCGATATGCCAGAACAGGGTAACGCAGCCAGACGCCGTAGAACCCTGCAAGCCATACGGCGGTCCTTATTTTGAACCGCAGATCGGCCAGCGCTATCTGGTCTGGGGTGCGTATGTCTACGACGCGCACCACGGATGGAACGAGTTACACCCCGTCACTTCTATGCAGCCGGTCCCATGATCTTCGAGCACGCTGGCGCCACCATCTAATCAGCCCTCTCGTACCAACTCTGGTACCGTACGCCAGCGCATGAAGGCAGTCATTTCACATCTGTGTTTTTGGACGCCACTGGAATATGTATTCTAATCGGATGGTTAGCTAGCTTTCTGGATATCCAGAGTAATCCCACAAAAACAAGAGCCGTACAAAGAAGAAACGCCATTTGTGAGACCCGACGCATCACATCGGCCCCTATCTCAGGCTTAAATAGTTTGGCGGTGACGAGTTTAATTGCCTTTGTGAAAAGATACGTGAGTAGACCAGCAAGCGCGAACAACAAGACTATCTGCACGAAGTTCAAGAGTAGCGGAATCCACAACCCTGGAAACGTCAAGAACCAATACCAGCCCATCAGCATGACCAGAAGTGCGAAGACACGTGAGAAAGCTTCAAGCCGCCAGTGGTGGGGCGGGGCCGGTAACTTGGTGAGAAGCTCAAGACTAAGCAGGGCAGCGGCCAAGAATGTTAAAGCAGGAAAGAGGGGCTTGAGGTCGTTGTTCTCCAGTTGAGATGAAAATGCCGTTAGAGCGATGAACGCAGCTATGCTTGTGACTAGTTTCGAGTTGTCTTCGATGAACTGGCCGAGTGTAGCTTTCGGGGGAGCAGGCTCCTCAGGCAAATTTGATTTCGTCGGTTGTGCTGGTGCGGAACTCATTGCTGGACACCTATGCGAGATGCTTGTTCGCTGGCGGGGCTGGAGGGATTCGAACCCCCCACACAGAGCTTACGAATCGTCTGCTCTACCGCTGAGCTACCTCGGCTTCGTGCGGGCCGGGGAAGCGGGGGAGAAAGACCTAAAAACTTTCGAGCGGCTTGACGCGAACGTGGTTGCCATCATCCGGGTTGTGGAAAAAATCATACATCGTCGGAAACGCTGAAGACCCGACCTCCCCATGCGAGGCTTTGCTGTAGGTCGTTATACTCACCCGTTTCTGGTCTGCCAACTCTACGAGTTCCTGCATCAGCGCACCATCGCCTTGCATTTGGACGTGCCACTTTCGAAATTCTTCGTTGTCCTGCTTCCAGGCGAAACGGAGCCTGTCAACCATTGTGTCTGTCATAGTAGCCCCAATATATACCGCATCCGCAATACGTTCAATCTAGCTGTCGCCGTGCTAGACTCTCGCGGGCGCGAGGAGCCGCTCAAACTGCGGCGGCGGGCTGGTCACCTGAGAGAAGCCGCCACTCATACAATCACCGTCCAAGAATATCCCACCATGGAGACTTTGCACCCTTAAGGCGGTTTAGATCCTTTTCAAGCACCCGCAGATTGTCTGCCGTGCTGTTACCGCCCCTTGAAAACGGAACCTCGTGGTCAAGCTCATGGATCCGCTTGTTAAACTTTTGGCCTGTACGTCTCTCGAACTCGGCAATGGCTTTCTTCCTTTCATGTTTTCGAACGTATCGCGTTCGTCTTTTCTGAGGGAAGAGTGCCTGAGCAGCCAACGCGCTCACAAGGCCCCAAACTATCGGCGCAAGGCCAGTCAAGCCTTTCTCCACTGCGATAACAATAACGATAAGATAGACGGCAATCGAGATCGCTATGTGCCTGAGATAGTTGCGGATGGCCTCCCGTCTCCTACGAACTGACAGAAGCACGATGACGATTGCAATAGCTCCGAGCACTCCAAATAGTAGTGTGCTGTTGCCATCCATGCTCTAAGCATAGCAGCCGTTGGGCTTAGCTGGCAGCTCAGTTCACCAAGTCATTGTCGTCGCCGGGTGCCGCATCCCTTGTGATTTCCAAGGGTGACGTTGTTAGCCTTTCTCGGCCCCCAGTCTCCCTCTCTCCCTAATTTCCATTTTCCATTTTCACTCTTCGATTTTCTCGACCTGCCCCCCTATCCCCCATCTTCTCAATCACTTCCAAATATTCCTTGACAGGGACGGTACTGTTATGGTAACATTCTCTTTGAAACTCAGCCACCATCCTCGCCTGCTTTTCTCTTTTCTCACCACCGCCGCCGTCCTTCGTCCACTTCCTCACTATCTTCTGTTTCCACCTAAGTCTTTTAGAAGGAACACTTGCAAAAGTGTAGCAAAACAAAGGACTTTAACCCTCTTTAGAATGAACACTTATGAAAAACATAGGGGTGGGGGGGGGGGGTGTTATTGTTAACCAGCTCCCTTCTGGCATCAACGTTCCGACGTTCCAACCTTTCAACGCTCTCTCTATCTATCCCCTTAGTTTTCAAACTCTTGCGCACTCTTTTGCGCAACGGCGCAACGCCATCACCTTTCTTTTCATTCTGTTACGCACTCTTTCCATCGCAACGGGGGTGTACCACCCCCTCAACGAGGAAATCATGAACTCAACAACGACGAACTCCAGCTTCACCAACTATCTCGCTCGCTGTCAACATCGCACTCGCTCAGGCCACCCCTGCCCTCTAGCCGTCTCCGGCAGCGAACTACTCATGCGCCCGATCGAGCGCCCGATCGAGCGTATTGACTTGACTACACGTGCAGCCTAAGATGCTCGCCGCAAATCACTTTCGACGAAATGCACGGACCGAGTATCCAACACCCCTATTCTCGCGCAACCTCGCAAAGGAGACGCCAATGGCCAGTTCACACAAGCCGGGACCCAGAGGAACGCGCGACGCGAAGTCGCGCCTGAGTCGCCGTCAATTGCTTACGCAGAGCGCCGCGCTCGGTGCGGCCAGCGCCCTGATAGCGGGGTGTTCCGGCACGAAGGTAGTGCCCGAAACCCTATCGGACGAGAACCTGATTGGCGCATCGGCGCTTTCCGGTGAACGCTTGAGTCCTGAGCGGGTGCGCGGGATGAAGCTAATGCTCGAATTCACTTTGAAGCAACTGGAATCGCTCCGCGAATTCGATCCCGACGAAGAAGAACCCCTGACGTTGTTCCGGCTGTAGAAAGTGATCGGAGAGCGCATGCCGGCTGATAATCCATGCTTTATGACGATTGCCGAGGCGGGCCCCTTGCTGAGGGCTAAGCGCCTCTCCCCGGTCGAGTTGACGCGAGCGTATCTGGATCGCATCGATTCGCTGAACCCCGCTGTCAACGCATTCATCACCGTGCTTTGGGATGAAGCATTAACGCACGCCCGCCAGATGGAAAAGGAGATAGCCACCGGGGATTACCGTGGCCCGCTTCACGGAATTCCGATCGCGGTGAAAGACATTTTCGCAACGGACGGGCATCGCACCACGTGCGGGTCGAAGATCCTGAAAGACAACGTTACCCACTATGACGCGACCGTAGTTGCGCGACTCAAGAAAGCCGGCTGCATTCTTCTCGGCAAGCTGACCATGTCGGAGTTTGCGTTTGGCGACGACGTGAATCCTCTTACCGGACAGCACCCCACGCGCAATCCCTGGAACCTGGAGCGTTCGGTCTCTGGCTCGAGCAGTGGATCTGGCGCGGCGGTCTGCGCTTCGTTTTGCGCGGCTGCGCTGGGGACCGACACGGGCGGCTCGATACGGCTACCGGCGGGTTATTGTGGCATCGTGGGCATGAAGCCGACGTACGGGCGTGTCAGCCGCTACGGCGTAACGCCGCTGGCTTGGTCGCTCGACAACGCCGGCCCGATGACCAAGTCGGTTGAGGACAACGCACTCTTGCTCGGGGTGATTGCGGGCGCCGACCCGGCGGACCGCATGTGCTCCGATAAACCCGTGCAGGATTACCGCAAAGGGTTGCGCGCGGGAGTGAAGGGTTTGCGCATCGGCCTGCCGAAGAATTATTTCCTGGAATACTCCACGCGCGACGTGGCGGACGCGGTACGAGAAGCGGCAAAGACGCTGGAACAGCAGGGAGCAACGGTGGCCGAAATTGATTTGCCGCACCTGAAATATGCGGTCGGGGCAGAGATGGCCATAATTTTTGGCGAACCGCTCGCGTACCACCAGAAATATATTCGGCAAGGGAAGTTTAATCTGTATACGGACACGAACAAGGCGCAGTGGGACGCGGCGCGATACGTCAGCGCGGCGGACTACATTCAGGCGCAGCGCGTAAGACGCTACATCATCCGGGATTTCGAGAAGGCCTACGAACAAGTGGATGTGATCTTCGCGCCGTCGACAGGCGTCGAGGCCAATCCGATTCTGGAAGATGTGCTGGCCGACCGGATACCCATGAGGGAAGTGCCCGCGGGCAACATCACGCTCTGGGAAATTCTCTGGCGCATGCCTTCTCCGGGGAATCTTGCCGGCGTCCCGGCGCTGGCGTTGCCTTGTGGATTTTCAGCCGCTGGCCTGCCGCTCGGCCTGCAAATTATGGGGCGGCACTTCGACGAAGCGACGGTCTATCGAGCGGCCGCCGCCTACGAGCAGGCAACGGACTGGCACAAGCGTAGGCCGGCAATTTCCGCGAAGGCTTGAAAATCATCACAGCTTCCTTGCCACATACGTGCTGATGCCATAGGTTTTCCGCAGAATTTGCGCGGTTTCGATTGCAGGCCAAAGCATTCGGTCGATCACGGATGCCGGGGAGTAAGCCGCATATTTCAGCGAAGCCCGCACGCCGCGCTTCAGATTGTGGCGCGCGCGAAATTCCCTGTGCGTGAGCGGTACGTCCTGGAAGGAGAACTTCTGCCTCTTGAGGCGCGTTCGCGCCATGAAGGCCAGCCAATTCATCGGAGCCAACTTGTAAATGCTCCGGCCGTTATCTTCCCTCTCCAGCGCGAAGCCGGTGGCGTCCAGGTATTGGCGGATTGTCTTTCGAGGGAAGAAATACAAATGCCGTGGTATGTCCTCGCAGAAGAGATGCCTGGAAGTCACACTCTCGAAATTGGTCACCAGAAAAACAAATAAGCCTCCTTTCTTGATGACCTGCGCGGACTTGTGAAAGTAAGCCATCGGATCATGCACATGCTCGAGTACCGCCCAAGCGGTAATCGCATCATACGTGGGCTCGTTCACCGCAATATCCTGGAACTCCTGGGTATGCACTCTGAAATCCTGTATGCGCTGCGACGACTCCGAAATCTCAACCCCTTCGACGGTCCATCCGCGCGCCGCCATGAAGCGGGGGAAATCTCCATTCGCGCATCCTACGTCCAATAACCGGCGCGGACCTGCGCCGTCTTCCATCTCGCGCAGATACTTTGCTTCTTCTGCGAATCGCCGCCGCAGATAGTGTTGGTGGCACTTTGTAGCGGGCTGCTGAAAGTATTCGGGCGGGTAATATTTTTGAATTTCTAAGATGGAAGGCCGCGGGTTCACGAAACCCAAGCCGCATCCGTCACATTCTACAATCGCAAAAATTTCTTCGGGGAAGAAACGCCGGT
Source organism: Candidatus Acidiferrum sp. (assembly GCA_035544995.1). GTDB lineage: Bacteria > Acidobacteriota > Terriglobia > Acidiferrales > UBA7541 > Acidiferrum. The sequence continues at coordinate 148,307 of DASZZI010000002.1, forward strand.
CGGGCATTTCATAGACGGGAGTGTGCCGGCTGGAACCGCACAGGTTACAGGCGACGATTTCCACGGTGCGCGATTGTACCCAATCGGGTTCAAGAGCGTCCACCCCGCCAACCGCGTTTCGTTGACACTGTTCCGCGCCTCCGATACGCTTTACCGTTTACACTGCACGTTTTTTCTGGACTGAGGAGAACGGACCAAGCGCCGCATGGCTGAAGACAAACTACCGACCCGTGCCGCAGATTTCTCCGAGTGGTACAACCAACTCGTTCTGAAGGCGCAGCTTGCCGATTACGCGCCCGTGCGCGGGTGCATGATCGTGCGCCCTTACGGCTGGGCGCTGTGGGAAAACATCCAGCAGGCACTCGACCGCCGCTTCAAGGCCACGGGCCACCAGAATGTTGCGTTTCCGCTGCTCATCCCCCGCAGCTTCATCGACAAGGAGAAGCACCACGTCGAAGGTTTTTCGCCCGAGCTTGCTGTCGTCACCATCGGCGGCGGAGAGGAGCTCGCCGAGCCTCTGGTCATTCGGCCCACTTCAGAAACCATTGTCGGGCATATGTGGTCCAAGTGGATTCAGTCCTACCGCGACCTGCCCGTGCTGATGAATCAGTGGAACAGCGTCATCCGCTGGGAGCTGCGCACCAAACTCTTTCTCCGCACGCTTGAGTTCTACTGGCAGGAAGGCCACACCGCCCACGCTACCCGCGAAGAAGCTGAAGCGGAAACCCTCCAGATGCTGGACATCTACGCGGACTTCGCCGTGAATGATGCTGCCATACCCGTTATCCCAGGGAAAAAATCAGACGCGGAAAAATTTGCCGGCGCCGACGTTACTTACTCCATCGAAGCCATGATGGGGGACGGGAAGGCGCTTCAGTCCGGTACTTCGCATTTCCTGGGACAGAACTTCGCACAGGCCTTTGAGGTCAAATATCTCGACCGGAACGGCCAATTGCAGCACTGCTGGACCACTTCCTGGGGCCTGTCCACGCGCATCATCGGCGCCATCATCATGGTGCATGGCGACGACCAGGGTCTCGTCCTGCCCCCCAAGCTCGCGCCGTATCAAGTCGTCATCGTTCCCATCTTCAAGAACGACGAAGAGAAGACGACAGTCCTAGACACTGCGCGCAAGGTCAAGGCCGAGCTCGCGAAAGCCAACGTCCGCGTGACACTCGACGAGCGTGAAGGCTCCAGCCCCGGTTGGAAGTTCAATGATTGGGAGATGCGCGGCGTGCCATTGCGCGTTGAGCTTGGACCCAAGGACGTTGCCAAGCAATCGGCTGTCCTCGCGCGTCGCGACCGTCCCGGCAGGGAGGGCAAAATCAGCGCTCTGCTCGCCGATCTGCCGCAAACCATCGAGCGCCTGCTCGTCGATATCCAGCAATCGCTGCATGACAAGGCGCTGGCGTTCCGCAAAGCCAACACCTACGACGCCAAGAGCTACGACGACTTGAAGAAAGCCGTCGAAACCGGATTCGCCTGTTCCTTCTGGTGTGGCAGCGCCGACTGCGAAGCAAAAATCAAAGACGAAACACGCGCCACCATGCGCTGTATTCCGCTTGAACAGGAGGGCGGTTCCGGCACTTGCGTCGCCTGCGGCCAACCCGCCACCGCCCGCGCTATTTTTGCGCGGGCGTACTGACCCCCCGCCTGGCAACCTCGGGAGCTAAAGCCATGCCCTCCTGAAAGCCTATTTTTGAGCCGGTTTCTCATAGCCCGTTGCTTACCGGGAACACTCTGGGCGTGTGCTTCTCGACACCCCCTGTCCGGAATGCTAGCGTCAAGAAATACGGCAGATTGATACCGCGCCGCCCTTGAGAGGCGGCCGGGGCGTCGCCTAGAGAGGAAACTCGTGTTGCTCGACCACGATCGCGCACCCCGCTTGTCAGCGACCCGCCGCGTGGAACGGGGGGAGGGCAAGCCCAAGGCCATCTTTTACACCCTTATCCTGGTCCTCGTTGTTTACTCGGCTTTCAAGATTGTGCCGGTCTACATTCAAAACTATCAGCTTTCGGACAAGATGCAGGAAACGGCGCGCTTCGCTGTCGTGAATCGTTATTCCGAAGAGCAGATCCGGGACACGATCTATAAGGAGATGCAAACCCTGGAAATCCCCGCGAGGCGCGAGGACATCAAAGTCTCCAGCTCTCAATCCGTTGTGAGAATTTCGGTGGACTATACGGTTCCTGTCGACCTGCTTTTCTATCACATGGACTTTCACTTCACTCCATCGAGCGAGAACAAGTCCATCATGTAGGCTGGTGGCTTCGCTTGGTGCGTGCCGGTCGATCGGGAATCCTTGCGGGGAATTATTCGCAATTCTTCTTGGCAACCGCTGGTGAACGGATGCCGCCTTTGCTAGTGCAGCGTCTTGCGAGACAATGGGAGCTTAGCCCTCGGGAGCCGTGCTTGCGCATCCGCATCCAAAAAGGTTTCTGGACCTCCAAATACGGCCTGACGGTTCTCGGAACCGTTTTCGCCTGCTTCTTCACCGCGGCCGCCGTTTTCGCCTGGTATTACATCAAGTATTCGCGCTTGATCGACGCGCGCCTCTCCGGCAACGTCCTCCAGAATACGACGCAGATCTTCTCCGCTCCCGAGCACATCTCCCCAGGCCAAGCCTGGGGTCCCGACGACCTCACCACATATCTCACCCGCGTGGGATACCGGGCGCAAAATGACGACGGCGCGCTCGGCCAGTTCACGGTCCGAGGCAACGCCGTCGACATTCGGCCTTCCAAGCTTTCTTACTTTGCCAGCTCCAACGCGCTCGCCGTTCAATTTACGGGCAAGAACATCCGCTCGATCCGGCCGATTTCCGGCGGCGCAGAACTCGGGGCCGCGGAAATCGAGCCGGAGCTCATCACCAATCTTTTCGACAGTGCACGCGAAAAGAGGCGGCCCGTACGCTACGACGATTTGCCGCCCGCGCTGGTTCACGCCATTCTTTCCGCGGAAGACAAGCGCTTCTTCGAGCATCCGGGGTTTGATTTCATCCGCATTGCCGGCGCAGCGTGGGCCGATATCCGGCACAGTTCGCACTACCAGGGCGCCAGCACCATCACCATGCAGGTAGCGCGGACTTTTTTTCTATCCAATGAGCGCACCGTGCGCCGCAAGGCCGCGGAAGCGATGGTTTCTTTCGAGCTGGAGCAGCGTTTTTCCAAGCAGCAAATTTTCGAGCTGTATGCCAACGAAGTTTATCTCGGCAATCGCGGCAGCTTTGGGATTCGCGGATTTTCCGAGGCCAGCGTCGCCTATTTTGGAAAAGATTTGCGGCAATTGTCGCTTCCCGAATGCGCGTTCCTGGCCGGCTTGATTCGCGCGCCGAATTACTATTCTTCGGCGGACCGGCGGCCTGAACGCGGCGTGCAAGCGCGCGACCGCGTCCTCGCGCAGATGCTCGAAAATAAGTTCATTGCCGAAGAGGATGTGCAGGATGCCAAGCGCACCCCGCTGAAGATCGTCCGCACCTCCGTCACCGGCGGCGAAGCGCCCTACTTCGTGGACATGGTCAAAGATCATCTCCTCGACAAGTATTCGGAGGCGGAACTGCTGAGCCAGAATTTCCGCGTTTATACTACTTTAGATCCAGCTCTGCAGCGCGCTGCCGCCGCGGCGGTTGATGCGGGGATGAAGAATGTCGACCTGCTTCTCGCCAAGAGATATGAGAAATGGCGCCGCGCGCTGGCCAAAAAGGGAAGCAACGAAGCGATTCCGCAAGCCCAGGTTGCGCTCGTGGCACTTGATCCGCGCACGGGAGAAATCAAAGCGGTCATCGGCGGCCGCGACTACGGGCAGAGCCAGCTCAATCACGCCCTGGCACACCGCCAGCCCGGCTCTGTCTTCAAACCTTTCGTGTATGCGGCAGCCTTCGATAACGCCGTCGACGGCGTTCAGCCGGTCATCACTCCCGCAACAACCATCGATGACGAGCCCACGACCTTCGAGTATGACGGCACGGAATACACGCCCAACAATTATGGCGAAAAATTCATGGGCAAAGTCAGCGCGCGTGACGCGTTGACCAATTCGCTGAACGTAGCCACCGTGAAAGTGGCCGAGCTCATCGGATATGGCCGCGTGGTGCAAATCGCCCGTCAGATGGGTCTGGGCACAAACATCAGGGCGACTCCCGCAGTCGCTTTGGGCGCCTATGAAATGACGCCGGTCGATGTGGCCGCGGGTTACACAGCTTTTGCGACAATTGGCACCCGAGCCGAGCCCGAATTTCTCCACAGCGTTGTGGGCGCCGACGGCACAATGCTGGAGAAGTTCACACCGCAAACTCGCACCGCGCTCGATCGGCGAGTCGCGTTCCTTGTCGACAGTGTCCTGATGGATGTGCTCAATCGGGGCACGGGCGCAGGTGTTCGTGCCCGGGGTTTCACTCTTCCCGCAGCGGGAAAAACCGGCACTTCGCGTGACGGCTGGTTCGCGGGTTTCACTTCCAATCTCCTTTGCGTTATCTGGATCGGCTTCGACGACAATCGCGATCTCGGGCTAGCTGGTGGCGCGGCCGCCGCGCCCATCTGGGCCGACTTCATGATTCGCGCAACGGCGCTGCCTACCTACCGCGACGTTAAAGAGTTCACGATGCCCGAGGGAGTACAGTCTGTCCTCATCGACCCGGAAACTCTCGAGCTGGCCACGGCCAACTGTCCTACCACTCGCGAAGAGGTCTATGTGGCGGGCTCGGCTCCAACGCAATACTGCGAGCTCCACGGTGGCCACGGTCTTCTTTCCTCAACCGGTTCCTGGCTCTCGCACGTGTTCGGTGGTGGCGATCCCAAGCAGCCACAGACCGGCCCTGACGGCCAGCCTCTGCCGGCCGCTTCCCAGGATCAGCAGCCTGGTCCTGGCGGCCAACAGTCCGCGGATCCCGCCGGGCAGACGGCCGACAAGAAAAAGAACCCTTTACAAAAGATTTTTGGTATCTTTGGAGGTAAGAAGAAGGACTCCGACAAGGTTAAGCCGAAGCCGGAGAAGGGTGACTCGCCATGAAGCAGGCTCGTGTGGCGGTTTTAGCTGGTATTTTTCTCTTGACCCTCGCCGTTTCCTCCCTTGGTCAGACTACCGACGAAAGACGTGAATCTTCGTTTGCTCCTCACAGCATGCAATCGCCGACTCAGGCGGAAACGGGGCCCGTTATCGTCGTTCGCCCAGATCTCTCGGACGAGAAGATGGCCGATCTCTATATGGTTCGCAAGGAATACCGCGAAGCTGCTGCGGTGTACAAGAAGCTTTCCGACCAGGAGCCACGCAACCCCGTTTATCTGAATAAGCTCGGGATCGCCTTGCATCAGCAGACGGCTCTCGGCACCGCCTTGAAATATTACGAGCGGGCCGTAAAGGCCGACCCGCTCTATGCCGACGCTGAGAACAACATTGGCACCATCTGGTACCAGCGTAAGAAATACGGCAAGGCCATCAAGGCGTATCATAAAGCGATTGCAATCCGCAGTGACATGGCCGTCCTCTACAGCAATCTGGGTTACGCCTATTTCGCAGACAAAAAGTACGAGGAAGCTATCGCGTCTTTCCGCCAGGCGCTGTCCATTGATCCGCAGCTGTTCGAGCACGGCAGTTCCAGGACAGGCTCGCTGCTTCAGGATCGCACCGTTAGCGACCGCGGCCGCTTCTACTTCCTGCTCGCGAAATCCTTTGCCCAGGCCGGCAACACCGATCGTTGTCTCCTCTACCTCCGCAAAGCCAAAGACGAAGGCTACAAATCGCTCTCCGACGTGAAGACCGATCCCGCGTTCTCTGCCGTTTTGAAGCTCCCAGCCATTGAGGAAATTCTGGCGCCGAAGCCGGCCGACTCTTCGCAACCCTGAGTAGAGATCTACGCGGGGGCCATTTGTAATTTCAATTTTTTCAACAGCTGTTGAATCGTCGAACGAAATTTGCTGTTGTTTCTCAGTGTACTGGCTGCCTCTGCTACAATGCAAAGCAGAATGCGGCAGCGTGATTTCAGCAGACCTCTTAGAGCTCTTCTTTGTGTCTTAATTTCTGCTTGTGCCGTGAGCCTGGCCGCGCGGCAGCCTTCCACGAGCTCTCAAGCCGCCGCGCCGGCTGGAACTCAGCAGGGCATCTATCTTGTCCTCCCGTTCGAAAATACAGGTGCGTCGCCGCGGCTCGATTGGCTCGGTGAAGGGCTCGAGGAGCTGACAATCCAGCGGCTTTCGGCCGCCGGCCAGCAAGTTTATTCGCACGCTGGGCGCGCTAACGAGCTGGACCGCTACGGACTTCCGGCCTCCGCGAAATTGAGCCGGGCTGCTATGCTGCACATGGCTGAAGATCTCGATGCCGATTTCGTCATCTTCGGCACTTTTACTTCCGATGGAAAAAATCTCACCGTCGAATCGCGCATCCTTCGCGTCAATGTCGTGACCGACCGCACGGGGGCCAACCCCACGGCATTGCTAGCGCCGGTACGCGAAAGCGGTCCACTCAATTCCCTGATAGACCTCCATCTTCGGCTCATCTGGCGTTTGCTTTCCGCCAACGACCACACTTATCCACTCAGCCTCGTGGAATTTTCGAAAGCGCAGCGGCCGCTGCGCCTGGATGCCTTCGAACATTACATTCGCGGCCTGCTTGCTTCCGAAGACGAAGCGCGCTTGCGCGAATTGCGGGAAGCCGCGCGGCTTGATCCAGATTGGCCAGATCCAGATTTTGCGCTGGGGCAGGCTTATTACGTACGGCGCGACTGCAATTCCGCGCTTCCGTGGTTCGCACGCGTGCCGACTTCGCATCAGCGGCATGTGGAATCTGTTTTTGCCAGTGGCGTCTGCCGTCTGCTGTTGAATCAGCCAGACCGCGCCGAACAAATTTTCATCGCGCTGCAAGACACTCTTCGGAACAACGGAGTCGCCGGCGTGGAATTGCCGGAGATTCTCAATAATCTCGCGATCGCCCGCGAGCGGCAGGGAAAAACACCACTGGCGCAGACTGATCTTCGCCGCGCAAGCGAGATCGACCCCGATGAAGATGATTACCCATTCAACCTGGGTCTGCTCGCGCTACGCGCCAGCGATTTTGCGACGGCTGCGGGTTATTTCCGCGAAGCATCGCAGCGGGAGCCGGACAATCCGGAAGACCGCGCGCTATTGATTCAATCGCTGGAAAAGGCGGGGAAGAAAGAAGAGGCCGAGCAGGAACGAGAAGCAGCCAAGGAGACGCTCGGCGAGGATGCGGTGGTCCCGGCGATTCATCTCGAAGGCCGCACCAGGGCTCGCGGCAAGACACAGAATGATACCCAGGGCGACGCGCTTACAAGCTTGGAGCGCATCAAGACGGAACTTGACGCCCTCGCCTTGCGGCTAGAGGTCGAAACGCTGGAGCCACCCACGAGCGCCTCCGCTACCGACGCTGTTTCCGGAACTCCCGCGGCACACGTTCGCCGTGGCCGGCAGGAACTTACCGCCGGCCGCCTCGATACCGCCGAAAGCGAGTTCCGCGCCGCGCTCAAGGTGGATGCCAGCGACCCCGGGGCGCATCGCGGCCTTGCAGAGATTGACCGGAGGCACGCCAAGCTTGATGATGCAGTCAGGGAGCTGCAGGCTTCGCTGGAAGCGCGCGATTCCGCGGTGGTGCGGACGATGCTCGCGAAGATTTATCTCGAACAGAAAAAACCCGAGCTTGCCCGCACGGAAGCCGAACGCGCGCTGAAGCTGGCTCCGAATTATTCCGAAGCCAAGCAGTTGCTCGAGCATTTGCAGAACACCAAGCCGGGAGGTGCCGCGCAATGAGCGATCGAAGAGGTTCGTCGCAGCGCACATCTTTGTTTTCGTTTTTCACACTTTTCTGTGTCCTCTGCGCCAGCGTGTTTATCATTCTTCTCCCCTCGGCGACCGCCGACGAGCATTCTGCCGGTTCGCTGGTACTCGAACTCTCGCTCGACCGTGAAGTGGAGCCCGTCCTGGCCACCTACATCGATGAAGGGCTCGCGGATGCCGCGAAGCGCAACGCCGCACTCGTTCTGATCACCATGGACACGCCTGGAGGCCTGAGCGATTCGATGAAGGACATCATCCAGCACATCCTCACGTCACCGGTTCCTGTCGCCGTCTATGTCTCGCCGACCGGAGCGCGTGGCGCTTCCGCCGGCTTCTTCATTCTTCTTTCCGCAGACATCGCGGCGATGGGCCCCGGCACGCACATCGGAGCGGCCTCGCCGATTCTTGCTCCCGGCGGTTTCCCGATGCAGATCGATGAAACAGTGCGGAAGAAAATCACCAACGACGCCACGGCGTTTCTCCGCAGCTACGCGGAAAGGCGCGGGCGCAATCCTGCGCTCGCGGAAACCGCCGTCACTGAGGCCAGGGCTTTTACGGAAAAAGAAGCGCTGGACGGAAAATTGATCGATCTCCTCGCTGCATCGCCGGAAGATCTGTTGCACCAGCTCGACGGCCGCACGATCGCACGGTTTGACGGCACACATGTTAAGCTTTCGCTTTCCAATCCCAGCCGCGTGCCCTTTGAGCTTTCTGCGCGGCAGAAATTTCTTGCGCGCATCGTTGAGCCAGATGTCTTTTTTGTCCTTCTCATCCTCGGGGCTCTGGGTCTGTACACGGAATTTACGCATCCAGGCATGGTCGCGCCCGGGGTGATTGGCGGCATTTGCGCGGTGCTGGCGCTATATGCCATGCACATTCTTCCCGTGAATTTTGCCGGGCTGCTGCTCATTCTCCTGGCGCTGGCACTGTTTATTTTGGAGGCGAAATTCACCAGTCATGGCGTGCTAGCGGTCGGCGGATTCGTGGCCATGGTTCTCGGCGCAATGTTCCTTATCCGGTCGCCGCTCACTACCGGAGGCGTCAGCCTCGGGGTTGCGCTCGCCGCGACGCTTCCCTTCGCAGTCATTACCGTTTTTCTCATGCGCCTGGTTCTCCGCTCTCGCGATTGGAAAACGACGACGGGCAGGGAGGAGATGATCGGCGCAGAAGGGATCGCCGTTTCCGGGCTGTCTGCCGGCGCGGAGGGAATGATTCGAGTCCACGGCGAGCTCTGGCGGGCCTACTCCCCGAAGTCCGTCCCGGAAGGGGCAGCCGTGCGTGTTCTTCGCGTGGCGGGTTTGAAGCTTCACGTTGAGCCGGCGCAAGCATCTGTCGCAGAAAACAAGTAGAATTCGGTCACGTTCAGGAGGCAATCATGGAAATCAGTTTCGTTGGGTTCGCGCTGATCATCGGTATCGGATTGATCTGGTTCTGGAATTCACTCTACATCATCAAAGAGTGGGAACGCGGCGTGGTTCTGCGCCTCGGCCGTTTGCTGCCCCAGGCCAAAGGGGCGGGCCTGAGGCTGGTTTTTTGGCCGATCGAGACGCTCTATCGCATCAATCTGCGCCTCGAAACTCTGGATGTACCGCCCCAGGACATCATCACGCGCGATAACGTCTCCGTGAAAGTGAATGCCGTTTGTTACTTTCGCGTCGTCGACGCTAATCTAGCGATGTCTCAGGTGCAGAACTATCAATACGCTACCTCGCAGCTCGCGCAGACTACGCTCCGCAGCATCGTGGGGCAGTTCGAGCTCGACGAAATTCTCTCGCAGCGCGATAGGGTGAATGCCAAGCTGCAAATCATCCTCGATACGGACACCGAGCCCTGGGGCATCAAGGTTTCCAAGGTCGAGGTCAAGCAGGTCGATATTCCCGAGCAGATGCAGCGTGCCATCGCCAAGCAGGCCGAGGCGGAACGCGAACGCCGCGCCAAGGTCATTCACGCGCAAGGCGAATTCGAAGCCTCGCAAAAACTTGCGGATGCCGCCAAAGTCCTCGAAACACAGGCCTCCGCGATCCAGCTGCGTTACTTGCAAACTTTGACGGAGATAGGTGTCGAGAAGAACACAACGATTGTGTTTCCCCTGCCCATCGATATCATTAATAGCTGGGTTCAGGCGATCGGGGGACCGCGAAAATAAGAATGGCTTCCGGGGGAAAAAGGGGAGGCGCTGGGGAGCGTGTGCTGGAAGGCCGGCACGTCATTGGGTTATTTTTCCTGATGCTGTTGTTCTCGGGCGTTTTTTTCACGCTCGGATACGTTATGGGGCGCAACCAGTACGACGGCCAGGTTCGCGCCGCCACGAGGCCGCGAACGCCGGCCGCAGTGGATGCCGCGCCGAAGTCCGATCCGGCCGTGAAGTCCTCGCCGGGTACAGCTTCTTCCACACCCACTTCGGATACGGCCGCGCCGCCAAGCTCCGATTGGGAGTTTTATCACACACGGGATTCCAAGCCGGGCGAAGCCCGCTTGAAGCCCGCGCCGGCCGCGAGGACTGTCACGGCGGTCGCGAAAAATAACCAACCTTCAAAGCCTGCGAACGCTTCGTCGAAGACAATTTTGAACGCGCCATTCATTCCCGGCGGAACGTATACGCTCCAAGTTGCCGCGCTTACCAGGGAAGCTGACGCGCTCGACCTCGCCACAAGACTGCAGAAGAAAAAGTTTCCGGCCTTCGTCCTTTCGCCGCAGGGGGACAAGTATTATCGCGTGCAGGTCGGCCCCTACGCCGATCAGCATGCCGCGGACGCCGCGAAGAAAGGCCTCGAGGGCGCCGGCTTCAAAGCCATCGTAAGACACTGATGCCTGCGCGCGGCTGGCTGGCCTATCTTCGTCCGCAACCCGGCACGGATACGCCCGCAGCTCTGCGTGTCGGCATTGGCGGCGTCTCCGGTGCGGCGCTGTCGCTTTCCTACACCGGCTTCTATCTCAGCATCTACTCGTGGGTGTGTATCGGCGTGCTTCTCGTTGTTCTTTTCGGGGCGCGCCCGCGAACCGCGTTTGGTTGCGGATTTCTTCACGGCCTATTGTTTGTATTCACTTCCGTCCCGTGGATTGCCACCGTTCTTGCGGTGCACGGCGGCCTCTCGCGTGCCGGTGGCTGGGGCGTGCTGTTTCTCATCGCCGCAGCGTGGGGCATTCTCATCGGCAGTTTTGCCTGGATCGTGAATCGGCTCTCACGGCGCAGCATCACCGTTGCCTGTATCGGAGCTCCGTTCCTCTGGGTATCGTTCGAATTTGTCCGCGCGCATCTCCCGGAGATCAGCTTTCCGTGGAACTTGCTCGGGTATCCCGCATCCGCAAATCTTGCGCTGATTCAACTGACACCGATCACGGGTATCTACGGTCTCTCGTTCGGGGTTGCAGCGTTCAACGCGCTGCTTGCTTGGAGCGATTCTGCGACGGAACCGAATCCGCGCCGGCGCCTGGCCGTACTTGTAGCCGCTGCCACGGCCGTTCTGCTGGTCATGGTTGCCGGCCCGCGGTTCGTGCCGAAGCCTCAAGCCAGTCACTATGCGCGCGCGGTGCAGCTCAATTTTCCCGAAGCGGCCGAGTACCCGTCCGATTGGTTCGCAGCGCATGCCCGCGAACTCGACGAAGTCGATCGCCTCAGCCTAGCGCCCTCCCTTCACAAACCTGATCTGTTGGTTTGGCCGGAAGCTCCAGCGCCATTTTCGTTTCAGGACGCTCGATTTGTCCGGCGCGCTTCGAGTCTCGCGATTCGCTTCGGGCATCCGTACATGGCCGGCGTCATCGAGTGGAAAAAACAGGAAGTTGCCTCGGGGCGCCCAGAGTTCGCTGCTTACAACAGCGCGCTTCTTTTCGACGCGCAGGGGCAGCGGGTCTTTTCCTACGACAAAGTCCATCTGGTGCCCTTTGGCGAATACGAGCCTTTTCCGCTGATCCACCGTGTTGTCACCAGCGTATCGGACGAAGTGGGCGGCTTTCGCAAAGGCTCGAGCTATACCGTGGGCCGTCTCCCGGGTGGTTACTCCTTCGGCGTTTTTATCTGTTACGAAGCGATCTATGCGGGAGAGGTTCGGCGTTTCGCGGCCAACGGCGCGCAGCTGCTCGTCAATATTTCGAATGACGGGTGGTTCGGGCGTTCCGCTGCCCCGGAGCAGCATCTGCGCATGGCCCGCGTCCGGGCGGTGGAGAATCGCCGCTGGCTCGTGCGTTCCACGAATAACGGCTTTACGGTTTCCGTCGATCCCTATGGGCGAATTTTTGCGCCGCTTCCGCCGGATGTCCGTGCAGCGGCCGATCTCCCGTACGATTTTCGGACCGACCTGACGCTCTACACGCGCTTCGGCGATTGGTTCGCCTGGCTCTGCGTCGTTGTTTCCGCTATTCTGTTAGCGTCAACATTTTGGAAGAAAGAATGATCCTCGAAGACCTGCAATACCGATACGAAGGCCTGAAGCAGCGCATCACGCTCGTGCGGAGCTATCTTTGACGCGACGCAGCAGCGCGAGCGCCTGAAATCCCTCGAAGCGCGCGTCGCCGGCACCAACTTCTGGAGCAATCAGGAAGCCGCGCAGGCCGTCTTACGCGACCGCAAGCACGCGGAAGACCAGGTAAACGCCGACGAGAAACTGGCTGCTTTCGCCGGCGACATCGAGACCTACATCAACCTCACGCAGGAAGAGAGCAACGCCGAGCAGCGCAACGATCTGCTCAAAGAGCTGGACCGCGAGCTCACGGCTGCGGAGAATTATGTCGCCGAACTGGAAACGAAGACGCTTCTTTCCGGCGAGAACGATCACCTTAACGCCATCATGACCATCAAACCTGGCGCGGGTGGCACCGAGTCGCAGGACTGGGCCTCCATTCTCCTACGCATGTATCTCCGCTGGGCGGAGCGCAAAGGCATGAGCGCCGCGGTACTGGACGAGACCCCCGGTGAAGAAGCTGGTATCAAGTCAGCCACCATTCAATTCTCCGGTGAAAACGCGTACGGACTTCTGACCGGGGAAACCGGCGTTCACCGTCTCGTTCGAATCTCGCCATTCGACCAGGCGGCGCGGCGCCACACTTCCTTTGCGTCGGTCTTCGTGATTCCGGAAGTTGATGACCGCATCGAAATCAACATTCGTCCGGAAGACTTACGCGTGGACACGTTTCGATCCGGCGGCAAGGGCGGGCAGAACGTCAACAAGGTGGAGACTGCTGTCCGCATCACGCACATCCCGACCAACATCGTCGTGGGGTGTCAGGCAGAGCGCAGCCAGCACAAGAACCGCGAACTCGCCATGAAGATGCTCCGCTCGCGGCTCTACGACCTGGAAATACAGAAGCGCCAGGCGAAAACCGACAAGCTCGACGAGAGCAAGCTGGACATCTCCTTCGGCAGCCAAGTCCGCTCTTACGTGATGCAACCCTACCGGCTGATCAAGGACCACCGCACCAAATTCGAAGTGGGCGACGTGGATCGAGTCCTGGATGGCGACCTCGACCCCTTTATCCGGTCCTATCTGATGGCCAAAAAGACCAAAGGCAAGCTCGACGTCCAGCCGGACGACGACGCGGATGCTGCGTGAGACAAGGACATAAGCGGCAGTTTTGTCCCATTCAGGCCTCAAATTTGACAGTTCAACCCACTTCTAACGTATTTGGATTCAGTAGGTTGATTCTGACTGCAACGGATGATAGCTTTGAGAGGTTTAAGAGCAGAGTAACTTTGGGGCGCCAGGCGCGATGGCGCAGTTGTGTGCGCCGCAAATCAATAAGGAGAATTTGTTTTGAGTGAAACCTTGAAAAACTTTTTGTTTACCTCGGAGTCCGTGACCGAAGGCCATCCGGACAAAATTGCCGACCAGATTTCCGACGCTGTCCTTGACGAGGTGATGAGGCAGGACCCCAAGGGCCGCGTCGCCTGCGAAACGCTGGTCACAACGGGTGTTGCTGTGGTCGCCGGCGAGATCACCACCAGCGCGCACGTCAATTATGACACGCTCGTGCGAGACACCATACGCGGCGTCGGCTACGATCGTGCGAAGTACGGCTATGACGCCGACACTTGCGCCGTCATGTGCACCGTCAAGCGCCAGTCGCCGGATATCGCCATGGGCGTAGACACCGGCGGCGCGGGCGACCAGGGCCTGATGTTCGGCTTCGCCTGCGACGAAACCGAAGAATTGATGCCCATGCCGATCCAGCTCGCCCACCGCCTCACGCAGCGCCTCGCCGAAATTCGCAAGTCCCGTAAAGTTGATTTCCTCCGGCCCGACGGCAAGTCTCAGGTCACCATCGAGTATCGCGATGGCCGCCCGGCGCGCGTCGATTGCGTGGTCATCTCCACGCAGCACAGCGATAGAATCTCGAACACCGATTTGCGTGATGCCATTACAGAGCATGTCATTCGGCCGATCATTCCCGCGTCCATGCTCGATTCCAGGACCAAGTACCACATCAATCCCACGGGCCGGTTCGTCATCGGTGGGCCGATGGGCGACGCCGGGCTTACGGGCCGCAAAATCGTTGTGGATACATACGGCGGTTATAGCCGACACGGCGGCGGAGCTTTCTCCGGCAAGGATCCCTCGAAGGTCGACCGCTCGGCCTGCTACATGGCGCGTTACATCGCCAAGAATATCGTCGCCGCGGGTTTGGCGAGCAAAGCAGAAGTGCAGCTCGCGTACGCTATCGGCGTCGCGGAGCCGGTCTCCGTTATGGCCGATACTTTCGGAACGGCGACGGTTTCACCGGAAAGGATCAACGAGCTGCTTCGCGAGTATTTTGCGCTGACGCCCAAAGGAATTATCGAGACGCTCGATCTTCGCCGCCCGATTTACAAACTTACCGCTGCCTACGGCCATTTCGGGCGCTCCGGCCCGGGTTTCACCTGGGAACGCACCGACCGTGCCGACGCACTGCGCAAGGCGGCCGGACTATCCAACGCGGTCACTGCGGAAGTCGGCGCGCGCCGTTAAGCGTCCCATCGCTGAGTAAAGAAATTAAAAAAACAAGGAGCAAGCCTTTGGCTACTGCCGAATTGAAAAAAGGTGATGTGAAAGATATCGGGCTGGCTGACGCGGGCAAACGCAAGATCGAATGGGCGCTGCAGCAGATGCCTGTTCTGCAATCGATTCGCAAGCGCTTCATCAAGGAGCAGCCGCTCAAAGGGCTGCGGATTTCCGCGTGCCTGCACGTTACCAGCGAAACCGCCAACCTGATGATCACGCTGCGCGATGGCGGCGCCGACGCAGTCCTGTGCGCGTCCAATCCCCTCTCCACGCAGGATGAGGTCGCCGCTTCCTTGAACCGCGACTACAATATCCCGACGTACGCGATCAAGGGCGAAGACAACGAAACGTATTATGCGCACCTGAGCGCCGCTCTGGAGCACAAGCCGCAAATGACCATGGATGACGGCGCGGACTTGGTCACCATGCTCCTGACCAAGCGCACGGATCTCGTTCCCAACGTTATCGCCGGGACCGAAGAGACGACCACCGGGGTGATTCGCCTTCGCGCCATGGCCAAGGATGGCACGCTCAAGTTTCCCATCGTTGCCGTGAACGATGCGCAGACCAAGCATTTCTTCGACAACCGTTACGGCACTGGCCAGTCCACACTCGACGGCGTAATTCGCGCCACGAATATTCTTATCGCCGGTCAGAAAGTTGTCATTGCCGGCTATGGCTGGTGTGGACGCGGGATTGCGATGCGAGCCAAGGGGCTCGGCGCAAATGTGATCGTAACGGAAATTGATCCGGTGAAGGGCATCGAAGCCGTGATGGACGGCTTCCGCGTTCTGCCGATGGCCGAGGCTGCGAAAGAAGGCGACATTTTCATCACCGTGACTGGAAACAAAAACGTCATCCGATCGGAACATTTCGAAGCCATGAAGTCCGGCGCGGTAGTTTGCAACTCCGGCCACTTCAATGTGGAAATTGACATTCCGGCGCTCGAGCGCCTTTCGACCGGCAAGCGGGAAGTGCGCCCGCTGGTGGACGAATTCCTGTTGAAGGACGGCCGCAAAGTGTATCTCCTCGGCGAAGGGCGTCTCGTGAATCTCGCTACCGCCGAAGGGCATCCCGCTTCGGTGATGGACATGAGCTTCGCAAATCAAGCGCTTTCGGCGGAGTATTTGCGGCAGCATGCCAAGGATTTGAAGCCGCAAGTCTACGTCGTGCCTGAACACCTCGACAAAGAAATTGCGCGCTTGAAGCTCGAATCCATGGGCCACAAGCTCGACAAACTGACCGCCGAGCAGGAGCATTACCTCGCCTCCTGGCAGGAAGGGACCTGATCTGATGGGGCAGACAATCTTGTCTGTTCTTCCGCTGATCTTCTAGGGACGCAATCGATTGCGTCCCTTTTTTTGCGCGCGGGCCAGGGCCAACAACCTGCCATCGACTGGTTCAAGTTCGAAGTAGAATTGAGGTTCCCTGCAAGTTTATGAGCACCCGTCGCCGCAGAAAGTAAGTAAGCAAACTCTGCGAGTGCGATCGTAGGTGACACTGCGCTTGCACAACCAGCAATTAGCGTGTCGCGGCATGGACACCGATTCTCCGTCAGTGACATGATTAGCCTTCCATCTGAAAAAGGTGGAACATAATTGCTGGAGCTGACCCGGCCTTATGTACGACATCGCCACCGCTGCACTTAATACGGCCAAGCTACGCGGCGCTTCTTATGCCGATGTGCGCGTAATGCTTCTCCGGCAGCGCGATCTCACCACGAAAAATGGCCAGGTCGGCACCTTGGCGCAGTCCGAATCCATTGGTCTGGGCATTCGCGTTTTGGTGAACGGTGCATGGGGATTTTCTTCGACGGACCGGCTCACGCGCGAGGGCGTCGCGGCTTGCGCCGCGCAGGCCGTTTCGATCGCGAAGGCTTCTGCTCTCGCAAAACGCAGTGATGTAGTGATGGCGGCCGAGGACGCCTACGTCGATAGCTGGCAGAGCCCTTTCCGCAAGGACCCGTTTGAAATTCCACTCGAAACGCAACTGGAACTGCTTCTCGCTGCTGATACCGCGATGCGCGGCGTAAAGGGCGTCACGCTTACCGAAACAGGCATGCAGTTCCGTAAAATCGATTCCTGGTTTGCTTCCAGCATCGGTTCGCGGATTCATCAAAGGAAAGTCATTTCCGGCTGCGGAATCGCCGCTACTTCATTTCAAGGCGAAGAGATTCAGAAGCGCTCGTATCCCAACAGTTTCGGCGGACAACATGCGCTGCAGGGTTACGAGCTGGTGGATTCGCTGGAACTATTGAAGCACGCGCCGCGTATCGCGGAAGAAGCCGCCGCATTGCATTCCGCCGCTCAGTGTCCCGAAAAAACCGGCACGGTCATCCTCGGCGCCAGCCAGCTTGGTTTGCAGATCCACGAATCGATTGGTCATCCCATCGAACTCGACCGCGTTCTTGGTCAGGAAGCAAATTTCGCCGGAACGAGTTTCCTTACGCTCGATAAGCTCAACAATCTTCGCTACGCCTCGGACATCGTGAACGTCGTCGCCGACGCGCGCCTGGACCATGGCCCGGGCCTCGGCACTTTCGCTTATGACGATGAAGGCGTTCCAGCGCAATGCACGGACATCATCAAAGACGGGGAGTTCCGCGGCTATCTTTCCAATCGCGAAACCGCGCACCTCGTCGGCCTGCAACGATCCTCCGGCACGATGCGCACGGAAAGCTGGAACCGACTGCCGATCATTCGCATGACGAATATCAGTCTTCTTCCGGGGCCATGGTCGTTCCATGATTTGATTGCCGATACGGATGACGGCATTCTCATGGAGACGAACCGCTCGTGGTCCATCGACGACCGCCGCTATCAGTTTCAATTTTCGACCGAGATTGGCTGGGAGATTAAAGGCGGCAAGAAAGGCCGCATGCTGAAAAATCCCAGTTACAGCGGCATAACCACAGAATTCTGGAATTCGTGCGACGCAATTTGTTCCTTCGATCAGTGGACGCTCTGGGGCACGCCCAATTGCGGCAAGGGCCAGCCCATGCAGACGATGGGCACCGGCCACGGCGCTTCGCCAGCGCGCTTCCGCAACGTTCGCCTCGGCACGGCCTTTTCGAACCAATGAGCGAGGCCTTGACTCATTGCCGTGCTGTAGCCGCTGTCTTCAGAGCACGGGTTTTGTCGCTCGGTAGCGAGGTCGCTTCGTGAAGCAAAAGTCGCAGCGCCGCGCCACTGTAGCGCCGGCCTTTAGGCTGCCATCTTCGGCTCTTCTCACCGAGCGCGAACTCCGCCGCATCATCGATACTGTTCTGCGCCTCACAAAAACGACCGGCGCGGCGGGAACCGAAGTGCAGGTCGACGAAATTTCCGACGCGCTCACGCGCTTCGCCAACAATTCCATTCATCAGAACGTCGCCGAGCACGGCCTCACGGTTTCCATTCGCACGGTCGTCGACGGCCGTACTGCCCGCGCTACGACCAATCGCGTCGATGAAGACTCGCTCCGCGCTACCATCGAGACGTCTCTTTCTCTAGCACACAGCGAACCGAAAGATCCGCGGCTTTTGCCGCTTCCCGGCCGGCAGCGATACCGCAAAGTCAATCGCTGGATCAAACAGAGCGCCACCCCCACGCCCGAGGATCGTGCTCTCGCCGTGCGTCGCGCCTGCGACCTCGCCGTCAAAAACGGCCAAGTTGCCGCGGGCATTTTCTCCAGCGGCCAGAATCAGATGGCGATGGGCAATTCCCGCGGTCTCTTCGCCAGCTACCGCGAGACCCATGCGGAGTTTTCCATCACCATGCAGGAAGGCTCCGCCGCGAGCTGGGCCAAAGCGAACTCCGCAAACATTCGTGATTTTGATCCGCAGAAGCTCGCCACGCGCGCCAGCGAAAAAGCGCATCTTGCCATTAACGCCCGAGAACTCGCGCCCGGCCGCTACACGGTGATTCTTGAGCCCGCCGCGGTTCTCGATCTCGTGGGCTTTCTTTTTTACGATTTTGCGGCAACGGCTCTCGAAGACAAGCGCTCTTGCTTGAACGACCGCATGGGCACGCAGCTAGTTGGAAAAAACATCAGTATCAGCGACGACGTATATCATTCACTCCAACTCGGCGCGCCTTTTGACGGCGAAGGTCTCCCACGCCAGCGGGTTTTGCTTGTGGATCGTGGCGTCCCGAAAAATCTCGTCTATGCGCGGAGCACCGCAAAACACGCCCGCAAACAGCCTACGGGCCACGGTTTCGCGCTCCCCAACGAATATGGCGAAGCTCCCATGAATCTTGTCTTCTCCGGCGGCGATTCTTCGCTGGAAGAGATGATCGCCTCCACCGATCGCGGTCTTCTCGTAACGCGTCTGTGGTACATTCGCGAAGTCGATCCCTACGAAAAGGTCATGACCGGCATGACGCGCGACGGACTCTTCCTCGTGGAAAATGGACGTGTCACCTCGGCGATCCGCAACTTCCGCTTTAACCAGTCGCTGATCGAGATGCTCCGCAACGTCGAACTTCTCGGCCCCGCCGTCCGCGCGACGGGCGAAGAGGCTTTCGAAATGGTTGTTCCCGCAATGAAAGTCCGCGATTTCCACTTTTCGGAAGTTACAAAGTTTTAACATTCCCGGTTCACCCCTGCCGCGCAACAAAATCGATTCAGCAAATGCAAATTCTGCGTTGTACTTGGCAATACCCCAGAGCCTATACATGGTTATGGTTCGGCAACGTGTGCGAGCTCGGCCAAGCCGCCCCCGGCATCCTAACTGGGGGCATCCAGACCACGACGCCTGCGGCACCGGCTTCGTGGTGCGCCTTGCTGGCCCGGCCGGGCACGACATCATGGAACACGCGCTGACCGCTCTGGAACGCCTGACGCATCGCGGTGGCGTGGACGCCGATGGAGCCAGTGGTGACGGCGCCGGTCTGCTCACTTCCTTGCCGCAGTCTTTTTTTCGCGCTCGCGCTCGAGAGCAGGGCATCGAGCTGCCCGAAATCTTCGGCTTGGGCTTTGCTTTTCTTTCAAAAGCCGCGGCTGCCGAAGCCCGCGTTGCCATCGAGGCTGCTGCGGACGTTGAGCGCCTGCGTATCCTCGGCTGGCGCTGCGTGCCCACGAATCGCGATTCCCTTGGGCGTCGCGCGCTGGAGACCTTGCCCGAAATCTGGCAGTTCTACGTGGCACCCTTCCACGTTGGGCGGGGCAGTTCGCGCTTCGAGTGGCGTCTCTCCCTTCTCCGAAAACGTGCTGAATCGTGTCTGCCGCCGCGGTGTTACATTTGCTCGCTCTCTTCCCGGACGGTGGTCTACAAAGGGCTGCTCACTCCCTGGCAATTTCCGCAGTTTTACGAAGATTTGCGCGATCCATCCTTTGCTGCCACGTTCGCGATCTTTCACCAGCGCTACTCGACGAACACCGAGCCTTCCTGGCATCTCGCGCAGCCGTTTCGCTGCGTTGCGCACAATGGAGAAATCAACACCATCGTCTCGAATCGCCGCTGGTTGCGGGCCAAGGAGCGCAACATCCGCGCGCGCCTGACCGTCGGTTCGTGGTTCCGCCCCCTCGAAGAAAACGTCAGCGATTCCGCGAGTTTCGACAACGCCTTCGAGCTGCGTTTGCTCCAGGGATTCGCGCCGGAAGCAGCGATGCTGTCGATGGTGCCTCCAGCTTTCGAGGGAGATCCGTTTTTCTCACGCGATGTGCGTGCTGCGCTTGCTTCACTTTCGCAGGAGAGCGAGCCCTGGGATGGGCCCGCCGCGCTCGTCTTTTCCGATGGCCAATTTGTCGGCGCGAAGCTCGACCGCAATGGGCTGCGTCCCATGCGCTATACCTTGACGCACGACGGCCTGCTGATTGCCGGCTCCGAGACCGGCCTCATCGATCTCGACGAATTCCGCATCGCCGAGCGGCAGCGGCTAGGTCCCGGGGAAATGATCCTTGCCAATCCCGCGACGGGCTCATTCTTGCGGTGGCGCGAAATCCTGAAACGCCTGGCGACACAGGGGGCCAGGAGCGTCATCCCTCAGTCACGAGCGTTTGTGACCGGCTTCGCCGCCCCGCACTGCGGAGTCGATCAGCCAAAGCGCATCGCTGCCGCCGCGGGCTGGACCGAAGATCAATTCAAGATTCTTTTCTCCCCTCTCGCGCACGGAGAGGAAGCCAACTGGAGCATGGGCGACGACGCGCCTCCGGCGTTTCTCTCGTCGCTCCCGCGCACGCTGTGGGATTACTGCAAGCAGCGCTTCGCGCAGGTTACGAATCCGCCCATCGACCCACTGCGCGAAAGCCACGTTATGTCTCTTGACGTGCGCCTGAAGGACAGTTGTTTCCTTCCCAGCCCCGTGATTGGCTCGGGCCAGCTTGCCGAGCTTTCCTCGCTCCTAGGTCCAGTTCACAAAATTGATTTCACTTTTCCTGCCGCTACGGGAGTTCCGGGCGCGCGCAGCAGTTTTGCTCAGCTTTCCTCTACCCCTCTGAGCAGCGGCGAGCGCCCGGGGCTCCTCCTCCTCTCCGATCGGGGCATCAGCAGCGATCGCGCGGCATTGCCCGCTCTTCTCGCCACGGCCGCTGTTTGGAAATCCATGGTGCGCCATGGGCTTTGGGATGTGCCGCTCATCGTCGAGTCCGCGCAAGTAATGGACACGCATCACGTGGCGTTGCTCGTCGCCGCGGGCGCCAGCGCCGTCGTGCCCTATCTCGCCGAGCAATTCGCGGAGTCCCTCGAACCTGGCGGTATGGGACGCCTACACACCGCCATCAACGCGGGTCTCCGCAAAGTCCTTGCCCGCATGGGCGTCTCCACACTCGCGAGTTACCGGAACAGCCAGCTGTTCGAGATCATCGGTCTCGACAAGGACCTTTGCGCCGAGTTTTTCGAAGATGCCGCTGATTATCCGGGGCAAAAAAGCCTCGACAATCTGTTTGCAGATTACCTTCGCATGCATGCCGCCGCGTTTGCCGGTGCGTCGGACGATCTTGCGGACGCGGGTTTATATCGCTTCCGTAAGGGCGGTGAACTCCACGCGAATTCACCCGAAATTGTTCGCCGCCTGCACGCGCACGTGCGCGCTCCAGAAGAACAAAAATATTCCGCCTTCGAGGAGCTAACGGGGCATCAAGGCCCTGTGTTTCTTCGCGACCTGCTGGAAACTGTCCCTGGTACTCCTATCGGAATCGAAGAAGTCGAGCCGCTCGACTCCATCCTGCGTCGCTTCAGCACGCAGGCGATGTCTCTCGGCTCGCTGAGCCTCGAAGCGCACCGCACCCTCGCGCTGGCCATGAATTCCATTGGCGCGCGCAGCAATACGGGCGAAGGCGGGGAGGATCCTTCGCTCTACCGTCTTGAGCCTCATGCCACCAACAAGATTAAGCAGGTGGCTTCCGCTCGCTTCGGCGTGACCACCGACTATCTCATTCACGCCGAAGAGCTCGAAATCAAAATCGCGCAGGGCTCCAAGCCCGGAGAAGGTGGCCAGCTTCCCGCACGCAAAGTGACGGAATACATTGCGCGCATACGTCACGCTGTGCCCGGTACGCCGCTGATTTCGCCGCCGCCGCATCACGACATTTACAGCATCGAAGATTTAGCGCAGCTCATTCACGATCTTCGCGAGGTGAATCCGCAAGCGCGCATTGGTGTCAAGCTCGTTTCCGGCGCGGGCGTAGGCATTATCGCGGCCGGTGTCGCCAAAGCCGGCGCGGATGTAATCACGATCAGCGGCCACAACGGCGGGACAGGATCGTCGCCGCTCACCTCCATCAAGAACACTGGCCTCCCCTGGGAAATTGGATTGCGCGAAACGCACGATACGCTGGTTCGCGCTGGCCTTCGTTCGCGCCTCTCTCTCCGCGTGGACGGAGGCCTGAAATTCGCGCGCGACATCCTCGTGGCCGCAATTCTCGGCGCCGACGAATTTGGCTTCGGTACCGCCGCGCTTCTCGCCATTGGCTGCGTCATGGCGCGCCAGTGTCATCTCAATACTTGCCCCGTCGGCATTGCCACACAGGATGAGACGCTGCGCGCGCGATTCACGGGCAAACCGGAGATGGTGGTTGCCTATTTCCGCTCCCTTGCTGGAGAAGTTCGTGAGCGGCTCGCACAGCTGGGCGTCGCATCTCTCAGCGAATTGCGAGGCTGGTATGACCGGCTTTCGGCGCGTTCTGGAATGGATGCGCTCTTGGTGGTGCCAATTTCGGATTCCCTGCGCATCGCGCCGCAGCAATCTCGCGGTCTGCATGCCGCGATGGTGGAAGACGCCAAACAGTTCAGCGGCGTGCTCGGGAATCCTGGTGAATCGCAGCTGATCCGCAATTCCGACCGCAGTATCGGCGCGCGTCTCAGCGGCGAGGTCATGCGCCGGCGGGCGCTGCACGCGACGTTGACGCCGGAAATTACGCAGGAATATCACGGCTCGGCGGGCCAAAGCTTTGGCGCATTCCTCACCGATGGCATCACCCTCAAGCTCCACGGCGAAGCCAATGACTATGTCGGAAAAGGTTTGTCCGGGGGAACGATCGCGATAACCGCGGGGCCTGCTGGTTCGCGGCGCGGTGATGTTCTCGCCGGAAACACCGTCTTGTACGGCGCCACATCCGGCCAGCTCTTTATTGCCGGTCGCGCCGGGGAACGCTTCGCCATTCGCAACAGCGGCGCGCTCGCTATTGTCGAAGGAGTCGGCCAGCACGGCTGCGAATACATGACCGGCGGCGTTGTCCTAATCCTTGGCCCTCTCGGCCTCAATTTCGGCTCCGGCATGACCGGAGGTCTCGCCTATGTCATGCGCGCCGAAGCCGACGACGTACTCCACCGTGAGTTCGTCACCCTCGCGGATCTTGAGAACACGGAAGAGTCCTGGCTGCGCCGTATTCTGGAAGAGCATGCGCAATTCACGGCCAGTCCGCGCGCCGCTCGTCTTCTCTCGCGCCACGGCGCGCTGCCGATTGTTCGCGTGCAGCCGATTCATTTCCAAGGATCGGTGGAAGCTACCTGGGCGCCCGTGCTGGCCCGGCTTCCGCAGCGCGAAACACTTTTCGCGCCAACACCCGCGATCCAGGTTCCGGAAACGGCACTCCATGCCTGAAAGGAGCAGCATTACGTCCGCACTCAGCTGCGAGAATCCGTTATAATTCGCAGCGAGTATTGAGCCCATGGACTTCGACCAACTCGCTACTTTCGTTTACGTTGCAAAATTGAAGAGTTTTTCGCGGGCCGGTCAGAAAGTCTTTCGCTCGCAGTCCGCAGTCAGCGCGCAGATTCGCCAGCTCGAGCAAACCTATCACGCCAAGCTACTGGACCGCTCCGCAAAATCCGTTGAGCTCACTCCCGCCGGTGAAGTCCTGTTCGAATACGCCCAGCGCCTTTTGCGGCTGCGCGACGAATCCATTCAGCTCGTCGCGGACCACGGCAATGTGGTTCAAGGTCCCGTCGTCTTCGGCGCCAATGAGGCCACTTGCCTCTATCTTCTCCCCGACATGTTCGCGGAGTTTCAGCGCCGCTATCCACTCGTTCACATCAGCATCTATCGCAATTTCAGCCACAAGATATTGCAACGCGTCGAAGACGGCTCGGTCGATGTCGGCATCGTGACCCTGCCGGTCAAATCGCCGAACTTGAAAGTCCACCACATCTATAAGGATCGTCTTCGCTTCATGGTCAGCACGCGCAATCCGCTCGCCAATCGTTCGCGTGTCACACTCGCCGAAGTCGCTGCTCAGCCGCTCATTTTTCCTCGCACTGGCTATACTCGGCAGGTCCTCGATAAATTGTTCCGTCCCTACCGCTCACGGATGCACGTGGCGATGGAGCTGCCCAGTATCGGCATGATCAAGCGTTTCGTCGGCGCCGATGCCGGCGTTTCGTTTATCAGCGAAAGTTTTGCGCGCGATCAGGTGAAGGCCGGCGAAGTGAAGCTCCTCAGCGTGGAAGGCGTCGATCTTTGGCGCGAGCTTGGCCTCGTTTACCGCCGCGACCGCAGCTTGCCGCGCGCCGCTCAGGCGCTGATCGGCCTGATCCGCGAGCACTGCAAATTCCACGATTCCTCAGAGGCCGCATCGGCCTAGTGAGGATAATTCGCGTTTTGACTTTGGGAAATGTGGTGTGTCCCGAGCCGCTTGCTTAGTGCGCGTTGAAGTCCAAGCTCGTAATCGCCCGCGCGATTACATTTTCCTGGATCTGAATCAAATCGGAATCCGCGTAGGTCATGCCGAGCACCGTAAATATGTCGTCTCCGCGCGCGACCACCACCAGCGTTCCAGACCAGGTATGATCGTCCGCCAATCCGCGGTATTGAAATTCCACGGCCGGTAATCCGCCCACGACCGTCTTGCGTTGCGAAAGCTGCCGGTAATTGTCGTAAATCTCGCGCAACCGCCTTTCCACGGTGGTTGCGGCCACATCCAGCGGCTCTTTCGTTTTTTCTTGCCCGACCACCATGAGCGTCGATTCGTTCGATGTTCCCATCGCGACGATCGCATTCGGCAGCGCCTTACGCGCGTCATCAAGAAGATTCCAGCTGGGCGCCTTGTACATCCGGAAGCCATGCGTGTAATTGGTGTAGAGATTTCCCTGAATTTCTTCCCGGATCGCTGGAACTTCAGGTGGGGGAGGTGATGTTACCGGCGATGCCAAATCGGCCGTCGGAGTGGCTGCGGGTCCTTTTATGGCTGGCGCTACTGTATTTTCGGCCACATTTGCAGGCAATTCCGGCCTGACCGCCGCGGTGCTTATTTTTGGCGCTGCTTTTTCCCGTTTTTCCGCGGTGCCCGGGCTCGCTGATTTTGTGCTGGCATTTGTCGTTGTCGGCGTTGTTTCTGCGGACGACGCGACAGCAGGTTCTGCCTTCGGCTGCGAATCCGTGGCTGGCTTGGAAGACTCGGGGCCGGCTTCTTTTTTCGCCGTGGGCTCGGCCTTCGGTGTCGCCGGCGTCGTCGGAATGATCGACGCAATCTTGTCCTTCTCCACGAGAACATAGCCAAAGTCCGTTTTGACTTTGAACATGTTGTCTTCGTACGCCACGATCACGCCGTAGAGCTTCTTGCCGTCCTTCAGGCGGATCTCATCCGCCCGCGCGGAAAGCACCGCCGCGGTCATCGCGCCCGCGAAGATTGCCATTGTCAGAAGGCCGCGCTTCATGGGGATAGCCATAGTTTAAGTATGGGTCCGTCCCGCCTGCCCCGCAATATTCCCTCGCGCGATGGTGTTCGCCCTGTTACCTCCTCTTCCCTCGTTCTAGTTTAACGGGCCTCGCGTTCCGTGGTTTTCACTCGTTCGGTGGTGTCCTGCGGGTAATTTCCGCCAGCAGTGCGCCGACCCGCCTCACCACGCGCTCCAATTCCTCTATCGCCGCGCTCAATTTTGCGCGCAAGGGCTCCGGCAATCGCGCGTGTGTTTGCTGCAGCGCCAGCGCCTCCGCGAGCAGTCGGATCTGTTTGCGGCTTCGCGGATTCAGCCGTTCCCACAACCGCCGTTTCGCGCTGCGGTTGCGCCCCAGCCACTGCTCGCCCGTTCCCGCCGGCCGTCCCGTTTCCGGCTCCGCTACCGGCGCGCTATTTCCTGTTTCAGTTCGAATCACACTGCACCCGATGTGCCGCTCATATAGCGCGGAGCGAAGTCCCGCGGCTTTTTTTCTGCTTCTTCTGCGCCTGTGCATTCCACTCTTTCTTCTCTGTGCTCTCCGTGTCCTTTGTGTGCTCTGTGTTGATTCTTTTACTTCTTTAGCGCCGCCAATCCATCGCAATTCACTTGTCCATCCTGTTCCACCCGGCCCGTCACCCGCAGCGCCCGCGTCTCGAATACCAGCCCGCCGTAGCGCTCATACGCCTCAGGGAAAAGCACCGCCTCATATACGCCGCGTTGGTCCTCCAGTGTCACGAACATCATGTTGCGGTAATTCTTCGTTCCCACGTACCGGTACGTCACCACCCAGCCACACAACGTCACTCGTTTTCCGCGCAATCCTGCCAGTTCGTCGCTCCACACCTCGCCATTCCGTGGCAGAAAATCCAGCGGGTGTCCGCTCACGCACACTTCCAAAATCTCGCGCTCGTAGCGCAGCTTTTGTTCCGGCGTGTACTCCGCCGCCTGCATTTCTCTCAACACCGCTCCAGCGGCATCTTCTTCCTTCGTCTCACCGAATAGTGACTCCGTCATTCCGAGCGGAGCGCGGTCAAGCCGCGCGCAGCGAGGAAGCTTTCTTCCGCTCTTCCCCTGCAGCAAATTCCACCGCCACAGCATCTCCGGGCGCGTCATCGCGCACACTTCATCAAACGCCCCGCATTTGATCAGCGCGTCGACCGCTTTGCGGTCGCATTTAACATTGATCTCGGCACGCTCCACCGGCACCCGCCGCAGAAAATCCTCAAGCGACCGAAACGCGCCGCCCTCTTCCCGCGCCCGCACGATCGCCATGATTGTCTCCAACCACAGTCCCTTCACCTGCATCAATCCCACGCGCAATGCGCGCTGTCCATCCGCGCCCGTTTCCGCCGTGTACTCCATCCGCGAGTGGTTCACCGACGGCAGTCGCACCTTGATCCCCCAGCGCTTCGCTTCTTCCACATACGCCGACACGTGATAGAAACCAGCGCCCGCGCTGCACATCGCTGCCAGAAACTCCGCCGGATGGTGGGTCTTCAGGTACGCCATGCGGTACGAAATATCCGCATACGTTGCGGCATGCGCTTTGCAGAACCCGAACCCTGCGAATTTTTCCACCATCATCCAGGTTTCTTCGCGCTCCGCTCCATCGAGCCCGATTTGCTCCGCGGCCATCAAAAATTTCCCGCGCAGCCGCTCGCGCTCGCGTTGTCCGGAAAACTTCGCCGCCGAACGCCGTACCAGGTCCGCTTCCTGCAGCGACATGCGTCCCACGGCCTGCGCGATCTGCATCACTTGTTCCTGGTAAATGCACACGCCCAGCGTGTCGCCGAGAATGCTTTGCAGCGATTCATGCGCATACATTACCGGTTCCTGCTTGCCCCGATCTGCGAGGGGTCCGAGCAGCCGCTTCAAAAACAACTCTTTCGATCCGTACTCTGCCGCTCCTGGCCGAATCAGTGCCAATGCTTGCGCTACTTTCTCTAGTGTCCGTGCTTTCATCGTTCGCAGTAGCCCCCGCATTGCCGGCGATTCAATCTGAAACACTCCCATCGTTCGTCCCGCTGCGATGACATCACACGTCGCCGGATCGTTTTCCGGTATCGCGTCAAAATCAATCTCCCTCGGCTTCGGACACGGTGTCGCCCCATCCGGAGCAACATTCTCCTTCCCATCATTCCGAGCGAAGTTCCGGCGGTTTATGCCGGGACGCAGCGAGGAATCTCTCTTCTCCTCTACCTCCTTTACTTCTTTCTCGATGTTATCCAGCGCCAGCGACATCGTCGTGAACCCGCGCTGCCCCAGCAAATCCATCTTGATCAGTCCGAGCGCTTCGATCGCGTTCATGTCGTACTGCGTGACGACAATCCCTTTCGTCGCTCGCTCGAGCGGCGTCAACCGCGTCAACGGCCGAGGGGAAATCACCGTCCCGCACGGATGAATCCCCAGATGCCGCGGCGCGTCGTCGAGGCGCAACGCCACTTGCAGGATTGTCTTCCACGGTTCGTCGTCCACCGGCAAGTTCCGGCATTCCGGCAGCCCGCGAATCGCCGCTAAAATTTCGCGCACCGGCCGGTGCGGCAGCCGCTTCGTAAAGTGATTGACCTCGCCCGGCGGCACGCCAAACACCTTCGCCACTTCTCGCACCGCCAGCCGCGCGTGCATGGTGACGAAGCTTCCGATCATCGCCACGTGCTCTTCACCCCAGCGCTCGTAGACGTAATCGAGCAGCTCGTCGCGCCGCGCGCCGCAGATATCGATGTCGATATCCGGGCAATCGCCGCGCTCTTCGTTCAAAAACCGCTCGAAATACAGCCCCCACCGTAGTGGGCACACCCGCGAAATCCCCAGGCAATACGTCACCATTGAGCTGGCCGCCGAGCCTCGCGCCACCGCCGGAATCCCGCGCCGCCGCGCCTCTTCCACGATGTCCCACACCAGCAGAAAATACGGTGCGAGGTTCAGCTTTTCGATGACTTCCAGCTCGTGCGTCAGCCGCGAGAGCACCGGCGGCCGCAACGGCCGGTAAAGTTTCCGCGCGCCCTCGAAGCTCAGCTTCCACAAATACGAAAACGGCGATTCGCCCTCCGGCACTGGAAATTCCGGAAAAATTAATTTCCCCAGTTCGAGCTGCAGGTTGCACCGCTCGGCAATTTCCAGCGTTGCCCGCAGCACCTCCGGATGATCCGGAAACACCCGCTGCATCTCGGCTGCCGGCTTGAACCACGCCTCCCCGGAGGTGATTTCCGGAGGAGCCACCGTCGTCAGCAGCCCGCCCGTGCGAATCGCGTTCATCGCGCGGTGATGCAGATGCTCCGTCGGCCGCAGGAAATGCACGTTGTTCGTCGCCGCCAACGGCACGCCGAGTTCTCGCCCAATCCGTTCCGCTTCACGCAGCGCGCGCCCATCCCCCGGCGACAGGTGCTGCACTTCGATGTACAGCCGCTCCCCAAAAATCTCCTTGAGTTGTGAGAGGTGACTGGTGACTCGTGACTGGTGACTCGTGTCGGGTAACTCCCGCCCGCGGCCATCGGTATCTGTCTGAGTTGTCTTTGTAGGGGCACGATAGTTCGTGCCCCTGCGGGTGCTCGTATCACGCGATCTTGCCGGTAACGGACACAACGCAATCACGCCTCTGCTGTGCTGCTCTAGCTCCTCCATCGTGACCGGCCGTCCATCTTCCTCATCAGCCCCCATGTTTTGTGCTAGCCTGATCGTGCCCAAATGCCGCAGCGTCACGAGCTGGCACAAATTGCTGTACCCCTCCATGTCCGCCGCCAGCAGCACCAGCGCCACTGAGTGCGTACTTCCATCATTTCGAGCGTAGCGAGAAATCTCTCTTTCTTTTTCTCCGTCTCCCATTTCCACATCCAGCGTCACCCCCACAATCGGCTTCACTCCCGCCTTCTTCGCTGCCTGATAAAACGGCACCGCCGCGTAAAAGCCATTCGTGTCCGTCAGCGCCACCGCCGGCATTTTCTGCTCCACCGCCGCCGCGATAATCTCATCCGGCGATGCCACGCTCCGCAGGAACGAATAGTGGCTGTGACAATGCAAATGTACGAACATGAGGGCCCCGATCCGGAGAGGGAAAATGTAGCGCCGACCTTTAGGCCGGCATCTTCGTTTTTATCAGTTTGAAATCAGGGTAGAGAACAGGAAGGGAAAAACTTAGCAACAGCACAACGACATAACCCTGTAGCCCGGGTCTTTAGACCCGGGGCTTTTTCTTCTTCACCGCGACAAACACGGCGTCGAGAGCACCAGGCCGTTCGGCTTCGTCGCATAATGTTCGCGCAGCTCGAGCCCTTTGCCGTAAAACACCGCGTTCCAGCCGTAGCGCCCGCGTACGCGGTCCACTTCGCGGTTCAAATACCACCGCCGGTTCGCGTCCGTGTCAAACAGCTCATTCTGCCGCCGGTCGGGCTCGAGATTCATCACGTTCACGCCCACCAGCCGCACCGCAACGCGCCGCGTAAACAACTTCCTGAACAGGTACATCGCCGCCGCCAGCAACTCGCGCTCATCGTTTGTCGGCCGCGTTAGCCGCACCGTCTGGTGCACCGAAAACGAATCGACATAGCGCAGCCGCAGCCCGATCGTCCGCGCCTGCCGGCCATTGACCGCTTTGCGGTCATGCGTGACATTGTCGCGCAGTGTTGAGCCGATCCGCTCGCTCAAATACTCGATCAGTCCGCCAAGAAATTCCGTATCGATCGTTCCACCTTCGATGGTCGTCTCGCGTGAGACCGACTTCGGCGTCGAGAGCATCATCACTTCACGCCCATCCAGTCCCCGCGCACGCTCCCAGATCTGTTGCCCAATGGCTTCACCAAACGCCGCTTCCAGCGCCGGCCGCGGCACCTGCCGCAACTGCCCAATCGTCGTAATCCCGCGTTCGGCCAGCACTCCCGCGTGCACGTGCCCGATTCCGTGCAGCTTTTCCACCGGCAACGGCGTCAGAAACGTTTCTTCCTCGCCCGGCGCGACCATGCGGAACCCGCGCGGCCGCTCCAGCCGCGACGCAATCGACGCCACCACTTTCGTCCGCGCCGCGCCGATCGAAACGCTCAGTCCCGTCCTTCCCAGTACCTCCGCCTGCAGCTGTCGCAGCACCGCCTCATAATCCGGATACAGCCGCTCCGTCCCCGCAAAATCCAGGTAGAAGTCGTCCAGCGCTGCCGTCTCTACCGCCGGCGTGTAGGTCTCCAGAATCTGCCGCACGCGCTCCGCAAAATCCGCGTAGTGCTCGTACTGCCCGGGCACGACCACCGCCTTTGGGCAGATCCGCAACGCCTCGCGAAACGTCATCGCCGTGCGCACGCCGTGGAATTTCGCCTCGTAGCTTGCCGATGCCACCACCCCGCGCCCCACCAGCACCGGCTTCCCGCGCAGCTTGGGGTTCAGCACCTGCTCCACCGACGCAAAAAACGCGTCCACATCCACATGCACAATGTTCGGGATTTTGCTGCTGCGGCTTTTGTTCAAGCCGAACCAGTTCGCAAATAACCAGGGGTTTTTCTCCATCGCTCCTTCGACCGGTGTAGTCACAGGAAAAACCGCAGGGCTAAAGCCCTGCGTTACAGGACTCGCCGGATGATTGCAAATTACATCGAGTGTTTCGGGGGCGGCATTTTCGACACAGGCTTCCATGGCGGCTCCTGGCAGGGAATCGGTCCGTGCGATCCTTTGGTAGCGCCCCGACCCGGTCGGGGCGTTTTTCTTCCGCCGCGAGGGGCCGATCTGGTCGGTCTCCCGGATCGAGGGATTGCTCTTTCGAGTCAACCCCTCAACCCGCTTACGGCTCGGAATTTTCAACGGCCGGCGGCTCGGGAGAGTCCAGAGGACAATGGAGCCGCCGACCGTTTCCCGTTTCCTCTACCGCGCGCACTATAGGCGAATAAAAAGCGAAAGTCAAGTACTTCTGTCAGCGGTCCTAAATTCGTCCGCCCACGGTTCTTCCTCAATCCTTTGCCAGCAGACTCAGAACACTCTCCCCAGCTGGAAAAACCACTTGTGATGCCCGGTATCCCCCACGCTCCCACCCACAAAAATCGGTCCCAGCGCCGTTTCCGCAACGATTCCCGCGACACCGTCGGCCGGGAACTTGCTCTCGTTGGGCATCCCGTACATTTTTCCAAATTCGTACGAGCCAATCGCGTAGATTTTCTTCCCCAGAAACGGCGGCAACGTGAACAAATCGTGCAAATATCCCGCACGGAAAAGATAATACTGATCGCCGTTCAGCTCGTTTTGGCCGTAGGCTCCGAGTTTCTCCGGCCCGCCCAGAAAAAACTGTGGAATTCCCGTGTTTGTCGCTCCAAACGTCGTGCCACCTTCGCCCGCCACGAAGAGCGACGCTGCCCGTGAAATCGGCTGAAAATAATTTACGTGCAGATCCATCACCGGAAAGCTCTCCGCTGCGCCCGGACTCGTGTTATACCACCGGAAAGTAGATTCCACGCGCGTCCCGCGCCGTGGTATCACGGGATCGTCCGTGCGATCCATCAAGTAATGCAGCCGCGCCGCCCCCAGACGCCCCTTCAGCGTGGGAAATTCCGGCGTCCCCAGCCGCAGCCGGGTGCTCAGATAACCCACCTCATAGCCGACCCGCACTTCGCTGAACCGGCTGAAGCCGTATCCGAGATCCCCGCCCAGATTGGCACGGTAGAGACGGTAATCCGCTACCGGATCATTTTTGACAAAAATGTGAAACGCGGTGTCACTGGCGTCCGCGCGCGGCGCAAAAAACCATTTGCTCACCGCGCTGAATGGCCGGTACAGCTCGCTTGCGATTCCGTACGTGTTCCCGAACGAAAAATCCGTCCGCCATTCCGACCGGAATCCCGCCACATCTAGATGCGTCAATCGCGTGCCCAGCGTAAACTTTTCGTCGCCGCTTTCCGACCCGTCCATTTGAAACCCGGGCTGAATCGTCGGCGGTGCGTAGGTTTTCTCCTGCACCAAAATGAGCAGGCCCTGCTTCCCGCCCTGCTCTGTGATTCGGTATCCCACTGCGTCGTATTTCCCCACGCCCGCCAGCCGTGTCAAGGAACCGTCCAGTTTGTCCGTATTGAGCGGTTTCCCCACGAACGGAGCAAGAAAGTGCTCGATGTTTGTTTCGTCCGCGCCGCTCGTTCCCTGCACTTTGATGAACTGTGGCGCCGGTACCGCCGTTCGCTTCCGCGCGTCGCGCTCACGCACATGCTCGGCCCACTCCGCGTCATCCAACCCAAACTTCTCCAGCAGCCGCGATTTTTCCGCTGCCGCTTCATAACCTTTTTGCATGATCGCTGTGTTCTTCTTATATTCCCTAGAGCTGAATTCCTCGAGGCTCACGGACACGACCGCATCCGCGCCCGCCAGTCCGCGCACTTCGCCTTCCGCCAGCACCACGCGCACCGACTGGTTCAACACGCTAAATATCGATTGCAGATCTTTCGCCTCCGCTTCCCGCTTTTGCAAATGCACCGCAATCACGATGTCTGCGCCCATCTGCCGCACCACGTCCGTCGGCAAGTTGTTCACCAATCCGCCGTCCACGTAGACTTTCTTGCCGTCATACACCGGCATAAACACGCCGGGAATCGACATCGTCGCGCGCAACGATGCGGCGAGTGATCCCTGGTCGAACACAACTTCCTTGCCGCTGACCAGGTCCGTTGACACGCAGCGAAACGGCACCGGCAGCGCATCGAAGGAGTTCACGTCGAAATAAGGCAGCGTCTCGTGGTCAATCAGCAGACTGATCTGGTGTCCGGCATTCAGCCCTGCGGGAATCGACAAGCCGTTGCGCAATCCAAAGACCAGAGAATTGGGATACGCGCGCTGATCTTCTTTTCTTCGATAGGAAAGATCCCCGTAGGGCATCCTGCCGCCAAGAATTTCGTCCCAATCGACACCTTGGATCAATTTTTTCAGTTCCGCCGGACTCATTCCTGTCGCATAGAAACCACCCACCAGTCCGCCTATACTTGTTCCCGCCACGTAGTCCACCGGGATGTGGTGTTCCTCAAACCATTGCAGCACGCCAATGTGCGCCAGTCCCAGTGCGCCGCCGCCCTCCAGCGCAACTCCAATCCGTGGCCGCCGCGTTGGCGCTTGCCCCAATCCCGTTGCGCCCTTTTCTTGCGCCACGGCAGTGAATGGAAGCAAAAGCAGCACGAATAAAATGAGAATGCGGCGCATGATAAGCCTCCCCGGTGATTTTTTGAGCTGGGATCGTTGCAGAAACACGTACGAGTGTCACCCACGCCGAGTATTCCAGCAAGCGTCGATCCACGAAATTAGGCTGTCTTGTTTTCCTGGAGAATGTTGCCGCCGTCCACCACCAGCGCTTGGCCGGTGATGTACGAGGCATCCGGGGAAGCGAGGAAACACACCGCCGCGGCAACTTCATCGGCGGTCCCAGCCCGGCCCACCGGAGTATGGAGCGCCGCCACGCGTTCGACCTCCGTCGAAGACGCCGTAGCGATCCATCCCGGCGCCACTGCATTGATCGTAATTCCATCGCGCGCCGTTTCCAGTGCCACAGCGCGCATCATCCCATCCATTGCCGCCTTGGCCGCGCCATAGGCCGCCGATCCGAGGTTGCTGACAAGCGGACCGGTTACGGAGCTCACATTCACGATTCGTCCGTATTTTCGTTGCGTCATGATTGGCAGCACCGCGCGCGTCATCAGAAAGGCCGTGTGCAGCGTGATCTCGATCTGCCGCTGCCAATCGGCATACGTGGATTTCTCGAGCGTCGCGCCTTCGATCGGCCTTCCGGTTTGCGCCATCCCCGCGTTATTCACCAGGATGTCGATTCGCCCGGTTCGCGCGATCACGGATTCAACCAAACGTTGCGCTTCGGCTTCCTCCGTGAGGTCGGCGACAAATGCCAAGACGCGGCTTCCACTTGAGTCGAGTTCGCGCGCCCGCGCCTGAATGCGCTCCGTAGTCGACGTGATCGCGACGTACGCACCAGCCGCATACAGCCGCCGCGCAACCGCGAAACCGATTCCTTCCGGGCTCCCCGCGCCCGTAACCAGAGCCGTTTGCGTGTTCCATGGCGGATGCATGCGAAATTTGCCCCTGGCAGGATACCTCTGCTCGGCCACTCCGGTGTACACGAATCAGCGTACCCGCCCTAAGGTGATAGATAGGCTGCGCTCGCTCTCCGGTTCTATTGCCGCAACCTTTAGAGCGGTCTAGGGTTTTCTATGTGGGTTTCTTCGTCCCTTTGCGGCCGGGGGAGCTCCCGAGGGGTGAATCATGAGTGGGACGCCTTCCTCTCTCGCCGGCGATCCGGTGCCAAGCGCCGCTGCAAAAAAACCTAGTTATTGGAAGCTGATCTTCCGGATTGTCCGATGGACGACCTATGCGTGCGCATTGATCACCATCCTCATGATTTTGCATTCGGCGCCGCCTCCGCCGGTAGTGACCAGCCCCCAAGCGGCAGCCAGCGCCGAGCAGAAAATCGAGCAGGTTGAAAAGGCCGTCACCTCCGGCCAGCCCGCCACTCTGCGCATGGATGAGGCGGAGCTGAATTCCTATCTTGCGTCGCATCTCGATATTTCTCCGAACGGTTCGCCAAATGCATCTCTCGGTGGAACCTCCCCGAGTGACGTCGAGCAAGTACGCTCAGCCGTCAAAGACGTTAAAGTACAGTTGATCGAAGATCGCGTCCGCGCCTATGTTCTCTTTGGTTTTCACGGCAAGGACATGACGCTGCAACTCGAAGGAAAACTCGGGGCAGCAAACGGCTATTTGCGGTTCGAGCCGGTGAGCGGCCAAATCGGATCACTGCCAATACCGCAATCCACGCTGGAAACCGCGGTGCGGCGCATGATGGAGTCGCCCGAAAATAGGGAAAAGCTCCGCTTGCCCGCGGAAATCTCCGATTTAAGAATTGAAAATGGCGAGATCGTCGCCAGCTACAAGTAGTGGAAAAGGGTCTGGTCGTGCAGCGTTGCCTGAAATTTATCCCGACGGAGTCGTGAGGGCGGCTTCTTTTCTCTCACGCGGCGCGCGACAGCGACAGGAAAAGCGTCAGATACCTCTTCAGCTTCTGTGTGATTAGAAAATTCTCCTTCACATGATGATGGCCGTGCTCGCCTAGCTTTGCCGCGATTTCCGGGTGCGACAGCAGATAGCGGATTTGATAAGCGGCGCCCTCCACGGAGTGCGCAAGCAGCCCGGTGTGCTTGTGGATCACTTGAATGGGGATCCCGCCGACCGCAGATGCCACAACCGGTTTTTTCTTCCACAGAGCTTCGGAAACGGTCAGGCCAAATCCTTCGCGCAGACTCTTTTGAATAACAACCGTCGAGGCGCGCTGCAGCGCGTTGACTTCAAGGGGCGCCCAAACGGGAAGCTCAAGGACGCGAATGTCCGGGTCGCCACTCGCTTCGTGAAGAACTTCCTTGAGGACGATGGAGCCTTCGGGATCATCCGCAGCGCCGCCGCCCGCCAGGACGAGCTGGCAATCGAAATAGCGCTTCACGATACGATAGGCGCGGATCACGCCGATGGGATCCTTGAGCCGGTCGAAGCGGGAAATTTGCGTGAGGATAGGGCGCCGCGGATCGATCTGATAGCGCGCTAGAATTTGCGCGATGAATTCGGGATCGAGCTCGCAGTTCTTCTCGGAAAGCGGATCGATCGCCGGATAGAAAAGATATTGAGGGATTGCAAGCTGCCGGGAGAATTCGGGCGAAGAAAACATCGCCCCGTCGTACCGGGCGACAAACGATGCGAGGAAATCCCAGACTTCGCGGCTGGGATGAGAGAGGTCGATGTGGCAACGCCACACCCAATGGCCGGAACCCGCCTGACGGCCGTCAATCAGCGCGGCGGGCTGCGGGTCGTGGATGACCATGAATTCGGCGTCCAGCGGGAGGCGCGCGCGGTTTTTCTCGTTGCACTCGAGGAAGATTTCAAAGTCGCCCGGGCGCAGAGTATAGGTGCCGCCGTGAAGAGCATTGTGAAACGCTTTGGTGACTTCAAAGAAGTCGTTGCCGCCGGTCATCACGTCCCAGCGCATGTTCAGCTCGAGCTCCTCGGCGAGCGGCACAAGCCGATTGAGGATTTCCGCAACGCCGCCCCCCACCGCCGTTGAATTGATCATTTCGATGCTGCGGCCGCGCAGGGGCTTTGCCAGCGCGCGAAGTTCTTCAATCTCTCCGGTGCCCAGCAAACCCGCATAGGCTTCCAAAGGAATTCGGCTGGCCAGCTGGGCTTCGGTCATGCCTTTCTCCTTTCACGGTCGATCAGCCGTAGCACTTTGGCGCGCGCGCCGTCGAGCGTGTTGGTGTAGATGTCGATCCGATCCACGCTCGAAGCGAGGGTCTCCAAACCCAGATTATTCGCAAGCCACAGCGAGAAATCATTGGTGCGAAGATGGAGCCGCAACCTTGACGAAATGAAGTGGAAGTAAAAAGAGGAGTGGCTGAGGCGCTCGATTCCGCTGCGAAACTCCTCGAGGGTTCTTGCCTTGTAACCCAGCGGAACCGTGACCTCCACGCTTTCGCAGAAATAAAAGCGCTCCAGCGCGGTCTGCCCGGCGAAATCCGGAAACGCCGCGCAGTAATCGCCCGTAACCCGGCGAAGATCGCTGCGCAGCGTGGCGATCGACACGTAATCCCGGATGTCCAGCGCGGCAAATTGCTCGGCAAGATCGCCTCGATTTGCATCCGTGAGCGCCCACTGCGCGAAATCATTGGAAAAACCTTCCGTCAGGAAGTGGTGGCTGCTCAGCGTTTGAAACGTATGGTGAAAGATGGAACCGTCGCTGCAGTGTTCGAGTCCAGCGAGAAGTTCGGCGATTGTGCTGGCCGACTGATTGCCGATGCGCACGAGGTAAGAGACGGTAGAAAATTCAAACGGTGTTTGCGCGGTATTCACATCAGGCCTCGACCCGCTCGGGAATATCAATCCGGATTTCCGTGAGATCGGAGAGTAGATTGGCGGCCCAGCGATAGACGTTGTGTTCCCGAACCGTGATGCGCATGCGTTGCATTCGCGCGGATTGTTCCTCTGCGGGCATCTCCAGCGCGCGCAGAATGGCGCCCGCAAGCTGCTGAACGTCGTAGGGATTCACGAGCAGGGCGTCGGACAGCTCGTGTGCGGCGCCGGCGAAACTGCTGAGGATCAGCACGCCCTGGTCGTCGCTGCGGGAAGCGATGAATTCTTTGGCTACCAGGTTCATTCCATCGTGAAGCGGTGTGATCAGGCAGAAGGAGGCGGCGCGGTAGAACCGCGCGATCTCCTCGTGCGAGTGATGCCTCTTGAGGAAGGCGATGGGTTTCCAGCGGCCCGCTTGGAAGCGCGCGTTGATGCGGACGGCTTCGGCGCTCACCTCGTCGAGCAATTTCTGGTAGCGCTCAATCTTTGTGCGGCTCGGTGCGCCGATCTGCACGAACGAAAAACGCTGGTGATAGGCTGGATTCAATTCCAGAAAATGCTCGATGCCGCGGAAACGCTCGAGAATTCCCTTGGTGTAGTCCACACGATCAACGCCGACCCCCAGGATGGAGGCTTCGATCCCCAGCTCTCCGCACAAGGCAGCGCGCTCCTGGCCGGCGTTGCGCTGGCGCTTGTCCGGAGTTGGGTTTTCCGGAAACGCCACGCTGATCGGATATGGCCGCACTCGCGTGACGTGATTTTGACGATTGACGGCGAAGTGGTCCCATTCCGTAAGCGCTTCCACGGCGCGGTCCACGGTCGCGAGAAAATTATTGCAATGCGATTGAATGTGAAATCCGATGAGATCTGCGCCGAGCAGGCCGTCAATCAATTCGCGCTGCCACGGGCAGATGCCGAAAACTTCAGGATTCGGCCAGGGGATGTGCCAGAAGATCGCAACCCGGGCGTCGGGACGCGCGTCCTTTATCAGTTTAGGTAGTAGTGCAAAGTGATAATCCTGTGCGAGGAGGATGGGCGCCTCCGTCCCTTTCATTTCTTCGAGCACCGCGTCGGCAAAACGCCGGTTAGCGCGCACGTAGTACATCCAGTCTTCTGGCCGGAACGTCGGGCGCGTGTGCGCGATGTGGCAGAGCGGCCAAATCCCTTCGTTTGAAAAGCCCTCGTAATATCCGCGCTCTTCCTCGGCGGTCAGCCATACGCGGCGCAGCGTATAGCTCGGACGATCCGGCGGGACGCGCAGGTGGTCGTGTTCGTCCACGACTGCGCGGTCGGCGCTGCCGGAGCCGTTGGCGATCCACGTTCCCTCGCAAGCAAGCAGCACCGGCTCAAGCGCAGTGACTAAACCGCTGGCCGGGATAATGACGTTGACGGATTTATCTTTCTCGCTGAAGACGTGCATGTACGGCTCGCGATTGGAGACCACGAAGAGCGGCTTTTCCTGCAGTTTGCTGCGAACGCTCACGCGCAGCCGCTCCGCGGTCCATAGCGATGCGCTCGAATCGCGTAGGCGCGCTTCTTCTTCCGCGGTGGCCCGCGCGACATTCAAATCGCGCGCCAAGTGCGTGACTTCCTTATTGAGTTGATCGAAGATCTCTCCTTCTCCAAGAACCGGAGGAACGTGCGACTGGCTGGTGCGGAGCGTACGGAGCCATTTTGCCGTGCGCGTCAGCGGGCCGGTAAACGTCCAGCGCACAAGCACAAGCGCCAAGCCGGTGATGAGGAGAGTTTGGACCGCAGCGTTCACCAGTGAATCGCGCAGCGTCCGCGATACCTGCTCATCGATGTACTTTGTGTCGTGGAAGAGAACGAGTGAGCCCACCGCTTGGCCGTTGCGGCGAAGCGGAAGCGCGTAGACATGCAATGCCGAATCGTTAAGGTTTGAGAATTCTCCGTAGCCGGCATCCGTTTGGATGGCGTGCGTGGCCGCAGCGGGACGGGATCGGAAAACCGGCGCGAGTCCGGGTGTGATTGCGACCGCCGCACCCGCTGCGTCGTAAACCGCGAAACCTTTCAAGTGTTCGCGCTGTCGAAAACGCGTAACGATGCGTTGCAAATTCTTGTCCGCACCGCGATCAAGAATAGGCTCGATCGT
The DNA here is from genome assembly GCA_035544995.1 of Candidatus Acidiferrum sp. Taxonomy (GTDB): domain Bacteria; phylum Acidobacteriota; class Terriglobia; order Acidiferrales; family UBA7541; genus Acidiferrum. The sequence goes on from DASZZI010000002.1 coordinate 188,099, forward strand.
TTCTTGCAGGCTTTCTCCCAGAATCTCCGCGCGGCGCGAAAGATCATCACGGAGCACGCGGCGTTCCGTGCGCACTTGATACGCCGTAAAAAGCAAAGAGACCGCGGCCACGCTCACGATCAGGGGCAGGACCATCTTCAGAGTCGTGCGCATCGAGACTCCTCGCTGCGAGTGGATTCAATAATAAAGCCGCCGGGGATGGGTCCAGGCGGAGAGGTAGTATATGTTTTCGACTGGCTGCTTTGAAAGGGGGCAAGAACTGCGCCAAAGTCCGGGGAGAACCATTCTTTTGAAATAAATCAATGTGAAATCAAGAAGATGTGAGGAGCAAATCGCTAGATTTCGACGGGCCGTCGGGGTACTAGGACCGTGGAAATTTTTCACTATTCTCGCCGATTTATGGGGAGGGGCTGCTTGGGCCCACTCACAAAAGGATTGCCGCGTTCATAAAAACGGAAGAGCTTGCGCGTCGCGCGTGTGATGCCGATGCGGACGCTCTTACCGATGGACTGCGCGGGATGGACCGCTGGCCGATGGACGACGCCGAGCCAGAGAGGGCCAGGGACGCAAAGATCAAGGCCGTCGTAGCGGCGATCGATCTGAAATGCCGCGGCGAGCCGTCCAGGGCCGCGGGTGAGGTCGAGGAGCTTTGTAGTCTTGCGATGGCGTTGCATGGTGGCGATGCCGTCGAGCGGTTCGAGGGCGCGAATCAGGACGCCGCCTCCCACGTCAGCTCCTTCGCTGCTCACATTGAACATGAAGTGATTGCCGTAGGTGAAATAAACGTAGCAGTGACCGTGGCGTAGAAAGAGCGAGCGATTGCGCTGGGTGGGGCCCCGGTAGTGGTGGCCGGCTGGATCGCCTGGGGGATAAGCCTCGGTCTCGACGATGCGGCCGCTGAGGCGGCCCGCGGGAAGGTCGTGGACGACGATCTTGCCGATCAGGAAACGAGCGAGCTCGATCGTGTCTGCGGGAAGTTCTGCAAGCTGCAAGCGTCGTATGGAGATTTTCCCTGCATGGCGCTCTTCCGGGGAAACGGCCGGGTCATTTGCTTGGTGATCCTGCGAACGATGATTTGGCCTTCCCCGCATTTCTCTCTTCGTTCGCCCTCGGATTGCCGCGTTCATCGATTGTCTTTTTCGGACGGCTCGTTGGCGAAGAGACGCGCGAGTTCGGCGTGTTCCATGACGACGGCTGGATCGAGCTGGATGGCGTCGAAGTATTTTTTCTGAAAGCCGTCGCCGGATTCTGAAGGCGCGAACATTTTGCGAGCGAGAGTGATGGCGATGCTGGTGTCTTGCGGGGTGATGGGCGCTTCGGCGGCGAGCGCTTCATCGAGGCGCACGACAAATTCGGAGATGTTGTGCAGCCACGCGAACTGGGGATGATCGATGACGAGACGGAAGAGCTCACCGGCAGAAACATGTCCGTTGACGCGCTGGTACTCGCGGCGTTCCATTTCGAGGAGAGTCTTGTGGAGGCGAAGAAGCGCGAGGCGGAGCGCTAGTAGTTTCTCGCGAGCGGGAGAATCGTGGTTCCCGGAGGAAGATGAATTGGGAGCGCTGGAGTTCATTTTGGAATTAGTCGTGGTAGCGTTTTTCTCCGACCGGGAGAGGGATCGGCAAACGATTGCCCCGGGGTGGAAGCGGGCAAGTGGCGAACGGCGTGTACGCGCAGGGAGGGTTTTCGAGATGGTTGAAATCGAGGACGAGCTCGCCGGGTTTATCGAGGCCATTTGTAGGGAAGCCGGTGTAGAGAAAACGGCAAGCGGCGTAGGTGGTTGTCTTGCTGGTGAGGTCGCGAAGGATGAAGAAAAGTTTTGGCTCGGCGGGATCTTCGAGGACGGGCTCGAGACGATAGGTCTTGCCAGCGAGGGCGAATTCGGCGCCGCCCGGTACGGGCTGCTCGTAAGTGGTCCCGATGAGGGTGGCAAGAGTAACGGTTTTGGGCGGGTTGTAGGGAACCCACTTGGCGGCGACGCGGTATTGGGGATTGGGGTCATACCAATTCAGTCCATGGAAGCCGACGAGCGCGGGAGACTTGGAATCCTTGATGCGGAGCGCGAAGCGGGCTTCGCGGCGGATGACATAGAGGTTGAGGGTGCCGATGGTCAGGTGCGGATTGTGTTTGTCGCTCTCGGGATCGGTATGCAGGGACTGCGATTGCGCAGGGTCGCCTTCGAGGAGGAGGCCCGGGGGGAAGCCGTCGGGCGGGGGAAGAAGCGTGACGGTGTCGTTTGTCAGATGGAGGACGCCGAGATGGGCGGGGATGCCGGCCGGGAGATGAATCTTGTTGTCGGTGGCGGAGCCGAAGGAGTTGTCGCCGGGCTGGAGCCACTCGAGGCCGGCGAGCGAGAGCCAGCCGTCGGGTTTAAGCAGATCCGCAACGTGCTGGGCGCGCCAAGCGAGTAGGTCGTGCTGCCAGGCGGCATCTTGGGCGAGAGCCGGCGAACCGAGAAGGGCGCAGAGAAGTCCAAGCGAGAACATCTTGGCGAGAAGACGGTAGGCAGACATGGAGGCAATTATATCGCGAGTCCGAGACGGGTGGGCAGAGGGGCATGGAGCGCCGTGAAGCGCCGTGGATGCTAAATAGACAAGAGGGCTACTTGTCCGCGTGGATGCGGTCGGCGGGGACTTCGACTTCGGTGACCCCACGGAAGGAGAAGAGCAGCTTTACGAGGTACTTGGGCGGCTGTTCCGAGGTTTGTTTCACGATGTGGCCGACCGCGTCGGTGACCGCGGCCTGGAACATCACGCCCTCGGCCTGGAGGCCGGCCAGGTTCACGCTCACAAGTTGTCCCGGTTGCAACATAGGTCCTTCAGGGGAATCCTCCGCCTGCTAGAAGCGAAATGCAAGCCGTTCTCGATGGCGCACATTTTTTGGCACCCGTCCGCGAGCCTCTTGCAGAATTCCAGCGTATTCCGCCTCGGGACCAAACGTGGATTCCTGTCTGCGATGGTTACGTTGCTGCTGCGGCTCTGTTGAAAGCTGCGATTGCGTCTTCCGCCTTGTCGAATACCTCAAACACCGTGACGAGCTTTGTAATCTGAAGCGTCCGGTTTACACGACTACCGACATTGGCAAGCTTTATGCCACCGCCGGCGTTTCGAGCTGAGAGGTACAGGCCCACTAGAGTACCCAGGCCGTCGCTATCGATGTGAGTGACATCCCGGAGGTCGAGCACGATTTGGCGGGATTTCTTCAACAAGTCCTTCACAAGCATGCGCAGAGATATTGACTCTTCGCCAAAGACGAGGAAGCCGCTGCAATAGACGACGATGACCCCATCTATCCTGCTGGTGGTGGTGCTAAGGGCCATGAGAACCTCCCGCCACAATCGCGCGTGGCGCGAAAGTGACTGTCGGCTGATCCATGAGGGAAAGGGTCGGTGGTCACAACGTATCCCCCTTGGGGGCGGATTGCAAGCCCCGGGTAACTGGATCAGATATAGCGCTCCTGTCGCCCGCCTTGCAACAAGTCATCCCTGTCGGAAAGGATGGGTACTGGCACATGGCCAAACGAGCCGCGCGGTGTCACCCAAGCCCCTCCATTTCGATCTGAGCTTGAGACGCGAGTCCCGGGCTCCCGATCAGAGTGACCCACTCGCCTGGCACCCACCTCTTTCCTCCACCGGCGTCCACGCAGGCTTCCCGTAAATAGATTAGAAATGTGCCGTTAGACAAGGGGATGGCGGCCGTATTTGGATCGACGTTTGTTGCACCAGCCTGAATCATGGTGTGCCTGGCGACGCCTCCGTCCGGTTACATTTCCTTTCAACTACGCGAACCTTCTCTTATAATCCCACTGCATCAAGCCAAGCCGATGCCTTCCGACAGGAATGACCCTAACCGAGAGCTGTACTCCATTGCGGTTGTCACAGTGGATGAATCCGCATTTCCCGAAATGCGCCGCGCTCTCGCCACCAGCTTTAGAACAACTCTGGCCAGTACGGAAGAGCAAATCAAAGCTCTTGTGGAAGATCCCAATCTCCATGGGATCTTGTTCGATCTGGACAGCATAGGAGAGGGAGCTCGGGACGGGATCGATGTGCTGAAGGAGATTCGTGCGATCCGCGAAGACGTTGTCCTGGTGGCGATGACCGGTTCCCAGGATCGTAGCATTCCGTTGAGAGCCAGCCAGGCGGGTGCCGACGAGTTTTTCCTGGCTCCGGTGAATTACACGCAGCTGGAGATGGTCTTCACCCGAGCCATCGAGAAGCGCGCACTGGAAATTGAAGGACGACGGCTGCTGGAGCAGGTAGAGAGCAAGACTGCCTTTTGTTCCCTCATTGGCGGGAGCGCCGCCATGCAAAAGGTCTACCAAGCCATCCAGGCGGTTGCAAGCAGCAATATCAGCGTGGTCTTGCGTGGAGAAAGCGGGACGGGCAAGGAACTGATCGCCCAGGCCATCGTGCAATCCGGCAGCCGCGCGAATAAACCGTACGTCTGCTTGAACTGCTCCGCCCTGCCCGAGACGCTGATCGAATCCGAACTATTTGGATACGAGAAGGGAGCGTTTACCGGCGCCGACATGGCAAGGCCGGGGCTCATTGAAACCGCGCATAACGGAACATTGTTCCTGGATGAGATCCCCTCGCTGAACCCGAATCTGCAGAGCAAACTCTTGCGCGTATTGCAGGAACACAGCGTTCAGCGGCTGGGCGGAAGGTCGACAAAGAAGATCGACTTTCGGCTAATCTGCGCCACGAACGAGGATCTCGAAGACTTGGTTCGCAAGGGACGTTTTCGCGAGGATCTCTACTACCGGATTAACGTCGTTCCCATCTTGGTTCCTCCGCTGCGTGAGCGCGAAGGCGATCTGGCACTTCTTGTGGACCACTTTTTGCGCATCTACTGCGCTTCGGCCAAAAAGCCCGTCAAAAGGATGCAGCCCGATGTGATGGAGATCCTGGAGGACTACGCCTGGCCGGGGAACGTGCGGGAGCTGGAAAACATCGTTCAGCGCCTGGTGGTGATGAACGACAGCCCGGTAATCACCGCCGAACAGTTACCTCAAATGCTCCTCTATTCCAGCGCCGCCAGCCACGAAGCGATTCTGATCCCGGAAGAGGGTGTGGATTTTGACGCGGAGATGCAGCGAATCGAGATTGCCTACCTCAGCGCCGCCCTTCGCCGCACCGGGGGGAAGAAATCGGCGGCAGCGGCGCTACTGCGGATCGATCCCCAGCGGATGAAGTACCTGTGCCGGAAGCTCAAGCTATAGAATGGTTAAAAATTAACCTGTCTATGGTTAAAATTTAACCGGGCGGCTAATTTTTGACCGCTGCAAACCGTAGGCGCTACTGCCCTGGGTTCGTAACCTATTGATTTTGTGCGGAGGGAGTCCGGGAAACGGCACCGATAAAGTTTGGCGATTCGTGTGCACTATAGGTTGGCACGAACCGGGGGGAAGCCGGAATCCAAGATTAAATGAGAAGGAGCTCAGCTATGTCAATCCAGAAAAAGTCACTTATCAGCACCCTTAAAACCGCGAGGAAGGCCAACGTTGCCAGCGCGCCGGTGGCAGAAGCCGGAAACGCGAAGGGCACCAAGGGCGTGAAGATGGTCAAGGCATTCAAGCTAGCCCGGGCCCGCGCAGCGCGGATGAACCGGTTGCGGCTTGCCGCCAATCATAACCAGACCCTGCTTTCCTAGCGGGTGAGACCCCGCAGGAAATTGTTGGAAGGTTCCAGGCAATCGCCTAAGCCACACGAGATCGGATTTGGCCCGCTTCAGAGCATTGCGCACCGACCCGGTAAAGCGAGCGAGCTGCATGCACGCAGCGAACTGCTAAGGTCACAGGGTCGATACCAACAGGCGAGATCTCTGTGCCTCAGATCGCTTGCCCTGCTGAAGGATTCGCCAAAATCGAGTCATCAGGAGCTGGCGGGGGTCATCCAAACGCTGGCCGCTACCTGCGAAGACTGCGGCGATTATGCCGAGGCTGAGAAACTCTACCAGCGATCGCTCAGGCTCTTAGGCGGGACCCCGATTGAAAGTGCCGAAAACAGCCTGCAAGTGAACGCGCTGGTCAGTCTGGCTGGGCTGTGCGTCCTCCGTGGCCGGTACAAGCAAGCCAAACGACTGTATCTGAAGGCGCAGGCCCTGGTAGCCGTGTGTTTCGGAGCGAAAAGCCTGGAAATGACCGCGGTGCTGAATGGGCTGGGCGTGCTCTGCAAACACACGGGACGCTTCCACTCGGCAGAACAGTTCTATAAACAAGCGCTTGCGATCACGAAGCGAATCCTGGGCCGGGATCATGCTGCGCTGGCGAGTCTTTACCACAATCTTGGGGGATTGGAGCATTCTCGCGGGCGTTTCGCGCGCGCAGAGCCGTTTGCCCGCCATGCGGTTCAGGTTCGGGAAAAAGCGCTGGGGCCGGCTCATCCTGAAGTGGCCGCCGATGTGGCGGCGCTGGCGGCGATTCTGGATGGCCAGGGCAAGTACGAGGAAGCAGAAAAACTCTACAATCGCGCGCTTGCTGTCTTTCGGCGGACATACGGCCCCAGCCATTACGAGATCGCCGTAACCTTGGGCAATCTTGCGGCGATGAGCCAGGCCCGGGGCAGGTATAAGCCAGCCGAGCGGCAGTACAGGCGGGCTCTGGTGATTAAAGATAAAGTGCTTGGGCGGGGAAGTCCGGACGCAGCCCTGACGCGCAACAATCTGGGTAAACTACTGATCGACGTGGGGCGGCCGGGAGAAGGCGTCCCACTGCTCAAGGCGGTGGTGGCTACCCTGGAAGGCCGGCTCCCCTCAGGGCATCCACATCTTTCCAAGGCTCGCGAGAACCTGCGAAAAGCGGTGCAGTCCCTGGCAAAAAGCCGCGCCCCCAAGCGGGCGGGGCAATAGAGGTTAAAAATTAACCCTTGCTTGGTTAAAATTTAATCGGTTGGCTAATTTTTGACCGCTGCAAACCGTAGGCGCTACGGCACTGGGTTCGTAAGCTATTGATTTTATGTGCAGGGAGTCTGGGAAACGGCACCGATAGAGTTTGGAGATTCGCGTGCACTATGGTTAGCATGAACCGGGGGAAGCCGGAATCCAAGATTAAATGAGAAGGAGCTCAGCTATGTCAATCCAGAAAAAGTCATTGATCAGCACCCTTAAGACTGCGAAGAAAGCCAACGTTGCCAGCGGTGTCGTTGCGAATGCCGCAGACGCGAAGGGCATCAAGGGCGTGAAGATGGTCAAGGCATTCAAGCTAGCCCGGGCCCGCGCAGCGCGGATGAACCGATTGAGGCTGGCAAATAATCATAACCAGGCCCTGCTTTCCTAGCTATTGAAGTTCAACAGGCTGTCGAAAGTGTAAGTCGGGAATTTGTGGGATTGGACGCCTGACATCGTCACAACTAAGAAGGCTGCCTCGAGGCAGCCTTCTTTTTTTGATTACCACACCTTGCGGCCCACGAAGTTCATTACTTCCTGCAAGATAAATCCTGCCAAGCTTCGCCTCTGCCCATAGACGCGTGCTGTGCCGCTCATCCCGGGCTTGAGCTTTCCGTCCGGGTTAGCTACCAGAAGATCCGCCAAGTAGAAGTTGGGTGGCCGCATTCCCTTGTATTGGGTCTCGCCCGTAAGTCCCGGGTCAATCTCGGTAGATACAGGAGAAATGGCCAGCGCTTGAGCGTTCCACTTCTTGAAGATGCCCTCCACCTGCAAGCTGGCCCGGGAGCCAACCCGTAGTTTGTACATGTCGTGCTCAGAGACGTAAATGCGGGCGCGTAGCTGACTTAAATCAGCAACTTCGGCCAGCTCCGTCCCCTCGGTGACATAGGCGCCCACGCGATCGCTCACCCGTGGCGTGAGGACTACTCCGGAAATAGGGCTCTTGAGCTCCAGGTTGGCAGCCTCGGAGGAAAGCACGCTGGTTTGCCGGGACAGGCGTTCCTGTTCCTTGACCGCGGGTCCAAAGTTGCCATAGTGTAGCGCTGCCGAGGTGGCGCGCCCCGAGGCAACAGTATAGTCAGCTTCGCTATGCGCCAGCCTCGATTGCAGAGGCAAATTACGCAACCGCACCAATAACGCCCCAGCCTCAACCGGTTTTCCTTCGCCTGCATAAATATCCGTTACGATGCCAGGCACCTCGGCACGCACAATAACACGCTGGTATGGTTCCAGAATGAAGCGCCCCACCACAGCGTCGTGCCGCAAAGGGGCCAACAACAGCGCTCCGATGCCAGCCGCCACTGCCAGGGAGCGCCGGGGTGTGAACCACGCGCGCACCCTGTCTTTCTTGTCCAAATAAACGAATTTCATAAAGTTCACCAATAGGCGGATCCTTGATCTAAAAATTAAGCTCGCCGTTGCCAATTCGGGGATAAAGGACCATTCGGGATTGAAATTGCGAAAAACGTTGCCGACAAACCGGGCCACGATATACAACACTGTGTAGCTGTAAAAACCAGACAGAAGAGCATACGCCACGTAACCAAGCCTGCGCCTCTTCGGTACATAAGGCACTTCTATGGGGAGCCCCCAGATGTGGCGCTTGACCCAGCCTGATACGTACGCGGTCGAGTCCTCTTTCAGATCCACGATGCCGAGGATTTCACACAGCATGTAGTACCCATCCAGCTTGATCAACGGATTCCAATTGACCAGAGCTGCTGCGATCCCTGTGATTAGCATCAAGAAATAGGCAGCGTTATGAACCGGCGTGTCGGGAGGGGTTCCCCACCAGATAGGTGTCACGATAGTATAAACCATCAACTCCGCCCAGACGCCAGCAACTGATATGACCAGACGTTGGTATCTGGTTGCCTTCACTTCACCTTCAGTTGTGTCCGTGTAAAAACACGGCGCCAAGTAGATCAGGCCAAATCCCATTGCGGGTACACGCCCGCCATAATGTCTGCAAGCATGACCATGTCCAATCTCGTGCAAACACCCAACCCACAAGAATACGAAGTACAACTGAGCGACGTCTCCCCAGGTCTTGTGGGAAAAGTTGTAAAACTCCAGAGTGTCGCGCCCGATCTCCGACCAATGCGTGATGGTGATGCCCGCACTAAAGGCGAATGCCGCTAGGGTAACGAGCGTGAACCACGGGGTATAGATGAAACTCGTGTATTCATTCAACCAGGTAAGGAACCCGTCTGGATTGACCGCCGGGAAAAGGATCTCGGACAGATCGCCGTACCTGCTTTTTGTTTTCAGGATCTTGCGCCGCTCTTCTCTGCTTTTCTGCATCAGCAGGATGTTCTTTTCCTGCGATGTCTTGTGCCAAAACTCTGCTGCCTCGAGGTGGTCCGCGAATTCCCGGATGGCTTCAGCCGTATACTCAATGCCAGTTTGTTGGGAATAGAGCGAGGCAATCTCCTCGCAAGTCCGCTTCCCATCGAACAACTGGACGAGGGCCCAGTTTTGCGGCGGGAACTTGTACATCGCTCCTACGCTAGGTATGTAAACGCGAATCACCCGCTCGCCATCATCCAGGTGTTCTTTAAAAGTGAAACCTGGATCCAGGCGAGGGTAACGCTGCGCCATCGCGCGCGCGGGTATTTCCGGCAGAGCTGCGGTAAGGGCTCGGGTTATGTTCATCGAGGATTAACCACTCGGACGTTCGCGGTCATCCCCGGTCGCAATTCGCCCCGTCCGCCGACAAGTTCCACCAGTACCTCGATGGTTCCGCTGGACGGATCAACCACGGGGCTGACTTCAATTACTCTGGCGGCATGCTTCTCCTCGGGCGCATCGGGTGAAGTCAGCGGCAATTCTTCGCCTTTTTTCAAGTGGCCGGCAAATTTTTCGGGCAGAGTAAATCGCATCCGCAAGGGAACTTCGGCGGTCACCCAGAATAATCGATCCCCTTTGGCAACGCCCTGTCCAGCCCGAACGTAGCGCCGGGCCACGAGACCATTGAACGGCGCCGTGATGCGCGTCTTTTCCAATTCCAGTTCGAGTGAGTGTTCCTCTTCTTTCGAGGCGGTCAACTGTTCGCGTACCCGAATAATGTCCCACTGGTCGGACTCGGCCTTGTACTTCGCGTGCTGCAATTGCTCTTCGGCGATGAGCTTCTCGTTCCACAATCTCTGCGCCCGCGCATAATCGGCCTCCAGCACTCGGGCCTCGGCTTCCCAGTTCTTCAGGTCAGCGGCGATGCCGCGGGTTTTGGCGCGGGCGGCCTCCAGGTTAGCTGCGAGCTGCCGGTCATCCAGCCGCGCAAGCACGGCGCCCGCCTTCACTCGTGTGCTGGCTTCGGCCGAGATACTGGCAACGATGCCGTCGCGCTGGGCCGTGACGTCCACCTGGTGCTCTACAATGAGAGGGCCGGAAACCATTACGAAATCTTCCGCCTTAGTTTGCGTTGGCGAAGTGATCGGTGCGGCCGGGGAAGAGGAAGGAGCAGCGGCGGCAGTTTCAGATTTCTTTTCCCCGCAGCCGCCTGCAAGAATCGCCGCTCCGAGAAATGCAAAGAACAAAAGTTTCTTCATGGATTCCACTCGCCGCATCCTTACCATCCGAACCATGTCCACAGCCGAGAATAGAGCCACACGACCGGCCGCCGGAACAGCACGTAACCCGCGGGATACCAGCCGACCGAAACTTTTCCGCGGCCTTCCATGCCCGTTCGAATCAAGCCATCCTGATTCAGCACGAGAACCCGCGCGAAGAAAACTCGCGATTCCCCCTGTAGCTGGCCCTTGGGGCTGACCACGATCACATCCCCGTGAAAGGTGCGCATGGCATAACTGTTTAGTTTGACGACCGCTTTCAAACCGGAACGCAGAAGAGTGGCATCTGCCTCATCGATGGCGACGTCCACAACCGTGCTGGACGCGTCCACAACTTCGGCAAAACTATCTCCGTACTGTAATCTGCGTCCCGCGAAGTTCTCCACGTGGGGTGTTGAAACGACGCCATCAATCGGTGTACGGAGCTGCGCCTTGCCCAGCAATTCCCGCGCTCGTTCTACTTCAGCCTTCCAGTAGTCGGCCTGTACCCGCTGGATTCCTGCTTCGCTACCATCATTGGACGCAAGGGAGCGGTTCATCTGCAAAAGTGCGGACTGGTATTTTGCCTCTGTCGCTGCGAGGGCCGAGCGGTAGTCCCAAGCGTCCATTTCTGCCAGTACTTGCCCGCGGCTTACGGACTCACCCTCGTGAACGTAAACCTTGCCCACGACTCCTTCAAACTCCGGCTGCACTTGAGCGCGCCGTACCGGCGCGACCACGGCGTCGCCATCTACGCGTAGGGGCAAAGGAAAGATAGCCAGGAAAATGATCGCCGCGGCCGCAAGGATCAGAATCGCCGTGCGCCTCTTCTTCTCCATTGCCATGAACTTGCGCTTTCTCGCCAGTACGGGCTCTAACACGGAAATGAAGGGCACCTCTTTGTACATTTGCGCGTTGCGCAAAGCCACGGTGGCTTGCCCGGCCAGCACCTGCAGAATTTCTATATGCACGGGCGCCAAGAAATCCGGGTCGCTGCTTTCCATACCTAGAACACCAACTCGCCCCGTGTCGTCGCTGAGAGGCATCGCATAGAAGCCGCGCATTCCCGAATCGGCGAAGTATTTCTTGAATTTGGCGCGCGTTTCTTCGCGGTCGCTGTCAATGTCCTCGCCATGCTGGCGGACGTGGATGACCTCCTCGGACAGAGCCGCCCACTGCAGGATTTCGTTGAGCGGGGCGATGTCCGGTGCGTCGGCGTTGACCTGGGTGAGACCCGTGACCGCGCTGAGCTTGAAGCGGCCACGCTGCTCGAGCGCGATCGCCGCGCGCTCATATGGGATGACCGCCTGCGGCGCGTTGACGATGGTTTGGAGCATGCGTTCCAGATTCAGCGTGGAGGTAATCTCGTGGCTGACCGTAACGAGAGTCTCCAGGATCTCTACTTTGCGCTCAGCCATCAACAAACTGGCGTTGTGCAAGGCGCTAGAGGCGGTTTCTGTGAGGCTCGTCAGGGCAAAGAGATCGTCTTCATCGAAGGGAGTGCCGTCGAGCTTGTTCACTGCTTCAACGACGCCGACCAGAGATTCCTTGTCCATAATGGGTACGACCAGGAGCGAGACAACGCCACCCTCAGTCACCCCTGCGTTTCGCTTAATGAGCCGTTCGTCGTCTTCTTGGTCGATCAGCACCGCCTCCCCGTTATCGGAAACATCGCCGGCCACGCCCTCGCCCGGTTTCTGCCTGCTACCCGCCTGCGTCGTCGGATCAAATCCGGCCTGGTGCATCAACTCCAGAGTTTCGTCTGGGTGCAGGAGCCACAGGTTCACACCTTCGCATTCCATGACCTCGCGGACCTTGGAGCCGATGATAGGGAGGAGTTCGTCCATTTCCAGAGTGGAAGCAAAGACTTTTTCGAGGTCGTAGAGTTGCGTGAGACGGCTAATCGAAGTAAGCGCGTCATGGCGTTCATTTTCGTAGCTCTGGGCCGCCATCAGCGCAGCCGCAGAGACATCCGCAACGGGGCTCAGGGCACTGAGCTGCTCCTCGGTAACCTCTTTCTCGAAGCTCAGGATCTCAATCGTTCCTGCCAGCGTTTCACCTTTGAGCAGAGGCAAGTATGCGAGTGAGAGAAGCGTGCGGCGGATGTCGAGATGTGCGTATTTTTCACGCAACAAATTCTTGCCGGATAAAAGCAGAACTTCCTTCCGAGCCAACAACTCGCCCAGAGTTCCCGAGTCGGCGGGGACGTTTTCCGCCTGCACAGTAACCTCTCCAACGGTGGCCTTGGGCACCCAGACCTCGTCACCATCCAGTGAAAAGAGAACGTAAGCGTTGACAGCTGTACCGGGCAGCAGGTCGGCGATAGTGCGCGCGATGATCCGGGCTCGCGGAATGAGTTCTTGAGCCGCAAGCAGGCGACCGGAAAGGTCGATGAGGTCAATTTTCAAATTAAAACTCTGGCTTACCATAGCGGGCCCCAATGGCCACTACACCTTGGGGACAGAACGGTGACGAGGCTTTCCCCTCTTGCAAATTCGCTGCCGTTCTTCTAAGTTGAGCGCGCACTGTAGCAGACGACCGGCGTCAAAGCAAGTGGGCATAACTCGCTGAATCCCCGGGCTTCTGTAGCCATGGAGGGACCATCTGGTGGACATTGAAGTTCGAACTCAGGCACACGTGAAGATCATCAAGCTGCGTGGTCGGCTAGGTCTAGGGGTATCACTGGATCGGACCAACGAAACTTTGACCGATTTGCTCGACGCGGGCGAACTTCACTTTTTGTTGGATTTGCAGGAAGTACCCCTGATCGATTCCAGCGGAATTGGTCTTCTCGTGCGCTACCTCACCGCTGCCAAACAGCGCGGAGGATCCCTGAAGCTGCTCAACCCTTCCAAATTTGCTCTACAGACACTAAAGCTGGTACGCGTGCTGAACTTGTTCGAAGTTTTTGAGGATCTGCAACAGGCTGTGGCATCTTTCAGCTAGAGAAGTCATTTCGATAAGCTAGCGGGATTCGAAATTCTGGTGAAGTCGGAAAGGTAAGAAAAAACTCGCAACTTGTCCGCATCGGAAATATGCGATATAAGCAGTAGCAGCGTATCGCCGTCGATGGACTTCCCAAGCCATTTCGGATTTCTCCACGAAGGCCCTCCCTTCCAAGTAGGGAGAGTCTTTGCCTCGAATTGTCACGGGGTACGGTTCGAGAGCCGCGCATGGTTCTATTGTGTTCCGGGAGCATGCAAGGCGTGTTGGTGGAGCAGCGAGAGGCGGAAAGATGGAGGGATTTATGTTTGAGGCAGGGCAAGACGAAAAGCAAGACAGTTCGACCAAGATGTGGATCGGCATCTTTGTGATTGTGGCCGTGGCAGCGTTGGGAGCGCTGTACTATACGATATCGAAGGGAACTGCGAACGGCCCGGAACCGGCTGCGGCGCCCGCCGCTGCGGCTCAGGCTCCCAGTGACAGTGGCAAGGCTGATCCCCTCCATGACTTGAAGGTGCAGCGCGCAACGATGGAAAAGGACCGCACGGGAACAACGGCTATCTGGTCGGTCACTATCGAGAATAGATCCGCGGCGTACGCGTACACCGACATCCTGTACGAGACCACTTACCTAGGCGCAGACAACAAGGCCTTGCTTGTCAACAAAGGCAGAATTGCAACCAGCATTGGCCCTGGCCAACAAGTAAGTCCGGAAATCAGAGACGTGCTCTATCCAGCGGGCACAGTGACGTACAGGTTTAAACTTACAGACGCCAAATCATCGCAGTGAGCTGGTAGAGACCCCGTCTGGCTAACAGGCGCTGCCCATGGATTCGCTGAGAAGTGTTGCGCCTTGAAACCTCTTTCGCTCCCAACAATGCGCCTCCGGCCGTTCTAACACCGGGTCTTATTCTCTAAGGAACATTATTTCTGTATCTTGCGTAAGTCATGGCAGGGAATCGTGACGACGAAGATCCGTTAAGACGAAGTGCTGGCGGGATCGTCTAAGTCATTACGGGGAGGCTGCGCGATGGACAACCTGTTGCTTGACCTGCGGCACGCGGTTCGCATGCTTCTGAAAAATCCAGGGTTTGCCGCAGCGGCGGTGCTGTGCCTGGCGTTGGGGATTGGGGCCACGACAGGAATCTTCAGCGTCGTAAATGCCGTGCTACTGCGCCCGTTGGGTTACAAGCAGCCGGATCGGCTGGTACGCGTCTACACGGAGTTCCCGACGTTTCCGAACGGCGGGCTGCGCCGATTCTGGACGTCGGCGCCGGAATTCCTGGATCTCCGGCGCGACCTGAAGTCATGGGATTCGATTGATGCGTGGATTAACAGCGGCTCAAACATCGCCGGGATCGCGCAACCAGCTCGCGTGACCGCATCGTTCGTGAGCGGGGGGCTGCTGAATTCGCTGGGGGTGTCGCCGATGATGGGGCGGCTCATCACGCCAGCAGATGACGACCCAACCGCGCCAGTGGTCGCGGACATTTCCTACGGGTTATGGAAGAGTGTATTCGGGAGTGACCCGCAGGTTGTGGGGAGGCAAACGCTGCTGGATGGGCAGAAGTGCACCATTATCGGAGTGATGCCGCGGGGATTTGAATTTCCACCGGGGGAAGTGGATCCTCCGCAGGTGTGGTCGCCGATCCAACTGAACCCTGCAAAACCGGGCGACCGCGGTTCGCATAACTATTATTTGCTGGGGCTGCTGAACCCGGGAGTTACGCCAGCCCAGGCACAAGCGGAAATCGAAGCCTATGTGACAGCTTCGACGGAGATGTACAAGTCGGCCAACGAGCACTACTTCAACACCAAGAATCATACGATCGTGAGTTTTCCGCTGCAGGGCGAGGTGGTGAGCGGCGTGCGTCCGGCTCTGCTGATGCTCCTCGCGGCGGTGGGTTTCGTGCTGCTGATCGCGTGCGTGAACGTGGCGAACCTGCTGCTGGCGCGCGCGGAGGCGCGGCGGCGGGAGATCGCGATACGCAGCGCGGTTGGCGCGGACATTGCGCGCTTGACGCGGCAGTTCGTGACCGAGGGACTGCTCCTGTCAGGCTGCGGAGCCCTGCTTGGATTGATTCTCGCCTACGCGGGCATGCGAGTGATTCAATTGACGAATGCGGGAGCCATTCCCCGCGCCGCGGAAATCGGAATTGACGCGCACGTGTTGCTGTTCACGGTGGGCGCCGCATTGTTGACTGGGATTCTCTTTGGGCTTGCACCGATCGTTCCGCTGGTGATGCAGAATCTACAGGATGCACTGAAAGACACGGTGGGTTCTGCGACGGGGACGGCAGCGGCGCAGGGATTCCGGCGAGCGCTGGTCGCGGGAGAGCTGGCACTGGCGCTGGTGCTGCTGATTGCGTGCGGGCTGATGGTGCGCGGGTTCTGGAAATTGCAACAAGTGAACACTGGGGTGAATGCGCAAAACGTGATCACCATGAGCGTGGCGCTTCCGCAGACGAGCTACCCGAAGAATGAAATGATCGACAGCTTCTGGTCGCGACTCGAGGAAAGAGTGACGCGCCTCCCGGGGGTGCAATCGGCCGCGATTGCGTATGGTCTTCCACCCATGCGCCGGCCAAACATGAATGACACGCATATCGAGGGTTTCGTTAAGAGGGAGGGCGGCCCGATCGAGAATATCGATTACTACCAAATTGTGAGCAAGGATTATTTTCAGACGATGGGAATTCGTTTGATGGATGGACGCCTGTTTGACGCGCGCGATGCGGCGGGCGCTCCCGACGTCATCATTATCAATCAGACCATGGCGCACACGTTTTACGGCAATCAAAGTCCGATTGGACGTCGCATCCAGCCAGGGATGTCGGGACCGTATTGCACGGTGATTGGTGTCGTCGAGGACGTCAAGAACGCGGGGATCGACCGGCCCACGGGCACGGAACTTTACCTGCCGTACAACCAGAAGCAGGGATCCGGCACGAGCAACGCGTACGTGGTACTGCGGGGGAAGAGCGACCCGAGCTCACTCGCTGGCGCCGTGCGAGGGGAAGTGCAGGCGATTGACCCGGCGATTCCAGTGGCCGAAGTGCGCTTGATGGAAGACGTCCTGGCCTCGGCGCAATCACGGCCGTGCTTTCTGACGCTGCTGCTGACGCTTTTTTCCAGCATCGCGCTGATCATCGCCGCGGTGGGCATCTACGGAGTCATTTCCTATTCGGTGGCGCGGCGCTCGAAGGAATTCGGCCTGCGAATCGCGCTGGGTGCTCAGCCAATGAATATTCTAGGGCTCGTCTTGAAGCAGGGAGTCTTGCTGACGGTCATCGGTGTCGTCGTGGGCGTGGGTTCCGCGCTCGTTTTGACACGGCTGATGACGAGCCTGCTGTTCGCGGTGAAGCCAACCGATGCAATAACGTATGTGGGCGTCTCAGCGCTGCTCGCCGCCGTGGCACTTTTTGCCAGCTACATCCCGGCCCGCCGGGCTACGCAGGTGGACCCGATCAAGGCTTTGCGGTACGAGTAGCGGAGTTGCCAACGGTTTTTTATCGGCCGGGCGTGATTCCACTTAGTTCATCGGCAAGGCGTTGTGCGTTGTAGAGCTTGCGCAAGGTTTCGGTAATCACGCCGGTATGTACGGAGACGGCGCGATTCGCTTCATCGCTGTAGACAAAATCTCCAACCAGCGATTCGATGTTGCCGTCGAAGATGAGGCCGACGATTTCCGCATTGCGATTGATTACCGGGGAGCCTGAATTCCCGCCGGTGATGTCATTGGTGGAGACGAAGTCAACGGGCGTGGACAAATCCAGTTTATCGCGTCCTGAAATGTAGCGTGATGGAAGCACGAACGGCCCCTTGAAATCGAAACTCTGCGCGCGGTCGTACAATCCATAGAAAGTGGTTTTGTAGGGCGCTTTCGTTCCGTTCATGGGATAGCCCTTCACCTGGCCGTAGGAAAGACGCAGGGTAAAGGTGGCGTCGGGGTAGGTGTTCTTCCCATAGGCCGCAAAGCGCGCTTTTCCAAGCTGTTCTCCTGCTTTTTGCAGCACGCTGTCCACGTTTACTTCCGACCACTTGATAAATTCCCGCCGGTTGGGATCGAGATTCCGCTGCAGCACGATCATCGGATCGGTGGATGCAGCCACCGCTGCTTCTCCACCCTCCACCAGCTTTTTGCGCACTTCCGGGTCGGCGAGTTTCGTGCCGTTCACGATTTCCGTGGCCACAACCTTCGGCGAGCGCCCGTCGAGAGCAACTTTCACAAATGGATCATCGGGCCCCAGTTCCTGCAACGCCTGCTCCAAGGAACTCGTCATGCGCGCGATCTCAAATGCGGGATAGATGGGCGCAGGCGAGAATAGGCTGAATCGAAAGGATTCGAGTTGTGCTTCGTGGTAACCCGCAAGGCGTTCCCCATCGGGTTTCTTGATCTCCGCAACGTAGTCCACGATTCTGGCGCCGACGCTCGAAAGCTGTGAATCCGTACTTTGAAAGAGGGACTGCTTGATCCTGGTGGAATCTTTTCTCATGGCTTCCGCGATGGCGTCCCAGGCCCCCCCATAAGCCTGTTTCCCCTCGGGCGTGCTCATCACCTTGGACTTGAACTCTTCTTCATCACTCTTTTTCTTTGCCATCACATTCTTATCGAGGAGACCCTTGTAACGCCCTTCGAAGGCTTTCAAGCTGTTTTCGAGACCGAAGATGCGCGTACTGGCCTGACGAGCCTGCTCCTCACTGAGGGCGGCGTAGGCTTTCATCGCGTAAATGCGATGCCTGAGCAGCTTGAGGAGATTCGCTTCGAAATAGTCCCGTTCGAACTCGAGCTGGGCAACCGTGTCCAGCCGTTGCGTCGAACCCGGGTGTCCAGTAACAAAAACCAATTCGTTCTCGCTCGCGCCCTTGGAATTCCACTTCAGGTAATCCTTGTTTTCGAGGGGCTTTCCATTTTCGTAAATGCGAAATAGCGCAAAATCCAAGTCGTAGCGAGGGTAGGTGAAGTTGTCCGGGTCACCACCGAAGAAAGCGATCTGCTCCTCCGGGGCAAACACGATGCGCACATCGGTGTATTTCTTATAGCGGTAGAGCCAGTATTCGCCGCCTTGATATAGCGTCACGATATCGGAGCGCAGACCGGTCTTCTCCGTGCTCTCACGTTCGATGTCCGCCAGAACCGCTTTGCGCGCGGTAAACTCTTCTTGATCCGCTTTCGCGTTCTTTACCGCTGAGCGCACGCGTTCCGTCACATTTTTCATGGAGACGAGCACATTTACTTCCAGATCAGGCGATTTCATCTCTTGATCGGGCGTCGCCGCGTAGAATCCATCCTTGATGTAGTCGTGTTCCGCCGTGGAGTTCTTCTGCAACTGTCCGCGTGCCACGTGATCGTTCGTCAGAACCAGGCCGCGGGCGCTCACGAATGATCCCGAGCCGCCGTCATTGAATCGCACGCAAGAGAGCCGCACGTGGTCGAGCCATTCCTGCGTTGGCGTGAACTGATACTTCTCTTGGAGCTGCTTGATGGGCGGATTGTCAAAGGTCCACATGCCCTCGTCGGCGCGCGAAGGAACACTGGCGACCAATAATCCGCAAGACAGAAGGGCTGCCAAGGAACGCGAGGATGCCAAATTACTCATGTTGTTCGGACTCCTGTTTTGTTATTCATGCAAAACAATAAAGAATGGCGGTTTTTTTCTATTTTAAAATCGTTGTCCGGCCTCTAAAGAAATGCCTCAGGGAGAATGCAATTCCGCGGTGTGGCGACCCCTGTGATACCAGCTAAACGCGAGAAGCGCAACTCCGTTTTCGATACGGGGAGGGTGCGGTGCATGCAACCGCTAATCCTGAATGACGCGCGTGGCTATTCGTGGGCAGCACCGTTGACGCGTTGTGTGCCAAAGACGATACGTATATAGTACACACTGGAAGGAGCCGCTCGCGAGACCTGCGCCCTTGAAATCTGGTTTAGTTCTATGGCAAGCCCAACCGAAAAACCGATCAGCGACATGGTCTACACGGCGGATTCCATCTGTACTGTCCTGCCGCGTCTCAACACTTCCTGGTTTTTGCCGGCTCTGCAGCGGGAATTTGTCTGGGAGGCCGAACGCATATGTAATCTCTTCGATTCACTAATGCGCTCCTATCCGATCAGCGCCTTTCTGCTTTGGCGCGTACCCAATGATGATCGCGAAGATTTGGAAGTCTATCGGTTCATCGATTCGGCGTCCGATTTCGGCAGGCACAATGTGCGAGACCGCGCGTACGGAGTAAATGATCTAAATTTTGTCTTAGACGGTCAACAGAGATTGACTTCTTTACTGGTTGGCCTCAAGGGAACATACGAGGTGAAAAAAAAGTACTCCCGAACAGGCGAAACTCAGAGGTTGCATCTAGACATCCTGCGAGACGGTGAGTCGCCTGACGAGGAGGGGAATATTGCGTACGGTTTTGAGTTTCGTCCGAACACCGCCACGGCTACTCGCGGTTCCCATTGGTTTGAAGTGGGAAGGATTCTGAAATGTCAAACGGGTATCGAGTCCCTTTTGGACGAAACGGCCGCGAGGCTCAAGGCGTTTCACGTTGCTGAGGTCGAGCTAGAAACGGCGAAGCGAAACCTGATTTGTTTGCACCGAGTTGTTTTCCTAGATCTACCGATCTGTTACCACACCGAAACGCATGGCGACCAAGAACGCATGCTGGACATCTTCGTCCGAGCCAACTCGGGCGGAGAACCACTAAGCAAACCGGAACTCCTGCTTTCAAACCTTACGGTTCATTGGAAGGCTCTTGACGCCCGGGCCGAAGTAAAATCGTTTGTCGATGACATCAACAACAGCCTGAACCATGGCGCCGATTCAGGCCGGTCAGCCCTAAAACAGGACTTTGTCCTAAAGTCCTGCCTCGTTTTGTTAGACCTCCCCGTCGCATACCGGATTTCAAGCTTCCATAGACGCACTTGCGAGCAGATTGAATCATGCTGGACCGACATCAAGAAATCCATAAAAGATGCGGTGGAAGTGGCCAACTGGTTTGGAATTACCGGCGCTACACTCACCAGCGCCAATGCATTGATTCCGGTTGCCTATTTCTTGTACCGGAATCCAGATGTTCGGCTGAGGAGCGACAGTAAGACAGATGCAGAAAATGCATCTATCATAAGGCGCTGGCTCATCATGGCGCTCCTAAACGGCGTTTTCGGTGGCTCTTCCGATTCAATGCTACACAAGGTCCGCACCGTAATCATGAAGCACGGTGAGCATGGCAGATTGTTCCCTGTCGCAGAGTTAGATGCCGCTACTCAGGACCTACGAAGGTTGCCAACCACTGATCCTAACGCAATCAAGAAAATCCTCGACATGCAGTATGGGGACAACGCTTGTGTGTTGGCATTAACATTGCTTTTCGACGAGCGAGCTTGGGGAACAATCCCGCACCATTGCGATCACATATTCCCACAAAATCTATTCAAGAAGGATTTGAAGCAATTCCGCTCCGAGGCAGATCAACTAAGCAACCTAACCCTGTTGGACGCTCGCGAAAATCTAGAGAAGAATGCAAAGTCGTTTGAAGACTGGATAATCACGCGCGAGCCTGCTTTTCTTAAGAGACACCTGATCCCCGAGGATAAGGAGCTATGGCGACCAGGGGCGTTTCCGGAATTTCTTCAAGAAAGAAGCCGTCTCATACTGGATCGACTCTTTTCAGTGTTGAATGCATAGGTTGGAGCCTTTACACGACGGTTGGTTTAGATAATCTTCATTTTGACTCACGGCAAACTGTCCGCAGAGACGCATAAACATCCCATCAGTCATTTTATGCTAAGAAGGCAATCTGTCAGGCCCGCGCGCCAGCGGCGGGTTGTTTGGTTGCCTCTCCGCGGCTTGATTGAGCCGCCTGTCCGGCGGCGTGAAACTGTTCCGCTTCGGTAGAGCCTTCAAGGCCGGTGGTGGAAGACTGGCCGCCGGAAACGATTTGCGCGATTTCGTCGAAGAAGCCGGTGCCGGCGAAGCGCTGGTGCGTAACGGCGCGGTAGCCGAGTTCCTGCGCGGCGAACTCTTCCTGCTGGAGCTTGGAGTAGGCAGTCATGCCGGATTTTGCATAGCCACGTGCGAGATGGAACATGGACATATTGAGTGAGTGAAAGCCGGCAAGCGTGACGAACTGGAATTTATAACCCATCTTGCCGAGCTCCTGCTGGAAGTTCGCGATGGTGGGGTCATCGAGCTTTTTCTTCCAGTTGAAGGACGGCGAGCAGTTGTAAGTGAGCAATTTACCGGGGAACCTGGCGTGGATGGCGTCAGCGAATTTTTTCGCTTCGGCAAGATCGGGGGTAGAGGTTTCACACCAGAGCACGTCGACATACGGTGCGTAGGCGAGGCCGCGGGCGATGGCCGCGTCAATGCCGCCGCGGAACTGATAGAAGCCTTCGGGCGTGCGCTCGCCATGAATGAATTCACGGTCGCGCGGGTCGGCGTCGGAAAGAAGCAGACCGGCGGAGTTGGCGTCGGTGCGGGCAACGAGAATGGTGGGCACGCCGCAGACGTCCGCGGCCAGGCGCGCGGCGGTGAGTTTCTCAATGAATTCGCGTGTGGGCACGACGACTTTGCCGCCGAGGTGGCCGCATTTTTTTGCGGACGAGAGCTGATCTTCGAAGTGGACGGCTGCCGCGCCGGCTTCGATCATGGATTTCATGAGCTCGTAAGCATTGAGCGAGCCGCCAAAACCCGCTTCCGCATCGGCGACGATGGGAGCCAGCCAATAGGTGCCCGATTTCTTGTCGACGCTGTCGATCTGATCGGCGCGCAGAAGGGCGCGGTTGATGCGCTTTACCAGGTCAGGCCCGCTGTTGCATGGGTAAAGGCTCTGATCGGGATAGACATCGCCGGCGGTGTTGCCGTCCGCGGCGACTTGCCAGCCGCTGCCGTAGATGGCCTTCAGGCCGGCCTGAACCATTTCGATGGCCTGATTGCCGGTGATGGCCCCGAGCGCAGAGACGTAAGGGTCCGAATGCATGAGGTTCCAGAGGCGCTCTGCGCCGAGGCGCGCAAGAGTGTATTCGATCTGAAAAGAGCCGCGCAGGCGGAGCACGTCGTCGTGGGTGTAATTACGAGTGATTCCTGACCAGCGGGGATTGGTGGTCCAGTCCGCCGAAGAGTGATTGTTTCTCGAGGCCCCGTTGGTTCCGTTCGATGACATTTGCGGCTCCTTATGAATCGTGCGCTTTTGTCCGTGGTTCGATGGCGGCTTGCGCGCGTTGTGAATTTACTGTTCGTAAGAGCACAGTCTGAAGGCTGTGCCACCAAAACCTTTCTCAGACAGGATCGAACTCAGCGCGACGGATCATCTCCTCGCTGATGCCGCGGGCTTCGCGCAATGAGGCGGCCTGCTGCGAATCGTTCTCTTTGGACGATTCGCGGAGGAGGCGGTCCAGCTCCTCGTCGAAAAGCGCGCGGATCAATTCGGGAGAGTGGCGGACGGGCCGGCCGTCATCATCGAGAATTTCGACGGTGTTCGCATGCTCGACGCGCTGGGCGATCATGAGCCGATAGATGCGGTCGGTGGCCAGGTCTTCCATGTAGCCATCGAGGAGGCTCGCGCCGCGGCCGTTGAGTACACCGTTGCGATAGCGGATGACGGTGCGAATGGCGGCGCGCGTTCCGGCGAGAGTGCGCTTGCCGATGCTGGTGGGCAGGGGGCGAAGATCGGGATGCGTGTCTGCGTTTCTCGGGCGCGCGCCGAGCTGATTGGGAGCAGGGAATTGCGAGACTGCAATTTCGTTTTGATCGGGATGGCCCGTCCAGGCGCCGTCCATCAAGGAGGAGGCTTCATTCTTCTTGTCCTCGGCGAGAACTTTTAAAGCACGGGCGTTGAGCTCGGCGTCTTGACGGCTGGGGTAGAGCGCGGTCATGCCGCCGATGGCGAGCATGCCGTGCTTGTGGCAGAGCTCAGGCATGAGCTCGCGAAGATTCTGGAAGAAAGCGACATCGTGGGGAATGGTGTTGCGATCGGGGAGAACCCACTCCGGATTTTCGAGATTGAAATGAATGAGGCTGGCCATATAGTCCCAGCGGCCGAGATCGAGGCCGAGGATGTGATCGCGCAGATTCCAGGCGAATTCTTCCATCTGAAAAGCGAGCGGGTGCGATTCGACCAGCGCCATGCACTTAATGGCGTTGGCTGGGAGGCCTTTGGCGCGGGCGATCATCTGGAAAAGATCGCGCCACCACAGGGCTTCGTCGGCGGACTCGGATTTCGGGACGTAGAAACACAGCGGATGCTTGAGGGCGTTGAAATCGATTTGGCAGGCGACTAGCGCGACATCAAAAAGCGGCGCGGGGAGGAGCTCGCCGGGGAGAACGCCGGCTTGGTGAAGGTGCAAGCCGCGGGGCCGCGTGAAGATGACGGTCTTGCTCGGCTCGATGCCGATGGCCTTGTTGCGCTTGCGATCGAAATAGGTGAGGCGGCCGGCAAGAGCTTCCAGAATGTTGTGAACGCCGCGCGTAAGGTGTTCCCATGTGTTCGCGGTGGAATCCTCGAGGTCAAGCATGACGCCCGGCGCGCCGGAGTTAAGCATTTTCACAACAAGCTCGGCGTCGTCAGAAGGGCCGGTCATTTGGTTGCGCTGATCGGCGCACCAATCGGGAAGCTCGACGCGCCAGGGATTCGTGGTGGCGACGGAGGGGGGCAGGAAATTAGGGAGCTTACCGGCGTGGGCTTCGGCGAGAGCGTATTCGCGGCGATGGATGAGCGCGCGCTGGCGAAGAGTGAGCGCGGCGTGAAGCGGCGCGAGAAATTCAAGAAAACCGGCAGGCAGATCACGCACGGAGTCAAAGTCCGCGGGGGCGGAATTGACCGGGACGATGCGTTTGGAAAACGGCGAAGGAAAAACTGCCGGGTTCGGTTGGGTGACGGGGGTCGCCATGTTCTCTTGTCCGGCCTTTCCGGCTCGAGCCGGAAAAGAAAGGTTCCTCTCTTTCAGGTTGCAGTAGACTCCAAAGCGGGCGAAGAGTCAAAATGGGTAGTCCGAATCGGACGAGTGCCCAAATTGGCCTAGCAGCGAGGAGGGTCGCGTGGTTTCTCCTACGGCGGAACAAATACCGGGGCATAAAGGCAAGGTTCCAGAGCGCCTCCTGAAACAACTCCAAGAAGATATCGCCTGGCGCAGGATCGCTAGCGGGCTGCAACGCTTGCAAGTACAGAGAACACTTGTTGATTCCTGCGGCTTGCGGCAGAAGGGGGCGGCAGTCCTTCTGGGATATCTTGCCCAGTGGGTAGACATCGGATTCGCACGGCCGGCGCTGATCAAACAACTGCTTGCGCGTTTTCCCAGCAAAGAGCGTGAAACGCTTTCTTTGCTGGAGTACGTGCACCTGCGGATGGCCGAAGGGCTTGTCGCCATGTCGGAAGAAGAGTTTGGAAAGGCAATTCGGCATTTTGAGATTGTCCTGGCGTTGGAAGACGAGATTAGAGATAAGCAAGTGATTTCGATCGCCAACTTTTGGATTGGACGGTGCCTGCGGCGGCAAGGCCGATACGGCGATGCGCTGGGTTACGTGGCCAAGGCGAGAGGGCTTGCACTACAGTTGAACTACCCGAAAATGGCGGCGGTCATGCGGGTGCTGGAAGGTTGGATCGCCTTCCAGGAAGGACAGCCCGAGGGTGCCGCCAGGATTCTGGGTGAAGCAGAAGAGGTTTTGGCAGAAACCGACGATTATGTCACTCGCGGAAATATCAGCTCCGCTTATGGCAGGATCGCGCGCAGGCAAGGAAACTACGATCAAGCGCTTTCCAGGTTCGGAAAAGCCATTGAAGAGTACGGAAAGCGGGACCCGTTTAACCGCAACCTCGCCAGATCTTTTGTGAATATCGCGTTCGTGAAGCGGCTCGTTGGACTGCAATTGCGCAACAAAATCGACGTGGAAGCCGCCAGGTTCAGAAAAAAACGGACGCGAGGAACGGCATCAACCTCATTTCCCAAACTTCAGGGCAGGGAGCAGCTCAAGCGCCTTCGCGAAGAAGCGTTTGAACATCTGACCAAGGCTCGTGAGATTTATGACCGTTACGATGACCATCGCGGCAAGGGGAATGTCTACATTACTTATGGATATCTCTATCTGGATAACGGTGAGCTCGACCGCGCCAGTTCCATGGGGGCTGCGGCTTTTTCCTTAGGCGAGGAGAAGAAAGACAGCATCCTAAAAGGCCGGTCCCGAATTCTTCAATGCGCCGTCGAATGCGCAAAATTTGATGAGCAAATCGAGGAAGGATCAAGCGGTTCGTCCTCTCAGCTAGCTTGCGAGTATGCCCGGGAGGCGCTGGAGTTTGTAAGGCAAACACAGAACCGGCGGCTCATCGCCAAGGCTCACATCGCGCTGGGATTGGCCTTGTGCCTCGATTTCTCCGACGGCGTCGAAGCCGCCCGGCAGTGTGCTGATGAAGCAATGGCATTGTTGCAGCCGCTGAGTCACGATTATGTTTGGAGAGAATTGCAGGAACTGAAGCGCAAGCTTCGGGGGGCGGGCAATATTAATTCCACGCTGCGGGAATGGTCTCAGGGCATCGTCGGCAGCAAATCATTTCAACGAGTGAACGAAGAGTTCGCGGCGATTGTCATCCCCAAGGTGTGGAGGCGGGAGGGTTGCAAGGTGGCGCGCGTCGCGGCACGGCTGTCCATCTCACCCAAGAAGGTTCGCAGGATTTTGAGAAACCAAGGCCTGTTGACGGGCTCCGAGAATGGCTAGGGCCTGCGAATAAACAGGAAACAAAGAAAGAAAAGGGCCGCTGAATGGGGCGGCCCGGGTGAAGTGAAAATTGTGAAAAGCGCGCAGACGGAACTCTGTGCCACAGGGAGCTACTTGGAGTTGCCGGCGACGGCGAGGTCGTTCTTCACGGAGAAAACGTTGGGCACGCCGTTGGCGCGAAGGTTGGCAAGATTCTTGTCGGACTCGTTGTCGACGACTCCCACGAGAGTGACGTTACCGTTTTTCACGATGATGTGGATGGAGGGCACGGCAGACTGACCGTAACGAAAGAGCGCGGCATCTTGATAGATGGCGCGATAGACGGCGATGCGAAGCTGGTCATCCATCGGCGACACGGGAAGAACTTCGATGTTGTTGACGACTGCGGCCACACCTTCGATGCTCTTCACGGCGGATTCGGCATCGGACTTTAGCGTGGGACGTACAACCTGGCCGCTCAGGGTGAGTTTGTCCCCCTCGACCTTGAAGGCAAGATTGTCAAAAACGGAATAGTACGGAAGTAGAAGCAACTGATGGCGTACTTCTTTCACGAGATTCGCGCGGTATTTCTCTTCGCTGCGCTGTTGCTGGGCGTCCCGGGGTTGGGAAGCCCCGGCGAAGGGAGCGACGGTGAGCGGGAGCGCAAAAAGCAGAGCTGCAAAGAGGGCCCCTAGTTCCTTTTTCATGATTTCCTCTTGACGCATTTCCATCGTGCTGCTACTGGTTAGATTCAAGCAGCAGGGCAAATGGGTGCACGAGTTTGCGGCGCCGACGGATGTTAGCATACGACTGATAATGGTGTTCTAGTACGAAACATTTTTTCGGCTCAAGTGTTGCCACGGAGGATTACGAGAGTGTTGGTGATTGCACATCGCGGGGCTTCGGGCCACGCGCCGGAAAATACGCTGGCGGCGTTCAAACGCGCCGTGGCGCTGGGGGCCACGTTCATCGAGACGGACCTCCAGCTCACGCGGGATTCGCGATTTGTGGCCATGCACGACGGGACGGTGAACCGCACAACGAACGGGCAGGGCAAGGTCCACGACATGACGATGGCGGAACTGCGGCGGCTGGATGCCGGGTCGTGGTTTGGAAGCGAATTTGCTGGAGAGCGGGTTCCGACACTGGATGAGATTCTGGGGTTTTCGAAAAAGCATGACGTGGTGTTTTACCTGGAGTTGAAGCCGAGCGGATCTTGGGGCGGGGAACACGCGCTGGTCGGAGCGTTGCGGGAGTCGGGAGAGATTCCACGCGCGGTCGTGATTTCGTTCGATGCGGACATTCTGGCGAGGCTGCGGCAGATCGAGCCAACACTGATGACGGGTTTGCTGTACGACGGGCAGATCGAGGAGCCGCTGGAGAAAGCATTGGAAGTGGGAGCGCGCCAGTTGGCGATGCGTGGCGACCTGGTGACGCCGGCGCTGCTGAAGGACGCGCGGAAAAGGGATTTGCAGGTCGTTTGCTGGACGGTGAACCATCCCGCGCACATCCGGATGCTGATGGCAGCGGGCGTGGACGGGATCATGAGTGATTACCCGGATCGATTGGTCGCAGCACAAAAGAAAGAGGAGAAGGAGTAGCCACAGAGACACTGGGACAGGAAAAACACAAGCGAGATAGCAAAGGAAGAGGACTAATGGCGGATGAGGGCTTGGTAGAGGTCGGCGAGATGGGCAACCGAGAGTTGTTCGGCGCGGGAGTCGGGGCGGAGAGCGAGCGAGGCTAAGCCCTCGCGGACGACATCGGGTTTAGCGAGAGACCGCAGGTTGTTCACCAGCGTCTTGCGTTTCTGAGAGAAGCACAATTTCACAAAATCGAGAAAGCGCTGTTCGTCGCGGAGCCCGAGTTGTGCACGTTCGCCGGGAAAGCGGAGGGTGACGAGGGCGGAAGTGACTTCGGGGGGCGGGTGGAAGGCGGCGCGCGGAATCTCGAAGACGAATTCCGGACGAGTGTAGAGCTGCGTGGCCACGGACAAATAACCGTAAGCTTTGCTCCCGGGTTTGGCGGCAAGCCGGTGGGCCACTTCGGTTTGCATGACGAAATGCATTTCGTCAATGAGATCGGCGAACGTGAAGAGGCGATGAAGAATCGGCGAAGTGATGTAGTAGGGAAGGTTGCCGTAGATGCGGATGCGCCGGCCCGCTGCGATGGCGGCGAGATCCGTTTCGAGGATGTCACCGGGGACGACCCTCAAATTGGCAAATTTTTGGGTGAGACGCTGGAGGCCGGCGATGAGTGGCGGGTCGAGCTCGATGGCGTAGACCGGCGCACCGGTGGAGACGAGATGCTCGGTCATTTCGCCGTGGCCGGCGCCGATTTCGATCCAGCAATAGTTCCCGGCAGACTTGGCTGGCGCCGTGGAGTGGGGAGAAACGCGGATGGCGCGCGCGATTTGTTCGCGCCAGTGGACGTCGGTAAGGAAATGTTGGCCAAGGCGTTGACGAGCCATACGGCCGAAAAGTGTAGCAGGAACGCAATCACTGCAATAAGACCTCGCGAGAACTACCTGTGCCTTGGCGCGTTCGTGCATTTGATCTAAATCAGATTTGGTCAAGAGTTTTCCGCGGACAACACCTGCGTCGACTCACTTTGTGTTCTTGATGTCGGATAGCGGGTTGGCGTCAAACGAGACAAGGGCTGCGATCTTTCCTTTTTGATTGTTCCCAAGTCGCCTGGCGGCAAGTCGAGCGAAGGAAAAAATGGGGAAGATGCAATGGCTGCTTCTCAAGATTTAAGGCCGCACTTTCTCGCGATCAGGAGAGCGGCTCCTTTCGGGTCGAGCTTTCCGGTGTCGATCGAAAGCAACGGAGCAGGCAGGGTAGGCAGGGTAGGCGAAGAGAACACACCGGTGGCTTTCAATTCCTTATACTGCTTCCAAGAGGTGAGTTTCTTCTGCTCGCGCCGGGAAGGCGCGTCCATGCGCCGCTCCAATTCTTCTTCGTCGCAGATCAATTCAATAAATAAAACCTGCCCTCCCTGAGAGGAGACCATCTCCTTGGTTTTTTCGATGAAAGACTGACGCACGGTGTTTTCCGGGTTAAATGTGAAAATGAGTCCGGGAAGCCCGGCATGGCAGGCTTCCTCGAAAACAGACAGCCAGATGGATTCGCGCAATTCGACGAACGGCAGGCTGCCAAATTCGAACATGGAGAGAAGCAAATCGACAGTAAGATGGTTATGAAAAAGTTTGTGTCCCGTCAGCGCCGACATTTCTTTCGCGACGGTAAGTTTTCCGACGCCGGGAAGACCGGAAAGAAAGATTAGTTTCATGAATTTTGCGCGCGTATCTCGGCCGCTCGGACATTATAAGTGGAAGTGGGAAACCAGCGCCGCGAAATGGGGCAACATCCCATGCTGCGCGGCTTGACGGGTTGGGGTGCGTCCGGTAGCGTACACTGATTGCGCAGCAAGAGAAAAACACGCCGTGAGAATGTCTTGCGAATACTGTTCGTAGCATCGGAAGGGCTGCCGTTTTCGAAAACGGGCGGCTTGGCGGACGTGGTCGAGGCGTTGCCGAAGGCTCTGGTGGCGCAGGGGCACGAGGTCGCGGTGGTGCTGCCGCGCTACCGGGGAACAAAGGCGACGGCCATCGTGATGCCGGGCGTGACCATTCCACTCGGGACGCGGCTGCGTTTTCCGGCAATTGCCGATGGCACGCTCCTGCATGGGGTGCGCTATTACTTTGTCGATGATCCGTCGTATTTTGATCGGGACGGAATCTACGGGGGAAGTGCCGGGGAATATTCGGACAATGCGGAACGCTACAGCGAGCTTTGCCGGGTGGCGATCGAGATCGCGAAGCACGTGTGGCCGGCAGATGTGATTCACTGTCACGACT
The DNA here is from genome assembly GCA_035544995.1 of Candidatus Acidiferrum sp. Taxonomy (GTDB): domain Bacteria; phylum Acidobacteriota; class Terriglobia; order Acidiferrales; family UBA7541; genus Acidiferrum. The sequence goes on from DASZZI010000002.1 coordinate 218,019, forward strand.
GGCAGACGGCGCTGCTGCCGCTGCTGTTGCGGACGTCCTACGCGGATGATCCGGTGGTGAAAGATCTTCCGGTGGTCTTCACGATCCACAACATGGGCTATCAAGGGCATTTCGGGAAGGAAGTGCTGGAGCGTGCAGGGATTCCCGCGAGCGTGTTTCAACTGGGCGGAATCGAGTTTTTCGGCAAAGTGAATCTGCTGAAGGGCGGTTTGATTTTCTCCGATTATCTGACGACGGTGAGCCCAAGATACGCGCAGGAGATTCAAACGCCGGAATATGGATTTGGACTCGAAGGGGTGACGCGAAGCCGCAGGGACCGCCTGACCGGGGTTCTGAATGGCGTGGATTATGCGGTGTGGAGTCCGGATAAGGACAAGTTAATCGCGATGAAGTATTCGGCGAAGGATCTGAGCGGGAAACAGGTCTGCAAGATCGAGCTGCTGGAAAGTTTCGGGTTGCCGCAAGAGCAACTGGAGCGGCCGGTGCTTGGGATCGTATCGCGCTTCGCGAATCAAAAAGGTTTCGACATATTCGCGGAGAAGGCTCACGAATTGATGCGTGAGGATCTCGTGCTCGTGGTGCTGGGAACGGGCGACCCGAAACAGGAAGACTTTTTCCGCGCGCTGGCAAGTGCGTATCCCGCGCGAGTAGGTGTTAAGATCGCGTACGACAATGTCCTTGCGCACAAGATCGAAGCGGGAGCGGACATGTTTCTGATGCCGTCGCGCTACGAACCGTGCGGGTTGAATCAGATCTACAGCTTGAAGTATGGTACGGTGCCGATTGTTCGCGCGACCGGAGGGCTTGACGATACAGTCGAGACATTCGATGTGGAGCATGGAACAGGGACGGGCTTCAAGTTCGCGGAGTACTCCGGCGGGGCTTTGTTGTACGCGGTGAAGCAGGCGCTCCATCACTATGCCGACGAGCGCATCTGGAAGCGCATCCAATTAAACGGCATGGCGAAAGATTTTTCGTGGAAGGCGCCGGCGGCGGAGTATGCGAAACTATATGGAGCGGCGCGGGCTCTGCGAGGAGCAGGGCAAGCCGCTCGTGGATCGGGAAAGCCTGTTCGGGAGTCGGGGCCGGGATCGGGAAACCAAATGCCTGTTGGAACATCTAACTAAATTGGCGGTGGAGAGAATGGCGACAGGCCTTTTGGCTAGTCGCTGAGGACAAAGAACATGGCTGAAAACATCCAAGCAGTGACCGACGGAAATTTCGAAGCAGAAGTGCTCACGGCCAGCAATACGAAACCGGTGCTGGTGGATTTCTGGGCGGAGTGGTGCCGGCCGTGCCACATGCTGGCGCCAACGGTTGCGGAGATCGCGCATGATTACGAAGGCAAACTGAAAGTGATGAAACTCAACGTCGATGAAGCGATAAATTCGGCGGGGCGCTACAACATCCGCGGAATCCCGACGTTGCTAGTTTTCAAGAACGGCCAGGTCGTCGAGCAGATTGTCGGCGCGGTGCCGAAGGATCAGATCACCAAGGCGCTGGAGCGGCACATCGCGTAATTGCTTTGAAGTTGCATCAGGCGTGTCGTAGAGTTTGAGCGGCACGCCTTTCGTGTTTTTGGGGAAGGCGTAACGCTTCGTAGTTCATGGAAAGACGAAAATTGGCGACACCTGAAACAGCCACGACGACCGCAGCGACGCGGACGGTGAAGCCCGCGGATCATCCGCCGCTGCTGGGCGGGGAGCGCGGACCCATCGCGGTGTCGCGGCCGGGACTGCACGAGACGGTGTTGCAGATTTTGAAGCCCTTGCCGCGCGGGGCGGTTCTGGATTGCCCGACAGGCGAAGGTGCGCTTGCGCAGGACATGCTCCGCGAAGGTTTCGATGTGCGCTGCTGCGATCTGTACTCGGAGTTGTTCCGGCTGGATGAAGTGGAGATCAAGCGCGGTGATCTGTCGGGGACGCTGCCGTATTCATCGGCATCGTTCGATTACATCACGTCGCTGGACGGATTGGAGCACATCGATTCGCCGCCGCAGGCGTTCCGGGAATACAAGCGTCTGCTGAAGCCGGGCGGGCACCTCATCCTCAGCGTGCCGAACATCATGAACATTGAAGAGCGCGTGAAGTGGCTGCTGTACGGGTACACGTCGCATTTCAAGCCGCTGTCGGAGCAATACAAGGCGAAGATTCATCAGGATTGCGCGGGGATGGATGAGATCGTGGTGCACGCGAATCCCATCGGATACAACGAGCTGCGGTATTACCTGGAGAAAAATGGCTTCGCGATCCAGGGCGTCTATCGCGACCGCAAGAAGGCCAATCAGTGGTTGTATTGGCCGCTCGTGGCGCTGATCCGGCTGCTGGCGAAGTTGACTCCGGCAGCGCGGCGCAAGGATCGTTGGACGGAAGAATTATCGTCGGATCCGGTGCTGCTCGGCGGGAACACGATTATCATTCATTCGATTTTGCGATAGGGTTTTGAACTGGGCTTTTCTCTCCAACAATCTGCCATGAAACTATCGGACGCGAGCGTCACGCGCTGCCACTGGGCGAAGAATGCGCTGAATATTCCTTACCACGACGCGGAATGGGCTGTGCCGCTGCACGACGATGTGAAATTGTTCGAGTTTGTGGTGCTGGAGGGGGCGCAGGCGGGATTGAGCTGGGACACGATCTTGCGGAAGAGGCCAAGATACTGCGAAGTGTTTGACGGCTTCGATCCGGAGAAGGTGGCGCGGTACGACAAGATGAAAGTGCGCGAGCTGCTGGCAGATGCGGGGATTATTCGAAACCGGATGAAGATCGAAGCGGCGATTGGGAATGCGCAGGCTTTCTTGAAAGTCCGGGAAGAGTTTGCGACTTTCGATGCCTATATTTGGCGATTTGTGAATGGCAAACCAAAGCAAAACGCATGGAAGTCGCACGAACAGGTACCGACTCAAACAGCGGAATCGGATGCCATGAGCAAGGATTTGAAGAAGCTGGGATTTCGGTTTGTGGGCTCGACGATTTGTTACGCTTTCATGCAGGCGACAGGAATGGTGAACGATCATGCCGTGAATTGTTTTCGGTATCAAGAATTGAAAAAGTAGCGTCGGGCTCAATCACTTGCTTGCGTTGAAGGCAGGGCCAGCGTACGATGCTGATTCTGCTGTTTTCTGCGAATTCCCGCCGGAAGTTTCCCTCGAAAGAAGTGATGAAGAGGGAAGGGTGCGGCCCCGGTTGTCCGGGGCCAGCGCGGAGAAGGACTGGGCATGAAATCCGTCGTGGCGGTGGGCGCGCAGTGGGGCGACGAAGGCAAAGGCAAGGTGGTGGATTACCTTGCGGGATCCTTTGATTACATCGCGCGAGTCGCGGGCGGCCACAACGCGGGGCACACGGTCATCATTGGGAAAGATCGCTATGTGTTGCAGTTGATTCCGTGCGGGATTTTGCGGCCCAAACAGCAGGCGGTAATCGGGACGGGCGCGGTTGTGGATCCTGCGGCGCTGGTTGCGGAGATCGAGACGCTCGCCAAGGCGGGCATCGAAGTCAAGGGTCGGTTGCATGTCAGCAATCGCGCGCACCTGATTTTTCCGTATCATCGCGAGCTGGAGAGGGCCGCGGAAAACGCGCGCGGCGCAAACAAGATCGGTACGACCTCGCGCGGCATCGGGCCGGCGTATGAAGACAAGATGGCGCGCCGCGGGTTGCGCATGTGCGATCTGCTCGAGCCGGCGCTGTTTCGCGAGAAGGCCGAACGCGTGGTGGCAGAGAAAAACCGCCTCGCGAAGGGCGCGTACGGCGCGGACATAGATTTTTCGCACGAGGTGGAAGAGACGCTTCGGCTCGGGGAAAAAATCCGCGAATATATTTGCGATACGGCGGAACTTGTGAATCGCGCGCTGGATGAAGGGAAGTCGGTGCTCTTCGAAGGCGCCCAGGGCACGATGCTGGACATCGATCACGGGACCTACCCGTATGTGACATCTTCGAGCGCAACGTCTGGCGGAGCGACGATGGGTGTGGGTGTGCCGCCGACGAAGATCAAGAACGTGCTGGGGGTATCGAAGGCCTACACCACGCGCGTTGGCAGCGGACCGTTTCCGACGGAGATGCCGGACCTGGAAGCGCGAGAAGTGCGAGAGCGCGGCAAGGAATTTGGGGCGGTGACCGGGCGTCCGCGACGCTGCGGCTGGCTGGATTTGCAGGTGTTGCGTTACGCGAAGATGATCAATGGAATCGATTCGCTGGTAGTGACCAAGCTGGACGTGTTCGATACGCAGCGGGAAATTCAGGTATGCGTGGGGTACAAGTACAAAGGCAAGCCGCTGAAAGAGATGCCGGCACTGGTGGAAGAATATGAAAGAGTGACGCCGGAGTATAAGACGCTGCCCGGATGGCGCGCGACGACTTATGGTGTGAAGGACGCAGCAAAACTCCCGCAGGCAGCGTTGGAATATCTGCGATTTATTGGCGAATTTCTGCAGGTCGAGATTGGGATGATCTCCACGGGGCCGGAGCGCGACGCGACGATCGTGCCTGCGGGGACGCTGCTGGCGCGGTGGTTGTAAGAAGAGAAATCCACCCACCGAACCGCAGCGTCATTTTCATTTCGAGGACAGAATCCCAGAGATTGTCATGCCGAGCGGAGTGAGCGCAGCGAACGAAACCGAGGGATCGCGGCAACCAAGCTTGGATTTCCCGGGCTGCCCAAACCATTAGAACACGCCAATGCTCAGCTACGAGCAAGCACGCCAGAGAGTCATCGAACAAGTTGGGAAGAAGAGAGGACCGCGCGCGACGCTCGGAGTAAGCGTGTGGGACGCGCTCGCGTTTGTGTTAGCGCAAGAAGTAAAGACAGACCGCCCGTACCCGCCGTTCAATCGCTCGACGAGAGATGGATATGCCGTGAGGGCGGCAGAGGCGACGACCGGGGCGAAGCTGCGATGTGTCGGGGAAATCAAAGCGGGTGACACCGTTACCCAGACGATGGCGCCGGGGACATGCGTGCAGATTATGACCGGCGCAGCGGTTCCGACAGGCGCTGACGCAGTGGTGATGATCGAGCACACGCGCCCCGAGGGCGCTGCCGTGCAATTCGAGCGGGATACGCGAACGGGACAAAACATCGTGCCGCGGGGAAGCGAAGCGCCGGCAGCGCAGACCATTCTGACGCCGGGGATGCGGCTGGGATATGCGGAACTCGCGCTGGCGGCGCAGGTGGGAGCGGTGGAGTTGCAGTGCGCGAAGAAGCCGCGCGTCGCGATTTTGTCTACGGGGGATGAGGTGGTTCCCGTCGAGCAAACACCAGGCCCATTTGAGATTCGAAATAGCAATAGCATTTCGCTAGCGGCACAGGTGCGCTTGGCGGGTGGTGAACCGGTCTTGCTGGGGAATGCCGCTGACCGCGTCGAAGATTTGCGAGGGAAAATCGAGCGCGGACTGAAGGAAGACGTTCTGGTGCTATCCGGCGGCGTGTCGATGGGGAAGTACGACCTCGTCGAGACAGTGCTGCAAGAGATGGGGGCGGAGTTTTATTTTGATGCCGTTGCGATCCGGCCGGGGAAGCCTGCGGTTTTTGGGCGCTGTGGCGGCACGTTTGTGTTCGGGTTGCCGGGGAATCCTGTTTCAACGATGGTGACGTTCGAATTGTTTGTCGTGCCGGCGCTGGATTTGTTGAGCGGGGCGGAGGCGCGAACGTTACCCCTGGTGGAAGCGCGGTTGGGAGAAGCGTTGAACGAAAAGCCGGGGCTGGCTCACTTTCTGCCGGCACGGGTGGAATGGGTGGGCACAATGCCCGTGGTAAAGGCATTGCCGTGGCAGGGTTCCGGGGACGTGGCCGCGCTGGCGAAAGCAAATTGTTTTTTGGTGGTGGCGGCAGACAAGGGAGCGATTAAAGTTGGTGAAGTTGTTTCGGTTTGGTTGCGTAAGGATGTGATTTGAATAAGCACAGCCAAGATTGGCTGTGCAACGGAAAGCACAAATGGCGAGGCTGTCACATTACGGGAAGAAGGGCGAAGTGAGGATGGTGGACGTGTCGGCCAAAGAAGTTACGACGCGTACGGCAGTGGCGCGGGGATTTGTGCGGATGAAACCGCGGGTAGTTCGGGCAGTGCGGCGGCTGAGGAATCCAAAAGGGAATCCTCTGGAGGTGGCGCGGATTGCGGGGATTGCGGCGGCGAAACGAACAGCGGAGTGGATACCTCTTTGTCATCCACTCCCACTCACGCACATTGATGTGACTGCGCGGCTATGCCAAAATGGCGTGGAACTGCGCTCCACAGTGACAACCGCCGCCCAGACGGGCGTGGAAATGGAAGCGCTGGTAGCTGTCACTGCAGCAGCCCTCACGGTCTACGACATGTGTAAAGCCCTCGATAAAGGGATGGAGATTACAGACATTCTTCTCGTCGAGAAAACGGGCGGGAAGAGTGGGGACTTTCATCGTCAATTCAAGAAAAGACAGACAAAAATGTCTGTCCCACCGAGGCGTGCGAGATGAGCGCAGCGAGCGGAACGACCGTCAAGGTGCTGCTGGCGGACGACAATCCGCTGGTGCGCGACCTGATCGTGAAAGGGCTGGAGCACGCGTGCGCCGTGGTTGCGGCAGTTGACGGCGCCGATGCGCTGCTGAAAGTGATCGACGATCCGCCGGATATGATCTTGTGCGATTACAAAATGCCCGGACTGGACGGGCGGCAGCTTTTCGAGAAGCTGCGCGGGCGGGAAGCGACGCGGCACATCCCGTTTTTGTTCATGGCAAGCCGCGCCGACATCGAAGAACGGCTTAGACCGCTGGTGGACGGTGTGGAAGAGTTCATTACCAAGCCTTTCTTGATTAAAGACCTGGTGCGCATCACCAAAAAGGTCGTGGACCGGCTGCACCTCGAGAAATTGCAGAAGCAGGCGTCGCGGCCGGGCGTGATCCAGGGGCGGCTCGAAGAGATGAGCATGATCGACCTGATGCAATCGCTGGAGATGGGGCAGAAGTCTTGCCGGCTAGTGGTGCGCAAGGGCGCGCAACAAGGCGAGCTCTATTTTGTCAGCGGGCAGTGCCGCGACGCCAAAATCGGCAAAGTGCAAGGGGATGACGCGGTGTACAAAGTGGTGCTGTGGACGGAAGGCGAGTTTGAGATTGATTTCAATGCCGCGAAAGCGTCGACCCGTACGACCACGACGAAGAATACCACCGGATTGTTGATGGAAGCGATGCGCTTGATGGACGAAGCCAATCGCGACGCGGTAGAAACGAAGTGATTTCCGCAAAGTAACCCACCCGATGCGCGTCGCCGTGCTCACAATCAGCGATTCTGTATCGAAGAGCGAGCGAGAGGATCTGTCTGGCCCCGCTGTCGTGGCTTCATGCCGCGGCCTAGGCTGGGAAGTTACTTCGGCCCTGCGCAGCTCCGATGATTCCGCGAGCATTCGCGAACAATTGCGCGAGCTGGCGGATTCGAAGCGCGTGGATCTGATCTTGACGACCGGCGGAACCGGAATCGGCCCGCGGGATAACACGCCGGAAGCGACGCAGGCGGTCGCGGACCGTATCATTCCCGGAATCGCCGAGGAGATGCGGCGCAAAGGCGCAAAGTTGACACCTACCGCTGTGCTCTCTCGCGGTCTTGCGGCTACGCGCGCAAAGACGCTGATTGTCAACCTGCCGGGGAGTCCCAAAGGTGCCGTGGAATCGCTCGATGCCATCGCGCATCTTCTGCCGCATGCGGTGAAGGTCCTCCACGGCGCGCGCCACGATTAACCAGACCTACCGTGGGATCACTGGAAGGACAATTCGCGAGGGATATTTTTCGCTGTGATGGACGCGGATGATGGTTCCGAAAAGCCGGGATCCCTTGATCTCGGATTCGCCGGTCTGCATATTTCGTGAAAAGTGCGGGAAGAAGGCTCCGGAGATTTGCACCCGAATGCGATGGCCGGCAAGAAATGTGTTGCTCGTCAGCATGCGGTCCAGAGTGAGCTTCGTAATATTGTCCCGTTCCAGGAATTCAGGCTGCAACGTTTCATTACGGTAGCTCGCGCGAAGTACATCCAGCCCCGGACTCATCAGATTCAACGCCTTGCCGTCGGGCGCAACATCCAGGAGGCGTACCCAAAGATCCAAGTCGCGACAACTGCAAGAGACATAGACCTCGGCTCGGATCGGCCCGGTTACTTCCATATCCGCCGGAAGCGGGTCACTATCGAACACAAGAACGTCTTCGCGCCCGGCGAGAGACCGGTAATCGTGAGCGCCGTAAACAGTGTAGGGATCAGTGAGAGGATGAGTGGGGTCCGATCGCAACGTGGAATGGGGATAGCTTTCTTTGGGAGTGGAACTCTGGAGATTCCCCTTCCTGTCAAGTGCAGCCTTCGAGGCAAGATAGAACGTTTGCAAGCGGGCGCGAGCGAGGGGCCAGGCGTCTTCATCGCGCCAAACATTATCTCCCATGACAAACAGGCGAACGGGTTTCTCGCGGCCGACGCCATTGTCGATGCCGCGGAGGTACTGGTCCATCCAGCGGAGGATCAGCTCATCGTAATCGATCGCAGCCGTGGGACTGAAGTCGCGCTCGCCGGAGCGTGATTCTTCCTGGCCGCCGTGGGTCCAGGGGCCGATGATCGTGCGCGTGCGGGGATCTTTTTCGTCGTGCCGCGCAGCGAGCAGCCCGTTGAAATTTGTCGTGGCGCCATCGGGGCCGTAGGCTTCGTCATACCACCCGGAAATATTGAGAACAGCTGCGTGGACGCGATCGTATTTGTTACGCAGCTCAGCCCAGTCCCACCAGGAATCAGCGGGAGGATGCGAAAGCCATTCGTAGTAAAACGGCGCGACCTGCTTCAAGTCCGGAAGATCGCGCAGCGGAAGAAATGACTGCATACGTTCGTGTCCACTCTTCCAGGTGGAGGCAGCTTCTTCGTAGGTTTTTGGCCCGGGCAGGTTCTTGCGGCGGTTCACGTCCGGAGCGATGTTGAACCAGATCCAATCGAGCCAGGAGCCATCGAAAACGCCGCCAGAATAGAAAAAGTTGCGCGGCGTGGAGAACGTCATCGCGGGAACCATCGCTTTGAGCTGCGGCGGATTTTCGACGGCGGCGAGCCACTGGACCGCCCCGGGATAGGAAAGGCCAAAGGTGCCGACATTGCCATCCGACCACGGCTGGCGCGCGGCCCACTCGATGGTGTCGTAGCCATCGCGGCCTTCGTTTTGATAGGGATTAAATTCACCCTCCGAAGCGTAGCGGCCACGAACGTCCTGAACGACGACAGCGTAGCCACGAGCGACAGCCTTTTCGAAAGTCTTGTCTTCCTTCAGCGCGAACTGCTTTCCGTAAGGCGTGCGGTAGACAAGGACAGGGAAACGGCCAGTGGGACCTGGCAGCAACAAGTCAGCGCGGAGGATCGTACCGTCGCGCATGGGGACGGCGACGTCCTTCGCGAGGTCCAGCCCCTGACCGGCGATAGCTTGCCGGGGTTCCCGCGCCAATAATATTGCAGCGACTGCCAGCGCAACCACACAGGAGACGCGGAACAGACGTTCACTTTTCGGCAAAGCGTCGGCACGCAAAAGACTCTTCATCTGGCGGAGCATTGTACTTGAATGCGCGGCGAATCTGCGGTTGACGCGGATGCCCGTGTCGTCAACAATGATTGGACTATGGCTCACAAACTATCGGACAAGAGACTAGCGGTTTTGGGGACAGGGAAGCTCGGCGGCATACTGCTGCGCGCTTACCTGAAGCAGGGGCTGTTTGCGGCGAAGCACGTGACGGCGACGGTGAAACACGCCGAGAAGGCGGCGGCGCTCGGGAAAGAGCTGGGCGTCGCGTCGACGACCGAGAACCGCAAGGCAGTGCGCGGAGCCGACATCGTCCTGCTCGGCGTGAAGCCGCAGGTCGTGGGCGAGGTGTTGAAGGAGATCGCGCCGGAGCTCAGCGAAAAGACTCTGGTAATTTCCGTGGCTGCGTCGGTGCCGACGAGTTACATCGAGCAGCATCTCGGAGGAAAAGTGCCGGTGGTGCGCGTCATGCCGAACACTTGCTCGACGGTGGGCTGCGGAATGGCGGGAATTTGCCGCGGCGCGCATGCTGGCGCGGAGCATGTGGAGATGGCGCGGGCGATGTTTGACGCTGTGGGCCGCACCGTGGTGGTGGATGAAAAAAATATGGATGCGGTGACGGGGCTCTCCGCGAGCGGGCCGGCGTTCGTCTACATCATCCTGGAGTCGCTGGCGGAGGCGGGCGTGAAGGTAGGTTTACCGCGCGATGTCTCGACGCTGCTGGCAGCGCAAACGATGAAGGGCGCTGCGAGCGTCGTGCTGGAGACCGGCGATCATCCGGCGCTGCTCAAGGATGCCGTGACCACACCGGCGGGCTGCACGATCGACGGGATCCTGGAGCTGGAAGAGGGCAAGCTGCGCGTGACGCTGATCAAGGCGGTCGTCAAAGCCACTCAGCGCGCAGGCGAATTGCTCTTCGAGAAGTAGTCGCGGCTTGGCGCGCTATGCCTTTGGACAATAAGCCGGACACAAGCGAATCGCGCACGCCTGCGGTGGATAAGGCCAAAAAGTATTCGACGCAGGTCTCGCTGGCAATGGAGCTGCCGTTTACGATCGTGGGGGCAGTCCTTGCCGGCGGTGCATTGGGATACTTCCTCGATCGCTGGCTGCACACAAAAATGATCTTTATGTTTCTTTTGGGCGGCGTAGGCTTCTACGCTGGCTTGCGTGAGGTGCTGAGGCGCTTGGATGGAAACCCGAGTCGCTGAGAACCCACCTGGCGCTGTGACGGAAGGGCGAATCGCCTGGCTGACGTTGCTTTTGGGCTTTGCGGCGGGAGGCATCGTGGGGGTCCTGCGCGACCGCTGGTGGGGCGCGGGGCTGGCAATTGGTGCGGGACTGGCATGGCTGAATTTTCGCTGGCTGAGACAGGGTTTGGATGCGCTGGTGGCCGCCTCCACGGCACAGGCCGGCGCGGAACGGCCGCTAGTGCCCCTCGGAGCCTATTACCGGGCGCTATTCCGCTACGCCTTGATAGCTTTCAGCGTGTATGTTATTTTTAGAGTTCTGGGAGTTCCCCTGGCAAGCATGGTCGTGGGTTTGTGTGCTCTGGGAGCCGCGACAATCGCGGTAAGTGTGTACGAAATCTGGCGTCCGGTGGAATGAGGGATGGAAGAACACGTTACTCAGATTACGCGATTTCTCAATCATTACCTCGGCCCATTTGCGCTCTCGATTCTAACCGCGCTGCACATCAAGCCCAGCAATCCAGAATTACCGATTTCCCAGCACGTGGCCATGGCTCTGCTTGTTCTCGTGATAGGAACGGTGTTCGCTTTGGTTCTGAGGTCACGGCTTTCGGCGGAGCGCCCCGGCGCATTGCAGCAAGTTGCGGAATTGTTGATAACAAACCCGCTTGGATTCGGGATTCGAGACCTGTTGGTAGAGAACACCGGCCCGGAAGGCGAGCATCACGTCGCCTTCGTCGGTTCGATTTCGATCTTTATCCTGCTCGCGAATCTAATGGGAGTCTTTCCGTTCCTCTCCGCCCCCACGGGGGTGGTGACCGTTCCTCTGGCCTGCGCCGTCCTGACGTTCCTGTATTTCAACTGGCAGGGCATTCGCCATCATGGCGTCTTCGGATACATGGGCACATTTGCGGGCTCGCCGAAGGATATCGGTGCCTGGGTTCTTGCCATTCTTCTGTTCCCGGTGGAAATCATCAGCACCACGGCTCGCCTTCTCTCGCTGACGGTCCGTCTTTGGGCCAACATGTTTGCGAGCGACCTGATCTACGGAATCTTTCTGAGCCTGCTCGCCGGGGGAGCCGTCTTCGGCTGGTCGAAGTCACCGGTGCTCGGCATTATTTTGGCCATCTTCCCGGCAACGATTCCCGTGCTCTTTTTGGGGCTGCATATCTTCGTTTCGGTGGTTCAGGCCTACGTTTTCACCGTTCTTCCCTCCGTTTACCTCGGACTGGCGACCGCGGAGGAGCATTAATCGACATTTGCCGGACGAAGTTGCCGGCAATTTGCTGCTCCAGCGTGAGCCCGGCTGCACGGTGTCCGGGAACCACCTCCTGGCGGCAATTCAAGAGGAGGAAGTGATGAAGAAACCAGCAGTTGTATTGATAGCGCTCATTGTGGTGATGGCGATCGCGCCAGCCGCGTTTGCGCAGGGTACGGATCAAGCAGCCGTCGGCGGCAAGGGGCTTGCGGCAATTGCGGTCGCCTTCGGCATGGGCATCGCGGCGTTTGGCTGCGGCCTCGGCCAGGGCCGCATTGCATCGGCGGCCTGCGAAGGCATGGCGCGCAACCCCGGAGCATCGGGGCCGATTCGCGCGGCCATGATTCTGGGTCTGGTGTTCGTGGAGACGCTGGTGTTGTTCACGCTGGCCATGATCGCGCTCAAGGTGGCATAGGCAATCCACCGAGAGAATTCCTGAGAAGGCCCCCGACGAGGTCGGGGGCCTTTTTCTTTGGGGCTGAATGACCCGGAAGAGCCTGCCCCCACCCTCCACACCCCCGTGGCGATAGAAAGAGTGCGCAAGTTGCTATAAACACATGAGTTGCGGATGCGCCGTTGCGACAAAGAGTGCGCAAGCTTTTGAAAATAAATGGGATAGATAGAGTCATGCTTATTAGTGAACTGTGAAGATGGCTCCCCCCCCCTATGTTTTTCATAAGTGTTGATTCTAAAAAGAGTTAAAGTCATTTGTTTTGATACACTTTTGCAAGTGTTGATTCTGCAGGGCTTACGAGAGTGACGCTGAGCCTCGAATATTTATAAACTGGTTACTACGGCGGGTGGATTATGCGGAGGGGGGAGTGTCTTTCTATTCTTCTCCACCAGTGTAAGTATACTCGGCAGGGTACGGTCAAGTCAAGACAATTTGTGGTAGTGTCCTAATTTGCCTTCTGGTTTCAGGTTTTCTGGCTGGGCATGCCGATGGCCGACCCTTCCGGGGTGAATTCCGTCCTACCGCCCTTCATGCATCGCAGCAATCCCATAAATCTCTGCCTCTGCAACGAGTTCAAAACATCAATGAAGCTAATGTCACCAGCGAGATAAAGAATCAACCCATTTGTGTCCCTGTGATTCACCTGCTCAGAGCTTACCAAGGTTCCAAAATCGACAGCGAACGGTTCGTCAGGCAGCAGCGTATGCTGGACGGCGCACCCATTGCCAACGCCCCCTTGAACATTGAATTGATAGCCTCGAAGGTCAAGCGGGGACTTGGTGCGATTGACGAACCGGAGGCTAATCGTAAGCATTCCATTTCCTTCTTTATAACGGTCGACTCTATGGCACCAATCGGTGAGAATCAGCCATTGGCGCATGGCAGCTTCCTGCAATTGGACGCTTTTTTGTGTAGCTTCAGCTGCTTTGCGGAGAATAGTTGTTTGGCGTCTCATGCTTACCGCTTGGCGGGCAATGTGAGCGGTTTGTCGCCGCATGATACGAGCCTGTCGTTCTATAGCCCTCAGGGTTCTATATGCGGCGCAAACGCCTACAATGCCTACCACGACCAAGATTGCGCCAAAAGCCCAACCTAATCTTGTCCATCCAGTCCCTCGTTACCGACACGGGGGGAAGTTCGGCGATTCTTATGGGTTGCTGTGTATTTGGGGATGCTGGATTGTCGGTGGGAGCCTTTTCGCTCGCGGCCTTCTCCGTGAGATTGGTCGGCGTTGGAGCGATTGGGCTTTGATGCTGGCTGGCCTTTCTCTTTCCTTTCTTGGTGCTCTGATTGGTGCTATCGGGTGCCTGCCGTGGGATTGGTGGCGCTGCCTGCATGACGGAAAGGAGCACAGCAAAGAGCAGGGTTTTCATTGTCCAATAACTGTAACACAAAAATACCACTTGACAAGCCATAATTACTGTAATACATTAATAGCCATAGGGAGAGCGCACATGGCTAACATCCTGAACACTGACAAACAAATCGCGGTAATCAGCGCACTAGCGGAAGGCTCTAGCATTCGCTCCATTGAGCGGATTACTGGCGTTCACCGCGATACGATTATGCGGCTTGGCGTTCACGTAGGAAATGGCTGCGCAAGAGTGCTGGATGTAGAGATGCGCAATCTGCCATGCCGCCAATTGCAATTTGATGAGATTTGGGGATTCATCGGCAAGAAAGAGCGTCACTGCACGCCCGATGATAGCTTGGAGCTTGGTGACGTTTGGACGTTCTGCGCGATAGACTCTGACACTAAAATCGTTCCATCATTCAAAGTTGGGAAGCGCGATTTGCCTACAGCGAATGCCTTTGTTGCGGATGTGGCATCGCGGATGCGCAACCGTGTGCAAATCTCTAGTGATGCTCTTAGAGCTTACGTTGACGCAATCGAGATGAATTTCGGAGCGGACGTGGATTTCGCGCAAATCATCAAGACCTACATCACAGATGACTCGCATATCCCTGAGCGCCGATACAGCGCACCTGAGATTGTCGTTACCGAGAAGAAGTCTGTCAGCGGCTTCCCTGACTTGCGGTTAGCTTCGACTAGCCATGTTGAACGATTGAACGGAACGACGCGCCTACACATGCGCCGTCTGACTCGCCTGACCTACGCATTCAGCAAGAAACTCGAAAACTTTCAGGCAGCGGTCGCACTGCATTTCGCCTATTACAATTTTGTGAAGCGACACAATACCCTTCGCGCCACTCCTGCAATGGCAGCGGGAATCACGCGGGATTTCTGGACTGTCGGGAATCTGATTGAGGCAGCGGCTTGAGCTATATCGAAGAATTGCAAGACGTGATTCGGCGTTTGCATGGCGTAGAGTCGTGGCATGTTGAGAGCGTGCCTGTGAAAGAGACGTTTCAGGGAAGAACGGTTTGGGAAGGCATCGTAGAGGTTTTTGAGTTGCATGGTCATCCAAAAGCGGCGAGAGCCTATGCTTGGTCGCATGAGGCGGATGGCCCAAAGAAACGAAAACATGTCACTGTTTTGCACGTTGAGCCTATTACCTCGGCGGCAGCGGCGGTCAGAGCAGCGATTGTTCAGGAGTTCAGAAGCCTTGACACAGAGAACTAGGAAACCTGGAAGGCCGAAACTACCGAAAGGGCAAGCAATGGGACGCATCGTTCCCGTTCGCTTTGCGCCGGATGATTTGCGAGCGATGGAAGCGAAGGCGAAGGCGGAAAAACAGAGTCTATCGGAATGGATACGGAGCACGTTAAATGCCGCACTCAATGGAAAGCGCGGGTGAGTAAAATCAAATTAGGACACTACCAAATTTGTGGTGCTGAGGTCAGTTTCAGCCGGGAGCGAGAGACACCTCCAGCCGCCATGCCATTTTTCCGGAAAGCGCGTTTTACCACCAAGTGGATTGTTTCCGAGTGCGCCGTCACTCGGGCACAATCGCCAAGGCGACAAGGCGGGTCACTTCTCCGGTAAGCCGAAGGTACCGCCAGGTGGTTTCGGACCATCCGGACGGTCCCTCGCTACGAATGCGCGCTTCCCGGGCGGAATCCGGCCAAGTCGGTGGAACTCCCGGGCCTTCCGGAGCGATGGCCTAGAGATCTCCGAGTTCGAGCGCCACGTCCGCGCTCTTCCAGGCGGCCTCAAATTCTCGCCGAACCCATTCCGCGTCGGAGGTCTTCTTCTGGGCCTCCAGACTCTTCAAAAGCCCAAACAACGATCGGGGATTTCGAGGGTATTGTTGCAGATCGGCGCGAAAGACTGCCTCGGCCTGACCAGGTTGGCCGTTCTGCAGCAGCGCGCTGCCGAGTGACTCCCGGACCGGATAAAACCATTCGGGCGGCTCACCGTAGTTAAGCCTGTCCTGGATTTGAACCGCATTCTTCCAGTACTCGATCGCGCGTTCGCGGTCGGCGTGCGCTGTGGCGATCCGAGCATCCAATATGTTTGCAGCCAGGTCCAGGAAGGCCTGCGCTTTGTTGGAATACATACTGAACTCCATGTCTGCAGGCGTTTCTCTGCGCGCTGCTTCCAGAGTTCTACGCTCAATTTCTGCGATCCCGATCTGGCCCTTTGCCGCAGCGGCCGATCCACGGGCGAAATGCCAGAATGTGGTTGTCATAGCCAGGTTCGAGTCCGGCGGCGGTAGCTTCAGGACTTCATCCCAGCGATGAAACCGGAGAAGGACGAAGGTCGGAGTGGGCATGTAGAGTTCAGCCATCGACATGTCGCGAAAAACCATTGGGCCGGTGTGTGCAGCCAGCTCATCGGCAGCCTGCTTTGCATCTGTAAATCTTCCTGCCATGTTATACGCGCTAGCAAGGAAGTGAAGGTTGTGGGCGTAGTACAAAATGTCGTACATGCTGCCCATCGTGCCGCTGTCTCGCAGATAAACGCGGTCGGTCTCGGCCGCGAGCGCATTGCTGCGCGCGGCCGCCGGGTAGTCGCCGACACGCATGTAGATGTGCGCGGGCATATGAACCAGATGGCCCGCTGCCGGCGCGAGCGTTTCCAAACGCCTGGCGCTGGCAAGAGCTCGCTCGGGGTGAGTCGAGGCCTCCACAGTGTGAATGTAATAGTGATTCGCGCCAATATGATCTGGATCGCGTCGCAGCACCGATTCCAGCACGGCAACAATCTCGTCTGTATCTTCGGCCGGATGGCCGTCGAGGCTCCAAAGCTTCCAAGGGCGTAGATCCATGAGGCTCTCCGCATAGAGCGTGGCAGCATCAAGGTCGTCTGGGTAGAGCTTGGATAATTCTCGCATCGCGTGAGCGTAGTCCGCGTCGAGTTTCCTCAAGTCGATCTTGGGGTCAGTCGAATAGCGCCGCGCTAACGCCTCTATGTAGGCGCGTTCGCTTTCCGTCACGCCCGGCGCGAGCGACACCGCCTTCTGAACGGCTTCGTACGCAGCCTTCTCGTGCGGGGGATCTACATCGAGATTGATGCATGGACCCGATGCCAATGCGATACCCCAAAAGGGCATCGCGGACTGCGGATCCAGCTCTGCCGCTCGCCGGAATGCCCGAGCGGCTTCTTCGTGGTTGAAGGCGAATACCAGCGTAAGTCCCTGATCGAAGAAACGTTGAGCCTCAGAACTCTTCGTAGAGATGATGTGGTGATGTCGGCCTATACCGGACATTAGGGCTGGTGGCTTTGACTGCGCGGCCAACAAATAGGGACCTACTAGAAGCGGAAATAGCGAGACCAGAAGTTTCATCCGGACTATCCAAGCGTTCACAATGTCGATCTCTCCTTTCGAACAGTTTTCCATGAGTGCAGTAGAAGGCTAATCCAGTCGGGTCCCCGACGCAACGGGCGGTTCCGTCTGGAAAACGAAAAACATGCAAAGGTGATCGCACTCAGCATTTCGATTCGAGCCGCCAAGCGATAACTCCCGGATGGTCACGGACTCGGAAACTATCGCAGCGCCTTGCGGCTCCTCCGTTGAGTTTGACGGTCACTTGGCCGAGTAGTCCGCTGACCGGGAGCTCAGGCTAAACTGACCCACTACGCAATTCGCGGTGCTGAGGCTGAAAGTCGAAAGCTGGTCGTTCCGCAGAGTCGCCCGGCATGCAGAATGCGCAAATGGTTGACTGGCTATTCGTGGGGAAATCGACGGTGCGAACGGGAAGAAAGACCCAGCCTTGCAAGGACAAGCAAGGGGCAGGCCACCCTGATCTAGCCCGTCTGCCCAGGATGTAGCACCCGCTGGGCAGAAGGGCAAATGCCGATTGGGCTAAAGGGAAATTAATAATGTTTTCAGGTGAGCGATTTTGCGACAGTGTAAGCTGGGGCGCTGAGGAGAGTGCGCGCGGCCAGCGCTAAGCAAAGTCAGTCCACAGCGAAGCGCGTGGGAGGGAAAACGACTCATGGGAGAGGATCAAGAGCCCAAGGTGGCTGCAGAAAGCAGCGGTGCGACGCTGACGCGGCGCAGCTTGTTCGAGCTCGCCGGGATGGCCATCGCCACGGCGGCGCTCCCGCTCGACATGAGGATGGCAAGGCAATCCGCCAGCGCGGACAAGGCCGCGCAGAGCGTGAGCCCTGTTATGGACAAGCTCAGCACCTACATGAGCGAAGCCAGCGGCCGTGCGCTGCCCGACGAGGTGGTCGAGAAGGCGAAACACCACATCCTGGATACCTTTGCAGCAATGATTTCGGGGTCCGAATTGCCCCCGGGACGCGCGGCGATCCAGTTTGCGAGCGCCTATGGTGGCAAGGAGGTTGCGACCGTTGTGGCCTCGAACACGGTGTGCGGGCCCATCGAGGCGGCGCTGGCGAACGGAGTATTGGCTCATTCGGACGAGACCGACGACTCGCACGGCCCTTCGCGCTCGCATCCGGGCGTCTCCGTGGTTCCCGCGGCGCTGGCCGCCGGCGAGCAGTTTGGAATCAGCGGGACGCACTTCCTGCGCGCCGTGACTCTCGGCTATGATGTCGGCACGCGCGTCTCGATGAGCCTGGGCGGGCCGGCCTATCAGGCAATGACTCACAGGAGCACGCACGGCACCGCCGCAGCCTTCGGCGCCGGCGCGGCCGCCGGCTGCGCCGCCAGCCTCACCGCGCAGCGGATGCGTTTGCTGTTGGATTACACCGCGCAGCAAACCTCGGGAATCGGAGCTTGGGCTCGTGATGCCGAACACATGGAGAAAGCTTTCCTCTTTGGGGGGAAGCCAGCGGCTGGCGCAGTCACCGCCGCCATGCTGGTGCGGTCGGGGTGGACTGGCGTGGACGACATTTTCTCCGGGCCCGACAATTTTTTTGAAGCGCTTGCCCCTCGGGAAAACGGTGTTGTCAAGGCCGACCCCGCAGTGCTAGTCGACAAGCTTGGCGAGCGCTACGAGGTAACCCGGACGAACATCAAGAAATGGTCCGTGGGGTCGCCCATCCAGGCCCCGCTCGACGCGCTCGTGGGGTTTTTCAAGCAGCGTGCATTTACCGCCGCTGACGTGCAGAAGGTCGTTGTGAGGATCGCCAGCGACGAGGCCAACACCGTGAGCAATCGCGACATGCCGGACATCTGCATGGAGCACATGGTTGCGGTGATGCTGCTTGACAAGACGGTCACGTTCCGCTCGGTCCATGACAAGGCGCGCATGAAGGACCCCGCCGTACTTCGCCAGCGCGCAAAGGTAGAGGTAGTCGCCGACCCGCGGATTGACGCCCGGCGCCCCCGGCGCGAGGCCATCGTCGAGGTGACACTCACCGACGGCACGCAAATGAGCGAGTGGGTCCGGGACGTGCGCGGCACGTCCGAGAACCCGATGACCCGCGATGAGGTCGTTGCGAAGGCGCGCGACCTCATAACACCCACTCTCGGTGCCGCGAGCTGCTCGACGATTATCGAGAAAGTGCTAGGTCTTGAAGGCGTGAAGGACCTCCGGGAGCTGCGGCCCGCGCTGCAACGGAGCTGACGGAGCAGTACTTGCCGTAAAGGCAGGCATGAGCCGGCTCAAGGAGCGGAAGTGAAAATGGAGATATTTCAATTGAGGAGATAAGGCATGAACAAGAAAACGTACCTGGCGATTCTCTGGACTTTGAGCATGGTCTTGATTCCAAGGGCGGAGGCTCAGACCAAAGCGCCGATGAGGCTGGTGCAGACCATCCCGTTGCCGAACGTCGAGGGCTACTTCGACCACATGGCGGTGGACATCAAGGGGCAACGCCTGTTTGTCACGGGGGAGCACCAAAGGACCATCGAAGTTGTGGACCTACGAGCAGGCAAAGTGATCCACACGATCAAAGGGTTCGGGGGAGATCCTCGCAAGACGCTCTATCTTCCCGAGACCAACGAAATCTGGGTGGACGACGGAGATGCAACGGTCAAAGCCTTTAGCGGGGTTTCGTACGAGCTTGTCAAGAATATCCCGTTGTCCGGCCATGAGCTTGATGAGGGTTCGAGAAGGGTGCCGGATAACGGGGCCTACGATCCGGTTGCCCATCTATTTTATCTCGGCGACAGAGCCGATGAGCTTAAAAAACAAGGCATTAAAGGCTCGATTGAAATCGTTGACACAAAGAATGGTAAGTACGTGGGTAACATTGAGACCGAGGGACAAAATCCCGCAGGCCTCGTGCTCGATCCAGCGTCCCCAAAACTGTACGTTGTTATGGGCGACATAAGCCAGGTCGTGGTCATTGACCGGGAAAAACGTGCCGTGCTGGCCACGTGGCCAATCACCGGAGGCCCAGAGCCCCATGCCGTCGCGCTGGATGCGGCCCATCATCGCCTGCTTATCGGCAGCCGGGTGAAACGCGGACACCTTTACAAACCGGGCAAGATGGTGGTGATGGATTCGGATACGGGAAAAGTGATTGATGCGATCGACACCGAAGGCGGCGTCGACGAAGTCGTGTACGACGCGCCAAGCAAACGCGTCTACTACACCGGGACAACTGGCTTCGTTGAGGTGTTTAGACAGATTAACGCCGACCACTACGAACGTCTCGGAAAGGCTCCGACCGGGTGGATTGCCAAGACGTCGCTCCTGGTGCCTGAGCTGAAGCGGTTTTATGCGGCTGTTCCGAAGCACATCATTTTGACTCCCCCAATCCCCCAAGAGAAGGAAGCAGCAATCGAGGACGCAAAGATATTGGTCTTCGAAGTGGTGCCATGAGTGGTGCGCGGCCTCGCGGGAAAGAACGGCACTGATTTCTCGCCGCTCAACACGTCAACGCAACACCACCCATAAAGTGTGAGCGCAGCGTGTGAAGTCTGCGTGCGCACAGTCAAGAGTGGCTGTGCCGCGAGAGCAAAAGACGCAGCTTAGCGGCCGAGGAGATTGGATTGCAGGACGAAGTTGAGAATTTGGTTGGGGAAGAGGCCGAAGTAGATGGTACCGGCAGCGGCGATGGTCAGCACAAGATTGACCGTGAGAGGGAAGCGCGCAACGGCGGTGGAGGCGGTTTCCGCGCTGGGCTCGCGCATGTACATGACGACGATGACGCGGAGGTAGTAATAGGCACCGATGACGCTGTTGACGGCCATCAGGATGGCGAGCCAAATGAGGTGCGAGTTCACGGCGGCCTTGAAAATGTAAAACTTGCCGAAGAATCCGGCGGTGACGGGCAAGCCGAGGAGCGAGAGCAAAAAGAGCGCGAGGGCGGCCGCGGCGACGGGCTGGCGCTGGCCGAGGCCGGCATAATCATCGAGCGAAAGGTGCTTCTCGCCTTCGCCACCGAATTGCGAAACGATGGTGAAGGCGCCCAATTTTACCAGGGAGTAGCTGAGCAAGTAGAAGAGAATCGCAGCATAGGCGGGAGCCGCTGCCGCGCGGCCGTCCCGCGCGAGGAAGGTGACGGCGGCGAAGGCGACCAGAATGTAGCCCGCGTGCGCGATCGAGCTATAAGCCAGCAGGCGCTTGACGTTGGTCTGGACGAGCGCGCCGAGATTTCCGGCGAACATGGTGAGGACGGCAAGAACCCAGAAAGCCCAGAACCAGAATTGCGTGGCGGCGGGGACGGTGGCGAAGATGCGCAGCAGAAGCGCGAAGGCGGCGGCCTTCGGGCCTGCAGAGAAAAACGCGGTGACCGGCGTGGGCGCGCCCTCGTAAACGTCAGGCGTCCAGATTTGAAAGGGCGCGGCGGCAACCTTGAAGCCGAGGCCGATGAGAATGAGCGAAAAGCCCAGTTTCAGGAGGCTGCTGGAGGGGTCGGCCTCGGCCATCCTGGAGAGATTCGTGCTGCCCGTGGCGCCATAAACAAGCGCAATGCCGTACAGAAAAAAAGCGGTGGCGAAGGAGCCGAGCAGAAAGTACTTCAAGGCGGATTCGCCGGATTTTAGCGCATCGCGGCGGTAGCCGGCGAGAACATAGCTGGAGATGGAGCTCATTTCCAAGCCGATGAAGGCGGTGAGGAGTTCCTGCGCGGAGGCGAGAACACCCATGCCGGCGGTAGCGAACAACACCAACGCGAAAAATTCCGGAAAGGCGAGCCGCTCGCGCTCGAGGTAGGGTCCGGCGGCCAGGACGACGAGAAATACTACGAGGCCGATGAGCAGATGAAAAAAGAAGCTGAAACCATCCGCCTGGATAAGTCCGCCAAAAGCTGTTCCGCCAAGCTCGGCCGGCCAAATGGCCGCGAGGGTGCCGAGCGCTGACCCCACCAAGGCGAGGAAAGTGAAAAAGTGGCGGTTGCGCACGAATGGCTGGAGCAGCATGACCAGCAGGCCAAAGCCGCACCAGATCAACTCCGGCATCACGCGGAACATGTCTTCGCGCACGGGGAACATTTAGCGGGTTCCGGCCCTTTCCACTGGGATTTTTTCCGGCATGGCTGCCAGGGTATTGGCGTTCGACGGGACGAGCCTTTCCGGCGCGGCTGCTTCGTAAGCGCCGGGGCGTGCCATCTGGTCGAGCACGGTCTGGCAGGAGGCGGCAAATCGCCGCGTGAAGGAAACGGAGCCGATGCCCATCCACAAGGTGACCACGGCCATGGATACGAGGATCCACTTTTCGCGCGACGAAATGTCCGGCAGCGCGCGGTTCTTTTCGCGGGTGACGTCGCCGAAGAAAACTCGCTGATAAGACCACAGCAGGTAGCAAGCGGAGAGAATCACTCCCAGCGCGGCCCACGCGGCCCAATTCCAATGGACCAGATAGGTGCCGAGAAGAATTAAGTACTCGCCGACGAAACCATTGAGCATAGGCAGGCCGAGCGACGAGAGCGCAACGAAAAGGAAAAAAGCGGCGAGTTTAGGCATCGGCGTCGCCAAGCCGCCGTATTCACTGATCTCAAAGGTATGGCGGCGGTCGTAGAGCATGCCGACGAGCAAGAAAAGCGCGCCGGTGGAGATGCCATGGGCGAGCATCTGGAACACAGCGCCCTGCATGGAAATATTGTTGAACGCGAAGATGCCGAGAACGACGAAGCCGAGATGGCTAACGGAAGAATAAGCGACGAGTTTCTTCAGATTTGGCTGGACGAGGGCGACAAGCGCGCCGTAGATGATGCCGATGATGGCGAGCGTGGCAACGGCTGGCGCGAAGTGGTGCGAAGCACCCGGGAAAAGCGGCAGGCAGAAGCGGATCATGCCGTAGGTGCCCAATTTCAGCAGCACGCCGGCAAGGATCACCGAGCCCGCCGTGGGGGCCTCGACGTGAGCGTCTGGCAGCCAAGTGTGCAGCGGAAAGAGCGGCACTTTGATGGCGAAGGCCAGAAAAAAGGCGAGGAAGAGAATTCTTTCCGTGCTTTGCGAAAGCACCAGGTCGCCGTGCTGCAGCATCGTTTGAATGGCCGGCAGGTCGAACGTGCCCGTGGCGGTATAGAGCCAGATGATGCCGACGAGCATGAGGATGGAACCGGCCATGGTATAGAGGACAAACTTCACAGCAGCGTAAATGCGGCGCTCGTGGCCCCAGATGCCGATGAGGAAGGCCATGGGGATCAACATCACTTCCCAGAAAAGGAAGAAAAGGAAAAGATCGAGCGCGAAGAAAACGCCGATGACGCCGACCTCCAGCATCAGCAGCATGACGAAAAATTCCTTGACGCGGTGCTCGATGCTCTTCCAGGACGCGACGACGGAGATAAGCGTCAGGAAGGTGGTGAGAATGACGAGGAAAAGACTGATGCCGTCGACGCCAAGGTGATAGTTGATGGGCGGGACGTTAATCCATTTGGCGAATTCTTCCAGATGATAGCCCGCGGCGCCGAGCGGTACTCCGAGAATCAGCAACAGCGAAAGCAAAAATTCGGCGACGGAAATGGTGAGCGCGAGGCGGCGAATCCATACGTGGTCATCGCCGCGCAGGAGCAGAAGAGCGAGCGCACCCACCGCAGGGAAGAAAATGAGAACCGAGAGCAAATACCCGCCGGGATGCATCACGGCACCATCCCTGCGGCCGGCTTGAGATACGGCCAGAAGATGACGGCGATGACGAGGAGCGCGCCGATGACGACCCAGACAGCGTAACTGCGCGTGTTGCCGGACTGCGTGCGGCGAACCGTATCGCCGATGGCGGTGGCGCCGTCGGCAATGCCGTTGACCGCGCCATCGATGCCGGCGACGTCGGCCGTCTTCCAGAGGACGTTCGTGGAGATCCACATGAGCGGTTTGACGATGACAGCAGCGTAGAGTTCGTCGACGTAATACTTGTTCAACAGTGTTGTGTAAGCGCCCTTCATCGACTTCGCCAGTTGTTCCGGCTTGCCGGGTTGTTTCAGATAGAGCCAAAAGGCGACGAGGAAGCCGGCCAGCGCGGTAAAGACAGCGACTCCAGCAAGTGTCAACTCAAGTGAATGAGTCGTCATGCCAGCTAGGTCGTCCTGGGGGAGAGCGTCGAACTTTATCGCGTGAAAGACTGGGCTAAGGAATGCTTCAAAATGATCGGGACCGCCCCAGAAGGCAGGCAGCGCGAACCAGCCGCCAAAAATCGAGAGCACCGCAAGAATCACCAGCGGGCCAAGCATGCTCCAAGGAGATTCGTGCACGTGGACGTGGTGTTCGTCATACCGCTGCTTGCCGTGAAAGGTCAGGAAGATCAGGCGGAACATGTAAAACGAAGTGAGGAGCGCAGTGAGCAGGCCGAAGGCGTACAAAATATGTCCGCCATTTTCCGATTGGAAAGCAGAGAAAAGGATGGCGTCCTTGGAAAAGAAGCCCGCGAAGAACGGCGCTCCGGCGATGGCCAGCGTGGCAGTCAGCATCGTCAGATACGTCCAGCGAATCTTGCTGCTGAGGCCGCCCATGTTGCGCATGTCTTGCTCGCCGCCGATGGCGTGGATGACGCTGCCGGCTGCAAGAAAGAGAAGCGCCTTGAAGAAGGCATGGGTCAGCAGATGGAAGATGCCAGCGGAAAACGCGCCGACGCCGCAGGCCAGGAACATGTAGCCAAGCTGGCTGACGGTCGAGTAGGCAAGCACTCTTTTGATGTCTGTCTGGACCAAGCCGATGGTGGCGGCGAAAAAGGCCGTGGCGCAGCCGATGATGGCAACGACGAGCATGGCGGCCGGCGCGTGCGTGAAGAGCACGTGCGAGCGCGCGACAACGTAAACGCCCGCGGTGACCATCGTTGCGGCGTGGATGAGCGCGCTTACCGGCGTGGGGCCTTCCATGGCGTCGGGCAGCCAGACGTAGAGCGGGAGCTGCGCAGACTTGCCGCAGGCGCCCATAAAGAGGAGCAGGCATGCGATGGTGAATGTGCCCAGCTGGCCCATCGCTTCGGGAGGCCAGTGTCCAGCCTTATCAAAGAGCACAACGAAATCCAGCGTCCCAAAGGTACGGAAGAGCAGGAACATCCCCAGCATGAAACCGAAGTCGCCAATGCGATTGAGGATGAAGGCCTTCTTGCCAGCGTCGGCGGCGGATTTTTTCAGGAAATAGAATCCGATGAGGAGATAGCTCGAGAGGCCGACGCCCTCCCACCCGACGAAGAGAAGCACGTAGTTCGCGGCCAGGACCAGGATGAGCATGAAAAACATGAACAGATTGAGGTAGGAGAAGAAGCGGTAATAGCCCCCCTCATGGGCCATGTAACCGATCGAATAAATGTGGATGAGCCAGCCGACGCCGGTGACGACCATGAGCATGACGATGGTGAGCTGATCGACCTGGAGGTCGAAGCCCGCACGGAACGCGCCTGCGGCAATCCAGGAGAAATATTGTTTTACCCAGGGAATCTGCTCCGGCGCGAGCTGTGTAAATTCGCGGAGGGCTTCGAGCGCACAGGCGAATGACAGACCGGTCGAGCCAACGGCGACGGCGCTAACGATCTTATTCGGCCACTTGGCGCCGAATAAGCCGTTGACCGCGGCGCCGAGCAGCGGCAGGAGCGGAATGATCCAAAGGTAATCGAGTATCGGGTGTATCGGCATTAGAGTTTGAGCAAGTCGACGCGCTCGACGTTAAGCGACTCCCTGTTGCGCGCAATGAGAATGATAATTCCGAGCCCCACGGTGGCTTCCGCAGCCGCGACCACAATGACAAACAGTACGAACACCTGGCCATCGAGCTTGCCCATCGCCTGGCTGAAAGCCACAAAAGCCAGGTTGACGGCATTGAGCATCAGCTCGATGGACATGAATATCGTGATGATGTTGCGCTTAAAAACGAAGGCAATAACTCCGAGGCCGAAAAGGACGGCGCTGAGAACCAGATAATAGTTCGTCGGGATCATGGTCATTTCTCCCGCTGGGCCAGGACAATCGCGCCCAGAATCGCGACGAGTATGAGGAACGACGTCAGTTCGAACGGGTAGACGAAATCCTTGAAGAGCATGGTGGAGATGTCTCTGGTGGAGGAGACGGCGCCGGTTTGCGCGGCCGCTTGGACGGTTTCGCCAGAACGCGCAATGGCCGCGGCGATAAATCCCGCCAATGCCACAGTAAGGGGAATTCCCGCGATGCCCGCAAGTTTCGAAATGTTGGTGTGCTCTTCCGCGCCAGCATTCAGGAGCATGATGACGAGGACGAACAAGACCATGATGGCGCCACCGTAAACGATGATTTGCACCGCAGCGACGAATTCCGCGCCCAGGAGGAGATAGAGGCCGGCGAGCGAGACCATGACGACGATGAGAGACAAGGCGCTGTGAATCGGATGTTTCTGGAAGATCAGGCTCAGCGCGCCGAGCACGGAGAGTGCGGCGAGAACGAAGAAGATGCCGAGCTGCGGCGTCATCGCGCACCCCACATCAGGATGGCGAACGCGGTGATTACAACATTCGCGATGGAAACGGGGAGGAGGAGTTTCCAACCGATGTTCATGAGCTGATCATAACGGAAACGCGGCAGCGTACCGCGCATCCAGACATAGACAAAAAGAAATACGAAAATCTTGGAGAGGAGCCAGAAGGGGCCCTGAATGAATTCGTTGACGGCAGGAAAATAGACGAAGGCCGCACCCACTGCGGCGATCGCGGTGCCAATACCGGGCAGAATGAGCCGGCCCAAGATCGTTTCATAGCGCATGCCGTCCCAAATGATCCACAAGCCGAAGGGGATCAACAGCACTGACGGGAGATAGTGTGTAAAAGCCCACGTTGATGTCGCAGGGAAGGGAGAAAGCCAGCCGCCAAAAAAGAGAATGGAACAGAGGCACGAGACCGTGATCATGCTGGTGTACTCCGCGATAAAGAACATCGCGAACTTGAAGCTGGCATATTCGGTGTGGAATCCGGCAACCAGTTCGGATTCGGCTTCCGGGAGATCGAATGGGACGCGGTTGGTTTCCGCGACGGCGGCTATGAAGAAACAAAGAAATCCAACAATCTGCGGGAACGGGCCGGAGAAGATGTTCCAGCTGAAGATGCCTTGCCAGCCAAAGATGCCGTGGGCGTTTGCCTGCGCATCGATGATTTCGCGCAAGTTGAATGTCCCTGCCAGGAGGAGAACACCGACGACGGACATGGTCAGCGCGAGTTCGTAGCTGATCATTTGGGCGGAGCTGCGGAGTCCGCCCAGGAGAGGATATTTGCTGTTCGAAGACCAGCCGGCGAGCGCGATGCCATAGACGCCGAGAGAGGTGATGGCAAAGAGCGCGAGTATTCCCATGTTCAGATCGGCGATGCCGAGATAAATGTCATGGCCGAAGAGGCGGATGGGGTCGGGCCCGAAGGGAATGACCGCAATCGAGGTCAGCGCCACGGCGAGCGAGAGAAGCGGCGCGAGGAAGTAGACGAACTTATCGACGCCTGCCGGCGTGGGATCTTCCTTGAAGAGAAATTTCAGCCCATCGGCCAAGGGCTGCAGAAGACCGTGGGGTCCGACGCGGTGGGGTCCCCAGCGAGATTGAATGTGCGCCACAACCTTTCGTTCGAACCAGGTGAGGTAGGCGTTGACGGTCAAAACGATAAAAAGCAATAGAGCGATCTTGACAAGCGTAATGATCAAGATGGCGTTCGTGGAAAGGAAGGCACTCACGGCTTGGCTGCGGCCTCCGGGAGGGATTCCATCATGGTGCAGAAGCGTCCGAGAGTGCCGCTGGTGAAGAGCGTGTCCTGCGCGGAGCGGATGAGGCCTACAGGAACGTCGTACGGCGCATGGCCGTTTTTCGTGACATGCGCGCGAGTCGGCTCGGCGCCGCCAGTGAGCAGGCCAGCGGACTGGACATTGTACCCAGGCACGGCTTTGCGAATCTCTTCGAAGACAGCTCCGGGCGTCTTGTAGTGGAAGGCCTTGCCGAGGCCGACTTTTTCGAGTTGATGTGAAAGGATACGCAGAAGATCGAAGTCGCTGCGCGGGCCCATGACTTCGGCGGCTTTGTGAAGAAGCTGAATTTCGCCGGAAGTGTTGGTGACTGTGCCGTCTTTTTCGTACGCGGAGGCGGCCGGGAAGACGATGTCGGCGTGCCGGGCGGTTTCGGTCTGGAAAAGCTCATGGACGATGAGCAGCTCGAGGCGGCCACGGCCGAGACCCAACGTGCCAAAATGCGCGAGGGGGTTCGCACCGACGACGTAGAGGGCGCGGAGCTTGCCCGCCTGTGCGTCTTCGACCATTCGCGGTGCGGTCAGGCCAGCCTTCGAGGGGACCTTGCAGCCCCATAGTTTTTCGAACGCTTCACGAGCACGGGAATCGTCGATATACGCGTAGCCGGGGAAGCGGTCTGGCAGCAGCCCCATATCGGCGGCCCCGCGGGAATTGGAGTAATCGCCGAGCGCCATGTAGCCGACTTTGCCAGATAGCTTCGAACCAAACGCCACGAGTTGCAAAAGTGCCGCGCCGGAGATTTCCGCGCCGAAAACGATGGCGACGTCAGACTCGGCTTCGAGAGCCGCTTTCAGCGAGACAAGCTGTTCGACGAGCGCCGGGGAGAGTTGGCCTTCTTCACGGGCCAGCCAGCGCAGAGCGGCGCTTTCCTGGCCTGCGACCACCTTTACGATTTGCGCCGCCTTGCGCTCCAGCTTGATGTCGTTCGAATTGATGATGAAAAGCTTCGTGCCGTGATGACGGATGCCGCTGCGGATCTGCCAGGCAACAAGCGGATTCTGATTCGTGGGATCGTTGCCGATAAGAAGCACAGCCTTGGATTCGTACAGCTGATGCATGGTCAGCAATGCATCGGAGGCGCGATCGCCAAGAGCGGTGAGCAATCCCGTGTAATCGGCAGTGCGATGATGATCGATGTTGTTGGTGCCAAAGGTGGCGCGGGCAAGGCGCTGCAAGAGATAGTTCTCTTCGTTTGAAGTGCGGTTCGAACCGATGAAGCCGATGGAATCCCCGCCGCCTGCGTCGTAAACCTTCTTCAACTTTGCGGCAGCCGTCTGCGCAGCTTCTTCCCAGGAAACGGGGTACAGCTTATCGCCCTTCCTGATAAGCGGCTGGCGGACGCGCTCGGGGTGCTTGGTGAAATCGAAGCCGAAGCGGCCCTTCACGCAGAGAAAATCTGTGTTGATGCCGGAAAGGTCGCGGTTGTTCGAGCGCAGGATCTCGTGATTGCGCACGCTGAGCGTGGTCTTGCAGCCGTTCGAACAGTGCGTGCAGATCGTCGAAACGTACTGCATCTCCCAGGGGCGCGTTTTGTAGCGGTACGTGCCGCTGGTCAGTGCGCCGACGGGGCAGATGTCGATGCACATGCCGCACTCTTCGCACTCGAGGTGATCTTCTCGATTGGGGATGATGATGCTGTTTGCGCCGCGCATGCCCACGCCCAGCGCCTTCACATCCATGCCTTCATCGCAGACCCGCACGCAGCGGAAGCAGAGGATGCAGCGCGGGGCATCGTAATAAACAAGCTCAGACCATTTCTCTTCGGGCCGGTGGGTTTTTTCTTCGATAAAACGGCTGGAATCCGCGCCGTAGCGGAAGACCATGTCCTGCAGCTCGCACTCGCCGCCCTTATCGCAGACGGGGCAATCCAGCGGGTGGTTAGTGAGAAGGAATTCAAGCATGTACTTGCGGGCTTGGCGCACTTGTTCCGTTTCGGTGCGCACGACCATCCCTTCCGTCGCAACCATGGTGCAGGCGGTCTGGAGCTTGGGCATTTTTTCAATTTCGACGAGGCACATGCGGCACGCAGCCTGAAGCGACAGCCCCGGGTAGTAGCAGAACGAGGGGACCTCCGTGCCGATGCGGCGCGTCGCTTCGATGACCAGCGTGCCCTGCGGCACCTGGACTTCGCGGTCGTTGATCTTCAGCGTGACGAGCTGCTGATCTTTCTTCTGTTCTAGGTTCTGTTCTGGCATGGATTCCTAACGCGAGCCCCCTTTACCTTGCCCCAACGAGCGCTTCGGCGGATTTGTACGCACACCGTCCATTCAAATGATCCTCGAATTCATTGCGCCACTTCTGGACGATGCTGATGGTGGGCAGCGCGGCGGCATCGCCGAGCGGACAGAAAGTCCGCCCGAGCATGTTTTTCGCCAGGTCGCCGATTAGGTCGATATCTTCGGGACGCCCCAAGCCCGCGTGGAAGCGCTCCAGCATTTTGCGCAGCCAGGCCGTGCCTTCGCGGCAGGGAATGCACCAGCCGCAGGATTCATGCGCGTAGAAGTGCATGATGCGGCGCGCCATATCCACCATGCAAGTGCTTTCGTCCATGACCACCATTCCGCCGGACCCAAGCATGGAGCCGGCTTTCGCGACCGAGTCATAGTCCATGGGGATATCGATTTCACTGGCGTTGAGAATCGGGCAAGAGCTGCCGCCGGGGATGACGGCCTTGAGTTTCCTCCCGCCGGGGATTCCGCCGGCGACTTCGTAAATGAACTTCTTCATGTTCATGCCGAGCGGAATTTCATAGATGCCGGGTTTGTTGACATGGCCGGCGACGCAAAGTAGGCGCGTACCACCATTTTTTGGGGTGCCGCGGCTGGCGTATGCTTCGCCGCCCTCCCGAATGATCGCAGGTACGGCACTGAGCGTCTCCACATTGTTGATGATCGTGGGGCAGCCGTAGAGACCGACGACGGCCGGGAAGGGCGGCTTGATGCGCGGATAGCCGCGCTTTCCTTCAAGCGATTCCATCAGCGCGGATTCCTCGCCGCATTCGTAGGCGCCGGCGCCGGTGTGGAGGACCAGATCGAAATCAAAACCCGAACCGAGAATGTTCTTGCCCAGATAGCCGCGCGCATACGCTTCGGCGATGGAGGCTTCGACGATGTCGAGGACGTAGCGGTATTCGCCGCGGATATAAATAAAACCGAGGTGGGAGCCGATGGCGCGTCCGGCGATGACCATGCCCTCGAGGAGTTGGTGCGGGTCCATCTCCATCAAGGGGCGGTCTTTGCAAGTGCCGGGCTCGGATTCATCGGCGTTGCAAATCACGTATTTCGCCTTCGGAGAATCCTTGGGGACGAAGGACCACTTCATGCCGGTGGGGAAGCCCGCACCGCCGCGGCCACGGAGGTTGGACTTCTTCACTTCGTCGATGATGGATTCCGGCGTCATCTGCTTTAGGGCTTTTTCGAGCGCCTGGTAGCCATCGTGATTCAGATAGACATCGATCTTGCGCGAATCCTTGATGCCCCAACGCCTGCTGATGAGCGGCGTTTCCAACGGGTGACGTTCGTACAAGGCGCCGCCAGTGACCGGCTCTGACGCGGGCCTCCTGCCGGAGTCGAGCTCTTCGATGATGCGGTCGAATTTGAGGGGCGTCAGATTCTCGTAGAAATCGTAATTCACCTGCATGGCTGGCGCGCCGGTGCAAGCACCGATGCATTCGACTTCTTCAAGGGAGAAGATCCCGTCGGTGGTGGTTTGCTTATGGCCGATCTCGAGGCGCTTCTTGGCGCGGTCAAGGAGTCCATAGGCGCCGCGAAGCATACAGGCGACGTTGGTGCAGACTTGAACGTGATACTTCCCCATGGGCTTGCGCCGCAACATGGAATAATAGGCGAGAGTTTCCTCGACCTGGAGGGTGTTGAGATCAAGGCGCCCGGCGATCTCTGCGATCATTTCATCGCTGATATAGCCGTGGTCATCCTGCGCGTACATGAGCATGGGGATGAGCGCGCTGCGCTTAAAAGGATAGCTGGTCTGCAGCTTTTCAAATTTGGCCGAGAGCTGGGGAGAGAGTTGCATGGCGTTACCGGTCTTTTCTCCTGTGCGAGTTCACCGGTCGACTTCTCCGAGAACGATGTCGATCGTGCCGATGCAAGCGATCACGTCGGAGATCAATTGGCCCTCGATCAACTTCGGGAGGGCTTGCAGATTGATGTACGACGGCGCTCGGAAGTGGACGCGCAGCGGCTTAGGCGAGCCATCGCTGGCAACGAAGCAGCCTAGCTCTCCGCGCGGAGACTCGATGGTCACAAATGCTTCACCCGGCGCGGGCGAGAACCCTTCGGTGAAAATCTTGAAGTGGTAGATGAGCGCTTCCATCTCCGTCTTCATTTTTTCGCGCGGTGGAGGGACGATGCCGGGCGCTTCGGCCCTGATCGGGCCTTCGTTGGAAATCTTATCGAGCGCCTGACGGATGATCTTCAGGCTCTCACGCATTTCCGCGACGCGGACCATGTAACGCCCGAAGCAATCCGAATCCGTGCGCGTCGGAACGTTGAATTCGAATTCTTCGTAGCTCGAATAAGGGAAAAGCTTGCGGTTGTCGTAGGGAATTCCCGCAGCGCGAAGCGTTGGCCCGGTCATGCTGAGTGCAACGGCGTCTTCCGCGGAGATGCAGCCAACGCCCTTGGTGCGCCCCATCCAGATGCGGTTTTCCGTCAGCAGCGTTTCGTATTCGTCGATGCGGCTGGGCATCATCTTCAGGAAACGCTCGACGGCTTGGCGCCAGCCGGCGGGCGGCTCCAGGGCGATCCCCCCGATGCGGATGTAGCTGGTCATCATGCGCTGGCCGGAGAACATTTCGAAAATTTTGAGGATCTCTTCGCGTTCGCGAAAGCAGTAGAGGAACACGGTCATAGCGCCGAGGTCGAGGGCATGGGTGCCAAGCCAGACCAGGTGAGATGAGATGCGCTGCAGCTCAACCATCAGGACGCGAATGTATTGCGCGCGTTTGGGGGCTTCGAGGCCGAGCAGCTTTTCGACGGCCAGGCAATAGACGAGATTGTTGCCGAGCGGCGAGAGATAATCTATCCGGTCGGTCAGGGTGATGACTTGCGAATAAGTCTTGTCTTCGCAGGACTTTTCAATCCCGGTGTGGAGATAGCCGAGGTCGGGGACAGCCTTGACGACAGTTTCCCCATCGAGTTCGAGTAAGATGCGCAGCACTCCGTGAGTCGACGGGTGCTGCGGGCCCATGTTGAGGACCATGGTCTTTGCGGTGCCAGTGGCGGTTTCGACAGTGGTCATGGGGTGCTTTTCCTGAACAAGGCTCCAGTCGAAGGTACGTCTCGGAAGCCTTCGACGGGATAATCTCTGCGCAAGGGATGGCCTTCCCAGTCGTCAGGGAGGAGGATGCGACGCAAATCTGTATGTCCAGTGAAGCGGATGCCGAAAAGATCGAAAACTTCGCGCTCCAGCCAGTTGGCGCCCGGCCAGACCGGTAGGAGTGAATCCACGACGGGATCGCCGCCGAAGAGGCGGACGCGGAGGCGAATCTTGTCGCGCCGCGGGATGGAGACCAGGTGGTAGTTCATCTCGAAGCGCGGCTCAAGGGGAAAACGGTCGACGCAGGTGGCGTCCGTGAGGAGGTTAAATTGCAGCGTAGCGTCTTCGCGACATCGCTCGGCGGCGCCGCGCAGAAGCTCGCGAGGCACCACGATGGTTGTTTCGCCGCGAAACTGGATTACCTCGGCGACGGCTTTCGGATTCCAAGCGCGCAGGTGTTCGACCACAACATTAGCGCTTTGGTTGGTGTTCTCCGACACAGTTTCCGAGACCGTTTCCGGAAAAGCAGGCGCGGGCTACTTATGCCAATCGAATGCGCCCTTTTTCCAAAGATAGAGATATCCGACCAGCAGGATGGCGATGTATAGCATCATCTCTACGAAGCCATACCACTGTAAGCTGCGAAAAACGTAGGCCCAAGGGTATAGAAAAATTGCTTCCACGTCGAAAAGAATGAAAATCATGGCCACGAGGTAAAACTTGACGGAAAAAGGTTCGCGGGCGGTCCCTGTGGGTTCGATGCCGCATTCATAAGGTTGCTGTTTGGCGCGAGTGGGACGCCGCCAGCCGACCAGAACGGAGGCAGCGGTCAACGCACCGGCGAGCGCTGCAGCCAGCAGCAGGTGTAAGAGAAGCGGAGCGTAAGATTGAAGACCTGAACCACTCATAGGCGAAGCGTTATAATAACGATTCAACCGCCGGTCGGTCAAATGCGGCGAGGCTGGCGGCTAAGCACGGAGGTTGCGCGGCGAGGTTGCGAGCGGATGGTACGATGATCTTTGGTTACAACACAAATGTGACGGTGGCCGGGACCGCGTACCACGTGCAGACTGAAGACCGTGGCGTGGCGAATGCGCTGATCGATACGACGGTCTACTGTCGCGGGCGCGTGCTGCACCGGCGGACGAATAATTATTTCGATTTGCTGCCGCTGGATGCGGACCGCGAAGGG
The DNA here is from genome assembly GCA_035544995.1 of Candidatus Acidiferrum sp. Taxonomy (GTDB): domain Bacteria; phylum Acidobacteriota; class Terriglobia; order Acidiferrales; family UBA7541; genus Acidiferrum. The sequence goes on from DASZZI010000002.1 coordinate 252,282, forward strand.
GCGTTGAAGGTGCGCCTTGACGAACAGCACCGGGGCGTTCTGGAAGAGATCCGCACCGGCGCTGTGCAGCTTACGCCTCCCCCCGCACCTCCTGCTTCGGCGCCACCCGCGCTCACTCTTGAGCTGGTGAACGCAAAGAGCTGGCTGGCTGGAAAACGGGCCAAGTTGCACATCGCCGTGCGGCACAGAGAGAACGGCAGTGGCGTAGCGGGCGCGCACGTTGCAGCGAAGATCGATGGAGCCGCAACGCCTGCGGAGTTCAGAACCGAAACCGGCAAAGACGGGCAAGCGCAGCTGGAATTTGACATGCCACGCCTCTCCAGCGCCGAGCCGGCGCTGATCGTCGAAGCCAGCAACGGAGAGGCGAAAGGGTATTTGCGATTTCAACTGCGCGCCAAGCCACGCGTGCCGTCGGTGTAGAACATAACGATGACTACAGCAATCATGATTTCGGTGAACGGAGAAAGCCGCGAAACAAAGACCGGCACCACGGTGTCTACCCTTGTGGGTGAGCTCGGTTTGGATGCCGGACGCGTTGCGGTCGAGCGCAACCTTGAAATTTTGCCGCGACCCCTGTGGCCGGCGACGCAGGTTGTAGCCGGCGACCGTTATGAGATCGTGCAGTTTGTAGGCGGAGGTTAGTGCGCCTCGAGACGTTCAGCGCTGCGCTTATCTACTTTTTCTTTTTACTTTTCTGACTTGCGAGATACCTTTTCCAGGGCCTCCAGTAGTACTTTGGCCACCCGCCTCTCACGCCCTTTTGGTCGTAGGAAGGCACCTCCACATGAACTAAATCGACACCTGTGCCACTTCGCGTCCTGGCGAATTTCAAGACGAGGATGGAAACATCTCCTTTTTTCCAGAATTTCGCTCGCCAAGATTGCACGATCAGTCGTCCGGGCACGATCAGCAAATTCCTGCCGCCGATCATGCCGCCGTATGCTTGCCATGCGCCGCCAATTTTGCGGCTCAACTTTGCAGGAGCGCCGGTAGCGACGGCGTGTTTCCTGGAATTGAGATACAGTTCGAACAGGGCATTCGGAGAGACGGAAAATTCAACATGCTGCTGGATTGCAGGGGGCATGAGTGTGGCCTCCGGAGGTTAGGGTTCGAACACTCGCGCGTTAGATGCTACTTCAAATTCCGTCGAGCAGGTGACCCATCTTGGATTTTTTCGTTCGCAGGTACGCGCGTGAGGTTTTCGAAACGCGCGGCTGGCACGGAACCCGCTCGACCACGCGGATGCCCGCGCTTTCGAGCTGGCGGACCTTTTCCGGGTTATTGGAGAGCAGGCGAATCTTTTTCGCGCCGAGTTGTTTGAGAATCTGCGCGGAGAAATCATAATCGCGCGCATCCGCGGCAAAGCCGAGATTTTCGTTGGCTTCGACCGTGTCCATTCCACCGTCCTGGAGTTGATACGCGCGAAGCTTGTTCATCAGGCCGATGCCGCGGCCTTCTTGCGGCAAATAGAGCAGCACGCCGGACGGCGCAAGGCCAATTTTCTGGAGTGAAAGCTCGAGCTGCGCGCGGCAGTCGCATCGAAGCGAAGCCAGGACGTCACCGGTAAGGCACTGGGAATGCACGCGAACGAGAGGGGCAGCCTTTTTTCCAAAGGGGCCGCGAAGGTTGCCACGCACCAATGCGACAGCTTCTTCCTGCGGGCTGCGGCCTGAAAAGCCGTAGATCGTGAAGCGGCCATAACGGGTAGGCAAGTCCGCATGCGCGATCATCCGCACCGCGGAATATTTTTTCTTCGGAGTTTTGCCCGGCGATAATTTTCTGCTCATTGGAGAGGAGCAGTATAGCAGGTACGGCAGAAGCGAAAAAATCGCGCACCAAGCGCCAAAACAGCTTAGCGCAAGCATGGAGACGCTTTACTTCGCGGGATGGATTGGCTAGCGTTATCGGAGGCGATTCGCATTTCGAGCATGGATACCCTGACCTCAGTCAAAGACCTGCTGTTTACGCTGCTCCTCAAGGTAGGCGTGGCCTCTTCGATCGCCGCCCTGCTGGCACGGTGGAATACGTTTCGCCGCGTGCTCTTCACGGAAGAACGCGATCCCGACCAAAAACTGAAATTGATGCTATTCATGACGCCGCCACTGATTGTTGGCGTAATGCTGCGCCTGGTTGGATTTCAATACCGGTTCGCTGACGGATCGCTGGAGGGTGCCTTCCTAATGGGCCTGCTGGGCGGGCGTGTGGTCGGCCCGATCGGCGGGGCGATGATCACGATTCCCGCGCTCATGGCGCATGAATGGCTGGCAATGCCGGCGGCCTCGGCGGCAGGCCTGCTCGGCGGATTGATCCGGCAGACGATCCCAAACAAAGAGGACTTGTGGAATTTTGGTCCGTTCACGTTCTTGAATATTCCAAGAGCAGTTGTGCGATTGATGCGTAGAGCGCAGGTTTCCTGGGAAATGTTGCCGCTGATGGCGTGCGTGGGGCTGGAGCTGGGCCGCGTGGCGCTCGTCACGGCCACTAAACCGCAGTGGCTGTTCGCGATCGACGCCCGGTGGGATTGGTGGCTGATCCTGGTGGTGATTGCGACGCTGATGTCGGTTGCGGCACCGCTGAAAATCTGGAACAACACACGCGTCGAGATGAATCTGGAGCGGCACCAGCAGTTGCTGCTGAAAGCGCGCATGGATGCACTGTCCCGGCAGATCAACCCGCACTTTTTGTTCAACACGCTGAACACGGTGACGGCGCTCATTCGCTTTGATCCGGATGCGGCGCGCGGCGTAGTGCTGAAGCTCAGCAATATTCTGCGGCGGCTGCTGCGCAAGCATGAGACGTTTGTGCCGTTGCGTGAAGAGCTGGAATTCATCGATGACTACCTGGATATCGAAGTAGCACGATTCGGCAAGGACAATCTGGACATCGTGCAGCAGATTGACTATGCGGCGCTGGAAGCGTTCGTGCCGAGCATGTTACTGCAGCCGATAGTGGAAAACTGCCTGAAGCATGGACTGGCGCCGAAACTTGGCGGCGGAAAGATCGAGCTGCGGACCACAAACCGGGATGGACGGCTGCGCATTGAAATTGAAGACAACGGCGTGGGCATTTCCGAAGAGAAGATGCCGCACGTGTACGTCGAAGGCATCGGATTGAGCAACGTTCGCGAGCGGCTGCGCGTGCTGTATGGGACGGATTTTCAGTTGGAGATTCAGAGCCGGCCGGGAGAAGGCACGGTGATCCGCATTGACATCCCCGAGCTAGTGCCGGCGATCCAGACGGTGGGAAGCATTCCGTGACCCAGGGGGACGTTCGGCTGTGAGGATGGAATTTTCCTTCGCAATCTTGGAATTCGCAAAGAATTCTGAACCACAGGGAAATTCTGATATAAGTGACGGTTCGACTAATCCCCACTTGAGGTCTCTGTCGCATGCTGCCACGACGCTTTGCTGCCCTGCTGTTCGTCATTTTTTCCACCTTTTTCGTCTCGAAGTCCGCGGCGCAAAGCAAGCTGCTGCGTTTCCCAGACATCCACGACAATGAGGTGGTCTTTACCTACGGCGGCGATCTTTGGACCGCCCCGGTCACCGGCGGCACTGCCATTCGCGTAACTTCGCATCCTGGCATCGAGGTATTCGCGAAGTTTTCGCCCGATGGCAAGTGGATTGCGTTTACCGGGCAATACGACGGTGACGAACAGGTCTACGTCATGCCCGCCGGTGGAGGCGTGCCGAAACAGCTCACCTTCTATCCCGCTCGGGGACCGCTAACGCCTCGCTGGGGCTACGACAACCAGGTGTACGGCTGGTCCAACGACGGGCGCTATGTGATCTTCCGTTCGCTAAGGGATTCCTACGCACTCCCGATCAGCCGGCTCTACAGGGTGTCGGTCGAGGGCGGGCCCGCCGAGCCTTTGCCGATGCCGGAATCCGGGGCAGGCACTTTCTCGCCAAACGGCAAAAAGATGGTCTATTCGCCGCGCTCACGCGATTTCCGCACGGAGAAACGCTACTCAGGCGGCCAGGCGAACCAGCTCTACATTTTTGATCTGGAGAGCTACGAGACGAAGAAGATCACGGACTCCGAACGCGCCAGCCGCGATCCGATGTGGATCGGCGACAAAATCTTCTTTGATTCGGACCGCGACGGACATTTCAATCTGTATGCCTACGACGTCCCGGCCGGGAAAACCACACAGGTCACTTTCGAGAAGACCTGGGATATCCGCTGGCCAAGTTCCGACCGCAAGGGGCGCATCATTTATGAACAGGACGGCGAGTTGCACATTTTTGACGTCGCCTCCGGCAAGAGTCAGAAAATCTCGATTACGGTGCCGGATGATGGCGTCGGCAGCCGGCCGAGTCACATCTCAGCTGCCAATTGGATCGAATCAGCTGCCCTCAGCCCGAAAGGCGAACGCGTTGTGTTCTCCGCTCGCGGCGACATATTCTCCGCTCCGGTGGAGAAGGGTGCGACGCGAAATCTGACGAAATCTTCAGGCGCGCACGATAAGGCGCCGAGCTGGTCACCGGACGGCTCGAAGATCGCCTATATTTCCGACCGCACGGGCGAGGAAGAAATCTACGTCGAACCGCAAGATGGCTCCGGCTCAGCGGAACAAATTACGCAGGGTGGCACGGCCATGCGCTACGACCCGGACTGGTCGCCTGATGGGAGGCAGATCGCTTTCTCCGATAAGGACGGCCGGCTCTTCGTGGTCACACTCGCCGATAAGAAATTGACCGAAGTGGCTCACTCCAAACTTGGCGAAATCCGCGACAATAACTGGTCTCCGAGAGGAAATTATCTGGCCTTCAGCATGCCCCAGGAGAATGGCTTCTCCTCGATTTACGTCTGGAGCCAGCGCGACGGCCAACTGCGTCGGGTGACCGACCCGATGTTTGATGCCCGCGAGCCTGCGTGGGACCCCGAAGGCAACTATCTTTTCTATCTCAGCGACCGCGAATTCGCTCCACAAATCTCGAACATCGAATTCGACTTTGCCACGAATCGGTCGACGGGCATTTTCGCTATCGCACTGCGCAAGGACGTGAAGAATCCCTTCCCGCCGGAGAGTGATGAAGTGACCATCACTAAGGAAGGGGATAAGGACAAGAAGGACGACAAGAAAGAAGAAAAAGACAAGAAAGAAGAGAAAAAGGACGATAAAAACAAAGTTGAGGATAAGAATAAGGACCTGGTCATCGATTTCGATGGCCTGGGCGCTCGCGTAGCGCGTGTACCCGTCGAGGCGGCCAACTACCGCGGCCTGAGCGTGAAATCAGGGCACCTGATCTACGTGTCCGCTCCAGCCTTCTACTATGGCCGTCAAGGCGATATCCAAGCGGCGCTCAAAGTCTTTGCGTTTAAGGACCGCAAAGAGACGACGCTCGCCGAAGACATACAAAGCTATTCGTTTTCCCGTGACGGATCGAAGGTGCTGGTGCATCAGGGCCAGGCATGGAACGTATATGAGGCAACGCCAACCGGCGCCTCGACCAAGAAGACCGTGCCGACGACTGGCCTTTCCGTGGACCGTGTTCCCGCTGAAGAATGGGTGCAAATTTTCAATGAAGTGTGGCGGCGATACCGGGATTTCTTCTACGTGCCGAACATGCATGGCTACGATTGGGAAGCCGTTCGCAATCAATATCGGCCGTTGCTCAAGGACGTCGCTGACCGCACGGACCTAAACTATGTCATCAGTGAAATGATTGCCGAGCTCACCGTGCAACACGCATACATCGACGGCGGCGACATCCCGATTCCGCCGCGCGCGCGTGTGGCTTTGCCCGGAACGCGCTTCAAGCTGGACCCGGTGTCAAATCGTTATCAGATCAGCAAAATCTTCGGAGGCGAGAATGAGGAAGAACTCTATCGCTCCCCGCTCACCGAAATTGGTGTCGATGCCAAGGCCGGGGACTACGTTCTCGCCATCAACGGAGCGGAAGTGACGGGCAAGGAGGATATCTACAAGTTCTTGCGCAACGCCGCGGATTCACCCGTTGAGTTGACCCTGAATGCAAAGCCCTCGCTGGATGGTTCCCGCAAGGTTTCCTACAAGCCGATCACGGACGAGTCCAATCTGATTTACCTCGATTGGGTGAACCACAATCGCGAAAAGGTTTCGCAAATGACCAACGGCCGAATCGGCTACATCCATGTTCCCGACATGGGAGCCAGCGGTATCCGCGAATTCATCAAGTGGTATTTTCCGCAGATCCGGAAGGAAGGCATGATCGTGGATGTCCGCGCCAATGGCGGAGGCAACGTGTCCCGCATGTTGATCGAGCGGATGCGCCGGGAGCTTCTGGGTATGCAGTACGCTCGCAATCTCGAGCAAGGGTTTACGTATCCCGATCAAGTGTTCACCGGGCCAATGGTGGCGATCCTTAACGAGAATTCCGCATCGGATGGCGACATCTTTCCCGCGATGTTCCGGCAAGCTGGTATAGGCCCACTCATCGGCAAACGTTCTTGGGGCGGCGTGGTCGGCATTACGGATCACGGCCAGTTGATCGATGGCGGCCACGTAAATGTGCCAGAGTTTGGCTTCACCAATGCGAAGGGGGAATGGATCATTGAAGGGCACGGCGTCGATCCCGATATCGAAGTCGACAACGACCCGAAATCCGTCATCGAGGGCCGCGACTTGCAACTGGAACGGGCCGTTGCGGAAGTCCTAAAGCGGACAAAGGATAAGCCAGCCAAACTACCCGAGCACGCTCCGGCACCCGTGAAATTGAAATAAGGGGTTCCTGTTTCAGGGCGAATTCATCTGAGTGGAAGGTACGTTGTAAGCAGGTGGGTATCGGACGCCCGTTGCCATGAGCTTTTCGATGCTCTCGACAGACTGAATGCCGCCTCTTGCCCCGACTGCCGTGCAGTTCAGCGCGGCAGCAGCACAGGCAAAATCTAGCTGCCGCTGCAGCGGCCAGCCCTGCAGAAGTCCGTAGATAAACCCGGCGTGAAAAATATCACCAGCGCCGGTGGTGTCCACAACCTCCACGCAATAGGCGGACGCGTAGTGGAACTCTGTCCCGTCCCATGCAAGCACTCCATCGTGGCCCAGCGTTGCGGCCGAAAGGCGGCACGCATATCGGCTCTGGAGCGAGGGCAGCGACTTCCGCAAATCATGTTCACCGATAAAGCGGCTCGGAATATCTCTGCTCACAATCAGATAGTCGAGGTTCTCGAACAACGCTTCAACGCCCGGGTAAAGGTTATCCACATCGGCGACTACAGGTACACCAGCAGCGCGGGCCCAGCGCGCGGCTGCCGTGGCTGCGGCAGTATCGTGACCATCTACATGGAGCGCGCGCGCATCCACAATCCATTCGCGCTCCAGCTCCTCAGGCCGAAGGGTCAAGCGGTCGTCACGTTTCCAAAGTACGGTGCGCTCGCCAGAATCATCGACAAGAATGAACGCTTGCTGGCTGGCGCATCCTGGGGCTGTGATCAGATGTGCCTCGACCCCGGTACGCGCAAATTCCGCGCGGTGGATCTTTGCGGCGCCGTCGTCGCCCACCTTACCGACGTATCGCGTCCGCATTCCCCAGTGTTGGCATGCAACCACTGCGCTGGCGACTGGCCCGCCAGGCAACACATTCGCGGAACGAAACTCGACCTTAGACCCCGACGCTGGGAAGTGGGGGAGAGGAATAAGCGTGTCCGTGGCGTTGAGTCCCACACCAACAAGGTCTACCTTGGATGACTTCGTCATTTTTGCCTAACGCTGCCGGTCGCTGAGCTTTCTAGCTGTTTGTTTCGGAGTTGTATGACAGCACAAATGGACACTCAGGGGTAGGTGGGAAGAGCGAAAAATGGGCTTGACAAGCGGCACGAATTACTGTAAGTTCTGTATTAACAGAAATGACAGACAAAACAGTAAATCCGCTGACCCCTGTAGCCCAGAAATTTATCCTGCATTGGGGCGAGATGGGCACCCGCTGGGGCATTAACCGCACCGTAGCGCAGGTCCACGCCCTCCTGTTCCTTTCGCCGCGGCCGGTGCCGGCGGACGAGATTTCCGCTACCTTGTCGGTGGCGCGTTCGAACGTCAGCACCAGCCTGCGCGAGCTGCAGGGCTGGGGCATCGTGCGCGTGGTGCACGTGCTCGGTGACCGGCGCGACCATTTTGAATCCATCAAAGATGTCTGGGAGATCTTCCGCATCGTTTCCGAAGAGCGCAAGCGGCGCGAGATCGATCCAACGCTGCGCGCGATCGCGGAGTGCGTGCAGGAGTTGAAGTCGAACGCCCCGGGCGACGCTTATACCCGGGAGCGGCTGGAAAGCATGCTCGAATTTTTGACCGCGATGACCGGATTGTTCGAAGAGATTTTGCGGATGCCCACGGGGGCGTTGAAAGGCGTCGTAAAGTTGCGCGGCAAAGTGATCACGCTGTTGGGAACAGAAAAAAAGAAAGCCGCAGGCTAGATTGTTTAGCGGCCCCGACTTCGCCGGGGCTGCACCAGCGGCACAGCCTTCAGACTGTGCACGTCAGACGAGGGCACGGCCTCTGCGCCGTGCACAGAATGCCATGATCTCACTAACCTCAGAATTCACCGACGGCAAAGGACGTCACGCTCGCGGGTGGCTGTTCTTTGACGCCGAATGCAAGTTCTGTACGCGGATTGCGCGCTGGCTGGCGCCGATTCTCGAGCGGCGTGGACTGGCTTTGGCGCCTCTGCAGGATCCGCGTGTCGGTGCGCTGCTGGGTTTGTCCCGCGCCGACTTGATGCGCGAGATGAGGTTTCTACTCTCAGATGGCAGCCAATCCGGCGGTGCGGATGCGGCAGTGGCATTGGCGCGCGAAATCTGGTGGGCGCGCCCGCTGGTTTGGATGTCGATAATTCCCGGAATGATCGACCTTTTACGCGACGGGTATCGCTGGATCGCCGTCCGGCGCAGTTGTGCCGCAAGCGCGTGTCCCCCAGCCCAGATTTCGTCGCGGGGATAATATGCGGCGGACCAGTTCATTCATCGCATCCATCTGCGCGTCCTGAATCACATCCGCGAAGAAGTTGAGCAGAAGTCGGCGCCAACTCCACTGCCCTGAAGGCCAGTTAACCAACCTAACCCGTTGTAATCCAGACCGTCCTTTTTCGGATAACCTGACTTTGAGAGGACGAAGACTCATGAGTGGTCAAAAACCGATGTCCAAAAGGACGCGCATCCTGATCATTTTTGGAACCTTGACGGCTTTGGGAGCGATTTATCTGTGGTTCTTTGGTATAGCGACCCTGTTTGTGCTGGAAACCCGCTACATCGCATGGAAGGCGCCTATCGTCAAGAAAGCCCCCGTCGAACTCACGGATTTGTCCATTTCTCAGGCGCCAGGTCGAAAACTCAGCTATTTGGGGTATGAGTTCGAGGTCCCTTGGGACGACGTGGATGAGGACAAAACGAAGGAGGTAGGAGAGATGCAGGTTATCTCTTTTCGTTCCGGGAACTCGATGCTGTTCTCGAAAATACCCCCGAAGGAGTTTGTGAACACTTTTCTCTCCATGTCCAAGGAAAACTCAACAGGTTTGCGAGCGATCTATGGAGAGGACGCTTTGCAATCGGATTATTCCTTGAGGCGACTTATTCTCGAGACTACCCCCGGAAAAGTCACCCTCTTCACCTCGCGAAAAGATTCTGTTGGAAGCGCAATGCTGCTCATAATCAAAGGAGTCATGATTCCACGAGGGGGAGAGTCGGGCATCTATTGGATTCGGACGAGCCACTTTCAAGGATATCAGTACGGGAATCCCAGAAGCCGCCCTACATCGTTAGATGTCGAGCTTTTCACTGAAGACGAGGGTCTTGGGTTCATTTTCTCCCAGAAGGAAAAAGGTACAACATCGGCTATTTCGCAGGGAGATATCAACCGTGTTATCCAGACAGTTCAGAAGATCTCTGGCCAACCTTCAAGCGCGCGCCGCTGAAGACTGTTCCAGGACGCGCTGGTAGTAGCGCTCGTACTGCGGGATGACGTCGTTGGCGCAGAATTTCTTCTTGGCGTTGATGCGGGCGATTTTGCCCATTTCGCGGCCGTGGTCCGCGCGGGACAAAATTTCGATGGCGTAGCGCGCCGCTTCCTTTACGTCGCCAGGTTCCACCAAGTATCCATCCACACCGTGTTCGACCACTTCCGGCACACCGCCCACGTTCGTGGCGATCACCGGAACTTCGCAGGCCATGGCTTCGAGAGCCGCAAGGCCAAAAGATTCAAGCTGCGAAGGCAAGAGGAAGAGATCGGCGGCGGCCAGTTTTTCGTAAACGTTGTCCTGCTTGCCGAGGAAGAAAACGTCCTTCTGCAAGCGGTTTTTTCGGACAAGATATTCGGCGGCACTGCGGTCCGGGCCATCGCCGATGAGCACGAGCTTGGCGGGCATTTTGGCGCGGACAAGAGCGAAGATTTCCACCACGTCGGTGAGGCGCTTCACCGGGCGGAAATTCGAGAGGTGCATCAGAATGGGTTCGCCATTGGGCGCCCATTGGGCGCGGAGTCCCTTATCGGCGGCCCGGCTGTAGAGATCGCAATTTACGAAATTGGGGATGATTTCGATGGGCCGCTTGATATCGAACTCTTTAATCGTTTGATTCAACAGGTAACGCGAGATCGCCGTGACGCCGTCGCTTTGTTCGATGGAAAAACGGGTGATCGGGAGGTAGCTGCGGTTGCTGCCCACGAGAGTGATGTCCGTGCCATGCAACGTGGTGATGAACGGGAGCCGACGCGGCGCAGCCATGGAACGCGCCAACAGCGCGCTTACGGAGTGGGGAATGGCGTAGTGAACGTGAAGCAGATCGAGCGATTCGGATTCGAAAACTTCGAGCATCTTCGTCGCGAGGGCCAGGGTGTAAGGCGGGTGGTCGAAGAGCGGGTAAGAGGCAACCTCAACTTCATGAAAGTGGATGTGCTCGCCGTTGCGGTTCATACGGATTGGCGGGGCATAGCTGATGAAGTGAACGTCGTGGCCGCGCGCGGCGAGTTCCATGCCGAGTTCGGTGGCGACAACACCGGAACCTCCATAGGTCGGATAGCAAGTAATGCCGATGCGCATAAGGGCCGCTTTCGTGTGTCCTCAATGAATCCTTGTGCCGCCACGATACATCATTTCGCGACTATTTTCGGCCTGGAGATGGCTTGCAGGCCGCAACAACGGATGCTAGAGTCGCGCGCACCCGCGTGGGACCATCGCGGGCGATTGGGCACTCCTATTAGACGCGGAAGCGAGGTGGATCGTGACACGGTTGGCGGGTCAAACGGCACTCATTACGGGGGGCGGCACGGGCATGGGCAGAGCCATCGCGCTGGCGTTTTCGCGGGAAGGGGCCAGTGTGACAGTGGCAGGCAGGCGGATCGAGAAACTCCGGGAAGTGGTGAGCGAAGTCGAAAAACAGGGTGGTCAAGCGCTCGCGGTCCCTTGCGACGTAACGCAGTCGAAAGATGCCGGGCGAGCAGTCCAAGAGAGCGTCGCGCGGTTCGGGCGTTTGGATGTGCTGGTGAACAATGCTGGTGCGCTGCATGTATCGACCGTGGAGAGCATCCCCGAAGAGGATTGGGACCGGTTAATGCTTGTCAACCTCAAGGGGCCATTTCTAATGTCCCGCGCGGCTTTGCCGGCGCTTCGCAAGGCCGGGGGCGGCTCGATCATAAACATCGGCTCTATCCTCGGGCTGATCGGGATGAAAGGCCGTGCCGCGTACACTGCGAGCAAGGGTGGTGTAACCATGCTCACAAAAGCAATGGCCCTCGATCACGCGCACGAGAACATACGCGTGAACTGCATCTGCCCTGCCCTAGTGGAGACGGAGCTGATCCGCGATCTCTTCGGTTCCGGCTCGGAGGGGGAAGCGGCACGGCGTTCGCGGATCGCGCAGATCCCGCTGGGGCGCATGGGACGTCCCGAAGACGTCGCCGACATGGCGGTGTTCCTGGCTTCCAAAGAATCCTCTTGGGTCACTGGGGTTGCGATACCACTGGATGGCGGGCTTTCCGCTTTTTGAGAGGAGCGCCCCACGGCGATGAGATCCAAAACAGGCAATCAAGCCAAGCGGTTCGAGGAGGATCTCCGGTTACGTCTGAAAGAGAGCCACGCGACAGAAATGCTGGGCTTCGCGCTGGACAGTGTGGAGCCAGGCCGCGCCGTACTGCGGTTGGACGTGCGGCGGCGGCATAAGCAACTGCATGGCGTAGTGCATGGAGGCATTCTCGCCGCCATGGCAGACACAGCTGCAGCAATCGCCTCGTATTCGGTCCTGCCAAAAGGGTCCACGCTGGCAACCGTGGAACTGAGCATCAATTATCTGGAGCCTGTGCCACGCGGGCGAGTGCGGGCCGAGGCGCGCGTTTTGCGCGTAGGACGAAACTTCGTTGTGGCGGAGTGCGAAATTCGAATCGAGGACGGCTCACTCGCCGCCAAAGCGCTGCTCACCTTTGGAGCAGCCGTCGGGCACGCCCTTCACAAGTAACGAGGTTACTCTTCGCCGCCGTTCGCGGACTCTTCGCCATCTTTGTGAACGTACTTGATGACGCGCTTGAAAATGAGCAGATTGGGACTGCCCTGGCGGGTTAGTTTGATGCAGTCGCGGTCATACCACTCGACCGTACCGCGCAGCACTTCGCCGTCTTCCAGAACCACGGCCATCGGCGTGTGGCTCTGCATCTGCTTGACCCAGTAAAAGTTCTCTGCATGAGTCACTTCGGGCGGGGCGGGTTTCTTGCTGGGTACCGGCCCAATATGTGGTGGCCGTGGGGAGGGCTGCTCCTTCACGTCCGGAAAGCTCGGACGAAACAGCCGTCGATTTACCATAATTGCTCCTTGTGGCCCAAGGTGGGTAGAGCCTATCTTCCCGTGAGATGCGCGAAAACACCTAATGGTTTCAGTCGGGCGTTCAAAAATTCGGGAAGCCCCCCAAGCCAGAAATCAGCTGCGACGCGCCGCAAGGCCCGAAGAACCCGGCGCAAGGGCCGCCGCCAGTGCGTCCAGGCCCAGTTGACGGTTCAAATTGCGGCGTGCCCCGGCATACAGCTCGTCCAATCCAGAAATCGCCCGCATTACCCAGCGGTCGTCTAAGGATTCGCTAAGCGCCTTAAGTTCCTTGGCCAGGAGGAGATTCCGTAAGACCGGTTCTTTGACCTTAGACGTGAGCTCCAGCAGGTCGGTGAGCAGCCCGTAGAATACACTGAGTTGCTCTTCGAAAGAAGAATCGCGATCCTTTGCGATGGCGGCCGTGTCCGCGAAGAGCTCGCTGAAGCCTTGGCCGCGGGCGGCGCGTTCGAGAATGCGTAGCGCGTCGCGCCGCCGCCGTGCAGCATCTTCCACATCCATTTCGATCGCCAGGCCGGGGCTGCCCTCCGCGAGTAAAGCCGCGACGCTGTTTTCAGCCGGCTTTCGATCTGTTTTCTCTTGCAGGATTTTCTCAACGGCGACCTGCGGCAGCGGCGCAAAATGAAATTGCATGCAGCGTGAAACGATTGTCGGCAGCAGTGCGTACGGGGACGGCGCGGTAAGAATAAGTATGGCCGAACCAGGGGGCTCTTCCAGGATTTTCAGGAACACGTTGGCGACGTCCCAGCGCATCGTTTCGGCGCCATCGAGGATAAAAACACGCCGGCGTCCCATCGGTCTGAAATAGGCGGCGCGCTGTACCGCGCGAAGTTGGCCGACACGCAGCATGGGCCGCGCGACCGGGTTTTTCAGCCGGACGGGATCCGGCACGAGCGCCCACACGTCGGGATGCGATTGCAGGATGAGCGGAACGCGCTCGACCGTTGCCGCATCGGCGCTTTCGCCGCGTTCGGCGAGGCCCTGTTCGACGAGTTTTTGCGGGTCGGCAAGCTGCGCAATGCGCTTGCAGGTCTCGCACTCAGCGCAGAAATCATCCGTGAGCCGCTCACAGTTCGCGGCCTGCGCGAACATGCGCGCAAGAGTGAATTTGCCTACACCGCGCGGGCCAGTGAAAAGCAGTGCGTGCGGAACGCGTTCGCTACGAAGGGCGCCGCGAAGCGCCGCCACGATGCGTTCGTTTCCGAGGAATTCGGAGAAGCCCATGGACTACCGCCTCTTCTTCCGAGATTTGCGAGCAGGGCGCTTGGCCAGCAGCGGCTCAACCGCGGCCAGAACTTCAGCGGCGATCTCCTCCGGCAGGCGCATGACGTGGCGCGTTGCGTCGAAGCATTGCATCGTCGCCCAGGACGGACGGCGAGAGAGCAAGTCGTACATTTCGGCCGCACATTCCAAATGCCGCAGACTCGATTCTTGCAGGTCTTTCTGGGCGGCGGTGTAGCTGCGCGCGGATTTTCGTGCCACCAGCGACTGCGCCTCGACCGGAGGCACCCGCAAATACAGAACCAGGCTCTCCCGCGGCAAGCCGTAAATCTTGTATTCGAGTTGCTCGATCCAGCTCAGGAACTCGGCGCGTTTCTCGGCGGGAGCACGCGCGGTCTGGTGCGCCAGATTTGAGCCGATGTAGCGGTCGGCCAGCACGATGCTTCCCCGTCTGATCTCGGCTTCGATGCGCGGCTTGGCTTCGAAGCGGTCGCCGGCGTAGAGAAGCGCGGTGAAGTGCGGGTCCACGCTCTCGAGCGGGCCGAGCTGGCCATTGAGAAATTGGCCCACCATTTTGCCAAACCAGGAATCGTACTGTGGGAAACCCGTCGAATAGACCGAGTGCCCGTGCTTGGTGAGCGCTTTTTCAAGCAACTCGACCTGAGTGCGCTTCCCGCTGCCATCAATCCCTTCTACGGCGATGAGAATTCCACGAGGCTTCATGAGTTGAAGGCCAGTCTAACCGCAGACTCTCGGCGCTGCAATGCCACGCATGCTACGATGCAAGTTTGACCGGGAATGAGGTGATGACACAATCTTCGATGCGGAAAAATCTGGTGCACGTCCAACAGCGCATCGCCGCCGCTGCCAAGCGCGCAGGCCGCCTGCCAGAAGAGATCACCCTGATTGCCGTCTCTAAGACGCACCCGGCGGATGCCGTCCGCGAGGCATATCAGGTGGGCATCCGCCATTTTGGCGAAAATCGCGTCCAGGAATGGGAAGCGAAACACGGCAAGATCAAGGATTTGCCTGCCACCTGGCACCTCATCGGACACCTGCAGAGCAATAAAGCGGCCCGCGCGGCAAGGCTGTTTTACAGTGTGGACTCCGTGGATGATTTTACGCTTGCGCAGCGCCTGGATCGCGCGCGCACCGAAGTCGATGGACTCGAGAAACTGCGTGTGCTGATCGAGGTTCGTGTCGAGCACGAAGCAACGAAGAGCGGCGTCGAAATCGCAGGTCTCACGGGACTGGCCAAGAAGATAGTCGAATTGCCCCGCCTTGAATTGGCTGGTTTGATGTGTATCCCGCCGCTGTTCGAAGACGTCGAACGTGTACGGCCCTATTTTCGGCGGCTGCGGGAGTTGCGCGACGCTTTGCAGACGCAGTTGGGTGGCGCGCTGCCGGTTCTCTCGATGGGCATGTCCCACGATTTCGAGGTGGCCATCGAGGAAGGCGCGACGGAAATTCGCGTCGGCACTGCGCTATTCGGAACACGAGCTGTGAAATAGGAAATCGAGAGGGGCAGGATGCTGAACATTCATGAGCGGGATGGCGCGCTTGTCGTGGCCGTTCGGGTCCAGCCGCGGGCAAGCCGCGACGAGGTCGCGGGTGAAATGAATGGCGCGCTGAAAGTACGGCTGCAGGCTCCGGCGGTGGAAAATCGCGCCAACGAAGCCCTCTGCGAATATTTGGCGGCGCTTTTGAAAATGCCCAAGTCGGCTGTTAGAATTCTCAGCGGTGAGCGCAGCCGCATCAAGCGACTCGAGATTCGCGGAGTAACGAAGCAACAGTTGCTTGGCCTGCTGACCAAAGATGCTTGAATCCGGGAGTTTTCCAGCGCAGAAGAGCCACCTGCCAAGGTAGAGACAATGAGCGTCGACATCCAAGGAATACAAAATGATTTGCGCGCAGCGAAGCTTGATGGCTGGCTCTTCTACGATTTCCGCGGCCGCGATCCAATCGCGCAGCACATCCTGAAGCTTCCCGAGGGTATGCGCACGCGGCGCTGGTTTTACTTCGTGCCCGCGAAGGGCGCGCCACGGAAGCTGGTGCACAAAATTGAAGCGGAATCGCTGGCGTCGCTGCCAGGGGAGACGCTCCTGTACGCCGCGCAGGACGAGCTGCGCAAGAACCTGGCGAAAATTCTCCACCGCGCGAAGCGCGTGGCCATGCAGTATTCCTCGAAAAACGAAATTCCGTACGTGGCGATGGTAGACGCGGGGACGGTCGAGTTGGTGCGCAGTTCCGGGCCGAAAGTGGTGACCTCTGCCGATCTGGTCCAGAAATACGAAGCCTGCTGGAGTGCCGCGCAGCTCGAGTCGCATCTGACGGCCGGCGTGGCGATCGACCGCATCGTCCGTGAAGCCTTCCGGCACGCCGCGAAGAGTGTGCGCGGCAACACCCCACTGACGGAGTACGACCTCAAACAATGGATTCTCAAAGAGTTCGACGTTGCCGGTCTGATGACCGAAGAAGGTCCTGACATAGCCGTCGGACCGCACGCCAGCGACCCGCATTACGGGCCGTTGCCGGGGAAATCTTCGCCCATCCGCGAAGGAGACTTGCTGCTGCTGGACGTTTGGGGCAAGACCAAGGCGCCCAGCAGCGTCTATTACGACATCACCTGGGTCGGCTACCTGGGCGCGAAGGTGCCGGAGAAGTATGCAAAGATTTTCCTCATCGTGCGCGAGGCACGCGACAAGGCCGTGGAATTGATTCGATCCCGTATCGCGGCCGGGAAGCCGCTGCAGGGGTGGCAGGTGGACAAGACCGCTCGCGGCGTCATCGAAAAGGCCGGCTACGGTAAATATTTTTTTCACCGCACGGGCCACAGCATCGGCGAACGCGTTCACGGAAATGGCGTGAATATGGATGGGTTGGAGACGCGAGATGCGCGCCATCTGATTCCGCGAACGTGCAATTCGGTCGAACCCGGAATCTATTTGCCGAAGTTCGGGATTCGCAGCGAGGTGGATGTTTACATCGGAGAGCGGGAAGCGCGTGTGACCGGCGCGGTGCAGACGGAGATTCTGGCGCTGCTTGCCTGAGAACTTACTTGGGCAAGCAGCACATTGGACCTTAAACTGGATTAGCGATGACCAACGGAACAGCAAACGGTGTAACGGCGCAGCAAGATCCCCGGCGTGAGAAGCTGGCCATTGCTATCGGGGTGGCAGGCTGGCTTGTGCCGGGCCTGGGGCAAGCGTTGCAGAAAATGTGGGGGCGCGCCGTGGCGTGCTTCTTGACGGTAGGGGCACTCGTGTTCCTCGGCGCGGGGATGCGCGGAAACGTTTTCACGTCCCGTGGCAGCGACGCGTTCGATTCGCTCGGTTACCTTGCGGATCTTGGCACCGGAAGCTTTTATATGGTGGCGAGATCACTCGAAGCCAATGGCTCCGATGTCTCGCATGCCGACGGCGACTATGGAACGCGCTTCATGGCTGCGGCCGGCGTGCTGAACCTTCTCGCGGCCTTGCACGCTTACGAAGCCGCGCGTGGCCGGAAAGCATGAACGCAACTGTGGGGTTCCAGCTCTCTCACCTTCAGGCCATGGTGCTGTTCGCCTTGATCATTTCCGTGGCCTTCGGTTTTTTAAGCCGCCGGCGCCCCATCGACCGCGTGAAATACATCGTCTGGTCTCTCTTTTTGTTCTTGCTGGTCGGTGTGGCGATCGGATGGGCGATGTATCCCTTCACCCGCTAAAAACACGCAGATTTCGCAGATAAATTGACAGAAATTTTCCGCGGATGCTATTGTCGTTGCAAGACGCCGAGGTAGCTCAGTGGTAGAGCAGCCGATTCGTAATCGGCAGGTCGCGAGTTCAACTCTCGCCCTCGGCTCCACTTATCTTCTTGTGCTGCAGGGTATTACGAGCATTAGTTGACTAACCTGCTCTCGCTCGTTGCAAGATTGTTGTTAGTTGCCTTTTCGAGTCTCGCACTAAGCACATCCATTGCACTGATCTGAGACTCGGTTACGCTTTTGATGTACACGTTGATTGTGAGGCCCACGTTGCTGTGCCGCAGAATCGGCTGAATATCCTTGTCTGCCACGCCCAACTGATGCAGGTTCGTTGCGAGGCCGCGACGGAATGCGTGCCAGCCGTGCCAGCGTGGTATCGTGCTGCAGTTAAATCGCTCTATTCCACGAGTTGCAGGTTCAAGGCAATGCGCACGCCGTTCACCAAGACCACACTCTGATCGATCAATTGCTGGTTCGTGATCTCGGCATTCGCGAACTGATGAAGTGCTGGGCTGGGACAGATAAACTCGACAGCTTCGGAGGAGCCTTTGGCGCCTGGACTAATTTGATTCAGAACCGTGAAATCAAACGCCTGGAGATCTGCATCTACAGGAGCCTTATCCAGAAGATCCTTAAGCAGCGGGGCAAGAAAGAGGTCAAAGCTTTGTGCAGCACGTTTGTAAATCGAGCCTTTGTCCGGTTCGAAGTGTAATGAGTTCCGCAGGGTCATCTGCAAAACGATCTGATTCCTGAAAACAATGAAAGTGTGTGGCGCGTAGTCGACAAAGTGGAATTTCGTCGCACCTTCCTTCGCCAGCGTGTCGAGATGCGCCTGGTGCTTTGCCTGGAGGTTTTCCGCATCCGCTTGGGTTGGCGCTGGGGCAGGAGCCTGTGCTTCGCCTGGCCGGGGGCCATTGGAAGCGGGAGTTGGATCAGCCGCCGTCGAACCCGGCGCCGTCGGGGCCAGCGATTCCCGCTGTGATGGCATGGGCAGCAGCTTTGGATTCACACGTGAGAGACGGCTCATGGCCGTGGAAGCACCTGCGGTCGATGTTGCATCGATTTTCTGCGGAACTGACCGTGGCAGGGCTTGAACGTTGAGAGGGTCACGCTCGGTCAGCGATAGGCCAAACTCGCCTCCATTCAAGTAAACCTTCGAGCGGTTCAGTACGTTTTGCTTGGCGGAATCGCCGGCAGCCTGCGCCAGGACGAATGCATCGGTGCGATCGAGCACGACAACGAGAATTTCCTTCCCTTCGTAGTCATAGTTTCGTTCCCCGGTCCGCGTGTGATAAGAGATTTCGAATCCAATCCCGTCGCAGTTCACGTCTGGTGGAACAACAGCCGCAACCAGGCTGATGATGGGCACGATGACATCATGAAATGTCCAGCTGGCCCTCTCGTTTTGCGTGAGCCGCTTGGCGCCGTAAGCAGCATTGTAATTACCCGTAATTTTCAGGATCACGCGGTCTTGGAATCGGACAAACTCGAGCCCGCGCGAATCCGCCTCTGTTTGTTGAGTGGGATCAAGCCCGACGAAACGGCTGAGATAGAAAGGAAAGGGGAATTTGGTTTTGGCGATCGAGTGGTTGAGGGCCTTCAATTGGGGGAAATAGGATTCCTCGAGTGCTTTCAAATCGGGATTGAGAATTTCCGCCGGGCTTACCTGCGCAGATGCGGCTTGCGCACAGAAAGTCATCGCCATTACAAGCGTTGGACTTAGCAACCGGCGGCACGATTTGTGAGCCATGCTGAGTTTCATGGGTTGCAAGATGAGTGTCTCCTATTTTGCAGAATATTGCGGTCTAGGCCGGGCGGGGGGCTGATATGGCGGCTGCGCGATAGCACGCGTGAAAGCAATCACGGAGCGGATCTCCTCCGTCGAAAGCATTCGTCCATAGGGCGGCATCATGGCCGATTTACCCATGGCACTGCCACCCAGCGTGATGATGTTCTGCATGTAATCGTCACTCTGGGCGTTCATTGTAGCGCCGTCATTCAGCAAGGGCGGAACGGGCGTGAGGTTGGACCGGTTCGAGGGACCGGCGGGCGTAGCATCGGCGTGGCACCACACACATTGCGTATAGAAAATGCGTTTGCCCTGGGCTTGCTGGTAACTCAACAGAATGGTGTGCTGCGGGTCGGTCCAGTCTGTCTCCGAGTCATACGCACGGACCAGCGGATCCGCCTTCGCTACTTCGGTCTTTTTGCCGCACCCGGACAAACTCGCTGCGCAAAGGAGAAGGAAGGTGGCGGGCAAAGTTCGCATCGTCATTTACCCACCCCTTGTCCTACGCTACCTGTTACACGGCCGTTGGCGGTCTTCTGTGTCTTCACATTCTGGTGGAGCGTCATCAAATACGCTGTCAGGGCTCGGACTTCTTCTTCGGTGAAGTCTCGTCGCGGCTCTATGGTATCGGGAACGAGGGCTTGCGGATTCCTCAGCCAAGCCTCGATCCATGCGGACGTCAGCCAGTTGCCCGCGTTGTTAAGGTTGGGCCCGACATATCCGCCGGTGCCACCGATGGTGTGGCACGACTGGCATTGATACTTCACCTCATAGAGTTGCTTGCCGAGGGCAACCATTGAGGGCGTGAACTGCTTTGCGTCGACGCTCGCGGGATTCGCGGCGGGATGCTGCAGGACCATGGTCATGTAGTCGGCGAGTGTCGCCGCATCTTTGTCGCTCATATTGAATTGCGGCATGCGCAAAATGAGGGTCGGGCGCAGCGTCTGTGGATTCTTCAAGAATTCCACCAGCCATTGCCGCTGCGCGCGGCTGCCTTCGTAAGTGAGATCGGGCGCCAGGTCTCCGCCGTAGCCGTTGAATTTGTGGCAGGTGTAGCACTTGTAGCGCTCGTAGACTTCGGCGAACGAACCCGTCGGATGAAAGCCCACTTCCTTTCGCGGAACTACCAGATTCTGCAGCGCGCTCGTTGGAGGAGCGCCCTTCATGCTGAGGAGCGCCGTCGTGACGGCGTCGAGGTCCGGCTGGTTCCAGTTGTATTGCGGCATGCGCGCTGCGAGATTGACGGAAGCCGGGTCCTGTAACTTTGCTTGGATGTACGAAACCAGATTGTGCGGAATGTTTGCGGTGCCGAATTCCAGCTCGGAAGCATTCTTTCCCCCGAGCGCGCTCAAGTCCGGCCCAAAATCCTTCTGCGGATTCAAGCCCTCGATCGCATGGCAGCTTGCGCACCCTTTTTCCAGGAAGAGGCGGCGGCCCAGTTGAATTTCCTGTTCCGCGGGCTGGCCGAGTTTAGGAACACTAGTGAGCAGGTCGGAGTCGGTGAGTCTTGTCGTGATGTACTGCGTGACCTTGTAGAGGTCTTCGTCCGACCATCCGTAACGCGGCATCCGGGTGTGTGGCAGATAGCCTTGCGGGTCGCGAAGCCACGCGATGAGCCAATCAGAGTTGACCTTGCTGCCCACTTTGGTCAGCTCCGGACCGATGTCGCCGCCGATCAGCTTCATTTCACCGGCGCGAGTGACCGCCAGTGAGTGGCACGTTGAGCAGAACATTTGCCGGAAACGCAGCTCACCTTGTGAGGCCAATTCCGGATTCTTGCTCCAGGCGGCAATGACGCGGGCATCGATCTTGTACGGGGCGATGAGCTTGGCTTTTTGAACGCTGAGGTATGCTGAGAGGCCGCGTAGTTCGGTCTCGCTTAGATGGAACTTCGGCATGCGCGGCTCTTCTTGCGTCTCGTAGCCATTCACCGTGACATTGCCGTCTTTGTCGACGATCGTGCGCGGTTCCTTCAGCCACTTGTAAATCCACTCGTGGCTGACTTTCGTACCGATGTTTGTGAGATCGGGACCGAGCATTGCGGGACGCTCAATCCCGGCCAGACGGTGGCAGCCCTGACAGTTCAATTCCGCAAGAAGCTGTCGGCCACGTGTGAGCTGCGGGGTCTGTGGCAAATCCGCCTGGTGACATGTCCCGCAAGCAGCCTGCAGAAAGTGCCCCGGCAATATGGGCTGTTCCCAAGCCAACGTTGTTTCATGCGCCTCGGCAACTTCCGTTGAAGGGCCCTGGCCGCGATGGCAAACAGTACAGCCCCACTCACGCACATTGTGGGGGATCGGGGGATGCGCCCGGAAGGGCTGGGGCACGGACGCATCGGCAAGGCTTGGCTGTGTGATTCCCTGGTGGCACGTTGTACAGCGGTCCACCACATTCATTCCGGGAATCCAGATCTGGTCAATGCCGGGGCGAAAATCCGCCAACAATCGCTTTGTGTCAGGCCGTCCCTGCGCAAACCGGGCGTAGGCGCGTTTGTTTTGTTTCCACTCCAGGCGCAGGTCTTTCACGGGAGAGATCGCGAGAAGGCCTACGAAGGCGAGGCTGGTAATCGCAAACGCCAACCGCATCCGGTGGGTCAGCTTGCCCATATCTTCAGCCGGCATGCGTCCCCCAGGGCCACACCCAGGACCACCCCGGTCCCCGGAAAAACGTTCCGACAACCGTTAAACAGACCGCGACAGCGATGAACCAGGTCATCACCCACCAGGAAGGGGGCTTCGTCCGCAATGTATTTATCCAATTTTTCTGTTCGGTTTTGGCGCTATAGGAAAGCAACAAGGGGCCAGCAACCAGCAGGGTAGGAACGATAATCGTCCACGCGTCGAAGATGGCGAGAGAGGCAAGAAGAATGACCAGCGTTGCGAGAACAGCTTGAAAACGCTTACGAGGGTTCCGGGACCAGAGCGGCTCACCTTCGATATTTATGTTGAAATACGGGATCACGATGAGCGCGATGACCACCAGGATGGGAATGAGGATCCCGGCCAAAAACGGCGGAAAGAAATGCAGCAGTTCCTGCAAGCCCAGGAAATACCACGGTGCCTTGGCCGGGTTTGGCGTGAGAAGCGGATTAGCGAGCTGTTCGAGCGGCGCGTCCCAAAAAAGAGCGACCACCACAAGTGCGATCATCAGGATCTGAAACGCAATCGCTTCCCGGATGAGGAGGTGCGGATAGGTCATCAACTGCGGCCCGCGATCCCCGGTGACCTTCGCGGACGTCTTCTTGGTCACAAAGACGATCCGCCGTGGATCCTTCTTAGCGTCCGAACTGAAGCCCGTTTCGATTTTATTCTTTTCCGTCATCGTCTTTAAGCTTTACGGTAAGGCCACCATCTTTCTGCACTCGCCAAAAATGAACGCCGATAAACAGGAATGCAATCAAAGGAAGAATGACCACATGAAGCACGTAGAAACGCAGCAGGGCATTCTCCCCCACAATATTTCCCCCCAAAAGAATGAAGCGTATTTTGCTGCCCAATATCGGCATGGCGGAGATGATGTTCGTGCCGACGGTCACCGCCCAGAAGGCAAGCTGATCCCAAGGGAGCAAATATCCCGTGTAACTGAGGAATAGCGTCAGCAGCAGGAGAACGACTCCGACGACCCAATTGAACTCGTGCGGTGGTTTGTAGCCGCCGCGGTAAAACACGTGAAACATGTGCCAGAAGACTGCGAGAACCATGAGGTGCGCCGCGAGCCGGTGAAGATTTCTCAGAAAGACGCCGTTGGAGACCACAAACCGCAGATCTTTCATGTCGCGATATGCGTTGGGCGCCGCGGGGTGGTAGTAGAACATCAGCAGCACGCCGGTGACGACCAACACAATAAATAAAAGAAAGGTGATGGAACCAAGGTAGTACGAGGCGCGGACGCGGAGGGATTTCTCGCGCACTTTGACCGGCATCCAGTGCAAAAATAAATTCCCGAAGACGGCCAGACTGCGGGTTCGATTCGTCAATGCCGGGCCACGACGGAAAATGGATTTCCAGACCCGCGTTGCGCGGAGCCGTGCGAGCGCGGAATAAGAAGTCGTAGCCATCTTTCTCCTCAGACTTTCAAAACTTGACCGGGCTTTGAAATCTGCAACTTATCGACGAGCAAGTCCCCATCCGCCGTAAGCGAAATCGCGAAATGCGGCAGCGGGCGGGGCGCAGGTCCTTCTACTTTTGTGCCATCCGCTTTGAATTTGCTGCCGTGACACGGGCATCGGATCTGATCGGCATCCGGTTTCCATTGCGTGATGCAGCCGAGATGCGTGCACACCGCCGACACGGCATAAAACCCTTCCGGCGTCCGGACGATGTACACCTGTTGGTCCTGGAGGAACGTCACGGAATGGACCGGGAAGAGGTCGGGATTCCCGGCGCGAAAAGTCGTCGACGGCTCGAACAGTACATTGGGCGAAAAAAACTGGTAGGTCACCACGACAGAGCCAAGACCTGCAATACCAAAAGCTCCCAGCGTGACTTCATTCAAGAAATCACGGCGGGTGATGCCATTCTCCGGCTCATCCTTCGGTGCTTCCCTCGGAAGGCCAGGGTGCTTTGTATCACTCATTGGCGAAGAACAATCTCCTGCACCGGGACAAAATTCGGGTCGTGTTTAAAAACTTCAAATGCTTCCATCTTGATAGTATTTACGGGGCAGCGTTCCGCACAGAGCCCGCAACGAATACAGATGGTTTCATCCTTCACCATCACCGAACCCTCTACCCCAGTCAGTTGTTCGGGTGCAAGGTGGAGCAGATCAAGAGCCCCAGAATCAGCTTGCGCAGCCAAGCGTTGCGTCGTTTCTTGTGAGAACTCAAAATGGCTCAACGGCACGAGTTGCAGGCAATTCTCAGGGCAAACGTCCACGCAGCCGCCGCAGAGGATGCATTCGGTTCCATCAGCTTCGTTGCCTTCGAAAATCGTATTAATCCAGCACTGCAAACAGCGACTCGCTTCCTGCCTCGCCTGTTCCTCCGTGAAGCCTATCTCGACCTCAGCAACGCCCGTGCGGCGTTCGAGGGGAATCACGGGAACCGCCAGTCGAGAGTATTCGTCGTAGTGCTCGGCCATCTGGTGGTGATCCAGGACGGTAATTTGCACGTACTGCGGTTTCGGCTTCCACTCGGAACCACGAAGATACTTGTCGATTTGCTCGGCAGCTTTCTTTCCGTCCGCGACCGCGCTGATAATCAGTCGCGGGCCAAATGCGATGTCACCTGCGGCGAAGACTCCCGGCGCCGTGGTCATCAGCGTTTCCGGATCAATCTTGAGCGTGCCTTGCCGCGTGGCCTCGATGCGATCGGCCGGCGAAAGAAACGAAAGGTCAGAAGCCTGCCCAATGGCGAGAATCACGGTATCGCACGGAATCACGGTTTCCGTGCCCGGCGCGAAAGTGGGACTGAACCGCCGCTGCGCATCGAACACGGATGTGCAGTGAATGACTTCCAGCCCCGTCACCTTTCCGCTCTTGCCGACGAATTGTTTCGGGCCGAGTGAGGGATGAATTCTGATACCTTCGACGAGCCCTTCTTCAATTTCTTCCTCGGATGCAGGCATTTCCTCGCGCGATTCCAGGCACACCAAATGCACTTCGCGCGCGCCCATGCGCAGCGCGGCGCGCGAAACGTCCATGAACTCTTTCATGGCGACGTCCATCTCGCTTGACGTCAAATGATCCGGCAACCCGGCTCCGCCTTCCGGCTCCGCCGAGAGCTTCTGTTGTTCGCGCATCGCCGACCGCGCGACATCGATCGCCACGTTACCGCCGCCGATGACGACGACCTGCTTGCCGATGGAAAAGCGATAGCCGAGGTTGACGTTGAGGAGAAAATCGATGCCTTTCACGACCCCGTCCAGCTCATGCCCCGGAAGATTGAGGTCGCGGCTGCGGTGCAGGCCAAACGCGAGCAGCACGGCTTTGTAGCCCTGACGGCGGAGGTCTTCCAGAGAGAAGTCACGACCGAGCCGCATGTTCAGGCGGAGTTCCGGGCCGAGGTCGAGAATTTCGCGAATCTGCGCTTGTAGGACGTCGCGTGGCAGGCGATATTCGGGAATACCCAGGTGCATCATGCCTCCGGGCACGGGCGCCGCCTCGAAAATCGTGACTGAATAGCCGAGCAACGCCAGATCGTGTGCCGCCGACATGCCGGCCGGTCCGGAACCGATGACCGCTATTTTTTCGGGTTGGAAAACCCTCGGCTTATCGGGAAACACATCGATCGGGTTTCGCGATTCCGGCCCGTAACGTTCTGTGAGAAAGCGCTTAAGCGCGCGAATCGAAATGGGTGAGTCCAATTGGCCACGGCGGCAAGCCGGTTCGCACGGATGCCCGCAAACGCGCCCGCAGATGGAGGCGAAAGGATTGGGGACCCGGGCGTAGCGGTATGCTTCCTCGTACCGCCCCTGCGCGATCAGCGTGACGTACCGTCCGGCCTGTGTGTGGACGGGGCACGCCTGCATGCAGGGAAAGTTTGATTCCAGCCACTCAAGATCGACGAGTTTTGTGCGCGTGCTCACTTGAATGGCGCCTTCCGAGTCCCTGATTTATTACTTTTTAACTGTCAGGTCAACTGTGACGGTTCCCGCGGCAACGTCCACAGCCTGCGTCGTCGGCTTGCCGTCTTCGCTCCAAGTCTTCAGCGTGTACTTTCCCGCAGGAATGTTCTTGATTTCGAAATCGCCGTCCTTCTCGGTCACCGCAAAATAGGGGGTAGGAACGACGACGACATAGCCGGACATTTCGGGATGCACGTTGCAAAGGAGAGAGGCTGTGCCGAGGTCATTGAATTGGAACGGTTTCTTCTCGCCCTTCGGCCAAGTGCCGAGGTTGTGAGAGAGCTTTTTGTTTCCGCTGATCGATGGCCAATACACGTTATGACCAACGGGGTCGCTGTTCAGAAAATCGACGGTCGTTCCTAGCTGAACGGCGACCACGTGAGGGGCGAATGACATCTTCCGCTGGTCAACCACGACTCGGTCCTTCGGCGGATCGAACTTCTTGCCGGGAATCGCGTCCACGTATACCGCGATGTTTTCTGCGGACTTGATCCCCTGCACGCTGACCTTGCCTTTGATTTCATTGGCCCAGCTTGCCCCCGCCAAGGCTAGCGTGATAGTTGCTGCGACTGTGACCTTTGCTGCGATTCTCGATAGACTCATGACATTCCTCTCCTCTTTGAAGTGCTTGCGATTCAAGTTCCGAGCCCGATCTCCCTAAAAGACGTAGTCGATGCCGGTTACGAACGTGTTTGGCCGGTAAAACAGCGGATTACCGTTGGCATCAGTGCCGTAAGACCCCGGTTCCCAATGCCGCTGGTATTCACCTACGATCTTGATATTCGCCCGCAGCAAGATCTGGTAACCCGGGCTAAACCGGTTCCTTGTCCGGTATCGTGAGACTCCATTGACGAAATCGGACGGTGAGTTCACGAAGTCATAGCGCATCGTGGTGATCAACCATGGATAGATCCAATAGTTGCTGCCGATAAATCCACCCGTGAAGGTCACAGCGTTGATCTTGTTAATGGTCTGCGCGACGCTGTCGACCAGGTGGTTGTCGTCGTGGCCAGTCACTCCGACTCCATACAGTTCCAGCTTGCGGTACTTGAACCGCACGTCCCCTCCCATCCGATAGAACGGTTCCGAGATGGTGTTGAGGAAAGCAAACTGCGCTCCGCCGTAGTTCTGCTCATTTGTACCATGATAGTAGAACGCGCCAACTCGAATGGACGTGTGGTCCCTCGGACCAGTCGGTCCCGCTGCCTGCACCGCGTTGCGGCTTTCCGGATCCCGCTCGAGGTTGAATTTGTATGCCGCCCGCAGGTAGACATCTTTTGTATTCCTCGCTGTGAGCGAACCGCCGAGTCCGTACGCCGAACCCGTTCCATCGAGATAAGCCACCGACCAATTGAAGTTCCCATTATTGGGAGTGCCACCAAATTCAATACCACGTTGCGGTGTGCCCAGAATAAAGGGATTGTGCGCTGTCTGGCATACCGTCACGGTACCACCACATGTCGAGCCTTGCGCTACCGCCGGTTCGCCGAACACGTCGTACCCGGAAAGGTAATAAGTGCGGGCTTGCGAGAAGGGCAAATCCGGTTCGAACTGCCCGAATCGCACGTTCAGGGAATTCGTCGACAGATGGAAGACATGCCCGAGGTCGCTGTACTTCACCCAACCATCTCCCAGCCCTCCTCCTGCTCCCGTCCCTCCCGCCGAAATGTCATCGTCGATCCAGAACGAGAGGTTTGGTCCAAAACTCCCCGTGCTGATAATCGTAAATGTGTTCGGCACAAACAGATCGGTCCGCGGTACAAACGCCGTAGCTTGTACCGGCTTTGGCTGTTTCGCGTTCCAGTTGAAATTTCCCGAATAGCGGAACGCGATCGGCAGGTAACCTGGAATTTCGCCCGGATAGACGGCTCCCGGGAAAGCTTCCTTCTGCGCCTTCGACCCCAGCAGAACAGGCGGTTCCTTCACGAAGACTTCATCATCCTTGGGGAACTTGAAGCCATTCTTCTTGAAGGCTTCGCCGAAGTCATTCAGCTCCGGATAGTTGTTGTGACAGGTGGTGCAGGAGGTTTGGTATTTCCGCGAAAAAGCAGGGATCGCGGAGCTTTTCGGTACAGACGCTAGCGCCACCCAAACGACGATGACAATTGCACTCAAACTTGCCACGATACTGGTGTTTACCGCACGGCTTTTCATGATCAAGCCCTCCTCGTTTCGCCCTGAAAATAACAAGCAGTTTCCGAATCACATTAGCAACTTCGAATTGTTTTCCATTGTTGACTGGAGTTTACATTCGTGCGGTGACGCGCGTCACTAATTGATGTGACGGAGGTCACACGCCTAACCTCGAAGGGCGATAAATTCCAGGAAGGGGGAATCACCGGCTAAGAGCTCAGGAGGCTTTCGAGCCCCGCCTTATCTTTGATGATAAGCGTTGAACCTTTTACTTGCACGAGCTGCTTCTTCTTGAAATCGCTAAACATCCGCGTTACGGTCTCTCGGGAGGCCCCGATCATCTGGGCGATCTCTTCGTGCGTGAGGGTGAGTGTAAGCTTTACCTCGCCCTTTCCCTTGTCATGGTTCGCTGACAGCTCCAAAAGGAAGCGGGCCAACTTCTCACCTGCGGAATGAGAGAGGCCAATGGTTCGCATTTCCGCGATCGCGGAATGGTAAGTTTCGCCCAGTTGCTGGGCCACACGCAGGGCTGCTTCCCCGTGCTCGCGAAGGAAGTTCAAGAAGTCCGGCCGGGAGATGAAGTTGGCTTGAGCAGGTTCGATTACATCTGCCGTGAGTTCGTAAGGTTTCCCAGTGACCGTGGCGGGCAAGCCCAGGACCTCTCCAGGTTCCGAAATCCTTAGGATGAGACTCTTCCCATCGGCAGACGACGTCGAGAGCTTAACCCGTCCGCTGCACAAGATGAAGACCCCACGCGGTAGCTGCCCCTCCACAAAAAGAGTCGCCCCCTTCGGATAGGCTGCCGCCGAGGTGATGGCTGCCAGCCCTTGTACTGCAGGGGGAGGGAGGTTGCAGAAGAGCCGATCCTCGCGGTGAGGGCAGGACAGGCAGCTCTCAATAATGTCTAGGCCGTACGGGGCGCGCATGAGTTCACCACCCCGGAGTATAGCTCCCTCCCTGCGCGACACAAAACGAAACCCACTTGACATATTCAGCCGCCCGATAGATGACGTCCAATTGGCATATTTCTACTGGAATCGAAGGTTCCTTGGCTGTGATGGCCGTCACGCTGCAGCGTGACGAGCGTTACAGCAACCCCTTTCGCGAGAGCCCATATTTTCAAGCACGTGGGAGGTTCGAAATGCAAAAAGATGAGCGCGATCTCTTGGAAGTCCTAAAGTTTGAACTGGAATTCCTCGAAAAAGGGGGATATGGGCGCTCGCCGAGGAGGACTCAGATGACGGGGAATGGAAAGTTTCGGAAAATGATCGTCTGGGCAGGGCTGTGCACCTTGGCGCTGCTGGGC
The DNA here is from genome assembly GCA_035544995.1 of Candidatus Acidiferrum sp. GTDB lineage: Bacteria > Acidobacteriota > Terriglobia > Acidiferrales > UBA7541 > Acidiferrum. The sequence continues at coordinate 281,817 of DASZZI010000002.1, forward strand.
GGGACCGTTGGCTGGAGTCGTTCGACGTCCCATCTCGCCGCGCCGGAGCCGCAAGCTGCGCCAGCGAGCGAGTCACGACCGGCGGCGTCCTCTGGCTATGCGGTGCGGGCAATAGGGGCATCCGACGCTGGAACGATTTCTGGCAGGATCTTGTACAGCGGGAAGCCAGTGCTGCCGAAGCGATTCGCAGTAACCAGTGATATATCCGTCTGTGGAAGCACGAAAGAAATTTATCCCGTGAGGATCGAACAGGGAGGAATCGCTGACGCTGTCGTGTGGCTGGACGACATCACCAGCGGCAAGGCGTTTAATTTCCCGAGCCCAATGATCGATCAGAAAAAATGTGCGTTTGTCCCACATGTCCTCGTGATGAAGCCGGGAGAGCTCAGAATGGGGAACACCGACCTTTGCCTGCACAACATCCACGTTCTTACCCACGCTAACCGGGAAGCCAACAAGGCCATCCCAGCTGGTGCGGCACCGCAGGAAATCACGCTGGCGCGCGCGGACCTAGTGAAGGTTCGGTGCGATGTCCACAAATGGATGGAGGCGTACGTAGTGGTTGCAAAGAATCCCTACTACGTCGTTACTGAAGCGGGCGGCAGGTTCCGGCTCGAGGGTATTCCCGCAGGCCATTACCACTTGAAGGTCTGGCAGGAAAGCCTGGGTGAACTCAATCAGGAAATCACCGTCGGAGCGGCCAAGACCACCGAGACAACCTTCACGTATCGGGCAAACGGCGCATAGGTCGTTCGCGTGATTAGGTGAACCAATCTAAGGACTGCAAGAGAGACACCGAACGACGGCTCGGCCAGGTGAACAAGCCCTGCACTGAGCTGGCGGCTGATCGTGGAAACAGAGCCGAAGGTGCAAAATGCAAAAGGATGAGCGCGATCTCTTGGAAGTTCTAAAATTTGAACTTCAATTCCTCAAAGATGGAGGCTATGGGCGTTGACCTGACCGGGGATTTTTGTACCAGGTGAAGTGAGAGAGAATTCATCTGAGGAGGAAGACCGGTCATGTCTATCAAGAGATACAAGCCGGAGCAAATCGTGACAGTGCTTCGGCAGATCGAAGTCGAACTAGCGAACGGTAAGACGACTCCGCAAGCCTGCAAAGAGGCGGAGATTCCCGTGCAGAGCTACTACCGCTGGCGGAAGGAATACGGTGGCCTGAAGCTGGATCAGGCGCGGCGACTGAAGGAGCTGGAGAGGGAGAACGCGAAACTCAAGCGACTGGTGGCGGAGCTGTCGCTGGAGAAGCAGATTCTGAAGGATGTAGCGGAGGGAAACTTCTAAGCCCTGAGCGACGCAGGGGCGCCGTGGAACATGCGCGCAGAAAGTATGGGGTGAGCGAGCGGGAGGCGTGTCGGGTGCTGAAGCAGTGGCGCGGCACGCAGCGCTACGTGCCGCTCTATCGAACGGAGGAAGATGCGCTGACGCGAAACATCATCGCGCTGGCCAGTGAGTATGGGCGTTATGGCTACCGGCGGATCACGGCGCTGTTACAAGCCAGGGGCTGGCCGATAGGCAAGGACCGGGTACAGCGGATCTGGCGGCGCGAGGGGCTGAAAGTGCCTCAGAAACAGCGGGCGCGAGCGAGGTTGTGGCTGAACGATGGGTCGTGCGTGCGGTTGCGGCCGGAACGAGCGAATCATGTGTGGAGCTACGACTTCGTGAGCGCGATGACGCACGACGGAAGAACGCTGCGGATGTTAACTCTGATCGATGAATACACGCGAGAGTGTCTGGTGATCCGCGTGGCAAGAAGGCTTGGCAGATACGAAGTGATCGAGGCGCTGGCCGACGTGATGTTGCTCCGGGGAATTCCGGACTACATGCGCTCGGATAATGGCCCGGAGTTCGTTGCGAAAGAAGTGAGGAGTTGGTTGGCGAAGGTGGGAACGGGAACGCTGTACATCGAGCCGGGGAGTCCGTGGGAAAACGGCTACTGTGAAAGCTTCAACGGGAAGCTGCGAGATGAGGGCTTGAACGGAGAGATCTTTTACTCGTTGAAGGAGGCGCAGATCGTGATCGAGAAGTGGCGGGTGGTGTACAACACGCTGCGGCCACACTCGGCGCTGGGCTACAGGCCGCCGGCGCCGGCGGCCCGCAGCCCCTTGGTGCCGCCAAATCCAATTTCACAGCCTATGGCTGTGATGTAGACTCTCTCAGTGAAACTGGTACAAAAACTCGGGCTGGTCAGAGCAAGCTACGCCGTCTGCTGGGCAAGGTAGACGAAGAAAACCGCAAGCTCGTGATGCACATGGCCGAGAAAATGGCCCGTCGCTAGTCACGATTTTCCTTTGCCCGAATTCAGAGCGGATCACCGTCTAACAGCCAAGCAGGTGTAAAATCTCTCGGCTATGGCCGACATTCGCATTGGCACGTCCGCATTCACGGCGGTTTCCGCTGCTGCGGCTCCTATTGGTAAGGCTAGGAAAGATTAAGTAGGTCCTTCTTCAGGGCGGTCAAAATGCTAAATATACTCTGGTAAATCTCTTCCAATTCATCTCGGCAAGATTCTCCCGGCGGCAACTTCTGAGCTACAAGCTGAACATGCTCCAGCTCGACTTGAAGTTTGTGTATGTGGTTCTGGATTTCTTCGTGAGACTTGCTCATGGATCCTCGGGCGGGATCAGCTTCTTTGAGTCAGCATGAAGCCCGTGGCGGGAGGCAGCGAGTCGTAATGACGCTCGTTCAGAACAGCTTCGCTTGTAAGCGCGGTGCGCACCACGATAGCTGGAATTTTCTTGTCCACTGATTCATATCCTATCATGGGATTGTACGCCCTGCGTTCGGGGCGTGTTGAGTATCTCGACCGAAACCGGGAAACTCGCCCACCCGTTTTTAAAGCCTGCACCGGCAGGACACCTTGACGCTAAACGCGCAAATCTGACTTGTCCGATAACCCGACGCAATATAAAAGGGCGCCCCTTTTGGAGTAGGTTTTGAGTGTTCGC
>DASZZI010000003.1:0-6057 GCA_035544995.1 Candidatus Acidiferrum sp.
AAAGATGCGACCGCCGGGAATACACGATCCCCACAGACCAGGAAAAGGCACCGAGCAGCACCGCCAGTGACCCGATGAATACGCCACGGCCTGACGTCAGGGCACTTCTCCCCATCAAGAGGCCCACACCCCCGAAGCCCAGACAAATCCCCGCCAAAAGTGTTCCATTCAAGCGCCACTGCCTGGCGGCAAAGGAGGAGAGCAGGAAAACCCAGATAGGCTCGCTGGCGACTAGCAGAGAGGCCAGGCCAGAAGGCACCCTCTGCTCGGCCCAGTGCAACGTGCCGTGGCCGATGAGAAAAAAGAAGGTGCCAATGATGATGCTGGCGCGGACTTGCGCCCCGGTGGGCCGCAGGCGCTTTGCGAGGCACCAGAGGAAGAGAATCATACCCGCGGTGAGGTGGCGAATTCCGGCGGTGTAAAGCGGGGGAATGGTCTCCACGGCATAGCGAATCGCGAGGTAGGTGGAACCCCAAATCAGGTAGATGGAGATGAACGAGAGCACGACCGTGAGGCGATGGGTGCGGACGACAGACGCCATGGAAACTGGGGATGGAGCTTCTTCGAGGAGAATGGGGTCTTGGTTCGCGGTCATGCTTTGCTCATCCTGGAGCGTAGCGGGCGCGAGAGAAGCGATCCAGCGCCAATATGGATTTCACCGGATGGATTTCACCGGGTAAGAGTTGGGGGAAACCGGACAGACAGGAATGTCTGTACTACCGTTAGCTCTTTCGGGGACGGATGAGGGCGAGAAACTCGTCGCGCGTTTGCTTGTTGTGACGGAAGGCACCGAGCATGGCGCTGGTCACCGCCGAGCCGTGCTGCTTTTCCACGCCGCGCATCTGCATACAGAGATGGCGGGCTTCGATAATCACCCCGACACCCTGAGGGGCGATTTTTTCCTCGAGGGACTGCGCGATCTGGCTGGTCATGCGCTCCTGAATTTGCAGGCGGCGCGCAAACATGTTGACTACGCGTGCGATCTTGCTGAGCCCCAGAACACGCTTATCAGGCAGATAGGCCACGTGGGCTTTGCCAAAGAACGGCAGCAGGTGGTGTTCGCAGAGGCTGAAGAACTCGATGTCCTTCACAATGACCATTTCGTCGTAGGCCACGCTGAAGGTCGCACCGTTCAATACATGATCCAGGTTCTGGTGGTAGCCACTGGTCAAAAACTTCAGAGCCTTCTCAAAACGCTCCGGTGTCTTGCGCAAACCTTCGCGATTCGGATCCTCTCCGATTATCTTGATGATTTCGCGCATGTGGCAGGCGATCCTGCGCGCATCGATCTCCTTGCTATCATGAAGCAGAATTTCTTCCGTTGGCTTGGTCACGGCCGATTCCCTTCTAGGTTGTCCCCGGCGTACTCGAAGCTATTGTTCCGGGTCTCTTCGACGCGGACGCGTTCGAGTTTGGCCTTGGGGAAGGATTTCAGGCGCTGAAAAATCTCGATACAAAGATTCTCGGTTGTGGGCACTTTTTCGCGAAACGCCGCAACGTCCTCGTTGAGCGACTTGTGGTCGAATGGATCGAGCACCTGGCGTTCGACGAAGGCATCGAGGTCGTCGAGATTTGCGATCATGCCCGAGGCCGGGTCAACATCTCCTGACATGCTGACTTCCACCACGTAGTTGTGGCCGTGACCGTAAGGATTGTTGCATTTCCCAAAGACACGGGAATTCTCCTCTTCACTTAGATGCGAGGAGTGCAGCCGATGTGACGCGGAAAAGCGGTAGCGGCGGCCCAGTTCAATTTTGAGAGTTTCGCTCATCGCTTCCCAGCGGCTTTCGCACCATTGCGATAGCAATCGGCAAACAAGTCCGGCGATTCGTACAGTCGCACCCGGTGCAATTTGCCCTGTGTAATCCTCGGCTCAAGCAACTGCCAGATCACGCGTGCGATGTTCTCGCAGGTCGGAATCTGGCCCGTGAGCTCAGCGACCTCGTAATTCAGATGACGATGATCCATGCGCTTCATCACTTCACGCTCGAGAATCTCTTTTAGTTCTTTCAAGTCCAGCACCATGCCGGTAACCGGATCTGGCTCACCCTCCACGGTTACTTCCAGCGTGTAATTGTGCCCGTGGCCGTGAGGGTTGTTGCCTTTCCCAAAGATTCGACGGTTCTCCTCCGCCGAAAGATTCGGGTTGTGGTAGAGATGCGAGGCGGAAAACTCGATTTTGCGTGTGAGAAGAACCATGGGATTTCGTCTACCTCAACGATTCGGGAGCCTCAACGGAGTATTCCCGGCCTTTCCATGCGATCCTTCCGTTTACATGGCTCCGGTAGGAGGCCCAGAGCACACCAACATAGAGCGCCACGGCGGGCACATAGTAAAAGATGAAAGAGAACGGGAAATCGTTACGCGCCAGATCGAGGCCGTAGCTGGTTTGCCGGGCGATAAGGAATAGAACTCCGAGGAAAAGCAAGATAGGAAACTTCAGTCCCGCGAGAATCAGCAGGAACGGAATCCAGGGCAAGTTCCATTCTATCTCGCGAAACACCGTTCCCGGCGTACCACCCATCAAGCGGTAGAGATTTTTTTTCCAACCCTCCCACATGGCATCGAAGGAGCGGTACATCCGCACGCGAACGACGCCCTTACCCGAGCCGAACCAGATGCGGTATCCCGCTGCCTTTACCTTTGTGGCAAGGGCGACATCTTCCAGAATTTCGCCAGCAACGCTGGCGTGCCCGCCGATGGAATCGTAGACTTCGCGGCGCATCATCAGAAACTGACCGTTGGCGGCCGCGGCGCTGGATTTCGGGTCATTCACCTTTTCATAAGAGAAGCGCTTCGCGAGGCGCAAGTAGATATACGGAATCAGGGCTTTTTCGTACCAACTCCCAGCAATCTGTTCTGGTGAAAAAGAAACCAATGCAGCGTTGTTTTTCTGTGCGATCTCGAGCGCCTTCGCCGCAGAATTCGGCTTGTGCTCCGCGTCGGCGTCCGTGAAAAGGAGCCACTTGCCGATTGCCTGCTGCGCGCCGATCCAAAGGGCATGGTTCTTGCCGACCCAGCCATCGGGCAATTCGTCGCTTTCTAACAGGCGCAGCTGAGGGATCTTGTTCATCAGGACTCGAACAAGGTTCGCCGTTCCATCGGTGGACTGATCATTTACCACTAGGATCTCGCCGATTTCTGGCTGGCGAGCCAAAGACTCAATGCACGCGGAGATGACAGATTCCTCATTCCGCACAGGAACAATGGCGGTGACAGTGCCCGGAGCAGGCGCCGTGACTGCGGTGCCGTTGGGAGATAAGTAGTGGGCGTTGTCGGCCATCGTGTATCGGATGCGGAAGGGTCGTTACCCGATCAGGGGCGGTTAGGTTAGTATAGCATTTGATGGGAATCCTTCGAAAAATAGCGGCTTGGGGAATAGTGGCATTCGCCGCACTGGTTTTGGTGTTCTTCGCGATGCCGTCTTACCGGCAGGGCGAAGCTTCGATCGCGGGAAAGACCGCGCAAGACTTCTCGCTGGAAATCGGCGGAAAGCCGGGGCATCTCTCCGATTTCAAGGGCAAAGTGGTCGTATTAAACTTTTGGGCCACTTGGTGTCAGCCCTGCGTGGAAGAGACGCCGGCACTTAATCGGCTACAGAAATATATCGCGTCACGCAACGGCGTCATCATCGGCGTCGCTGCCGATGAGGACCCCGCGGCTTACGAAAAATTTCTCCGCGAGCAGGGAGTAGTTTTCCCAACCTACCGCGATCCATCCACAAGAGACAATCATTCCCCGATTGCCCAATCGTACGGCACCTCGATGTACCCCGAAACCTACGTCATCGACCGCCACGGCAAGATCGCCCGCAAAGTGATTGGGTTCCAGCAGTGGGACTCGCCGGAAATGCTCGCCTACTTCGACGCCATCCTTGGGCAAACGTAATTCTTCCGCAGTTGAACACCGCGCACTAACTACTCCTACGAAAATACCCTCAGGCGGTCTGAGCAAGCGGCTCCAAGGTGACTTTGTGGCCTAGGCGTTCCAGCCGCCTGACCAAGGATCGGCGGATTCGGTTCACGTCGATACGGTCAAAGTGGTCCGCACCGAGTTCCCGGTAGTCTTCCTTACGCTTCAGCATGTGGTAGGCAATCTCCAGCAGCGCATGTGCCACCGCCATGACCGCGCGCTTGGCTCCCCGCCGAGCAGCAATGCGCCGATACAGCGCGGAGAGGTAGTTGTTCTTCATCATCGAGATGGCCCAGGCCGCCTGCGACAGACAACGGCGGAGCGAGACATTGCCCTTGCGCATCTTGCCGCTCAGCCGCTTCCCGGCGCTCTCAAAACTCCCAGGACACAAACAAGCCCAAGAAGCCAGGTGCCCAGAAGACGGAAACTGATTCATGTTCATTCCCATTTCCGCCAGTATTCCCCAGGCGGTCACCCGATCGACTCCGGGAATGGTGCATAGCCGAGTGACCTTATCCTCAAAAGGGAGCATGCGTCTATCGATCTCCTGCTCGATCTCACTCCTTTTCGATTCCGTGAAGCGCAGGTGCTCGAAGAGCTGTCGGAGCAAAAATCGATGATGCTCGGTCATACGACCCTCCAACGCCAATTTCAGTTCCGGGATCTTGTTCCGCAGCAGCCCTTTGGACATCTCTGCCAGCCGGGCAGCGTCTTGCTCCCCCGCGAGCATCGCCTCCAAGATCGCTCTCCCCGAAGCACCCAAAGCATCGGTCGCTACCGATGCCAACTTAATGTTGGCATCCTCCAGCACCTTCTGAATTCGATTCGCAATCCGGTTGATCTCCTGTACCAAACTCACGCGATACCGCGTGAGGTCGCGAAGTTCACGCGGGGGTCGCGGGGGTACGAAACTCCCGCGGAGCAATCCGTGCTGCAGCAAATCCGCGATCCACTCGCTGTCTTTCTGGTCGGTCTTCCGGCCCGGCACGGCTTTGATGTGCTGTGCATTCACCAGCAACACCTCGAACTGCTCCGCAAGAATGTTCCACACTGGCTTCCAGTACACTCCGGTGGACTCCATGGCCGCATGCGTTACGCCGCACTGCTCGAGCCAATCAGCCAATTGAAGCAGATCGTGAGTGAATGTCCCGAAGCGCTTCTTCTCTTTACGGCTCTTCCCCTTGGCCTCAGCCCACAACACACATGCGGTAATACTCTTCTTATGTACGTCCAAACCACAACAGCAGGGATAGACAACTTCCATCGCGCGACTCCTTTCCACCGCGCGGCGTCGGACGCTTCGAAAAAGCGAAAATCTCCTACGCGTGCTCTCCGCAACTTCCGGAGGCTACAATTCGTTGTGCTTCCCAGCGTCCCAGCCATACTCGTATGCGGGCTATGCTCGCTCCAGAGTAGTTCGGCCTCTGTCGCCACGTGGCTATCCGCAACGCTATCGCAACTCGACTCCATTTTCATCCTTCGTTGTGGGCCCCTGGGGACCATGACTTACTCGTAACGCAAGGCCTCGACGGGATCGAGACGGGCGGCTTTGATGGCGGGATATATGCCAAAGAAAAGGCCCACGCTCATGGAGACGCCCACGGCGAGAATGACGGACCACAGTGGAATGGAAGAAGGTAAACTAGGCACTAGAAGATTGATGAGCAGGCTAATGCCGCCGCCCAGCAACACGCCGATGACGCCACCCGCGCCCGTCAGCACAATAGCCTCCGTAAGGAATTGCCAGATGACGTCGCGGCGCCGCGCGCCGAGTGCTTTGCGCACGCCGATCTCGCGCGTGCGCTGCGTGACGGACATCAACATGATGTTCATCACGCCCACGCCGCCCACCAGAAGCCCGATCGAGCTGATGACCGAAATCAAGAGCGCCACCGAGGACGTAATCTGGCGGAACTCGTCGGCGATCTGCTGTGCGCTCGAGATGCCGAAATTATCCGGCTTGCTGTAAGACACGTTTCTTCGGCGGCGCAACACACCGCGGATCTGGTCTTCCGCCTCCGGCATCCGCCCGGGATAAGCCGTGGCCCCAAGGAAGTGCTCGTCATCTTGCGGCAGGTGCTTGTGATAGCTGCGGTACGGCACCATCACGGCTCTGTCCGCAGATTGATCTTTGACGAATCCGCC
>DASZZI010000004.1:0-46424 GCA_035544995.1 Candidatus Acidiferrum sp.
AAACATCGTGAATCGATAAGGAAGACGGGCCACCTTCTACTGAGCTTGCTGGTTCGGACCGGCGGGAGGCGGCCGAACTTGCCTGTCTGCAGACCCAGCGAGGCCCAGCACGCGCTCGGCATTGGAGTGGAATACCCGCTCTTTGATATCGTCCGAATAGCCGAGTTCATCCCACTCTCGGAACAAGCGGCTGTACGGAAAGCTAGGATAATCGCTGCCGAACAGGATCTTCTCCTTAAGCCGGCCTCGAATGTCCACCTTTAACTGGGACGGAAAATATTTGGGCGCCCATCCCGACAGTTCCCAGAATACATTGCCCTTGTGAAGGGCAACCGCGGTCATCTCGTCGACCCACGGCCAGCCCGGATGCGCGGCGATGATTGTCAGATTCGGAAAATCGGCGGCAAGCTCGTCAACCGCCGATGGATGGGCGTGCCGCAGCTTAGCCCCCATTCCGCCAGGTATTCCCGCCCCCATCCCAGTTGTACCCACATCAATCATCACAGGGACCTTGAGTGCGTTGATGACCTCGAAGAGCGGGTACAAACGACGGTCATTGACCGCGTAATGCCCGATGATGGGATGAAAGTGGAACCCCAGCATCCCGAGTTCCTCAATTGCCCGCTTGGCCTCGCGGATGGCTGCATCTCCTTTGAAGGGATCGACTGCGGCCCATGATTGAATCATTCGCTCCGGGTGACGCCTCTGCATGGCTGCGACGAAATCGTTCGAGCAGGGCGGCGTGCCGACTGTTGTCTCAATATCCAGCGCAACCAGGATGGCTTCAACGCCCGCATCCGCGAATTCCTTGACAACTTCATTCTCGGTCTTGGGAGTTCACGGCCGATTCCAGTAAGCGGCGAGAGCGTCCACGTACGGCTGTTGGCACGCAATCCACTCCTTCGTATTCGGGTAGCAATGGACGTCCACGATCCTCATGGGATTCTCCGGATGCAGAGCAACAAGCGTGGCAGACTATCCTAATAGGCTGCTCTGTGTTTGTTGCTCCGCCGCCATGATATTAGAAACCAGTTCCCCGAGTTTCTTTTTTGAAACTTTCCCGAATGTAGAGAGCGGAAAATCCTGTAGAAGTTCAATCCGCTCTGGAAGCTTAAATTTTGCAATCTCTTTTCCGAGCAGGAAACGTTTCAGCTCTTCTAAGCCCAGGCTCGAACCATCGCGCAAGATAACGCAGGCGCACATCCGCTCACCCAACTGATGGTCAGGAACAGGGATGCAGGATACGTTTTTCACCGATGGATGCGACAGGATAAGGTTCTCGATTTCCTCAGCGCTAATTTTTTCTCCCCCGCGGTTGATTAGATCCTTCTTCCTCCCTTCAACGATGTAGTTGCCGGATGGATGCTGCCTCATCAGGTCCCCTGACCGGTAGAAGCCATCCGAGGTGAAAGCACGAGCGTTATATTCCGGGACACCGAAATAGCCGCGCAAAGTGTACGGACCCCGGCAGCACAGTTCGCCAACCTGGCCGAAAGGCACTTCATTGTCATCCTCATCGAGTAACTTGACTTCGTCGTCAGGACATACCGGGCGGCCCACCGTTTCCATGCATACGTCTTCCGGATCGTCCAGCCGGACAAACATCAGCAGCCCCTCCGACATCCCGAAGTTCTCTTGAACGAACACACCCGGAATGAGCTTCTTTGCAAGTCTTCGCACTTCGGGCTGCAACCGCTGCCCGCCACTTTGAATGATCTGCAGCGAAGACAAGTCGTGGCGAGTTACGGCGGGGTCATTCAACAGCCGAATTAGCAGCGCAGGAACGACCTTCACGTGCGTGACTCTGTGTTTCTCTATTAGCGCGCACATATCGCCTGGCTTCGTGCTGGTGCTGAGCACCACTTTAGCGCCGTGAAACATGAAGCCTTGAAGACCGGGACATGCGAGGGGCAAATTGTGTGCAATGGGTAGCACAACCAGAAGCACAGAATCTTCTTTGACGCCGCAAACGCTCGCGGCCACCTTGGAGTTGTACGCGTAGTCGTTGTTGGTCCTCGGAATGAGTTTGGGAATGCCGGTGGTACCGCCCGAGAGCTGAAAAATCGCCGGATCGTCCGGATCGATCTTAATCTCGGAGAGCACGGAAAGAGGGAGGCGCGCAGGTGCAACGATCATTTTCGATAGCGACGTCAACCCATTGCGAGGATTTCCGAGAATGAAACCATGCTTCAAAGTAGGAATTTCTCTTCTCAGGCGGTCAAGCATTTCAGCGTGATCGAATTCGCCGCGGCGATCAGGCACGACGCACGCCGTGGCGCCGGAGAGACCCACGAACTGGCTGATCTCCGCATAACGATGGCTCGCCAGCGCCGCAATCGGGATGCACCCAATTTTTTGAAGTGCGAAGTAAAGGATTACAAATTCCGTGACATTGGGAAGTTGCACAACGACTCTGTCAAGGGGTTTGATGCCGAGGTGCAGAAGGTTCAGCGCAAGATTGTTGGAGAGCCGGTCAAGTTCAGCGTATGTAATCGGGCGGCCACCGTCGATCACTACCACACGCTCCGCGTAGCGCCCGAAGACAACTTTGAATTCTTGCGCCAGTGACCTATCAGCCCAGTAGCCGCCCGCGCGGTACCGCCGGGCAAACTCGGGTGGAAATGGAACTACTCCTTGCAGCATCGGTTAGCCCTCTTGGTTAAGTGGTGGCTGAATAGCCCCCATCGACTACGACGACCTCACCGTTGACGAAGCGATTGCTCGTCAGCAGATTCACGATTACCTCTGCCACATCGTCGGGTGTCGCACAGCGGCGCAGCGGCGTGCTCTTGGCGCGACGCGCGAACAGCTCCTCGTATTTGTCTTTCAACATCCGCTCCATCCATTCGCCTTCGATCCACCCTGGCGCAACCGCGTTGACGCGAATTTCGGGAGCAAGATTCAATGCTAGAAGCTTGGTGAGGCTGACGACCGCTGCTTTGCTTGCTGCATAGGGCAGCGGCTGCGGGCCAGGGCGCAAGCCGACGATGCTGGCGGTGTTGACGATGCTGCCGCGCGCCACCTTCAGGAGCGGTGCTGCGGCACGCGTGACCTGAAATATTCCTCTGACGTTGACCGCGAAGACCCGGTCCCACTCCTCGGCCGTCATGGCCTCAAAATCATTGGGCTTCACCTGAGTCGTTATGCCGGCATTGTTTACCAGTGCATCGAGGCGGCCAAATTCCCGCTCGACAGCGGCGAGCATCTTGCGCACTGAGGAATCATCGCTGACGTCACACTGGAATAGGAGGGTTTTCGCCCCTTTTCCCTGTGCGAGGTTGGCCGATTCACGGGCTGCCTGCTCACTCCGGCTGTAGTTGATAACAACGTCAAAGCCGGCCTGGGCCAGAGCCACGGCGGCCGCACGACCAATCCCCCTGGATGCGCCAGTGACCAATGCCACGGGCCTGGCCTGAGTCATGTCGTTTCCTTTAATCAACTAACCTGCGGCGCTCCTGTCGTGCAGCACTCAAACACAAAAATGAACATGTACAGTTTGGGACGTGTTCAGGGGCATGTCAAGCCTCGCAATAGATCGTCAGGGCAAAAATAAACGACGTACATTGCCGAAGATTCGTCGTGGATTTGACGGAGCAATACAATACCAAAAGTAATCCTGCTTGCTGGTGAAAAGTGGTGAGTTAATCCCCGCCGCGACGCATCAAAGTACAGTCTTCTTCTTATTGCCGGCCAATCGCCGAGACTGTCGCGGACGCATCGGCTTGCCCCGCTGCCTCTATGCTCAATGTAATCACGGGCATAGCGCGACCCTCCTGAGGGAGTTAGGTAGGCGTTCATCCCTGCAGGCGCGGCAACAATCCTATCGCATTGAGGCGTTCGATCGCCTCCCGGTCGCTGGCCGAAAGTTTGCTCTGGGCCAATCCGTCAATGGCGGTCGCGGGTTTAATGAATGGATAGTCGGTTCCGAAAAGGACTTGCCGCGAAGGAACAACGCTCAATATTGCGGCCATGGAAGACGGAAACGCAGCACTGGCCGTGTCGTAATAAAGCTTCTCCAGCTCGTACATGACTCCATGGGGCATTCGCTCAGCAAACGCCTGTCGCTGGCCGAGGATCTCGGTTATGCGGCCCGCCAACATCGGGGTCGCTCCCCCGCCATGCGAGAAAATCCAGCGGATATTTGTTAGCCGCGCAAACGTGCCACTCACAAGCAGACTAACAATGGCGCGGGTAGTGTCGAATGGGTATTCGACCACTTGCGGGAGTACGCCGGGAATGACACTTCCGCAACATGCCGCAACCGTCGGGTGAAAATAGACTACCGTCTTGCGGCGATTGAGCTCCTCGAACACCGGTGCAAATTCCGGGGCGCCGGGATACTTGCCATCGTACGTGGTCAGGAGACCGATGCCATCAGCCTTAAGCGTGTCGAGGGCATACTCGATTTCCTTGAGGCTGCCTTCCGTATCGGGCAACGCCACCACGGCGAAAAGACCGAAACGCCCCGGGAAATTCCGCACCTGCTCTGCCGCATATTCGTTCCACTCTCGCGACAAACGGCGCGCCGCCGCGACATCTCCATACCACACGCCCGGAGTCGAGATCGAAGCCACGGCCGTGGCAATTCCGTTCTTGTCCATCACCTCGAGAGCCTGCGCCGGCGTCCAAGACAGCAGTTGATTGACTGGAACATTATGATCGAACTTAAGTCTCTCGTGCTCTTCGGCAATGTAACGCGGCGGGAGAAAATGGTGGTGTACGTCGATCCGGTGTGGCTTGGCACCAGCCCCAGCCGTTGGCGAAGGCGACCCAGTCTGCGCCAGCAACGAACTGGCTGACAGCGCCGCGCCCCACCCCAGGGCGGCCAATGCGCTGAGAAACTCCCTTCTGGACGTATTGCATCCCGCCGACGGAAAGTCATGCTTTGAATCATGAGGTCTTCCCATGCTTCCGCGCCCCCATTTTTCGTTCTCGCAGTTTCTAATGCCCATGTTTTCAGAACGACCGCACATTCCCAGCCAAAGATCAAACGGCGCATTTCCGCACCGCCGGCATTTTCCGCCCTCGCAGTCTCGTACAAAACTGAACATGTACACTTTTACGATGCGCTGAGTGTACGCTCGTTCAAATTCTTGTCAAGTTTTTGAACCGGTTATTCCCGGAACTGTCCCATGTGTTATAGATTCTCGCGAAGTCAGGTGCAAGTATTGGTCGGAACGATGCGGTACGGCTTCGCCTGACCGCAACGATTAAGAGGAGTGATAGTGTTTTCGTCAAAGTGGCAGACCCGGCCGCGAAAGTACGGAACTGCTATCGAGCGCGATGTCGCCATTCCGGTCCGCGATGGAGTAACCCTCGGCTCGGATATTTTCCGGCCGAACGCGGAATGAGGCTGACTGCTTTCACCAGAGAAAGACGGAAGAAAACAAGTACTATAATGGGCCGGCCTGTGATGGGGGTGCTCCATTGAACTCTTCCGCTGTTCCTCCGAGAGGGCTTGGGCTTCGCGAACAGAATAAGTTCCAGAAACGTCAGCGTATCCGCGCGGCAGCGCGCGAGCTTTTTTCAAAGCTTGGATACGACGCCGCGACACTCCGGCAGATCGCTCACCGCGCGCACGTCGGGCTGGGAACTTTGTTCAACTATGCACAAGATAAGCGCGATCTGGTCTTTCTCATCTTCAACGAGGAACTCAGCGCTGTTACGGACGCGGCGCTCAAAATCCCCGAGCCGCACCAGCCTCTTCTCGATCAACTCCTCGCGATTTCCAAGTGCCACTACGATTACTTCGGCAAGGATCCGGCGCTTTCCCGCATCATGTTGAAGGAGCTTGTTTTTTATTCCGAAGGAAAGCAGGCCGCGGCCTTTCAGGAGATCCGCAGGCGTCTTCTTTCCGGAATTGAAAAGTTTGTCCGGGCTGCTCAAAAGGACAGGCGAATTCGGTCGGCAGAGAACCCGAAAATCATCACTCGCCATCTCTTTTTCGTCTTCTCCGCGGAAATTCGTTGGTGGATCGCTAATCCGAACCCTGATCCAGTCGCCGGGCTGAGAGACCTAAGGCGTCTGCTCGAACTGCAGTTCAGGGGGCTTCAACCGGCAGGTGGGATCGCCAGGAGACCGGTGAAGTCCCCGGGTCGTACACACCAACTGGCCCGTGCCGTTGGGCAGCGCAATAAGATGGTGCCCCAGTAACAAGTCATTCGAGAAGCCGAAAATCAGGGGAAGCTGATCGCGCTAGCGACATCCCGAGCGAAACGCCCCCGTGCGGTGCATTCTGACACATTCTCTACAAGACTATGGGACGCGCATTCCTTCGAAACTTGCTTCCATCTATCGGCATTCAGTGCAAGCAGAATGAGCGAAGTGGAAATTTATTTGATGATCCCCAGGGCCTTTTTCGGCAAGCGCCCAACTTCATCCTTCGCGATGCCAAAGTTATCCGCGATCAACGATGCCGGATTCCCGGCGAGCCATTTGGAGATGGAGATATCCTCAAATACTGGACTATTAAAAAGCGCGAAGAAAATTGTCGGCTCGCTGCCGACTTGCTCGACATAGTGACCGAAGCCCTGCTGGACAAAACAGATTTGCCCCGGCCCGAACTCTTCCGTTCTGGCCCTTCCGTGCGCGCCGAAAACGGTGACGCGCGAGCGGCCACTAAGGTAATACTGCCACTCGTCGGCATTCGGATGCCAGTGCATCTCACGAAGGGCGCCCGGCTCGAGATACTGCTGGACGGACGTCAGCGTGGTATTGATCGGGAATTCCTTCACCGTGACAATTCGTTCCCATCCGCCCGGGAACAGCAACGGAGCCATCTTGTTCAAACGGAATTTGTGAGGGTTCTGGGAGGTTTGCAAATCATCCGCCAGATACGTCTCCGGAACGACTGACGGTATCTTGCCTGGAAGAATGTACAATTCTTTCTTTGGCAAACCAGCAGTTGTACCGGAACTGAGCCCGAGATTGCGCAAAAGCACAGGGTGAGGGGTGTGCCCGACCCAATCTGTAATACTGAACGTGCCGAACTCGGAGAAGTGCCCATCGTCGAAACCCAGCACAAAATGTGCTTCCTCATTGCTTATGTTCTGGAGTGCATGACCGTGGCCCCTGGGGAAATACCAAATATCGCCGGGCCCAAAAATGTCCGTGGCGGGCTGGCCATTCGGCGACATGACTGTTGTGAGCACAGTTCCAGTGATGACCAAAGCCCATTCGGCGGCGATGGCGTGCCAATGCAGTTCACGGATGGCGCCAGGTTTCAGGCGCATGGAAACGCCTGCAATGCTTTGTGAAGCGGGGAACTCGGCAACAGTAGCTTCCTTCGCCGATCCGGCCTCGCCGACCCATCCTTTGCTTGTGCTTTCTAGATCGAACTTAAAGTCCGGGATCGGTTCATGCTTGCCTGGGTCCTTGCCAACCTTATACGTCTGTTGCTCCTGGGCGCTGACCTCGGTGGAACTCAGCATAGCTGTGCCGAGAGTGGCTAGCGATGCAGTGCCGATCATTTCCCTTCGCGTGAGGAGGTTCTTTTTCTTACGGTTCGCGTTCATCGTAGCACCTCACACTGTCAACCAGCATTTCCATTTCGAACTCCCGGATATGCGGCATTGTACACAACCCAGGAGGTACGTCCACTCCAAATGCTTTTCCGGGCACCTTTCCCTTGCGACGTCTTGTCGATCGTTTTTTCTGTTGTTGCCGCTACGGCTAGCCGGATAGACGGTTGATAGGTCGTCCCATGCGGTTGAGTAGAGGTCGCTGGGCGCTCTCTCCCTCGCGACGATCCTTGAAGTATCCAGTAGTAAATTCGCCGAGTCCCGTGCGTTTGTGCAACTCCCGCCCCTGGATTGTATCACCGCCGGAAATCAGTCGCGATTTGCGGAAATTGCCAAGAGACACAAGTCTTGGAGAGTCGCACCAGAGCAAGCGGGGGAGGCGCGGCTCCTCAGATTAAAAAAGATTAATGTTTTTTTAAGTTTCTATTGCAAGCCTCGGGTGTAAAAGGTACCTTGGGGTGGCGAGTTCCTTCGCTTTTTCTGTATTCGCGGTACGCCAGCTTGGGGAGCAAGGCTAGCCGTGTCTCCCCGACAGGCAAAGCCTTCGGGTTTTTGAACTGTGCCTAGGGGTGGGAAAGTTTGTTTTTATCTGAATCTTTCATGTCCTTATCAAGAAACTTGCCCACCCTGGACAACGAAGCCAGGTTATATGGAAAGTATACATTTAAATTTAAGTACTTATAAATATACTAGTTGGCGGGGTGAATCGACCGGTTTCAGAATGTTCGATTTCGGCAAAGGAATCGCGTTCACCGGGGGCGCAACGATGTAAAACATCTTTTTCGGCAAATGGGGTGGCGTGCACGTGATCTTGACTAGGAGGAACTTCAGATGAATCCGAAAGTGGCCAAAGTACTGGTTTTGAGCTTGGTTCTCGGGCTTCTGTTCTCCGTTCCGTTGCGGGCGCAGGTCGTCGGCGCCACGCTGTCCGGCACCATCACCGACCCGGCGGGGGGAGCCATCCCCAATGCAAAAGTCTCGGCCAAAAACCTCGCCACAGG
Organism: Candidatus Acidiferrum sp.; assembly: GCA_035544995.1. Lineage (GTDB taxonomy): Bacteria > Acidobacteriota > Terriglobia > Acidiferrales > UBA7541 > Acidiferrum. The sequence goes on from DASZZI010000004.1 coordinate 8,522, forward strand.
TTTGTCTACCAACACCCTCACCAATGCCACCGGCGCTTTTAGCATCGCGAACCTCAACCCGGCGGAGTACCAGGTATCGGCCTCCGCGCCGGGCTTTAGCACCGCTGTGACCAAAGTGACGCTCACCGTCGGCGCGAAGCAGGAGGTGAACCTTGCCTTGAAGGTCGGCCAGGTTACGCAGATCGTGGAGGTCACCGGCGCGGCCCCCTCGATTGAGACCACCAACTCCACCCTCAGCGCTGAGGTCGACTCCACGACGGTGCGCGAGTTGCCCTTGAACGGCCGCGACTGGGCGTCGCTGGCCCAGTTGCAACCCGGCGTGGCCGGGGTCCGCACCCAGGAGGTGATCACGCAAGTTGGCGCCATTGGGCGCGGACTGGGATCGCAACTGAGCATTGACGGAAATCGGCCTACGCAAAACAGCTACCGGCTCAACGGCATTTTCATCAACGACTACTCAAACGCGGGGCCGGGAAACGTGCTCGGCGCGAACCTCGGCGTGGACGCGATTGAGGAGTTCTCCGTTATAACCAGCAACTACTCGGCGGAGTATGGTTATACTTCGGGCGGAGTCGTTAACGCGGTCACCAAGCAGGGCACGAACCAGTTTCATGGAACCGCTTTTGAATTCATTCGCAACAACGCGCTCGACGCGGCAAATTTCTTTGAGAATGCCGGTGGTCTCAAGAAAGCGCCATTCCGCCGCAACCAGTTTGGAGGGTCGGCGGGAGGGCCAATCAAGAAGGACAAGATTTTCATTTTCGGCGCCTACGAAGGACTCCGCCAGAGCAAGGGTATCAGCCACTCCGCCATCGTCCTCTCGGATGCTGCGCGCGCGGGGAACCTCTCTACCGGATTCGTAACGCCTGCCCAGCCTTATCTGACTTTCTTTCCCCGTTGCCCCGCATCGGGCAACATCGCCCCAGGCGATCTCTGCAAATTCGCCTTTTCGGGCGCGCAAGTGGTGCCCGACAACTACGGCAACGTCAGAGGCGACGTAAAGATCTCGGACAAGGACAGCTTGAGTGCGAGCTTCTATTATGACCGCTCGACCTTCACCCAGCCCGATGCTCTCAACGAGCTATTGGACGGGTTTTTCGTAGCCCGCAAAGGCGCATCCCTGGAAGAGACCCACCTCTTCGGCGCGAGTACGGTCAACACCGTTCGGCTGGGATGGAACTACACCCAGGGGTTTGGCCAATTGACCCCCAGCGCGCTTAACCCGGACGCTGCTAGTACGAGTTCGACCTTTGTGATAGAACCCGGCTTGCATGCCGCGAGAATCGCCGGGATAGGCGGGGGGCCGGGCGTGCCGGGGATGGACCAACCCTTCACGGGGGGCCTGAACGGCAACGCCATCGAGGACTTTACTCACCAGACTGTCCAGACGTTCGACGATGCCGGACGCACCATAGGGAAACACAACCTGAAGTTCGGAGGCATGTTTATCCGATTGGAGGAAAAGCTTTTCGCGCCGTTTACCTCCAACGGCACCGCGCAATTCAACTCACTGCCGGACTTTCTAACGAATACTCCATTTAAGGTGCAGAGCCCTCCCGTCGGCGGCATTGCCGCTGTTAAAACCCACTATACTTTCAGTTCCATAATCGCCGGATATCTCAATGACGATTGGAAAGTGCGTCCCAACCTGACCCTGAACTTGGGCTTGCGCTACGAAATGCAAACCATTCCCACAGACAAACTTGGCCTGATCGCGAACCTGCCGCTTCTGACCACCAATCCCTCCCCCAACGCCACCAACGGCTGCTCTACTTGCATCAATAAGTACTTTCTCAAGAACCCCACCAACAAGAATTTCGAGCCGCGGGTTGGCTTTGCCTGGGATCCCTTCCGCGACGGAAAGACCTCCGTTCGCGGGGGCTTCGGAATATTTGACGCCCTGCCCCTTCCGTACGAGCTGGCGCTCAATAACGCGCAAACCGCTCCAGGCCACCTCAATCTTACAGTCAGCGGTTGCGGCTTCACTTCCCCCCCTAATACACAGCCTTGTGTGAGTACGGGCGAATTCCCAAACTTTGCAGTAACAAATCCAACGCTGTTTGGGCTGTTCACGACCCCCAATCCTCTGCTTTTGCCGTCTTTTCGACTGTCCTGGAACTATGTCGAACCCAACGCCAAGCGCAATTACGTCTATCAATGGAACCTAAACGTCCAAAGGCAACTCGCAGGGAATCTCTCGTTAACGCTTGCCTATGCAGGATCGCGCGGAAAGCACAATCCGTTCCAGACGGACGAGCTCAATACGGTCTTTCCTACGAAGACCGCGGGGCGCTGGCTATTCCCCAGCCCGGTCTGCTCAGGGCCGACGCCGGCGGCTTCTTGCGGCAATACGCCGACCCTCACAGGCGGGCCCACCGCCATCGTATCGGGGCAACTGATAAACCCGAACGTCGCTGAAATCCAGTCCACGATCTGGCAAAGCGAGTCCTGGTACGACGCTCTCCAGGTTGAGCTCGAGAAGCGCATGAGCCATGGCTTTCAAGTGCAGGCCTCATTCACCTGGAGTAAGACCGAAGACACGTCGTCCGGCAGCTTTGCGGGCGACAACTTCGCGGGCGACGTGCTTCCCACCATCCCCTGGTGGGATTTGAAGTTAATCAAAGGGTTGTCGGACTTCAATGTTTCTCGCAACCTGGTTGTCAACGCCCTGTGGCAGGTCCCGACGCCCGCATCGTTCCATGGGCCCGTGGGGTTCCTAGCCAAAGGGTGGGAGTTCGGAGGAATCGTCTCGTTGAGCGGTGGCGTTCCTGTTTGGCCTTTCAGTATCTCGGGAGACCCGATGGGCCAACTCGACTCCGAGCCATTCGCTATTCCGGATCGCGTCGCAGGCTGCTCCCAGATCCTTCCGTCGTCAGGGCGCCACGGCTCCCTCCAGTACGTCAATCCTGCATGCTTCACCAATGCCCTTGCGTCCGCGGGCATTAATGCCGCGACAATGTGTGACCAGGCCTTCGTTTTGGCTAATCCGAATCTCCCTGCCAACACTTGTATCAATCTCCTCGGCAACTTGGGGCGCAACACAATCGTTGGGCCAGGGTTGGTCAACGTGGATTTCTCCATGATTAAGGACACCAAAATCCCCAAAATCTCGGAAAACTTCACCGTCCAGTTCCGGACCGAGTTTTTCAACCTCTTTAATCACGCCAATTTCGCGCCTCCCAACGCGGGCAACCTCTCGCCGTTCGACGCCTCGGGGAACCCCGTGGGGGCCTTCGGCACGCTCACCAGCACGCAGACCCCGGAGCGGCAGATTCAATTCGGGCTGAAGCTCATTTGGTAGTCGCGGCGCCACAAGTGGTTTGAATCGGTGGGGAACAGGGTTTCGCTAAGGGTCCCTGTTTCCCGCCTCCTACCCACTACCAAGTTACGCTGACGGCAAAACGCTCAGCCTCTGGATCTCCATTCTCTTGGCTGGCCACAACATTCCCGGGAATCGTGGAGTGGCGGAGAGGAGGCTCGGCGACGATGAAACGGTGGCCCTTCTGGAAACTCGCGGCTGGTCTCCTGGCTGCTGCAAGCCTCTCGTATCCGGCAATTCATTCCGGTGGTAGTAATCGGCGCGGTGCCGCTTCCCGCCTCTCCCCCAGCGACAAACAAACTCTCGAACAAAGAGCGCAGTCGGCGCTTTCCGTGACCGACGGCACTCTGAAACTCTCCGGACTCGAACATCCCGTCACTGTTCTCCGCGATCCCTGGGGTGTGCCCCACATCTACGCCCGGAATGAGCATGACCTTTTCTTCGCGCAAGGTTTCGTTGCCGCGCAAGATCGGCTCTTTCAAATGGAGCTTTGGAAGCGCGTCGGTCAAGGCCGTCTGGCGGAAGTGTTCGGGCCGGCTTACCTGGAACGCGACATCAACGCCAGGCGTCTGGCCTACCGCGGCTCCCTGTCCGACGATTATGCGAGCTACGCCAAGGACGCGAAGCAAATTCTTGAGGCCTTCACTCAGGGTATCAACGCTGAAATTTCTCTCCGTACTGCTCCGGGTGGTCCTGGCCTGCCCCTGGAATTTCAGCTTGCGAAATTTGCGCCGGAACCCTGGAAGCCCGAGGATTGCCTGAGCCGCATGGCAGGCTTTCCGATGACCCGCAATGCGGATACGGAGCTATTGCACGCGAAGCTCGTCACCCTCCTCGGCGCCAAAAAGGCTTCCGCCCTTCTCAATCTTGATCCCCCGGTTCTGCTCGATAGCTTTCCCGGAGTGGATCTCTCCGATCTGTCTCCGGAAATCCTGCGCAATTTGCAGGGTAGTGACAGCTCGATGACGATGCCTCCGGACCTCGCAACTGCCTTTGCTCTGCCGGATGAGCTTGGGAGTGGTAAATGGGCGAGCAACAGCTGGGTCGTCTCCGGCAAGTTGACGGCATCGGGTCGCCCATTCCTCAGTAACGACCCTCACCGCACCGTCGATAAATCTCCTTCGCTGCGTTATATCGTGCATCTCGTGGCCCCCGGCTGGGATGTCATCGGCGCCACAGAGCCCGGCACTCCCGGTATACAAGACGGCCATAACCAGCGCGTAGCGTGGGGATGGACAATCTTCGGCATGGATCAACAGGACCTCTATCTTGAGAAACTCGACCCGGGGAATCCGCAGCGCTACAAAACCGAAAATGGCTGGGAGCAGATGGCGGTGCGCAAGTCCACCTTCCACGTGAAGGGCAAAGCAGATGTAACCGTGGATCTAAAGTTCACGCGGCATGGTCCCGTGCTCTGGGAAGACGCAGCGTCGCATCGCGCCTTGTCGTTGCACTGGGTCGGGGCGGAACCCGGCACCGCGGGCTACATGGCCAGCCTCACCTTGGATCGTGTCCAGAACTGGCAGGAGTTTGAAGAAGCCGTAAAACGATGGAAGCTGCCGACCCACAACATTGTCTATGCCGATATCGAGGGCAACATCGGTGAACACTCGGTGGGCATGGCGCCAATTCGCAAGAACTTTACCGGCACGATGCCGTTACCCGGCGACGGTGGTTATGAATGGGCAGGTTGGGTTCCGGTCCCGGAACTGCCACATGAGTTCAATCCTGAGCGAGGCTTCGTCGTCACCGCCAACCAGCGGATGACCGGAGAAAACTTTCCCTACAACGTGGGATTTGAGTGGGCCGAACCTTACCGCGCCAACCGCATCAAGGAGGTCTTAAGCCAGGCCGCGAGCAGCCGGCACAAACTCACTCGGGAAGACATGGAGCAGTTGCAAGCTGACGTCACCTCGCTTCCCGCGCGGGAGCTGCTTCAATTGCTGCCTTCCGCCGCTCGCAATGCTGACGATGCTCCCACGCAGATGCTCCTTCGATGGAATGCCGTCCTCGACCGCGAGTCACCCGCTGCCGCGCTTTACGAACTCTGGCAGATTGAGATCGAGAAGCAAATGCTCCATCATTTGGCGCCGGAGAATGCTTGGAAGACGCTCCAAGGGCGTGTGCCGCTTACAGTCATTCTGAACAGCTTGGAACACCCGGATCAAGAAACATTCGGAGCCCAGCCACAGGCCGCGCGCGACCAGTTACTTTTGGATACTTTGAAGGCCGCCACGGGGAAAATGAAAACCCTGCAGGGATCGGAGCCCTCCTACTGGTCGTGGGGGCGTCTGCATACTGTTACCTTTCATCACCCCCTCGAACTTCTCACCGGTGCCAAGCCGCTCTTGAACATTGGGCCGCTGCCGCGCCCCGGCGATTCCTACACTGTCAACAACACGAGTTACGCGGGTGAAAAATTCGACCAGTTGAGCGGCCCAAGCTATCGCGAAATTCTCGATGTGGGGAATTGGGATGAATCGGTCGTCGCGAACGCTCCCGGAGAAAGCGGGCAACCGGGTAGCCCGCATTATTCCGACTTGGTGCCGCTCTGGGACCAGGCGCGTTATTTTCCGATGCTGTACTCTCGGGCTGCTGTTGATAAGCAGGCCAAGGATCGCCTGGTGCTTGAGCCGGCGCCGAAGCCTTGAGTTGCCGTGAACTGACTCCCAGGGCCAGGGCGCACTGACTGGCCTCGGGAGATGCGGTGGTCGTCATCCTTGTTTGTCCGTTAGGGTAGAAACAAGTTTGCAAGGCGTGTCGGCGGGATTCCGCCCGCATGCCTGGCCCGAGTTTCCTGCCATTGCTCGATTGCATCGGCAGAATTCTGTAAGGAGGCTGTGATGAAACGCTCTGTCCTGTTTCTGCTGTTTTCTCTGGGGTTGCCGTTGTTCGTGCTCGGTCAACCGCAGTCGATTCCCGAAATTCCTTACGATTCAGTTCCCAACCTTCTGCAGCTTCCCGCGGATCTTTATTTGGGAGAAGTTGCTGGCGTGGCCTTGAATTCGAAAGGGCACATTTTCGTTTTCACGCGCAGCACCCAGACGCGGCTCTTCGAGTTCGACGCGAGCGGAAAATTCGTTCGCGAAATCGGGAAGGATTTGTATGGATTTTCATTTGCGCACGTGGTGCGGATCGACAAAGGCGACAACATCTGGTGCGTGGATGAAGGGGCGAATATGGCGATCGTGTTCAACCCTCAAGGCCGGGTGATCATGCTGTTCGGCAGAAAGCCCGAAGCTGTCGAAGGCGCGGCCCCTCCTCCGGGTACTCCTCCCCCGGCGCCCAATGCCGACTTTGCTGTTTTCTCGCAGAGACTATTCAACCGCCCCGCCGACGTCGCCTGGGATCCCGCCGGAAATAGTTTTTTCGCGGATGGGTACAACAATTCTCGAGTCGTCAAATATGACAAAGACGGCAACTGGGTAAAGGCTTGGGGCCAACGAGGCACGGAGCCGGGCGAATTCCACACCGTGCATACCATCGCCACGGACGCCAAGGGCAATGTTTACGTGGGTGACCGGGAGAATCATCGGATACAAGTCTTCGATAACGACGGAAATTTTCTGAAACAGTGGACCAATATCGGCGCTCCGTGGGCTATCTGCATTACCCCCGGACCCAAACAGGTCCTCTATACTTCCGATTCCAACCCGGGCCGAATCTACAAACTGGATTTAGACGGAAACATCCTTGGCGTTTTCGGAAAAGCCGGCAAACAACTCGGCCAGTTCGGATGGGTTCATGAGATTGCCTGTCCTTCCGAAAATACCCTTTACGTTGCGGAACTCCTGAATTGGCGAGTGCAGAAACTCAACTTGCACCCGGCGGCAAAATGAAGTCGGTGCAATAACCGGAATGGGGCGCGGACTCGCGTGCCATCGCGCGTGAGTCCCGCTTCATTTACTGATCTTGAGCGAAAACTGGCTTTTTCCCGGAGGTGTAAAGCAATGAAACGCTCTGGATCTCTTCTGGCGCTTATTCTCGCAGTTCCCTTGCGGGAGCCGTACCCTCACTAGCGTGAAATCAACGCGGCTTTAGCCCCTGAAGGCACGAATTTCGAGTTGCCACACACACTCCTTAACACCGGAGGAACTTGCGAGGCGGACATTTGCGTCTTTTCACGCATTTAGGAGAGGGCTTTTAGTATTATAAGTCTAATTCAGCTCGCTCTGGTTTCGCTGCGGGGGCGCTAGATGCATCTTCTTCTTGTAGAGGACGAGCGCAAGGTTGCCAGCTTTATCGCCCGCTCGCTACGTGAGAAAGCGTACACGGTTGATGTCGTTGAGACTGGCGAGAAAGCGCTGGAACTCGCCCCGCGCATCACCTACGACGCGATCCTGCTGGACATTCGCCTGCCGACGATCACCGGGATCCAGGTCTGTCGGGAGTTGCGCGAGCTACGCATCGAAACCCCGATTCTTTTCTTGACGGCCCGCAGCCTTGTGGAACAGCGGGTTGAAGGGCTGGACGCCGGGGCAGATGATTATCTGACGAAGCCATTCGCCTTGTCTGAACTCCATGCGCGCATTCGCGCTCTCACGCGGCGCGGATCATACAGAGGCGCTGCCAAATTGCGTTGTGGCGATGTTGAGCTTGACCGGCATCGGCACATTGTCAGGCGCGGTGGAAACGAAATCCAGCTGACGCCGAAAGAACTCTCCTTACTCGAACTGCTGATGATGCGCGCCCCCGACTCGGTCACTCGTATGGAAATCATTGAACACGTATGGTCCTACGGCTTCGACACCGAAACGAATCTCGTCGATGTCTACATCAACCACTTGCGGCAAAAACTGGAGCAAGGCCAGCAGGCGAAGCTGATCCATACCGTCCGGGGTGTGGGCTATCGATTGAAATCGGTGGAATGATGCACTCTCGATCTCTTCGCGTCCGGATGATGTTTCTATTTTGCCTCGTTGTTGCTGTCCTGCTCTCGGGAATGTCTCTCGTCATCTACTCTGTCTTTTCGCGAGAGGTCCGCGCACAGCTGGATCGCAGGCTATTGGAAGTTGCAAATCCGATGGTCGCAGAGATGATCGATAATCCGAGCGAGCAGCAAGATATTTCCAGAGTCGATATCCCAAAGGATTTTGTCGAGCTTCTGGATCAATCCGGCCGAGTTCTGGTACAGTCGAAAAGCCTTCAGGGAAGACCCCTCGATTTGGGCTCCCTGCCTCTGCCAAATTCCGAGACTGTTTATCGCACTCTCAATGACGGCGCCAGGGGGCGACTTCGCGCTGCGATCGTCTCCTTTCGCATCGCAGGCAAGTCCGTGGCCTTAGTCATCGCGGAGTCGAATGCCGATACGGAATTCGTACTCGGAAACTTTCGAAGGATTTTGATCGTGTTACTCGCGGTCAGTCTTTCGGTGATGGCTCTTACTTCAGCGTGGTACGTACGACGGAGTCTTCGGCCCATTATTGAATTGACGCGCCATGCAGCCGAGTTGGCGCGGAGGATATCCGAGTCGAGTCAACAGCAGTTGGATGCAACGTTGACCGTGCGTAATCCGCGGGACGAACTCGGCCGCCTCTCCACGACCTTCAATAAACTCTTTGTGACTGTCACCTCGGCGCTGAATCAACTCCGGCAATTCGTATCGGATGCCTCACACGAGCTTCGAACCCCGCTTTCTGTCCTTCAAGGAGAGACGGAGCTGCTGCTTTCCGAAACCAGATCTCCCGAGGAATATCAAAGGGCGCTGCGGGTCATAGACACCGAGTTGAAAACGTTGAGCAGAATTGTTGCCGGCCTTTTTACGTTGTCGATGGCCGATGCCGGGCAGCTTCGCCTGGGCAAGGAGCAAGTCTATTTGGATGAGGTACTGGAAGAAGCCTGCGGAATCGCCGTTCCGCTCGCTAAGCCTAAACATATTTCTATCCGCCGCGTTCTCGCCAGGGAATTTACGGTCATTGGAGACGAGGCCTTCCTTCGCGAACTGTGTCTGATTTTCCTGGAGAATGCTGTTAAGTACTCTCCTCCTCACACGCAAGTCGATGTAACTCTAAAGAGAGTCGGCGGTTTTGCCCAATTGATTTTCGAGGATCAAGGTATCGGGATTTCGGAAGAAGACCTCCCGCACATCTTCGAGCGCTTCTACCGTGCAGCCGGGCTTGATTCAGGCGGGGCAAAGAGCGGAGGCCTGGGCCTGGCGATTGCTCAGGCCATCGTCAGGGCGCACGGTGGATCGATCGAGTGTGAAACAGCGAAAGGCCGCGGTTCGAAATTCACGGTAAGATTGCCTCTCCAAGCCGGCGCGAGGCAATCAGACGCATTCCTGAGTTCGCCGGCTTACGCGGAAGACGCGCTGCACAATCCGTGACATAAGAAAATAGCCTGCCCACATTTGCTGGAACAGCGGACAAAAACATGATACTAACAAAGCGCACTATTTCTGGGTCCCCGGTTGAAACTGTGGTTGACGCTTATCCTCGGCTGTAGAGCAGTTCGCTCCTAGGTGCAGCAAGATTCGAGAACCAGCCTTGTCGAGAGCGACTTGAAAAAATAATGATTAATGGCAAGCGCATCGCCGTTGTGTTGCCGGCGTATAACGCGGAAAAGACCTTGGAACTGACCGTGAGTGAGCTTCCGGATCTCGTGGATATCCGCATCCTGGTTGATGACGGGAGCTCAGACGGGACTGTGGCGCTGGCGCGCAAACTCGGCTTGCGCACATTTGTCCACGATGAAAATTATGGCTACGGTCGAAACCAGATGACTTGTTACCGGATCGCCCTGGAGGCCGGCGCCGACCATGTCATCATGGTGCATCCCGATTATCAGTATACCCCGCTGCTGGTGACGGCCATGGCCAGCATGCTGGCCTACAATGTCTACGATGTTGTGCTAGGTTCGCGGATTCTCGGGGGAACCGCGCTCCCGGGCGGAATGCCACGTTACAAATACATTGCCAATCGCTGCCTGACGGCGATTCAGAATTTTTTCCTTGGCGCGAAACTCTCCGAATATCACACCGGCTATCGCGCGTTTAGCCGCCGAGTGTTGAAAGAGCTGCCGCTGCTCGAAAACTCGGATGATTTTGTCTTCGACAGTCAGATGCTTACGCAGTGCGTGCATTTCCGCTTTCGCATCGGCGAGGTGTCGTGTCCGACGAAGTACTTCGCAGAAGCATCTTCGATTAATTTCAAGCGCAGCGTAAGATACGGCCTCGGTGTCTTGCACACAACCTTGAAGTTTTCTCTCCAGCAGCATGGACTCGGGCGCTTCTCGATTTTTGATCCGCAAGGACGAAAGCTGCCGGATGCGGCGCTGACGGAGGAGATGGAAGCCGCACTCGCGAAGGAAGCGCGAGCTTGAAATTAGTCCAGGCACGAGGCAAGGATTATTTGCTTCTTGTTGGACTGACGATCGCGGCGATCGTCGTTCATGGTTATCACCCAGGCCTCGAAGACGCGGAGATTTACACTCCTGGAATACTGAAACTCCTTCATCCCTCTCTTTTTCAGTACAACACGGAATTTTTTGAGTCGCACGCACGCATGACGCTTTTTCCGCAACTGATTGCAGGATCGATCCGCCTTACGCATTTGCCGATCGGCGCTGCACTGCTTGTATGGCATGTTCTTTCTATTTTCCTGTTATTGCTCGGGTGCTGGCGCATCGCGCGATTATGCTTTGAAGAAAATCATTCGATGTGGTGCGGCGTTGCGCTGGTAGGAAGCTTGTTGAGCATTCCGGTTGCGGGGACGCGGCTTTTCCTTATGGATCCGTACTTGACGACGAGATCGCTTTCCGCGCCCGGTGCGCTGCTCGGCGTCGCCTGCGCGCTCGAAGAAAAATATTTCGCCGCAGTCTTGTGGATTTTGTTCACGGGAGCGATGCATCCGCTCATGGCCGTCTTTGCCGCTGCGTATGTTGCGACAATCTTGCTTTTGAAATTTCGCTCGAAAGGAGCCGGTGCCGCAGGATTAGCCGCCGTTTTTTCACATCAATTGTTTCCACCGGTGACGCCTGAATACCATGAAATTCTTCAGACGCGTCCGTACTTTTTTCTGACCAATTGGGCCTGGTACGAGTGGCTCGGGCTCCTCGCGCCGTTCGCGATTCTCGCGTGGTTTGCAAAAATCGCGCGGCGTTATGCGCTGGGACCAATGAGCCTGGCCTGCCGTGCACTGGTGATTTACGGAGCGATGTTTTTCTCCGTGGCGCTGATTGTTTCGAGGCCGGGACGCTTTGAAAATCTTGCGGAAATCCAGCCCATGCGGTATCTGCACCTGCTATACATTCTGATGTTCTTGTTCATCGGCGGACTGCTCGGCAAATTTGTACTGCAACGCCGCGCGTGGCGCTGGGCGGTTTTATTTGCGCCGCTCTGTGCAGGGATGGCGTACGCGCAACACCAGGAATCCCCTGCAACACCGCACCTGGAATTGCCGGGGCGCGCACCCGGAAATGCGTGGGTGCAGGCGTTCGAGTGGATCCGCGGGAACACGCCGGAGGACGCGTACTTCGCGCTCAACCCGAAACACATGGCGCTGCCGGGGGAGGACCAGCACGGATTTCGCGCCATCGCGCAGCGCAGCATGCTGGCGGATGCAACAAAGGACAGCGGCGCGGCGAGCATGTTTCCCGCGCTGGCGGGGAAATGGAAAGAACAGGCGACCGCGCAGGAAGGCTGGGAAAAATTCCAGCGCGAAGATTTTCTGCGGCTCAAGCAGCGGTACGGTGTGAATTGGCTGGTACTGGAGCGGCCTGGCGCGGCGGGGCTGGCGTGTCCGTATGCGAACGAAATTCTTCTCGTATGCCGGATCGAGTGACAGCCGGTTTGTTTCCGCGATGGCAAAATATTCCGCAACATAACTCTTCATTCTAGTCCGAAGATTTTTCCAGTTTGCTGAGGCGTTCATGCGCGAATTTGCTCCTCGGATCGAGGCGCAGCGCTTCGCGATATTGTGCGATCGCTTCCGTGCGCTTGCCCTCTGCTTCGAGCGTTCTGCCCAGCCATTCGCGCGCATCGGCATGAAATGGCCAATCGCTGCGCTGCGGGGCGCCCTTGATGTATTTGATCAACAGGCGCTCGGCGCCGGGCAAGTCGTTCCCTCCAAGAAATAGAGCGACACCGCGAAAATAATCCAGGCGAAGGTCCGAAGCGTCGATCGCGGCGGCGCCCTGAACGGCCATTTCGAGATCCGCCGCGCGGCCATGATGCTGAAAAAAGCGAGCGATTTCAAAGTACGGCTCGGTGCGCCGCGGTTTTTGTTGCAAAACCTGCCGATAGATCTCTTCCGCTTGCGCCGTTTTTTTCTCAGCATGGAAGACGTACATGGCGCGCGCGAGACTGCCTTCGACGGGATCGAGAGCGGCGATGGCTTCCACCTGCTTGCGCGCGTCGTCTTTGTCGCCACCGGCAATCCACGGAGCGTCCATTTCATATTCAACAAGATCGCGGCGGGCAGAAATGTTCGAGGGATCGAGCTGCACGGCCGACTGAAATTCTTTCTTGACCTTGCGAGCAAGAGAGAGGCTGTGTTCGCGATCCGCTTTTTCGCTGTAGGTGCGGCCAAGCCATTGATGATAGAGCGAGCTTTTCGGCTGGAGCTGGATGCCACGCTCGAAAGAAGCGGCGGCGGAATCGAAATCGAAGAGTTCGTAGAAGCAGCGTCCGAGCCAGAAATGAATCTCGGGATCGCTGGCGGATTTTTCGAGGGCGGCCTGAAGTGTTTTCCTGGCGGAGGCATAGTCGCCAGCGTCGAAACTTTCTTGAGCGGAACGAAGCTCAGCGGCGTCCTGGCCCGGCCACGCCGCTGCACGATTTGAGGAAATGTGGGTGGAGGCGAAAAGGGTAGCCGAGAAGGGAAGAAGGGCGATTGACGCGAGCAGGACGGCGCGCCCGCAACCCCGACGAACGGCCCAATTAGAAAACCTCAGAGGCATGCCTGCTCCCCCATCAAGAGCGAGTCTTGGCGGCGTCCAGGGATCAGGCGCCGCCTCGATCCGATTAGATGCCACTTCACTGTACATCCAATCGGACGCCAATCCCGAGCGGCGGGGATAGTGGGCATCTACAAGTCCTGCCGGATGGGTTTGGCCGTGGAAGAAATGAGTGTTTAGGAAGACCGAGACCCCCCCACCCCCTATGTTTTTTATAAGTGTTCATTCTAAAGGGGGTTAAAGTCATTTGTTTTGATACACTTTTGCAAGTGTTGATTCTAAAGAACTTATAAGAAGGCAAAGAGGCAGAGAGGCAAGGACATAGGGACGCCTAGAGGGGTCCTTCGGCGCACCCGCCGCGGCGGGCTTGCTCAGGATTCGCATCCTCATCGGATGCTCAGCTGTGAATATCACGACCTATGATAGCATGAAAATAGTATCCTGTCAAATGCTATTATGATGTAGTACTCATTCGAACGATTCAGGAGGCTGGAAACTGGAGACTGGAGGCTGGAGGCTGGTGGCTGGAAGCGACAGAGGGAGAAAGGTTTACGGCGACGCTTGGGGGAAAAAAGCGGGTAAAACGTTTGAACGGTTCGGGAGGCTGGGGACTAGAGGCTGGCGGCTGGAAGTCGAAGAAAAGAAAGAATTAATGTGGAGACGCCGAGGGCCTAGAAAGGTGCTGATCGTTCGAATGAACCCACTCGAAAAACTGACGAGTAGAGCACCGGGCGAGCGACCCTATCCTTTCAAAAAACGCAAGGATGGGCACGAAGGGGCGGCCACCCGCCATCGCCGTGTTAGTCCCCCCTCACTTGTTCCCCGACTTACTCCGGATCTCCACGAGCTTCGCCTGCTGCTCCGGAGTCAGCTTATTCTTTATCCGTATCAGCAGCGTCACCTGCGCCCGCTTGATCTCGCGCTCAATCGCCAACACCTTTTCCAGTTGCGCGAGAGCCTCTTGCTCCTCCACACGCGGCTGCTTAACGAGCGAAACCAGCTTTTCCATTTCGTCTTGCAGCTTCCATTGCCACTCGGTGAACTTCAACTGCGCCTGGCGGATTTCCGTCTTCAGATAGGTTTTCTGCTCCTCGTTCAGTCCAATCGCCTCCTGGTGCTGGATCACGAGTTCCGGCGCAAAGAAGCTCTGGCCGATCGGATCTTGGTCGGGCTGTTGCCCGCGGGCCCCACCTGCCGCCAGAAACAGTAGTGCGCAAGCGCAGAGAACTCTAGATTTCATTTCATTCCTCCTCATCCGTCTTCGCGGGAACGTGCAGGTACGACTCGCCGAGTCTCGGCGTTGTCCACAAAATCTCCCGCCCTGGAGTTTCCAGCAGTACGTCGCTTGGTGCTCGCCATTCCGCCAGCTTTTCGGCGGCGGCCAGTTCGGCCTTCGGCACAGTCCGTACTGCTCTCCGGTGCAACGTCAAACCAATCATTAGCGTCGCCACGATCACCGCCATCGCTCCGGCCAGCCCCCATACTCTCCACGGCCGCACGCGCTTCGCTTCGCTCGCGGCCTCCGCTGCGGCCAACACCCGCGCACGAAATTCCGCGGGCGGTTCCGCCCCTTGCGCCACGAGGGGCAGCAGTGCGTCCAGCCGTTCCCGCCGCGCGCGCAGCGTCGCCAGCTCCTCTGCACAGTTGGCGCACCTCAACACATGTTCTTCGAGACCGCCCGCCGCTGTTCCCGTCAGGGCAGCCTCCAGCAACTGGTCCTTCCATTTCGTGCAGTCGTTCTTCATTTCATCGCTTCCAGTAGAAGTTTCCGCGCAGTGTGAAGCCTGGACCTCACCGTCCCAGCCGGAATCCCCAGCACCACGCCCACATCGGTCGCATCCATGTCTTCTACAATCGAGAGCTGCAGCACCCTCCGGAGTTTCTCCGGCAGGCCCTCAATCTCGTTCCGCAGTCGCTCCACCAGTACGCGCTCCTCCGCGTTCCTCGTTCCGTCCACTGTCTCACCCGTTCCGGCCTCGTGCCACGCCGTCTCCCTTGTCAGTCGCCGCCGCAGCCCGCGCTGCCGGTTCAGCGCCAGACGAAAGGCGATCCGGTTCACCCACGCCCGAAACTTTTCCGCGTCGCGCAGCGATTGGAACTTCTGGTACGCACGCAGGAAAGCTTCCTGCGCCACGTCCTCGGCGTCGGCCGAATTTCCGAGGATGCCATAGGCGATCTGAAAGACGCGCCGCTGATTTTCGACCACGCGCGCGCCAAATCCTGCCTCACGTTCATCGGCTTCCGTTCGCGCAATCAAAGCATCCACGCACGCGACCGCCAGGACGCTCGCGCTCCTATGAGTCCAGGCACCGCTGGTTACTCCCCACGCAGGGGAATAGTACGCTCCAAATTGCCGAAACCGCCTGGCCGTTTCTTGAGAACGCGAATCCTCGGTGAAGTGGGCGTGCATCCGCGCCGTACGCCCCCGGTTGCTCTCGATCAGGCCTAATCAGAACAGATAGAGCTGCTGGAATGCAGGAAGAATGGGCTGCAATTGCGCCGCGATCCGAACTGCTTCCAGCCGTTGCTGTTGCTCCGGGTCAAGGAGGTTCACAAATTTCAAGAGAAAATCCTGCTGCACCTGCGCAACCTGTTGCTGCAGCGAGTGGATTTGGATTACCAACATTCCCACACCGGTCGGGCTTCCGCCCGAATTGAGCAGTGCTTCCAGTTGCTGCACTCGCTGCTGAATCCCTTGGAGCAGCGGGACGATTGCGGCTTGTCGTGCCTGAAGCAGTTGTCCGAATTCCTGTACCTGATCGGGCCGAAGCTGCAGGAACTGGACGACCATCTGAATCGGCGACGGCGCCTCGCCGTTCCCCTCGATTGCCGTCGTCTGCATCTGCTCCAGCATCTTCCCGGTGCTCAACTTCGAAAGATCGGGCACCGAAACCACCGGGCCGGATTTCGGGGTAGGTTTTTGCGCATGCAGCACGTTCGCGCTCCCGATCACCATGCTTAGCAGCGCAACTACGAAGCGTGTTTGTTTCATTGTGCTGTCCTCCTGGGAAGGCGCGCATTCTCCGCCTTCACTTATCCAGACACCGCCGCCGGCCCTCTCGTTCAGACAAACTCACTTCCTTTCAATGCCCCTGTCGCGCTTCTCGTAAGTGCGACAAGCCGCCACGGAAGCGCATGCTGCTTCTTGATCCCATGCGTCTGATCAAGTGCGACCGCGAAGCGGGTCTTTGGACGTGCGCCGCCCGGCGCTACAAGGGCGAAGGAAGATGCCGGACTAAAGCTCTTAGGGCTCCAGAAGGCGCTGGCGAAGCGTTGCCAGATCGGAATCGGAAATCTTCAAGGCGTTCCGCAGATAACCATCAAAGGAACCGTAGGATTTGTCGAGGCTAGCGAAAGTCGCCTGCAGCGTCCCGGGTTTTGTGGTCATTATCGCCTGCACGGTGGAGGCATCCGGAGGCTGTGAGAGGCCGAAGATTTTCTGCAGATCCGCGGTGGTCTTCTCGATGCTGTCCGGCGCAAGCAAGTAGCGGGTGGTCAGCAGATAATCCTGAATGACGATGTCGCGAGGAACACCGAGCGCCGTGAGGAGAATCGCGCTGAAAACCCCGGTGCGATCCTTGCCGGAACTGCAGTGTTCGACGGCGGGCAGATCTCCGGCGGCGAGACGCCGGAGAATGTTTCCGAACTGCGGGGCGTAGTCAATGGCAAGCCGATCGTATCCGCGAGTCGCGTCCTTGCTCTCGCTGTTCAGCGCGGCAACCCTCTGCTTCAGCTCCTCGGCCGTGAGGGTTCCGTCGCGATTCGGCCCGATGGGGATGGAGAAGAATTCAGGGGCGTTTCCGACCCAGTGATCGGGGGCACGCATGCGCTCGGCGTCACTGCGGACGTCGCACACCAGACGGATACCGAGGGCGTTAAGATATTCAGAATCCTTGGCGGTCAGATCGACCAAATAATCCGAGCGGTAGACCAATCCCCAGCGGACGTAACGGCCATCGGTGGCGCGGTAACCTCCCAGGTCTCGAAAGTTCTTCGCGCCTTCGAGAGGGAGCCTGCGGATGGAAACGACGCGGGTGGCTCCGGACGCGGGCTTCAGATGAAAGTAAATCCGGCCGGAACGTCCCGGCACCGAGACTTCAGCGGGTGTCCGCTGAATCGTGAGCAGCGGCTTTTCGGAATCGATTCGGTCTGGCCATGAACTGGCGAACACCTGGACGGCTCCAGTTCCAGGTGAGGCTTGATAATCGAGACGGTAGACGCCGGGGCCGATCAGTTCACAGGTGGGGTTGTCGATGCCGGCGGCGCAGACAATCAGCAGAGCCAGCGCAATAAGAAAATGAACCCGTAGCTTCATCGAGGTCTCTCCTGGCACCCCAAACATTAACCCAACGAACCTGCCGACGCATAAATCAAATGGAAGCAGACACGATCGAAGCGGGACGGGGCTATGTAGATGCCCCGGCCCGCGAAGGGGAGCGCGTTAATTCAGTAGCACGCCGCGGCGCGGAAGACCCGTGCCGCTAGACACCGGCTCACTTCGCCTCTGAGAATGGTGTCCAGCGGAAGCCAACCGAGATGGTCCGGCTGTAATACTCACGCTGGGTTGGGAATTGCTCGCTTCCTTGGTAGAACCCAAAAACTTCATTTGTGAGGTTCAGCATAGAAACGATTACGTGAACACCGCGGGCGCGAGGGAAGCGATAGCTCACCTGAGCGTCCACCTGGGTATGCGGATAGAGGTAGTTGTCCCCATTTGGCCCCCTTATTCCTCCGTCTGCGCCATCGGAGAAAAAGTAGAAGAAAATGTTAGCGTCGTTGTGCGTCAACCCCATGCGTGCCGAGATTGGACCTTTGTCGTAGGTAGTGTCAAAGTTCCAGTTGTTCGGTCCCTGTCGCAGCAGCGCAGGGTGGTCCGAGCGAGTCGGCTTACCCGTGTTCGGGTCAATGGGGAAGCTGGCTTGTGATGTCGTGTAGCTATAGTTGGCCGCTACCCCCATGCCATTCAGGAGGCCCGGAAGGAACTTGAGGTGCTGCTGCCACGCGAGCTCGACGCCCTGAATGTGCGCGCTTGGTCCGTTAACCTGCTGACGCACCTGGAACCCGGTAAATGACCCTGCGGCGGGGGTCACCTGGATTTGAAAAATGGGGTTATTCAAGTCCTTGTAAAACCATCCGCCTTCGATCAGACCCACAGTTTTCAAGTAGTGTTCAAATAGAAGATCATAATCGTTAGCATGAGTAGGTTTGAGGGCTGGATTGCCTATGCTTAGCCTTCGGCGGCTCGGGTCCAACAACTGGAACGGTGGGAGATCCGTGAAGTTGGGACGCGCGATACCCCTTCCGTAGGCCGCCCGGATGTTCGTACTTGAGTTGATATTGTACTGGACTTGTACGCTCGGGAGGAAATTCGTGTAGGTTTGCTCCCCTGGCACTGGGGTGTCCGACACAAAGACTCTATTATTGAACAGGGCCAAAGTCCCTATAAACGATCCCTGAGTTCCCTCAATGCGCAGCCCGCCTAGCACGCGAAAGCGGCCCAGGGTAATCGTGTTTTGCACATAGCCGGCGACAACACGTTCTTTGGTGTGGTAATTGTTGGGGTCTGCTAGCTGGTGCTCGAAGTCCGTGGCCTCGGTGAACAAGCCCCGGTTGGCGTTGAAAAAGGAAAGAACCTTGTCGAAGTTGGGAAGCGGCAGCAGCTTGTAGTTTCCGAAGTAATAGTTTGAATCCCTAGCGCTTCCCGCAACGGCGCTCAACCCTACCAATGAAGCATTGCGAACCGCGGTGTCGAAAGTGGGTTCGTGGAAATTTTGTGATTTGTGCGCGTCACGTACCTTGGCGCCCACCTCGAATGTGCCGAAATGAGAACCAACCGTGTACTGCCGGGCTAAGGAAATAGACCCGGTGAGATCACGCTCGAAAGTGTGATTCTGCGTAGCCATCGAGAGCGTTCTGAAAAAGTTAAAGTTGGGGCCGCCGAGAGCGTAATTCGCTGGGTCAAAGATATTGTCGCCGGCCACTTGATTGAACTTAGGTGTGAACGGGTGAGAGGTGTCGATCGCAAACTGCACATTGGAAGGCCCGCTGAAGTGGTCGCTGAAAAACCCCCCGGTCTGTCGTGCTTGGCCGAATGCGACTTCATAGGAGACTAAAGTCTTTCCCAGGCTGTGGTTGGCGCCGGCGATAACGTTGAAAATCCGCTGCGCAGGCCTCCGCACAATGTGAGAGTAATCCATCGTTCCGTCACCCAGCGTTGAGTTGGGGGTGACGAACGTACCTACGGACGGCGTATAGTTCCAGTTCTCGCCATTATCCTCGAACTGAGCGAACAACCCTCGAAGATAGAGAAGCGAATTTGCGCCCAGTTTGTAGTCGGCGCTGCTGGTAAACCCGAATCGGTGCCGGTAAAACGTGTATTCGCGCACGTCCATCGAAGAGAATACCGGTTTGATATTGGGATTCCCTGGAGTGCCAAAATCATTGGTCCCCGGCGAAGGTTCGATATCGTTGGTGCCTCGCTGGTTGTAATCGTAGCTGCCACCAATCAGCACCCCCAGGCGTTTCTCCTGACCGTACCGCCGGCCATAAGTCGCGCCGAACTGATCGAGGAAGCCACCTAAGCCAATAGGGGTATAGCCACCTCTCCCTGTAATGCTCAAAAAGGGCTGCTCCCCCGCGCGCTTGGTCACCAGGTTGATGGAGCCGCCGATGGCATCGCCTTCCTGACTGGGCGAGAGGGTTTTGTTGATTTCAACCGAATCGATGAGGTCAGCAGCAATGACGTCCAGCTTCACGTTGCGCACGCTCTCGGGCGACGGCACGTGCACGCCATCGAGGGTCACGTTGCTGAGGCGCGGTTCGGTGCCGCGAATCTGGACGTACTTGCCTTCGCCTTCGTCGCGCTCGAGCGAGACGCTGGGCAAGCGGCCGAGGGCATCGGCGATATTTGTATTCGGCAGGCTGGTGATGACTTCCGCCGGGAGCACTTGCACGATGTTGTCGGCGGTCTGTTCACGATTGAGCGCCTCGATTTCGCCGCGCTCGCGTTCGCCGCGAACGATGACCTGCTCACTCACCGTCTCGATCTGGAGCTCGGCATCCACGTTCGCCGTACCGCCTGCAGCGACGGTCACCTGTTTGGAAAACGATGTGAAACCTACATAGGAAATCGCGACCGTGTAACTACCAGGCGCCAAGTCGGAAATCTTGAACCCGCCCTGGGCGTCCGTTATCGCGGTTTGCCCTAGCGGCTGCAACTCAACTTTTGCGCCTACCAGGGGATCATGGTTCACATCGGTCGCGTGGCCAGTGATCGTGGCCTTGCGCTCTTGCGCATCGACTGGACTTAGCAAGAGCACGTTGAAGAGCAGCGCCACCAGGAATAATGAGAAAAGAGACCTACGCATAACACCCCCCTGTTTGACTAAGGGCTGACGCTCCAGGCAAGCGAATCTTGCGCAGCCGTTTGTTCCGAGGAAGTCTATCGCGTCTAGTTCTCTTGTCAACAAAATCATTTTCCCTCCTGCCGCCGGAAGCTCTTGTGTGTGCCGATCAACGTAATTTATCCGTAATGTGCGGCTGAGGCGCGGCGCTAAGTTCTGGATCGGAAGGGTGACCAAGAGAGCGCAAGGTGGGGCACGCGACGGCCGGGTTCCTTGACTTGAGCGGCAGGCGACTCAATAATGGGAAAGCATGAGCGTACGCGCCGGAGGCGCTGAAGACATGTTCCTTGACGTCAAGGATCTTGCCGTCCGCAAATTGCGCATCCGGAAGAGCTACGCACCGGGGAGCATCGACTACCATACGGCGGAGATCAAGCAGACCGAGCCGCTGGAAGTGACGGCGACGGCCGAGCTGCTGGATGGGCAACTTCGCGTTACGGGCGAGCTGGAAACGAAGATCGAACTCGTGTGTGCGCGTTGCCTGGAGCCGGTGATCGAGGACGTAAACCCGGCGTTTGACCTGTTTTACCGGCCGTTGGCGAAGGATTTGAAGCCAAAAGAAGACCGGCTGAAGGACGACGACACGGAAATCGGATTTTTCGAAGGAGAAGGACTCTTCCTGGCGGATGTGCTGAGGGAGCAGGTGCTGCTGGCGTTGCCGCTCAAGGTGATTTGCCGAGGCGACTGCCGGGGGTTGTGCCCGAGCTGCGGCGCGAACCTGAAACACGAAGAGTGCCGCTGTGAGACCCACGCGACGGACCTGCGATTGGCCCCGCTCGCGCGCCTCAAGCAGGACTGGCTGAAGAAACAATAGTTTTCCGGGCGAAAAGCCCATACAATCCGCCCACTAAGGGCGGGACCGAGGAGTATTGCCATGCCTAACCCAAAACGAAGACATTCGAAGCGACGAACGAGCACGCGGCGGGCACACGACTTTCTGTCGAAGCCGGCGCTCGGAGAATGTCCGAACTGCCACGAGATGAAGCAGCCGCACCAAGCCTGCCCGCACTGCGGCTACTACAAGGGCCGTGCAGTTAAAGAGACGAAAGCGTAAGATTCGTCTGTTTTCTTAACCTGCGGGCAAAAATCCCATGATCACCATCGCCGTTGACGCCATGGGCGGAGACCATGCGCCCCGCCCCGAAGTCGAAGGCAGTGTGCTGGCCGCGCGAGAGTTCGGCGTGCGTATTTTGCTGGTAGGGCAGCCGAACGTGGTGCGCGCGGAGCTGGCGAAACACGCGGAGCGGAATTTGCCGATCGAGGTAGTGCCAGCAAGCGAAGTGATCACGATGCAGGATCATCCGGCGCAGGCGTTCCGGCGAAAAAAAGACAGCTCGGTGCACGTGGCCGCACGGCTGGTTCGCGAGGCAAAGGCCGACGGGCTCGTGAGCGCGGGGAACACCGGGGCGGTGATGACGGTGGCGAGATTTTTGCTGGGGACGCTGGAGTCGGTGGACCGGGTGGCGCTGGCCGCGCCGTTTCCGAACGCGAAGGGCGGCGTTTCCGTGCTGCTGGATGTAGGCGCGAACGTGGATTCGAAGCCGGAGCACCTGGTGCAGTTCGCCGTGATGGGAGAGATTTATTACCGCGCGACGTTTGGGAGCCGGCGGCCGCGCGTGGGGTTGCTCTCGATCGGAGAAGAAGAGATCAAGGGGAACGAGCTGACCCGCGAAGTGCACAGCCGGCTGAAGAAGAGCGCGGTGCATTACGTGGGGAATGTCGAAGGCGGAGATCTTTTTACCGGCGATTTGGACGTAATCGTGTGCGACGGGTTTGTGGGAAATATCGTGCTGAAGATCTGCGAGGGGCTGGCACTGCAGATCTTCGGGTTGCTGGGGAAGTCGCTCAAAAGTTCGCTGGTGACGCAGGTCGGCGCGTTGCTTTCCAAGGGGGCGTTCAAGGGATTGCGGAAGAAGATTGATTACACGGAGTACGGGGGCGCGCCGCTGCTGGGAGTGCGCGGAGTATGCGTGATCGGGCATGGGCGCTCGAACGCCAACGCAGTGAAGAACGCGATTCGCGTGGCCGCAGGACTCGCGCGCGGGCGCGTGAACGAAAAAATCGAACAGGAACTCTCGGCCGCGGCCACGCACCTCAATTGAACGGGGGCAGGCGGATGACGGCGCAAGAGAGGTAAGGACGATGGGCAAGGTCGCATTTATGTTTCCGGGGCAAGCGTCACAATACCCCGGCATGGGAAAAGAGCTGGCGGAGAAATATCCGGCGGCGCGGGCGGTCTTTGAGGAAGCGGACAAGGCGCTGGGATTTTCTATCTCGCAGATGTGTTTTGCGGGAACGGAAGACGAGTTGAAGCTGACGGCAAACACGCAGCCAGCGATCTTGACGTGTTCGGTGGCGGTGTACCAGGTGCTGGCGGAGAAAGGCATGGCACCGGATTATGTGGCGGGGCACAGCCTGGGCGAGTACTCGGCGCTGGTGGCAGCGGGCGCGCTGAAATTTGCGGATGCGGTGCAATTGGTGCGCAAGCGCGGAAAGTACATGCAGGAGGCGGTGCCGGCCGGCGCAGGCGCAATGGCGGCGATTATGGGATTGTCGCCGGCGGTGGTGACGGATGCGTGCAAGCGCGCCGCGAATGGGGAAATATGCGCGCCGGCGAATTTGAACTCCGCGGAGCAGACGGTGATTTCAGGGCACGCGGGCGCGGTGAAAAGAGCCGTGGAGATGGCCTCGCAGCTCGGAGCAAAGCGCGCCGTGATTCTGGCGGTGTCGGCGCCGTTTCATTCGGCGCTGATGATGCCGGCGCAGGAGCGGCTGGAAACGGATCTGCGTGCGACGCAGTTTTCGGATTTGCAGGTGCCGCTGGTGACGAACGTGGATGCAGACACCACGAAGAGCGGCGAGGAAGCGCGGGAGGCGCTTGTGCGGCAGGTGTCCATGCCGGTGCGATGGGAAGAGTCGGTGCGGCTGCTGATCGACGAGGGCGTGAACACGTTTGTCGAAGTGGGGCCGGGGCGCGTGTTGACGGGGCTCCTGCGGCAGATCGAGCGGTCGGTGGCGGCGTTGAACGTGGAGGATGAGAAGAGTTTGGCGGCGACGATCGAAAAGATTGCGGGGGCGCGGGCGTCGGACGCGGCGTAGTAGCACAGGCAATCTTGCCTGTGCCAGCCGATTGAGTCGGTAGGAATAGCACAGACCCTTCCTGCGTCAGGGCAAGCAGGATTCATCGCGCATCAACCGCGCGATGGAGAAGAGGTTGTCTGTGCCACGAAGAGAGCCGATGTTTAGTTTGAAAGACAAAGTCGCGGTGGTGACGGGGGCGTCGCAGGGAATTGGGCGCGATACGGCGCTGGCCCTGTCACAGGCGGGCGCGAAGGTTGCGGCCGCGGCGCGAAATGAAGAGAAGCTGGCGGCGCTGGTCAGCGAGATTGCGGCGGCGGGCGGCACAGCGTTGGCTGTGAAAATGGATGTGGCGGACGCGGAGCAGGTGAAAGCGGGATTCAAACGGGTGGTCGAGAAATTTGGGCGGCTGGATATTTTGGTGAACAACGCCGCAATTACTCGTGACGGCCTGGCGATGCGCATGAAGGTGGAGGATTGGGAGGCGGTGCTGCGAACGATCTTGACGGGCGCGCATCTGTGCATTCAGCAGGCATTGCCCACGATGATGCGGGCGCGCGCCGGGAGGATCATTAATATTGCGTCGGTGGTGGCGCAGATGGGAAATGCCGGGCAGGCGAATTACGTGGCGGCGAAAGCGGGATTGATCGGGTTGACGAAAGCGATTGCGGTCGAGATTGCTTCGCGAAACATCACGGTGAACGCGGTGGCGCCGGGGTTCATCGAGACGCCGATGACGGACGTACTCGCAGACAAGGTGAAAGAGGAATTGAAGACGCGGATTCCGCTGGGGCGGATGGGTTCGACGCGCGATGTGGCAGCGGCGATTGTGTTTCTGGCGAGCGATGAGGCTGGCTATATCACGGGGCATGTGCTGGATGTAAACGGCGGGATGTATCTGGCGTAAAGAGAGCCAGATAACTGCTTACCAAGGTAGGGACAGTGGAGGAGAGACTCTTCAAAGTCGAACTGATGGGTGAGGATCCCAGGACGCGAGCTGGCATCCAGCCTGTGCGTGCCTCAACAGTTCACCAAGATAAAGAGTATTTCTATTTCTTCAATTCCGATGGAGCCGTAGTTGCCCTTTTTCCATCGTTCTGCCGTTCGGAACTATCGAGAATCGGCCGGAAGTGAACTCGAGGAACTAGGGCGTAGGATTGACGCGAAAAGTTGACCTTGCGGGGAGGCATGACTAGAATGGGCAGGTTGCCTAGGGAGCAGTAAAGTGAACAGGGCGGTGGATGCGTTTCCCCCTGGCAGTAACGGCGCGCGTTTACGATAAAACGAGCGATAGAAGATCGCGGAGGACACTGGAATGGCCAGCGTGGAAGAACGCGTAAAGCAAATTATCGTCGAGCAGCTCGGCGTGGATGAGGCGGAAGTAACGCCGACCGCGTCCTTCGTGGATGACCTGGGGGCGGATTCACTCGATCAAGTGGAATTAGTGATGGCGTTCGAAGAGGCGTTTGGAATCGAAGTGCCGGACGAAGACGCCGAGAAGATGACCACGGTGAAGGACGCCGTCGATTATATCGACAAGCACTCCAAGGGAAAGTAAGTCACGGCTCTACCACCTCAACAGGGAGCATCAGAACGTTGACTCGCCGGGTAGTCGTTACGGGCGTTGGATTAGTCTGCGCGCTGGGTATCGGCACGGAGGAAAGCTGGAAAAACCTCGTGGCCGGGCGGAGCGGCGTCGGACCTATCACGCATTTCGATCCGGCAGAGTTCGATTGCAAGATCGCCGGCGAAGTGAAGAACTTCGACCCGTTCCTTTGGATTGAGAAAAAAGAACTGAAGAAGATGGGGCGGTTCATTCAACTGGCCCTGGCCGGCGCGGATTTCGCGGTGAAGATGTCCAGCTGGAAGCCGCAAGATTCAAACCTGGACGAGGTGGGCGTTTACGTTTCGTCGGGCATCGGCGGGTTCGACATCATCGAACGCGAACACATCAAGCTGATGCAAGGCGGGCCGAAACGGATCTCCCCTTTTTTCATTCCTTCCGCAATTGTGAATCTTGCTTCGGGACATATTTCGATTCGCTACGGCGCGCGCGGGCCGAATTCCGCGACGGCGACAGCGTGCTCAGCTTCGGCGCATGCCATCGGGGATTCGTTCAAGATCATCGAACGCAGCGCGGCGGAGATGATGATCTGCGGCGGAACCGAAGCGACGATCACGCCAATGGGTGTGGGCGGATTTGCGTCGATGAAAGCGCTTTCGACGCGCAATGACGATCCGGCGCACGCCAGCCGGCCGTTTGATGCGGGGCGCGATGGATTTGTGGTCGGCGAAGGCGCGGGGATCGTGGTGCTGGAATCGCTCGAGCACGCCCAGAAACGCCACGCCTCGATCCTGGCGGAGATTGTCGGCTACGGAATGTCCGGCGACGCATATCACATCACCCAGCCAGCGGCGAATGGCGACGGCGCGTACCGCGTCATGAAGGCGGCGATCAAGGATGCGAAACTTGCACCAGAAGACATCGGTTACGTGAACGCGCACGGTACGTCGACGCCCATCGGGGACGTGATCGAAACGCGGGCGCTCAAGAGGCTTTTTGGGGAGCGCGCGAAAAGGGTTGCGATCAGCTCGACGAAGTCGATGACAGGACATTTGTTGGGCGGAGCCGGCGGCCTGGAGGCGGGCATCAGCGTGCTGGCGCTGCGGGATCAGATTCTGCCGCCGACGATCAACCAGGAAACGCCGGACCCCGAGTGCGATCTGGATTACATTCCCAATGTGGCGCGCAAGGCGCCGATCGAATATGCTCTGTCGAATTCATTTGGATTTGGCGGCACGAACGCCGCGCTCATTTTCAAGCGGTGGTCGGGGAAGTAGCTCTTATTTCGCGCCAAACATTTGTTGTCATTCTTCGGCCCCGATTCCGATCGGGGCCGAAGAATCTCACCCCTAAGACATACCTCGGTTTTGGACAGGTTGAGAACCTTCGCGCACCCTCGTCGGGTGCGCGAAGGATGGCAGGCCTAGAAAGAATAG
Source organism: Candidatus Acidiferrum sp. (assembly GCA_035544995.1). Classification (GTDB taxonomy): domain Bacteria; phylum Acidobacteriota; class Terriglobia; order Acidiferrales; family UBA7541; genus Acidiferrum. Next base: position 35,216 of record DASZZI010000004.1, read on the forward strand.
GGCGAGCTGAAGATCGCCCCTGCACGATCTAAAGAAGGAAATATCCGGTGAACATCATCGTGTGCATCAAGCAGGTTCCGGCGAAGGACGCGCCGCTGGCAATTGCCGGGAACTGGATCAAAGAGTCGGACATCGGCTTTGAAATGAACGAGCCGGACAGCTTCGCTTTGGAAGAGGCGCTGCGGCTGAAGGAAAAACATGGCGGCGAAGTGATTGCGCTGTCGATGGGGCCGGAGCGCGTGAAGCAGACGATCAAGGAAGCGCTGGCGAAGGGCGCGGACCGGGCGATTCACATTGCCGACGATAATTTCGCGCAACTCGACCCATTGGGATCGGCGCGGGCGCTGGCAGCGGCCATCCAGAAAGAAAAAGTGGACCTGGTCTTGACGGGTTTGCAGAGCGACGACCACGGCTTTGGGCAGACGGGCGTGCTACTGGCGGGGCTGCTGAATTTGCCGCACGCGACGATCATCATGCAGATTGAAGTCGCTGACGGAAAGATGCGATTGAAGCGCGAGCTGGAAGCGGGCTGGTTCCAGCATATTGAGTGCCCGCTGCCGGCGGTGCTGTCGATTCAGTCAGGGATCAACAAAGTGCGCTACGCGACGCTGAAGGGAATCATGGCGGCGAAGAAGAAAGAGATTGCGACGATTACGCGGGAGTCGCTGGGCGTGACCGGTGAGGCAACGCAGAAGATCGAGAAGATTTACGTTCCGACGAAAACGAAGCGGACAGAGTATTTGACGGGAACGCCGAAGGAAGTGGCGGCGAAGCTGGTGGAAAAGTTGAAGTTTGAAGCGCGAGTGATCTGAGGTTGGCTGGGTCAACTTCTACCGCCGACAAAAACCAAGAGAGATTTCCCGCTTCGCTCGAAACGGCGGATTTTTTGAAGGGTTGGGAAGATAAATGAAAATCCTGGTGATTACAGAACTGCGGCAGGGGAAGTGGAACAACACGAGCTTCGAGACGCTTGTCGCGGCGCAGCAGATTGCAGTAACGACTTCGAGCACGGTGAGCGCGCTGGTGATTGGGAAGGGCGTGGCGGCGCTGGCGGAGGAGTTGGCGGCGAAGAACGTAGCGGAAGTGCTGCTGGTTGAGCACGATTTGCTGGAAGCGTACACGCCGGATGGGTACTGCGTGGCGCTGAAGCAGGTGATCGAGTCATCGAAGCCGGAGCTCGTTTTGTTCCCGCACACGTATCAGGTGCGCGATTTTGCGCCGAAGCTGGCGGCGATGCTCGGCAAGGGCATGATTGGCGATTGCATCGGTTACCGGAATGAAGGCGGGAAGCTGGTGTTTGTCCGGCAGATGTTCCAGGGGAAGACGGCGGCGGACGTGACATTTGCCGGTGTGGCGCCGTGGTTCGCGTCGTTTCAATCGGGAGCGTTCCGGTCGGATTTGCTGGCGGCGCATCCTTCGGGGAAGGCTGCTGTGAATAAAGTGGCCGTGACGTTGAACGCTGCCCAGATTCGCACGAAGCCGCTGGAACTGTTCAAAGAAGCGAAGTCGGCCGTGGACCTGACGCAAGCGCCGCTGATTGTGGCGATTGGGCGAGGGATCAAAGCGCCGGAGAATATTCCGCTGGCACAGGCACTCGCGAAAGCTATTGGTGGCGAGATTGCGGCGTCGCGGCCGATTTGCGATGAAGGCTGGCTCCCAATGGAGCGGCAGATCGGCAGTTCTGGGCAGACGGTGGCGCCGAAGCTGTACCTGGCGCTGGGGATTAGCGGCGCGATTCAGCACGTCGTGGGAATGAAGGGCGCCCGGACGATCGTGGCGATCAACAAGGATGCGAACGCGCCAATTTTTGAAATCGCGGATTACGGAGTGGTCGGCGATATCTTCGAGATCATGCCTGCGCTGACGGAAGAGTTACAGAAAACAAAAAGCTGAATTTCTTCGAAAAGCGGCTATTGGGCGTATACTTTCGGTAACGCCATGAAACTTGAAGATTATAAGACAATTCTCTACCGCCAGGAGGACGCCTCCTGGGTCGCGGAGATTCCCGCCATTCCTGGTTGTTATGCGCTGATGGATACGCGGGAAGCGGCGCTCGCTGAATTGACGCAGGTTTTCGCGATGATCGCGGAAGAGAATCGCGAAAACGGTCTGAAGCTCCCTGCCGACACCACTGAGATAGTCAATGCCTAGTGCGACGGCGCGCGATTTTCAGCGCGTCGCTCGACTCCTGGGATTCGTTCATACCCGCACAACAGGTGGTCACGAACGCTAGAATCATTCGGATGGTCGTGCGGTCACAATACCTGTGCACGGAGGCCGCGAAATTGGGCCTCCACTCTTCTACAAGATTCTCCGTCAGTTGGGCATTTCTTTCGATAAATTTGAAAAGATGCGCTAGTCGCCAGCGCCCAAGGACTCTCTGATAAGATCGACGAAGGGAACGGTATGACCGTGCAGCGGGAACAATTGGAAGCGGATGTGCTGATTGTGGGCGCGGGGCCGGCGGGGCTGAGCTGCGCACTGCATCTGGCGAACCTTATCAAGAAACATAACGAAGCGGGCGGCGGCGCAGGCAAAGGCGGTCCGCAGCTTTCCGCAGAAAATATCTATGTGCTTGAGAAGGGGCGCGAGATCGGAGCACACCAGCTTTCGGGCGCGATCATGAATCCGAAGGCGCTGGCGGAGCTGGTGCCGGATTTCGAGAAAAGCGCGCCGCTGGACGCACCGGTGACGGACGATGCGGCGCTGTTGTTCACGCAGGGGTCATCGTTCCGGTTCCCGATTACGCCGCCACCGTTCAAGAACAAAGGGAATTATGTTGTATCGCTAAGCAAAATGGCGAAGTGGCTCGGTGGACTGGTGGAAGAGGCGGGCGTGAATCTGTTCACGCAATTTGGCGGAGCATCGCTGATCCATGAGGGCGACGGGATTGCAGGCGTCATCACGGAGGACAAGGGCCTCGACAAAAACGGCAAGCCGAAAGACAACTACACGCCTGGGTACGAGCTGCGCGCGAAGGTGACGGTGTTGGCCGAGGGGACGCGCGGATCGCTGACGAAACAGCTGGTGGCGGAAAAAAAACTCGACAACATCAATCCGCAGAGCTACGGGATCGGCGTCAAGGAATTGTGGGATGTGCAACCGGGGCGCATCCAACCGGGCTACGTCGCGCACACGCTGGGCTGGCCGGTTTCGACGGACATGTACGGGGGCGGGTGGATTTACGGGCTTTCGAATAACAGACTGTCAATCGGGCTGGTGCTGGCGTTGGAGTATGCGGATCCGCAATTTGATCCGCACGCGGCGTTTCAGACCTGGAAGACGCATCCGTTTCTGAAAAAGATTTTGGAGGGCGGGAAGCTGGTGCGCTACGGCGCGAAGTCGTTGCCGTACGGCGGCTGGTACGCGATGCCGCGGAATTACGTGGATGGCGGGCTGATCATCGGGGACTCCGGAAGCTTCCTGGATTCGCAGCGGTTGAAGGGCATCCACCTGGGGATGAAAAGCGGGATGCTCGCTGCCGAGACGATCTTCGAGGCGCTGAAGGCAGGGGATACGTCGGCGAAGACGCTGAGTGCGTTTCCGAAGAAGATCGAGCAGAGCTACATCAAGAAAGAAATGTGGCAGGTGCGGAATTTTCACCAGTCGTTCCAGCATGGGATGCTGGCCGGGTTTTTTCACACGGGTTTGCAGTTCCTCACTGGTGGGCGCGGTTTGATCGATCCCATGCGTGCTCATGAGGGGTATGAGGCATACAAGAAGATCGACGGCCGGCCGGCTCCCGAGCGATTCAAAGGCGACGGAAAACTGACATTTGACCGGCTTACGGATGTGTATCACTCGGGGACACGGCATGAGGAAGATCAGCCATGCCACTTGGTGGTGCATGACTTGAATGTGTGCTCGACGAAGTGCGTGGTGGAATACGGCAATCCTTGCCAGTATTTCTGCCCCGCGGCGGTTTACGAGATGGTGAAAGAAAAAGACGGCTTGAAGTTGAAAATCAATGCGGCGAATTGCGTGCACTGCAAAACGTGCGACATCGCGGACCCCTACCAGATTATTGATTGGGTGGTGCCGGAAGGCGGTGGCGGGCCGAATTACGAGGGCATGTAGTGGGAGTTGCGGCGAGATGTGGGCGAATGAAGAGCTGGCGCGATGAGCTGGCGCCTTACCGAAAGAAGGAAAAATCGTGCAAGTTGAGAAAGGCCTTTGTCACGCGGAGAAGGCCTTTTTTATTTGGAAGACCCTACGAACTACGCGTCCAGAGGTGGCGGAAGAAGGTGCGAACGCGGTCGAGCATGGAGTTGTTTTGATTTGTCGCGGCTGGCTTGGGAGTGGTTTGCTGATTCGACTGTGGGTCGGCCGCGGCTGGGTTGTGGGGAGCAGTATCACTTGCCATGACGATCGGGTCGCCCTCAACGCGGCCTTGGAAGATGAGCGTTGGACGCACGCGGACGCGGCGGACCAGGACGATGAACTTGGGATCGAAGTCGGGCTGGATCTTGGCGGTGGCGTCGTAGGCGAGCGCCGGCATGAAGACCTGGTAGATGGGCTCTTCTGTGGCGAGCGGCTTTTGCGGAGCGAGCTGCGGTGCTGGCTGGTCTGTCTCCGTTTGCTTTTTACGGATGTCATCGGGGCTAGCGAGCCCGCTGACTTCGGGCGAAGGTGGAGGCGGGGGCGGCGGAGCGCTCGCAACCTCCAATTCGCAGGAGCAGTGGCCTGTGGTGGTGCGCAGCGTGTCGAGCTGGCCGTTGGTGAGAAGGACGTCGCCGCCCTGTGGAACGATGACACTTTGCCCGGTGAGCTGTTGCTCGATGCGTACGGCGCCGGAGCCCGCGCGGATACACAGGGCGCCTGCGGCGTCGAAACCCGCAAGGACGTCCAGCGGGCCATCCCCGATCGCGACGGGCTTGGCTTGGATCTGTGCTGTGTAAACGGTCAGCGCTGGCTCGCGTGCGATGTGGGCGTGAATAGTGCCGGAATCGAGGGCGATGGTGAGCGCGCCGCCGGACTTCAGGACGGAGAAATGCGCGGGTCCGCAGATGACGATGTTGCCGCCTTCAACGAGGTCGATGCGTGCCTGGCCGGATTTGACGCGGACGTCGCTGCCGCTGCGGAGGACGGTTTTCGTCTGACCGTGCACGACTTCCACATTCATGGGGCCGGAAACGGTGATGGTTTCGCCTTCGATGGCGCCGACGATGTCGGTGGGGGGGTTATCGGGGCGCGCGGCGGCCCCGGCGGGGAGCGCGGAGCCAAAAAGGACTGACGCAGCGGCGAGCACAACTGCATGGCGCGCAAAGTGACTTAGTCTCGGGCGCTTCGGCACTGGGCGATACTCCCCCTGTCACTTAGGCAGAAAGACTCACCTATACTATACGTCGGCTGCTCCACAACCGCATGTGAAGATGATGACGACACCTGAGGCACCCAACGGGGAATCGCTAATACCGCAACCCGAACAAGCGCAGGAACTGGTCGGAATGCACTACGACACGCGACTGCCGAAGCTGCCCTGGTCGCGGCGTGTCCAGATCCCGCTAATCGCGGCAGCGGTTTACAGCGTCATCCGAACGCTGGGACCGACGTTGCGATTTGAAGTGCTGGGCTGGCAGCACGCGGAGCGCGTCTACGCCTCGGGGAAGCAGTGCATCTGGTCGTTCTGGCATAGGGTGATCATTCCGGTGACGTGGTGGGGGCGGAACCGCAGCGTGGTGGTGTTGAATACGACGGCGTTCGACGGACAGTGGACGCGGAAGGTTATCGAGTGGCTGGGATTCGGAACGGCGCAGGGAAGCTCGTCGCGCGGAGGATTGCGCGGGCTGGCGGTGATGGCGCGGCGTCTCGAAGAGGGCGTGGATTGCGCATTCACGATCGATGGGCCGCGCGGGCCGCGGTACGTGGCAAAGCCGGGGCCGGTAATGCTGGCGCGGAAAACGGGCTGCCCGATCCTGGTTTTTCACATTGGCGTGGAGCACGGAAAAACATTCGAAAAGACCTGGGACCATTTTCTCCTGCCGAAACCCTTCTCAAGGACAGTGATGCTGTTCGCGCCGCCGATCTATGTGCCGCCAGATGCGGACCGCGAGACGCTGGAAGCGAAACACACGGAGATGCAGAGAGAGCTCGAGCGGGTGCGGGACATTGCGGAAGGGTGGTTTTCTTTGAGTGAAGCGGAGCGGGAGAAGTATCGAGCGGATTTTCAAAGGTAGGCCGCTGGGAAACAATTACCGTTAGGCTTTATTTCCAACCAAAAAATAAGAAAAACGGACAGGCAGGATGGCATGTCCCACTTAGTTTCCGGTGTGCTCGCCCAGCTTGACGGGGATGTCCATCTTCTTGCCGCCGCGATAAACAGCGACGTTCACCGTGTCCCCAGGGCGTTTGCGGTTCAAGATCACGTTCAAATCAAATTGAGTGCTGACCTTTTGGCCGTCGACGGCGACGATGACATCGCCACCGATGGCGATGCGGCGCATGCCGGCCTGGGCGACGCGGTCTCCACCGTGGAGACCTGCGGCCGCCGCGGGGCCGCCGCGGCTCACCGTTTCGATCAGCAGACCATCGTGGACGGGCAAGTCCAGAGCCTCGGAAAGCCAGCCGGCCACGGGAAGCGTCTCGACGCCGAGAAGGGCGCGGTGGACACGGCCATCGGACATGAGGTCGTGCGCGATTGCTTTGGCGGTGTTGACGGGAATGGCGAAACCGATGCCTGCGGTGGTGCCACTGGGCGTGTAGATCGCGGAATTGATGCCAATGACTTCGCCGTGTGTATTGATGAGCGGACCGCCGGAATTACCGCGGTTGATGGCGGCGTCGGTCTGGATGGCTTCGTCGATGAAAGTAGATTGGCTGGTCTGGACGGTGCGGCCGATGGCGCTGACGACGCCGGTCGTTAGCGTGCTTTGAAAGCCGAAGGGATCGCCGATGGCGAGGACTTTCTGTCCGACCTGCAGCACGCCGGAATCACCCAGCGGAAGAGTAGCGAGTTGTTTGCCTTTCGGATCAATTTTGATGAGAGCGACGTCGTTGCGCTGATCGGCGCCGATGAATTTTGCCGGATAGCGGGACTGGTCGCCGAGGACGACTTCGATGGATTGGGCTTCCTGTACGACGTGGAAATTGGTGAGGATGTAGCCGCGGGGATCGATGATGAAGCCTGAGCCGGCGCCTTCGACGGAAACAGGATCCATGAAAAAGTCGTACTCGGTGGCTTTGGTGAGGATGTTCGCGACGGCCGGGGACGCCTGGCGGTAGATGCGGACATTGAGCGCTTCGTCTTCGGTGAGAGCGGCGTCGCGGGCGGCGACATCTCTAGGTAAACTTGGGGTGGTGCGGGCGAGGGGCACGGCTTCCACTTTCGCCGGTTGGCGCGGGCCGAAGCGTGCGCCGACCCAGTAGGCGCCGAGGATGAGGATTAATGCGGCGAGGATGAGGCGAGAGGTGTTGGTTGCTCTTGCGGCGGTCATGGGCGTCTTCCCTTCTGATTTACTCGACCGGAATAGTATAAGAAAAATCGCAGAGAGATTCCTTCCGACAGAAGCCGGAACCGAGGATCGGCTGCGTTCGCTTCGCTCACTCCGCTCGGAATGACAATTTCATGATTTTGACGTGGTCCTGCGGAGTCTTGCGGCCAGAGTTTCGACCTGGCGGCGGGTTTCTTCGAGCGAGCCGGAACAGTCAATTTTCTCGGTGGCGTAGCGCAATTTTTCGGCGACGGAAAGTTGCATCGCGATGCGGCGGCGCGCTTCCTCTTCGCTGAGTCCGCGCGCGCGGAGGCGCTCGAGCTGCTGCGCAGGTGCGCACCAGGCGACAACCAGGCCGTCGAGCTTCTTGTGTATGCCGGCCTCGACAATCAACGCCGCTTCGACGAAGGCGGCGTCGCGAACGCCGTTGCGCTCCCATTCCTCGAATTGATGAACCAGGGCCGCCTCGACGCGCGGGTGGACCATGGCGTTGAGGCGGTCGAGCTTGGCGCGATCGGCAAAGACAATTGCCGCGAGTTTTGCGCGGTCAACGCGGCCATTTGCACCGGTGATGGAAGGGCCGAATTCACGGACGACCTCATCGTAGGCGGCTTGGCCGGGCTCGATCAGCTTGTGCGCGAGCGCATCGGCGTCGAGGACAGGGAAGCCCATTTCACGGAGCATCGCGGCAACAGTGCTTTTGCCGCTGGCGATGCCGCCGGTGAGGCCGAGTCGGAGCATGGTGGTCTGCGTCACTGCGCGATCACGTTGGACCGGGTCACGCGAGAAGCCCCACTCCCGGGAGAAGCTGCGCGGCGAAGCCGGGCTGCCTTCACGGTGTTGCTCATGAGCATAGTGATGGTCATGGGGCCGACGCCGCCGGGGACGGGAGTAAGCGCGCCGGCGGTGTTTACGGCATCGGGATGGACATCGCCGACAAGGGCTGAGCCCTTGGAGCGGAATTTTTCAAGGCGGTCCGGGAAATTGCGGAAAAGGCGCGCGGCTTCGGCGGGGTCGGTGACGCGGTTGGTGCCGACGTCAATGACAGTGGCGCCAGGGCGAATCCATTCGGCCGCCACGTATCCGGCTTTGCCCATGGCGGCAACGACGATGTCTGCGCGGCGTACGATACCTGGGAGATCGCGCGTTTTTGAATGGCAGATGGTCACCGTGGCATTTGCGTGCATGAGCAGGAGCGCCATCGGCTTGCCGACGATGTCGCTGCGGCCGAGGACCACGGCGTTGGCGCCTTCCATCGGGATGCCGTTGCGGCGGAGAATTTCCATGCAGCCGGCCGGCGTGCAGGCGACGAGTCCCGGGCGACCGCTGACGAGGCGGCCGAGGTTGACTGGATGTAAACCATCGACATCCTTGGCGGGATCGACGGCTTCGAGGACGCGTTTGGTGTCGACCTGGGGAGGCAAGGGAAGCTGGACGAGGATGCCGTCGGTGTCATTGTCCCGGTTCAGGTCTTCGATGACGGCAAGCATGTCAATTGTGGTCACGGTGGCTGGAGGAGTCAGCAGCCCGCTCGCCATGCCCAACTGTTCGCACGCGGCGATTTTGCTTTTGACGTAGAGCTGCGAAGCAGGATTTTCGCCAACCAGAACAGCGGAGAGACCCGGGCGAATGCCAGCCGAGGAGAGCACGGCGACTTCGTCTTTCAATTCAGCAAAGATCTGGTCGCGAATTTTCAGGCCGTCGAGGATGCGCGCGGGCATGTCGAAATCATAGCACAAGGGAAATGCGCGGCTGGTGACTCGGGAAAACCAGCGGCCAGCGGTTTATCGCTAGTGGTTGCTTGAATGTTCTGTTAGCATCCCGCTGATTTGACCGAGGAGGCTTACATGGCAACCGTCAAGCGGATCGGTCCGGGATCAGCATTCAAAATCGGTCTCGTTACCTACGCCATCCTGGGATTGGTGCTCGGAATATTCATGGCATCCATTTCCGGGATAATGGGCTCGCTTGGGAGAACTTTAGGCCAATCCGCCGTGCCCGGTGCGAGTTTTTTTGGCTTTGGCATGGGGTTGGGAGCCATCGTTTTCTTTCCGATATGTTATGGCCTGTTCGGCGGCGTTTTCGCGGCGATTGGCGCGCTCATTTACAATTTGGTGGCTGGCTGGGTGGGCGGGCTCGAAGTGGACATCAGCTAGCTTCCTTCTCTCTCTGGGCAGGCGCACCTCGCGTGAGGCTGGCCTGCCACCTGTCTGTATCCTCCATTCTCTGTAAGCATCGAATACAGCGGTATTCGGGGCGTTGAGACTTCCGAGACGAGAGGACTTGATTTACAAGCCGAAAGAGGGCCGGAGCTGGACAAGCAGGAACGCCCGGGTTGAACATCCACCCGGGCGTTCCTGTCTTGAATTTGCGAGAACTAGTAGATGTCGTACTGCTCCCAGTGGAGCGTGGCGTCGGACTGGATGATGATGTGTTTGTGGGAAGTTTGCTCGAGCTCGTCGATGAGCAAGGACTCGCGGGTCTTGAGCGCCTTGGCAATTTCCGGATGCACGCGGAGGGTGAGGTTCGGGCCTTCGTGGTCGGCAGCAGCCATCTTCCGCGCTTCGGCTTGAATTTCGTAGCACAGCGTCGGAATGGACTTGACCATGCCGGAGCCGGTGCAATACGGACACGGCTGGCAGAGCACACGCTCGAGCGCCTGCTTGGTGCGCTTGCGGGTGATGCAAACGAGGCCGAACTCGTTGAACGAAAGCGCTTTCGATGGCGCTTTGTCCTGCTCGAGGGCCTGCTGCAGCGCGAACAAAACCTTTTCGCGGTTGCGGCGCTCTTCCATGTCGATGAAGTCGACGACGATGATGCCGCCCAGGTCGCGCAGTCGGATCTGGCGGACAATTTCCTTAACCGCTTCGACGTTGGTCTTCACGATGGTGTCTTCCAGGCGCGTCGATCCGCGCCCGACGAATTTACCCGTGTTGACGTCGATAGCCACCAGCGCCTCGGTGTGGTTGATGACGATATAGCCGCCGGATTTCAGCCAGACTTTCGGCCGCAGGGCCTTGTCGATCTCCTGCTGGATGCCGAATTCCTCAAAGATGGGCGCTTCTTTTGTAAACAACTTCACGCGATTTACCAGGCCGGGCTGGAAGCGGCCGATGAATTCCAGCACCCGCGCGAACTCCTCCTGGTTATCCACCCAGATGGCGGAAAAATCCGGGCTGAAGTAATCGCGCAGGATGCGCTCGACCAGATTCAGATCGCGATGCAACAGCGAAGGAGCGCGACGTTGCTCGGAGCGGGCGCGAATCTCCTTCCACGTGCCGCCCAGATATTCGATGTCCGCGCGCACTTCGTCGTCGCTTGCCGTTTCCGCCGCCGTGCGCACGATGAACCCGCCGGGAAAAGTGGAGCTGTACTGCGACACCAGATGCCGCAGGCGCGAGCGTTGTTCCGGCGAGCTGATCTTTCGGGAGACGCCGGTGTGCTCGAGCGTGGGCATGTACACCAGGAACCGGCCGGGCAGGGCCACGTGGCTGGTGATTCGCGCGCCCTTCTTGCCGAGCGGCTCTTTGGCGATCTGGACGATGATTTCCTGGCCGGACTTGAGCAGGTCGGAGATGAGCTGCCCGCGCCCGCGCTGGGCATCGTGGCGGCTTTGCGAGCGGCCGTTCTGTGGCCGCCCACCGCGGCCCCGAAACTTCGCGGGCCCGCCTGGGCGCTGCGGGCGTTGAAAGCGCTGGCCTTGGTCTTCGCGGACACGGGCGGTGCGCTCGTCCTGCGGTTGCATGGCCTGCTCGTGCGCTGCGTCGGCGGCGGCTTCG
>DASZZI010000005.1:0-15855 GCA_035544995.1 Candidatus Acidiferrum sp.
CTTCTACAGGGCTGCTGGGGAAAGGGACTCAAATGCCGTCCCCTTCCCCAGACCCCTTCTCCTGCTAGGAGATGCAAGAACGCTTTTGTAAAACGGAAACTGTGCCCAACCAAAACTGTGCCAGCTTAGGGGTTCACCCCATGGGACTGTGCCCAATTCTGTGCCCCATCGGCCTCAAAATCGGCCCCTTTTAAGGCATTGACGGCTTGCCGCAGCGCCGCCTGTATGGCCGCGCAGATTTGACGGTGCCTGATTGTTTCGGTGCTGGGCGAAGAATTCGTGACGCCATCATAGGATCCCGCGAGCGGCCGGGAATCTTATTCTCTGCCGATGCGGTCGATCTCCTTTTTGATTGCGAGTTTGTCGAGACTTGCGAGGGGAAGGGACAGGAACAAACTGATTCTGCGGTCGAGCGACAGAAAGGCTCCTCGAAAAGCGCGCTCGATCTGCTCTGGAATGCCCGCGACTCCCGCGGGGTCAGGAACGCCCCAATGAGCCGTCATAGGCTGGCCGGGCCAGACGGGACACACTTCACGCGCGGCATTATCGCAAACGGTGAACACAAAATTCATTTCCGGTGCGCCGGGTATCGCGAATTCATCCCAATGCTTGCTGCGCAAACCTTTCGTGGGCAGTCGCGCGATTTCAAGCTGCTTCAGCGCTTCGGGGCGGACAATTCCTGATGGACGGCTGCCCGCACTGTAGGCAGTGAATGTGGGCCTGCCTTTATGATTGAGAAGTGCTTCCGCCATAATGGAGCGGGCGGAATTGCCGGTGCAGAGAAAAAGTACGTTGTAGCGGTCCGGCACGAACTTCATCCCTTTGCCGGTTTGGCGGGGGCGCAGCAGGCCGGCGCGCAGCAGGCCGCATCCGCAGGGCCTTCGTGTGCGGTGGGTTTCTTTGCGCGAATGAAAGCGCTCGCAAATTTGCCTTCCACATGGGGCGCGATTGCCTCCACATCAATGCCCTTAGCCGAGAGAAAATGCCGCGCGTCCTCGATCGTGTAAACGCGCGTTGGCTCGATTTCGACTTCCGCGAATCCCGCGGCGCCGAGCTTCGCGCGATACTCAGATTCATCCAGAGCTCCCGCTACGCATCCCACCCATAACTCCACATTCCTGCGGATAGCAGCGGGCACGGTGCCGCGCACGACGACGTCGGAGACGGCAAATCGCCCGCCCGGCCGCAGCACACGGAACGCCTCGCGTAAGACGCGATCCTTGTCCGCGGAAAGATTGATCACGCAATTTGAAATCACTACGTCCACGGAATTGTCCGGCAGTGGAATGTTCTCGATTTCTCCTTTTAGAAACTCCACGTTTTCGACGCCCGCCTTGCGCCGGTTCTCGCGCGCGAGCGCCAGCATCTCATCCGTCATGTCCAGGCCATAGGCTTTTCCGGTAGGTCCAACCCTCTTGGCTGACAAAAGGACGTCAATTCCCCCGCCGGAACCCAAATCGAGCACACGTTCTCCAGCATTCAACTGCGCAAGGGCGGTTGGATTTCCGCAGCCGAGTGATGCGGACACTGCCGCCTGCGGCAGACCGGCCGTTTCACTCGCATCATAGAGATTCGAAGAAATCGGATCGCAGCATGGAATTAAGTTGTCCTCGCTTCCGCAAACCGCCCCTTCACCCGCCTTTACGCGACGCGCCGCTTCCCCGTACTTGCTCTTGACAACGTCCCTGATATCGCTGCTGGCCATGCTTGCCTCCCGAATATCATATCTGCACCTGCGAATATGTTCGAAGACTACACGAGCTCTCACATATATGTCAATACGAATATAATGTATACTCCAAGCATGGCAAAGTCACAAGGCAGCTTGCCGCTCGATCTCCTCTTCCGCGCGCTCGCCGATCCCACGCGGCTGCGGTTGCTGAATCTCATTGCGGATCGCGAAATTTGTGTTTGCTACTTCGTGGAAATCCTGCGAACCAGCCAGCCAAAGATCTCTCGTCACCTCGCGTATCTGCGCAAGGCTGGCATTGTGGCCGCAAGACGCGAAGGCAAGTGGATGCACTATAGGCTCGCGATTCCAAGAGACGAAGTGGCGGCGCGTATTCTGCGTGAAACGCTAAGACATCTGAGAGAAAAACCGGTGATGCAACGAGACATTGTGCGGCTGGGTTCCGCTTGCTGCGCACCACAAAAATATGAGCTCCTTCAGGGAGCGCCCCTGCCGGCGTTAGTCTCCGCAAGCAATCGCTAACGCGCCTTCTTGCGAGCGACCCTTCTTCGAATGTTTCCATTCGCTAATCTGAACTTGCGAGGAATTTTATCAACGAGAAGTATCCGGAGTTTCACGCCGCCCCATGGCGAGTTGTATCGCTTCCGCTAAATGCATCGCTTGCCGTCCGGTCGCCTGGAGTATCTGTTCCCGGCAGCTAAATCCATCCGAAACAATCAGTGTTTCCGCTGGAGTTTGTCTCACGGCGGGCAGGAGTACTCGTTCTCCAACGGCCTGAGAGATCGCGTATTTGTCCTTCTCAAAGCCGAACGGCCCGGCCATTCCGCAGCAGCCGGAATCAATGGATTGCAAATCAGCGCCCATCCTCCTGAGCAACGATTCTTCGTCGTTCATCTTCATTAGCGCTTTTTGATGGCAGTGGCCGTGGAGGAGCACCTTTCGCGAGAGTCGCGGTGGCTGATAGTCCGGGGCGTGATGTTGCAGAAATTCGCTGAGGAGAAATACTTGGCCTCGCAACCGGTTGGCGCGCTCGTCGGTAGGAAACAGATTGCGCAGTTCATCGCGAAAGACCGAGGCGCAGCTCGGTTCAAGCACGACGATCGGCAAGCCGGCGTCAATTTGTTTCTTAAGAGCTTCCATGACGCGCTGCAGGTATGTCTTGGCGGCGTCGAGCATCCCGAAATCATAGAGCGGGCGTCCGCAACATAAATGCTGTCGAGAAACTCTTACCTTGAATCCAGCGTCTCGAAGGACCTCCAGCGCCGCGCGGGCCGTTTCCGGATGAAAGTAATTACTGAAAGTGTCCGCCCATAAAATGACTTCGTGCAACTTGTCCGCGGCGGACTTCGATGCGCTTCCAATCTCCTGTTCGAGTTGAGGAACATGGTTTCTTTGAGCCCACCTCTGAAAACTGATGTGAGCAAGCCTGGGAAGCCGCCGCTCTGGCGCCAACCGCAACATCTTCCGGATCAAGTGCGCGAGACCCGGTGCGTGGCTGAAAAAGTTTGCGATCCCAGGCGCTTGCGAGGCCCATCGCGCCCATCGATCAATCATTCCGAAAGCATAAGCGTACAGCGGCCGCCCTTTGTTCTCGTAATAGTGCGATAGGAATTCCGCTTTGTACGTCGCGATGTCCACGTTCGCCGGGCATTCCGATTTGCACGCCTTGCAGGACAAACACAGGTCAAGCGCTTTCTTGACGTGCTCGTCCTCCCAGCCGCCTCGCACCACCTCACCCTGGAGCATTTCAAAAAGCAGATGTGCGCGGCCGCGCGTACTGTGCTCTTCCTCGAGCGTCACCATGTAGCTTGGACACATCGCGCCCGAATCGCTCTTGCGGCACGCACCAAGACCGATGCACCGCAACGTGGCTCTTGAAAGCGAACCGTCATCCTCGGGAAACTTGAAGTGAGTCCGTGGCTGCAGCGGCTTATAGTCCGCTCCCAGCCGCAAATTCTCCGTGGGCAAATAAGCATTCACTACCTTGTGAGGATTCAGCTTGTTCCCCGGATCCCACGTTGCCTTGAACTCGCCGAAAGCCTTCATTAATTCGGCTCCGAACATCTTGGGAAGTAAAGCGCCACGCGATTGCCCGTCGCCGTGTTCGCCGGAGAGAGAGCCGCCATACCCGACCACCAAGTCGGCCGCTCGCTCGACAAACTCGCCGTATTTTCGAATCCCGTTTTCGCTCTGGAGATCGAAGCTGACGCGCATGTGGACGCAACCGTGCCCAAAATGGCCGTAGAACGCCCCTCGGTAGCTGTATTCGTTCATCAGCTTGCGAATATCACGCAGGTAGGACCCCAGTTTTTCCGGCGCTACCGCTGCGTCATCCCATCCCTCCCATTCCGGCGGCGCACCCGGAGCAAAGGCGGCTGCCCGTGGTCCCGATTCGCGTATCTGCCAGACCGCTTTCGCTTCGGCTTTGGTGTAGATTCGCGCGCTAGGCGGATCGGGCACTCGTTGCAACCGGTCAACGAGCTTCTGCGCGACGCTCTGAGTCTGGCCCGGATCATCAGCACCGAATTCCACCAGCAAAAAGCCGCGCCCCTCAGGGAGGAGGTCAAGGTTCGGCGCTCTCCTCCTCTGCAGGCCCTCGACGATACTTCCTTCAAATCCTTCCAGCCCGATGGGGTGGAACTCCAGAATCTCCGGCACATGGTCTGCCGCCTCAAAAGCATCCTTGTAACCAAGTCCGACAAGCGTCCTGTGCTGCGGACTGTGGATCAGCCTCACCTTGGCTTCGAGCACGACCGCACAGGTGCCTTCCGTCCCCACCAGCGCGCGTGCCACATGAAATCCTCTTTCCGGCAACAATTCATCCAGGTTGTAGCCAGAGACCCGCCGGGGAATCTGCGGGAATCGCGCTCGAATTTGTACGGCGTACTGCTCCCGGATGATCCGCAGCTTGGTGTAGACCTCGCCGCGGCGTCCGCCCTGACTCGTGATGAGATCAAACTCCCTGTCCGTCGTCGCACCGACCGTCATCTGGGTGCCGTCATACAGTAGGACGCGTAGTTCCTCGACGTTATCGACGGTTTTGCCGCCCAGCAAAGAGTGCGTGCCGCAAGAATTGTTGCCGATCATTCCGCCGATGGTGCAGCGATTATGCGTCGAAGGGTCCGGCGCAAAAGTTAATTGGTGGACCTCCGCCCGATTGCGCAAAGAATCGAGAACGACGCCGGGCTGAATCCTCGCAACTCTCCGCGCCGGATCGATCTCCAGAATTTGATTCATGTATTTGGTGAAATCCAGAACTACCGCGACGTTGCAGCACTGCCCGGCGAGACTCGTGCCTCCGCCCCGCGCCAGCACGGGAGCGCCAAACTTCCTGCACGCTGCCACGGCCGCGATCACGTCCTCGTCATCACGCGGCACGACCAGCCCGATGGGAATCTGCCGGTAATTCGATCCGTCCGTCGCATACAGCGCGCGACTTCCCCGGTCAAAACGGACTTCGCCCCGCAGCGTCCGCTGCAGTTCATTTTCCAATTCGCGCGCCTGAGCGAACGAATCAACAGGTTTTGCGTGCGAGCTCAGCGGCAAAGGAGTCAGGGTGTGCACGATGTTCCCGGATTTCATAAAGTAAAAGAGAATGCTGCGAACACAGAGTGAACCACCCACATGACGGAATCAATTCGGCTCCAGAGTGCAAGGGATGATTTCCCGGTCAGCTGATAATATACACCTAGGCCGGACCTTCAAAGGACGCCCTGAAAACTATCGCTGGTGAAGAGCGCAGGGTGTATATCTGACCCGCAGAAATCTTGGACTTCAAGATTCGTGTCCTCTACGCCAGCCTCTGGGTGACTTCAGTGATGGAAGGCGGATGGGCAAGGGAAGGCTCCGACGCGACAAGACGCATCTACCCTAGCACGTTCCTGGGGACATGACGGAGGAATGCGAATGGACAATTCGAGCGAGTCCAGAGGAAGTCATGTGCGCTGGGTGGTGCTGGTCCTTCTTTGCTTGATGTACCTCATCACCTACTTGGATCGCGTGAGCCTCGCCAACACCGCGCCACTCATCAGCAAAGAGTACGGCTTCAGCAAAGTCACAATGGGGATTATTTTCAGTGCGTTCATATGGGCTTACGCGTTATTCCAGGTGCCCGGTGGCTGGATGGGCGACCGGTTTGGGCCACGCAGAGTCCTGTCAGCCATCATGGCGTACCGGACGGCGATCGCCGTACTTACGACGAGAGCTCTGGGCCTGCCCTCGTTCTGGGGCATCCGTTTTCTGCTCGGGGTAGGTGAGGCGGGCGCGTTTCCAACCGCCACACGGGCGATGCAGATGTGGTTCCCGCGCGACGAACGCGGCTTCGTGCAGGGAGTCAGCCATGCCGCCAGCCGCCTGGGCGCTGCAATTGGCCCTCCCCTGGCAGTGGTGATGATGATTCATTACGGCTGGCGGTCGGTATTTTATGTGATCGGCCTTCTAAGTCTAATGTGGTCTCTTCTCTATTTACTTACGTATCGCAATATGCCGGAAGAGAACGGGCGGGTGAGCCACGCCGAACTCGCCCGTATTCGCGGCGTAAACGACAAGGGCGAGATCAAGCAGGCGAACATCCAGAAGCGGCCGAAGGTACCCTGGAGCATCCTGCTCAAGCACTCAAACATGTGGGCAGTGATGTGCGCCTACGCCGCCTACATATACTCTCTGTGGTTTTTTCTCTCGTGGCTACCGTCCTACCTGGTCGAATACCGCAAATTCACGCTGATAAAGATGGGATTCTATGCTTCACTGCCGCTTCTTGCCGGCGTGGTGGGCGACACCTTCGGTGGCTGGCTGACCGACAAACTGCTGGTGAAGACGAATAACCTCAGATTTGCCCGCCGGTCGGTCGCAATCGTGGCTATGCTCGGGTGCGGGGCGTCTATCCTGCTAGCCGCACTGACAGCGAATTCCAATACGGCTGTCTATTGCCTGACGAGCGCGATGTTCTTCCTCGAGATGACAATAGGGCCCGCGTGGGCAGTTCCCATGGACATCGGAGGGGAATTCTCCGGCACCGTGTCCGGGATGATGAACATGGGTGGACAAATCGTTGGGGCGCTGTCGCCTACAGTCTTCGGCATTCTGGTAGCCAAGGGGTCCTGGGTCGCTCCATTCGTCGTGTCCGCGTGCCTGCTATTCGTCGGTGCGGGCATCTGGGCATTCTGGATCGATCCAGAACAGTCCGTCATCGACAAGGGCGAGGGAACGATGGGTCCCGCTGTCGGCGTCCTCCCCACGCCAGCAGCTTTGGGGGATCGATAGCGGGATTCGTGGCAAGCATGCGCCATGCGGAACCTAGAGCCTGTCCGCATCAATCGACGCTGCATCAGGCCACGGACGTGACAGTTGCAGGCGTCCGGACGGATGCGGCGAGGCAATCGAGGGCTGCCGTGACGCCGCCTGCTTTGTGAGGCACGCCTGCTAGCCGCAGGCCCATTTCGATTCCGCTCAGCGTCCCGGACAACATGAGATCGTTGAAGCTGCCAAGGTGCCCGATGCGAAAAACTTTGCCTGCCAGTTTGCCGAGCCCAGCCCCGAGCGACATGTCAAAATTTTCCAGGATGATTTTTCGCAGCCGGTCCGCGTCATGCCCCTCGGGCGCAAAAACCGCCGTCATCGAATTCGAGTATTCACGCGGCTCTGCGCAAACAACCTCCAGACCCCACGCCCGCACCGCCGCGCGTGTTGCCTCCGCGTGGCGCTGATGCCGGCGAAAGACGTTGGGCAATCCCTCCTCGTCCAGCATCTGCAGGGCCTCGCGCAAGCCAAAGATGAGATTCGTCGCAGGTGTATAAGGGAAAAAACCGCTCCGATTCGTCTTCAACATTTCCTGCCAGTCCCAATAGGACCGCGGCATTTTCGCGTTCCGATTTGCCGCCAGCGCCTTCTCAGAAATCGCGTTGAAGCTGAGACCCGGAGGCACCATCAGGCCCTTCTGAGATCCAGCAATCGTAACGTCGACCTTCCATTCCTCATGGCGATAATCGATGGAAGCCAAAGAAGAGATCGCATCTACCATCAGCAACGCCGGATGACGAACTTTGTCGATGGCGCGCCGAATCTCAGAAAGGCGGCTGGTTACTCCACTGGACGTTTCGTTATGCACCACCATGACGGCTTTGAACGTCTGGCGATCGTCCGCACCAAGCCGGGCTTCAACATCCGCGGCAGCGGCGCCCCGGCGCCAATCCCCCGGCGCATATTCCACATTTAGACCCAGCCGCTCCGCAACCTGGCGCCAGAGCTCCGAAAACTGTCCCGTCTCGAACATCAGCACGCGGTCACCCGGAGAAAGCGTGTTCACGATCGCTGCTTCCCACGCTCCCGTGCCCGAAGACGGGTACATCAGCACAGGCCCACTTGTCTGGAAAACCGTGCGCATGCCTTCCAGAACTTCCATGCCCAACTTTGCAAATTCTGGACCGCGGTGATCAATCACCGGCTGGGCCATGGCCCGGAGAACCCGATCCGGGACATTTGTCGGTCCAGGAATCTGAAGAAAATGCCGACCCGTGTGAATCATGGTTATTCCTAAAGGACTAATTCTCCCTCGCGGTCACCGAACAGCAATACCGTCGCGTATCAGAGCCAGCCCGCCGAACAGTCTATCTCACTCAGCCCAGGGCGCGAAACCTTGTCAGCTACTCACAAGAAACGCGTCGCACAGATCCCATTTGGCTCTTGTGTTGAAATCGAGCTTATCGCATCACTCTTGTGATGGAGCCTGAAAAAGCTACGCAAGTCCGCGCGATCAGCCCGGAAAATGCCGAGCACTGCATCCGAGGAAAAACTGCGATGGCCTACCGCAGCCGCGCGAGATACGGCACAAAGCCGCGCGCGTTCATCCCCACAGGCGGGGTGAATCTTGCGAACGCGACGGAGTACTTCGCTGCGGGCGCTTTTGCGCTGGGCATCGGGGCAGACCTGGTGGATCTGACTGCGCTGCGTAAGAACGATTCGCAGAAGATTGTGGATGCGGCGAGGGCGCTGGTTGAGGCGGTGAAGAAAGCGCGGGCGGCGAGTGGAACGGAGTTGAAATCTAAAGAGTCCGAGGGCCGAAGAGTCTGAGAGTTCCAGGCTAAGAAACAGAAAAGATGGTCGGTTAGCGGAACTGAAATTCGTCTGGGATGGTGAAATGTAAGGGAATTCCTCAGAAATAGCCGAAGTACCCCTCCCCCCTCCCCCCTGTTTTTCATAAGTGTTCATTCTAAAGGGAGTTAAAGTTGTTTGTTTTGATACACTTTTGCAAGTGTTGATTCTAAAAGAGTAAGTGACTCGTGGCAGGTGACCCCGAGAGGCTCGGGGCCGGCCCGTGAAACGTGAAAAACTGCAGGAGCGGTGAGCGCGGATGGCGAGGTGAGAGTTCCAGAATGGGAAGAGACCCCATACACCCCCGGTGTTTTCGGAAAGAGTGCGGATCCATCTGATTGTAAAAGACTTGTCATTAACTCTTGCGTTCAAGAGAGAGTGAAGAGTGCGTAATCCATGGCAAATAAAGGGCTTCGAAATATGCGTTTTATGGGGAAGTGCGAAAGAGCGCGAGACAAAAGGGGACGGCGGGGTGTAGGTCAGAGCGGAGGGTCGGCGGGGCTGTGGCTCGTACTTCATGAGGTATATTACCAGATAGGTACTGCCTATGTCAAGAGATTAATTGGAAGTGGCTGATGGAGAAGGGGATAGGGCGCGGCTGTACGGATGGGCGGATGGTGCGGGCCCAGTAAATCCGTTCGCGGTGCAAACACCGCACTTCGGTCACCACGGGTCTGAGATTGACACGAAGGGGTGGAAGGCGTATGGTCTTGCGCAAAGGCTGGAATTGAAATCATAAATCCGGCCCCTTCCCATCAGGTCTGGAAAATTTTCGGCTTCCGGTTCCCAGGCATCTAGAAAAGACAATTGAGGAATCGCTCATGAGATTCAAATACCTCTTCGAGATTTTGCGGTCGCGCAGAATCTTTTGGTTCTGCGCTGTCACGTTTTTCTCCTGCGCACTTCCCCCATCGTCGTTGGCGCAGGCCGTGTCCGCTTCCGAAGACGGCCTCTATACTTCGGACCAGGCCGTGCAAGGGAAAAAACTTTACGCCTCGCGCTGTGCTGTGTGTCATGGTGCGGATCTCGAGGGAACGACTGCGCCTCCTCTGGCGGGTCCACGATTTGAGAAAAATTGGATTTCGACGACCACCCTGGATGATCTCTTCTTTCTCATGCGGACCACCATGCCGCTGAGCATGGCCAGATCGCTCTCTGCCGAACAACACGCCGCCATTTTCGCCTACATACTCGAGCAGAATGGCTATCCCGCAGGCAGCAAGCCGGTCCAGCCGGACACTCCACAGCTTAAGACCATGAGGGTTCAGAGCAGGACAGCCAATCCGCACGCCGGCGGGGGACCGGCTCCTGTGGTTATCCCTGGAGACCCCAAGAATCTTCCGCCCGAGCCGCCGCCTTCTTTCATTCCGGGTGACGCTAAGAGCCTTCCCACAAGCGGCGGGCCCACGCAAGAACAACTCAACGCGGCAACTCGTTCCGGGCGCGATTGGCTGTATCACACACATGACTATTCCGGCGCGCGCTACGCGCCGCTGAATCAGATCGACTCTGCAAACGCCAAGCGGCTGCAAGTAGTCTGCGCGTTTCAGGTGGGGGAAATCGCCAATTTTCAGACTGGGCCGATCGTGTACTAGGGCACTATGTACCTGACTACCGCGCACACGACCATCGCTCTTGACGCTTCCAATTGCCGCCCGAAGTGGCGTCAGACTTGGGAGCCCAAGAGCCTCGAGCCTTTGGGGCCGCACACGAACCGTGGAGTCGCCATCAAAGATGGCCGCGTCGTGTGAGGCACGGCGGATGGTTACCTCCTCGAGCTCAATGCACAGACCGGCGATTTGATTTGGGCCAGGAAGGTGGCCGACGCGCTGGCCGGTGAAACCTTCACCATGGCTCCCATGATCTTCGAAGAGTTGATTCTGATCGGTCCGGCCGCAAGCGAAAACGGCATCTCCGGCTGGGTCGGTGCGTTTCGCCTCTCCGATGGGACGGAAGTCTGGCGATTCAAGACTGTTCCCGGGATCGATGAGTTCAACTCGCAAACCTGGAAGAATCCCACCGGCATCAAGATTGGAGGCGGGGCCGTCTGGACTCCACTCTCACTCGATCCGGAGAAAGGAGAACTCTACGTCGCAGTCGCCAATCCTGCTCCGGACTTGCCTGCCGGGCTTCGCCCCGGGGACAACCGTTATTCCGACTCGGTTATCGCTTTGGACGTGCATACCGGCCATCTGCGTTGGTACAAACAAACCGTTCCGAATGATTCGCACGACTGGGATCTCACCCAGGTCAGCCCCATTTTCAAAACCATGGTCAATGGACAGGAACGCAACCTTGTCGCCACGGTCGGAAAGGACGGCATTTTGCGCGCAGTGGACCGCATCACGCACGAAGCTCTTTACGCCACTCCGGTAACCACTATCAAAGACGTGGATAAGCCTGTGACGCCCGAAGGCATCTCTGTTTGCCCCGGCGTTCTCGGGGGCGTCGAATGGAACGGACCCGCTTTCAATCCCGCAAGCAACCTGCTTTACGTTGGGGCCGTGGACTGGTGCACTACCTTCTACGCCGCCGAAACCGCGCGCTATATCCCAGGAAAGCTTTATTGGGGCGGTACGGTCCAGTTGGCTGACACGTTGCAGGGGTGGCTCACCGCCGTCGATTCTTCCAGCGGAAAAGTTCGCTGGCGTTACCGTTCGCCCCGTCCGATGGTGGCCGCGGTAACGACCACTTCCGGCAATGTTGTCTTCAGCGGAGAGACAACGGGCGATTTCATCGTTCTCGATGCCGTGTCCGGTGATGTCCTTTACCGCTTCAACACCGGCGGACCTATCGGCGGCGGCATCGTCACCTATGAAATCGCCGGAAAGCAATACGTGGGGGTCATGTCCGGACGCCCTTCGGGGTTCTGGGTCGGCGAGAACCCCGGCGCACCGACGGTATTTCTCTTTGCACTTCCGTAAGCGGCCTTCGAGTGGCCCCGCGGAATTCGCCTGCGCCTCGAGTCCAAATTTACGAAAACGGCGAAGAACTGCCCACCCTCCGGAAAACGAAGGGCGGGCCACCCGCCTCCTCGCTTACCTCAACAGTCTGCTGCTCCGCACCCTCCCCGCCATCGGATGCAAACTCAGTCCTGACCACGACGACGTGCACAGAATGAATTCTGTGCTACTGGGAAAAAACCGAGCAGCCCCAGCCCAAACAACCCTCATGATCGCGACGACCCAGCGTCGATTCCAGCCCTCAACGAAAGAGGCACCCCGACCGGGTCGGGGTAAACGCCATGAATTCTGTGCTACTGGGACCTGTACGAACGGACGGTAATGTCTTCGCGGCAAGGACAGCGCGGAGCGTAATGCACTCTGCCAGACTTGCAGGATGCGGCTACGATTCTATTCCGCGATTTTGTGGCTCGCGACGGCCTCAGTGGGATTTGCGCAATACGCACCAACGGCAGGGCCTTATTCGACGAAGTTACGTCCGCTGAGCACGCCGGAAGGGCGGGGGATCGTCCTCGCAGCCTCGCGGCAGGAAGGCGCCGAAGCCGAAGGGCGCACAGAGGATTGCTCGCATCTGGTACACGATCTGTACGAGCAGGCGGGCTATCCATATCCCTACGCCAGCTCGCTGGATCTCTATGACGGGTCGGAGAGCTTTGTGCGCGTGAGTAAGCCGCAGCCCGGCGATCTGATCGTGTGGCGCGGGCATGTCGGCATTGTGGTGGATCAGCGAGAGCACTCCTTTTTCAGTTCCGTGACCTCTGGACCTCAGACGGAGTATTACAGCTCGCCGTACTGGCGGGCGCGGGGCCGGGCACGATTCTATCGATATCTGAAGGAAGGCCCGGCGAGGACCGGTGGTGCGGTGCTGAAAACTGCGAGCCGAGCGCAGAGGCAGGGGGATCCGGCGGCAGACGGCCGCGCCGCAGAATACCGACCGGCGATGCAGCCCGTGAAGACGGCTCCCGCGACGGCGGTCAAAGAACGCAGCGAATCCGGACCGGCAAGCGCGGGCCGCGCGGATGCTGAGCCGGAGAAGATACTGCATGCAGGAGGGCGGCTACCTGCGGCGGCGGACCTGGCTGCGGCGTTTGCAGAGATGAATCACGCCGGGGGAGAGATCCTGCGAGGGGACAATCTAGAGGAACTCGGGCGCCCCTTGATCGTCTATCGGGATTTGCGGGTGACAGGCATGAAGATCAAAGGCAAGCGGGGCACGGCGCAGGTGGAGATTGAATCCCTGGCAGTGCTCTCTGGCGAGCGGATGGAGTCGCAGCGCGGCTGGGAAGAGCGTCGGCTGGAACTTCAGCGCACGAAAAAGGGCTGGATAATAACAGCGCCGAATGAAAACGTGTACGTGCCCCGGGATGAGGCGCTGCGAATCCTGGCCGCGCGGCTCGCCTTGCTCACGCAGAACGGGAATGCCAGTGCTGGAAAGGAACGCGAGCAGACACACATCATCCGGTTCCTGAATCTGCTGGTCGCAGAAAACTAGGGATTTCAGACCTCCCCACGCTAAGAACCCACCTTTGCAAAACCCGCCAGGATTGACTTTCGACAGGTGCTCCAATACAGTCTGCGCAGGTCCACACAGGTCAACGCAGTTCCTTCACAGAAAGGTGAAACTATGAAAATGCAACGAACCCTGGGGATTGGTATAGGTGTGTGTCTGTTGTTGCTCGGCGCAACGGTCTACGCGCAAATGGTTCGCCCTACGCGCAATGGAACCGTCTGGGAGCTTTCCTTCATCCGGGTAAAACCGGGAATGGATCCCGCCTATGACAAATACCTCGCCAGCGACTGGAAGAAAGAACAAGAGGCCTTCAAGGCGGAAGGGATCGTTCTGTCCTACAAGGTCATCGGGACGGAGGCTCACACGCCTGGTGACTGGAACCTGATGCTGATGGTCGAATTCAAGGATCTGGCCACGTTGGAGGCAAACGAAGCCAAGACCGACGCACTGCTCCAAAAGCTTTTCGGCGGCGACGAAAAGGCCATGCAGGGATACAAGGACCGCTCCGAGATCCGCGAAGTGATGGGCACGCGGCTGGCGCGGGAAGTTATCCTCGAACCCAAAAAGTAATCGCATTCGCTTGCGCGAACGACGCGCGCCAGCCGAAGATCTACGCCTAGGTGGCAGTGTCAAGCGACCCCCATCCTTGACGAGGCCGTCAAGGATGGGGACCCGCCAGGGCGGGTTATGCAGGCGTTGGGACAAAAGCACACAAGATGAATCCTGTGCTACTGGTGCCGCTCCATGAGTCTTGCGCAAAGTTCTTTGAGGGTGGACCTTGTTCGACGGCTTTTGCACAGAAAGGCACAGGAAAGGCGAAAATAATTTAGGGTGGGGGCTTGACGAATAAAGAAAATCCGGTATACTTGGAAATGACTCGGGGGTACTTGGGCCATTCGGGGCATCACAGTCGGGTCTTACCATCTTTAGTAGATCCTAAGTGAGGTTCTTTACGAGCACAGGCTAGAAATCAGTCGAGCATCGCGCAGAGCCGCCAAGATGTGGCGGTTTAGCCCGGCGCTCGACGCCGGGTTTTTTATTTGTCAGGGGCCAGTGGTCAGTGACCGGTGGCCAGTGACAAGCAGAGCTGGAAGGCGAGTTCGCGCAACGCGGACAGGTAAGTCCCGCCAGACGTGCCCTGAGGCAATCAGGGCGTTCCGATGGAATCGGAATAAAAGTTCTTTGACAACAGAAAGGCTGGCAAGTCCACGCCGATAATTGCGCGCTGATCAAGGTCAGCGGCAACGTCATGGTGTGGATATATTACAAGTTCTGCTCGAGTTGAGCAAAACTGTGGAAAACAAAGGCGGACTTATCAATTGTTTGAGGATCGTAGAAACGAAAGCCTGGCTGGAGAGAAATCTCGAGTCGAGGATGTATGGAGCTACGGGAATCAAAACGTCGAAGCTGCAAAGCGGAGACGGCTTGAGTAAGTTTTATGATTAAGCTACTAAGGGCGTACAGTGGATGCCTTGGCGCCAGAAGGCGAAGAAGGACGTGGCAAGCTGCGATAAGCCCCGGGGAGCCGCAAGCAGGCTTTGATCCGGGGATTTCCGAATGGGGAAACCCGTGCTGATGAACTCAGCATACAGCCCGCTGAATACATAGGCGGGTATGAGCCAACCCAGGGAAGTGAACCATCTCAGTACCTGGAGGAAAATAAATCACAGAGATTCCGAAAGTAGCGGCGAGCGAAATCGGAACAGCCCAAACCCAAGTGCTTGCACTTTGGGGGTTGTAGGACCGCATAAGTAGAGTTACCAAACCGGACAATACGTGAACCCGCTGGAAAGCGGGGCCAAAGAGTGTGAGAGCCACGTAACGGAAATTGTACCGGACTCGAAGCGGTATCCTGAGTACCACCGGACACGTGAAATCTGGTGGGAAACTGGGGAGACCACTCTCCAAGGCTAAATACTCTCTGGCGACCGATAGTGAACCAGTACCGTGAGGGAAAGGCGAAAAGAACCCCTGCGAGGGGAGTGAAATAGAACCTGAAACTGTATGCCTACAAGCAGTCGGAGGGCCATGCAGGGACTTCGGTTCCTGAAAGCCTGACGGCGTGCCTCTTGCTTAATGAGCCGGCTAGTTAATCTTACGTGCAAGGTTAAGCGCAAGCGAGCCGTAGCGAAAGCGAGTCCGAATAGGGCGACAAGTACGTAGGATTAGACGCGAAGCGGGATGATCTACCCTTGGCCAGGATGAAGGTCGCTTAAACGCGACTGGAGGTCCGAACAGGTGTGAGTTGAAAATCGCTCTGATGAGCTGAGGGTAGGGGTGAAAGGCTAATCAAATTCCGTGATAGCTCGTTCTCCCCGAAATGTCTTTAGGGACAGCCTTGCGTGAATTGCCACGGTGGTAGAGCACTGAATGGACTAGAGGCCAACTCAGGCTATCAAATCCAATCAAACTTCGAATGCCGTGGACAAATGCGCGGGAGTGAGACTACGAGGGATAAGCTCCGTGGTCAAAAGGGAAACAGCCCAGATCGCCAGCTAAGGTCCCTAACTGTATGCTAAGTGGGAAAGGAAGTGTATTCGCTCGGACAGCCAGGAGGTTGGCTTAGAAGCAGCCATCCTTTAAAGAAAGCGTAACAGCTCACT
>DASZZI010000006.1:0-2158 GCA_035544995.1 Candidatus Acidiferrum sp.
CGCGACCGCCGTCTGCTGTTCGAAATCGCGTTCGAAGCCGCCGCCGCGCCCACTTGGGAGGAAGCCGAAAGCTGCCTGGCCGTCCTGCGCCGCCGCCGCGCCGAAGAGGAACTGTCCGCCGTGCAGAGACAGATCGAGACACAAGCCGCAGTCGCCGGTTCGAGCGGCGAGTTGCGCCGCCTCCTGGAACGCAAGCAGGAGCTGCGGAGGCGGCTCGACCCTGCGGCACAATAGCCTTCGGCGAAACGCCGCTGCCTCCGCGACGAATCACAGGAGGGCCGCGGCTGCAGGCGAACAGGAATAAACCCTGCGTCACGAACGCGATTGCCATGTATAGATGCTTCACTTTTGAAAACAAAGTAGTGTCAACGCAAAGTAGAAATGTCCGGTTTTCTGCCATATAGAAATGTCCGCCATGGGTGAGAGGGAGGAACACGCTTTTGTGGTTTGGATACTCTGTGCGCGGGAAGGCCTGGAGGCCGTAGGCCGGAAGGACTTGCCGTGCGCGGCGGCGGTTCGGGGCAGTGTCGCAGGGGGAGATAGCGGCCGCGAAATCGCAACCAGTGCGAGCCATCCAGCCGCCGCTCGATCTCCACGTGCGCTCCCCGAAGACCGGCGCGGACTTGTTCCCGTGGCACACCCCAACGATTTGCTTCCCAGCTCACCGTGTGATCCTGGGCCACCTTGCGGGCGGCGCGCACACTCAGAATTTCCTCTAAGCGATGTTCCTGCCCCAGCCGTCGATGCGCATTGCGTGGTTGCCGCGGTGCGACGGTAAAGCGCTGTTCCCATTCCGGAATAAAGCGCAGTTCCAAAAACTGATTGGCTGCTTCGATGGTGTCGATCCCCGCCAGCCGCATCTGCTTCACCAGACGGTCCTGCAGCGTTTCAAACAGCCGCTCGATGCGCCCCTTGGCCTGCGGACTGTGCGCTGCAATCCATGCGATCCCCAATTCGTTCAAAGCGCGCCCGAACTGCGTGCGTGCCGGATCGCCGCGGAGTTGTTCGGCAAGCGGTGCCGGACGCGTGGTTCGAAAGATGCTGTTTCGATCGGTGTAGTGCGCCAGAGGACGTCCATAGCGTCGCAACCATCCTCCCAGAGTGCGCAGGTTTTCTTCGGTGCTGTCGTGCTCGGCGAAGCGGGCCCAGATGCGGCTGGTCGCATCATCGATCAGGGCGATCAACTGGCAAGCCGGGCCGCGATCCTCCAGCCAGCGAAACGGAGAACTATCCTGCATCACCAACTCTCCGAAACGCGCTCTTCGTTCACGCCACACGTGTATGGCCTTCACGCGCTTGGAGCGCGGACGCCACAACGCCCCCTGGATCATCCACTTCCGCAGCGTCTCGCGGCTCACCAGTAAACCATCCTGGGCCAGATGTTCGGCAGCCAACGTGGGCCCGAAGTCCGCATAACGATGACGGACGCGCGACAGAATCTTCTGCTCCAAAGGCGCCGCCAGCTTGCGGTTCGATGGCCGGCCGCGTAGTTGGTGAACGATCCCTCCATCCCCGCGCTCGCCAATGCGGATCAGCATCCGCCGCACGTGGCGGTCGGTTACTTTCAGCCGCTGCGCCGCTTCTACTTGCGTCAAATGCTTTTGCTTTACCTCATGCAGCACTTTCAACCGGTCCCGTTCTGGTTGGCTCAACGCTATGCGCTCCGTTTCCATCGGCCCCTCGGCCACCCATGAAACCGGACATTCCTACTTTGCACAAACCGGACATTCTCACTTTGCAGCGACACACCTCTGCAGAGGTTTGACAGCTTTGCCTCGATAGTGTTACATAGTGTTCCATATTGAACAGACTGCAAGACATGGAGTTCGGTAAATTGCCGTAGATTTCCTGTGTCTCGGTAGAAGCTTGGAACGCCTTGTGACTGGGTAAAGAGGAGAAGCGAATGCGCAAATTGAAGGTTAGCAAAATTTGGATCCCGGCGTTCCTGCTGGCCGTTCTCGTGGTCGGGTGCAACGACCCGGACAAAAATGCGGGCGCGGGAAACCAACTAACCCCGCCTATAGTGTTCCCCGTAACTCCGCCGGACGGCTCTACCGTCGTTTGCCCCAACACCGCGATTATCACCGCAACATTCAGCAAGGCGATGAACCCTGCGACGATCAACTCTCCAGCAACTACGTTTACTTTGACCTTAAAC
>DASZZI010000007.1:0-2097 GCA_035544995.1 Candidatus Acidiferrum sp.
CATGGAATTTTTCCAGCCGCTTGGCCTGTTTTTCAACTTCTGACCGAATTGCTTCCGAGGGTTCGGAATTCTGGAAGGTGATATCGAGCGGCACTTGCATATTATGTCCCTTCACCATGTAACGCATGACTTGCAGGTCAGCGCAGGCTGAACCTGTACGGGTGGCACAGTCTTCGCTGGATCGCGCCATGCGTCAGGGCACAGAGTTGCGTTGTGGTTTAGAGGCGGAGCGGTGATATTACAGTAGCATCCCGCGAGTGCAGTAGCCGCAGCGCGGTTACTTTACCTTTTGCGCGTCCGTGCTGTTGGCCGGTGGACCGTCCAGCGGTTGCCCTTTGCCGTAGGCAGTTTTCTTGTATTGATCGCCCTCTTTCGCGATCTTCGTGGTCCAGCCCGTGTTCCACGTGATCACGGCGGTTTTGCCCTCCTCTTTCCAAGTGCCGGCCATTCCCTCGCCACGGCTCGCCTTCGCTGCCCCGCCGCCCGATAGCGTGATCTCGAAGGGCTGTCCGGCCGTGTCCTTCACCTTCCACACTCCTTCGAAGTCGCTTGCAGCAAGGCTGGAAAAAGTTGTCATGGCAATCGCGAAGACCGCTGCCAGGACGGCGGTTGTCGCTTTCCCGATCGTGTGCATGGTTTGAACCTCTAAAAAATCAGCGTTTCAAAGCCCGTTGGTTACAACGTCCGTGCTTTGTCCGAAGTTCCCCCGGCGTGCGAATTGCGCCGCTTTCCCTCCGGCGTCTTCCTTTCCTCGCCCGAGACCTTATGTCCCTGGCTCGGTGGAGTGCTGGAATTTTCGGGCGTCTTTGATGGCAGATTGAGCTTGGCGCGTAGTTTGGCGTTGTCTGCGCGCAGCACTTCGACTTCCCTCGTCAAGCGTTCGATCGCTTCCACCTGCGAAAGAATGTGGACGGCGAGAAGGAAGCCAAGCTGATCGCTCTGGCTTGTTCCGAGCCCCCCAAGGGCCGTGCACGCTGGACATTGCGGTTGTTGGAGAACAAGGTCGTGACCGTCCTGCGATTTAGTGGACACCGGATTAAGCGGCTTGGCGCTCTGCCTGTTCGGGGGTGATATACCCGAGGGCGGAATGAAGCCGCTGACGATTGTAGTATCCTTCGATGGAGGCGAACAAGTCGTGCCTGGCGGCCTCCCGGGTTGGGTAGCAAGCCTGATGCACGCGTTCGGTTTTCAGAGTGCCGAAGCAACTTTCCATCGGTGCATTGTCCCAGCAATTTCCCTTCCGGCTCATGGATTGGATCATCCCGGCCGCGCCGAGAACCTTGCGGTAACCGGCGGCGGCGTATTGGCTGCCGCGATCGGAGTGGTGGATCAGGCCGGCCGGCGGCTTCTGCCGCTGGATGGCCATGGTCAGGGCCGCGATGGTCAGTTCCGCCCGCATGGGTCACGCATCGCCCAGCCAACAATTTTGCGGGTGAAGAGATCGAGCACGGCGGCCAGATAGAGCCATCCTTCTCCGGTTGGCACGTAAGTGATGTCGGCGAGCCAAATCTGATTGGGCCGCCCGGCGGCGAAATTCTGGCCGAGCCGGTTGGGGGCAACCGGCAAATCGTGATGGCTGTCGGTGGTGCATATCCGAAACCGCCGCGGCGTTATCGCCCGGATGCCTTGGTGACGCATGAGGCGTTCGACGCGGCCGCGGCTCGCCGTATGTCCCCCGGCGCGCAAGGCCGCGTGGATCCTCGGCGCGCCATACCGGCCGCGATGCGCCGTATGGACCCGGCAAATCTCGGTCAGCAAGGCGCGATTGGCCGCCTTGCGCGGACTTTCGGGCCTGCCACGCCAGGCGTAATACCCCGCCGGAGAGACGCCCATCACATCGCACATGACGCGAACCGGGAACGTCTCGCGCTGAGCCGCGATGAGGCGGAATTTCATCTTCTCGGTGCGGATTTGGCCGCTGAAAACGCCCGTCTGCGGCGCGAGAACGAGCGCCTGCGCATGGAGCGGGAGATTCTAAAAAAAACGCTGCGCATTTTCTCGGAAGCGCCGCGATGAAATTCCGCCTCATCGAGGATCAGCGCGAAATGTTTCCGGTTCGGGTCATGTGCGATGTGATGGGCGTCTCTCCGGCAGGGT
>DASZZI010000008.1:0-44255 GCA_035544995.1 Candidatus Acidiferrum sp.
TGCGATGGAGATCGCTTCCTTGTGAACATCCATCCCGATATACTTCACGCTATCCATACAGGGTGCTCCTTTCTGGAGGGGTTGAGGCGAACACTCAAAACCTACTCCAAAAGGGGCGCCCTTTTATATTGCGTCGGATTATCGGACAAGTGAAAACGACTTGTCCGATAAGTGCGTTTACCAGGCACTGGGTCCATTAGCTGGTTGGAATCCTGTTTTCGGCAGTTATTTGGAAGCAAGCCAGTTTCCGGTACCTTCAGTCTGCGACTTGACTCTTCATTTAGCTTTAGTGTTTTCGGATTTAGACGGAGGAGGAATCGATACGACGAATGAGAAACACACTTGTTTTAATTCGGTGCTGGTTCCACCGGGCATGCGATGAAGCAGGCCTTGCTATCAAGCTTGTGCACCGCCGCACGATGGGTGAAATGTGTGTGGTAGACTTTCCTTCGCTGCTGCTGATTCCAATGCTCGAACGCATCGCACAGAGATAAAGTTCTGCGATTTGAAAACAGTGAAACCACGTGGCGTCTTCCGCTTTAACCTGCATCCTCAATAGCACTTCGGGCTCCCACCCGGGTCCGGAACTGCGCGAAAAGCTCTCCCGAATATTTGCTGAAAATGGCACGCCGGCGCGCATCCTCCTAGCGTCCAGCGGCGCTGAAATCCCCGAGCTGGCTCGCCGCGCAGTGAAAGAAAATAGCCAAATCATCGTGGCCGGTGGTGGTGACGGCACCGTAAATGCCGTGGCGAACGAGCTCATGGGATCATCC
The DNA here is from genome assembly GCA_035544995.1 of Candidatus Acidiferrum sp. GTDB lineage: Bacteria > Acidobacteriota > Terriglobia > Acidiferrales > UBA7541 > Acidiferrum. Next base: position 774 of record DASZZI010000008.1, read on the forward strand.
ATCACCCTGGGCGTTCTTCCGCTCGGGACCTTGAATCATTTCGCGAAGGATTTGTACATTCCCCAGGATATCGAGGGCGCAGCTCGCAATCTCTTCACCGGCCGCGCCGTACCCGTGGATGTCGGTGAAGTCAACGGCCGCATTTTCCTCAACAATTCCAGCCTGGGCATCTATCCGCGCATCGTGCGCCACTGCGAGGAACAGCAGAAGAAGAATGGCCGCAACAAGTGGGTAGCTTTCGCCCAAGCCTCCCTCTCGGTTCTGAGGCACTACTCGCTTCTTCGCGTTCGCCTGCTCTTGGATGGAAAGGAGCTTTTGCGCAAGACGCCCTTGGTATTCATCGGCAATAATAAATATGAAATGGAAGGTTTGAATTTCGGCGAGCGCAGAAGGATCGACGCGGGCGAGCTCTGCCTCTTTGTGGCAAATCGCGCTGGCCGTGTTGACCTGGTGCGACTGGCCTTTCTGGCACTTTTTGGGCGCTTGCACGAAGCCAGCGACTTCGATGCTCTGATTACGAAACAATTCTCGATCGAGACGCGGAGACCCCGGACAAGCGTTTCCACGGATGGCGAAGTAAATCAAATGAATACTCCGTTGAATTACCTCACCCATCCCGGCGCTCTGCGCGTCATCGTGCCCGTAAAAAACGTCCCGGGAGGCAGCGCCTAACTCCCTCTAAGTAAAATGCGCACCGTCGCTCATCTATCGGACCCTCACTTCGGCCGCATCGAGCGAGCCACCGTTCAGGCCTTGATCGCCACTGTCACCGAAGCCAGGCCTGACATCGTTGTAATTTCCGGCGATCTTACCCAGCGCGCGAAAGAGCGCGAGTTTCAGGAAGCCCGCCAGTTTCTGGAGGCTCTCCCTTCCCCGCAAATTGTCGTCCCGGGCAATCACGACGTGCCTTTGTACAACGTTCTGGCCCGCGCCCTAAAACCCCTTCGGAATTACCAGCGCTACATCAGCAAGGACCTCGAGCCCTTCTACTCCGATGATGAAATCGCGATCGTAGGCATCAATACCGCCCGCTCGCTCACCTTTAAGAATGGCCGCATTAACCGCCAGCAGGTCGCCCGGAGTTGCTCGCGGCTCGAAGCATGCGGCGAGAATCTTACGCGCGTCATCGTCTCCCATCATCCCTTCGATTTGCCCGAAACTCACGAGCTTCACGGTTTTGTCGGACGCGCGCACATGGCCATGGCTGGCTTTGCGCGCTGCCGTGTAGATCTAATCCTCTCCGGCCATTTGCATATCAGCCACACCAGCGAAAGCGCACCGCGTTACAAAATTCCAGGCCACTCCGCACTCGTTATCCACGCCGGAACTGCCACCTCTACGCGCGCTCGCGGCGAACTAAATTCATTCAATATCATCCAAGTGGATCGCTCATCCGTTTCCATCCAATGCCACACCTGGAACCGGGAGCGTGGTTCCTTCTTGCTCGCCATGACCGCCCAATTCCAGCGCACGCCCGCCGGATGGTCCCGCATCCCGCTCGCTGATGCAGCGGGCAAGCCGTGATTCAAAACGTCGGCGTTTATTTGCCGCCATCTCCGCGGCGCTAACTACTTTCAGGGGTTCAGAGGTTATAGTGCTTGCCCCACAACTCCTTATTTTGTGTACCAGTGGACGATAAGTCGGGTAATCGGACAAGTGCCAGTTGCGGGCTAGAAACCGGGTTCTGGGAAATAGCCCCTTCTCCCCTTGATGTTCAAGAATCCCCTAAATCCATGGCCTTCTAACTCATTGAATTCATGAGGCAAGATCCGCGAACTATCGTGTTCGTTATTCATCTGGTTTGATACGCTTCACATCGTCGACCGTCGTTACCGAGACACGCAGCAGGGCACTATATTCATGATTCTAGATACTACGTCGGGCATTGGAATCAACTCACAGTCGGATTGCGGGTGAGAAGTTGTAGCCTGTAGTCTGTTCGCGGTGCAACTCACTGAAGCATGCTTCGGTTGCAGCGATACCTACGGATTAGGCGCCGGCCGGAAAGCGTCAGGCGGGTCCAGATAACAGTGCTTCCAGAAATTATCCTGGGAAAGCGAGCCGCTTGCCAATTGCTGCACGTTGAGAAGTGTGCTGCCAACGATACCACCGTCGGCCGCATCGAAGATCACGACGATCCCGTCCAATGCCGGACTGGAAGCAGTGGTTTCCGCCGCATATTTCCGGAGCAATCCGCCTGCGAATGCGAGTTTGGCTCGCGCGTCTGTTTCCTTAGGGTCCTGCGAGATGGGTTGCACGGTATAAATCTTGACCGTCTTTCCCTTTAACGGCTCCCAATCGCCTGGGAAAGAGCTATTCTCTTCGCGCTCTATGCGGAAAGCGTCGAGCTTCTCATTTGCAGCGTTCCCATTGGGCGATTTTAGCCGCGCGGCGATAAACTCCGGCAGATCCAGACTGCTTCGGCGGATGTACCCGCGCGACGCACCGGAAATCTGCACGTGAATCCATTCACCCTCGGCATCGAGGAATTCGAATTCGTCATCGGCCGCGGCCACGAAGAGAGGATGAGAACCTGCTGCCGGCCGCGCCAGCACCGGTGTACCATTCTTTTTCACCACTACAAGATTCAAAGGATGCGCTTGGTTTCGTTGAATTTCCCGCAAGCTTTGCAGCTCCCCGTTCAGTTGCTGCATGCGCTTTTCTTCGGCTTCGCGCTTTATGCGCAGTGCGGCTACTTCATCATCCCCTGGCACACCCGAGGTTGTTCCGGACGACCCCGCCGCGGCCGGGACAGAAGATCTGCTTGACGGAAGAGAACTTCCGGGCAAACCAGTTGAGAGGTCTAGCTTCGGCTTGGGTGCTTGCACATCGGATCGGGCAGTGGAAGCAGTTAACTTTCTTCCAAACTTCTCTCTAAGCCGATCCAGTAAATCCAGTTCGAGCCGCCCATTCGAAGGCATGACCTGATAGCCTGATTTCGAAGGATCCGGGTCGGCATACCATGCCGTGATTTTTGCGGTGACGCGAACGATGGTGCCACCGGACGCGGCCGGCAGAAGGTCGATTGAGAACTGGTAGAACGCGCGCTCGTAGCGTTTGAGCGGTTGATCTCCAGTGGCGACGAAACCATCAACAATCGGCAGTTTTTGACCTGCGTACGCTTGCATTTCCTTCAATGCTTTGTCGACTTCTTCTTCCGATTTGGCAAAGGTGCCAGCGTAAGGAACTGCTTGGGCCATAGCTAGACGGAGGATCGAAATGCTCAGGATGAGAAACACCCATGAGATGAGGACCTGCGGCTTTCGGAAACAGTACCTTGTTCTCTTCACGGAAGAAGTTCCAGTTGGTCCAAAGGAAGCCATCCGCGCTGGCCGTCGGGCGTTTCGATACCGTACCAGCGGGGCGTGACAATCACGATGACAACCTCGGTATAGGCAGCCAGATTGGCCACGCTGGCAGCGGAACGAAATGGCGCGGCTTTCAAGCTGGCCCCCGGCGCCTTAATCCGTCTTTCTACTTCATGCCGCAAAGAATTGATGCGCTGTTCGAGATCTTGCACGGAAGACTGCGCGGCGGCCAGGAGAGCTGTCTCATCTTCGCGCTGGCGGGTAAAGGTTTGTCTAACAAGATCTATACTCTCGCGACGTCGCTGTGCGTCAGCCGCTTCCTGTTCAGCAAATTGAATCGCCTGAAGACGCTCCTGAATAACTTTGCTTTCGCTAGATTCGACCGTACCGTCGGACGGGTGCACTGCGTGGTGCGCTGTTTCGACGAAAACCGCGTCAATACGCAAGCGCGTGCGCTCTGGACTAACACTTGTGACAACATAACGAACCGCGATCGTTCCTTGATCTGCGCTCTCCCGGAAATGCCGGGGAGCAATCGCATCGGTGCGAATCTTGTAGAAAACCTTGCCTTCAACCTTCCAAGGCTCGAAAAGCGGAGTCGACACCACCGTAACCGCGCCCGTAAGCGTCGGCTCCTTGTCGAAGACCTGCGTCCCGTGGATTGTTTGATCGTGCAACACTTCCTGTAGGGCCTGAAGAACGTCTTCGATTGATGCTGCGAATTCGGTGACAAAACCCGGATTGGGCGCCGCATGATCCTTTGAGGCGTGAAGGTAGGTAGTTCCGGAAAGTAGCCAGAGGATTGTGATAGTCAACCCCGCGGCCAATCTTGTAGGGAAGGATTGACACCTGATCGGCACGAATTTCCGTTTCATATCTTGTAAGCCAGTTTCCATGTTCCCTTCAGCTCAAAGGGCCGATCAGTGGTGCATCATCATCACGGCCTGGCGTCTCGGTTGACCAACGAGATTCCTTCGTACTCTGTAGGGCGGAGGGATGTCAATCCCGAAAATGGCCGGTATCCGATTGCCCGCTATTAGTAGTCCAAAGAACTAAGGAGTGAGGCCCGGAGGAACACGGCGCACAGGAGACGTAGAAGCAGCACTCACGCGGTACAACAATTCTAAAGACAAGATAAACTAAATATAAAATCTAACAAAACTCTTGCAATCCATTTCTTGCGGGAGTAGAGTCCCCTCGGTTCAGGGACTCGGGAGGATTTGGACTTTCTTTTCGTGGTGAAGAGATGGGTCCTGTTCTCTATGGGCGTGTTTTCTCATCCACGTTTTGTAAAGCCGCACGGTTCTTGGTTAGCTCCGTGTGTATTCTGTTTTGCTGTCTCCGCCCCTCCCTCTCCGAACGACCCCCAGATGTTCTCCCTCGATTGATATGAATCGAAACGTAGAGGAGGCGGTATGCGTGAATGGGCGCCGCAGTTAGCACAGAAAAGGATTTCGTGGGCAGCATCCACTCTTTGGCTTGGGTTTCTCTTGCTGGCGATTGTCCTCGCAGATAGTCGCCCCGCCACCGCGCTTCCGCTTACCAGAACGAATGTATATGCGCTTCCGGCGTTCGCTCGGAAGTACGGGATGCCGTGTTCATCCTGCCATGAAGCGTGGCCCAAACTGAGCCCATTCGGGCAGTCCTTCAAGGACAACGGCTACCAGATGGGGAACGACCGCGATGCCCCCATCTTCCAGCAGCCAGCCTACTGGCCGGTAACATTCCGCATTACGCCAATTTGGCACCGTGAAAGCATCAATCGCGTGGGTGTGGATGGTCCGACGCCCGGATCCACGGTTGAGGCTCAGGTCACGACTCACGGCTTCGATTGGACCGGCCTGGACTTCCATACAGCTGGGACGTTGGCGAAGAATTTCTCTTTCTACGTTCTGCCGTCCTCCGATAATACCGGCGCTTTCCACTTCGAGGCGGTCTGGACTCGCTTCGACAACCTGTTTGGCAGTACATGGCTAAACCTCAAGGTCGGCAAGTTTGAACTGGACAACTTGCAATCGGAGAAGCGTACCCTGACGCTATCCACGGTGGGCGGGGGCTATCAGAACTATCACTTTCAGCCATTCGGGGAAAGCACCTACAAGCTCGGAATCGGCGACAATCAGGTCGGCGTGGAGTTGATGGGCCATTCGAAAAACGACCGCACCCGCTACTCTGTGTCACTTCTGAGTTCGAACGACGGTACGCAAGGCTTGCCAACAAGCCGCGGATACGACACGTTCCTCGCCGCAAGCCAAGGTTTTGAGGTTGGCAGTCTTGGCATGCAACGCGTTGGCGCGTTTGCCTATATCGGACAAGCGCCCACTTTCTTTCAGTACACGCAAACAACCACGACACCTGTCGGAACGGACATAAACGGTAACCCAGTGACCAACACTAGCGTCGGCAACGTAGCGGGAACCGGAATCGGAAACAAAGGTTTCTACCGCGCCGGCTTGATTGGGATGTGGTACATCAAGAAGCTAGATCTGACGACGATGTACTTCCACGGCTGGGATAGTGCATTCCTGGGCACCAGCACAGCAGCAAACACTGCGCTTCCGGCCGGAGCGCAAGCCCCGACCTGGAATGGGGGATTGTTTGAAACCCACTACACGCTCAACCCGCAACTAATCTTCATCAACCGGTATGAACTGATCCGGATGTCACGTCAGGCGTTCACGGCGAATCCGGGTGATCTCGGCAACATTGATGTGCTGACGTTCGGTTATCGATACTACCCGTTCATCTCCAGCCGCGCAGGTTTTGCATTCCACAACGAATTTGCGATTCTGCGTCAACGAGGAGCATCCCTCAATGGGCTGGACTTGACCAGCAGCAGCTTGCTGATTGGTTTTGACTTTGCGTTCTAGAGGTGGAAACGATGCGCACAAATAAACTTACAAAACTGTTGATCGTAGTCACCACTCTCTTGGCTGCGCCGGTGCTGGCATCAGCCCAGCAAATGGAATCTCATATCGGCAAACTTACCGGCCACGCGGATTCCGGCAAGCAGCTGTTTTACCGCTACTGCTGGGGTTGTCATGGCTTCCGCGGCGACGGGAACGGCGAGAATTGGCTTCCACCGGGCTCCTTCTTGGAGCCGTACATGAACATTCAGCCGCGAAATTTCGTCGCGGGAACATTTAAGTGCCGCTCGACGCCCACCGGAACTCTGCCGACGGACCAGGATCTTTATAACTCCCTGGTGCGTGGGCTCAACAATTCAAATATGCCGTCTTGGATCACATTGACCGACCAAAACCGCGCCGATTTGATCGCCTTCATCAAGACGTTCTCGGCTCGGTGGAAGAATGAGAAGCCGGGCGATCCGATCCGAGTTCCATCGGAACCGAAGCCCACTGTCGAAAGCATCAAGCATGGCCAGGAACTCTTCCAGAAATTGGAATGCTGGAAGTGCCACGGTCAAGAAGGCTTCGGCGATGGCCCGTCGGCATCGACGCTCACTGACAGCAACGACCAGCCTATTCGCCCATATAATTTCGCGGCGGGCTCACGCTTTAAATGCGGTGCGACTAACCAGGACCTCTACAAGATCTTCATGACCGGCCTTGATGGCACCCCCATGCCGTCTTTTGCCGATGTCATTAAGCCCGACGACGCTTGGGACCTCGTGCACTTCTTGCGGACGCTGCAAGTTACGCACAAGAGCCCGGAATTGACATTGTGGGGATCCACCAAGGAAGGCGCGGAGCAAATCGCGTCCCGGAAGATTTACGGCACCCCGACGGGTTCCGGAATTAAACAATAACTTTGGCTCTGAAGTGATGGATTTCGGGAAGGAGTAAAGAGTATGCGAACGAAGCTAGGTTATGCCGCAGTGCTGTCCGTGCTCGCTGCTTCGACGATTACCTTCGCGGGGCCGAGTGGCGGCAGCATCGGCGGTAAAGTGACTTACGAGGGCACCCCGGCAAGACAGAAGCCGATTGATATGTCGAAGGAGCCGAGCTGCGCCACGCAACATCCGACTCCGATCACGACGGAAACAGTCGTTGTGGGTCCGGGGAACGCCCTGGGGAATGTGATCGTTTATATCTCGGCCGGCACTCCGGATGAGTCTTCACCACCCGCGCAAGCGGTCAGCATCACACAGAAAGGTTGCCAGTATTTGCCGCACGTCGTTCCGATGGTCGTCAACCAGGAACTAAAGGTCGTGAACGCTGATCAGACATCTCACAACATTCACCCCTTGGCGAAGATCAACCACGAGTGGAATAAGTCGCAACCGCCTGGGACTCCGCCTTTTTCCGAAAAATTCGACAAGCCGGAGTTCATCCCGGTGAAATGCAACGTTCATCCTTGGATGCATGGGACGTTCGCGGTGCTGAAGAATTCGCATTACGCCGTTTCCGGCGGGGATGGCGGCTTCACTCTCCCGAATCTGCCACCGGGTAAGTACACAGTAACCGCATGGCACGAATCGTACGGCGAACAAACGCAAGATGTGACCATTTCGGGCAACGAGACAAAGACCATCAACTTCGTCTTCAAGGCGAAGCCCTATTAGTGAAGCGGTCGTGCTCTGCGTCCGGCTTCTGGCCGGAGCCGCACAGAGTTTTTCGGCGAAAAAATCGAAGACGCTTGGAAACAGTCGCCGTTACCAAGGAGGTTCACATGGAAACTGCAATCGGAGTATTTGCTTCGCGTGATCGTGCGGAAGAAGCGGTCAAGGAATTAAGGCAGCATGTGCCGGAAGACTCCATCGTTTTTCTGACACGTTCTGAAAACGAGGCTAAGACGGTTGGCAAGGAATTTGGCGCGTTTGTCGGAGGCTTTACTGGCGGAGCCGCCGGGATGTCGGCCGGGGTCGTGGCCGCAACCCTGCTCGTCCCCGGCCTCGGACCAGTATTTGCCTTGGGCTTCGGTGCAGCCGCACTGCTTGGACTTGCTGGTGCTGGCACCGGGGCCGCGCTTGGCAAAGCCATGGCACATGACGCCGAAGCTCCCCAGCCGACTCCCGATGAGAAGTGTTCCGAAGATGCTGCCTTCTTCCGGGAGGTTCTGAAAGAGGGGCGTTCGCTGATCGTGGTTCGCACGGAATCAAAGGAGCTCGCGACATCGGCGTGTGGCGTACTTGATCGGCTGGGGCTCGGCATGCAAAACCGGACGCCCGTCAAAATGCAAATGACCACCCGCCACATAGGCGATGTTGCAGTTCTAGATATCAGGGGAAGGATTACGCTGGGCGAGGGCAATGTCATGCTCCGCGAGATCGTTCGCGAGCTGGCAGACAAAGGGAACAAGAAGATCGTTCTAAACCTAGGTGAAGTTCAGTATATAGACAGCTCAGGAATAGGCGAGCTGGTTAAGACTCACACAACCGTTCGGAATCGGGGTGGGCAGCTTAGGCTCGTAAACCTGAACAAGCGGGTAAACGACCTGCTCCAGATGACAAGATTGTCCGCTGTGTTTGATATTGAGAAGGACGAGGCCAGCGCAATCAGGTCTTTGGGAGGCGACGCTGCTTCGCGGGCTGTAGCCTGAGCCCAATATTGTTCGAACGCCCAGAGCTGACTTCCGATTTTCCCGAGGATGGCCGAAAGCACGATTACGCCATTAATGCTGCGAGGCACGGGCAGCCGGAGTTAGCGGTGGGTTCCAGCGCATTGTAGTTCACCGGCGTGGCGTACGGACCGGAATCGGGCGGAGGCGAGGCATCATGGCAAAATTACTTGCACTGACCATCATCGTGATCGCAATTGCTTCGGCGGTTCCCGTTGTGATGCATACATGGGAGGCACCGGCAGACGTCTCGACTCATGGACATTTGATTGATGAGCAGATGTCGGAGACCACGATCGAAGCGGGAGTGTTGTTCCTTGCCGCGCAGATCCTTTTGGCCATTTTCATCTGGAAGTTCTCCAGCTTTCGCCCTGACGGAAAGATTAGGATTTTCCCGGGCGGCGCCAAGGGTTTGGTGATTGCCGCCCTGGTTCTCGTAGGCGCGGAAGTTCTGGCCTTGGGAGCCTTTGGAGTGAAGGCGTGGGCTACCGTATATTTCAACCCACCGTCGGCCGACGCCATCCCGATCCAAGTCCAAGCCGGACAGTTCGCTTTCTTTTTCCGCTACCCCGGTCCGGATGGAAAGTTCGGTCCGCTTCACCCGGAGCTGATCAATGAGGCCACCCAGAATTTGTTCGGCCTTGATCCAGAACACGACCCGGATTCCAGGGACGACATCGTAACGGCTGAGATGGCTATTCCAGTAAACAAGGAAATCCATCTGCTCATGCATGCGAAGGATGTTAGTCATTCCTTTTACGTGCCGGCGTTGCGCATCCACCAGGATTTCGTGCCGGGGCTGGATCTTTCGGTCCATTTTACGGCCACGAAAACAGGCAGATATGAAATCGTCTGCTCGCAGTTGTGCGGGCTGGGCCATTCCAACATGAGGGCTTACCTGGACGTTATGTCCCGCGAAGACTTTGATGACTGGTTGAAGAAGGAAGCAGCCCTGCAGTAGTCATGCCCGTCAGGTCAAATTGGCGCCGAGGGAGACATTCTCTGTTCTGTGAGGTGAGCACATGCAAGCTATGTCAGCAGCACATGCAGCACAACACCACGCCCCTCCGACAAGCTTCATTCGGAAACATATTTTCAGTCTGGACCACAAGGTAATTGGCAAGCAGTATTACGCGCTTGCCATGGTCGCGGTCGTTACCGGGATGGTGCTTTCCTGGCTGATGCGGATACACCTTGGGTGGACCAATGCGGCGATCCCGGGCCTCCAACTGCTTTCAAAGGTTGGCGCGCCGAATGGCCTGATCACGCCGGAATACTATCTGTCGCTGATGACCATGCACGCGACGATCATGGTCTTTTTTGTGCTCACCACCGCACCATTCGCGGCCTTCGGCAATTATTTTCTGCCCATCCAGGTTGGCGCGGAAGACATGCCGTTTCCCCATTTCAACATGATGTCCTTCTGGACCACATTCGTCGCCTTCTGCGTCCTGATTTCCGTGTTTTTCGTTGGCGATGGTCCACCGCTCTCGGGTTGGACCGCGTACGCCCCGCTCAGCGCTATAGGAAAGGTTGGCGGGCCCGGACAAGGCACCGGACAGGTCCTTTGGGCAACTGCCATTGGCATCTTCTGTATTGGCCAGTTGCTGGGCGCTTTGAACTTCATCTCGACGGTGCTTGATATGCGTACCAAGGGCATGACTCTGGCGCGCCTGCCGGTCACCGCCTGGGCATGGTTCATCACCTCCTGCATGGGTCTGACAGCGTTCGCCGTTTTAATGCCGGCGTGTGTCCTGCTCATTCTGGATCATGTCGCCGGAACCAGCTTCTTCATCGCGTCGGGTCTAGTCATCAACGACCAACTGCTGCCACATTCCGGTGGATCGACTTTGCTTTGGCAGCACCTGTTCTGGTTCTTTGGACATCCTGAGGTGTACATCGCCATCGTGCCCGGAATGGGGATCGTAACCCATGTTCTGATTACCAATATGCGGCGCCCCATGCTTAGTATCAAGGCGATCCTCTACTCTCTTTGGGCCCTCGCCTTTCTCAGCTACATGGTCTACGGACACCACATGTTTGTCAGCGGGATGAATCCATTCTCCTCGCTGGCATTCTCTTTCCCCACGCTTATGATCACCATTCCGTCGACCATTCTTGTCCTGATCTGGATCGGTAGTCTGTATGGTTCCAAGCTGCGTATCAACTCGGCTTCCCTGTTTGCGCTGGGCTTTATTTCGATGTTTGTCAGCGGCGGCGTGAGTGGCTTTTTCCTGGCTCAGCCTTCGATCGATATCATGCTCCATGCGACTTACTTCGTTGTGGGACATTTCCACATGGTCATGGGCGTCGCGGCTATGTTTGGGATCTTCTCCGGAACTTACTTCTGGTTCCCGAAGATGACCGGAAGGATGATGAATGAGACTTTGGGAAAGGTCCATTTCTGGCTCACATTCGTCGGTACGTATTGCATCTTCATGCCGTTTCACTACCTCGGCTGGGCTGCGAACGTGCGCCGCTATGCGTCGTTCACGGATGATTTCCTCAAGCCGCTCATCCCCTTGCATCAATTCATCACCGTTGCTGCGCTGTTCACTGGCGCGGTACAGTTCATTTTTATCTACAACCTAATTTACAGCCGCTTCAAGGGTGCGCCGGCTCCGGACAACCCGTGGGAAGGGACGAGCCTCGAGTGGAGCATGCCGTCGCCTCCACCATGGAACAATTTTGGCGGGAAAGACCCGGTCGTCTATCACGATCCCTATCAGTATGGCGTGAAGAGTTCTACGGGCGCAGACTACGTCATGCAGAACTCACCGGAGCAAATTGCGGGAGAGAAGAAATAAGCGCTGGAATGCGGGAATAATGCTGGAATGAAAAGAGGGAGAGTATAGAAGTTATGGCAACCACGGTCCACGAACCGCCAAAAACCGAAGTTCGTCGTCTGCCAGCGCGACCAGAAGCGGGAAATTCCGGCAATGGCGGCTGGCGAAACCTGGTTCCCTCTGACGGGAACTTGCGGGCGGTCGAAGAATACTCTCCGCCGCCGTCCAGCAGCGCGATCTGGGTTGGGATCGCGGCGATTACGATGTCGTTTGCCGCGTTCACCAGCGCGCTGATCGTGCGCCAAGGCTCGTCGACGGATTGGCGGCACTTAACGTTGCCTTCTATCCTCTACCTCAGCACGCTCCTGCTCCTCATCAGCAGCGTTACTCTCGAAGTAGCGCGCCGCCGTGTTGCTACTTTCATGGGCGGCCTGAAGAGACAGGTTGCGAGCCCGGGGCGCTGGCTGTACGTAACTCTGTCTCTCGGCTTGCTCTTTGTGGCTGGCCAGTATATGGCCTGGCTGCAGTTGAGGTCTAAGGGGCTGTATTTGGCCACCAACCCAAACAGCTCTTTCTTTTACGTCTTCACCGCCGTGCATGCGCTACATGTGCTGGGCGGCCTCGGCGGGTTGGTCCGGGTCATACGTAAACTCAGTAAATCTGTCCTGCGACGGAGCACGCTGGATGCGACCTCGTACTACTGGCATTTCATGGGCGTTCTTTGGTTGTACTTGTTTTTGCTGCTTTGGATGAAGCTTTAACGCACTCGATGATAGGAGGCGCCGTGAGCCACGCCGATTTAGTCGTGGGAGGACACACCCCGGCAATGGAGCCATCGCCGTTTGCGATTCCTGCAAAAAAGTTGGCGATGTGGCTGTTTATCATCGCCGACATAATGACTTTTGCCGCATGCCTGGTCGCCTACGGGTTTTTGCGGAATGCCACTCCGGACTGGCCCAGGCCTTTTCACTCTTCAACTGTAATCAACGTTATGGTGATGACGTTCATCCTTGTCTCCAGCAGCTTAACCATGCTCCTCGGCGTCCGGGCTGCTAGGGCCAGCGACAGGCCGGCGGCCTTTCGCTGGACTTTCATCACACTCGCGGGAGGCGTTATTTTCGTCCTCCTGCATATTCGTGAATGGGGAGGTATGATTGGTGAAGGCGTGACGCTCTTCAAGAACCCGTGGGGTACCAGCCTGTTTGGCGCGGCATATTTCAGCGTCACGGGTCTGGAACTTTTGCACGTCATAGCTGGTCTAATAGCTCTCATCATCGTGGGGCTTGGCTATCGGCGCGGCCGTTATAGCTTCGATGATATCGAGAACTGCGGTCTCTTTTGGCAATTTATCAACATCGTTTGGATGTTCGTCGTACCGTTAGTCTATCTGTTGAACGTCGCAAGCTAGAGGGACGAGACGCGGAGAGGAAACGTCATATGAATGCAGCCGAAAAACAGAGCGGAGTGGGCAAATACCTCGTAGTCTATCTCTGCATGCTGGTCATCCCGGCGCTAGAGGTGGTTGTTGCCTATCAACATATTGGCGGATCGCAGATGCTTCTGGCCATGCTGTCATTGGCCATAATCGGGGCGCTGCTGGGAATCCTGTTCTTTATGCATTTGGCGATGGAAAAGCCCAGCCTTATCCTGTTTGTCGCTGTCTTTACACTTTTCGTGCTGGCGACGATCAATTATGGGTGGACCGACAGCTTCCGGCTCCTGGTTGGTGCGCCTTTTGCAAAGTAACATTGAGATGAAAACACTGGTCAAGAGGAAAGAAGATGAAAATTGAAAGGCCGCTTCGGCTAATTGGTATCGCGCTAGTGGGACTGGCCATGCTTACCCTGCCTCTCCCTGCTTTTTCCCAAAACTGCGCGCTCTGCTATACGCAGGCTGCGTCCGCGGGCGCTCGAATGATTGAGGCGTTGCGCAGTGGGATACTGGTGCTCATCGTTCCGCCAATGTTTATGTGGGTCGGCGTCACGGTCATTGCTTATCGTAAACGCAATCAGTTCAAACAGGTCGATTACACGCCTGAATCTGACCGCAATTTGTAACAGGACAGAATGATAACCACGAGTGCGATAACGCAGCCCAGCGCGATGGATCGTTTCACTTCCAAGCTTCGGGATTATTACACCCTGACCAAGCCCGAGGTAAACCTGCTCATCCTGATGACCACCTCGGCAGGCTATTATCTCGGCTCCCGTGGACATTTCAGGGTCGCCGGCCTGGTTAACACACTCGTGGGCACGGTACTGGTTGCCAGCGGTACCGCAACCCTCAATCAGTGGATGGAACGGGTTTGGGATGGCCAGATGCGCCGCACCGCAACCCGGCCTCTGCCTTCGGGCAGGCTTAATGCTCGCGGGGCTCTTTTGTTTGGGATTCTGCTGAGTGTCGCCGGAGGGCTCTATCTTGCGGTTGCAGTCAATGGGTTATCCGCCCTTCTTGCAATATCAACGCTGCTTTCGTACCTTCTCGTCTACACCCCGCTAAAGAGGAAAACGCCCCTATGCACGCTTCTGGGCGCTTTCCCCGGCGCCATGCCGACTCTGATCGGGTGGGCGGGAGCCTCCGCGCACATCGACCGGCAGGCATGGTTTCTTTTCGCAATACTCTTCCTTTGGCAGTTCCCCCACTTCCTGGCAATCGCCTTGATGTATCGTGAGGACTATGCCCGGGCCGGCTACCGGATGTTGCCCCATTTTGATCGTGATTCCCGCTTCACACGTGCAGAGATTGTCGGCTTCACGTTGATCCTGGTGGTTACAACGATGCTGCCAGTGGCCGGTCGCGGTGGCCCGGTTTATCTGACTGCCATGGCGCTGGCGGGAGCGTTCCTGCTCTATCATGTGGCTAGACTGGCGAGGTCCACCTCGAAAGTCCTGGCCAGCCGCGTCGTCTATGCTTCAGTGATCTATCTGCCCGTAATTCTTGGGATAATGATCGCCTGGAAGGCTTAAGGTAGTCCCAGTTGCGTTCGGGCTTCGTGGTAGTAGCGCGCGTAATCGAATAAAATGCCGCTCATTCAGAGCAATGATGTGGTCCAGCAACTCACGTCGGTAGCTTCCGACCCAGCGTTCCCTAAGCCCGTTCTGCCGGGGATTTTGAAACGAGGTTTTGACAGAAGCAATTTTCGTGGATCGAACTGCTGCTGGGGCCTCTAACCCCTCGTGGATTTCCTGGCCAATGCGGTCACCCGCATGGCGAAGTGAAATCTGCGGCTTGCGTGAGACAGGAGCACGATATCCGGACGTCGAGATTCTTCCTGAAATCTTTGCTCCCTGGTTTCGGCCGCGTGCGGATGAGAATCTTCCCGCCAGTCCTCAAGGTCTTATGGGCAGCGGCCCTGTTCGCGGGTGCCACGGCGTTCGCTCAAAGCCATGCGCCTGCCGTGGCGAAGCCCTCTCACGCGCCGCGCACGCTCCCGCTGACGAAGTTCTATGACGCGCCCAATCCGCTGCCCGTTGGCAAACCGGGCGAACTGATCCGCTCCGAGCCGTTTGGCGAGTACGATCTGCCATACAAGATATCAGCCGTTCGCATTCTCTATCATTCGCGCTCCCCGAGCGGAGAAGATGTAGCCGTATCGGGCGTCGTGCTGGTTCCGGATGGAATGCCGCCGGCGGGCCGCTGGCCCGTCATCGCCTGGGCCCATGATTTCATCGGTTCCGCCCGGCAATGTGCTCCCTCGCTACTGAGAAACCTGAACGAGGGACCTCTACTTTCGATGTACGTCGGCCTCGGGTACGCCGTCGTGGCCTCCGACTACGCTGGATTGGGAACCAGTTTTCCGAATGCGGCCCTGGATATGCGGTCCAATGCGCTGGATGTGATCTACTCCATTCCGGCAGCGCGTGCCGCGTTACCGCAGCTTGGAACCAAGTGGGTGGCCGCGGGGTATTCTCAGGGAGGTCTCGCGGCCGTCGGGGTGGCCGAAGCCGGGAGTGAAGTTGGCGATCCCAACTACCTGGGTGCCATCGCAATTTCAGGGGTTGCGGAAGCGCAGGAAATCTTTGAACGCCTCGCCCAGGGGCCCGCCCGTCGCATGCTCGTATTTTTGGCGCAGGGAATTAAGACTGTCTTCCCCAAGTTTCGAGTTGAGGAGATGCTGACTGACAAGGCGATCCCGCTGTACCAACACATCCGTCATGCTTGCGAAGCCAGTTTAGGGCCGGAGCTTGCAGCCGATGAAATGTTGAAACCTGGTTGGGAGAATAACCGGTACGTCAAAGAGTTTTTCACCAGGAACACGCCTGGCGGGAAGCCTGTCCACGGTCCGTTGCTGTTGATCAGCGGCGAAGCGGATCCTGAAGTGCCATCAGCCCTCACTGCCACTGTCGTGGCGCGACTGTGCAAACAGAAAGATCGCGTGCTTTTTGTCAAATATCCGGACCTCAATGCGAGCGCAGTCATTGGAAACTCGGTTAGTGAACAGATCAGTTGGATCCGGGCTCGATTTGCAGGCCTTCCCGCCCCCAGCAACTGCCCTTGAACTGGTGCGAACGCCGAAACCAGCTCCACGCTTGGCCCAAAGATTACAGTTGCACCCTTCGCAACCTGAAAAGAGGAAGTGTTTGCCGTCCGCATTCCAGTTCCCGGAAGACTGCTGAGAAGGGTGACGCACGATAGCGTACGCTATTTTTCACACATTTGAGGAGGAGTAGATCTGGTTGCTAATACTAAGGGGCGCAAGAGCTGAAGACGAGGTTTCGGACGGATGGTCATGTAAGCGGAAGTAATCAAAAATATTGACTTCCCTTCCGCCCTACTATTCCCTGCACGCCTGCTCGGTCACTGGATTCGCCCCGATTCGGAACTTCCCAGAACGGGACTTCTGGACCGTAATAGTTTCCGAGTAAGCCGTTACTCGGGGACAATCGCCAGGAATGTCCACGAATCAGATTTGCGGACCATCGCGATCTCTTGTGCGAAGGACTATTCGTATCTCAACGCTGCTATTGGATCGACGCGCATGGCTGACGATTTGTTAAAGCCGCTGATTCTTCTCACGAACTGGAGCGAAGCAGCTCGAATCCCTTCGGCAGTGGCGGGCGGATCGCCCTGTGCATTTCAGTCGGCGCGAAGAGCCTGCATGACGTCGATGCGCGCGGCGCGGGCGGCCGGCAGCCACGACGCGACGACTGCGGCCGTCAGCAGCACGAACGCAGAGAGGACCACGGGCAAGGCGCCCGGCATCTTCACGTCCAGGAAATAGCTGCCCGCCAAACGCGCCACCACGAACCCGAATGCCGCGCCTGCGAGGACGCCCGCCGCAGCCATCACGGCGCCTTCTGCGATGACACCTCTCAGGAGATGCCGCGGCTGCGATCCAAGCGCCAGTCGGATGCCGAATTCGCGCGTCCGCGCGCTGACCGAAAACGCCAGCACGCCTGCGACGCCAACCAACGCAATCGCCAACGCGACAGCCGCGAACACGCCGAACACCAGCGAGTTCAAACGGTCCGGCGTGAGCACCTCCGCGCGGACGTCTTCGAGAGTGGCAGCGTGCTCAATGGGCTGATCGGCGGACATGTCGCGAATAACGCGCGTGACCGGCGTGACGAGCGAATAAGGATTTGCACCGGTGTGGATGAAAAGGCGACCGCCAAAGATTGGACCCTCTTCAAATGTGCTATAGACGGTGAGGATGGGCCCAGGAACGACGTGGTCGTCGTCAATATCGGCGGTGACGCCGATGATGCGGTGCGGCGCGGCGCTAATCCCGGGGACGAATTTCAGGACGGGATCCGTCCAATAGACATGCCGATTGACGGCATCCTGATTGGGGAACATGCGCTGTGCGAGAGTCTCACTGACGATAACAACGGGATCTTTACTTTGGCCGTCGAGATCGTTGAAATCACGGCCGGTGATGATGGGAACGCCGAGCGCGGCAAAGAATCCGGGAGAGATGACACGCATATGCGCGCGAGGATCCTCTTCGCCGGGGACATGAACATGACCGTCGGCGGAGAACTGGAGGCCGGGACCGAAGCCGCCATCGCGCCAGGGAACAACCATGCCGAAAGCGGTCTTGTTCACGCCGGGTAGCGCATCAATGCGACGAATTGATTCCTTGTAGAAATCGACCACTTGCTGAGGCGTCTTTCCGTAGGACATAGCGGGAACGTTGATGGCGAGGACGTGGCGCGTGTCGAGACCCGTCCGCGCCGTTTGCAGTGCGATCAGCGTAGTGATCAACATACTTGCGCCGGCCAGCAGCACGAAGGAAGCAGCGATTTGTGTCACTGCGAAGATCCGCTGGCGGCGGCTGGTGCTGCCAGTGATCCGTACGCTGCCGCTCGATAGACTAAGGCCATTGGACCTGTCGGCTGACGGCAGGCGCGGGACAAACGCCAAAATCACCGCGGCGACGATGGCCAGCGCCGCTCCCACCCAGAGCAGGCTGGAATCGACCGTCAAATCGAGCGCGCGGACCGAGAAGCGCGAGGCGTAGCGGGCCAGGATGGCCACCATCGGCTGCGCGCTCATTACACCGAGCGCGGCGCCAGCGCCGCAGAGCAGAAGGCTTTCGGCCAGCAGCATGCGGCGCAGCGCGCCTGTGCTTGCGCCGAGCGCCGCACGGATCGCCAGCTCGCCTTCGCGGCGAACCGTCCGCGTGAGAATCAGGTTGGCGACGTTGGAACACGCGACGATGAAGACCAGCGCTGACGCTGCGAGCAGCACCAGCAGCACGGTCCGGGCGCCCGAGGTGATCTCGTCGCGAAGCAGCTTGGCCCCGATCTGGAAGTCCGCTTTGGGTGAATATGCTTCGGGATGTTCTTTGGTCATGGCCCCGTAGACGGAGCGCAACTCGGCGCGAGCTTGATCGAGGGTGACACCGGGAGCGAGACGGCCAAAGAGCTCGGTCATGCGATGGACGCGGCCGGTGACCATGGTTGCAGAGAGGTGGTGCGGGCTGGTGACGACGTTGGCGATGATTTCGGTATCTTGGGGATATGGGACGGAGGGTTCGAGGACGCCGATGATGGTGGCAGATCGATCGCCCATGGGGCCGCTGCCGAGGCGGAGGGTCTTGCCTATGACGGAAGGATCTTTCTTAAGAGTGGTCGTCCAGAAACGATACGTGAGAACGACGACGCCCGCAGCTTTGGGACCGTCGTCTTGAGGTCCGATGAGACGACCGAGGACAGGGTGGAGGCCCATGACTTCGAAGTAGGTGCCGCCGACGACGCCAGCTTGAACTTCGCGAGGCTCACCCAGGCCGATCATGGTGAAACCGATGGTCGAGAAATCGCCGAACGCGCTCAGGGTTTTAACGCTGGCGCGCAAATCCTGGATTTCGGGCACGGAGAACGTTGTGTTGTCGTCGCCGATGCCCAGGGCGCTCTGGCGGATGTAGATCAGCCGGTCCTCGTCGCGGTTGACGAGAGGCTTGAGGAGCACGCCGCGCACCAGCGTGAAGATGGCGGCGTTGGCGCCGATGCCCAGCGCCAGCGTCAGCACCACCGTGACCGCAAGCCCTTTGGTTCGAGCGAGCGAGCGGACCGCAACTCTCAGATCGTTAACGAATGACATAATTTTGCTCTTCCTTCCCGGAAGTCAGTCTCCCAAGCGATAAAAGCAACCACTAGCTTTGCATCCGTTTTGCCTCATCTTAGCGAACTGATGTCGAAGATAGGAATGCAATTAGCAATCCACCGTACCGATCAATCTAAGCTCTTTCCTGTGATCGTGTTACTCCAATCCGCCCAGGCTGTCTTATGCCTCGCATTGCGCGATTTTGGGATGCTTTGTCCAGATTCGGACAGCCTCCGTCGTGCAAGCAGCCGGGCATGTGCTCCGAAAATTCAGGCCTTCGCCAGGCAATCAGCGAGCTGGTCCAGCGTTCCGGTAAAGCCCTGCTGCATGGATTTGAACCCCGCCTCGAAAGTCTTGCGCTCCGACTCGGTCGCATTGATTGGATGCCCGCGCGGTGTGAGCTTCGTGCTGCCTTGGTGCTCGGCGAATCCGCCGATTCTGGACGGATGGTCGGCCAACCGGAAGTAATGGCGCGAATCGGGTCTGCTGGGATTACTTCCGGCTTCCCCGTAACTCAGGAGAAATCCAGAAACAGTCCTGAACTGTTTAGCAACCTAGCGTGGAGCGTCTCGTCCTGTAGGTTGCCACAATTCGATCGGATTTCCCTCAGGGTCATGCAGGCGGGCGAACCGGCCGTTGGGATAAGACTGCGGGTCAATCTCGACCGCGATTCCTGCGGCTCGTAGCTGGGCTGCCATTCTGTCGAGATCCCGGATTCGAAAGTTCACCATCCAGACCTTGTGGGCATCCCCGAAATAGTTGCTCGTCTCAGCGAAAGGAGTGAAAACGGTGGGTCCGGCCTCTTGCTGCCAAACGGATTCCTCGTAGCTCGATGGTGTGAGCGAGACTCCCAGGTGTTGCTGGTACCAACGCCCCAACGCTGTCGGATCGTGAGCTCTGAAGAACAGTCCTCCGATTCCCGTCACTTTTTCCATTTCCGTTCCTCCAGCGAACCCATGCCTAACAGCTGCCCCCGCTGGGGGAGGAGAGATCATTGGCTGTATGGCTGTCTGCGCGGCTATGCCGAGTTGGTTCCGGCTCAAGATGAAGTTTGACCCGAAAGCAAATGACAGGATCCGAAGCAGTTGGCGTCTTTGAAAACGCATCCCAATCCTCCTTCCGAGAGGAGCGCGACTCGATCTACGATACCTGCGCAAACGGAGTTCTGGGAAGTGAACCAATGCATTGGCGGTGGTCGGACGTGCAACGGATGCCCAGCAACCGACTTTCGCGCAACACCGCAGGGATTCGTTCTTTCGAGCCACTGGTGCCACCCCTGAGGCCCTTATTGCCGCCTTTTGCCGCCTTGACAAATTGCTAAGTTGTTGTTGGGAAAAAGGATGGTTGGTAGGGGCGGTGGGGATCGAAACGACAAGTACTTAAATAAGGCTTGTGCCCTCAACGCGTTGCAGCCACCTACTCCGGCCAACCGGAACAAACGGAACAGAATGACTGACCTCCTGGTCCCGAACCAGGCAATAGGTCCACTTAAGTCGCTGTCCTGGCGTCACTTGCTAGTTTTCGGGCCGCTCCGAGATGGAGAAGTCAGACAAGTCAATCGCTGCAACATTTCGGTTGAAACGGAAAGCCCCGGTTTCCCGAGAGGATCCCTGCCGGGGCTTCCCGAGTCTAGACCTTCTAGCCGACCTTCGAACCGGTGAACGAAAAAGGCGTAGTTCCCCGTCCTAATCACTTGATGGGTCTGCGTTTCTGACATCCAAACAGCCATGTTCGGCCATATGCTGACTGGTGAAGGCGCGGGAGCCGTGCAAGTGGCGCCTCTCAACAGTGGTTGTCCATTGTTTCCGAGTACGCCGTCAATCGCCACCGTTTCCGGTCAGCCGTACCAGGCTTCAGCGGAGGTTTTCGAGCCGGCGCATGCGAACTTCATTGCACGCAACGATTTTCTTGAGTTTTTGCGCGATCATGGTGAAGCCGCGCTTCGCGTGGCGCAGCAGCTGAGCGAGAATTATCACTTGGCGATCAACGAAATGCGTACAATTTGCTTGTCCCACTCCGCAGCAGAGAAATGCGCGCGATTTCTTGTTGAGCAAGCATCATTCGACGGCGGAAAAACCGAAGGCGAGGTGCGCCTGACACTTACCCTGACTCATGAAGAGATGGCCCAGATGATCGGCTCTTCGCGGGAGACAGTGACCTGGCCGTTTTCCGATTTCAAGAAGAGGCAACTGCTACAGGTAAAGGGATCGACGGTGATCGTCCAAGATATTTCATCCCTCCGAAAATTTGCGGAACGTTGAGACAAGCTTCGCGCCACAGGGGCACCCATCCCACACAAAACAGAATTGCGCGGCGGCGCGTGCGCTAATAGAAGCCCCATGCGGCGTCGTTCTGTGTCTTGGCTAGCTCGCGACGGCGGTGAGTCGCTGGGCGATCTCGCGAAATTCCTGATCGGTGACTAAGCCGCGCTTTTCGATGGCGCGCTTTTTTACGGCGGCGAGAATCGGCGCCCGCTGTTCCGCGGAGATCGCCAAGCCGAGTTCCTTGGCCTTCAGGTCAATGCTGTCCAGACCGCTCTTTTTACCCAGAACGATGCGGCGATCCGCGCGGACCAACTCCGAAGAATACGGCTCGATCGCCTCAGGAATGTGAAACTGGCTTGCCACCGCGCCGCTCTCGCGCATGAAAAGGTTTTCGCCGACGAGCGGCTTCCAGGGTTCCATGGCGTAACCGCTGGACCGGCGGACGAGTTCAGAAACTTCGCGCACTTTGCTGAGATCCAACGCAACTGGCACGTCATAGAGGCAGCGGAGGGCGAGAGCGATTTCGCCGATATCAGCATTGCCGGCGCGCTCGCCCATACCATTGATTGTTCCTTGAATCCAAGTGGCGCCGGCACGGACGGCGGCAATGGCACATGCGGTCGCCATGCCAAAGTCGTCGTGGCCGTGGAAGTGAACGGGAATCTTCGGGCCGACCCATTCGCAAACTTGGCGCACTAGAAACTCCACAGCCTCGGGCCCGCAGGCGCCCATGGTATCCACAACGACGATCTCCTCGGCACCGGCTTCGAGCGCGGACAGATAAACCTTTTTCAGAAATTCGAGCCGCGATCGCGTGCCGTCCACGGCAAAGAACGCCACTCGTATACCGTTTTGCGCTGCGAACGAAACGGCATCTTTGACACGAGCCAGAACCTCGTCAGCGGAAATACCGTAGGCACGCAATTTGATATTGCTTGTTGGAGCTTCGATGACAGAAGCTCGCAAACCCAGGCGAACCAACTCTTCCAGGTCCGCCTTCACGGCGCGCGAGAAGCCCCAAAGCTCCGCCTTCAGATTGGCCTTGAGCATGAGGCGGATGGCATCGGCATCATCGGCGGAAACGCGCGGAAAGCCGGCTTCGATGCGGCTGACGCCCAACTCGTCCAGTTTGCGGGCGATTTCCAGCTTTTGCTGCGGCGAGAGGACGACGCCGACGGTCTGCTCGCCGTCGCGTAGAGTCGTATCGTAAAAGCGAACGGTCGAAACGGGGAAGGCGGAGCGGATTTCGGGGCGGGCGTTGAGTTCGCTGACCCAGATGGTCGAATTGT
Source organism: Candidatus Acidiferrum sp. (assembly GCA_035544995.1). Classification (GTDB taxonomy): domain Bacteria; phylum Acidobacteriota; class Terriglobia; order Acidiferrales; family UBA7541; genus Acidiferrum. The sequence continues at coordinate 23,489 of DASZZI010000008.1, forward strand.
GAGAGGGGTTCATAACTGCAAACCTAACGGTACGATTCCTGCGTGGCAAGCGCGGCGGGTTTCTTCCCGTAGGCCTGCTCCCAGGAAATCACCGGATTGCGGAGAATGCCGATTTTTTCGATTTCGCACTCCATGACATCACCTGGCTTCAGATACCACGCCTTTGGATCTCCGGAAAAGGCGGCGACGCCGGACACGGTGCCTGTAGAAACTACGTCGCCCGCGCTGTAACCCATCGGAGAATAGTGGGAGAGGATTTCTAGAATTTTGACGGACATTTTGCTGGAGTGAGAGTTCTGACGCGGTTCGCCATTGACGCGCAGCTGCATCGCCAGATTGTGCGCATCAGGGATCTCATCGGCGGTCACGATCCAGGGGCCGAGGGGACAGAACGTGTCAATGGCCTTGCAAAAACTGAAAACGCCAGATTTCATTTCGCGACGCTGGATATCGCGCGCGGTAATGTCGTTGAAAATCACGTAGCCGCCGATGTAGCTCGCCGATTCTTCCGGCGTGAAGTGCTTACCGCTCTTCTTTACCACGACGGCCAACTCGAGCTCGTAATCCAGCTCTTGCGTCAGATGCTCGGGAAAAATGACTGGTTCTTCGTGGCCGATGATCGCGTCTACGTTTTGGAAGAAAACAATCCACGGCATGACTGGATGGGAGAAACCTGCCTTGGTGGCTTCCTCGTGGTGCTCCCGGAAATTGCCTGCGGTGTGAAAGAATTTCTTGGGAACGATGGGCGCTTTCAGCCGGACGGAAGAAACATCGTAGAAGACTGGTTCGCCGTGGCAACCGGAAGCCCCGTTCCCACGCTGCAAGGCGAAGTCGAGAGCGTTGCGAGCAGCGTTCAGACTGGTGTCGCCACCTTCGAACAGGGCACGCATGTTCGCGGGAACTAGAGCGTTCGCGAGTCGATCGAAGGCGGCTTCGTGCTGGTGGTCGCGCAGATAGAGAGCGCAAGCGGAATTGAGATCGACGATTTGTCCGCTGCCGACGTAGGCGCCGATGCGGGACGCGCCGACCAGATTTTCAAATGTTACGAGTCGCATGAAAGCTCCAAAAAGGAAAAGGGACTTCCGATTATGCGGCGAAAACTGTCGGTGCGCTACTTTTTGAAGTGCGGAAGAACAGCTTCACCGAAAAGCTTCGCCTGACCGAGACGATCTTCGCCCCAAATCTCCAGCATGATATGGGTGCAGCCGGCCGCGCGATACTCTTCGATGCGCTGGATGCACTCGTCGGGAGTGCCGGCGATGGCGCAAACTTTGCGCAGAATCTCGTCAGTGACAGCCCTGGCCGCCGCCTTGCGTCCGCCTTTTTCCATGGCGTCAGCAACAGGCTGAAGCTCTTCGAAAGTTAGCCCAGCGCATTCGAGAAGCACGTCCGCCGATCCCTTGATGTTTTGCACTTTATTGGCGAGATACATGGCCGCCTGTTCGCGAGCGCCTTCTTTTCCTTTGGCGGAATCGCGGCCGATGCTGCCGACGATGACCGAACCAAGTGCCAACTGCGCGAGGTCCTTGCCCGCTTTGCGCGCTCCTTCTTCCATATTCTTCCGGGAGTAGCGCACGAAGGCTGGCGTAGTAATGCTTGCGGTGAGCAAGCCATCGCTGATGGAGCCTGCGAGCTTTTGGAGAACGGGCCCCGTTCCCGCGACGTAAATGCGAGGAACCCCGCGAGCCGTGTGGGCATCGGCCTTCAAGGCTGGCACGGCGGCGGCGAACACCTTACCTTGATATTCGAATGCATCACCCTTGAGGACGCCCTTGATAATCTCGATGCTTTCGCGCATCACCGTGGCGGGGCCGACTTTTTCCCCTTCACCTTCGCCGATTTCCTTCATGAAAATTTTGGAGGCGCCAAGGCCAAAGAGGAATCGTTCGCCCGCCAGGTCTTGCATCACGCGCGCTTCCATGGCCACCTGAACCGGGTGGCGCGTGTACGGCGAGATAATGCCCCAGCCGAGTTCAATGCGACGCGTCTGTGCTGCAATGACAGCGAGGATGGCCGTGGAAGAACGCGCCTCGAACCCGTGCTTGCGCCACCAGGGATACGCTTCAGCGATCCAGAACGCGTCGAAGCCGGCGTCTTCGCAAGCTTTCGCCATCGCGGCGGTTTCGTGCACCGGTTCCATGCTCAACTGCAAGACGCCTATGTTAAATGGGACGCTCATCCGTTCCTTTGCGCTCCCCTAGTCCGGGTCCTGCCAGGAGTGCTCGAGACCCTTGATTAATTTCCAAAGCGCCTTGTTGAGCGGGGTAGGCACTCCAACCTTGTCTCCCCACTGAGAGATGGCTCCGTTCATGAAATCCACTTCCGTCTGACGCTTGGCGAGAACGTCTTGCAACATGCTGGCCCGGTGCTTACCGGGTGCGTTCGCACCTTTCTGGACGAGTTGCCGCGGATCGCCGTGCAATTCAATACCGAGCTTTCGTGCGACGGCTTCGCCTTCGGCAATCAACTCGTTAAAGAGCTGGCCGGTCGGGCCGAATCGCGTCGCTGCGCCGTGATGAAGGAGCGTGAGAGCGCCGACGGGGTTTGTGGAGGCGTTGAAAATGAGTTTGGTCCATTGCGCGCCGCGCGCATCCTTCAGCGGAATCGTATTCATTCCCGCGCGGGTGAGAAGACCGGCGAGTTCTTCGACGCGCGACATCGGCGTGCTCGTGGGCTCGAAAGGACCAATCCAGGTGTCGCCTTTGATGTCGTAGCCGATATGGCCGGGAGCGATCGGGTGGCCCGCGGGAAATGTTGTGCCACGAATGACGTATCTCACGTGCTCAGCGATGAGTTCCTCGTTGCCCACGCCGTTCTGCACCGAGCACACGGCGCTCTTTTCATCGAAAGCGTGGGCCACTTGGGAACTTGCCAGTTTGGTGTGGATTGCCTTGGTAGCGAAAATGCCGTAGTCGCAATGGGGCAAATGCTTTGGGTCACTGGTCGCGTTCAGACGTGCGGTCATTTCAGCGGCGCCGGAAATGCGCAAGCCGTTTTTGTGCATCGCCTCGACGTGATCTTTCCAAACATCATAGGCCCAGATCTCCGCTTCGCCTGCTTTCGCTAGATGTGCAGCGAAGAGGCTCCCCACCGCGCCGCACCCGATGACACAAATCTTCATTCCGCTTGAACCCCCGACTCTTGGCACGCTTGTTCGATCAAATCGGCGTGTAATTCATTCTGACCGTTAACACAGACTACGACGCGGCTCGCTGCGCAGCCTCTTCGCCCGTGAAGAACTTCCAGGGCACATCGGCGAGACATTCCCCTTCGGTCTTTCCGATTCGATAGGTGTCCTGGGTGTAGAGACACACTTTTCCGCCCTGATCCACAACCTGTGGGTGCAAAGAGAAAATCATGTTTTCCTGAAGAACGACATCGCTGTTCGCGCCGATGGCGGGATATTCGAGCATGGTGGTGCCAATGCTGTGGCCGGAGAGGTGCCCAAGCGCAAAGCCATGTTTCGCGAATTTTTCAGCAACTATACGATGAACATTGCTGGCGAGTTCACCGGCGCGCATGAGCTTGCGCGCCGCTTCCAACGCTTCCGGGTAAGCGTCCGCCATTGCCTGCGTACGCGGACTGACTTTTCCGCGAATGAGCGGCCGCGAAAACTCCACCCAATAACAGCCCGTGCCGGTGACCTCCAGCGAATAGAGTAAAAGATCATTTGCAGCGACTACTCGATTTCCTGGAACCTTGAAGGCGGCTTCGGCTTCACCATGGGTGCCGGAAAGCAGAATATTCATCATGCGGGGACCCGCGCCGCGCGCGAAGAACCGTTCCACGGCGGGTGCCATGATCTCCGCTTCCGTCTTGCCCGGTTCGTACGCCGCGACGAGGGCCCAAAAGCCGTCGAGGATTATATCCATGGAGTCGCGCACTTCGACAAGTTCCTCTTCACTCTTGACCGCGCGTACCATGTCGAAGGGCGTATCGAAGGGGACAAGTTCGAAGGAAGCTTTGGCCAGTTCGCGGTAATCACGAACGGCCATCACGAAACTCATCCCGTACACGCCGACGCGTTTCCACTTCTTCTCGGTGCCTCGCTCGGCGAGCCAGCGACCGGGGACGTCAGGCCACACTTGATCTTTGACCCACGGTTTGGCTTTGTCGCCGATCCAACGGGCCTCGCGCGGAAATACGAGGGTTGGTTCGCCTTCGAGAGGAATCAGTACGTAGACGTATCGGTGAACAATCTCGAATCCTGAAACATAAAAGACTGCGCCTTCGAAACCGGCGTACTGGTTGCCGCAGACGATGAGAACGTCCAGGCCTTCACGCAGCATGGCATTGCGAATGTTTTTAAAGCGCCGGTTGATTTCCGTTTGGCTTGGCAACGGCTTCCTCCGAGCAGCAGGTCACTGCACGCCGCAAAGCTCCGCGGCGGTCAGTGCGTAGATCTTGGTGATATCCACCAGCGTCTTGATGCGAACCTTTTCACCTTCCGCATCGCGCGGCCCACTGGAGGGTCCATAATTCACGGTTTCGATTCCATAGCGGCTGAGAACGCTGGCGTCTGAACACCAAGTGACAACTTCCCGCTCAGGACGATTGCCCATCACTCGCTCGTGATTCGCGTCAATGGCGGCAATCATAGGATGGTCCTCCACGATGCGGGCGCCTGGGACGGACACATAGGTTTCGAATTCGAGGCCCCAGTCCGGATGCTTCTTTTCGAGATCGAAGAAAACCGCTTGAATGTCCCGGCGTGCCTCGCTCATGGGGATCGTCGGCGGCACACGCACGTCGAGAAACAGATCGGTTCTTTCCGGTGTGCGGCTGGCTCGCCAGGGGTGGCCGCCACGAATCCCGCCCAGATTGACGATTGCCTTCTTTCCGCCGTGGGCCGCCTTCTTCTCCCACGCGGCCGTCCACTGCATAATCGTCTCCATCAGTTCATGCATGCGGCGGATGGAGTTCATTTCTTCGCGGCCTTCGCAGAATGCGGTATGAACATATATTCCGGAGCAGGAAATGCGCACCCACATCGAACCGAAGTGCTCCAGCACGACGTGCATGTCTGTCGGCTCGCCAAGAATACACATGTCCGGTAGCACGCCGTGATTTACGAGGTAGTGCGTGCCGTAGCCGTAGCCGCGATATTCCTTGCCTTTGTACTCGCCCCACTGCGTTTTCTCGATTTCTCCGGCGACGGCCGCGATGATCACATCGCCCTTGAGCTTCGCGCCGGCGCGGTGCAACGCTTTGACCGCATGCGTATAGCACACGAGTGCGCCTTTCATGTTGTAGATGCCGAGGCCGTAAATGACACCGTCCTTAACGACGGCGTGTGGCTTGTAACCGATGCCGGTAAGAAATTCCTCGCGACCCGTGTTCGACGTGTCCATGTGGCCATTGAACATCAGGTTCTTCCCGCCGCCGGAGCCGGTCCACCGGCCAACGACGTTGGCGCGCCCTTCTTCCACTTCCTGCCAGGTCACAGTCAAGCCCAACTGCCGGAACGCGCCACGCATGTATTCCGCCATTTGCAGCTCTTCGCCCGTGGGACTTGGAATGTTGATGACGTCGCAGGCCATCGCGACAATTTCTTCTTCGCGGACGGCAGCGAGAATGCTTTCGACCAGCTTGGGATCGAGGCCTGATGCCGGATTCACGTTTCTTGCCGGGGTCGTCACGCGTTCATCTCGCTTGGCCGGCGGCACGCGCCAGCCGAAAATCATCTGGATACGAGCAGAGTTTTTGATTCCCCGCATCCGTGATCCAAAAATTGTCCTCCAGCCGCAAGCCGCCGCCGCCCGGCCAGTAAATCCCCGGCTCGATCGCCAGAACCATTCCCTTTCGAATCGTTCCCGTGCCGGCCTGATGCGCGTAGGGCGGTTCGTGGGCGCGAGCTCCAACGCCGTGACAGATCGGATGCGACGGTTGACCGGGATAACCACCCTCAGCAATCCGCGATCGCGTCAAGCGATCCAGTTCCGGAAAGCTCGCGCCATCCTTCGCATAAGAAGCCGCTTCGTTGAAAACCTTCAGCAAGAGATCGAGCAGGCGGTGATACTCAGCTGTTAGGTCGCCGGGACAATCATTCTTGGTTAAGTCCGTCCAATAACCATCCACACATACCCAGATTTCCAGCAACGTGGGCTCGTGTTCCTGAATAGGACGGTCACCGGTAGCCGTAAAGGTCGCAATTCCCTTTCCCGACCAGACGAGCGTGAAGGCGCGAGCCATTTCCACTTTTCCCTTGTAGCCGACACCCAAGCCATGAACGAATCCTTCGTACATCGCGCCGACTTCGCTTTCCTTCATCCCCGGTCGGATGTGGTCGCGGACATGCTCCATGGCGAGGGCTGCCAGTTCATTGGCTAAGCCCATGCGCTCGATTTCTTGCAAAGTTTTGATAGCGCGCGCTTCGTTCAGCAGCGGCGTTGCATCGATCACCTCGCCGGCAACTTTGCGGAAGGAATCGAAGAAAATCTGCGTCGGTGTTGTCGGTTCGCCTACCATGCGATCGGCAGACTGCGTACCCATATTGAGTTCAATACCGATCTTTCTCGTCAGGCTGCGCTCTTTCAAGACACCGATTGCCGAATCAAGCGACCGGTACTGAGGCGGCCGGGGATCCTTCTCGTCGTATCCTTTGAACAAGCGGATGTCTTTGGTCCAGGAGTTGCGCTGTGCCTCGGCGAGTTGCGGTTCGAGGGCGATCAGTGTGGGTTCGCCTTCGCACGGGAAAACAAGAGCGTCATAGCCCTTCATGCACCAATAATTCGATAGATAGACGACGTTATCAGGAGCGCGGACGACGAGCGCATCCAGATCCTGCTCCTTCATCAGCGCGCGGACGCGGCTGAGTTTGGCAATGTCAGTGGGCCACGCCATTTTCGACCACCGCGTCTTTATTCTCTTCCTTGTAGGTCCAGGAAGCTTCCTTGCCTTTGATCAACTGGTAGACGGCCGTGTGCAGCGGAGCAGAGACTCCCGCGCGCCGTGCCTCGCGGGCAATCGCTCCGCTCAAAAAATCCACCTCGGTGGGCAACTGATGGCGCGCGTCATACAGCATGGATGGTGGATGGTTGGTCATCGCGCCGATTTTGTTCATGGCCCAGGGATCTTCGTGCAGCCTCACTCCGGCAGCTTCCGCCACGCGCTTCCCTTCATCGATCAAATCGCGGAGCAAGTGTCCCAGGCTCGCAGGCCGGGTTTCATCGGCAAAATGCGGTGAGTGCGGCAGGCCGGTAAGAACGGAGACGCCGTTGACAGAAGCGTTGAAGATCAGTTTGGACCACTGCGCGGGTCGGGCATCCTGGAGTGCTTCGGCCTTCAACCCGCCAGCGACGATCAATTCGGCGGCTTCCTTGACCACCGCGAAGGGTGTGTGCCGCGGCTCAAACGGGCCCATCCAAGTGGCCGTGTCCAATTCATATTGCACATGCGTGTCACTGTGGCGTGTGCCGCTCATAAAGGTTGTGCCGCGAATAATCTGGCCGCGGGTATGCTCGGCGATGAGTTCCTCACTGCCCAGACCATTTTGTGCGGAAAGCACAGCGCCGTGATTGAAGTGATGTCCGACCGGCGCAAACGATTCCTCGACTTGCCTTGCCTTTGTCGCAACGATCGCGAGGTCACAGTCAGGAATTTCTTCCAGGCGCGACGTGGCCTTAAGAGAGACGTGAAATTCGTGCTTGCCGCTCACACGTAATCCATCGCGCTTGAGGGCGAGCGCATGTTCTTCCCGGCGAACAAAGGCCCAGACCTCAACGACGCGCGCAAGATGCACGGCGTAAAGCGAGCCGATGGCGCCACATCCGACGATGCAAACTCGCTTCATATTCGTGCGGCGTTACGCTCCTTTTTCTACCTTGACCAGTTTACCCGCCTGATAGATTTCCTTCGCTACTATCGCGCGGTACAAGGTGTCCGCGTTGTTGAAGGAATCGCTTACGACAATTCCGCTGGAAAAGAGGGCATCTTGCAGCGCGGCGGAAATTGTATGAATCGGCGCGCCACCGCCTTCTCCCATTCCCTTTGCGCCACTGTAACTGTGCGGAGACGGCGTCTCGATATGAGCGTATTTCACGTTTGGCATGTTCATGGAGGTGATCGGAGTGTAATCGCTGAACGTCGCCGTGAGCATGTTGCCAACCGCGTCGTAGACGCAGCGCTCCAGCAATGCGGCGCCGATCCCGTGCGCTGTTGCGCCGTAAACTTGACCCTCGACGATCGGGGGATTGATGACTTTTCCGCAATCGTCGACCGCCACGTAGACCAGAATCCGCGGGATGAACGTGTCCCGCTCAATCTCCACGACGGCAATGTGAAGCTGTGACGCGTAAGTCAGTGTCAAGCTGCCGTATTTCTTTTCCGTGTCGGGAACCTTGAACGGGGCGCGCCAGATGTAACGGCAATTCAATGTCAGTTCGTATAGTTCGGCGGGAAGAACGGCAGAGTTTACGTTGACGATGTTTGCCAATCGCCAATAGTTGACGGACTTTCCGCTGTCTTTCGCGAGAATCTGTGGCCCCTGCTGCCCGACGCCGAATTCAAGATTTTCTTCCTTTGATTCAAGGAGGAAAGCTGCCAGACGCTTCATCTCGGTCTTCAGTTTCTGCGCCGCGCCGTGCACGGCGGACAGACCCGAGACCGCAAATTGACTCGCATACGTGCCCGAAGCCCCGGTATGAACGTTGCGTTCGGTGTCGAATCCCGTGCGCACGGTAACGAGGTCCGGGTGGATGTTGAGGACATCGGCGACAACTTGCGCTGCGGTGGTTTCGTGACCCTGGCCTTGCGGACAAGAGCCGACAGCAACGACAACCTCGCCATAGATATCCAGCTTGCAGTTTGCGCCCTGAGAATTCCCCGAAAATGGCGCATTGGGATTCACGATTTGCGACTGACCAAAATTGTTCGTGCCGGAATCCAGCGTGGTACCGATTCCGATCCCCACCCAGCGTCCTTCCGCTCGCGCTGCGGCCTGCTTCTTCTTCCAGTCCTCCCAGCCGATTTGCTCCTTCGCCACCTGCAACATCTTGGGATAGTTGCCGGAATCGTAGACGCAGCCATTTGGCGTTGTGTAGGGAAATTCTTCGGGACGAATGTAGTTGTGCAGCCTCATCTCGTCTGGAGGAATGCCCAATTGGTGCGCGCAAATATCGACGACACGCTCCAGGAACCACAGATGCTGCATCCGCGAGTAGCCGCGGTTCGGTCCCACGGGGCATTTGTTGGTTACCGCCTGGCTGAAATCGATGCGCGCATTCCGGAAGCGGTAAACGCCCGGAAAAACCTGTGCCCAGATCACGCAACCGAGGGGCTCATAGCGCGGATAGGCACCGCAATCATCAATGTGGCGCGAGTCGATCGCGGTGATGACGCCATCCTTGTCCAGTGCCACTCGTGTGTCGCGGAAGGTCCGCTCGTTGCCGTGCGCGCTCGAGATGATGTGCTCGGAGCGCGTCTCTATCCACTTGACGGGGCGGCCGCCGGCTTTTTTTGACGCGAGGGCACAAACCGACATTTGCGGATAACTGGTGATCTTGATGCCAAAGCTGCCGCCGATATCGAAGGTCTGAACGCGAATCCTGTCGATGGGGACGCCGAGGTGCGCCGCGATGAACTGCATCGCGAACGAAGGGAAAGAATTGTTGCACCAATAGTAGATGTGTTCGTCTCTCGGGTCCCACTGACCGATCACCGCGTTGTTCTCCAGCGGCGTACTGGAAAACCGGTGAAAATGCATCTTGTCGATCCGCACGATGTGCACCGCTTCGCGAAACGCCTTTTCAATGTCACCGTATTCGAAGACGCCGCGCCACACCCGATTCGTTCCCGCTTCTTCGTGAAGCACAACGGCATCCTTCAAGGCTTCTTCGCCGTCGATCACTGGGTCTAGAGATTCGTACTCGACTTGCACCAGTTCTGCAGCATCGTCGGCAATCTGCGGCGAGGTAGCAACCACAGCGGCCACCGGTTCTCCCTGATAGCGCACTTTGGAAACCGCCAGCGGATAATCTTTAATTCGCGCGAAGGGGTCCGGAGCGATCTCGATGAAGGGATTTGTCTGTTTCGCGATTTCCGCGCCCGTCAGCGTGCAGACCACACCGGGAACTGCCTCCGCCGCGGAGGTGTTGAGGCTGGTCATTTTTGCGTGGGGGTACGGAGAGCGCACGAACTTCAGATACAGCATGTCGCGCAGCTTGATGTCGTCGACGAACTTGCCGCGCCCGCGCAGGAGACGGTTATCCTCCTTCCTCGGCAGCCCTTTGCCGACCCAGCCCCCGTTATTCGTTCCCGCGCTCAAGTCGCCTCTCTTCTCGATGCAGCGAATATCGCCTCAACGCAACGCCGCTTGCAAACCATCAATCAGCTTCTGCACATTTTTCTTTCCGAGCGGCTCCAGCAGACCGCCCGCCACGGAAGTCAAGCGTCCGAAAATCTGCGCCTCGCCTTGCCAGGTGACTTTCGTACCGCCGCCCGCCGGAACAAGATCGAAACTTGCCGTCAGCGACACATTTCCGCCCGCGACGCTCCCCTGCCCCTTATATTGAGCGCGGTTGGGGCGGCTGGCTTCGGCAAGCTCCATTTTCACATTCGCGGTCCCCTTGATGTAGGAGATGCCGACGTTCACCTTCACCGCAAAATGGCGCTCGTCCTGCACCTCCATCCCTTGAAAGTCCGGGAGCAAGGGCGCGAACTTATGCGGATCCGTCAGGAAGTCGTACACCTCTTCCGGAGAGCGCGCTACTTCGAAGTCCCCGCCAAATTTAATCGCCATGGCCGGAACTCCTCATCGCCGCCGCGGCGGTGTCAATCGCTTTGAAAATATTCTGATAGCCGGTGCACCGGCAGGTATTTCCCGCTATCGCTTTGCGAATCTGCTTTTGGTCCGGATGGGGATTGTCTTTGAGCAACTGAAGCGCAGAGAGCATCAGACCGGGCGTGCAGTAGCCACATTGGAGACCGTGGCAGTCGCCGAACGCTTTTTGAATTGGGTGAAGCTCGCCGTCTTTCTCCAGCCCCTCCACCGTGGTAATTTCAGCCCCGTCGGCCTGCACCGCGAAGACCGTGCAGGATTTCACGGCCGCGCTGTTCATCAACACCGTGCAGGCGCCGCAATAGGTCGTGTCGCATCCGATGTGCGTGCCCGTCAACTCGAGGTCTTCGCGAAGAAATTCCACCAGCAATTGCCGGGGCTCGACTTCGCGCGAGTGCAACTTTCCGTTGACGCGGACTTGAATGAAAACTTTTTGCGTGGCCTCAGGCATAAATGTGGCTGACCTCCACCTGGTGACCGCGGGCCCGCTGAAGAGCGGCATCAATCGAACGTTTAACAAGCGCCCCCACAAGTTGCCGCTTGTATTCCGCCGAACCCCGCATATCCGATTGGGGATCGGCGGCAGCGCGCGCCGCATCCGCCGCAGATTCGATCAGCTTTGGTGTGATCTGCTGGCCACGAAGCGCTGCTTCTCCTTCTTGGACGCGAATCGGTAGCAAACCGACGCATCCCAGAGCGATTGCAACGTCTTTGCAGCGATCACCCTCCACCGTCAATTGCACGGCGGCACTTGCGGTCGGATAGACAGGCGCCGCCCGCTTGAAGGCTATGTAAGCACCTCCGCTGTTCCTCGACGGAACTTTGACGACAACCTCTGAAACAAGCTCGTCGTGGGCGAGTGCCGTGGTATAGGCATCTTTCAGGAATTCGCTCAGCTTCAAGGTGCGCTCACCTGCCGTCCCAGCGCAACGGACTTCGCAGGAGATCGTCAGCAGAACAGTGGCCCAATCGCCGCTGGGATCGGCCTCGGCAAGCGAGCCGCCGATGGTTCCTCGATTTCTGACCTGCACGTCTGCGATTCCAGCGGCACAGTCGCGCAGAATGGGAACGCGTGCGGCTGATGCCGATTTCTCAATTTCGGCGTGCCTTGTAAGTGGTCCGAAATGAAGAGCGCCATCTTGTTCCCGGACGTAAGAAGTTCCGCTGATAAAATTTAAATCGACGAGATGGACTGGATTGGCAAAACGCAATTTCATCAATGGAATGAGGCTCTGACCGCCGGCCAGAAGCTTCGCGCCTTCTCCCAGCTGGGAGAGCATGGCCACTGCTTCTTTGAGGGAGCCAGCTCGATGATATGTGAATGCTCGGGGATACATCTTCCGTTAGTCCTCAAACTTCCATTCGAGCTTCTAATCGAAGGAATGCCAGTGAGCTTGCCTTCCGATGAATTTGCTTACAGAAACCGGCACGAATTCGCCACCTCGGCGACTTTGAAATTATTTGGCAGCCGCTCTTGCGATTCGCTGATCCATCACGACCGTCAATCTTGATTCCGAATCGCGCAGGTGCTGCGCGAGCAGCGTGGCGCACTGGTTGGTCTCTCCACTGGTCAGCAGTTGGTAGATTCTACGATGCGCGGGTACGAGACCCCCTGGGTCGTCGTGTCTGAGGTCGACGAGAACCATTCCCATCCGCAATTCACTGAGAAGTTTCTGGTAAAAAGATTCCAGGCGGCGGTTCCGGTGAAAGCGAATCAGCAGAGTGTGAAAGTGCAGATCAAAACGGACGGCCCTCACCCAATCCACGCCCTCAACCGCCTCCTCGTAGCCTTCCAGCGCGGTGCGCATTTCCGTTAAAACGTCGGAGTCTTCCATTTTCGCTGCCAGCACCGCAGGAATTTCCAAAAGGTGGCGAAGTTGGTAAATCTCAGCTACGTCTTCTAACGACAGTTGCGCGACGGCAACGCCACGGTGAGCGTTTCGCTTCAGCAATCCTTCCAAGGACAGTATGCGCGTCGCTTCGCGGACGGTATTTCTAGATACGCCGAGCGACGCGGCCATGGTCAATTCCTGGAGGGCAGTCCCGGGAGGCAATTCTCCGTCAAGGATCCGCCGCCGGAGAATGGATGCAACCTGGTCGGCGACAGAGATTCGATTAATCTCAGCAAGTTCCATATTTTGGTCTCGACTGGTGCGGGGCAGTGCGAAATGTTGCTCCCAAACACGAGGAGAGTCAAGTGTTCAACAATTCCCAAGTTCTACTGGTCTCTTCTTTGCTCTTGACATGTCTAAGTTCGCCGCATACTGTATTGTTCCATTCTTGACTTTTTCTGTTGGGGCGGGGCGAGGGATGGGGCCATCTCTAATTCAGCGCCAATGCACGGTGACGCCGTATGGCTTCCCGGTCGTAATCAATGCTTTGCCCTCATTCCAAGCACGCTATTTCTACCCACGGTGCCCTGTGGCTAAGTTCCTCAAGCATCTGCCAGAGAGGTCGCGAAGCTGCTCTTTCAGCAGTGCCGGAACGAAGCCACAAAGATCAATGGTGCAGGAACGTATCAAATGCGGTTCTGAGTGCTCGGTTTGAGAAGTTCAATTTTTGGGGGTGCACTGTGATGAGCAGGAAGTGGAATTATTCGCTCCAGATGCTTCTGGCCGTTTTGCTAGCGGCTTTCTTGTTGATTTTACCAAATTCTGCGCGGAGCCAGGCAGTCAATGCCACACTGTCGGGGAAAATAATCGACGCTTCAGGCGGCAGCGTCGCCAGGGCGACGGTCACCGTCTCGAATACGGCGACGGGATTTTCTCGCAGTGCGCAAAGTTCGGAGACGGGCGAATACAGAATTCCCTCGCTTCCCGCTGGTGATTACAAAGTGACCGTGGAATTCACGGGATTCCGCAGCCAGACGAAGGACATTACCTTGCAGGTCGGCCAAGCCGCTGATCTGGATTTCACGTTGTCGCCTGGTGAAGTTACGCAAAGGGTGGAGGTCGAAGCCACTTCCGAGCTGGTCGAGCCGACCCGGACGCAAGTTAGCACGGTCATCACCGAGCGCCAAATCGTCAACTTGCCAGTAAATGGGCGCGAGTTTATCGATTTCGCGTTGCTTTCACCGGCCGTGGCGATCGGCGACACGACCAGCGGAAGTACGGACGTAATTGTTGAACCGGTGACGAAACTTTCCTTCGCCGGGCAGAACATTCACTATAACTTTATCGCCGTGGACGGCGCCGACGATATATCCACCGCTTCGGGGATCCAGCGAGGAACGCCGCCGCAGGAATCTGTTCAGGAATTTCGCGTCATCAATACCGACTACTCAACCGAATTCGGGCGCGCCACTGCGGGAATCGTCAACATCATTACGCGCAGCGGCACTAATGAATGGCACGGCACGCTGTACGAATATTTCCGGAACAACAAGATGGATGCGATCAATCTCCTCCAGGCGAGCGGAGCACATGTGCTGCGGCAGAACCAATATGGCGCGGCTATCGGTGGTCCGCTGCAGAAAGATAAGAGCTTTATTTACGCAAATTATGAGGCTCAGCGCCGGGGCGAATCGCCCTTCTACAATTCCGCCGTTCTTTTCAATATTAAATTCATCAACGAAGTGAAGGCCATCTACGGATTGCCTCTCGAGCCCAATCTTGGCAGCGTCCTGCGCACCAACAACACGGACAACGGTTTTGTCCGTTTCGACCACAGTTTTGGCGAGAAGGAAAATCTTTTCGTCCGCTACTTCATCAATGACGGCCGTCTTCTCAATCAGTCGCCGCTTAACGACGGTTTTGACCTCCCATCCGCATTCAAAGACAGTTTTTACCGCGACCAATCCATTGCGGGGACACTGGCTTCCGTGTTCAGCCCGAAACTCGTGAATGAGCTGCGCATGCAGTTTGCGCGGCGCTCATTCGGTTTTCCCACGGTCACGACCCAACCACATCTCGAGCTAGCGAACACGTTCACTACTGGCGTAAATCGCGGTAATCCGGATTCTTACCGCGAGTCGCGATTTGAGCTAGTGGATAATGTCACGCGCAGTTTCAATAGGCACACCGTTCAGTTTGGCGGAAATTACAATTTTGTACGCACCCAAGAATCTTTTCCGCTCTTCTATCCGTTTGAAGCGGACTTTCCCAATCTCGGCGCCTACCTCGGTAACGACGGAGTTGTGCCCGGATGTACACGCGGAATCATCGCAGCGGGCTGCCAGCATCCCAGCGCAATTGTTTTTGAGCGCTTCCAAGGGCCTACCTTCACGGAGCAAACACTCAACACCTCGGTCTTCCTGGGCACGCGGTACACAGCTGCAATCCACAATCAGGCCCAAGGTTCGCTCGACCACTCCTACGACGGTCTCTACATTCAGGATAAATGGCGCGCGACAAACCGATTGACCTTGAATGGAGGCCTGCGCTGGGAATGGGAAAGGTGGCCTTCCAATGTCCTGAACACGCAATGGAAGAACTTTGATCCTCGCGTGGGCCTAGCCTATAGCGTCGGCACAAAACGCAATGTCGTTGTCCGCGCGGGATTTGGTTTATTCCACGGGATAATCCCTGCTCCTCTCCTTGACTGTCAGATACCCTCCTGCGGCGGAACACTCGGTAAGTATCCCGGCCGTCCTTTCGAGAATTCACTTGCCGCTAATACGCGGCTTTTTGCCTTCGCCAGCGGTCCGGGGATCACGGCAATCGGATTATCACAACTCATGACCACGGGCACATATCCCGATGCGGTCCCATTTCCCAACGTGTGTTTCCCAGGGGAAACGACGCTTTCCCAATGCGGGTTTTTTGGGGACGCCACCGTTGTGCGGTTTGTGCAGGGCCATAAGAATCCGTACGGAATCCAGGGCAGCCTGGCCATCGAATTCGAACCGCTGCCGGATACATCGGTGAGTCTGAGTTTCCTGCATGTACGGGGCGTGCATCTGGGAAGCTTCTTCAACGTAAACCAACCGGATCCGACCTTCGTCGTTACCTTGCATGACTCAAAGGGACGCACTGGTCCAAAGAACCTTTATTGCGCCGTTCCTGTTGCCTGTCCCTTCACTCCGGGAACACGTGATCCGCGCTGGGGTTTTTACTTAGAAGCAACGTCGCGGTGGGATTCTGTGTATGACGGCTTCCTGTTGAACGTGAACAAGCGGTTGTCCCACAATTTTACCTACGGGATCAGCTATACGTTGTCGAAGTCGATTGACAATGGTCCAAACCCGAGCTTCGTGTTGGTTCCGCAGGACACTAATAACTTCAAAGCTGAACGCGCACTTTCCTCGGATGACGTTCGGCAGCGCCTTGTTCTGAACGGAACGGTGAGCACGCCGAAGACATGGAACGCCTTCACGCGAGATTTTCTCTTCGGCTTGATTGCGACGGTCCAGTCGCCGATGCGCTTTACGAAATTCGCTGGTTTTGACGCGAACGGCACTATCTTCGCTGCCAGCGAGCGAGTAGGGATCGAGCCGCGTAATACGTTTGTCGGGGACAATTTCCGTTCCGTTGATTTCCGCATTTCGAGAACATTTCCTTTCCGTGAAAAGAAAAGTCTGGAAGTCATTGCCGAAGCTTTCAACCTTTCCAACACTCTAAACGTCCGATTCTTTAACACCGTTTATGGTGCGGCGGACTTTTGCCCCGTTGACCCGACAGCATTCGGATGCGGGAGCGGCCCGTTCTTCCAAGAAGGCTCGCCAAACCTGCTCTACGGGACGCCGCGCGCCGCTAATAACCCGCGACAGGTCCAGTTGGCTTTAAGGCTCAACTTCTAAATGTCCTTGGAGTTGGACTTCGAGAGCCATGCCGCACCGAATTCTTGAAGTGCCAAGAGTTCAGGGCAGAGCACTCACCTCATCGAGGCCAGAGGCGAGTGGTCGGATTTATCCTTACACCTGAAAACAGAAAGACCCGGAGGGGCTATGAGATTCGGCATCTACGCGGAGATGCAAACCGCGCCGGGAAAATCCCATGCGGATATGACCTGGGAGATTCTCCGCCAGATCGAACACGCCGATCAGGTCGGTTTCGATGTCTATTCCGTGATTGACCATCATTTCTTTCAAAAGTTTTCCATTTCCGCGAATCCATTAGCGCTTTTTGCTGCCGCCGCGCAGCGCACGGAGCGGATTCGGTTTCGCGTCGCCTTGTTCACGCTCCCACTCGAAAACCCGATGCGGCTGGCAGGCCAAATCGCGGAAGCTGACATCCTGACTCGAGGGCGGCTCGAATGCGGGTTGGGACGCGGCCACGCCTGGCTCTTCGGCCCTTCAAATGTCCCCCTCGAGGAGAGCCGGCCACGTTACGACGAAGCGATCGACATTTTGATCGGTGCCTGGACAAAAGATAAGCTGTCCTATGAAGGCCAGTTCTACAAGGTGAAGGATCTTGCCGTCGTTCCCAAGCCTGTGCAGAAATCACATCCGCCGCTCTACACCGGCGGGACGAGCGATATCACCTATCAAATGGCCGGGGGGAGCGCGGATGGGGAATCTTCGTGCCGCCTTTGCTTCCCTGGGGTGTGCTGGAGACGCCGCTCGGCATCTATAAGAAAGCCTGCGCGCAGCATGGTCATCAGCCGAACATCGTTTACATCAGGCCTGTTTATTTGGACGAAGACGAAAAACAGATTCGGAAAGAAGTGGAGGGCGCGCTGCACAATTTCCTGGTGTTTAATGCCTCGCCGATCGAATCTTTGCAGGACGAAGCGAAGAAGGCGGAACTTCGCGCCAAGGGCTATGGCTTCTACGCCAGCGGGGCGCTCGAATCCCTCACTAAGTTAACTTACGATGAAATCGTGGACCAGGAGATTGGCTTCATTGGGACTCCCGAGAAAGTAATCCGCCAAATACGGAACTTGCAGGCGAAAGGCGGCATCGGAGAGCTGGCCATCGTTTCAAATTTCGGTGGACTTGAACACTGGAAATCAATCAAGACGCAGCACCTCTTTGCCGAGCGCGTGATGCCAGCCTTCCGAGGGAGCGCCGCAGCGTCTCAGGCGGGCGCGAGCGCGTAACCGAATGCGTTCCGCTCCAGTAATCAATGGAAGCGATGAGCTCTTCACATAATGCGGAAACTGGTGAGCCAGTCATCACATTTGACCGGAGCGAAACGTTTGCTCCGCCGAGCGCCCGTCGTCTCCTCGTTCTGGGCGGCATCGGCCTGATCCTGATCGGAATGATTTTCGGCGACATCTTTGCGGTATTTGTCCTGCACCAGAATGCAGCACGGGTCGGTGCCAGTCTTTCGAATGCAGCGCACGCGGCCCTCGACGGTGACGGCGCCGCGGTCCTTACGAATTTTCAAGACGTGGGTGGTTTCCTGGAGAATCGTGGCACCAAAGTCGATACCCACGTCCACATGATTGCGTTCGGCTACCTGGCGTTAATGCTCTCGCTCCTGGGGCCATGGATTGCACTTTCAGCAAACACAAAAAAACGGTTGGCCTGGGTGTTTCTATGCGGGGCCGGATTGCTGCCTCTATGCGTGTTCCTGATCCATTACGTTGGGCTGGCTTATAGTCCGCTGAAGGCCATCGGATGGGCCAGCATCTTCGCCGATCTCGGCGGCTTGCTCGTAATTGTTGCGGCGCTGGGCTATCTCTTCGGGTTGGTGAAAAACTTTGTTGCCGTCCAACGCGCAGCCGTACGAGACGACTTGCTCGCCGATGCGAGTGCGCCCGGACGCCTGCTGCTCGCGGGGGGCGTGTTCCTGGTGCTGCTTGGGTTCTTGCACGGCAGCTATTATGCCGCTACCGATCTCTATCGTCACGAGGCGCTCGACTATTCGATTCTTTCGCAAATCAGTATTGGCGCAGCAAAGCAAAACGCCGCGGCTGTTGAGAGGGGACTGGCTGCGTACGGCCAACTGCAGGGCGACAAGGCGGTAAATATCGCCGCACATGCGCACATCATCGAGTTCGGCCTGCTTTCCATGCTGCTGGCGTTTTTTCAACCCTATGTGAACCTGCGCGAGACGTGGAAGCGGCGCTGGGCGCTCGTGCTTTTGCTCGGATCTGTGCTTCTGCCCGTTTGCGTGCTGCTCGAGTTGAAGTATGGATTTGTCGCGGGCGGATTGGCGGACGTGGGGGGCCTGCTCGTGATCGTGGCGCTTCTGGCGATGTGGATTGGCGTTGTGCGTTACACCGGCCAGCTGGATGCTGGAGGCGCAGCATGAGTGCTGCACGTAAAATTCTCTTGCTGGGCGGGATCGCGCTGACTGTTTGGGGAATGAGCTATGGCCTATGGTACGCGGTTTTTGCCGAGCACCAGGCACTGGAAGAGATCGGCTCATCACTGGCCGCAGGGTTTGGCGGAGCCGCGGCTCGGAATTCGGCGTTCGCCGAGAGGGCCCTTCAGCAATACCAGCAAGCAAAATACGTTTACGACCGGCAAGTGGACGTCCACAGCCACTGGCTCGGCCTAGCGATGCTCTTGATCGTTCTTGGGATTGGCCTTGATCGACTGACGTTCTCGGAACGCATCAAAGCTATTCTTTCCATGAGCGCATTGGTTGGCTCCGTTCTCTTTCCGCTGGGAGTTCTGCTTCAGACGGTAGCCCACGGCAACGGACCGCGCGCCCTCGCTGTTCTCGGATCGGCGCTCGTGATCGGTGCTCTCGCCGCTTTCGCAGTCGGTTTCGCGCGTAAGCCCGCTGCCTGAGAGCTGCACCTCAAGAACTGCGCCCAACTTTGCAACTCCTCCAGTCAATATGGCCAATCGCATCCATGGACGGCTTTGACGAAACGGAATACCCCATTGAACCGCTACCCTAGCGATCCCGGAGGATTTTTTCGGCTTTTGGAAAACAGCAGGCAGTATCGATCTAGATGATTGGTGGGCCCGCCAGGATTTGAACCTGGGACCAACGGATTATGAGTTCTAAAAAGGATGACCCTGAATGATGTGCGATGGCTTGCGATCGACTGCTATTGCCTTAATCTTGAAGGTAGTTAGCTCAGATACCACCGCTTGCTCATTAGCTGCCGATTACTACCGAGTTTGATGGAGATAGGGCACAAAATTGGGCACAGTGAATTGCCCCCTGCCCCGTGAAGCCTAGTCGCGGCCCGTTTCTTTGTACAGCTGCAAACTCGAGCGACGCTTCATGCGACGTGCGATCTCCTACGCCGCGTGAATACAATCGTGATTGTACTCCTTGACCCACCGACCCTATGGCTGCGCACCAAGGACTAAGATCACGTAAGTGGCCGTCCTAGCGTGAGTTATTGGTTTTCTGGTCGCTCTCAGATGGACAAGTTGGACAAGTCTTGTGACTGCAGAACGAGAAGACGTTTTAGTGTAAGTGTATATGAGAGTGGGAGATAAAATGGTCGGGGCGAATGGATTTGAACCATCGATCTCCTGGTCCCGAACCATCGATGTAAAACAATCTAATGCATTGAATCGGCGTCGGATAACTGTGCAACTTCCTCCCTTACTCGGGCTACTCACTGGTCTACGGTGTCTAACTTTGGACAAGAAAACATTTTCATCGAACACGCGAACGCCCGGATTCCCAATTCTTTGCAACCGGGCTTTATTGTTTTCTCTCCCTTAATATCGATTTATCTTCGGCGTGGAGTTCGACTCCCACCCTGATCGTTCTGGATCCCCGCAAAAGCATCATAAATACGCTTCGAGCGGAGATCTCCCAGGACCCCGTTTCTGGATCGGAGGGGGCCTGTCCGGATCACTAACTCTGCGACCTGACAGTGGGCGCATATCAGGGTCGGAGATTCCCGATAGTTTCCGAGTTGGCGACGATACGCCCGAAATGTGCATCCTTAATCCCACGGAGCGATTCCTCGCCAGTCCTCCGAGGTAGAAGCCGCATGCGTAAAAGCGCACGTACGGTTTTGTGCGAGGGATGCCGGGCGACCGGCATCCCTACCGCGACCGCTATCCGGAAGGCCAGGGCCAGAATGTGAAGCGAATAAACCTTCAGGACTTGTTCAATGTAGTAGCTGATGCCTTTGGGTTGCAGGCCATCAGGGTGAGAAAAGCTGTGTAATTGACGTGTGACTACG
>DASZZI010000009.1:0-129016 GCA_035544995.1 Candidatus Acidiferrum sp.
GTTCGCTAGTTCGACTTCGATCTGCCGAAGCACTGTCACGATTTGCTCCGGCTTGTATCTCTTGATAGACATGACCGGTCTTCCTCCTCAGATGAATTCTCTCTCACTTCACCTGGTACAAAAATCCCCGGTCAGGTCAAGCGCAGTCCCGCTTCCGGTGTTGCAACAACAGATACGACATGCGGATGTCAGAACAACGCTTCGTGTCTACGCACATGCCATCCCGCAAAGCCAGCGAGAAGCAATGGAGCGGGTCGGGAACCTCTCAATTGGAACACAGGTCCCAACTGGAACACTGACGAATGGTTAATCCGTTGACTCAGGAGAATTTATGGCGGAAGCGTGTGGGAGTCGAACCCACCATTCGACCCGCGAAGGACCGAATCGCCGGCTTTGAAGACCGGGAAGGTCACCGGACCCCTTTCGCCTCCACTGAAAGTATAGGGGTCAGGCACGCGGGGATTCAATCGCGGCGGCTTGGGTTCGAATGAGCGCCGCGACCAATTTATACAGCGCAGAATTCGTACAGACTTCGTAGTAACAATGCGTGGAGGGCCCGCCGATCTTTCCATCGGCGAGCAACTGCCGCGCAAGGCCCTTGCGCAGCACCAGCAACTCCACGGAATCGCCCATGGGCACTTCTCCGTAATACAGCGTGACGTTTTCTTTGCCCCAGGGCAGATCGAGTTTCGTCTCGATCGAGTCGAGGGAAATTTCTTCGGAGAGCTTCTTGAAACCTTCGTCGTTCAATTCAATTCCACTCATGTTGTAGCGCACCAGGATTTCGTCCAGTTCCTCGGATGACGCGCCCTCCATGGCCGTCAGAAACTGATAGAGCGAGAAAAGCGTCTTTTGTCCTGCAAGCAAGCGCTTGCCAAGTTTCCCAGAGCCGGATAGCCGGTCGGAAAGATTCAGCGCCTTCGAAATCATGATGCGCGAGTCGCCGTCGGTCCAGTAGGTCGGCGCGGAGCCCTGAAATGCCACGCCCACCCCAATTTCGAGCGGCGGCAAATCGCTGGTTGCCGCTCGATCGTTGTAGGAATTGCAAACCGCAAGAATCTGCCGCGAGAGGATGCAGGCTTTCGCCACCGACCTCGCATAGGTGACATTGGACTCGGTCTCGAAAATTGCGAGGATGATGGCGTCGCCCTCGATGAATACTTTTTTAGCGCCAAATCGGTCGAGGAGTTTTTTCACCGGTTCGTGCAGATTCAAGCTGAAGTGTGAAGCCGGGCTCAGCCCGCGCGAGAGAAGGTCCTGTGTCATCTTCATGGAGCCGCGCACGTCGGCTTTGATGATGACGTGAGAAACGACGTGATCCTGCTGGGGCTTGGCCTCGTCCTGCAGGACACATTCATAGAGGCGGTTGTTCAACCGGGAGAGTTCTCGCGCCTGCTCGGTCGTCACTAAATGAACGCGTTCCATGCACGTGGTCAAGTGCTCGGCATCGCGAAGGTCGCGCCGCAGCCGAAGGAAGTCGTTGGCGAACCGAAGCACGAGCGCTTGCATTTCCTCGCGCGAGTAGCGCCGAATCTTCTTGGACAGTTCTTCGATGGGTTTCAAGGCTAATCGCCGCGCAGGAACCTGTTTCAGGACCTGCTCGACGCGCTTCAGCTCATCTTTGGAGACAAGCGCCTTGCGGAGCTGTTGCAAGTGGACCGGGGGGCTATATTCCGCGGCAATTGGGCGAATTTCGTAGCTTGCCAGCACGTGGTACAGAATGTCGTGTTGTTCCAAGCGCTCCAGCAGCAGCGAAAGCATTCGTGCCCGCAATGGTGATTCCTGCTGCGAGCCGACCGACGGATCAAAAAGCCGTTTCGCATTCTCAGGCTCATTCAGGTAATCGCCAAGCTTGCCTTCGTAGTCTTTATTGAAAAAATCGAGTTTTTGTTTTGCCGCGTCGATCTGCGGACCGAGTTCTTCAAGCTTGAGCTGCTGGTGTTTGAGCCTCAACTCGATATCGCTGAGGGACGCCTTCAGATCGGACGGGTCGGTTGAATTCAGGAATTTGGTCAGGAAACCGTCGCCGCGATCGAGACGCTTGCGGATATTTTCGCGCTGCTCTTCCAGGCTCGCGATTTCGCTGCGCATCGCATTGGCCAGTTCGAGCAGCGTCTGGTGCGCTTCAATGGCTTCGGTTTGAGCGGGATCCTGGCCAACGGCAAGGCCCGCTTCGCGCAAAAATTCTTGAAACAGTGCGTCCATGGCTTCGAAGCGATCCGGGTCGCGGACATAATTGCCCAGCAGGATGTAATTCTCGAGGAAGAAAATGTCATCTTTGCCGCCGTCCAGGAAGATCAAACGGTTCTTAAGCAGCTCGTACAGGGGAGCAAAATCTTCCCCAAAGAGCGCGTGACGCGTTTTCGAGATGACGTTGTCTTCCACTTCGGAAACGATATAGGCAATTTGTTGGCCCACCCCACGGATGACTGCACGCCGGGCCGATTGCAGCTCTGACAAACGCGCCTTGATGACGTGCGCCTGCTGGCTTCGCTCGAAGTGTTCGCCGCGCTTCCGGATCCACTCCTTGCCTTCCAAGATGAGGTTGGCAAACTGGTTGCCGAGTTCCAGGGTGAGATATTTGAGGATCGCCAGGCGGAATACCAGGTCAATTTCGATATTCTTGTAATACTTCGCCTGGGTTAGCGCGCTCTGGAGCAGTTCGGTGAGCAGCTTGCGAAAAGCGGCGTTGTCGGGCCCTTTCGTCGTGCGAAGCTCGATGCCGGGAAAATATGTAGCACTTGTGCTTTGCCGGATGAGCTCAAAGAGATAGTCGCGCGCCGCCTGAACGAACTTCGGACTGAGGAAGACATCGTGGTGGATGTTATCCACCCCGATGGCCAGCGATCCCATGGGGATCGTGACGTTATAGCTTTTAAGTTCGATGCGGCCCGTTTCCGCCGTGCTGGGTGTCTCAATATCGATGGCCATGAACTCCGCCCGAAGGGGCATTCTTCAAGCTAGCAGCAGGCGCGAAGGTGGGCAAGGAATCGCCGTCATTCGGTTGCTAGAAAGTAAGCGGACAGGTGAGTAAGTGGGCTGTCAGAGAACGCTGATCCGCCGGGCGTCTCCTCCGAGATGCTCAAGGCGAACACGCATCTGCGGCCAGGGCGACTTCAGCGGAAAGCGCTCCGACCATTCGAGAATCACCACTCCTGGCTGGGCGAAAACGTCTTCCAAGCCCAGTGTCTCGAAATCATGAAATTTTTCGATGCGGTACAGGTCAACGTGGTAGACCTTCTTCGCCTTCCCATAGACGTGGACCAGAGTGAACGTCGGGCTAGTAACTTCATCTTCGCTGGCCGCTCCGAGGCCGGAGACAATACCTTTCGTCAGCGTGGTCTTTCCGCTGCCCAGATCACCGGAGAGCGAGACGAGCACAGGTGGTTGCAGCCGGGCGGCAAATTCCCTGCCCCAGCGCGTCGTTTCTTCCGTTGAATGTGTGATGATCTCTTCAACCACCCTTGCGTAACTCCCCGAGCAGTTTCCGTCGGGCCTGGGGCACGGCATCTGCCACCTCACTGGCGAGTAAGCCGGACAGGTCCGTGCCGCGCGAGGCGATCTCCGCGGCTCGACCGTGAAGGTAGACGCCAAGACTGAGCACGCGCGCTCCATCGTCCGCCCCGAATTGCGCGATGAGCGCCGCAAGGAGTCCGGTGAGGACGTCACCAGTTCCCCCCTTCCCAAGACCGGCATTGCCAGCCGTAGCAACGAAGGTTCGCCCATCCGGCGAAGCCACGATCGAGTGGTAGCCCTTGAGGACAACGTGCGCATTCCACCGTCGTGCCGCGTCAAGTGCCATCGGCACGCGATCCGCTTGGACAGCCGCACTCGTGGTTCCGAGCAGCCGGGCCATTTCGCCGGGATGTGGCGTAAGGGCGAGAAACTTCGATGCCCGGTCACGAAGAAGGTCGCTGTTGCCGGCAAACGCGTTCAATCCATCGGCATCCAGAATCATAGGTAGTGGCGTCTCGCGCACGACACCGCGAATGAATTTGTGTGTTTCGGGATGCGTCCCGAGGCCTGGGCCCATGCCAAGAACGGTTTTGCCCTTCAAGATTTCCGCGAAGCGTTTTTTCTCCAGGCTGCTGAATGCAACTGTGCCTTCCGAAGTCGAGTCCAGTCGCTGCGTCATGTACTCCGGCCGACCGGCCGCAACAGTAGGTAACACCACGTCGGGCGTAGCGATTGTCACCAGACCTGCGCCACCGCGCAACGCAGCTCGCCCGGATAGAATCGCGGCTCCGCTCTTCCCAAGCGAACCCGCTATGAGCAGCACGTGCCCGAAGGTGCCTTTATGTGACTTGACAGAGCGGACGAGCGGCAACCCAGCAAATTCTTCCGGCCCGGCCCAACGAAGTGTCCCTTGCCCGACTTCTTCAACCAGCGCGTCGGGTGAGCCAATAGCGCAAACGTCCAGAGCCCCGACTGCGTCTGCATCGCGAGAAATTAGCTGGCTGACCTTCGGCGCTGTAAAGGTGACGGTCCGGTGTGCTCGGAGAACTGGGCCTTCCGCTCTCTGCCCGTCCGAGGGCAATCCAGAAGGAGTATCCACCGCCAGAATGAATGCTGGCCGCGCCGCCGTGGCACTGGCCGACAACCGGTTGATGTCTTCGATGGCTTGCGCGATCAGTCCAGTGGCCGCGCCGCGCAAACCCGTGCCCAGGAGCGCATCCACAATGATCTGCGAATCGGCCACGGCAGGCCATGCGCTCTCCCAGGCAGACTCACTTTCGATGGCGAGGATTGCATTTCCCGCTTCGAGCCAACGAGCGAGGTTTGCGCCGGCATCACCGCGCATTTCCCGAGGATCGCCGAAGAGGCACACGCGGGGTTCAATCCCCGCGCTTTTCAAGTGTCTGGCGGCGACCAAGCCATCACCGCCGTTATTTCCCTTGCCGCACAGCACGGCGACGCGCTGCGGCAAGAGGGGAGAGAATTCACGCAGTACCGCATCCGCGACGTGTTTCCCCGCGGCCTCCATCAACTGTAGGCTGGGAATGCCGAACCGCTGCGTCGTGAGGCGGTCGGCCTCGCGCATTTCGGAAGCGGTGAGCGCTTTCATGGCAATTTCACGGCGGGATCAGAGCATCCATCCGCCACTGACATTGACGACCTGGCCCGTGACGTACTCGGCTTCTTCCGAGGCAAAAAATGCCACCGTGGCGGCCACATCCTCGACGGTGGGCGGGCGGCCAATCGGAAAGCGCGCATCGCGTATCCGGCGGGCCTCGTCAATACTCAGTTCTTTTTCGTCGATGTTCGAAGGGTTGACCACATTTACGGTGATCCCGTTCTTTGCTTCTTCCAGGGCCAGCGAGCGCGACAATGCCACAACCGCCGCCTTCGCTGCGGCATAAGCCGAAATTTTCGCCTGTCCAAAAGCCCGCTCCGCGCCAACGGCGCCAAGATTGATAATGCGGCCCCAGCGGCCCTTGCGCATGTGCGGCAAGGCCGCCCGGCTGATGTACAGCACGGTCGAGAGATTCGATGAAAAAACGCTCTCCCAGTCCTCTAAAGACGATTCCGCCAGCGTGCCCCAGCGAAAATCGCCGACGTTGTTCACTACGATATCGAGCCGGCCGAAACGGTCTACAACCGTTTTCAGCAGCTGCTCCGCCCGCGTGGAATGAGTGATATCCGTTTGCACCGCCACGCAGTCCGCTCCATTCGATTGCAATTGCAAAAGCGTCTGTTGAGCGGCAGCTTTATTCGAGCGGTAGGCAATCGCGATACGGGCGCCGTCCTGTGCCAGGCGCACGGCAATGCCGCGGCCGATTCCCCGGCTGCCACCGGTAATCAACGCCACTCGGTTCCGAAGCGACATCCTTACTCCTCGGGTAGTTCTCTGAGAAAGCAGGCCAGTATAGCCCAGCCGCGAAACGCAAACTACCGCAAGCGTGCGACGATCACCGTCATGTCGTCGGCCTGCTCCGGCGTACCGGCCCACTCTTCCGCGGCGGCCATCAGCGATTCCGCAACCATCAGAGGCGTCGCATCTTTTGCGCGGATCGCAGCATCCTCCAGGCGGCGAATCCCGAACTCTTCCCCATACACGTTTTCCGGCTCCACCAGGCCATCACTGTAAGCAACGAACAGCGCATCGGGCGGGACAATCAGCGAGCCTTCCTCATACGCATAATCTTCCACAACGCCGAGCACCATGCCGCCGACGTCGAGATGCAGGGCCGCACCGTTGACGATGAGCAGCGAAGGCAAATGACCCGCGCTCGTGTATCGCAAAGTACGCGTAGCGCTGTCGTAGATCCCGATAAAAAAGGTCGCGAAGCGGTCATCGCCGGTGTTTCGGACAAGATGCTTATTAAGGCGTGAAACGAGTTCCGCGGTGCTCAGCGTCTTGCTGCCGTCTACTAACATCTGACTTCGGAGCGCCGCTTGCAGGCTGGCCATCAGCAGCGCTGCCGAAATTCCCTTCCCCGAAATATCGGCGATAGCGATTGCCAGATGCGTGGGGCTGAGCTGCACGAAGTCATAATAATCCCCGCTGACAGTGCGAGCCGCTTTGCAGATGGCTTCGATTTCGACGCCCGGAATGGATGGCAATTTTTGCGGAAATAACTGGTTCTGCACCTCGCGCGCGATGGAAATCTCGTTTTCGAGGCGCTGCCGTTGTTTCTGTTCTTCGATCAGCCCGCTGATCGAACTGGTCATCAGGTTAAACGATTCGCCCAGGACGCCGAGCTGGTCGCGCCGGTCGATGCGCACGCGGTGCGTCAAGTCTCCGGTTTGCACATATTGCGTGGCATGGTAAAGATCGCTCACGGCTTTTGTAATGCGCCGCGTCAGAATGATGCCGGTCCCCAGCGCGCTTATCTCGATAAAGAGAAAGATGACGGAAACGACGGCGAAGACAAAAACATACACGCGCCCCAATTCACCGACCGAGGAAAACATCATGGCATTTAATCGGGATGGCCGAGCGTTGAAAAAAGCGAGGATAGGATGGGATCTAACTACGCTTCTTTCCTCTTTTACCAGCACGGCCTCAAATTTAGAAATTCCGTTGACGGGCGTGTCCCACCACCCAGCCGCTGCTTGCAGAATCCTGCGTTTCCCTGGAATGCTGCTGAAAATGTGATACTCCGTGTTCCCCAAGGTATAAATGACCGAGTTCGGCTGCGTCCCTGCGACAGGTTCAAGCAGTTCGAACTGGATCGGTCCGAGGTTCGGAGAAAGTGTCGCAATGAATTCGGGCGTGACCGGGACGCGCAATGTGACGACCCGAATACCCCGTGGCGTTGCGACTCCGCGAAGTCCGATAAGGGAGAGCTTATCGCCCTGCTGGATTAAACCCGCAAAGTGTTCCTCGCCTGGCTTGGCGATGGCGTGGAGCAATCTTGAATCGTCCACATACTCAATGATGAGTCCCGGGAGACTGCGATCGTACACGGCATGCTCTTGTGCCGCGACGACTTTTTCCGCACTCTCCGCAGAAATCCCCGGGGGAACATTCCCCAATGCTGCTGCGATCTGATCAGCACCATTGGCAATCGTTTCCACGCGGTGCTGCAATTCGTCGTACAGCAAATAACCGCCCAATTGGGTGTAGAGGATCAAGCCGGAAATGATCGCAAGCGTCAGAAGCAGCAGCAGCGGCACAACCGCGATAAAAAGGTATGCAACGATCAAACGATTCCGAAGACTCCAAAGGAGCCGTGTTCGCCACCAGCCAATCAGGCGAAAGAGAAGGTAGATTCCTGCCAGCACGGACAGGAATTTCAGGAAACTGAAGAGCCCCCCTTCGCGTTGAAGAAGAAATGCGGCGCTGCCCGCGGCGAGAATGGCCGAGGCGATCAGGTCCAGACGCGAGATGCGCCGCCAGTATTCCTTGAGATTGGCACGGAGAGCAGTCATTTGCGCGTAAAGAGAAGCACTACTTTACCTGAAGAAGTCCGGCGAGCCGAGGGGAAGAGTGTAGCGAAGAGAAAGGCCAAGCGCGCCGTCCCGCACTTCCCAATGCAGATCCCTACGATGGCAGCGAATTGCGCACGTGGCTGTGCTTTACGCTGTAAGTGAAATAGATGACCATCCCGATGACCAGCCAGACGATCAAGCGCAACCAAGTCAAACCCTTTAGACCCGCCATCAGGCCGAGCGACACGATGATGCCCATGATCGGAACGAACGGGACCCATGGCGTCTTGAATGGGCGCTCGAGTTCGGGCCGCCTCACGCGCAGGATCCACACACCGGCGCAGACGATCACGAAGGCAAGAAGCGTGCCGATGCTAACCAGCTGACCGAGATCACCGATCGGCACCACGGCCGCCACGATCGCAACGCAGAGGCCAACGATGGCCGTTGACTTCCAAGGGG
The DNA here is from genome assembly GCA_035544995.1 of Candidatus Acidiferrum sp. Classification (GTDB taxonomy): domain Bacteria; phylum Acidobacteriota; class Terriglobia; order Acidiferrales; family UBA7541; genus Acidiferrum. The sequence goes on from DASZZI010000009.1 coordinate 8,338, forward strand.
TACGGAAACGCGGATGGATATCGCCTGCCCACTTCCACAGCAGGCCGTCATGCGCCATCGAATAGAAGACACGCGATTGGCCGAGCAACATGACTAGCATCACCGTGCTCAGCCCCGCGAGCGCGCCAGCGTTGACCACGTAGCTGCCCCATTTGACGCCGGTTTCGCGAATCGCGAGTGAGACCGGCGCACCGATATTCAAGCGTGAGTAGTGCACCGTCGCGGTTAGCAGCCCCGAAACGATGATGTAGAGCACCGTACACACGGCGAGCGAGCCGAGGATGCCGATCGGCATGTCCTTTTGCGGCCTGCGGGCCTCTTGCGCTGCTGTCGAGACGGCATCGAAACCGATGTAGGCGAAGAACACCACGCCGGCGCCGCGCAAGATGCCAGACCACCCATAAGAGCCAAAGGCACCGGTATTCGCAGGGATGAAGACACTCCAATTCGCGTGGACAAGTTGGGGGTTCTTAAAGACGAACGCGGCCGCCACGGCGATGAACGTCAGTACCGCGGCCAGTTTCACAAAAACGATCGTGGTATTGAAGTTCGCCGACTCCTTGATGCCGATGATCAGGATCGACGTGACCGCAAGAATGGCAAGGAAAGCGATCAGGTTGAACTTGGCCGTTGCCTGAGGCAGCCCAGCTATTTGCGCACCGCTCAGACTTAGCGTGCTCAGCGGCGACCACCGGCCGTCATGGAAGACCCACTGCGCTCCCGGCACGTCACAGATCTGCGGCGGCAGATTGATGCCATAGTCTTGCAGGAACGCAACCAGCGTGCTGCTCCATCCACTGGCGACAGTCGCCGCGCCAAACGCGTACTCCAGGATCAAGTCCCAGCCGATAATCCAGGCAACGATCTCACCGAGGGTGGCATAGCCATACGTGTAGGCAGAACCGGCGATCGGAATTAGCGACGCGAATTCAGCGTAACACAAGCCCGCAAACGCGCAGCCGACCCCGGCAAGCACGTACGACAGCATGATTGCCGGTCCGGCATAAAGGGCGGACGCTGAACCGGTCAGCACGAAGATACCCGCCCCGATGATGGCCCCGATTCCCAGCGTAACCAGGTTTACTGGGCCGAGAACCCGCTTGAGGCCGTGCTCGCCTGTATCTGCAGCCTCTTTCAAGAGTGTGTCGATCGGTTTGGTTGCGAACAACGGGTTGCCCATGCAACTCCTCCTTTAGAGGAATTTCCCCAGCTTCCTTGATCTTCGGTCAGATCGGACAAGCAATTGCGCGGGCGCGGCACTTGTCCCGGCCTTGCCGGGATTCTGCACCCCTGCAACCAAATCTCTACGGCTTGCCGCCGATTGTCGCGGGCCGGCGCGACCACACTAAATACACGGGGACGCCCAACAGCACGATCACCAAACCCGGCCATGTCGTTTGCGTCTTGTAGAGCAACAGCACAAACATGATGGCCAGCGCCGCCACTATATACAGCAACGGCACAAAGGGATAGCCAAATGCGCGGTAGGGGCGTTCCGCGCCGGGACGCTTCGCTCTCAGTACGAAAATGCCGGCGATCGTCAAAACATAAAAGATCAGCACGGAAAAAACAACGTAATCGAGCAAATCGCTATAGAGATTGCCATACGTGACGGCGCCCACAGCATCGACGTGCCGGGTGCGCAGCAGGATGAGCACGATGATCCAAATGCCTTGATACACCAGCGCGCTTGCGGGGACGCCCTTCTTGTTTAGCGTGCCCGTCGACCGGAAAAAGAGCCCGTCTTTGGACATGGCATAGGCGACGCGCGAGCCAGCGAGGATCAGGCCGTTGTTGCAACCAAATCCGGAAATCGTAATGGCCACGGCCATAATCGAAGCGCCAACGGGACCGAAGATGGCATTCAGAGCGGCGCTTGCTACGCGATCATCGGGAGCGTTCTGAATTTGCGCGAGTGGAAGCACGCACAGATAGGCCAGATTCGCAAGGCAGTACAGCGTGATAACGATGAGCGTGCCAAACGCCATCGAAAGCGCGACGTCGCGCTTCGGATTCTTCACTTCCGCAGCCGTGAAGCCGATGTTGTTCCACGCGTCCGCCGAGAACAGCGAACCGACTTGCGCCACCGCCAGGGCGACGAAGAGGCCAAACGCGCCGCTCGCCGCAGTAACCGTCGGAACCAATCCTCGCAGAAAGCTCGCCCCCGGCTCGATGGGCTGTGCGCCGCGGATAGCCCAGAGATGCCTGAAATTATCGGAAATCGCAGCGGCGTTCCGGCCCACGAAGACGCACAAAACGATTAGTCCGAAGAGCGCCAGCGTCTTGGCGCTCGTGAAAATGTTTTGGATGAGCTTGCCGAGCCGCACACCGAGTGTGTTCAGGAACGTCAATAACACGATCATCAGCACAGCGACAAACTGCTGCACGGAAAGGCTTATCGCATACTTCGACCCGAGGGCCATCGGCTGAATGATCCAGATCTTTGCGGAAATCGCGGGGAAAATCACGCCGAGAAACCGAGCGAAAGCAACGGCGACTGCCGCAATCGTCCCCGTTTGAATCACCAGGAACAACGTCCAACCGTAGAGAAATCCCCACAGCGGCGAATAAGCCTCGCGCAAATAGACGTATTGACCTCCCGCATGCGGGAACATCGCTGCGAGCTCTCCGTAGGAAAGCGCCGCAGAGACCGTGAGCAAACCCGTGAGGATCCATGTCAGCAGCAGCCCGCCCGAAGAGCCCGTTTGCCGCGTGATATCGGCTGCCACGATAAAAATTCCGGAACCGATCATCGATCCCACAACGATCATCGTGCCATCGAACAACCCAATGGCGCGGACAAAGCCGGGCTCGCCCTTGACGGCAGCTTGTGGGAGGGGATGAGCAGTATCTGCCATTCGCTGTTTTCCTCAGACCGCCGCCGCGTGATTCAATGCTTCGAACATGTCGATATACTGCCGGGCGCGTTTGCCGGGATCGGCCGCGCACAGAATATCGCTGCCGACCGCGACGGCATCGGCACCGGCTTCTATTACGCCAGCGGCGCGGTCGAGAGTGATCCCTCCGATGGCCACGATTGCCTTATCGGTTAGCGGGCGAACCTGGCGAATGAAGTCGGCACCGACCACGGGATCGGGATTCGCTTTTGTGGACGTCGCGAATATCGGCCCGACGGCGATGTAGTCGGCCGAGGTCGCCGCAGCAGCACGGAATTGTACGAGGCTGTGCGTGGAGACGCCCACCCATTTCACCGGCCCGGCCACAGCGCGCGCCTGCTGCACGCCGAGGTCCTCTTGCCCGACATGGACTCCGCTCGCGCCAGAAAGAAAAGCGACGTCCGGCCGGTCATTCACAATAAACGAGACGCGCCGCGGGAGAAGCAGCCCCGCGAGTTCACGCGAGTTGTTGAATAATTCGCGCGCGGACGCCTTCTTATTCCGGTACTGGAGGAGGCGTACTCCAGCATCGGCCAATCGCCGCGCACAAGCTATTTCGGGAGTGGCAAGCAACGCAGCGTCTAATATCACATAGAGCTTAGGAAGAACAAGGCGCATCGCTGCCTATTTTCCGTCCGTACCCAGGAGTTTCTCGATGAAATGCGTGTCAATACTCCCCGCCGCGAAGTCTGCTTCGGCAAAAATTCTGCGATGCAGCGGGATGGACGTCTTGATGCCTTCGATGACGAACATCTCGAGGGCGCGCCTCATGCGGCCGATCGCTTCGGTGCGGTCCCGGCCTTTCACGATCAGCTTGGCAATCATGGAGTCATAATAGGGCGGGATGACCGCATCCGCATGGGCCGCGGAGTCGACGCGAACTCCGGTCCCGCCTGGCGCCTGAAACGTGGTAATTCGCCCTGCGGACGGCACAAACGTCTCCGGATCCTCGGCGTTGATGCGGCATTCGATGGCATGCCCGGAAAAGTGAATTTCCCCGGTGGCGTCTTCGAGTTTCTCGCCTGCCGCAATGCGGATCTGCGCTTTAATCAAATCGACGCCCGTAACCATCTCCGTCACGGGATGTTCCACTTGGATGCGCGTGTTCATTTCAATGAAGTAGATCGACCCGTCTTGATCCATCAGGAATTCCACCGTGCCGGCATTGGTATAGCCGATCTTCTCAAGCGCCTTGACGACTTTCCCGCCCAGTTCTTTCCGCCGCTTCGCATCCATAGCCGGAGACGGCGATTCCTCCACTAGCTTTTGATGCCGGCGCTGGATGCTGCACTCGCGCTCGCCCAGGTGGATTACTTTGCCGTGCTGATCCCCAAGCACTTGAAACTCAATATGCCGCGGATGTTCGATGAATCTTTCCAGGTAAACGTCCGGCGTGCCAAATGCCTGCTGCGCTTCGCTCCTCGCGGTCTCATATGCGGTCAGCAATTCTTCTTGCTTGCGTACGACGCGCATCCCGCGGCCGCCCCCTCCTGCAGAAGCCTTCAGGATCAGCGGGTAGCCGATTCGGGCGGACTCTTTCGCGAGTTGTTCTTCGCCTTCCACTACGCCGTCGCTGCCCGGAACCGTGGGGAGTCCCGCCGCTCTCAGTTCCCGTCGCGCGCGGTCCTTCTCTCCCATCATTTCAATCACTTCGGCGGTGGGCCCGATGAACGTGATTTCGGAGGCCTCGCAGACCTTGGCAAAATTGGCATTCTCAGACAAAAAGCCGTAACCGGGATGAATCGCGTCCACATTGGTGATCTCTGCCGCGCTGATTACCTGTGGAATGTTCAGATAGCTTTCGCTGCTGCGGGGAGGGCCGATGCAGACAGCTTCGTCGGCAAACCGCACGTGGAGGGAGTTGCGGTCCGCTTCGGAATAAACAGCTACGGTAGAGATGCCCAGCTCTTTGCAGGCGCAAATGACCCGCAGGGCGATCTCCCCGCGATTGGCGACAAGAATCTTCTGGAACATGGAGTCGGTCGCCGGTTACTTCTTCCGGCTCGGACGGATGCCAAAAAGCGGCTGGCCATACTCGACGGGCTGGCCATTCTCGACAAAAATACGGACGACCTCGCCACTTTCATCGGATTCGATTTCGTTCATCAGTTTCATCGCTTCAACGACGCAGAGGGTCTGCCCGGCCTCAACGAATGCGCCGACCTTTACAAAGGCCTCGGCGCCGGGGCTGGGAGACCCGTAGAACGTCCCCACGATGGGCGACTTGACAAGATGCAAATCGTCGGTTGATCGGCCCTCAGGAGCGGCCGGAGAGGCCGCAGCAACTGGCGCCAATGATGGGCTGGCCACGATGATTTCCGGCGCAGCCAAGGCCCGGGGAATTCCATAAGCCGCCCCAGTGGACGGCTTTCGCAACCGGATGCGCAGGTCGCCCCGGGAGTATTCGAACTCCTCGAGGTTGTGCTCGCCCATGAAACGCAGTAGATCCTCGATTTGCTGGATTTCGGGGCTGTCGAATGGCGCACTAGCGGACGATTTCGAAGGTTTTTTTCGTTTCATGCCGGTGTCAGAGCTCGATAAAATCCCGCGGAACGCGGGTAATTACTTCGGTTCTGTCTGCGTGTACGGCGACGTCGTCTTCGATCCGAATTCCCCCGACGCCTGCAACGTATACCCCCGGTTCGATAGTAATCACGTTTCCCGGCACGAGGCGCTGCTTTTTCCCCGGGGCAACCCGGGGATCTTCGTGCACTTCAAGTCCGAGCCCATGGCCCGTACCATGCGCGAAGAAGCGGTCCAGGCCGTAGCCTGCCAGGACTTGTCTCGCTGCGGCGTCCACATCCCCGCAAGCAGCTCCGTCTTTGACTTCCGCGATCGCAGCTTCCTGCGCTTCGAGCACCGCTCTGTACAACCGCCGGATGCGCTCAGGCGCACGCCCTAGGAAAACCGTGCGGGTAATGTCGCTGCAATAGTGGCCGAGTATAGCACCCAGGTCTAGCACGACCAACTCATTTTTCCTCAGTCGCTTGGCGGTAGGCCGCGCATGGGGCAGCGCGGATCGTTCCCCGAAGGCAACAATGGTTTCAAAAGATGGGCCTGAGGCGCCCCTCCTCCGCATTTGGTAATCGATCTCCGCCCCGATTTCGATTTCCCGCACTCCTGGTTTCAGCAGCGTCAGGACGCCCTCGAGCACTTGGCCCGCCAGGATGCCTGCCCTGCGCATCTGGGCCATTTCACCTGCTTCTTTTCGCATTCGCAGGTTTTCGACCAGTCCGGGAGCCGCCACCCATCGGCATCCGGACCCGGAGACTTTCCGCATGGCTTGGAGCTGCGCGACGTTCAGTTGATTTGGGTCGAATCCGGCTCTCCGGCTTCTGGCCGTCTGAAGGATGGCGCCCACACTTGAAAACAAGGAACTCTTCTGCAGGACAATTCGAACGCCAGAAGTTTCCTGGCGGGCTTGCGTCATGAAACGGCCATCCGTGACCAAGGAGACCCCTCCCTGGGAGACCACCAGGACGCCAGCCTCTCCCTTGAAGCCCGTCAGGTAATACAAGCTCGCGGGCTTCGTGACCAAGAGGTGATCCAAGCTCGATTGCGCGAATGCCGCCTGCAAAGCCCGGCGGCGTTGAGCAAAAGGTGTTTTCATAAACAAATCGAGGAGACCGTAGTCTCCTCGATTTTGACCCTCAGGGGAAGTCTTGGATAAGGGATTATGGAGCCGCTTATCCCGGGATAATCCGCGGCGTCAGGAAGAACAGCAATTCCTGCGACACGACGTTTACGTTAGTGCGCTTAAAGAGGTGCCCGATCAGTGGCAAGCTGCCCACCAGCGGAACCTGGGTGATGTCCACGCGTTGCGACGAGATAATGATGCCGCCGATGACGACCGTACCACCGTCCGCGACTAACACCTTGGTCTCAGCCGCCTGCGTGTCCAGCGCGGGAACGCCCTGAACTCGCGGGATACCCGCGTCTATCTGCGTGTTTTCGACCAGCACGTCCATGAACACCGTGCCTTCGGCGGTGATCTGAGGCGTGACCTCCAGCTTCAGAACCGCGTCGATGAATTGCACCGAAATGGTGTTGTTAATCGTCGTCTGAATCGGAATCTTGGTGCCCTGTTTGATCTGGGCCTTTTCGTTATTTTGCGTAATCACCTTGGGCTTGGAGAGCAGCTTGCCAACGCCTTTGGCTTCCGCCGCAGTGATAAAGAAGTCCAGGGCGAAGTTAGGCGAACGGTGCGAGAAGCCGAATCCGCTGGTGGGCGGCGCACCCGCGGAAAAGTTCGTGTTCAACGGTAGACCGCCAATGCCGTTGCCGGATTGGCTGCCGTTGACGATCGTGATCGGAGGTGGCGGGTTTCCTCCTATGATACCGCTGCCGCCGACTGCCGGTGTACCGGCGAATAGGGAACGGCCACTCGTGACGGTGCCCGCAAAGCCAAGCTCGGTGCCGATGTCCCGGGCGAAGGAGCGCGAAGCCGAAACGACACGCGCTTCGATTTCCACCTGCTGCGATTTGCGGTCAAGCTGCCGAATTAAGTTGTCGAGGGTTGGTATGACGGATGGAATATCGCGAATGATGAGCTGGTTCGAACGGTCGTCGGAGAGAATATCGCCTCGGGTCGTGAGGAATTTCTTGAGGACGTCCCTCATCGTCGAGGATTTGGCGTAACTGAGGACACGCGTCACCGTGACGGGAGCAACCGCTTCCGACTGCGCTTTCTCGAGGTCACGCAGGGTTTCCGCTTCTCTCTTCAAGGTGTCGCGCGTGGCGATCCGCAGGACGTTGCCGTTGAGCTGCTTATCCAGGCCGTTGTTCTGCAGCACGATATCCAGCGCTTGATCCCACGGTACCTCGTCCAAAACGATCGTCAGGGTACCCTTTACTGCGGGGTCCAATACGACGTTTAGTCCGCTGATCTCGTGGATCAAGCGGAAGAAATCGCGCAGATCGACTTCCTTTAGGTTCACGGAGATGGGTTCTCCGGTGTACTTGCTGGCCGCGCTGGCAGGCGCTGCCTGAGACGCAGTCGTCGCCATTGTGGAAGCGGCGCTGCTCGCTTGTTGCGCAGCCTGTTGGGCAGCCTGTTGCGCCAACGCCTGCGGACGCGCAGGTTCCGTCTGCCCGCCGTACGAGGCCAGTAAGAATGAGGGCTGGGTCAGTTCGCCCGGCAACGCAAAACGGGGAGATGGAATGCGCAAGGAGTTCACAGAGGGGCTGGTCACGCGACGCGGCGCAACCGTCGTGTAATGGAAATCTGGACGTGTTTTGGAAACCTGCTGGGATGTGATCTTCGTCGTGGCCGACGGGGCCTCTGCGGGTGACTCCGGCTGCACTTCAAAGAATATGACCACTGCCGCGCCATCACGTGAAATCTGGTACGGAGTCGCTTCGGTAAGGTCAATAACGATGCGTGCTATATCCGGGCGGAACTGTCCGAGACGCACCCCGCGCACAGGAGCGGAGACACCCGGAATCGCCGTCTTTTGCACGGCCAGCCGCGCGCCGGTAAAATCCAGCACCAGCCGGTCGGGGTTCTGCATCCGGGCGGCGTGGACGTCGAGGCGTCCTTCACCTTCCACCCGAACGCTGGCGCGCTGCGGCGCCTGCGTGATAGCAACGCTAGAGATCACCGCGGTCGCGCCGGCGGGCTCCTGCGTTTGAGCAAGAACCGGGCCCGTGGCCAGGGCCATGCTCGCTAGAATCAGGCAGCTAGACCGGAGGGCCGGCCAATTCGTCTTCATTGCTGTTCTCCTGCACTGGAGTAAATTCTCTTATTCACCTGTCGTTCCACCGGTTTGCCGAACGCATCCTTGCCGGTCTCGTGGAACGAAACGCCATCCATGGCAATCTTTTCTACGCGCCCGTCATAAAGTTGGTCGCCTTCGCGGAGGAAGTAGGTGCGCGATTGCGGATTCGTCACCACGGCAATCATCCCGTTAGGAGCCTTCACGACGCCGTCGAGCCGCAGCGTGCTGACCTGCAATCCGGCCTTGCCCGGCGGAAGGTTCTTTGCCGCATCAGCCGCGGCTTTTTGACGGCCGACAAGGGATTCGAAGGGATCGCGCCTGCTTACCTTGTTCTCTGCCTCCGCCGGCACGGATGCGGCCGCAGCCGGTGCGGCAGGCTTAGCGGGTTTCTTGGCCGCGGACTTCGCCGCTGGCTTAGCCGGCGCTTTCACCGTTGGCTTGGCTGCTGCTTGTGCAGCAGGCTTCGAGGGCGCACTCGCCGCCGGCTTGGCCGCCTGCGGCGTGGCTTTTGCCGCAGCGGGTGGCGTAGCAGGCTTCGCGCCAGCCCCGGTTGCGGGCGTGGCTTGCGCGAGCACGCCGGGCGCGAGCCCTGCTAGCAAAGTCCCTAGTACGAGAGTCTTGGCAAAATGCATAGTTCGCTCATTCCCGTTCAGGGTTTCCCAGCCGGCTTCGCTTGAGCCTTCGCCCCTGCTACGGGAGCGGCGCCCAAGTCAGCTGGCTTGGTGAAGAATGTTGTTGCCGTAAAGATGCCTGAAACTGTCGTACCCGGACGAAGCGGGTATTTCGTGCCCTTCGCCTTGTCGGGATCCTCGAATAGCAAGTCGCCCACGTTGATAATCCGAGAAAGCCGGCTCAAACGGCCAAAAAAGTCCAGAATGTTGAAATAGGGGCCATCCGCCTGAACCTCGAACGGCATTTCGTAGTGGTAGTCCCGCGGAACGATGGCCTGCGCCGTCAGCCGGCGAAGCTGCACGTTTGAAGCCAGGGCAGCTCCCTGAATGAGGCGAATAAACTCGTCAACTTCTTTCTCTTCGGGAACGATGGTCTTCAGCGTATCGAGCTGTTTGTTCAACGCGTCCATCTGTTGCTTCAATTCACCGTAACGTTGTTTGTAAACCTGAAGCTGCGTCACTTCCTGATTCAGCTGAGTACGGTCGTGAACGGCCTTATCAACCGCATCGCGCTCCTGCGCCACTGGCGAAAAGGGGACATATACGCCAACCAGGACCAGCACCACGGCGACCGCCGCAGCGACCAAACCCTGCATGACGACTGACATATCGCGAAACGGATTGGCCATTGCGCCCCCTTACCCTTTCCTGGCCGGCGCCGAAGCTGCTGCGGGCTGTGCCGGTGCGCTGGCCGATTTCGCCTGCGCCGGCGGGCCCGCCTGCGGCGAACTTATTTCCGCGGAAATCTGGAACAAAAATGTCTGAATCCCCGTGTTTCTCTCGTCTTGCTTCGATTCCTTGATCTCCACTTTCTGGAAATACCCCGAACGTTTTAGCGCGGTGATAAAGTTGGCCACGGCATTGATGGATGCCGACGCGCCTTCGAACGCGATGGTGTTGCCCTTGCGCGTCATCGAAGACAGCCACAGATTTTCTGTTCGCGAGACGGTGTTTGCGACCATGTCCAGAAGTTCCTGGCCGCCCGTCCGGTCGCGTTGCAACTGTTCGATCACGCCAACGCGCTGCTGCAAAACTTGCTTCTGCTTCTCGAACGACTCGACTTGCTGTTTAATAACCTGAAGTTCCGTCTTCTGCGCTGTCAGAACTTTGATCCGGTTATTCTCGTCGTTGAGTTGCGTTTGCAAGGAATGGTAGAAGTAGGCGAGAACGACCAGGCCTACCACGGCCCCGATGCCGATGAAGACCAGCGGCAGTGCCGCGCCTGTGTCAACCGGCCGACGCCCTGCCCTCGGCCGTGCTTGTCCGAGAAGGTTTATGCGAATCATGGCTAGTCAAAGCTCCTCAGTGCGAGACCCACCGCGATAACCAGCCGCGGAGCCAACTCGCGAATCTGGTCATCACTGTGCCGGCCGGGATTGATGAGCACTTTCCGAAACGGATTCAATTCCTCTACAGGCATCGCAAACTCTTCCCGCAGCAGGTCCACCAGCCCGGGAACTCGCGCCGTGCCGCCGGCGACTACAATGCGCTGAATATTTTCGCCGCTCGCCGTGGCGCGGAAGAAGTCGAACGTCTTCTGTATTTCCAGGGTGAGAATGTCGGAGACGCTGCGCAGAATTTGCTGTTTCTGCTCGTCCGTCACGCTCGGGAGAGTGTCGCCCTTCTTGAGCCGCTCGGCATCCTCCCAGCTCAAGTCCAATTCCTTCTGCAACGCGTCGGTATATTGATTGCCGCCCACGCTGACGTCGCGGGTAAAAAGCGGTATGCCGCCGCGGACGATATTAATATTCATCACGCTGGCGCCGACGTTCAGCAGCGCTACCGTCTGCCCCGCATCCGGCTCGTAATTCACTTCGAAACAGTTCTGCAAACCGAACGCGTCAATATCCACCACCACCGGTGTCTTTCCGGCCTGCGCCAGAACGTTGGTGTGATTCAGAATCTTGTCCTTCTTTACCGCCACCAGCAGAACGTCCATCTGCGAGTCCATGGACTCCAGCAGCTGGTAACTCAAGTTCACATCGGCGATGTCGAACGGAATATGCTGGCTCGCTTCCGAGGGGATGCGGTCGTAAAGTTCTTCCTCGCTCATCAGCGGGAGTGGCACGCGTTTGACGATGACGGAGTGTCCTGAAACCGAAGTCGCCACATTTTTAGTCTTGATGCGCTGCGCGTCAAAAATCTTGCTGATGGCGTTGGCCACTTGCGGGGCATCCATGATCGCGCCGTCCACGACCGTGTCCGGCGCCAGATTCTCCATCCCAAAGCTCACTAGCTCATAGCCCGCTTTGGTCAACTTCAATTCCACGGCTTTGATGGAGTTGGAGCCGATATCCAGTCCCACCAGTTGCTTGCTCTTCTTTCCGCCCAGTAACCACATATCGCGGCCTCTTTCCCTGTACCTCGCGCCGGCCTAACGGCGCCTTACGTGCGCCTGGCTCATTTTGCGTTCCATCCAGCGGTCCAGGATCGTCTTACGCAGTTTCCACCGATTACCAAGTTTGAATGCGGGAATTTCACCCTCGGTGATGTAACGGTACAGGGTGTCCGGGGAAATCCCCAGATACTGAGACGCCTGCCGTACGTTCATCACTTCGCGCGATTCACTCACGAGGAACGCCACCCCGGCATTCGAAGACACGCCCGAAATCTTGCTCGCAATCTCGACCGTCCGGTGCGCCCCTGCTTGCGCTGCGGAATCCCCGAGGTGCGCCCCGTGCAAGCGTTATGACATCGCCCACCTCCGAGCGTCAAGGGATTCTATACCGTAGTTGTCCTAAGAATAGGGGTAGTTATAGGCAGTTAGGGGGTAGTTGGGGGCAGGCAGTCCCAGATATTGTGTAGCAGTGCTCTCGGTACCACAACGCCTTGCACTTAGCGCCGTTTCTGCCCCTGTCCGCTGGGACGGTTATCCTTTGAAAGCAGTTTTTTACGTCGGCGACCGATTGCTGCCATTTCGAGCTGAGCGGGCCGGCCGGCGGATTCGAGAACCGCTTCCTCTCCGCGCGTTTTTCGCGCGGAGAAATCTCTCTTCAATCGCCACCCAGCGAGAGCGTCTTCCAAATCGCATCCATCCGCTTCTTGGTCGCTTCGTCCATCAAGATTTCGTCCGGCCACGGCCGAGCAAAACCTTCTGCAGGCCACTTGCGCGTGGCATCGATGCCCATCTTCGAACCGAAATCCTGCAGCCTCGCCGCGTGATCGAGCGTGTCCATGGGGCCAAAACTAAACTGCACGTCGCGTTCAGGATCGATCGCACACAGCGCTTTCCAAACAACTTCGCTGTAGTTGTGCACCTCCACGTCGTGGTCCACCACAACAATCACCTTCGTGAACATGGCTTGCCCCAGCGACCAAATCGCATTCATGATTTTCCGGGCGTGGCCCGGATACGACTTCCGAATCGCGACGATCATGAGGTTGTGAAATATGCCTTCCGCAGGCATGGCCACATCCACGATTTCCGGATACTGCATCTTCATCACCGGCAGGAACACACGTTCCACGGCATAGCCCATGTAGAAATCTTCCTGCGGAGGCGGTCCGACAACGGTGGTCAGATAAATCGGATCCTTGCGATGTGTGACGCACTCGACGTGGAAGACGGGATATTCGCCTTCCAGCGAGTAGAAGCCGGTGTGATCTCCAAAAGGCCCTTCCACGCGCATTTCGTCTAAATTGACATAACCCTCAAGAACGATCTCGGCGTTCGCGGGAACTTCCAGCTCGTTCGTCTCGCACGCCACCATCTCGACCGGCTCGCGTCGCAGGAACCCCGCGAACATCATCTCATCGAGGTCAGGCGGAATGGGCAGCATGCCCGAAAGCGCCGTAGCCGGATCCGCCCCGATGGCCACCGACACGGGTATCCGCCCCTCAGGATTCTTGGAGCGCGCCCGCCGGAAATGCTCCGCGCCATGTTTCTGCGTCTGCCAGTGCATGCCCGTCGTACGCTCGTCATAAATCTGCATGCGGTACATTCCGACGTTGCGCTTCCCCGTTTCGGGATTCTTGGTGAAAACCAGGGGAAACGTGATGAACCGCCCGCCGTCCTGCGGCCAGCACTTCAGAATCGGAAAATCCATTAAATTGACATCCTTCCCGCAGTGAATAACCTCCTTGCAAGCGCCCGACTTCACGCTCTTCGGGAAGAAGGAGCCGAGCTCGGCAAGTTTCGGCAGCATCTTGATCTTGTCGAAGAGTCCCTGCGGCGTCTCCATGGCCAAAAAGCCGCGAATCCGCGCGGCCACGTCGTCAAGCTTGTCCACCTCGAACGCCAACTCCATCCGCCGCACGCTTCCAAACGCGTTCACCAGTAATGGATAGCGCGAACCTTTGGGCTTTTCAAATAACAATGCTGGGCCTACGCTGTCCGGCTTGCGATCTTTCGCCCGCGCAACCCGCTGCGTGACTTCCGTAATCTCAAGAACGGGGTCAACTTCCGCGCGAATGCGCTTCAGCTCCCCTTCTTTCACCAGCTTCTGCACAAACTCCCGCAAATCTCGATACGCCACACATCCTCCCTGGAAAATAGCTCTTCAACGGGTCGGCAATACTTATAACACCGTCATTCCGAGCGAAGCACGTTTTTTGCGCCCCGGACGGTCTTGCCGGGCGAGGAATCCCTCTTTGCACCTAACCAGCGCGTGGGGTGGGGCATCCAATGCTGATAGTTTGGGGAAATAGAGTCCAGGAAAAGGGAGATTTGAGAGATGGTGAAGAATTTGGTGGCGCAGGTTGGCAAGGCGGGCGGGGAGTTCGAGCTGGTTGAGCGGGAGATTCCGACGCCCGGAGCGGGCGAGGTACGGATCAAAGTGAAAGCGTGCGGGTTTTGTTTTAGCGACCACCTGGTGAAGGACGGCGCGTGGCCGGGATTGCAGTATCCGCGCGTGCCGGGGCACGAGGTTGTGGGTGTGATCGATGAAGTCGGCGCGGGCGTGACGGAATGGAAGAAAAGCGATCGCGCGGGAGTGGGTTGGCATGGCGGGCATGACTTTGTTTGTCCGAGCTGCCGTCGCGTGGATTTTGTGGCGTGCGTGAATGAACCGATCACCGGGTTTACGCGCGATGGCGGTTTTGCGCAGTTCATGATTGCGCGGCATGAGGCAGTGGCGGCGATGCCCGATGGGCTTGATTGGGCGGAGACAGGGCCGCTGCTGTGCGCGGGGATTACCACGTTCAACTCCCTGCGTCATAGCGGCGCGATGCCGGGTGACCTGGTTGCGGTTCAGGGCATCGGCGGATTGGGACATTTGGGAATTCAGTATGCGGCGAAATTCGGGTATCGCGTGGTGGGGATCGGACGCGGGCCGGAAAATGCGGCGCTGGCGAAGAAGCTGGGGGCGTTCGCGTACATTGATACCAAGGCGACGAATGGTGCGGAAGAGTTGAAGAAGCTGGGGGGAGCGAAGTTGATCCTGGCGACGGCGCCGAATGCAAAGGCGATGGCCGACCTGGTGGATGGATTGGGCGTGGGAGGGAAGCTGCTGATCGTGGGAGCGCCATTTGAGCCGATGGAGATTTCGGCTTTGCAGTTGATTATGGCGCGGCGAGCGATCCAGGGTTGGCCTGGGGGGACGGCAATGGATTCGCAGGAGACGCTGGCGTTCAGCGCGTTTGCAGGAGTGAAGCCGATGATCGAGAAGTTTCCTCTGGAAAAGGTGAACGAAGCCTACGCCCGCATGATGAGCGGCAAAGCCCAGTTCCGGGTTGTGTTAATTATGTAATAGAGGATTCCGCGTGGCGGCGCGTCCTGCCCTCGCACCCGGTCCACCCGACTCCCCGGTGGCGCCCATCTCCGGCAAAATACATTTGCACCTTTCTCAGAACTCGAAATCCAGCGAGAACTGAATCTGGCGGGCACCGATTCCCTGAATCGGTTGCCTAAATCCCGCTATCGGTGTCAGGTTTGATCCGAACACTGGATTGATTTGGGAAATGTTTGGGTGATTGAAGAGGTTGAAGAATTCTGCCACCAGATCGAGACGCCTCGACTCACTAATCGGAAAATACTTCAAAACGCGGAAATCCAGTGTGACCGGGCCTGAAGTCTTGAGGGAGTTTCTTCCAAGGTCGAATGGCCTTGTGGAAAGGGGGAATGCATGATTTCGATTTGAATCAAGCCCGGTAAGAGGATTCAGGGGGCGACCGCTTCCTACCGTCAAAATCGGTGCCACTTCGATATGACTGAAGGCTTGCGTGAGCCAGCCGGAACTGCCTGGTTGCTTTCCGCCTTTTTCCTCTTCCTCGCCGATGGGCAAATCCCAAAGCGCATTGAACACAAAACGCTGTTGCTGGTGCTGGCGTGAGAGCGCGTTCTCTGCCGGGATATCGAATGGGTTCTCTGGTTGCTCGTCGAAGTCCGAAGCGTCATCAAACGTTTTCGAGAGCGTGTAACTCGCGGAGAATGCCAACTCATTGTTCATCCGCCGGTTGAGCGTGAATGAAACGCCGTTGTAGGTGGAGCTTGCGGAATTCTCCAACTGGTAGATGTCGTCAAGTCGAGTGTTGAGCCGCGCCGAAGAGAAGGCTCCTCGCCCGATTTGCTGTGGCGTGGGATTGGGGATGCCGAGGCTGGCGGCGTTCGCAAGAGTAAGAGCGACCGGCTGCAAGAGATTGACGTTGCGCGTTCGAGGCAGCTTGACGCCACGTACAAACGAGTAATCCGTGCGTAATGTGAGGTTCTTAGCCAGCAGGTATTCCGCACCCGCACTCGCCTGCTGGCTGTAGGGAGTAGCCAATCCTGGGTCGGGACGAAAGATGGACGGCGCGATCCCCTGTGCCGGGGCAATGAGTGGACCGCCTTCCGCCGCGCCGAAAAGGCTTGCTGCTGCGTCACCGTCCGCGACCTGCTCGAATGCCGGCGAACCGTCCTTTTTGATGGCGCGAGTAAGGTTTGCTAGAACAGAGCGGTCGAAAAATATGCCGTAGCCGGTGCGTAGCACCCACTTAGAGGATGGGCTCCAGGCCAATCCCATTCGCGGGCTGACATCTTTCGCGTCTTGGTTGAACCCTCTCGGCAGGCGTTCGAAGTCGTAGCGGACGCCGACATCGATCGTTACTTGCGGAGCGAGCGACCAGTGATCCTGCACGAATCCGCCAACGCTCGTCACCGGAAAATCCACACTTGCCCCGCCGAATGATTGGCGAAACTGATCGGGGCGCCCCACAAGGAAATCGGTAAGCGTCCCAAAAAGATAAACGCCGCCGAATCCATCCGGTTCCGCGGCCCGCAGGCTGACACGATTCACAGTTCCGCCCACTTTCAAGAGATGTTTTCCCCAGGTGCGTGTATACGTGTAGCCCACTTGATAGTGATTTTCGCGGCGCTGACTTGTTCCGGCATAAGGTCGCCCCAAGCTGACCAATCCCGCTATGTCAATTTCGGGGCCGAATTGGTCGTTCGTGCGTAGGACCGCATGGCGCGTAGCTGCCTGGAACCGCAAATCGCCAACAGCTTCTGAACCGAAGACAGTCGTGAGCGAGCCAGAAATGGCGTTGTCGCTCGTGAAGCTGCTGCCGCGGGCGCTTGCATCCGCCAAACCGCTGGTGTTGAAGGCATCGCTGGATTCCTTATTGTTCGTGAAGGCGTAGCGCACCATGAGCGAGGTGTTTTTGGTGAGTTGGTGATCGAGCTTTCCAGCGAGTTCGGTCTCCGCGCGCGAAATGGGAAAGAAGCCTGTGGTAATCTTTCGAGTCGCTAGGCCGGGAAACGCTCCGGTCGCGAGAAGCGTGTTTATGGCCGACGCGGCGCTAGGGTTAATATTCGAGCCGCCCTGGCCGCGAATGTGCTCCTGCTCGAAGGCGGTATAGTAGAAGGTGCGATTGCTGACGATTGGGCCCCCAAGGGCAAAGCCCGCACGGTAGCGTCGAAACGACGGCTTTCCCGCCTCGGTTTCGAAAGGGTCCCGCGCATTGAGCGCGCTGTCTTGCGCGAAAATGAACGCATCGCCGTGAATTTTGTTGGTCCCAGAGCGCGTAACGACGTTGATTGAACCACCCGAGGCTCCGCCCGATTCGGCGGACAGGCCATTATTGACTACTTGAAATTCCTGTACGATTTCGGGCGAAAGCTCGGTGCGACTCGAACCTGTGTACTCGTCGTTGTTATCGAGGCCGTCGATGGAGACATTGTTGCTCCGAGCGCGCAGGCCGCCGAACGTAAAGCCGCTGCCAGCAAGCGGCGTTGCTCCGCTCACGGGCGAGGCCGTTGGCGAGCTCGAAACACCTGGCGCGAGGAGAACGAAGTCCAAATAGTTGCGGCTCCGTGCCGGCAGCTCTTCGATCCTCTCCTGGTCAACGGAGGAAACAACCGAGGTTTGTGACGTATCAATGGCGGAAGGTTGCGCGTTCACCGTGACTTCTGCGGACGACGCCGCCGGAGCAAGAACGACATCGAGCCGTATGGTCTGCCCGAGACTCAGTTGGACGCCGGTGTGTCGGTAGGGCGCAAAGCCAGAGCGATCGACGCGCACTTCATAAGTACCGACCAGCAATGCCTCTGCATGGAAAAGACCCTCCTCATTCGTTGTCACGGTCCGTGTCTGGCTTGTTGAGCTATTGCGCAGCGTGACTACTACTCCAGGGATCACAGCGCCGCTGCTATCCCTGACACTGCCCTCAAGAGTCGCCCCAACTCTGGAGGATTGAGCGGCGGAGCCAGCCACGGGCATTAGAGTAAGAAGAGCCGCCAATAGCGTAGTGGCGGCACAGCGTGCGTAGAACGAAGTGACATGCAAAATCATCTCAAAACACCTCCTCCCAAAACTGCTGCGTGTCAGAATGAACTTGTCTTGAATGCAGCTCACGGGCGAACTATCCGTGCTGGTCCCAGACAAGGGACAGACGAATCCTCAAAGCGCTCTAATGGATTAGCTATGGAAGAAGTCTAAATACGCAGTGCGAGAATGGGAGGACTTATCGAAGTAGGAATCACTAAGAAGCACTTAATTAGGGCCGCCGGGAGAGTTTTGCGGATGCACGAATTAGAAAGAGCCTCTGCCAAAAACCCACGCAGAGAGAATCTTGGAATGAACCGTGCAATCGAATACGCCACGCCCACGCACAATGCGAGAACGACCAAAGCATATTCTGTGTCGTTCCCGGTCTGAAGAGTGTGATCCCAGTGGTCGAACATCTCAACCAGAGGACAAACAAGACAAATCAGTAAGACAATTTCGACAACCATGCGCGTTATCTTAGATCGCATCAAGCGAATGATATCACTCCTTGCACCGGTCGGGGTGGCCCACACGCCGGTGGCGTTTTCCCCGACCTGTCCCGCCTGCCCGACCTTGTCGGGGACCCGGTCGGGAACGGGTCGGGGCGTGTGGAGCTTTTGACTTTCCCTGTATCCTTCCGCGCCGCCTTCCCAACGCTTTTCTCACACACCATTCGAACGGTACCAATAAAGTAATTGACAGCCGGGTCCGGTGGAGTTTACCCCGACCGGGTCGGGGCACCTGGGTTTTTTGACATTGGTTTTTTCTTGTTCGTCTCGCGCGCGCCGGAACCATTCATCCCGCCTTCGCAGCCGTCCACTCCTCAATTCTCCCCGTTCCCTGCATAATACTTAACCAGTTGACACTCCCATGCTATCCTTCCCCGTGTTTGCCAAACTCCAGCCCCGACCTGATCCCCAAGTCGCGCTCTTTCGTCTCGTCCTCTTGTTCGTCCCCTTTTCCGTCTCCTTCATTGAAGCCCTTTGCTTTCAAACTCTTACGCACTCTTTTCCTCAACGGCGCTCACGCAACCCTCTTCTTTTCAATCGCTTGCGCACTCTTTCTATCGCCACGGGGGTGTATACCCCCTATCTCCATTCTCCACTCTCTCTAGCTGCGCACGAGCGCACGCATTGCTCAATTTTTCTCCCTAAGCCCTTCAGAATCAACACTTGCAAAAGTGTAACAAAACAAACGACTTTAACTATTTCTAGAATCAACACTTATGAAAAACACAGAGGGAGGGGGCGCCCACTTTTGTTCGTCCCCGCTTCCCAGTTTCACTTCACTCCCTTGCCCTTGCTCTCAGTGGGGTCTATGCTGAAAGTGATACAGCCATGAAGCGCGCCTATCTAGACCACAACGCCACGACGCCGATCGAGCCGGAAGTGCTCGAGGCCATGTTGCCCCATTTGTCGGCCGAATTCGGCAATGCCGCTTCCATCCATTCCTATGGTCAGAGGGCACGGGCGGCGGTGGAAACCGCGCGCGACTCGGTTGCGGCGTTGATCGGCGCGCGCCCGCAGGAAATCGTCTTCACCAGCGGCGGCACGGAATCAGACAACCATGCCATCTTCGGGATCGTCGAAGCAGCGGGCGGACGCAACAAGCATGTGATCACCACCGCGATCGAACACGAAGCGGTGTTGAACACCTGCCAGGCGCTGGAGAAGCACGGCTATGCGGTGACCTATCTTTCTGTGGATCGCGACGGCAGCGTTGATCCCGATGCACTCCGCAGCGCCATCGGCCGCGAAACCGTGCTTATCACTATCATGCACGCGAACAATGAGTTGGGAACGGTCGGGCCACTGGAGGAAATCGGCCGCATCGCAGCGGAGGCGGATGTCTACTTCCATACGGACGCCGTGCAATCCGCGGGAAAGCTGCCCATCGACGTGCGAGCAATGGGGGTAGACTTGCTCTCGCTTTCCGGTCACAAGTTGTATGCGCCGAAAGGCATCGGCGCTCTCTACATTAAGAGCGGAACCCGGTTGCGCCAGTTGCTCTATGGAGGGCATCACCAACGGGGATTCAGGCCGGGCACGGAAAACGTCGCCGGGATTGTGGGGCTCGGCAAAGCCGCCGAGATCGCGCGTAGGTCGCTTGCGGAAGATACAAATCGTATGAGTGCCTTGCGCGACAAACTGGAAAAGGGCTTGCTCGCGCGCGTTCCCGATTCCAAAGTAAACGGAGGAAACGCGCCGCGCACGCCGAACACAACCAACATTCTCTTCCACGGCGTCGAGGGCGAAGCTCTCGTCATTGCGCTGGACTTGAAGGGGCTCGCGTGCTCCACGGGCGCGGCTTGTTCTTCGGGGGCCGTCGAGCCGTCGCATGTGCTCACTGCGATCGGACTCCCACCGGAAGAGGCGCGCGCCAGCCTGCGATTCAGCCTGGGACGCCACACCACCGCCGAAGAGATTGACTTCGCTCTCCAAGTCGTCCCCGCGGCCGTCGCCCAGTTGCGAGAGCTCTCCCCTACCTATCGAAAGGCGGTCACCGCCCGCTCATGATTCCTAACACCTCATCTCGCAAGGTTAAGATCTACGATTCAGCGTGGAACCGAGCCGCGGCAACAGTAGCACAGGCTTCAGCCTGTGCCAGCTTCCAACCTTCACCTCGCCGTTTCCTCAAAGCATCAGAAATCTTAACCGCGCCTCGCCAGCATCCTTAGTCTTACCAGCGAAATTGGAAAGACATGAACGCGCAAATTCAATTCGACGCCCTGCCTGCCCGCGCCGAGATCCAATCCGGCCTCGTCGCCGTCGCCATGTCCGGAGGTGTCGATTCCTCCACGGTCGCCGCTCTACTCCAGGAACAAGGGCGCGCTGTAGTCGGTCTGACCATGCAGCTCTGGAACCAGCGTCGCCTGCCCGAATTGCAGGGCGACGGTCCCGCGCAGCACCGCTGCTGCTCGCTCGATGATGTTTATGACGCCAAGCGCGTCGCGCAACATTTGAATTTTCCGCACTACGTTGTGAATTTCGAGGAACAATTTGAAGAGCGCGTGGTCCGGCCCTTTGTGGATCAGTATCTTGCGGGACGCACACCCATCGCCTGCACAAACTGCAACACGGACGTGAAGTTCGAGCCGCTTCTCCGCATGGCGCGCCAGATTGGAGCAGAGCGGCTGGCGACCGGCCACTATGCGCGCATTCAACGGAACGAAGAGACCGGACGATGGGAACTTCTGCGCGCGCGGGATGAATCGAAGGATCAGTCTTATTTCCTGTGGGGCCTTTCGCAGGAACAACTCTCTCGCAGCGATTTTCCGCTCGGCGAGCTAACCAAAGAAGAAGTGCGGGCGCTGGCGCGCCGGGTGAATCTCCCGGTGGCAGAGAAGCCCGAGAGCATGGAGCTGTGCTTCGTTCCGAATGGCAGTTACGTGCAATTCATCCAGGCCTATTCGCGCGAGCGAGGCGTTGCGCTGGAAAATGGCGAAGGAGAAATTGTCACCCGGAATGGCGAGGTGATTGGCCGGCACACCGGAGTGCATCAATTCACGATTGGCCAGCGGAAGGGACTGGGTTTTGCAGCCGGCAAGCCTCTGTATGTTGTGGCCATCGATCCGAAGAAGAACCGCGTCATCGTCGGAGAGGATGATGCGCTGCGAACAACGGTCTGCGAAATCGAAAACGTGAATTGGATTGCCTGCGAGAACCCAGACGCGCGGTTGCGCGCAGCCGTGAAGATCCGCCACAAGCACGAAGCCGCCGCTGCTACCATCGAAGCTTTGGATTCCACACGAGCGCGCGTGACGTTTGACTTGCCGCAGCGCGCCATCACACCTGGCCAGGGCGCCGTCTTTTATTCCGGCGACGTGGTTATTGGCGGTGGCTGGATTCGATAGCGAATAGGACGATTAGTTGGAAGGTGTTCGTCAGGCTTTATATGAAGAGCTCTTCCTCATGCTCGAGGGGTTCGTCGCGGTTTACTTTGCCGCGGCGTGAACGCAGAAGATCAAGTCCCACCTTAATGCCCTGCACCAGCGCCGACGCTTTCTGAACCGGGCGCCAGAAACTCGTGCGGAACTGCGCCCCAGCGTCCTCCACCGCCTCGAGGGCTCCGGTCAAGATGCGGTCCGCGTGAACGAGCTGGCCGCGCAAACGATCGGCGGCCTCCGTGAAAACACGGTCCACCTTTTGTGCCTGCCCTCTTGCGAGATAGACGATATGAGAAGCGTCCGCAACCATGTTGGAAATTCTTGGCTGCGTATCATCGAGCAAAATCTGAACGCGCGTGAGGATGGGGCCGACGCGTGCCTGTAATTCGCCCACGAGGCGGTTTACGTTTTCCGTGGTGCGGCGCATCTGGAAATACATCGCCGCGAGAATAGCCATTTGAAGGACGACGGCTGCCGCCGTCACAACGATGAAGACAGCCACCCAGCTTTGCATGCCAACCCCGCCTGCCCCCGGAGGGAGGGCAATATCATTGCGCTACCATGCTACCGACTGCTGCCGCATCAGGACTTCGACGACTCCCGGAGATATGCTTCACGACCGGCCTCGACTGCAGCAGAAATCGAATCTTTTTTGCGCGACGCCACTTCCTTGCTGCGCTCGATCAAATCGTCCGCGCGTTCCCGAAGCTCACGCGCCTTGCTCTGCGCGTAGTCGCGGCCCTCATCGGCTTTTTTCGAGAGGAAATCGCGTGTCTCTTCCCCGGACTTGGGCGCGAAAAGGATGCCGACCAGCGCGCCGACGCCGAGACCCACGAGGAAATAAGTCACCTTGGAACCCACATTGTCCGCCATAACAACCTCCGTGAAAACCGTAACATAGCACGAGTCTCAGCGCAATACGGGCTAACCGGTAATTATTCCTCAAGGCGGTTATCTGGGGCTGGCTGCGTTTCCAGATGAGTCAGAATCTTTTCCGCGGTTTTGGACGAAACTACCTTGGCTAATTTCTCGATGCTTGCCCTTTTCAAATTGGCCACGCTTCCAAATTCGCGGAGAAGCTTCTGAACTGTCTTCGGCCCGACCCCCGGAATCTCGTCCAACGAGGTCTCCGTTTGGCGTTTCCCGCGCCGCAAGCGGTGGAACGTCACTGCGAAGCGATGGGTCTCATCGCGAATTTGCTGGATAAGATGGAGGACCGGAGAATGGCGCTCCAGTATGACAGGCTCGTCTTCCTGGCCGAAGATATAGAGGATTTCTTCTTTCTTGGCGATGCTCGCGAGTGGTTGATTGATGATCTGCAGCGCCTCGAGTGCTTGCGCTGAGGCATGGAGCTGCCCGATTCCGCCATCAATCAAGATCAAGCTCGGCAGTGCTTTTTTCTCTTCTTGCAGCCGGCGGTAGCGCCGAGTGACGGCCTCGCGCATGCTGGCGAAGTCATCGTTCTGGAGACGCGCGCCGTTGCCACCTTCTTCGCCGCGAATGATGAATTTGCGGTAATCCGATTTTTTCATTCGGCCGTTTTCCCAGACCACCATCGAAGCGACCGTATCCGTTCCCTGAATGTGCGAAATGTCGAAGCTCTCGATGCGCCGAGGCTCCTCGGTCAGATTGAGTGCATTTTGCAGCGCTTCGCCAATGGCTTTTGACGTGGGCTTCAACACGCGGAATCGTTGCTCGAACGAATGTTGCGCGTTGTTTTCGACGAGATCCAGAAATGCGCGCTTTTGCCCGCGCCGCGGCGTGTGGATTTCCACTTTGTGCCCGGCGCGGTCGGTCAGTGTTTCTTCCAGGAGCTCGCGGTCTTCGAAATCAATCGGCACGTGAATCGCTTTGGGCAGGTATTCAGCTTCGAGATAGAGCTGTTTGAGAAGTGAGGGCACCAATTCCTGCGGGTCGAACTCCTCGAGCTCTTCCCAGTAAAATTCGCGGCGGTCGACGACGCGGCCGCCGCGCAAATGGAACAGGTTTGCCGCGACAAGCGGCGGTTCCGCGTAGTAGGCCAGGACATCGGTGTCGTCACCTTGTGCGGCGGCGATGCGCTGGCGTTCTTCGATGTCGTCAAGCGTTCGAAGAAGATCGCGATAAGCGGCGGCTTGCTCATACAGCTCTTTCTCTGCGGCGGCCAGCATGCGCTCTTCGAGGCTTTTTATCAGGTCGTGACGCCGACCTTCCAAAAAGAGACGGACGTCGCGAGCCGCTTCCGCGTAGCGGTCGCCGGTGGTGAGTCCCGAAACACAAGGGCCGAGGCAGCGCTTGATGTAATACTGCAAACAGGGACGAGGGTGACTGTGCGTGAGATCCACGGTGCAGGAAGGAATCAAGAACCGTTTGTGCACGAAGTGGAGAATGCGGCGCGCCAGGCTCGCCGGGAAATACGGGCCGAAGTAGAGCGCGCCATCTTTTTTGATGCGGCGCGTGAAGTACACGCGCGGAAATTTCTCCGTCGCGGTGAATTTGATGTAGGGGTAGGTTTTATCGTCTCGAAGGACGACGTTGAATTTCGGACGATACTGCTTAATGAGATTGTGCTCGAGCGCGAGGGCTTCGCGCTCATTGCCAACGAGAATGGTTTCGAGATCGGCGATCTCACGGGCTAGCGAACCGGTCTTCGCGTCCACCCACCGCGACTCCAGAAAATAGGAGCGTACGCGGTTGCGCAGCGAACGCGCCTTCCCCACATAAAGAACCGTTCCGGCGGCGTCCTTGAACAAATAGACCCCCGGACTTTCCGGGAGGAGCGCGGCTTTTTCACGGGGTTCCATGGGGATTTCGTAGGGAAATCTTCAAACGCCAGACAACTTCCATCATACTAGATTCGTGACTCATAACTCGTGACTGGTGATTCGTGGAGGAGGAGATAGTGCAACATGCCAGACGCGAAGCTGCATCCAACGGACTACATGAGACGAGTCTGGCGAAATGCATATTGTTTGGCGATCCTTGCCTTGCTGATGCTCGGCGCGCCCGCGCACAATTTCGCACAAGATTCCTCGTCCAAGCCGGCCGATGCGCCGCCCGCACCGCAGCCAAAGCTACCCGCAAAACCAAACCAGGACTCAGCCACGCAATCCGCTCCCGATCAGCCGACCTGGGATCCTCTGCGCGCGGAGAAAGACCTCGAAGTCGGCCACTACTACATGAAGAAGGGCGACTGGGATGCGGCGATCGACCGCTTTCAAGACGCCATCGTGGCCAAACCCGGGTATGCCATTCCCTACCTCTATCTCGGCGAAGCGCAAGAGAAAAAGGGCGTGAAGAAACAAGCCATCAAATCGTACACGAGGTATCTCGATCTGTACCCGCACGCCGAAGACGCCGACAAAATCCGAAAACGGATTGATAAACTCTGGGGCGAAATCGGTAAAGGAAAGAAATCAGCGGGCTAGATGGTCGAGGACGCGGCGGGCTTTTTCGAATTCTGCAAATCGTTTTTCTTCTTCGCGAAATTCCCTGGAGTGCGAAACCAGGCTGCAGCCTGAGCGGCGCGTCGGGTGTTTGACGTGAAGCATCTCATGAAACAGCACATACTCCACAACAAACGAGGGGACACCCGGGCGGTCCATCCGGCGATTGAGGAGGATCTGATTGGGGCCGGGATCATAGCAGCCGAACTGGCGGCGCCAGATCCTCTTGCTCCATCCGATGTTCGTACGCTGCAAGCGCCTTTCAAAATAGGCGGCATTCAACCGGTCAAATAAATTATCGAGATCGAAGTGACGCCCGCGCGGGCCCGTGGCTGCCAGGCGAACGCGCCCGCTGCGCATCCGGCTGATGCGGCCGCGCGTGCGGTGTGAACGCGCATAAGCGAGATACGGTGCTACCAGCGATGCAAGCGCTCTTCGGCGATAGACACGCGAGAGAAGGAGCGCGGCGGCGCCTTCGAGCACCGGCCGAGGCGCGCGGCACAAAAGATCCGAGAGCCGCACGTAGACGGCCTCTTCGCGCCGCCGGATGGTGAGAACCAAGCTGCTGTAGGGATAGAATTCAACGCGAAACCTCGGCGGCCGGCCGTCACAACCGAGCCGCGTGAACATGCGTTGAAAAAGCGGCCCTGCTCCGGGAATGAGAGTGATTTTTCTCCGTGTCGATCGCATCAGTGTTCGTTCCGGCGCCGCACCGGAGGCGGAGCAACTTCCTTCTTCGCTTTTTCCGCTTCGTTCATGGCATCCCGCGTGCCTTCGATCGCGTCGTCGAGATTATCTTTGTAGATTTCAAGTTCCGGCCCGTCGGACGACAATTTCTCGAGGATCGCAAGAAACCCTTTGGTCCGGGCGGCCATCAAATCGATTCCCGTGCGGATGTTTTCCTGTTTGTGGATACCGAGCTGTATCAGGTCCGCCGCGTCGTCGACACAGCCAACATACGCATTGAGGAGCGCGTTGAGCATATCCTCATGCTTATTCGGCGATGGATGGTCGAGCTCATACTGAAATTTCTTCAGCCGGTCGTCAGCGAACGTCAGGAAGAGCTTGACCCGATCGTTGGTCGTTTCGGCATCGCGGATCTTGTCGGCCTCGAGCGCAGAGAGATAATCCTTCTGTTGCGACGATTTAGCCAGAGCGTTGCAGCCGTAGAGCATGAAAATGAGAGAAACAATGATTCGCTTGGAAAGCGATCTCATAGCTGTTTTTCCGCAAACGGCGGCGTAACAGGATGTTCCCCCGGCCGCCGGGGAAAAAGCCTGTGAAGCAATTCGTCGTTGATCGCATTGAGATCCTGGCGCACGAGCCGTAGCGGTGGCTTGTACTCGGGCGGGGCCACGAGCAGGATATCATCCAGCTCGCGCAGGGACCTGTGCACGTGAAACTGCAATTGCTTGTAACCGTTGGGATGCCGTTCGGCATCCGGCTGGCTTTTCTTCAGCGCATCGAAGGCCGCCCGGGCATTGTCGCGATATTTTTCCATCGTCAAACCGACGGCGCTGTAGTCGTGGGCGACTCCGGACCTGCGGGCTTCAACGAACTGCGCGTCACCCAATTTTTCCAATAACTTCGCCTTTCGCACGGCATCGGTCTCGTGGTCGAATCTTGCCTGGAGCTCCTCCACTTTCTCTGCGGCAAACATTGTGGCGCAGCTGAAGAATGTCGCGCCAAAGAAAATCGCAAGTCGCACCCTGGTGGAGCCCATTTCTTTTACCTTTTTTGATCCAGGATTCGCCGCAACACTTTGCTTCGTTGCTCCGCTTGCCATACCTGGTCCGACTTCTTGTCAGGGGCCAGCTCGAGAAATTTCTGATACGCGTCGAAAGCCGGCTGCACCTGATTCAGCTTATCGTAGCAGAGCGCGCGGATAAACCAGCCACCCGCACCCGGACTTTCAGATTTCGCAATTACATCTAACGCGGCGAGGGCGCCCTGATAGTTCCCTGCGAGATAAAAGGTGGAGCTGAGATCCTTCCAGTACACCAAATTGTTCCGGTCGAGCTGTAGCGCGACATTCAATTCTTTTTCCGCCGCGGGAAAATCGCGCTTCTGCAGGAACAAACGGCCGAGGCCACCATGTAACTGCGCGTCGTCGGGAGCGAGAGCAATCGCTTTCCGCAGCGTGGCGATGGCGTCGTCCAAATGTTTTTGCGCGATCTGAATATCGGCACGCAAGCGCAAAGCATCGAGAGGAGGCGGCTGGCCTGCATCGGCCCGGTCCAGTTCTGCGAGTGCCATATCGTATTGCTGCTGGTCGAGCAGGAGATGCACGAGCCGCGCACGTACGGCCGAATCATTGGGCTGGACCGAAAGATAGTTGCGGTAGGCGCCAGCTGCTTCGGGCTTTTTTTGCGCGTCTAGGCTCCCTGCGAGGCCTTTCAGCGCCGACGGATCGGTGGGCTGAATTTCCAATGCTCGCCTGAATCTTGTTTCCCCGTCCGCGGGTTTGTTGGTTCGAAGAGAAAACCACCCCAGGTAATTGATGGTCATCAGATCATTAGGATCGAGATGCGAAACGGCTTCGAAGGATTCCGCAGCGCCGGCTTCGTCTCCCGATCGGTCTAGCGCCACAGCCAAAAGAGATCGAGGCCGGCTTTGTGCGGGAAGCAGCTCAACAGCTTTGCGCAGCGGGGCAACGGCGTCAGCGGGCCGCTGATCGAGCAGCAGAATGCCGAGATTGAGGTAAGCTTCCGCCATTTTCGGATCGAGAGAGATGGCACGCTCGTATTCGCCACGTGCATCGTCCGTGCGTTTCAGCGCGGTATAGGCATAGGCGAGTTGAAAATGTGCGTAGGCGAATTCGGGTTTCTCGGCCAAAACTTTCTGGAGCGGCAAAATGGCCGCTTCGAAGTCGTTTTTGTCGATGTCGCGCTGCGCTTCGCTCAGCAAATCGTTTAGAGGGTTGGCAAGTTTCTGGGACTTGGATTGTGTGGTCCGGGAAGAAGGAGACTGTGCCCGGCCGAATAGTTGGTTGCCGAGATGGGGCGCAATGTATTGCGCCCCTACGACGGCGAGGAAGCAGAAAGCCAAGCGCGCCAGAAATGCTGCAACCGAATGCAAACGGGGAGACTTCATGATTCAGCTGATGAGACGTTCGCTCTATTGCCGACTGTAGCCGAAGGTCCGGAAGGTTTAGATGCGCCGTTCGCGGGGCGTTTTGCCTGGCCATTCGCCTGCAACACGCGCGAAAGATAGCGCCCCGTGTGCGACTGTGCGTTGCGCGCAATCTGCTCGGGCGTGCCCGTGGCGATGATTTTGCCGCCCTGATTCCCCCCTTCAGGGCCTAGATCGATCAGCCAATCGGCCGATTTGATGACGTCGAGATTGTGCTCGATCACGAGAAGCGAAGCGCCGGAGTCGAGCAGCTTTCGAAAAGCGGCGAGCAGTTTGGCGATGTCATCAAAGTGCAAACCGGTGGTTGGCTCATCGAGAATATAGAGAACACCTTCATTTTCCGCGCGCGAGAGATGCGCGGCGAGCTTCAATCGCTGGGCTTCTCCGCCGGAGAGCGTTGTGGCGGACTGTCCAAGCCGCAGGTAACCGAGCCCGATTTCATTCAAGATTTTCAGTTTCGAAACGACCTTCGGAACGGCAGCAAAAAAGGCGAGCGCCTCGCGCACCGTTAGCTGCAGCACTTCGTGGATATTCTTTCCGTGGTGACGAACCTCGAGGACACCGCTCTTGAAGCGCGTGCCGCGGCACTCTTCGCAAATCAGCTCGACATCGGCGAGAAACTGCATTTCGACGGTGACGGTGCCGTCGCCCTGACAGGTTTCGCACCGTCCACCCGGAACATTGAAGGAAAAATGGCCGGCCGCATAGCCGCGGCGTTTGGCGTCCGGTGTGCCGGCAAACACTTCGCGGACGGCGTCGAAGGCCTTCAGATAGGTGGCCGGATTTGAGCGTGGCGTGCGCCCGATGGGCGATTGGTCGACGATGACGACTTCCTGGACATGGGCATCGCCTTCCAGGCGGTCACAGAATTCCTTGACGCTACTCCCGTTTCGCCGGGCTGCCAGCGCACGGTAAAGAACATCGTGAACCAGCGTGGATTTTCCGGAGCCGCTCACCCCAGTAACGACGGTGAGCGTCGCAAGCGGGATCAGCAGGTCCACATTTTGCAAATTGTGGAGATTCGCGCCGAACAGCCTCAGAAATTTTCCGGCCGCTTTGTGGCGGTTGTTTGGCACAGGAATCCGCAGCTCACCGCTCAAGTAACGGCCGGTGATCGAGCGGTGCTCCTCCAGCATGGCTGCGTAATTGCCGACGAAGAGCAATTTTCCGCCAAGCTCGCCGGCGCCGGGACCCAGATCGATGATGCAATCCGCGGCGCGAATTGTGTCGGGGTCGTGCTCCACGACAAGCACCGTGTTACCCAGGTCACGCAGCGATTTCAAAATATCGATGAGCCGTTGCGTGTCACGCGGGTGCAAACCGATTGACGGTTCATCCAGAACGTAGAGCGCGCCGACCAGGTGCGAACCGAGCGACGTCGCAAGCTGAATGCGCTGCGATTCACCGCCGGAGAGCGTCGAGGTCAGACGATCAAGCGAAAGGTAGTCGAGGCCCACTTCATCGAGAAATTGCAGGCGGGTCCGCACTTCCTCAAGAATTTTGTCGGCGATCTTGAGCTGCGCCTCCGTGAGTTCCAGAGTGGTGAAGAAAGTGCGCGCTTCTTTCACCGTGAACTTGCAGAGATCAGTGATCGATTTTCCGGCCACGCGCACGGCGCGGGCCTCTGGACGCAAACGTGTTCCGCCACACTCCGAGCAGGTGGCGTAGCCGCGGTAGCGGCTCAAGAAAACCCGGACGTGGAGCTTGTACTTCTTGCGCTCCAGCCACTGGAAAAAGCCTTTCACTCCGCCAAAATCGTTTTCCGCATCGCCTTCCAACACGAGACGCCGCTGTTCAGCGGAAAGCTGCCGCCAGGGAACGTTTGTGGGGATCCCTTGGGCGCGGGCCCATTTTTTTGCGTCCTGCAGCAGCACGCGATAGCGCGGCTTGGTCCAGGGCTCGATGGCGCCTTCATCCAATGACTTGCTTGGGTCGGGCACTACAAGATTCAAGTCGAAATCGATGGTGTTGCCAAAACCCTGGCAGCGCGGGCAAGCGCCATAGGGATTATTGAAAGAGAAAAGGCGGGGTTCCGGTTCTTGATAGAGGGTGCCGTCGTTCTTGCATTCGAAGCGTTCGTTGAAGGCGAGGCGCTCGCCGGGATTTCCTGCGCTATCGCCGGCAAATTCGAGAATGGCCTCACCGTGTCCCTCCCGGTAGCAAATCTCAATGGAATCGACGAGCCGCGAACGCGATTCGGGATTGACAGCGAGGCGATCAACGAGAACAAAGACGGGCTTCGCGAAATCAACATCCAGCAACGTCTCCGGCGACGAAAATTCGTGCACTCGCCCGTCCTGATAGAGCCGGTTGAAGCCCCGCTTCTGGAGATCGAGCAAAGCCTGGCGGAGCCCTTCTTGCGGCGGCGCGGCCTCTTTTTTCTTCATCCCGCGCCGCGCACCGGGCAACTGTGGCTGGCTGATTCGCAGTTGATACAAAACATAAAATCGCCGGCCGGGCACGAGTGAAAGGACACGCATTGCAATTTGGTCAGGGCTATCGCGGCGAACTTCCACGCCGCACTTGATGCAAAACGTCTGCCCGCAGCGCGCAAACAGCAGCCGAAGATAGTCGTAAATCTCCGTCGCGGTGGCCACCGTGGAGCGTGGATTGCGCGTCGAGTTTTTCTGGCGGATGGCGACCGCTGGCGCAATGCCGCTGATTTCGTCGACGTCCGGCTTTTCCATGCGCTCAAGGAACTGCCGGGCATAAGCGGAGAGGGATTCGACGTAGCGGCGCTGGCCCTCGGCGTAAACGGTGTCAAACGCGAGCGAGGACTTGCCGGAACCGCTTACCCCGGTCACCACCGTGATGGCGTTATGGGGAATTTCGACGGTGATGTTCCGAAGATTGTGGACACGAGCGCCGCGGACGCGGATAACCTCTTGTTCCGTCACCGTCGAGGTGATTTCGTTTGTTGGCAAGGGGAAGCCCAGACAGCGCGTTCGGAGAGCACTGCCTAAACTCTAAATTATACGACTCGTGTGGAATCGGAGCAAACGTGATCTTACGGCTCCTGGATGAGACTGATCTGGCCGACACCACCTTCCACCTTCAGGCGAATCGTGACGGGAGATTTGCCGTAAGCAGCGTTGGTGTATTCGTCGCCGTCGTGTTTAAGCCCGCTGGCGTCGATGGTGCCGATTCCGCCGGAGGCGTTCACGATCACGCCGATTTTTCGGGGCAGCCGGATGACGGCCTGTCCGACGCCGCCCTCGATGTCCGCCTGCAGATCCTTCTTGCGGTCGCCGGTCAAGTCAACTTCCACCCTGCCCGCTCCCATATTGACGGAAAGATTCGTCACATCGAGGTCGCGAAGGCGTAAATCTCCTTCGCCTGCGCCCATGTCAATGTTCAGATCCAGAGGCACGTTATTGCTAAAATGGAGAGTCCAGTTGTTACGGGTCCCGCCAATATTGGAACCGTTATGCTCCTGAGAGATTTTGAGTTCGCCCTTGCCGGCATCCACGGCGTATTCTATTTGAGGAGTGCCCTCCCTCTCGTAATAGTCAAAGTCGGCGTCCACCAGATGAGACGAGCCGCCGCGCAAGGTGAGCTGTCCCGCCCCGATGTTCAAGTCGGCGCGTACGGTCTTGGCGCCTGCAAGATCCACCGTGCGAACCTCGTGGCGCGCGGAGGCCGAGAATCCATGTCCACGCGAAAAGGCGTGGCCATGCCAGAGAAACACAAACAGCAGCAAAACGAATGCCAGGATACCAACCGTCGCGCCAACGGATGATCGGGGCGCCGCGTCCGGATTCTGGCGCCGCCGCGTGATATCCCACATCTTTCCCAGGCCGAGAAAGATAAGAATCAGAGGCCAATAGGTCGTCAAGACCGGCCAGGGGTCAAAAGTCGGGCGCCAATTGGCGTACAAAAACATTGCGCCGATCGTGATAAGCAAAATCGGAAAAACGAGCGAGCTATGCCGGGGTGCTCCGTCTTGAGCCATTGCACACCTTCCCACTCTCTGATACGCATCACGCTGTGAAAAAGTTCGGTTGCCGATCGAGAATGCTCTCTGGGGTGAGGATAATCTCTCTGGTGGACGCGGTCAAACCAGTTACGGCGCGCAGCGCTAGACCGTAGCTATTCTCTTGGTATGCTAGAGTTCGCCTGGAGCGACACGAAAGGTCCGGAAATGGCCCCATTCGAAAGGATTGTTTGGATTGTTCTGGATAGCGTCGGCATCGGCGCGCTCCCCGATGCCAGCGAATATGGCGATGTAGGCCGCGACACGCTCGGGCACGTTGCAGAATCCCGGCCGCTCGCACTGCCCCATCTCGTGCGGCTGGGGCTCGCTAATATCGCGCCTCTGAAGCACCTCGCTCCGCCGGCGACGCCGCTCGGTGCGTACGGGAAGGGCGTGACGCATTCGCCGGGGAAAGACACAACAACGGGACACTGGGAAATGGCAGGAGTGTGGCTCGATCAAGCCTTTCCCGTGTATCCCCACGGCTTTCCGAACGAGTTGATTGCAGAATTCGAGCGCCGGATTGGGCGGCAAACGCTTGGAAACAAGCCCGCATCGGGCACAGAGATCATTAAAGAACTCGGTGAAGAGCACGTGCGCACGGGCAAGCCCATCGTGTACACGTCGGGCGACAGTATTTTCCAGATCGCGGCGCATGAGGGCGTGATCCCTATCGCTGAGCTCTATCGCATGTGTGAGATCGCGCGGGAGCTGTTGGATGGACCTCACCGTGTGGGGCGTGTGATTGCACGTCCGTTCGAAGGAACTTCGAGCCATTTCGTGCGAACTTCGCGGCGGCACGATTATGCCGTCGATCCGCCAAAGCCGATGCTGATGGATGTGCTCGCGGAAAGCGGCGTGCCGGTTTTCGGCGTTGGCAAAATTCACGATATTTATAACGGCCGCGGCGTCCCGGAATATGTCACGACAAAGAGCAACGCCGATGGAATGGAGAAGATCACTGCCGCCGTTCGCGTTCGAAAGGCTGGATTGATTTTCTGCAATCTCGTCGATTTCGACATGCTCTACGGGCACCGCAAAGATGTCGAAGGTTTTGCAAGATCGCTGGAAGAATTTGACCGGCTGCTTGGGCCTTTCCTACCGTTGCTCGGCAACTCCGACCTGCTGATGATCACCGCCGACCACGGCTGCGACCCCGATCCTCGATGGCCCACTACCGATCATTCGCGCGAATACGTGCCCATTCTGGCCTTTTCCCCGGCAAACGGCGCGGGCGTGAATCTCGGCATACGCCAAACCCTCGCGGATATGGGCCAGACCATCGCGGAGAATTTCGGGGGAATGATCCCACACGGAAAGAGTTTTCTCCAGGAAATCAATAAACAATCAACGAAAGCTGCCGTCTAAGCCCAGAGCATTGTGGCGATTGGGGCGCAATATATTGCGCCCCTACGAAGAGAAACCTGCGATTTAGGACCGCGGGTTAGTTACCGGCAGCAGCGGAGGAAGGACTATTCGGGGCGTAGTAGCCGTTGCGGGTGCGGGCGACAAGCTTGCCTCTGCCGCGCGGCGGGATCACTTCCACTTGGACGGCACGGAATGTGCCGTCACGCTTAGAGTTCGACGGGTAGTAAGCCAGCGTGTACTGGTTCCGGATATCGTGCGCGACCTGCTGACAGATGTTGTGCACGTCCTCGACGTTTTCTGGGAAATAGGAGAGGCCGCCGGAAGCCTTCGCGATATCCTCCAGAGCCTTCTTCGCGCGCTTGGCGTTCTTCTTGCTCTCCTGGCTCAGCAAGCCGATGGTATAGATCACCGTGTCGGTTTTCTGAACCTCTCGGATTGTTTTTTCCAGAGAATTGCGGCTGGTGTTGTCTTCTCCATCGGTAACAACCAGGAGGACGCGCTTGTCCTTCGAAGCCTTTTTCAAATGGTCGAGCGAGCCGATAATGGCGTCATACAGGGCCGTGCTGCCGCGGGAATCAATGCGCTCAAGCGCTTCTTTAAGCTCCGGTACGCTGCTGGTGAAATCTTTGTCGAGGTCGAGGTAAAAATCGTCGTTGAAATTCACGACAAACGCTTCGTCCTGGGGATTGCTGGACTCCACGAGGGTGATGGCCGCTTCGTTCACGCGCGGCCGTTTATCGCGCATGCTCCCGCTGTTATCGATGACCAGCCCCATGCTTACGGGGACGTCTTCGCGTTTGAAGACGGAGAGCTTCTGTTCGACTTTATCTTCCAGGACGCGAAAACTCTCTTGTTTGAGGCCGTCCGCAAAGCGGCCGCGATCGTCCAGCACGGTCGTGTGCAGAACCACGAGGTTCACCTGGACTTTTATGGTTGAGCCTTGCTTTTGGGCATTGGACTCCTGCCCCGGCGGAGGCGGCTGCGGATTTGGAACGGCGAGCTGCGCCGACGCCGCGAATGGCGAGAAAACGAGTGCGCAGAGCAAACCAACAAGAAAAAAGACACGAGGCATCTGGATTCCTTCCGGCTTAGTGGCTGGGGGCGTAGTAGCCGGTTTTGGCGTAGACGTTAAGCGGCGGCAGTCCTTTAGGCGCATGCATCTTGATTTTAACTTTGCGCCAGCGCGCATCGTGCGCTTTATTACTCGGTTTGTATCCCAAAACATACTGATTCCGAAGCTCCATGCCAATTTTCGACGCAATGTCTGGCAAATCATTCAGATTCTCTACAGCAAAGACTCGTCCGCCCGTCATATCCGTCACTTCCGATAGCAGCGAGGGGCCATTCAGTTCTTCCGGCGTGCGGTTCCGGTATGCGAAAGGGTCGAATATGCCGATCGCATAGAGCTGCGTGTCTGCTTCCTTGACGAGCCGTTTGATATCGTTCTCGTTGTAGCGGCTATGATTATCTCCTCCGTCGGATAGGATGAGCAAGGCTCGCTTAGCGTTGTGTGCGCCTCTCATCTGGCTTAATCCGAGATAGATGGCATCCAGCAGGGCGGTGCGTCCCTTCGCCGAAGTCATCATCATGCGGCCTTGCAAGTCTTCGACGCTGTTCGTGAAAGAGCTCGTCAATTCGGCGCGCTCGTTGAAGCTCACCAGGAAGAATTCGTCCTGCGGATTGGCGGTTTTGAAAAATTGTACGGCGGCTTCGCGCGCTTTGCCGATTTTATTGGCCATGCTCCCGCTGAGGTCAAAGATCACGCCGATCGAAATCGGCACATCTTCGGAGGAGAACGTCACCACTTCCTGTTCCACATTGTCCTCGAAGACGCGAAAATTATCGGGATCCAAGCCCGTCACCAAACGATTGTAAGGGTCCGTCACCGTCACATTGATCAGCGCGAGGTCCACATCCATGTGCAACAATTGCCCCGGTTTGATCGGCGTCCCCGGCGTGTTTTTCTTCACGTCGTCTTTCACTTTAGGTTCGTCAGGGTTGGTCTGCGCGATGGCGTTCATTTGGGAGGGCGAGGCAAACAGGCAGGTGACCAGGAGAATTGCGAGTGAAAATATCAGAACCCGGGGTATTGCGCGCTTCACGGGGCCCCCATCATCCCGGCCTGCCGGGATGGCCGCGCGGGTGTGGACTAACTGGAATTCTACCACTCATGGGAGTGAAGACAAGCCCAAAAACTCAATTTGACAACCCCAGAGCCCTGCCGTTGTTCTGCTGTGGTAGCATCGCCGCTTACTGCAAAACCTCCTTTACGTTAGACTGGTAAAAGGAAGAAAAGATTCCCGCGCACGGAAGACGGTAACGCGATGAATTCTGCCAGGGTTGTGGTTGTCATCCCCGCACGGTATGGTTCCACACGCCTGCCGGGGAAACCGCTGGTCTCCTTGGCGGGCAAGCCGATGATCCAGCGGGTCTACGAGCGCGCCCGGATGGCTCATCGCGTTGACCGTGTGATTGTAGCCACCGACGATGAACGCATTGTGAAGGCGGTGGAAAAATTTGGCGGCGAGGCTCGCATGACGCGGGCCGACCATCGCACGGGCACCGAGCGTGTGGCGGAAGTCGCCGCGCACGTCGAGGGCGGCATTTTCGTGAATGTGCAGGGGGACGAGCCTCTGCTTGATCCTGTGGCCGTCGATACGGCGGTCGCGGCACTGCTCGAAGAACCGGCGGCGTCCATTTCGACCGTAGCAACTCCAATCAAAACGCCCGCGGATATCATGGACCCTAACGTGGTAAAGACTGTTTTGGATTTCGACGGAAATGCTCTCTACTTTTCGCGCGCTCCCATCCCTTGGGTGCGCGATACGGCCAGCAAGGTTCAGGTGCGCCACCTGAAGCATCTCGGCTTATATGTCTTTCAGCGCGACGCCCTGCTGGAATTCCCCACCCTGCCGCAAGGCGACCTCGAGCGCATCGAACAGCTTGAGCAATTGCGCTGGATGGAAAATGGCTGGAAGATCCGCGTCGCCGAAGTCGAGCATGACACAGTCAGCGTTGATGTGACCGAAGACGTGGCAAAAGTGGAAGTGCTCTTGCGAAACGGCTAGGACGGTCACTTGATCTTCTGCCTGAAGCGAGAGCTCCGCCGATGTCAGGGGCTAGTTTAGTCGATCTAGGTCAAATTCTGCGTGAACGGTTTCGCCGTCGGGCGTGGTAACTTCAACCCTTGCTACCTCGGAGGAAAATTGGAGGGCGATGAATTCCAGAGAGATCTCGGCACCTCCGACGCCACGTTGGCGTCTACTATAAAGAGGCCTGGCATTCACGGTCCTTGGTTCGATGGGGCGCGACTGCATAACATGAACCGGGAAATCGCGCCAAAGGTCTTCAGACCGTCCGACGGGCTGACCGTTTCTGATTGTGGGGGACAAGGTCGAACCATAGGGCGGCATGAAGCTAATCAGCACACGTACGATGACCAGGTCGGGCTGCGCGTAATAATCTCTCTGCGCCTGCTGGGCGCTATAGCCAACGGTCTTCTCCCATGAACGCCGCACTATTTCCTCATACGGCGTCCGGAAGTCGATTCTGTACACCCATGCGCCCTTAGCCGGCTCAGGATACTCCCTGACGTACTGCCCCAGGAACCTCGCCGCCTTCTCGCGGTCCCCGCTGCCGAGAAAATAAGCTTCGCGAACCTGTGTCTCTTGGAGAGGAAAGAGCAAAGCAGCTGAAATCTGCGGCCACACCGGGCAGAGGCATAAAGCTATCGCGCCCATTTTGGATTTTACTTCGCGACAACCCATCCTGCACCTCTGCACGGCGCGTCGTACACTTTCTCCGCTAGAAATGGGTCAACGTATGGCCGCCATACCGTGTGTTGAAGAGTGAGCCCTGGGAAACCAGCGATCCGTTTTGACTTCTTATCTCCCAACACGCGGGGCACGAGCTTCCACCTGTGATAAAAACATTTCCGTTTGACAACACGGCTGCTCCAGCCCCATCACGCGTATTGAATAGCGAACCTGTTGAGACGAAGTTCCCATTGACGTTGCGGATTTCCCACGTGCTCTGCGATCCTTGTGTTCCGCAGCCATTGGGGTCTGGCGGCTCTGGGTTAGTAATATGACAGGAACCGAAGATGAAAACGTTGCCGTTGTCTAGCAGAACTGAACTCGCGCCTTGGTTGAAAGCATTCATAAGACTCCCGGTACTTACAAATGCCCCTGTCTGACTGCGGATCTCGTAAGTGCCAGGCGCGTTTCCGCCGCCGAGGAGGACCACGTTCCCATTGCCCAGAACTTGCACTTGTGCCTCGCCAAAACAGGACATCAGGGAACCAGAATTTACAAGACCACCGTTAATGTTGTGGATTTCCCACGTGCACGCGTCTCCGTTCGCCAACGCACTCCCCGAGATCCAAATATTTCCGTTTTTCAAAGTTACCGCGGATAGCCCTGCGGTCCGTGATCCATTGAGGTTGCCGGAAGCCAGAAGGGCTCCTGCAGAGCTGCGAATTTCCCAAGTTCCTGACGAAGACGTCCCGCCGGCCAAAAACACATTCCCGTTTGTGAGTAACGTCGCGGCAGCCAAAACTCGCCCGTCCCGAAGCAGGCCAGAGCTTAATACGTTGCCATTCTGGTCAAAGGTCTGCCAGGAGGTGACATCGTCTGTTCCCCCAGCCACGAAGATGTGGCCGTCGTTCAGTAACGTCGCCGAATGATCGGCGCGGGGGATGCTTAGGTTACCTGTCAGGAGACGGTTGCCAGAATCGTCGCACTTTTCAAAAGTCGAACGGGCAGTGTCCGTAGGCTGACTGCCTATGATGAGGTTGCTATGCACAGCAACCGTCAACGCAGACGAACCGCAAATTGACCCCGCGCAGGCGCTCACGGTGGCCGACCCCGAAGACACTCCGAATGCATGTCCACGATTGCTTGCGTCATTAGTGATTGAGGCGAACGCACCGTTCGACGAGCTCCACGTTACGGAAGCTAGCGTCTGGGTAATACTCGCACCGAAGGTGCCCGTAGCCTTAAAATTAAGGGAGGATCCAATCGGCAACCACGCGTTCACCGGAGTGACACTAATGGAAAAAAGACCGTTCGGTGTTAGATACACCGGTTGGTACAGTTCCGCGCTGGCGAGGCCTCCACCCGTTACCAGAACCATTCCATTGAATAGCAAAGTCGCTGTGTGGTAGATGCGCGCGGTGTTGGGGCTCCCGGTGAGGGAAAAGCTCCCCGAGGAGAGGTCGTATAGCCCCGCAGTGGCGCAAAGACTTCGTTGGCACGTACCTTCGGCAATCAGAACAGTTCCGTTGTTCAGGAGTGTGGCTGTATGCGAGTAGCGGGCGGTACTCAGGCTACCGGTGGCGGTGAAAGTGCCTGTCGCGGGATTATACAGTTCTGCGCTGGCGATGGCGCCGTTGTTAACACCCCCTGCAATCAGGACCATCCCGGTGTTGAGCAGCCTCGCCGTGTGCCTGTAGCGCGGAGCACTCAGGCTGCCTGTTGAGGTGAAGGTTCCGGTCGCGGGATCATACAACTCGGCGCTGGCAAGTGCGCAGGCGGGGCAAGGACCATTGGTAGCGCCCCCCGCAATTAGGACCATCCCGTTGTTTAGGAGCGTTGCCGTGTGCTCCGTGCGGGGAGTACGCATACTGCCGGTCACGGTAAAAGTTCCTGAACTGGGGTCATACAGCTCGGCGCTGGCAAGGTTGTTAAAGCCGTCGTACCCGCCTGCGATAAGGACCATCCCGTTATTCAGAGGCGTAGCCGTGTGAAGATACCGAGGTGAGTGCATGCTGCCGGTAGCAGTAAGAGTTCCTGTCGCGGGCTTATAAAGTTCGGCGCTGGCAAGGGGGCCAGTTCCGTTACCAACGCCCCCGACGATCAAAACCGTTCCGTTGTCCAAGAGAGACGCCGTATGGCTCTCACGCGCGGTTTGCAAGCTCCCGGTAGCAGTGAAAGCTCCTGTTGCAGGGTTATAGAGCTCTGCGCTTGCAAGACGGCCATAACCGCGACCGACAGTATGGCCCCCACCGGCGATTAGAACCATTCCGCTGTTCAGAAGAGTCGCGGTATGTAGCCTACGCGCCGTGCTCATGCTACCGGTATAGACAAAGCCGCCTGGGCCCGCGTAGGCGACGCACGCAAACGACAGCAAAGAGAAGAGGACAAGCATGGCGACGGGATTCCATTTTCTTAGTTTCATTGGGGCGACCTCGCAGACTCTGCCCGCAGGAGGACACAAACGTTTCATCGGGCGTAACGTAACGTCGCCCTAACTGTAGAAGGTGACAGTAATCATGTCAATAAAAAAACAGGAGGATCAGGTCCGGGGGCCCGCCCTCAGGCGCCCAAAGCAAAGCGTGCTAGGGCTGCCGCGACAGTGAGCCAGCGATCACGCTGACGCGGTTGCTTTCCGCACCAACCAGGAAAACGGTGTTCGAATCCACAACGTAGGCTGTGAAGTTGAACGTCGTGGGCGACGGGAACGTGGTTGTCAGCGTCAAGGTGTTTGGACCGGTGCCTGGCGCAGTGATGGTGAGCGGGCCGCTGAACTGAATATCGAAGAACTGTTTTGGTGACACGACACTAAACTGGTTGAAGTCCATGATGCCGCTGGCGTTGTTCCCGGAGGCCGAGGTCAGCTTCAACTGGCCGATGAAATCCTCCTCCCCGTCGCTGTTTACGCCGGTCAAGACGAAGGCGAAGTCTCCCGCCAGCCCGGCGGTAGAGATGGGGCCGGGCGTCTGTGCATGGAATGTTCCGTCACTGGTGACCTTGGAGTCCGTCTCCTGGAAAACGGCCTGCGTGGGCGAGATCAAGTAAAAAATGAAGGTAAACGTTCCCACCTTCGTATCCGTCCAAGTTGCCGCGCCGCCTCCGAGTCCGTTGGCATCGACGGTATAAGTCCCGGTGACTGTGCCGCCTTGCGACGGAAGGAGCGTTACGAGGCCGTTGTTGTTCTCATCGAGAAAAATCGCGGAAAGATTGCCGGCGCCATCCGCGGTGAAGCGGCCTGCGGTGGCAATGGGTCCACTCGAGCTGCTGCCTCCAAGCAGAAACGCAAAGCCGGTGTTCAGCGAGGCGGCAGTAAATGAAATATTTTGCTGCGCAAAGGCCTCCCCGGAGAATGCGGCAGGAAAATCGGCCCCGAGCAGTTTCAGGCTAGTGGCATCGACGATATAGAAGGCAAAATTGTGCCCGGCGATGTTAGCGGTGCCGCGGCCAAAGTTAGTGCCGTCGCCGTTCGTATCCAGTTGATAGAACGCGCCAGTTGGAAAAAGCAGTTGGTTGGATGCTGTGCCCGCTTCATTGGAGTCAAACAGACCAGTATTAATGCCGCCCGCGCCATCTGCGGTGAAGCGGCCGATGATGGATTCGGGATTCTTCCTGGAGTTGATGCCAGCGAAGTCAAAGACGTATCCACCAGCGATTGCAGGATTGGAGAAGGCCGCCGTGTTCTGTCTCTGGAACGAGCCAGTGGCGGTCGAGTTCACATCGGTCTGCGCAATGAGGCCCTGAATTGCGGAAGAAAGGGCGATGCTGTAGTTTGTCGTACCGGTTGTGTTCGTTAGGCTGAGGGTGCCGCGGCCATCGGCGGTGATGGAATACGTGCTGTTGGTAAACTGAAGGGTGATAACCCCAGTGCAAACGTTCACGTCTTCAAGACCACCGGTAATATGGCCGTTGCCGTCCGCGGTGAAGCTGCCGGCTCGCGTGAAGGGACTGCTCAACCCACCGCACAGTTCCGCGCCAGTCATCAAGAAAGCATACTGCCCCTTCACGCTCGCGTTGGAAAAGGTTCCTGCTGGAGGCGGGGGCGGTGGCCCGACAATCGCCGTGCCGTTGCTGCACGCGGCGCAGAGAGAAGCAAGCAGGATCGCGGCCAGCGGGAAGAAGCGCTTGATGGAGCGGTTCATCGCGCACGATCCTGTTGCTGGGTCTTCTGCAAGCCCAGGGCCCGGGCGCCGGCGAGGGAGAGAGGTGCGCCCTTCGCGGTTCGCAGGATGAGGGATTGCCCGCCCTTTTGGATCACGCGAACAAAAAAGATGCTTCCCTGCCGTGTGGCGGAATTCACGCCCACGACTCTCACCGAATCACCCTTTGCCAGAGAAAAGTGGTTCGCCTGAAGATAGGAGGCCCCGCCGAGATGGAGGTCAACAAGGCCGTTTGCAGTCTGTAAAAGGAGATGCGCGCCGATGGGTGGCGTCGCAGCTTCCGCGAAGTAGCTCAGGACCGTGCCTTCCATCACCGTCTCCTGAGTTGCGTCATAGGCTAGGCTGCGCATCGCAGCCTGCTTCGGCCGGTCAGCCAATTGCTGCGCCCAGACCGAAGTGCCAAGAAGCAGCAGAAGCTCGAATAGAACGGCTGAAATTCTGAAGAGGGTGGGTTTCTGCATTTCAGGCTCCCGGAGACGACTCCACTGCGCGGGCTCTGTCACTTCGCAGCCTGTGGCGAGCCAGCGGGCTTCAAGTCACTCCCTCCCATGAGAACCCTTTAGTGCCGGAAAAGTTGCGCGGGTGTTTCGGGCGGTGCGCAGCATTTTTAAATTTTTAGATGGTTGCGTCCCCAGGAGTAATGCCTGGAAACTGTGGACATGTGCTCTGCGTTGAACGGGAATGCACCCATGGTCGCGGCGATTGAAGGTGCCAGGAAGTTTGAGAAAAGGCCGGATCAAAAAGGGCTTCGGAGGGAGAACCTCAAGAATTCCAGAAAAAAATCCGTTTTGCCAGAGTGGTGAGTTCGATTTGACAGGATTGTGAATTCCGACGATAATTATGTGTACGTCACTCCTGTGGAGGGCTGACAAGCCCGTCAAGCTGG
Organism: Candidatus Acidiferrum sp.; assembly: GCA_035544995.1. Taxonomy (GTDB): domain Bacteria; phylum Acidobacteriota; class Terriglobia; order Acidiferrales; family UBA7541; genus Acidiferrum. Next base: position 50,883 of record DASZZI010000009.1, read on the forward strand.
AACCAGTCAGACGCGGGCTACACGGATGGCGCCAAAATATATCTTTGTAACCGGCGGTGTTGTTTCCTCACTGGGAAAGGGCGTAGCGGCCTCCTCTATCGGTTGTCTCCTCGAAAGTCGCGGTTTCAAAGTCACTCTTCAAAAATGTGATCCGTACCTGAACGTCGATCCGGGTACGATGAGCCCGTTTCAGCACGGCGAAGTCTTCGTTACGGAAGACGGGGCGGAGACGGACCTCGACCTCGGCCACTACGAGCGCTTCACCCACGCCAGACTCTCCCGCGACAATAACTGGACCACCGGACGAATCTACGAAACCATTCTCACCAAAGAGCGCCGCGGCGATTATCTCGGCAAGACCGTGCAAGTGATTCCGCACGTCACCGATGAAATCAAGACAGCAATCCGGAAAGTCTCCGAAGGCGTGGACGTGGTGATCGTCGAGATTGGCGGCACCGTCGGCGACATCGAATCGCTTCCTTTTCTCGAAGCCATCCGCCAGATGCGCCTCGAACTTGGTTCGGAAAACACGCTGTTCGTTCACGTCACACTAGTCCCCTTCATCGCCGCCGCCGGCGAATTGAAGACCAAGCCGACGCAGCACAGCGTGAAAGAAATGCTCGGAATCGGAATTCAGCCCGATATTCTGCTCTGCCGCAGCGACCGCCACATGCCACCTGAACTCAAGAAAAAAGTCGCGTTGTTCTGCAACGTGGCTGAGTCGTGCGTCATTTCTATGGAAGACGTGGACACCATTTACGCGGTCCCGGTAGAGCTGGCCCGCGAAGGTTTGGACGCGCAGATTCTCCGCTTGCTGAAACTTGAAGATCGTCCCCAGGACATGAAGCCCTGGCTGGACCTCGTTCACCGGCTGCATCATCCCGCCGGAGAAGTGCACATCGCTGTGGTCGGAAAGTACGTGCAGCTCGAAGACGCCTACAAGAGTTTGCGCGAAGCGCTACTCCACGGCGGGCTGGCGCACAACCACAAGACAGTTCTCGAATGGATTGAAGCGGAAGAGATCGATTCAGCGGAGACTGCTGCGGCGCGTCTGCGGGGATACGACGGAATTCTTGTGCCCGGCGGGTTTGGCAAACGTGGGATTCAAGGGATGGTCCACACCATTCAGTATGCCCGCGAACACAAAGTTCCGTTCTTCGGCATTTGCCTGGGGATGCAATGCGCCACCATTGAATACGCGCGCGACGTTGCCGGCCTGAAGCAGGCGGACAGCACCGAATTCGACCCGCAGACGCCGCATCGCGTCATCTATAAGCTTCGCGAACTCCTCGGCGTCGACGAGATGGGCGGCACCATGCGCCTCGGCGCGTGGCCGTGCAGGCTCGAACCGGGTTCCTTCGCGCACAAGGCTTACGGCAAGCTCGAAATCAGCGAGCGCCACCGCCACCGTTACGAATTTAATCGTGATTACGAGAAGACGCTTCTCGGCGCGGGTCTGCGCATTACCGGACGCACCCCGGACGAAAATTACGTCGAGATCATCGAGGCGCCCGAGCATCCCTGGTTCCTCGGCTGCCAGTTCCATCCGGAATTCAAATCCAAGCCGCTGGAGCCGCACCCGCTCTTTGCGGCCTTCATCGGCGCCGCCCTAGAAAACAAAAAGCAGAAGTTGCGCCCCGCGACTGCCTCCACCGTCACAACGAGCGAGACGGCGCACGCTCCGGCCACCGAGTCGCCAAGAACTCCCGTACTTCGCGCCGCACCCCACGCCACCGCATGATTCAGAATGCGGCGGCTTGCCGCCGCTTTTTTCGCTCCGTGTGCTATCTTCAATGCTCCGAATGACTACGCTTCGTGAGATTCCTCTCGGCTCGCTTCGCCTGGGCGGCGGAAATCCGCTTTTTCTAATCGCTGGACCTTGTGTTATTGAGAGCGAAGCGCATGCGCGAAAAATAGCCGAGCAGGTAGCGCGAATCGCCGCCGATGCGGGGATGCCCTACATCTACAAGGCTTCTTACGACAAGGCGAATCGCTCCTCTGTAAAATCGTTTCGAGGCCCGGGACTCAAGGAAGGTTTGCGCATCCTCGGAAAGATCAAGAACGACCTGAAGGCGCCCATTCTGACCGACATTCACGAGCCCTCGCACGCCGCACCGGCCGCGGAGGTTTGCGACATCTTGCAAATTCCAGCTTTCCTCTCTCGACAAACGGACCTGCTGGAAGCCGCGGGCAAGACCGGCCGCGTCATCAACGTGAAAAAAGCGCAGTTTCTCTCGCCGTGGGACATGGCCAATGTCGCGGAAAAAATTGTCGGCACCGGAAACACGAAAATCATTCTCACCGAGCGTGGCGTGTCGTTCGGCTACCAGAATCTCGTCGTCGACATGCGCTCCTTCCCTATCCTCCAAAAAATCGGCTATCCGGTGGTCTTCGATGTTACGCACTCCGTCCAGCTTCCTGGCGGACAGGGTCATGCGAGCGGTGGCCAGCCGGAATTTATCGAGCCGCTTGCACGCGCTGGCGTTGCGGCAGGCGTGGACGGCATTTTTCTGGAAATTCACGACAATCCCGCCGCCGCGCTTTCCGACGGCGCCAATGCTTTGCCGTTATCTCAACTCCCTGCTCTGCTCGCGAAGTTAAAAGAGCTCGGCGCGCTGGTCCGCCGTGGGAGCGCGCAGTGAGCTTGGAGACAGCGCGCCGCGTTCTGAAAATCGAGGCTCAGGCCATTCAAGATGTCCTCGCGCGTCTCGACGCCAGCTTTGGGAAAGCCGTGGATGTGCTTTTCGGCTGCAAAGGCCGCGTCGTCGTCACCGGTATGGGCAAGTCGGGTCTCATCGGCAGAAAAATTTCTGCAACACTTTCGAGCACCGGTACACCATCATTCTTCCTGCATCCCGCCGAAGCCCTCCACGGCGATCTCGGCATGCTGGCCCGCGGTGATGCGATGCTGGCTGTCTCCTATGGCGGCGAGACCGAAGAAATTGTCCGCTTGCTCGAAGCGCTAAAGCGTCTGGAAGCCCCGCTCGTCACGCTCACCGGAAAAATTCACTCCACGCTCGCCGAAGCAAGTGAGGTAGCGCTCGATGTGAGCGTGCGCGAAGAAGCTTGCTCGTTAAATCTCGCTCCGACCGCCAGCACCACCGTGGCGATGGCCGTCGGTGATGCTTTGGCCGTTTCCTTGCTTGAGCGTCGTGGCTTCCGTCCCGATGACTTCGCAGCGCTCCATCCCGCGGGGCGCCTCGGCAAGAAGCTCTTGCGCGTTGAGCACCTCATGCACACCGGGGCCGCCCTGCCACGCGTTTCAACGAACACGCCGATGCCGGATGTGTTTCACGAAATGAGTGAAAAGGGTCTGGGCATGACCACGGTCCTCGAACCGGATGGGCGTCTCGCGGGAATACTGACCGATGGCGATCTCCGCCGCCTGATGGAAAAGCATCGCGGCGCGACGCTGGAGATGACTGCCGGCGCCTGCATGACGCGCAGTCCACAAACAATTGGCCCGCACGTTCTGGCCAGCGAGGCCCTGAACCTCATGGAGAAGCGAAAGATCACCTCCGTTGTGGTCGTGGACGAGGCAAAGGGCGTCTTGGGTGTTGTGCACTTGCACGATTTGTGGACGCTCGAGCTGATGTAGGGGTCAAGCTGGAAAATGTAGCTGCGGTCTTCAGACCGCCTGGTTTTCTGACACACGGCAGCACCCCGTCGCCGTGTAGGAAGCTCGCCCTCCAGAGAGGACGGCACACAACAGAGGAGAGGAAATTGGCCAATCGCGGAAATAAGGTTCCAGTAAGTGTGGCAAGACGAGCGAAGCAAATCCAGGTCCTGCTCATGGACGTGGACGGCACGATGACGGATGGTTCCGTCACGCTCCTCTCGCAGCCCGACGGTACTGCGCTGGAGATAAAAACGTTTAGTGCACACGACGGCCAAGGCCTGACATTGGCGCACACCGCGGGCCTCCGCACCGGCTGTATCACAGGCCGCGAAAGCCCGGCGCTCCTACGGCGCGCCCGTGAAATGCAAATGGAATTCATTTACCAGAACCAGCCGCTGAAAATGCCGGCCTTCGAAGAGATCCTGCAACAAGCAGGTGTGACTGAGTCGCAGGTCGCCTATGTTGGCGACGATCTGCCAGACCTCCCGATCATGCGCCGCGTCGGCCTGGCCATAGCCGTCGGCGACGCGGTTCCTCAAGTAAAACAAGCAGCGCACTATGTCGCCAAAGCCCATGCTGGCAAGGGAGCGATCCGCGAAGTAGTCGAGCTCATCCTCAGGTCCAAGGGCATCTGGGAAGAAATGATCGACAAAGCCCGCGCCTGACTCTTCAGAAAGGACGAACGCTGACGCAAGCCGAAAAACTTTTTCTCGACGGCGCCTTAATTCTCCATCTGAAACAAAGCAACTCTCTAGTCTGGGGCTCGGAGCCAAACCTTTAGACGGCTCGGTAGCCAGTGTTCACCTCGAAGCTGTCTTAGTTGTTGACACAGTCCCGCGAATCACCGTTACCGACGCTGCCGGTAACGTGAATTTCGTTCCCGGTTCCCCTTTTACCGTTGACTTGACCGCAGGGCCGTCCGGATCGGCGGTGCCCCCATTCAGGTTGGGGTGCCACTGATACTGTTCTTTACCAAATGTCATCACGCTGACCGGTCCCGCGAAGAAACCCGTTGTGCCCTTCGCCGTGTCATCGAAGGAAATTCCGACCGCGTGCGCATTTTCCTGGTCTTTATTGATAATGAGCAGTGCCCACTGACCGTCCGGCCGCTGCGCAGCGTAAGACGTCACCAAAACATGCCCTGCTCCATCGCCAATATCGCTCGTTGAGGAAAACAATTTGTGCGTTCCGTCGCCCGGTTGCACCCATTCCAGATTGATGAGCTGGCTCGCGAAATATTGAGACAGCGGCTGGCGGATTTTCAAATCCCTATCCGCCGAGAAAAATTCAAAAGTCCCCAGCGAACCGTTGTGTCCACGGCTCAAACCTTCCGGCAAATAATGAAAATAGTAGACCGCATCCCCGCCGCCGTTGAGAAACGCCCCGATATAATCCGCCAGCCATAGCGCGCCCCAGACGTCCACGTAGGCTTCCGAGGATTGCCAGGAAATATTCGACTCCGTGATGAACAGCGGCACGTTGGCCGGCACCCCGTCCGCGCGCCATACCTTCATAATTTGCGTCACGAGGTTCGCTTCATCGTACAGACTGCTCCACTGAATTTTTCCAGGCTCCATCGGATAGTGCTCGAAGGAAAAAAACGCCAGGTCGCTCAGCCGGCCATGCGCCTTCAAGTAGTCCACGAAACGCCGCGTCCACGAAGTCTTTCCCTCCGCGTCGGGCCACGCCTCGATATCTTTATTCACTCCCGTAAAAATCGGCCCGCCCAGCTTCAACTTCGGATCTACTTTGTGCAGCGCCGCCGCAAATTGCAGGTACAGCGCCGCATAATCTTCCGGCGGCGTGTAGTGACCATCCGCTTCTTCGCCCATCTCCACGTAGGAAATCGGATATCCGCGCTTTTCGATATAGGAGATTTCCGCCGCGGCATCTTCCGGCGTGCCGTAGATCATCGCGATGGGAATCATCGCCGGAAGCCCGCGCGTCACGCCGCTTGTGAAGAAAAGATCAAACCCCACCTGGTCGCCGGCGCGCTCATCGAGGTCGCTTGGCTCGTGCCACGGGTCCACCGAAGAGCAGAACGTCGCCGTCTGATCCTGGTCCGGCGTATGGCGGATCAAGTCGTGAAATTTGCCGTCCGCCGTAGTTGTTCCCAAATAAAGTTCACGAATTGCGTACCCCATGCAGTTCCGTTTGTCCGCCGCGCCGTGCGTGTCACACGTATTCGATGAAGCGGTCATTAAGATGCGCAGGTACTGCACCGCCACGGGTTCCGTCGCCAGTTGCAGCGTCGCGTTTCCGCCTTTTCCATTGGTGATCGCTCCACCCGGAAATGTCTGCCACACACCAGCAGTTGGTTTTTTGATCGGATCATCGCCTGTCCAATACTGCACCACGTATTTCGTCGCATACGGTTCTGCCCACGCAATGCGAATTGCCGTAACGTCCAGTTTGCTCGCCAGGTCTAGAATCACCCACTGGGGATGCAGCGCATCGTTTTCACCCGTGAATGCTTGTGTCAAATATGGATTACTCTTCCAGTAGCTATCGGAATCTCCATCCGTGAGACGCGAATACCCGACCGTGTCTGTGCCGTCGTCGCGCGTCACGCCGCGATGCGGCAGCGGATAACCGTACGAGTGGCGGATCATGTCCGCACCCGGCGCCGCGCTGCCGGTGAAGTATCCCTTGCCCGCTGGATCGCTCCACGTTCCCTGCGGATTCCAGTGCCACGCTTCCGTATGCAGTTCCGTGTTCTGCCGGTAGGTTACCGTCTGCCATCCTGCGGAGAGCACTTGCTTGATGGTGTCGTCGACGAAAAGCTTGTCCGCGGCGCCATACGGGAGCCGATCGATGCCCGCGCCCAGCGCTTCGGTGGGACGAATCGTATTCGTGGCGTGGTTGGGTGCCGCGTCCACGTGAATGCTCTGCGCCTTCCCTTCCCTCACACCGGCAAAAACCAGCAACACGGAAGGCAACACGCTCAGTGAAACTTTGTACCGCTTGCACCATCGACTCATTCTCCGCTCCCTAAACCGATTTAATAGCGTCTTTTTATCTAATCGAGAATTTTCCTTTTCGTCAAGCGCGAACTTCGCGCGCTGTTTCGATTCTTTGAAGATTTCTGTGAAGAAAAGGCGAAAAAAGAGAGCGGGACTAGCGGGCCGGTTGTCCCAGGATTAATTCGGCGGCGGTGCCTCCAATTGCACAAATTAGACGAGCTTATACATGTTGTCCGCAATTACTTGATTCTGCTGTGCCGCCATCTGACGTGCGCAGGCTGAAGGCCCGTGATACTGAGTTTTTCCCCGCAAACTGCCAGGGGCTTGCCACCCGCCGAGGACTAGCGGGAGAGAAAAGGGCTACTTCTCTTTTAGCTTTAGCTTGCCGCTAGCCTTGTTCTCTTCGAGAAACGTGCGCAATTGCGGTGCGGTCTCCAAGAGGCGAATCCACTGCTCGTAATACAATGTGACGGGAAAGCGGCCGAGGCCATAAACGCTCACGCCTCCCTTTTCGCCGACTCTGAATTCCAAATTTCCTGAGCGGCGTCCGGTGCCCTGCTTCTCCAATTCCGTTAAACGCGCTTTGAGTTCTTCGTAGGATGGCTCCGCCATGATTCCTCCTCAGATGGACTGCGAGAAGAAGGGATTATACCTGAACGTACAGCTGATTCTCTGCCCCGGCGCATAGTTCGATCCTAGCTGTGGGGCCCGGATTCAGGCTTGCCTGTGGAGAGATACCGTAGAAGCTGATAGCCGCTCAAAGATGAAGGTGCCTATCACGGCGGGCATTGTATATAATCGCGGCCATTAGGCAAAACCAAGAAACGCTGTATCCAGTGGCCGGCCCAAGGAAGAGGTTGCGCATTTTGTAGAAAAGCCGGCACCGGCTTTTAGGGGCAGACAGGCGAACCGAATGAATTTCGAATTCAGCGAGAAGACGAAGGAACTGCAGCGGCGATTGCAGGCGTTCATGGATGAACATATCTATCCGAACGAGAAGCGGTTCCTGGAGGAGATTGAGCGCGACCGGTGGAAGCCGACGCGGATTATTGAAGAGCTCAAGCCGAAGGCCCGCGCGGCCGGGCTGTGGAATTTGTTTTTGCCCAATGATAAAAACGGCGCGGGGTTGACGAACCTCGAGTACGCGCCACTGTGCGAGATCATGGGGCGCAGCGTGATGGCGGCGGAGGTCTTCAATTGCTCGGCGCCGGACACAGGAAATATGGAAGTGCTGGCGCGATATGGCACGCCGGAGCAGAAAGAGAAATGGCTGAAACCGCTGCTTGCCGGCGATATCCGGTCGTGCTTCGCGATGACGGAGCCAGACGTAGCTTCTTCGGATGCGACAAATATCAGCGCGAGCATGGTACGGAGTGGCGACGAGTACGTGATCAACGGGCGGAAGTGGTGGTCATCGGGGGCGGGCGACCCGCGATGCAAAATCGCGATTTTCATGGGGAAAACGGATCCCGCTGCGCCGCCGCACAAACAGCAGTCGATGGTGTTGGTGCCGCTGGATTCTCCGGGAGTGAAAATTGAGCGATTGCTCACGGTGTATGGCTACGATCATGCGCCACATGGCCATGGGGAGATTAGTTTTGATAACGTTCGCATACCCGCGTCGAATATGCTGCTCGGCGAAGGGCGCGGATTTGAAATTGCGCAAGGGCGGCTGGGGCCGGGGCGGATTCATCACTGTATGCGGTGCATCGGCGTTGCGGAGCGGGCGCTCGAAACGATGTGCAAGCGTGTGCAGGAGCGCGTGGCTTTTGGCAAGCCGCTCGCCGAGCAGGGGACCATTCGCGCGGACATCGCGATTTCGCGCATGGAGATCGAGCAGGCGCGGCTGCTGACGCTGAAGGCGGCGTACATGATGGATACCGTCGGAAACAAAGCGGCACGCAGTGAAATCGCGATGATCAAGGTTGTCGCGCCGAACGTGACGCTGCGCGTGCTGGACCGCGCGATCCAGGCGCACGGCGGCGCTGGCGTCTCGCAAGATACGTTTCTGGCGAGCGCGTGGGCGAATGTCCGCACGTTGCGGCTGGCGGACGGCCCGGACGAAGTGCATACGGAATCGATTGCGAAATGGGAAATTGGAAAATGGGGCAAGCCGCGGACGCAATCAGCGCAACATTAGTAGCTCACTCCGAGTTGTGAGGAGGTGACATGGCTGGAACACCGACGAGCGTATTCAACATTCCCCGGCCGCCAACCTTTACGACACCGGGAGAGGAGCGGTTGCACCGCAAACAACGGCTGGCCGCTGCGTTCCGGCTTTTTTCGCGCTATGGATTTGATGAGGGCGTGGCAGGCCACATTACGGCCCGCGATCCGGAGCGCAAGGATCATTTCTGGGTGAACCCGTTCGGGATGCACTTTGGGCAGATTCGCGCGTCCGATTTGATTTTGGTGAATCATCGCGGAGAGGTCGTCGAGGGCAAGTATTCGGTGAACGTAGCGGCGTTTGCCATTCACTCGCAAGTCCATGCGGCGCGCCCTGATGTTGTTGCAGCGGCGCACGCGCATTCACTCTATGGAAAGTCCTGGTCGACGCTTGGCCGGCTGCTCGATCCTTTGACGCAGGATGCTTGCGCATTTTACGAGGATCACACCGTATTCGCGGACTTCACGGGGGTGGTTTATCAAACTTCAGAAGGAGCACGAATCGCGCAGGCTCTCGGCAAGCGCAAAGCGGTGATTCTTCGGAACCACGGTCTCTTGACCGTGGGACACAGCGTTGATGAAGCGGCTTGGTGGTTTATTACCATGGACCGGAGCTGCCAGGCGCAGCTGCTGGCGGAGGCCGTGGGCACGCCGACGGCGATTGATCCTGCGAACGCGGCGGTGACACGAGACCAGGTGGGAAGCCATCTCGCGGGATGGTTTCAATGCCAGCCGCTGATGACTCGAATCATTCGCGAAGAGCCTGATCTGCTGGAGTAATTCTCTACTCCGTTGCTCGCGGCATCGAGTAAAGAGAGCTTCATGCCACCACTCGTGATCGCAGATTTAAAGGGTTTAAAAAACTATGTGGGGCGGGAACTCGGTGTGACAGACTGGCTTGTCGTCACGCAGAAGCGGATTCAACAATTTGCCGAAGCGACGGAAGACCGTCAGTGGATTCACTTGGACTCCGAGCGCGCGAAAATTGAGTCGCCTTACGGCGCGACAATCGCGCACGGATTCCTGACACTTTCGCTCATCAGCTTTCTGATGAAACAGGCCGTGCAAATCCAAAGCGGGATCCGAATGGCGGTTAACTATGGCTTGAATCGCGTCCGCTTCCCTGCCGCCGTTCGCGCTGAATCGAAAATCCGCGGGCGATTTTTTCTTGCGGCGATCAAGGAATTGCCCGAAGGAATCGAAGCTGTCTTTTCCGTAACAGTGGAGAGCGAAGGAGCGGAAAAGCCATGCTGTGTGGCGGAGTGGATTGTGCGCTACTACCACTAACATCTGTGGGAACAGACTTTCTATGATTAATCCAGAGAATACTCACGAAACTTCCGGAAACTTCAGATTGCGCCCGTTTCGGCGCACTGCAAGGAAGCGCGCAAGAGGAGCGCGACTAATCCGGGCATGGAAGCGAAACGCTCGTCCTTGGTTAGACCCAAGTGATAACGGTAATAGATTTGTTGGATGATGACCGCGATTTTGAAACGGGCAAATGTGAGATAGAAATCCATACTCGAGACGTCGCGGCCGGTCGCTCGAGCGTAGCGTTGGAGGAGTTGGGCACGAGTCATGCTGCCCGGGGCGGTCGTGGGGCCCCAGCGGATTTTCTGCAGATCTTCAGGATCCTGAGCGTCGACCCAGTAGGCCAATGCGGTGCCTAAATCGCTGAGTGGATCGCCGATGGTGCACATCTCCCAATCGAGCACACCCACGATTTTGGTGATATCGTTCGAATCGAGAACCACGTTGTCGTATTTGTAGTCGTTGTGGATGAGAGCGGCTCCGCCGGCGGAAGGCATGTGCTCGGTCATCCAGGCGGAGATTTTTTCGACTTCGGGGTATTCGTGCGTCTTGGAGCCGAAGTAACGCTCGGTCCAGCCGCGGATCTGGCGTTCGAGATAGCCTTGAGGCTTTCCCAAGTCGGCGAGACCAATCGCCGCGTAATCCAAGCCGTGTAGGCGGGCGAGGTTTTCGATGAACAATTCGCTCAAGCGCCCGGCCGTCTCGGCGGAAAATTCCATCCCTGCAGAGAGATTTCTGCGGAGGATGATTCCGCGGATCCGCTCCATTACGTAGAACGGCGCGCCCAAGATGGAATCGTCATCGCAATATACGAGCACGTTGGGTGCGGGTGGATACGCGGTGTGGAGTTTAGACAGGACGCGAAATTCGCGGCCCATATCGTGGGCAGTCTTGACCTTGCTGCCGAAGGGCGGGCGGCGAAGGACAAATTCCCTAGCGCCTAAATGAACGGAATAGGTCAGGTTGGAATGGCCGCTGGGGAATTGACGGACTACAAGCGTTCCGGTCTCGGCCGGAAAATGGCTTCGCAAAAAAGGATCGAGCTTGGCCAGATCAAGGTCTTCGCCGGGGCGCACAGCGCTTGTTTGGTCTCGAAAGTCGGCCATGAATGTTTGTGGCCCCTCCCCTAGCGACATGTGCGCAAAGACTCACAGCCCAGATGCGGAGCCGTAGTCTTGTTCGAGAAAAGAAGCCTGTGCGTGGCGCACCAGAAGAACTCGACTCATTCTTCACCCTTGGACGCTACGCAGCGGTGCCTTGCTCCTTGTTGAATTCAGCGAAGGTCTTACCTTGATCGGCCAATTGCTTCAACAATGGCGCTGGCGTCCAGAGCTCGCCGTACTGCCGGCGAAACTCGCAGATGCGGTCGTAGACTTTTTTCAAGCCGACCGTGTCCGCATACCACATCGGTCCACCGCGATAGGCGGGGAATCCGTAGCCATTGAGGTAGATGATGTCGATGTCGACGGCGCGCAGGGCGTAACCTTCTTCGAGAATGCGCGCGCCTTCATTTACCAGCGCGTAGAGGCAACGATCGACGATCTCCTCCGCGGAAATTTGGCGTTGGGCAATGCCGGCTTCGGCGGCCCATTTCCGAACGAGTTCAGCGACTTCTGGATCGGGTATCGCCCGGCGGTTTTCGTCGTATTTGTACCAACCGGCGCCGGTCTTTTGTCCGTGGCGGCTGAGTTCGCAGAGATAGTCCTCGGCAATCGGCTGGCGCACACCGGGCTTTTGCAGGTGGCGATATTCTTTGCGGATGCGCCAGCCGACGTCGAGACCCGCGAGGTCGCCGGTGGCAAGAGGCCCCATGGCCATGCCGTATTCGTAGAGCGCGCTGTCGACGGCTTCCACGCTGGCGCCTTCTTCGACGAGGAACTGAGCTTCACGCCGATAGGGTCCGAACATGCGATTGCCAACAAAGCCCATGCAATTCCCGACGAGCACGCCGACCTTACCGAGTTTCTTAGAGAGCTGCATGCAGGTGGCGATGACTTCCTTGCTGGTGGCTTTGCCGCGGACGATTTCGAGGAGGCGCATGACGTTCGCGGGACTGAAGAAATGCGTGCCAATTACGGATTGAGGGCGCGAGGTAGCCGAGGCGATCTCGTCGATGTTCAGCGTCGAGGTGTTGCTGGCGAGAATGGCGCCGGGCTTACAAACGCGGTCGAGTTGGCCGAAGACTTCTTTTTTGAGTGCCATGCCCTCGAAGACTGCTTCGACCACCATGTCGGCGTTGTCGAATCCATCGTAGCTGAGTGTCGGCTGAATTAACTTCAAGCGCTCATCTACGAATTGCTGGGTGAAACGGCCGCGCTTCACCGAGTTGGCGTAATTTTTCTGAATGTTGGAAAGGCCGCGGTCGAGTGCGGCTTGATCGGTTTCCTTGAGCAGAACGGGGATGCCGGCGTTGGCGAAAACCATCGCGATGCCGCCGCCCATCGTTCCCGCGCCGACGACTGCAACAGTGTTCACGGGAATGGCGGGCGTTTCTTTCGGGATATCGGGGATTTTCGCGACTTCACGTTCGCCGTAGAAAACATGGATGAGCGCCTTGGATTGATCCGAGAAGAGGCATTTGGTGAAGAGCTCTTGCTCTTTCTGACAGCCTTCCAAAAAAGGCAGCTTCGTGGCGGCTTCCACGGCGTCGATGGCGGCGAGCGGGGCAATCAAGTTGCGTTGTTTCTTGCGGGCGGTTTCCCGCGCAGCGGCGAAGGTGGATGCATTCTGTTCCGGAGTGCCTAATTTATCGTTGCGCTCACGGGTCTTCGAAGCAGGTTTGCTAGCGACCTCCCGCGCAAAGGCAACGGCGCCAGCGAGCAGGTCGCCGTCGATAAGTTTATCGATGATGTCGAATTTCAAAGCTTCGACTGCGGAGATCGGAACGCCACCGGCGCACATCTCGACAGCTTTGGCAACGCCCGCAAGGCGCGGGAGACGCTGCGTCCCCGCGGCGCCGGGAATGATGCCGAGCTTCACTTCGGGCTGACCGACCTGTGCGGCGGGCACGGCAACGCGGTAATGACCCGCCATGGCCAGTTCAAGACCGCCACCGAAGGCGGTGCCGTGGATGGCCATGACCAAAGGCTTGCGGCAGTCTTCGACACGCAAAAGCAGCGGCTTGAAACCTTCGCCGCGTGTGGCTTTACCGGAGGTGATTTTTCCGAATTCCTTGATGTCAGCCCCAGCGACAAAAGTGCGGCCGCCACCAATGAGGACAGCTGCCTTGACGCTGTCGTCGCCATCGAATTCATCAATTGCCGCGGAGATGCCCTCGGGCACGCCCGGGCTAAGGGCGTTTACGGGAGGATTGTTGATGGTGATGATCGCGATGCCTTTGTCTTTTGTAAGCTGGACTAGATCGCTCATTTTATTGGCTCTCTTTGTTTTGATAGCTACGCGCTACGTGCGGAGACCGCCCTAGCGCTCGCTTGCTAGGCCGACTGCCCTCCATCAACCACCAGCACGTGGCCGGTGACGAAATCCGAAGCATCCGAAGCGAGGAAGACGGCAGCCCCTTTCAAATCGTAATCATTGCCAAAGCGTCGCAGGGGAATCGTTTTCAGGAAAGCATCTCTGTTTCTCTCGATGAGGACTTGAGACATGTTAGTAGGAAACCATCCCGGGGCAATCGAATTTACCTGAATGTTGTGAATCCCCCATTTGCAGGCCAGATCTTTCGTGAAGATGATGACCCCGCCTTTGCTGGCGTGATATCCAATGGCCTGGAATTCCGGGGAAGCCCCGCGGAGTCCGGCCACCGAAGCGATGTTGATGATTTTCCCGCGGCGCTGACCGATCATGATCTTGCCCACGGCCTGGGAAAACAGAAACGTCCCCGTCAGATTTGTCTCGATGACTTTATTCCAGTGTTCAAGACGCATTTCCTCGACGGGCGCGCCCCAGGAAGTGCCGGCATTGTTGATCAGAATATCGATGCGTCCGAATTGAGCCATTGTTGCGCCCACGACCTCGTGAATGTCGGCGGGATTTTTTACGTCGCAGGCGAGAGCGAGGGTTTTCGCACCGAGTTTCTGCAAATCTTCAGCGGCTTGCTGGCAGCGCTCTATTTTGCGGGCACACAACACCAAGTTTGCGCCCATTTCCGCGAGCCCTTCCGCCATCTGGCGGCCCAAGCCGACGGAACCGCCGGTGATGATCGCCACGCGCCCCGTAAGATCAAAAAGCTGTTTGACATTCATTGCCCGAAGGCTCCTTCCGCATTCGCTTGTTATCCGTGCGGCGTAAGCACAGCTCGCCCGGCGATTCGACCATGGCGCAACTCGTCCAAAACCTCGTTCACCTGTGCGAGCGGGCGGCTCGTCACCTGGCAACGCACTTTGCCCGCCGCCGCCATCGCGAGAACTTCGCGCAAGTCGTCGCGCGTGCCGACAGCGGTAGCCTGAATGTGAACTTCTCCGGCGGCCATCATGATCGGTGGGAAAGAGATATCATCGGCGGGCAAACCAACGACAAGGAGAGTTCCCGTGGGCCGCAGGCCATAAAAGGCCATCTCGTAGGCCGCTTTCGCAGCGGAGGTTACGATTGCGACGTGGACTCCGCCCTTCTCTCTTAATACTTTTACCGCATCGGGCGAGGCCGCGTTCAAGGTGTGCGAAGCACCGAGCGACTTTGCGAGCGCGAGCTTCTCTTCGGAAATATCGATGGCCGTAATTTCGGCGCCGAGACCGTGACCGATCTGAATGGCGATGTGCCCGAGGCCGCCCACGCCAAAGACGCCGAGGCGCTGGCCGGATAAAATTTTGGCGTGTTTGAGCGCTCGATAGACGGTGACGCCAGCGCAGAAAAGAGGTGCGACTTCTTTGGCCAACAGGTTCGATGGGATTTTCGTCGTGTGGCTCGATGGAGCCTTCGCAAATTCAGCGTATCCACCGTCTACCGTGAGGCCGGTGATCGTCTGCTTGATGCAAAGGTTTTCGTTGCCGTCCCGGCAAAATTCACAGTTCCCGCACGTCCAATGAACCCACGGCACGCCAACGTGGTCGCCGACTTGCAAATCCTGAACCGCTGCATCTTTTTCAACAACCCAACCAACAATCTCATGCCCGAGGATGAGCGGCTTCTTCACGATGCCCCTCAATTGCTTCCAATCTCCATCGGCCACGTGCAAATCCGAATGGCAGACGCCGCAGGCTTCGACTTCGATGAGAACTTCGCCGGGGCCGGGCTTGGGCCGCGCGACATCTTCGATCACGAGAGGTTTTTTGAATTCGTGGAGGATCGCAGCCTTCATCTATCTCACCTCAAGAAATCGTAGAGGAAAGCCCCTCTCATTGGAAGGTCGTGCGGGGCGCTATTCGCCGTAGGGGACCCAGATGTTCTTCACCTGCGTCGCGTGCTCGAGGAACCAGGAGCCTTCCCCCTGCTCGGAGTCAAACCAGTTAACAGCGCGGCCGTCATTCGTGAAAACCTGTTTCAGATTGCCCACGGAGAGAGATTTCACCGTCGCACTGCTGGCCTCATCTCGAAAACACCAGATGGCGTCTACATCATCGTGCTCGGCGAGCACCTTCATTAATTCCGGAGGGCGGCCGGTAACCATATTTACCGCGCCACCGGGCAGATCACTGGTTTCGAAGATTTGATAGAGATCGCCGGTGATGAGCGGATAGGCCTCCGACGGTATGGCGATGACGGTGTTCCCAAGCGCGACGGCGGGCATCACCAAGGAAAGGAAGCCGAGCAGCGGGGCTTCGGCGGGACAGACGATCCCGACCGTGCCGATTGGCTCGCGCATCGCCAACGTGACATTGCGGAACGGGGGATCGTGTACGGTGCCTTCAAACTTGTCGGTCCAGGCAGCGTAAGAGAATATCCGCTCGATGCCGAGCCGAACTTCCGCCTCCGCCTGCTTTTGGCCGACCACCGCCGCGAGTCGCACGGCTACTTCGTCTCCGCGCTGCGCCAGATTTTCGGCGATGTAGTAGAGCACTTGAGCGCGGTTGTGCGCGGTCGCCCTGACCCACGATTCTGCTTTGCGCGCAGCCTCAACGGCGTTGCGAATATCCTTGCGATTTCCGAGCGGAGCTTCACCCAGTAAGCGTCCATCCGCGCCGCGCACTTCCATGCTGTAGCCGGAATCCGGCCGTGCCTGCTTGCCGCCGATGTAGAGTTTTACGGTGCGATCGATCGGCGGAGCTGCGAAGTCCACGCGTTCGTCGGGCGGCTGGTCGATGGCGAGCGTCAGGGGGCGGACCGGCGGAGCTTGTTTGAACCACACCGGCTCGAGATATTCGAGCAGACCTTCCTTGCCTCCTTCGCGTCCAAAGCCGCTTTCGCGGTAGCCGCCGAATCCACAGGCTGCGTCAAAAAGATTTGTGCTATTCACCCAGACCACGCCGGCTTTGAGTTGCGCGGCGACGTGCAGAGCGACATTGATGCTCTCGCTCCACACACTCGCGGCCAGTCCGTAAACGGTATTGTTGGCGAGCTCGACGGCTTCGCGCGGTGTGCGAAACGTCATTGCCGCCAGGACGGGGCCAAAGATTTCCTGCTGCGCAACCACCGAGGTGGGATGGACGTTGCTTAATAATGTGGGCAGGAAATAAAGGCCGCGGGCGGGCATGGCAAGGGACGGCTGCCAGCACGTCGCACCTTCGGCAACGCCCTGATCGACCAGACGCTGAATGCGTTCCAATTGCACACGGGCAACGATCGCACCGATGTCGATGGCTTTGTCGAGCGGCGGACCGATGCGCAAAGTATTCATGCGATTCTGCACTTTGCCGATGAGCGTTTCCGCCACGCTTTCCTGCATCAGAAGGCGCGAGCCCGCGCAACAAACCTGGCCCTGGTTGAGCCAGATCCCGTCGACCAGTCCTTCCACTGCACTGTCGAGGTCGGCGTCCTCAAAAATAATGAAGGGTGATTTGCCGCCCAGCTCGAGGGAAAGTTTCTTGTGGCTCTGCGCCGTCGCTTTGCGGATGGCCCGCCCGACTTCTGTCGAGCCGGTGAAAGCGATCTTGTCGACATCAGGGTGCTTCACCAGGGCTTCGCCCGTTGAGCCGTCTCCGGTGACGATGTTCACGACGCCGGCGGGAAGGCCAATCTCCCGGGAGATTTCGGCAAAGGCGAGCGCCGTTAGCGGTGTGAATTCCGCGGGCTTCAGAACGACGGTGTTCCCTGTCGCAAGCGCGGGGGCAATCTTCCAGGCGAGCATCAGCAGCGGAAAATTCCAGGGAATGATTTGGCCGACGACCCCACAGGCGGTATGGCCGGGAAATTCCTGCTTCAGGAGTTGCGCCCATCCCGCATGATAATAGAAATGGCGCGCGACAAGCGGAATGTCGATATCCCGGCTTTCGCGGATCGGTTTGCCGTTGTCCATCGTTTCCAGCACTGCGAGCCGGCGGGAGTGTTTTTGAATTTGCCGTGCGAGGGCGTAGAGATAGCGAGCCCGGGCATGGGGCGTTAGCGATTGCCACAACGGGAGAGCTGCGCGCGCAGCTTTTACTGCCGCGTCGACGTCCGCAGCCGATCCCTGAGCGATGGAAGCGAGAACATCTCCCGTGGAAGGATCCGCCGTATCAATGTACTGGCCCGCGGCGGGCGGATGCCATTCGCCGTTGATGAAATGGCCGAATCGGCGGCCATGTGCATCGAGCCAAAGGAGCGCTTCGCGGGGATCTTCCAGCGCTGGACCATAGTCCATGCTCATGAATTTTTCCACGATGCTCATTCGGTCACGCTCGATTCTATCGTCATGAACGACGCGGCTCGCATCTTAAGCAATCGGATGACGAAAATCCGCCGAGTACCTTCCCGTGGCATGGTGTTCCAACTGCCGTTCGATGTCCGCCAGCATACCGCTGGCGCCGAAACGGAAGAGTTCCGCGTTCAGCCAGGATGGGCCGAGTTCCTCTTTCATTAAGGATAGCCATTCCAGCGATTGCTTCGCAGTTCGAATGCCACCCGCGGGCTTGAAGCCCACGGCCATGCCGGTCTCCTGCGCGTACTCGCGAATCGCGCGCGTCATGACCAGACCAACCGGGAGAGTGGCGTTTACAGCTTCCTTGCCGGTGGAGGTCTTGATGAAATCAGCGCCCGCCATCATAGCAACGACGCTCGCGCGCGCCACGTTGCGAAGTGTGAGTAGGTCGCCGGTGCCGAGGATGACCTTCATGTGTGAAGGGCCGCAAGCGATCTTGAAGGTCGCGACCTCGTCGTAGAGAGCTTGCCATTTTCCGCCGAGCACGTGCGCGCGCGTGATGACAACGTCGATTTCGTGAGCGCCCGCCTCCACGGAACGACGGATTTCGGCGACGCGCTCCTCCAGCGGCGAGAGACCCGCAGGAAAGCCAGTTGAAACAGCAGCGACGTGGATACCGCTTCCTTCCAGTGCGCGAAGAGTTGTCTCAACGAAGGCATGATAGACGCACACCGCCGCGACTTTTACGTCGAGCTGTTCGATACCCAATTGTTTTTCAAGGTCATGCTGGATGGGTTGCCGTGCCTTGGCGCATAAGCGGCGCACACGCTCATCGGTGTCATCGCCGGAGAGTGTTGTCAGGTCCATGCAGGTGATCGCGCGCAGGAGCCACGCAGCCTGCCATTCCTTCTTTACGGTGCGCCGGGTCACAAGGGTCTGCGCGCGGCGTTCCACCGCGCTGGTGTTGACCCGGACTTCTTCCACCCAGTCCAGATTGAGAGCGATTCCCCGATTAGGCTGCAGATCGCAGCCCGAAAGTGTGGCGAGAATTGTGTTGTCAGCGGAGCCGTGAGTTCGCGCAGCCAGACTATTCTGGATTTCTGAAACCACATAGCGTCCGCCGTTCCTTACTGCCATTTCAAGATCTCCAGCGAAACTTAGGCCAGGCAATGCCTCATTAGAGACATTTCGCGTATTAATACACACCAATTGTACGTTAGTTGTGAAGACAGGTGAAGGAGCTGCATCTGCAGCCCGCATCCGAAGCTCGCAGCTTGACAAATTGCTGCCGTGTCACTATATATCCCGCCACATGCCACAAATCATTCCCTTAACTTCACAACCGATGGACAAAATACGCATGCCGTGCAATTTCAGAATTCGGTTCCTCAACCGGATCACAAAGGAGATTTCCGGATGAAGATTGACGTCTTCAATCACATTTTACCCAAGAAATTTTTCGAGCAGATGCTCACTTTCCGCGAAAAGGGTTCCAACATGCAGAGACGAGTCAGCGAAATCCCGGCGCTCGTCGACTTGGATCTTCGCTTCCGCATCATGGACGGATTTCGCGACTATGTTCAAGTGATCAGTCTCCCGTCACCGCCTATCGAAGCCTTTGGAACTCCGGAAAAATCACCCGAGTTGGCGCAACTCGCCAATGACGGGTTGGCGGAACTTGTCTCGAAATACCCAGACCGCTTTCCCGGCTTCGTGGCCGCTTTGCCGATGAATAATCCCGATGCCGCAGTGAAGGAGATCGACCGCGCGGTTAGAAAATTGGGCGCGACCGGCGTTCAGATCTACACAAATGTGAGCGGCCGCCCGCTGGACGAGGCGGCGTTTCTGCCCATCTTCGAAAAAATGGCGGAATTGAATCTTCCCATCTGGGTTCATCCCACCCGCGGCGCCAGCTTCCCGGATTACCAGACCGAGCAGAAGTCCAAGTACGAACTTTGGTGGGTGTTTGGCTGGCCCTATGAAACGAGCGTCTTTATGGCGCGGATTTTGTTTGCCGGCTATTTTGACCGTTGGCCGAACCTCAAGATCATCACTCACCACATGGGAGGCATGGTGCCTTATTTCTCCGGACGCACCGGACCCGGCCTGGATTTGCTCGGGGTGCGCACAGAAGATGAAGATCTGACGGTATACACGCGCCGCCTAAAGAAGCGCCCGCAAGACTATTTCAAGATGTTCTATGCCGACACGGCGACGTTTGGATCGCGCCCCGCGATGGAGTGCGGACTCGCCTTTTTTGGCGCTGATCAAACTCTTTTCGCAACAGACTCGCCATTTGATCCGGAAAAGGGACCTGGTTACATTCGAGAGACCATCCGCTGCATGGAGGAGCTGTCCATTTCGAGCGAAGACCGAAAGAAAATCTACCAGGACAATGCACGCAAGCTGCTCCGGCTCAGACTCGCTTAGCTCGGATCGAATAGTTTTCTCACCCTCTGGAAGGAGCACGTGCCCAATCTTCCGGCAAGATCTCCGTTAGGGCAGATGACGCCGATTCAGTGGCTGATTTGTGCGGTAGCCGCCATCGGATTTGCGTTCGACACATACGAACTTCTGGTGCTGACGCTGATTGTCCGGCCGGCTCTGAGCGAATTGCTCGCCGCCAAACCTGGCAGTGCGGTCTTCAATCATTGGGTCGGCATGCTCTTTTATATCCCCGCCATCGCTGGGGGCATCTTCGGTTTGCTCGGCGGGTATTTGATCGATCGATTGGGCCGCCGCCGCGTACTGCTCTGGAGCATATTGCTGTTCGGCTTTTCCACCTTTGCCACGGCCTATGCGAGCACGGCCTTGCAAGTGTTGATCTTCCGCTGTGGGACTTTCGTCGGTGTCTCGATCGAATTCGTTGCGGCCACCGCCTGGCTTGCCGAACTTTTTCCTGAACGGGAGCGAAGGGAAACTGTGATCGGATATACGCAGGCATTCGCATCCACGGGCGGGTTGCTGGTCAGCGGGGCTTATTATCTTGCCGTGACGTATAGTCATCGCTTGCCCGCGGTTCATGGAGGTCACGAGGCGTGGCGTTACACGGCCATATCGGGACTTCTTCCCGCCATTCCACTGATTCTGGTTCGCCCTTTTCTGCCCGAATCTCCCATCTGGAAAAAGAAGAAGGCTGAAGGAACGCTGAAGCGGCCGAGCATTTTCGAGCTCTTCCATCCGGCGTTTCGCAAAACAGCTTTGCTGACATGTTTCATGATGGCGTGCGCCTATGCGGCCTCTTTTGGAATGTTGCAACATTTTGCCAGAATCATTCCTGGACTTCCGGGAGTCAGAGTTTTGTCACACGCAGCGCAGGAACAGAGGGTTAGCGCAATGCAGGGAGTTCAGGAAATCGGGGGTCTGATGGGCCGTTTCCTCATGGCGTTTCTCGCCGTGCGGGTGTTGAGTCGTAGGCGTTTGCTTCACATTTTCCAGTTGCCCGCGTTACTGTTGGTTCCTCTAGTGATGTTCGTGCCAGCCATCCGTGATGCCGACATGTCCGCATGGGGGTTTTTTGCTCTGGGGCTGCTGACGGTGGGCCAGTTCAGCTTTTGGGGAAACTATTTGCCCCTCCTCTATCCAACGTATTTGCGGGGCACCGGCGAGAGCTTTGCAGCCAATATCGGTGGACGAATGCTCGGAACATCGGCTGCTCTGCTCGTCACCACAATTGTGGGGTTCATGCCGGGCGGCAGCGAGGCGAGACAACTCGCTTATGCTGCGGGGATAGTGGGTTTTTTGGCCTTCGCCATTGGCTTTATTGCCAGTTTCTGGCTTCCCGAACCTTCGCAGGCGGCCACCCCCGATTAACTCGTTCGATTCTTCGCCGTCGTCCTCAATGTTCTGCGAGCGCTGCCCGCGCACTCTTAGCTCTTAGGTTTTGTCGGCACGGCGGTCATGACGGGCGACGCCTTAATATAGTTGTGGTAACTCTCGACCATCTGCCAAAGCCCGTTTACAGGCGCCAGCACGCGGCTGGACCAATACGCTTTTTCGCCATAGGTCGGCTGACACGCGACCATCACGACGGCGTCCCCGAAGTCCCACGTGCGGATCCACAACGCCGGCGCTGCCCCAACTTTGGGGGCATTGGGATCAGCCTGCATTCGCTTGTTCCTGGCCGCAATGCGGTCGGCCTTCGAGGGTGATAGCCCTCCATACGTACTGACTACGCGTTGATCGAAATTGTTGGCAACGTGCTTTTCCCAGCCAGCCGTGCTTGACTCTTGCTCTTGCCATTCGTCGAGAGCTGCCTTCTCGCCGGGTGATAGCGGCTTGTACGGCACTTCCTTGCAGGGATTTTCGCAGGGAATGTCATAGGTGGGCCGCACTGGCTCAAAGTCCCGCTCGCGGACTGCAATCTCGGTCGTATGCAGCAGCCGCCAGCCCGCTGGACGCTCGACCCAAAAATGCGCAACGTAGTTCTTTCCCTGGCTCTCCTGAATCCAGACGACCTTGCCATACTTGTGCTCGATGATTTTGACGTCGCTCCCGCTGCCCACTAGTGGCTTAAGGCCCGCACGGAAGGCGTCGTCCTTGGCCCACATCACACCATCCGCGTCAATCCAGGTGAAATCCGCATCGAGCAGCTTGTCAGCGGCAGCTTTGTCGCCTTTTTCGAGGGCTTGTACGAGAGCGTGATCCGCTTGAACTATCGGATCATCCGCAGCGGTAGTCGGCCCGGCCGATAGCGCCACCACTATGCCTGCCCACACAACGCCGACAGCAACATTCTTGATCGAGCTTTCCATGGGGCTCCTCTCCTCGTGGAATTAGTACAATAAGTAAGGGGCCGGAAGTACTTCCGGCCCCTTCTGCTTCGCAACATCCTTGCAGCAGCTAGAAGATGATCTTCAATCCCAACTGAACCGCGCGGTTGGATCCCGAACCGAGCACGGGGTTCTCACCCGCTACGTCTGGGGTTGCGCAGCCGCAACCGAACAGGTTGGCTACGGAAGGATCGTTGTGGTTAAAGCCGTTGGGTCCTCCACCCGGGTTTGCGAACTGCGGATGGTTGAGAAGATTGAAGACCTCGGCGCGAAACTGGAAGGTCAACCGTTCCTTGATCTTCCAATCCTTGGACACCGACATATCCCAGTTCTTGAAGGGGTAGCCGGGGAAGATGTTGCGGCCCGCATTGGCCCACGTTCCAAACGCTGGAGGAACCATTACAGAGTGACCCTGGACGAAGCAGCCTCCTGCGCCGGGACTATTCGAGTTCAGGTTTGCCAATGCAGTTCCGCTTGGGTCAACTATCGAATTGGTGCCAGCCAAGCAGGCAGCGGCCATCGTAGCGGTTTGGGCGGGTGAAAACTTGATTGAGCCGCCGGGGGTCGTTTGCTGGCAAGTGACCGAGCTAGGAGTGCTGAAGTTAGGTCCAAAACAATAAGGTATTGAGTTTTGATTGGATTTGAAGTCACTGGGTTTGCCGAAGAAATCCCAGTGCTCGCCAAGAGCGGCAGGGATGTTGTTATTCTGACCGGTCCCCGAAAAGTCATTGCCGGTATCAAGCATGCCCCAATGTCCCCCGTCCTGCAGCATCACAATGGAATTGATCTGCCAGCCCTCCAGCATCTGTGCAAAGCCCTTTCTTCCGGGGAGGGCGTAGGTCACCGTGGCCGTGAAGCGATGGCGGAGGTCGAAGTCGCTGTCCCCGTAATACGAATTCGGCGCGAAGCCATTGTCTATGACGCCGGCGCCGCTCCAATTGGAGGAAGCATTGTCCAGAGCGTGCGAGTACGTGTAGCCGACCGTGAAGGACAGCCCGTGGGAAACCCGCTGCGTAAGAGTCGCCTGCAGGCCGTTGTAATTGGAGTGGTAGAGGCCCGACAGTTTGTTGATGTAACTCAGGTACGGGAACTTAGGAAACGGAAAGTTGGCTTCGCAGTGGCCGCAAGCAATCTCTGCCGCCGATTGTGGATTGATCTCATTGATGTCATGGAACCCGATTAGTTTCGTGCCATGGTTGCCCACGTAAGAAACTTCCAAGGACATGTTATTCGTGATGGCCCGCTGGATGCCGAAGTTCCAGTTGGTGACGTACGGGGTACGCAGATTGCGATCCACCGCGAAGATTGTGCAGGGGTTCGTCCCCACGGGCCGCAACACCGTGGCACCGTTGATGCCAGGAACGGACGTGCCGTCTCCACACACGGGCGTTGCGTTGGTTGGGAAGATGGACGTGGTGGCGGAGTTGTTAATCCAGCCATCGCTAAGAAGCCTCCTTCCAGGTCCGCCATTGAAGACCAAGGCCTGGAGGTCAATGGTGCCGGTGCCCGGCGTTACGACGGGGAGGCCGCTGACTGGGTCGGTCACGACGATTGTAGCTGCAGTTGGAACCGAGGGTGCCCCAAGTAAATTGCCAAGGGCCATGAATGACTGCTGGGCGATCTGCTCATAAATGACGCCGCCTCCCGCTCGGATCACGGTCTTCCCGTTACCCCGCACATCCCACGCGAAACCCACGCGCGGCGCGAAGTTGTTGTGGTCGCCGTTGTAGAGAGACGGAATCTGTTTGCCAACCTGCACCATCCCCACCGCAGGATCGAAGTTGCCAAGCAGGTTATGGGCTTCCTTCAGAACTGTGTTCAGCTCGTAACGCACTCCCAAATTTACTGTTAGCCGCTGAGTGGCGCGCCAGTCATCCTGCAAGAAGCCTGCATACGCCCAAAAGTGCGAGTCGCGAAAGGCGTTTCCAGTCAGAAGGGAAGAACCAGTGCCTACATTGCCTGCAAGGAGGTTTTCCAGCGTAACACCGAGGCTGTTGAAGGGTTTGAATTTGAGCCTCCCCTTGCCATACTGGGTTATGGTCCCCGTGTGAATGTTGTCGGTGATCTCGCCGCCGAACTTGAAGGCGTGCTTGCCGCGCAAATACGAAACGTGATCCACGAAATCGTATACGCTGTCGGGCCCCACGAGCTTGGGCCAGCCTTCCCCGAGCTGACCGTTGAAGTCGATTGGGAAAAAGATAATGGGGAATCCGCCAAAAAATGGTTTCGTCACGCCCGTGTTGATTCCATACTTTGACGCCGGCGTGGTGTGGTCGGCGGAATAGAAGCTTTGGGTATAGCGGCCGTACCCGCCCCGGAACTCATTCACCCATCGGGAATTCGGGGTCCACACCCAACCCCCGCTGCCCAGTTGGGCGCGCACGTAGAGAAGCGATTCCCAATTTGGCGCCAATTGGGGGGTCGCGTCATTCCAGGTGCCATTGTTCTGGCCGATAAAATAATAGCCATTGATTACGTTGTGCTCACCGACGTGGTAATCAAGTTTGACCAGCCCATTATCCGCCCGACTCGTATTCGTTAAGTTGGGGAAGACAGTATCGCTGCCCGGCACGGTGGTCGCCATGTTGACGGGGAAGAGGCCAACACTGCTACCTGGAACGATCATTGCACCGGGTTTATTAGCGTTAACGGCGCATGTGGCAGTGTTGACGCCGAAAAGGGCCGCACTGAGCGGAGTAATATTGCCAGCACCGCCTGGTGTAAGCAGCAAGTCTTTGCAGGCATCGACGAGGCTGAGGTTGCAGTTAAGAGACGGTAAGGCCGGGGAATTACAGGTCGGAGTACCTGCGGGGGGAATGGGAACGAGGCCGCATCCAGCGTCGCCCGTACCGCACGTCACCGGTGAGGTTGTAGTGAACGAACCGGCGGTGTCATAGAGTTGCGACTCGTAGGCCATGAACCAGAAGAGTTTGTCTTTCTTGAGCGGACCGCCCGCCGTAGCGCCGAACTGCTTCAAGGACAACGGGAACGGCGGAAAACCGTTGGCTGTTGAGTCGAAATAGTTTTTCGCATCCCAAGCGTCTGTGCGGCCGAACGCATAGGCGGTGCCATGCAGATTGTTGGTACCCGCCTTCAACCCCACGTTAACCACGCTGCCGGGCTTGAAGCCGGAATCCGCGCGGACGTTCTGCGCGGTCCGGAATTCCTGGATGGCGTCCAGGGGAATGAAGGTCTGCACATCCCCCGCGAGAGAGTTGCCGTTGACAATGCTCATCCCCGTCCAGGGTTCGTTCTGGTTCAGACCGTCCACCAGGTACATGTTGTCATCCGGACGAATACCGTTGGAACTCTGAGTCCATCCTCCGCCGCCCGAGAAAATTGTCACGCCCGGGCGCAGGGTGAGCAGGTTCTGGTAGTTACGTCCATTCAAGGGCAAGTCATTGATGGTCTGGTTGCTCAGCGCTCCGCCCTGTTCGGCGTTGGTCGTTTCCACGAGCGGAATGGCTACCTCCACCATAACCGTCTCCGTAATCGCGCCCGGCTGGAGTGTAAAGTCGATGCGGGCGTCCTGGCCCACTTCCAAGCGGACGTTCTCGCGCTCGATGGCTTTGAAACCTTTGTATTCGACGCGGATCTTTTTCACGCCGGGACGCAATGCGGGAGCGTTGTATGCGCCCGATTCATCGGTGATTAAAGTTCGCGTGGCGCCTATATTGATGTCCGTGACGCTCACTGCGGCACCCGCTATCGGGGCGCCGCTTGAGTCCGCAACGGTCCCGAGAATGCGGGCAGTGCCTTGCGAAAACGCGGGAACAGAAGCCAGGAGCAATAGGAGGCACACGCCAAGGACGGGAATAGCTCTCCTAACCCACAGACACACTGATGAGCTGATCCTGAGAGTTACCGAATTCATACGGATCTCCTCCGAGCAGTTTTCTAGGAATGCGACACTTACCCCGACGTTGTCGGGCCCCTGTACCACCATAATGTTGTTGGACCCCTGTACTACCCTGCCCTAAAGGATGTCAAGCTAAATCTTCGATACATGCAAGTTGAAATTGTCCTATTCATACAAAAAGGAGACGGTTAAATCGGAAGTTCCGGTACCGTCGAATCCCCTCAGCGCGACCGTGCTAAAATCCCGGCCTTGGAAGGTGAAGGTCCTATACGACTGACCACGCGTTGAGACTCCTCTGCTTGTGAAATAAAGAAGGGGCCGGAAGTACTTCCGGCCCCTTCTCCTTCAAACTTACTTGCAGCAGTTAGAAGGTGAGCTTCAGACCCAACTGGATCGCGCGATTGCTTCCTGAGCCCAGCACGGGATTGAAAGCAGCGTTGTCCGGCGTGGCGCAGCCGCAGCCGAACTGACTAGTCACTGACGGATCGGTGAATGCCGCTTGGCCATAGCCACTGGTGGCACCCCATGGGTTCGCGAACTCGGGGTGATTGAGAGCATTAAACATCTCGACGCGGAACTGCGCCTTGAACCGTTCGCCGAACTTAAAGCCCTTGGTGACAGACAGATCCACGTTGTGGAAGCCGGTATCGCGGAAGATGTTGCGGCCCATGGTGCCAAACGCGTTCGTGGCGTTGGGTACCAAAACGGACTTGCCGTTCCGGCTCAGATAGCATCCGGCCGCCGCCAGTGTGGCCGGGTCTGGAGCCAGGGACGTACAAGAGTTAAAGAAGGCGGCCGTTTGCGCATCAGAGAGAAAAATCTGTGTTGTGCCGCCAGCAGTGAGGTAAGAGCAGCCCTGATGGCCACCATTCGCGCAGAAGGGAAGCGTGTTCGGCCCACCGGACTTAAAATCTGCGGGATTGCCAAAGAAGTTCCAGCGGTCAGCAGCCTCGCCGGTCCCGCTGAAGCCGAACGACTGATCATTGACGTTCCACGGCTGCCCAGTCTGCATGGTGATGATGGTATTGACCTGCCAGCCCTCAAGAAGCTGAGACCTGGTCTTTTTTTCGGGCAAGCTGTAGGTCACGGAAAGAGTGAAGCGGTGACGAATGTCTTCGTCGCCGCTGGCATGCTCAAGGAAGGGACGCCTGCTGTCCATGGGCAGGAACGCGACCCAGTTTGACGACATGTCGTCCAGGGCATGAGAATAGGTATAGCCAGCCACGAAATCGAGTCCATGATAGTTGCGAGAGGTGAGAGTGGTCTGCAATCCGTGGTACGTGGAGCCGTAGAAGGTCGAGAGGTAATTGATCTGTGCGAGATATGGGGATTGGGATTGAGCGCCAAACGGCAGCGGGCCACCTGCTGGGCTAGGCTGATTGAGATCCACTACGCCGGGCAGCTTCGTGCCGTGGTTCCCAACGTAGGATACATCGAGAGAAAGCTTTCCGGAGAAGGCATGCTGGATGCCCAGCGTCCAGTTCTCCACGTAAGGCGTGCGGAAATTGCGATTCATGGCGAAAGTGTTACACGGACCGGGGTGGGTTGCCAAGCCGTCGCCGCACTGAACCAATCCCGTGACGCGGGACGGATAGATTGCTGTATTTTGATCAACCCAGTTGAGGCCCCCTGGGCCAGAGCCAGCAAGCGTGACCCCAGTGGTGAAAATGTTTCCAATTCCAGGGCAGCCAGTCGGACATTTAGCGTCGAAAATCGTTGCGGCGGTGGGAACGACGCCGACGCCAAAAAGTACGGGGCCACTTTGGAGGTTCTGCTGAGACATGAACGTGCTCATGTTCAGCAGCTCGTAAACGATGCTGCCGCCGACGCGGACGACCGTGGTGCCTTTGCCGGTGACGTCCCAAGCCACGCCAAAGCGTGGGGAGAAATTCTTGTGGTCGGGCTTGTAGATGGAGCTGATATTTTTGCCCACCTGTTCAAAGCCGACAGAAGGCTCCCAATTTCCCAGCAAATTGTGGGCTTCGGTGGGAACAGCCTGGTACTCGTAGCGAATCCCGAGGTTCAGAGTGATTCTCGGAGTGATGCGCCAGTCGTCCTGCACGTAACCAGCATAGAGCCACTGGCTGAGGTCACGAAGGGGGTCTCCGGCCAGCAAACCGGCGCTGGTAGGTTTGCCAGCGAGGAGGGCCTCCAAATTGCTAAAAGTGATCCGGCCTCGCCCACCCCGGTAGGTGCCCTGATGCACTAGGTCCCTTCGGAGCTCGCCGCCCCACTTGAAAGCGTGCTTGCCGCGCAGGTAGGAGACCTGATCGATGAAGTCGTAGACTTTGTCGGGACCCACAATCTTTGGAAAGTTGTGAAAGGCACCCAACTCCGTGAAACCGCCACCGAGCTTGATATTCGGGATTCCGTGCAGGATTGGAGTGGAAATGCCAGTGGTGATTTTATACGGGAAGCTCACGTCCGAGGGGATAATCTGGAGAACGTAGTGTGTGAAGCCCCCGCGGAACTCGTTGGCCCAGGTCGAGCTCGGCGTCCAGGCCCAGTGACCAGACACCGCTTGCGCGCGGGAATGAACAGCGGTGGTGAACTGGGCAAGGAGTTCGTTGGAGTCCATGCCCACGATGGTGTCGTTGCCGAAGAAATAAGAGCCGCTCAGGGCGTTATGGTCGTTGACATGGTAATCCACTTTCCCTATGGCGTTCTTTGAGCTATTGACGTTGGGGAAACCGAGCGTGACAGTCGTCCCCTGCGTGGCGTTGGGAGTATAAAATCCCAGCAAATAGTTGCTGAGGGGGTTCACGACAAAGGCTGCATTTTGGGCGACAAGGTCAGCAGTAGCGTCCGGAATGCTGTGTTTGCAGTCGCCCGTGGTCAGCACAACGCATTTGAGGCCACCGCCGCTCGCAACGGAAGCGGTTGTCGGGACGCTTCCCGAAAGCGAATTGCCCACGGTATAACGCTGGGCTTCAAAGCCGCCAAAATAAAATAGCTTGTCCTTGATAATGCGTCCGCCCACAGTGCCGCCGTATTGCTCGAGTTCGAGAGGCTGCTTCGGGGTGCCCACGGGATTGAAGTAGTTGCGGGCGTCAAAAGAGTCCGAGCGCCCAAATGCATAGGCAGAGCCGTGAATTTCATTGGTACCGGACTTGAGGCCAACGCTGGTAATGGCACCGGGCTTCCATCCAAATTCCGCCTTAGGATTCACCTGCGTGTTGAACTCCTGAATCGCATCGATGGGTATGAGTGTCGCGGCATCGCCGAGCACCGCGGCCGCGTTTGTCACGCTGAACCCCATAAAGGCTTCGTCATTGGTTATACCGTCCACGATGAAGCTGGTGTCCTCGGGACGAATTCCGTTCGTGGTTTGGGTCCAGGGTCCGCCGCCCGGGTAAATCGTGGTGCCCGGGCGAAGGGGGAGCAAGTTCTGGTAGTTGCGGCCGTTCAGCGGCAGGTCGTTGATAATTTCGTTGCTGATCGTTCCGCCGAGCGTGGTCGAGGTGGTGTCCACCATCGGGACCTGCTCGGTTATTGTGATCGTCTCGGAAGTAGCACCGGTCTGAAGCACAACGTCGATGCGGGCGTCCTTGCCAACCTCCAGCAAAATGTTCTGGCGCTCAAAAGTCTTAAATCCTTTAAACTCGACACGGATCCTATAGGTGCTAGGGAGCAATTCGCCAGCGACGTACTCGCCGCCTTCTCCTGTGATCAAGGTGCGCGGGATGCCTCTCTGCACGTCGGTGACGACCACGGAAGCGCCGACAATGTTACCGCCAGTTTGATCCGTGACGCTTCCTAGGATTCGACCAGTATTCCCCTGTGGGAACGAAGGAACAGCGGCGAGGAGCAATGCGAGGTTCAGGTACAACAGCGGGATAGCTCTTCTGACGCAGAGACACACCAACGTGCTGAACCTGAAAGTTACAGAATTCATGCGGATCTCCTCCGAGCAATTTTGTAGGAATGCGACTCCCCCGACGTTGTCGGACCCCTGTACCACTATAATGTTGTTGGACCTCTGTACCACCCTGCCACAAAGGATGTCAAGCTAAATCTTCGATACATGCAAGTTGAAATTGTCCTATTCATACAAAAAGGAGACGGTTAAATCGGAAGTTCCGGTACCGTCGAATCCCCTCGGTGCGACCGTGCTACAATCCCGGCCTTGCGGGAGGAGGGATCCAATGAACGTGATGACGCGACGCGAGTTTGTGAAAGGAGCAGCCATCGCACCGCTCGCCCTTCCTACCTTCACCCGGGCACAACAAACTACCAAGTCAGATCGGTTCGACATTGTCGTCGCCGGCGCCGGCCACAACAGTTTGGTCGCAGCCGCCTACCTGGCAAAAGCCGGTTATCGCTGTGTGGTGTTGGAGGGCCGGCCTATCGTCGGCGGCGGCGTAAAGACCGCGGAATTGACGCTACGCGGCTTTAAAGACGACACGTGCTCCACGGCGCACAGCGGAATTCAATCCAATCCCCTGCTCCGCAACGACGAACTCAAACTGCGGGATTACGGGCTGGAATATATAGACCCCGATCCGATCATGCATATTCCTTTTCCCGACGGCAGTTACCTGACGCAGTGGCGCGACCTGGATCGTACCTGCGCGGAATTTACCAAGTATTCGAAGAAAGATGCGGAAGCCTACCGGCGCATGCTGACCGATTTTGAGTCTGTCAAACCGATTTTCGACTCCACGACGTTCGCACCGGTGGGTTTTGGCAAGCCGTTGAACGAGCTCTTGGCCGCTCATCCCCAAGGCAAGCAATGGCAGCGCCGCCTCGGCATGTCCGGTTGGGAAGTTGTGCGCGACACTTTCGAGGATGACCGCAGCCGTGCATTCCTGTTGGCAGTAGGCCACTTGAGTTCGGTGCCGCCAGACTTTCCGGCGACAGGGCGAGGTGCGTATTCGCTGGCTGGGCAACAGCGCTTGGGCCGTCCCATTCCGAAAGGCGGGTCGGGGGAACTAACGAAGACGCTTGCGCGCTTCATCGAGGCGCATGGTGGTGTGATCCTCCCAAACAAATGGGTGACGCAGCTCATCGTTGAAAACGGCAGATGCGCAGGCGTGGAATGTTCGGACGGCAGCTCATATCATGCCGACAAGGCCGTACTCTCTACCATCCACATCAAACATCTCGTGAACATGGCGCCGCGCGAATCATGGGGCCAGGATTTCGTCGATGGAGTAGCCACATTCCAGGGCGAGTGCTCCATGTTTGTCACGCACTACGCCACCAGCGAACCGCCGAAATATGCGGTCGCCGGCGGCACGCTTGCGCCGACGGAATCGGTGATTCTCGCCACTCCGGAACGCGCGCTGCGTTTCGCGTACGACGATGCGCGCGGAGCGGTCAACGTCGAGGACCCGCCGTTGCAAATTGTCTGCTGCAGCGTTGCTGATCCGACGCGCGCCCCCGCGGGCATGCACACCCTGAAGGTCATGGGCTGGCAACCCTACGATCTGAAAGAAGGACCTCAGCACTGGGACGCAATCAAGAATCAGGTCTCGGATGCGAATCTGAATTATCTGCGGCGCTTCGCGCCAAATCTGACCGACGACAAAATCCTCGCACGCTTTGTGGAAAGTCCGCTCGATCTCGAGCGCATGAACCCGCATTTCTGGCACGGCAGTGTGCATGGCGGCGCATCGGGCCCGGCGCAGTCCGGCGCAATGCGCCCCGTACCTGGCTGGGCGCAATATCGCATGCCCATCCCAGGGCTGTATCAAACCGGCGCCACTACTCATCCCGGAGGTTCGGTCACAGGAGCGCCCGGGCGAAACGCAGCGACCGTGATGCTGAAGGATTTTGGAACCAGCATCGAAGAAGTGGTGCAGAAAAAAACGTAATAGCAGAATTTCGTTGTTAATATCCTCGACTTCCAGAAAAAGGCAGCAGCAAAGGGCCGCAAGAGGGAAACAAAATCAAGCGGACGCTCTTGTAATCACATTGATTGCAGCATCCGCAAGAGAGGAGTGGCGAACAATGCCGATCACGCAGGACACCTATGGAGGGCTCGTGCTTCTACGTCACTGCCCGCGTTGGACCGGGTGGTTGAAGGCAGTTACCCTGGCCGTTGTGCTGTTGTTCGTGTTTGTTGGAGGACAAGTTGGGGCAACTGCGGGCGTAAATCCAGATGCCTCGATTGGCGGCCTCAAGGCCAAGTTTGTGGACGTCAAAGGCGTGAAGACGCGCTATTACGAAGCGGGCCAGGGCGAGCCGATGGTGATGATTCACGGCGGATCCATGGCGGGATCGTCGACGGCGAACGTCTTTTCCAGAAACATTCCTGGCCTGGCGAAGAGGTTCCACGTCTTCGCCTTGGACCGGCTGGCCAGCGGCATGACGGGCAATCCGCCCGATGACAAGGACTATAACTATGCCTCGGAGGCCGAATTCACCTATCAGTTTATTCAGACTCTGAAGCTTGGCCCGGTTCACATGGTGGGTCATTCCGCCGGTGGAGGCATCGCGCTATTCACTGCTATCGAACATCCGGATGCAGTCAAGACCCTCGTTATCATCGCCGCTGGTCCGGAAGACCCAAATGTGATTGTAGGCCCGACCAAGCTGGACGCCACTCTGCCAAAATGTCCGGATCAAACTCAATACGACGGTTTGAAATGCAGGGTGACTATTCTCGCTTGGCTGCCCAGCACCTTCGACGACGAGTATTGGGCGGCGGATGCCTTCATGGCGAGCCAGCCGAAGACAAAGGAAGCTCGGGCGAAACTTATCGCCGGCGCCGGTGAGCCACTGCGCACCAAGGAGTTCCCCGCTTATCGGGAAAAGATGTTGGATCGCGTGAAAAACGATGGCGTTCTCCAGATGCCCGTGCTGCTCTACGCAGCGAAGAACGACGTGCTCGATTGGGGCGTGAACGATCCAACTGCGAAACTCCAGAGGGAATTGGCCCTGTTCGACATCATCGCCGCAAAAAATACGAAGGTACGGATGATCATCCAGAACAATGCCGGCCACTTCATGTATCGGGAATACCCGGAGCAGTTCAATCAGGACCTCATCGCCTTCGTCGACTTTTGGAAGCAACACCCGGAGGGAAAGCCGCAAGGAGAAGCACAAGGGCCAAGGTAGAATCCTTGGAACCATCGGCCGGAGAAATTCCTTTGGCAAAAGAGGAGGGAGAGTATGGGTTTGTCGTCGAAGCTTAGCAGGAGAGCTTTGGTCAAATGGGGATTAATCTCTGCGGGGGTTCCTGCGTTCTCGAAAGAGTTGACTCCGCCTGCTCTGGCTCAGGATGCAGGCCCAGAGAGAGGAAAGATAGGAGTGGTTGGCGGAAGGGCGGAAGAAGAACTCTATCCCGCGAAAGGGCTACCCGGAGGAGGACAGTTGGAAATCCGGCTGTCCGCCACGATCTATACCAGCGACCCCGATCAACTCGAAGTGGCGCATCGACTGAGACCATTCGATCTGGAGTCTTGGATTGCGGAATGGACGCGAGTGGCGGAGAAGAACGAACGGTTGGCGGAGAAGTTTGCGGGCGATGGGCTGAAGGTTTCAGCGAATGAATACTATCTTCGCGCATCGAACTTCTACCGGGAAGCGTGCTGGCCCCAGCCGGAGAGCGAGCCGCGCATGCTTCCAACCTACAAAAAGATGCGGGAGACTTTCGACAAGGCCTGGCAGTTGACGCGGCCTCCCTTTGAGCGCGTGCAGATCAGCTATGAAGGGAAATCCCTCGACGGATATTTCAGAAAGCCGAACGGCCCGGCGGGGAAGAAGTTTCCCACTGTAATTGCGTTTCAAGGCGCGGATACGATGGCCGAGGCCACTATTTTGGGGATCGCGGGTGCCTACGTGACCCGTGGCATGGCCTATCTTGCGGTAGATCTGCCCGGCCAAGGAGGATCCCTGCGTCTGAAAGATCTGCACCTCCCGCCGGACGCCGAAAAAATCGGCAAGGTCGTGATTGACTACCTGGAGACGCGCCCGGATGTGGACGCCAATCGGATTGGGATGCAAGGAATCAGCATGGGCGGCTACGGAACACCGAGGGTCGCCAGCGGTGAAAAAAGGATTAAAGCTGCACTGCTGATGAGCGGGTCTTACAATTTGCAGCAGGATCTTTTTGACTACTATCCCCCCATTCAAGAGCGGATGCGCTGGATTATCGGGGCAAGGGATCTGGGAGATGCCAGGAAGAAACTTGCCGAATACACGCTCGAGGGGAGAGCGAGCCGGATTGAATGTCCGATGCTGATCGGCTACAGCAAGGATGACCGGATCATGGACCCGCAGGGAGCATACAGGCTTTATGAGGCGGCGGTTCACTCCAAACGGGATATGGTGGAGGGCACGGGTCATACGCAAGCCTCGAATGCCGGGGGACCTAGAGATTTGCGTCCACCGGTCCTCGCGGACTGGACAGCAAAGCAACTCGTGACGGAATCGTAGTGGTCCGATCGCAGCAGCGATGGCGTCGGTCAATTGCGGTGTTACTGCGGGAGCAGCCTGAATTGTCGTTTGATAGCCAGTGAAATAGTCTTTCGAGACTACTGTGAGAGCATGCTTCGTATTCGACAAACTTCTTGCAGGGAAACGAGCAAGAGGGCTGATGCGTCTCATGATGTAAGAATGCAGTCAAAAATCCATGGCACGCGATGGGAGTCATCCAGCAGTGTGCTCGGATTCATTTTTGGAGGCGGCTTTGAGAGTTAAGCCATTCGTTTTATTTGCAATCGTCGTCGGTCTCCTTGCGGTTTCAAGCTCCACATTCGCGCACCATGGAACGGCGAACTATGACATGACGAAAGTGGTCACGCTGAAAGGAACGGTGACGGATTTTCAGTTCATCAATCCGCATACTTTGATTCTTTTTGACGTGAAGAACGAGAAAGGCATTGTCGAGCACTGGCAAGCCGAGGCCACTAGTCCCAACCACCTGGTCAGAGCCGGCTGGACCAAGAACATAGTGAAGTCAGGGGACGAGATCACCATCAGCGGTTTTCGCGCCAAGAACGGTTCGACCGTCATGCGTTTCCAGAAGATGGTCTTGGCCAACGGCCAAGAAATAACGGAAGGCGGCGAATAAGCGAAGGCGGCTAGGATTACTGAAAAACGTCATTCAGGCGAAGCTGGCGTGATTGCGCCACTGGTCATGCCAGCTGATCGGCCTGTTTGAGCCAAGCGAGGACGACGGGGAATGCCTGACATGCTCAGTTTGTGCAAGTGGCTCGAACACACGTCGGTAGGCACATCCGTGCGCGAGTCGCTGTGGCTGTTTCCGACCATCGAGACCCTGCACCTGTTTGGCATCGTCCTGTTGGTAGGGTCCACTTCCGCACTTGACTTGCGTCTTCTAGGCCTCTCGATGCGGGGCCAGTCTGTTTCGAAACTTGCGGGGCGGCTTCTTCCGTGGGCCTCGGTCGGCTTCACGGTGCAGATCGTAACGGGGATTCTCCTCTTTTCCTCAGAGGCCGCCAAGTGCTACATCAATATTGCTTTCCGCATGAAGATGCTGATGATCTTGCTGGCCGGGGTGAATGCGATAGTTTTTCACTACACGGCCTATCGCAGCGTGGGGAGGTGGGATGACGCCTCCAGCACACCGATCGGAGCCAAGGTGGCGGGCGCGTTATCTATCCTATTTTGGTTTGGCATCGTGGCTGCCGGACGATGGATCGCTTTCATATAAGGCTTCCCCTCAATTTCAATTTTGTTGCTGCACGCGCAGTGTGGAGTGAGAGCATACTCGAATAGCTGGACTTCGAACCGCGGGAGGAGATTCAAAGTGAGAAATCGCATTATAAATTTAATTCTGGCGATGG
Organism: Candidatus Acidiferrum sp.; assembly: GCA_035544995.1. Classification (GTDB taxonomy): domain Bacteria; phylum Acidobacteriota; class Terriglobia; order Acidiferrales; family UBA7541; genus Acidiferrum. Next base: position 86,997 of record DASZZI010000009.1, read on the forward strand.
TGGCGACCCTGACGTTCTCTGCGGTTTTACTCGCCCAGACTGCGGAACCTTCGGGAGCGGCCAAAGCTCAGGCGCCAGCCGCCACGCCGGACTTGTCCGGAGTTTGGCGGCAGCATTCGCCCCCCGGCACTCGCGCGTATGCCCTTTACTCCTTTTCCAAAGAAGATCTTCCCATGACGCCTTGGGCAGAGGCTCTCTTCAAGGTCAACAAGCCCTCCTTCGGACCCAGGGCCGTCCCGGACTCGAACGACCCCGTGAATCCAACCACCGGCAACTCCATCGGATGTTTTCCGCCAGGCGTGCCGCGGATCTATCAGCATCCCTTTCCCGTGGAAATTATTCAGCTCTCCGGCAGGGTAATCATGCTCTTCGAATTCGATCACTTCGTGCGCCAGATCTATACAGATGGGCGAGGACATAACCAGGATCTGTCTCCGACTTGGATGGGGGACTCGATTGGCAAGTGGGAGGGAGATACACTGGTCGTCGACACGACAAATTTTAACGACAAAACCTGGCTAGATCGGGGAGGTCATCCGCACTCCGAGGCTCTGCACCTTACCGAGCGCATCCGGCGCGTCGACCACGACACCCTGGAGATTACACTCACCATCGACGACCCGAAAGCGTATACGAAGATCTGGACGGCAAAGCAATACTTTCAGTTGCGGCCGAAGTGGAACATCATGGAGTTGATCTGCGAGGACAACGTCAATTTCCTTGATCTACAAAAAAAGCTGACAGGGGACGCCAACAAGTAACCTTGCTTTTCTGGGCAGCCGCCGGTTCGATTGGAATCCCCGCAGCCGATGGCTTCCGTCGTCATCTCAAGGGGAGAATCTGATGCTCACTTGGAAAACAAGGGTCAAGCTCTCCGCACTGTCGGTTGGTCTATGCTTTCTTTTTTCCTCGGCAAGCGGACCGGCGGCGCGAGCGCAAGACCCGCCACGCTATAAGTTCGACCCAGATTGGCCTAAGCAACTTCCAAACAACTGGACCATGGAAGGCATCACGGGAATGTTCGTGGATAAGGACGACCACATCTGGGTCTTGCAGCGACCGCGGGACTTCGATAAGACCGAAAACTACGCTGCGCTGGTGCCACCGACTGCCGAATGCTGCGTCCAGCCGCCGGCGGTGCTTGAATTCGACACCGAGGGCAACCTTCTCAAGTCCTGGGGCGGCCCGGGATATGCGCCGGGCTGGCCGAGTTCGGAACACACCATCTTTGTCGACAAAGAAAACAACGTGTGGGTAGGAGGAGCGGGAGCGGGCGACACTCTTCTAAAATTCACCAACGATGGGAAATTTATCTCGGAGTTTGGCCATCGCGGACCAACCTTGCCACCGGGACAGAATAACCAGCAAAAACAGGATAACCAGCAAACGTCTCTGCTCTTGCGTGGCGTGGCGGCGGCTAAGCTGGACGAGGATGCCCACGAAATGTACATGGCCGATGGCTACCTCAATAAACGCGTCATCGTGTTCGACTCGGATACGGGTGCCTTCAAGCGTGGTTGGGGAGCCTACGGCATTCCTTTGAGTCAGATCGACAACGACCCAGCGCCTCCCTACGACCCCTCGGGTCCGCCTGCCAAGCAATTTAGGCCACCGGTTCACTGCGTTCAGATCTCAGTCGATGGGCTCGTCTATGTATGTGATCGCGGCGGCGATAGGATTCAGGTTTTCACGAAGCAGGGCAAGTTCGTGCGGGAATATTTTGTGGCCAAGAAAACACTGGACCGCGGGTCAGTCGGTTCCATCAGTTTCTCAGCAGACCCCAAGCAGAAGTATCTCTTTGTGTCGGATATCATGAACAACGTCGTCTGGATCGTCAATCGCAGCGACGGCGCCGAGGTCGGGAGGATCGGCCACGCCGGCCACAACGGAGGACAGTTCCACTGGCTGCATGTCGCCGCCGTGGACTCTCACGGAAACGTTTACACCGGTGAGGTGGATTCCGGCAAACGGGTTCAGAAGTTTATCCCCGTAAAGTAAACGTGGATGGGAACGGCGCTCTCTAGTCCCGCGACTGACTTTCGTTTCCCCCAACCGAAATGCCAGCGAGCAATCCTCTAGTGGAGTCTGCACGGCTCAAACCAGAGCTAAGCCGTAATCAAGTGCGCAGCTTCTGGGCCGCTTGGAGCGGGTGGACCATGGACGGGATGGACTCCTTCATCTACTCCTTGGTTTTGGTCCGCGCCATGCGCGAACTTTTGCCCAGGTCAGGAATTCCCGCGACTCCTGCAAATGTGGGTTTTTACGGCGGACTCCTCTTCGCTCTCTTCATGGTTGGGTGGGGGATTGCTCTCGTCTGGGGACCAATCGCGGACCGCTTCGGTCGTGTGCGCACGATGATGTTCAGTATCCTCTGCTTTTCGGTTTTCACCCTGCTAGGCGCCTTCGCCACCGGTGTTTGGACTCTTGCACTCTTCCGATTATTGGCAGGCATCGGCATTGGCGGAGAATGGTCGATCGGGGCTTCGCTCGTCTCCGAAGACTGGCCGGAAGAGCGCCGAACCATGGGTGCGGCATTGATGCACACGGGCTATTATCTTGGATTTTTCTTGGCCGCTGCAGCCAACTACTTCATTGGCAGCCGCTACGGCTGGAGGTACATGTTCGTCGTCGGCGGAACGCCTGCATTCCTGATTGCTTTCATTCGTGGGCGCATCAAGGAGCCGGTTCGCTGGGAGACCAAACAAGAGGAACTCGGCAAGAAATGGGGCATGCACAGCTCCTTCTTCGCGCTCTTTTCGCCGCGCTATCGCCGCCGCACGATTTTCAACTCCGCCTATTTGATCGTCTCGCTGATTGGCTTGTGGGCCGGATCGGTTTATGTGCCAGCCGCGGTAACCTACATTGCGGGGAGGACGGGTGAGACAGCCATGAATGCAGAGCGCCTAGCGTCCTATTCCACGGCGCTTCTCGGAATCGGTACGGTTCTCGCGGCTCTGGTTGTTCCGCTAATTGCCGACCGGCTGGGCCGCAGGGTAGCGCTGGGCATTTTTTATGTCGTGATGGCCCTCTCGATCTGGATGGCGTTCGGCCGTGTCTTCTACATGGAAACGAACGCGGTCGCCTGGTTTATGTTGTGCGCATTTTTGCTTGGCGTGGGCGGAGCCAATTTCATCGTCTATTCCTTCTGGCTTCCCGAACAATACGGAACAGAATGCCGCGCCAGCGCGTTTGCATTCACCACGAACATCGGGCGTTTTGCGGCAGCGGGGTTCACTTTTCTTGTGGGTGCCGGGATTCGCCACTTTCAAACTCTCGGTACTCCGGTCGCTCTTACCGCTCTTGCTTTCGTCGTAGGGCTCTTGCTCTTGCCCTTCGGCGAAGAGACCAAGGGCAAACCATTGCCAGCTTGAGCGAAGAAACGATGGAGCTAACCACACGCGCAAAAATGCCTTGGGAGGCTTTCATGAGGAATTTTGTTTGGGTTGTGTTCTTTGGTCTGAGTTGCGTTCTTGCCATCGGCGCCCAGCCGCCACAGCAAGCAACGGTGGGCCACCCGGCATGGGCGTTCCCCGTAGCGGACAAGGATCAGCCGCCTGCGGAAGACGAAAGCGCCCCGAAGCACATCCCGGGCAGCGCCAGAGCCTACACGCAGGCGCAGATCGACGATCTCTTCAATCCTCCGGACTGGTTCCCTGACGAGCATCCTCCGCTGCCGCCGGTCGTTGCGCGCGGGAGCGGCAAGGACGTGCCCGCCTGCGGTTCCTGCCATCTCATGTCGGGAAACGGCCATCCCGAATCCGCCAATCTTGCCGGTCTTTCCGCCGCATATATCGTGGCCACGATGGCCGACTTCAAGAGCGGAGCCAGAAAAGACCCCGCACGGATGACCGCCATCGGGAGAGCCGTATCGGACGATGAGGTAAAGCAATCCGCCGAGTGGTTTGCGTCTCTCAAGCCGGCCCTTTGGACGAAAGTGGTCGAAGCCGATACCGTGCCCAAGACCTACGTCAACCGGGCGCGCCAGCGTCTTCTCCTGCCTGGCGGCGCCACGGAACCTATCGGCAATCGCATCATTGAAGTGCCGCAGGACTCGGCGAGAGTCGTGGCGCGTGACCCGCACTCTGGATTCATCGCCTACGTGCCGGTGGGCAGCCTCGCGAAAGGTGAAGCGTTGATTGCGACGGGTTACTCCGGCAAAACGGTTTCATGTGCAATCTGTCATGGCGATGGGCTGAAAGGCGTGGGCCAAGTCCCCAGAATCGCAGGGCTGTCGCCGGTTTACATCGGCCGCCAACTTTATAACTTCCAGAGCGGCCAGAGCGCCGGCCCCATGTCCGCAATGATGAAAAAACTCGTCGCCAACTTGACCGACGACGATATTCTGGCCCTCTCCGCCTACGTGGCCTCGCAAGCGCCGTAGCATCCGCTAGCGATCGTCTACATCACGGAAACCGGCGGCCACGTTTGGGTGCGTGATCTCGTAGTCGGTCAGTTTCCGATAAGCCGACTTACAACGCATTGGCGCGGGTAGGATCTTCCGATTGACAGTCAATCCGACCCGCCGCCACCTTTTTTCCCCGCAACAATAGTTTGGTTGTATTTTTCAGCGTAGGCGCGGGCATTGGCAATTAACTGTTGGTGTTCGGGTCCCTCAATTGCATCGCTGGTACCTTCGATTATCCTAATCCCGTAGGTGCACTCGATAGCTCGCACATCTTCCCGCACGCCAGGCACTTCAACGGTATAACCTCTCACAGCTAGCAACCGGATGTCCTTGGCTGCTAACGATTCCCGCGCGTCACTGACAGCATGGTCAATTCTCAATTTTCGCAGCTCGCCATAATCCACGTTTTGCACGACGCTTTTGTTAGTCGTTCTCGTGCAAGCCGCAAGAGATATAAAAATCACAACCATCAAAGAAATTGCTGCTTTGCTCATCTGTAATCGTGCGGGCATGGCCCGAATGTTATCAAAAAATATGTTATACAGAGTTACTGAACGGAGGCTAGTACCTGGTTAACGAGCGCTAAGCGGAAACTGACCCATTACCCATGATCTCGTTATGTTGCCGCTCGGGTTCTACACATGTACCATGGAGCGCCGAATTGTCGGTCAAACTACCTGTCGAGGTGCCACGCGATGCAAGCGATCCAGGTGCAAAAGTCCGGAGGACCCGAAGTTCTTACGCTGGTGGACATTCCTGTCCCCAAGCCAAAACCAAATGAGGTGGTAGTAAAAGTCTCTGCTGCGGGTGTCAATTTCATTGACGTTTATTTTCGCGAAGGACGCTATGCCACGCCGTTGCCGTTCGTTAATGGCCAGGAAGCCTGCGGAATCGTCAACGATGTCGGCCACGCGGTGAAGTCGCTCAAGCCCGGGGATCGCGTCGCCTACACCAGCATTTTGGGCAGTTACGCGCAATACGCTGCCGCACCTTCCGACCGCGTTGTTCGAGTTCCTGAAGGAATCACGGATCAGCAGGCGGCGGCTGCGATGCTTCAAGGCATGACTGCGCACTACCTGGTGAACGATGCCTATCCGTTAAAAAAGGGTGAGACCGCCCTCATCCACGCCGCCGCGGGTGGAGTCGGACTCCTTCTCGTCCAGATGGCTCGAAGCATCGGAGCGCGGGTAATCGGTACGGCGGGCTCGGCGGAAAAAGCGAAGCTGGCACGCGAAGCAGGAGCCCACGAAGTCATTCTCTATGACCGGCAGGACTTTGAAGCGGAAACCAAACGCATTACCGAGGGGAAAGGAGTCCACGTCATCTACGATGGCGTCGGCAAGAGCACATTTGAAAAGGATTTGAACATTCTCCGCCCGCGTGGTTACCTCGTTCTTTTTGGCGCCGCCAGCGGGCCGGTCCCGCCATTCGATCTCGACAAGCTGCGGCAAAAGGGCTCCTTGTTCCTCACGCGCCCCTCGCTCGGGCATTACATCGCCACGCGTGAAGAACTCGAGCAGCGCGCCACCGATGTTCTACGCATGATCTCGTCCGGAAAATTGAAATTGCGCATCGAACATGTTTATAAGCTCCAAGAGGCGCAGCAAGCGCATCGCGACCTCGAAGGCCGCAAGACAACCGGCAAGCTGTTGTTGATTCCTTAGTGAAAGCGGTCGGTCGCAGACGCTCAGGCCTTAAGTGCGCTCAGGATGCGCTGCGGAGTAAGCGGAATCTCGCGCAAGCGGATTCCGACGGCATCGAAGATGGCATTGGCAATCGCCGCGGGCACGGCAACGATCGATGGCTCACCCCCTCCAAGCGCCGGCATCTCCGGGCGGTTGATCAGCACAATCTCGACATCGGGGATTTCTTGGAAAGTGATGATCGGGTAGCTCACCCAGTCGAGGCTCTTGACCCCGGTAGCGTCGAATTGAACCTCCTCCATCAGCGTGCGGCTCACTCCCTGGATGACGTTTCCCTCGATCTGATTTCTTAGGCCATCGGGATTCACGATCAGGCCACAGTCATGGACCAGAGTGACCCGCTTTACCGCCACTTTCCCATTCGACTTGTCTACTTCGACTTCTGCGACCGACACAGTAATCGTGTTCGCGCGGTTGCCCATCGCCACGCCTCTTCCCGCAGCTTTGGATCCGCTGGAGCCAGCGGCAGGCGAAGCGCGCTCTTTCCATTCCGCTTTCTTTGTCGCCGCGAGCAGAGCCTCAGTTGCCCGCTTGTTGTTGCTCAGGTATTGCAGTCGGAACTGAACCGGATCGACGCCCAGGTTCGAGGCGATCTCGTCCATGAAAGACTCGCTGGCGAAGCAACGGGCCAATTCTCCCGGGGCGCGCAGGTTGCTGGTCCTCAGGGGCGTCGGATCAGGGTGCTGCCACGGGATGCCTGCCGCCACCACTTTCTGATTTTCGAACGCGTAAATGTCGCCGCCCCCTCCGGTCCCGTTCGAATTTCCTTGGCCAGTAGGTTTCAGGCCAGCTTGCTTCGACGCCAGTAGCGGATTGCCCTGCGATTCGGTCCAGGGGAAACTCCGATCCATGAAATCCCACGCGGTGACTTTGCCCTGGGCATCCACGCCGGCTCGCACCGTCAGCAGTTGAGCCGGTCCTTTCGGCTCCCAGCCGTGTTCGTCCTCGCGCATCCACTGCACCCGCACGGGTTTGCCCACCGCGCGCGACATCAGCGCAGCGTCCTCCGGGGCATCGTCTGTACTCAACCGGCCGTAGCAACCGGAGCCCTCGCAGTAGATGACGCGAATGTTCTTTTCCGGAAGTCCCAGCAAGTCGGCTACAGATTTTCGCGTTCGGAACGGGCCTTGTGTTCCCGTCCAGATCGTTGCTTTGTCTCCGTGAACATCCGCGACCGCGCACGAAGGGCCGATCATGCCATGCAATTGGAATGGCCAGCGATAGGTTGCTTCGAACGTCTTGCTCGCCTGAGAAAGCGCCGCCTCCGGATTCCCTTTGTCGGCAGCGACTTGATCTCGGAAGCTCTTGGTGTTCTTCAGATAGGCGTACAGCTCATCGGGGTTGGCCGGAAGCTTTGTAGTTGGAGCCGACCACGTCACTTTCAGCGCCCGTGCCGCCTGGATCGCCGCCCATTCCGTCTCGGCCACCACGCCCAAAAAGTTCCCCTCTTGTACGACTTTGACGATGCCAGAAATGTTCTTGATGGAATTCTCGTCAACGCTCTGAGGCTTCGAGTTCACCACCGGCGGGCGCACAACGCGGCCATGGAGCATCCCGGGAATCCGGACATCCTGCGCGTAGGTGAACTCCCCGGTGAACTTCGGCGGCAGATCCGTGCGAGGCACGGAAGTGCCAACGATTCGATACTCCTTTGGATCTTTGGCGCGTACTTCCGGCGCCACTTTCAAATCCCAGCCGGTTCCGGTAGCCGTTATTTTTGTGTTGAAGCGCCTGCCACCGATGAGATCTGCGTAAGAAATTTTCTTTTCCGAACTGCCGGCAACGCTTACAACGCCATCGCTGACCGTCAGCTTCTCTACTGGTGTCTCCAGATGTGTCGCCGCGAGTTTCAACAGCTCCAGTCGTGCCGCAGCGGCCGCCTGGCGCAGTTGCGGTCCGCCCCTCTCGATGGTTCTGCTGCCGACCGTGGAAAATTGGTCAATCGTCTTCGCCGTGTCTCCTACGTCCATCTTGATTTGCTTAAACGGCACATCAAGCTCTTCTGCCACGATCTGCGCGAGGGCGGTAATAACACCCGTGCCCAGGTCCACCTTGCTCGTGAAAACGGTGACGCTTCCGTCTTGACTCACCGCAAGCCAGGAGTCCAGCGATGTCGCATCCGGCTCCACGCTCGCCGGAGCCGCGCTCTGAGCCAACACTCGCGATACTGGCCCCGAAAAGCTGAAGCTTACGATGAGCGCGCCTGTGCTCTTGAGATACTCTCTGCGGGAGATCGTTTTAGCGTCCATCTTGAATCCTCCGTACTCAGGCTCTCTCTCGTGCGGCCCGCTTGATGGCGCGGATGACCCGCAGATGACTGCCGCAGCGGCATAGATTGTTGTCCAAAGCCTTTTTGATCTCCGCGTCCGTCGGGCTGGGATTTTTGTCGAGGAGAACTTTGGCGGTCAAAATGATGCCGTTCATGCAGTAGCCACACTGCGCCGCCTGCTCTTCGATGAACGCCTTCTGCAGCCAGTGCGGACGCGCAACGCTCCCCAGGCCCTCCAGAGTTGTAATGTTTCGGTTCCGCGCTGCGCTCACGGGAATGCTGCAGGATCGTGCTGTGCTCCCGTCCAAGAGAACCATGCACGCTCCGCACTGGGAAAGTCCGCAGCCGAACTTCGGCCCATTTAGTCCCAGGTCGTCCCGTAAGGCATACAGCAACGGCGTGCTTGGGTCGGTGTCAATGACTCGCGACGTGCCGTTTACTTTAAGCGAAATTCGCGCCATGGCGAGCTGCCTTTCTGGACGGGCCGCGCGAAAGAGATGACCCGTCTTTCTTCTCAAAGGTTTGCATCACTCTTGTTTCCTGTGCTCAGCGGTAATATATGCCTGACTGGTTCCACATGCAATGCGCCAACCAGTCCGGCTGAAGCCGAATAGTTTGGTGGTAACATCTGCCGGCGGCAAGCGTGCGCTTTCTGGAGCGGAAACGAAGCCTTAACTTTTTCACCTGCATATCCGCTTCGCGGGCCGGTGGCGGAATACCGATTTCAAAAAGGGCGCTCCGATGACAGGATTTCAAAAAAAGTCTTGTGTGATGACCTCCGCGTTCGCCGCACTGCTCCTCCTCGCGGGTCAATCTTGGCGCGGCATGGGACAACCCGCAAGAGGGCCGCAGCAACACCCTGGAGGCGCGGAACCCTCCGCGGCACTCTTCCCCTATGTCGACACGCACGCTCACTTTGACGCGAAAATCCTCTCCGACCCGAACGGTGAGGTCGAGTTCGCGGTTCGAGAGATGGCCCGCGAAAATGCCGCGAAGCTAATCTTCCTGCCCAGTCCGTTTCTCCCCGATGATCCGAACCGATTCGACCACGACGCCTTCATGGCGGTTGTGAAGAAGCATGCGGACAAACTGGCTTTTCAAGGAGGCGGCGGTAGCCTGAATCCCATGATTCAGGAATCGGTGCGCTCGGCTGACGCGGGCCCGGAAGTCCAGCGGAAATTCAAAGAGCGCGGGGAGCAGATCCTCCGCGATGGCGCCGTCGGCTTCGGCGAGGTGACTGCGGAGCATCTCTCGTTTTTGCCCGGACAGGTTTACGAGTCCGCGCCACCGGACCATCCGTTGTTCCTCTTGCTGGCGGATATCGCGGCCGATCACGGCGTTCCCATTGACCTCCACTCGGAAGTGGTTCCGCAAGCGATGCCCCTGCCATTAGAGCTCAAATCGCCACCCAATCCGTCAAGGGTCCAAGAAAACCTCGCGGCCTTCGAGCGGCTGCTCGACCATAACCCGCGCGCCAAAATCGTCTGGGCCCATGCAGGGTCGGACTACACCGGCTACCGCACAACCGATCTTTGCCGCCAGCTTCTCAAGGCACATTCCAACCTGTACATGGAAATTAAGATTGATCCCCTGAGCCTCGGCAAAAATCCTCCCATTGCCAACGGCGAAATCAAGCCCGAATGGCTGAAACTTTTTAAGGATTTCCCCGACAGATTCGTCATCGGCACTGACCAGCACTACGCTTCAGGGCGGCCGATGACAGGTCCTCAGCGTTGGAAAATGGCGGTGCTTCTGCTCAATCAGCTTCCCGGTGATTTAAGGCGGAAGATCGGCGCTGAAAACGCTCTGCGCATTTTCTCAATTCCACAAATGAAGTGAGCAACCCGAGCATCGGCTGGAGCTGGCTAGCGACGCTTCGCGGAAAGTGTATACTACCCGCCGGCTTTTCCGTGTGTCGGCTCTTTACCCGTGGTCGTTTCCAGCGTATGCGAGACTCTAGCCACGCAGACGTGCGGCGCGCCTCTGAGCAAACTCTTTCGGAGCGAAACCGAGGAAAATCTTCTGATGAATAACGCAAGTGCAGCAACCACGCTGCCCAAACCCAGGCTGACCTCCAACCAGAAGCGCGGCTTCTTGGCCGCCTGGGGAGGATGGATGTTGGACGGCATGGACTCGTTCATTTACGCCCTCGTGTTGGTTCCTGCTCTGCGCGACGTGCTGCCAAAGTCCGGAATTCCTGCGACGGACACGAACATCGGTTACTACGGCTCACTGCTCTTCGCTCTCTTTTTGATTGGCTGGGGGCTGGCGCTGATTTGGGGCCCGATTGCGGACCGCTTCGGCCGCGCACGAACGCTGATGCTGACCATTCTCTGGTTCTCGTTGTTCACCTTCCTGAGCGCGCTCGCCAGCGGTGTTTGGAGTCTCGCGATTTTCCGGCTTCTTGCGGGGATGGGCATTGGTGGAGAATGGTCGATCGGAGCAACGTTCATTTCCGAAGAATGGCCGGAGGAGCGCCGCAAGATGGGCGCGGGTTTGATGCATACAGGCTATTACTTCGGATTCTTCCTGGCGGCCATCGCCAACTTCATCGTCGGCGCGCATTTCGGCTGGAGATGGATGTTTGTGGTAGGCGGAACTCCCGCGCTTCTTGTGGCTTTCTTCTACAATCGCGTTCATGAACCCGCGCGCTGGCAGCAGAAGCAGCAGGAACTCGGCGGTACCTGGACCGCGATCAAGGCCTTCCGGACACCGTTTTCGCCGCGGTACCGCCGCCGCACGATTCTCAACTCGCTCTACCTGCTCGCGTCCATTTCGGGGTTGTGGGCCGGATCTGCGTACGTACCGACTGCGATCACGCAGCTTGCTGCGAAAGCGGGCCGGACGGCCGTCGAGGCAGTAAAGCTTTCATCCTACGGGACAGCGCTATTGGCCATCGGGACTATCCTCGGAGCTCTCATGACACCGTGGCTTTGCGAGCGTTTCGGCCGCAAGAAGGCTCTCGGTTTCTTCTTTTCGATGATGTTCGTCTTCATTGCGCTGGCCTTCGGCCGTGTTTTCTACTTCCAAAGCGACGCGCTGGCGTGGTTCATGGCGTGCTTGTTCTTCCTCGGTATCGGCGGGGCCAATTTTGCGGTGTATTCACTGTGGATTCCCGAGCAATACGGGACGGAATGCCGCGTCAGCGCGTTCGCTTTCACGACTAACATCGGACGCTTCGCGGCGGCGGGAATCAGCTTCCTGGTAGCCTTCGGAGTTCGCCACTTCCAAACTCTGGGGATCCCCGTGGCGTTGACTTCGGTTGCATTCGTGATCGGCCTGTTGCTTTTGCCATTCGGCGAAGAGACCAAGGGCAAGCCCTTGCCCGCCTGAGCGAAAAAACCACCGCACTTCCAGGCCATCACCCCGTTCTTGCGCCTAGCCCGCATTTCTCACGTCCGGTTTCCCGACTACTCAGTCAAGTGGACCTCGAACTCGCAATTTCCCATAACGGGACTTCTGGACAGCGAAGAGAGCGTGCACTTCTCCGATTTCCGCGTTAAACGACCAAGTGGATTATTTCTGAGTGCGCCGTCACTCGGCCACAGGTCGGCCTCAGAAGATGGAGGCAGCATGCATGAAAGACTATGAGTGGCCTTACAATGAGAACTTATCCAAACCGCAATCGTGGAGGTGCCTGGCCTTGGGTCACCCGCTGCGGCGGTTTAGGCGGGCGGGCCTAAACAAGAGTTAGGCCGACCAGACAAGAGGTAGCGTCGCATGCTGACCAACTGGAGACGCGAACGTTTCATTAGGAGTGTTCTACGAAAACTGTCGCAACAGCGGGTGGCAGCGCTGCTACAGCCCGGCAATGTATGGGTTATCGAAAAGGCAGTTATGAGCGGTGGGGATCTCGAAGAGGCCCTGCGAACCTGTCACATGCGCGGGTGGGTAGAGCCGCTTGTCGACTCAGTTCCGAAAGGCGCACTCACACCGGACGGAAGGTTGCCGGAGGGCAAGTTGTTCTCCGGTCACGGCCCAATGTATCGTCTGACTGAGGCCGGTTGGAACGTCATTCATCGAACTCACGAGTGGGTTGTTGTGACGTGCGTCGCGTCGATTATTGCGCTGTTCGCTACGATTGTCGGCCTTGTGGGCAGAATGAGATGAGGAGGAAATAATATGGCGTGGCTGATTGTCGCTGCGATTATTGTTGCCGTCGTGATCTTTTTTAAACTACGGCGCAAGACAGCAAATCTCGCCTCACTCCCACAGAGATTCGTCGTTCTCGACCTTGAGACAACTGGCCTTGACCCAGCACAACACGAAATTATTGAGATAGGCGCCATCCGAGTTAATCGTGACTCCAATATTCATGACACGTTCAGTGCACTCGTAAAACCTATAAGACGCATACCAAAAAGGATCACGGAGATAACCGGCATTTCGCAGGACATGGTTGACAGCGAAGGAGAGCCACTGGAAAAGGCCATCAGGGAGTTCACAACATTCATCGAAAGTCTTCCCCTGGTGACCTTCAACGCTGAGTTTGACATGGCTTTCCTTCAACATGCGGCGAATCAGCACAACCTTGTCATCCGCAATCCGGCTTCATGCGCTCTCAAGATGGCGCGGCGCGCATGGCCCGGCCGAACGAGTTACAGACTGAACGATCTTGCCAAAGACGGAGGGTTATCGGACGAAGGTACGCATCGTGCCCTTGGCGACTGCAAGCGAGCACTAATCGTTTACACCTCCGCTGTCTCGATACTTGGTGCGGCAAAGTAAGAATGCCGCAACCTAACCAGCGCTTCCAGCTGACACTCCACGCCTTGCGCGCCCTTCGCACTGCTGAAACGGCACGTTAGGCGTAGCGTGTCCCACACCGCGCCACTGGAGTCTTGGTAGCGCAGTGTCGATCTATCTGCCCAACTTGGGATAAACGCGCATCCCGTCAATAGGGCCAGACAGCGATTCGATCTGGGCCTGGTGCCAATTGCCAAAACGATTCCGAGCGTATCGTCGACTACCCGGAAAGTATCGTAGGCGTGTAGGCTGTGCAGCCAGGCCAGCTGTCACTTGGATGTATAGTCGGGTAATCGGAAACTGACCACTCCCGGCCGGTATCACCAAATTTCACATTGACAACGCGAGTACTGCCCTGTTACAATTTCCTCGTTTAGAAGTGTCCCTCGCCTCCCGCGAGGATTTCCTTACAACTCAATTTCTTCTTATCTGGAGATTTCTATGTCTGCCAATCTCTCCAAGGACCGTTCCAATCCACCATCGGTCTCCGAACCTAACTCCCTTAGAATCAACACTTGCAAAAGTGTATCAAAACAAATGACTTTAACCCTCTTTAGAATGAACACTTACGAAAAAGGGGGGAGGGGGGAGGGGGGAGGCCAACCGCAAACCAAATCGTTGTCAGACTTGCGGTCCAGTGCGGGCCGCTGTTCAAGGGATTAGAGTTTCAGCAGCTTCGCCGCTGTGCCGCCGAGGATCATCTTGCGTTGCGCGCTGGTGAGGTTGATCTGTTCGAGAAATTGAACGGGGCGCTCATAGCCCATCTCAAAACAGTAGTCGCTCCCGAGCATGACGCGCTCTGCCCCCACCGTACTGATCACGAACTCCATAACCTGCTTCGAGTGCACGATCGTATCGTAAAAGAATCTGTCGAGATACGCGCTTGGCGCCTTCGGGAGTTGCTTTGCCTCGGGCCGCACCTGCCAGCCGTGGTCCACCCGGCCCATCAAGATGAGGAGTGCGCCGCCCCCGTGCGGCAGGCCGAAACGAATCTTCGGATGGCGGTCAAGCACTCCGCCGAAGATGAGGTGGCAGGCGGCGATCGTTGAGTCGAGCGGATTGCCCAGCATATTCGTTAGATAGAACTTGCGCAGGCGTTCACCGCCAATCGGCTGGATTGGATGCAGAAAGACCGGCAGGTCGAGCTCCTCGATGCGTGTCCAAATCGGCTCGAATAATGGATCGGAGAGATCCTTGCCGTTGATGTTCGTTCCCACGTAAACGCCGCGGATGCCGGGCAACTTGCTCGCCCGGTTTAGCTCCTCGATGGCGCGGTCGGGATAGAGCATGGGCAAAGTGCAGAAGCCGAAGAGCCGCGTCGGGTAGGCTTGGTGCGCGGCGCTCGCCGCATCGTTCCACGCTGTGGCCAGTTTCTGGTCGAGTTCAACGTCACCCCAATAAACCATTGGCGTAGTGAGCGACATCGCCTGGACCGCCACGCCCTGCTGGTCCATGTCGGCGATGCGCTGCTTCAGGTCGACGAACTTGGTGGCCAGCGGTCCCGCGGTATTCGGAGAGTTCGGCGTCTTGTAGAAAAAGCCTTGGTCCGTCATGCGGTATTCCGCGTTGAAGCGCTTGCCGTCTTCGTTGAAGACATTCAGATAAGCTTCTGGATAATAGTGGCAGTGAATGTCCACCGTGCGCACGCCCGCGGCGTTCATCCCTTGGCCATCCGCGCCTTGGGCCTGGCTCTCGGCGAACGCGCCGCCAACTCCGCCAATCGCTCCGGCGGCGGCGGCCAATCCTGTTTGGAGCACACGCCGGCGCGAGAGCCCTTTTCCGCAGTCGCACCCTGTTTTTTTCGTCATCGTCTCTCTCCCCGTGCTCCACTCGAAATCGGCGACGCGAAGTAATTGCAGAAGTCATCACTCGGCAATGGATGATCCGCGTTTTTCACTCGCTAGGACGTTTTGGGATACCAGTCGAGGATGCGCACTTCGATGCCGCTCCCCTCCAATTTCTTTTGAAAAACGCTTACGTCGGAGTTGCGAAAATGGTAAGGAATCACCACATTCGGATGAAAAGCCAGCACGCCATCGGCGGCCTCCTCAGGCGTCATTGTATAAGGCAAATTGAAGCACACAAAAGCGACATCGATATTCTTAAGCGCGCGCATCTCGGGAATGTTTTCCGTGTCGCCGGAGAAATAAAAGCGCTTGCCGCCATACGTCAACACGTAACCGTTGCCGCGCCCTTTATCGTGAAAAAGTTTGCCCGGCTCAGGTCCGCGCACGAGGTTGTACATGGGGATCGCTTCGATGGTCCACTGATCCCATTTTGTGGTCTCGCCGTTGGAGAGCGTTTTGCCGGTGGTGACAGTTTTCACGACCGCGGCTGGGGCGATAATTTGAGTCCCTGCCTTACTCAATGTGGCGACGGCGGCTGGATCCATGTGGTCGCCATGAATATCGGTAATGAGGATCAAGTCCGCAGGGGGAAGGCCGGTGAAGTCGGAAGGCTTGGCGGGATCGACGTAAATGGCCTTGCCGCCCGCTTCAATCAGCGTGCTGGCGTGGTAGATCGGCGTAACTTTTACCGCACCAGCCGAAGTTTCAAACGTCTGTGACGCCTGTGACGTTCGTGCCGTTTGGGCCACCGCGCAAACGGCGCTGGCAGCGCACATCGCGACACTGAGAAGCAATTTCATCTTTAACCTCCTATGTGAATTGGACATGTTACTCCTTCCACGCCGCGTGCACCGGCTGGCTAACTAAGAATTCCGGATTCGCGCCTTTCCTGGGCCGGAACTTTTGTACTCGGCCGCTATCGACCTCGGCCACGTAGAAATTGCCTTCTTGGTCTACGCTGAACCCGTGCACCCCCCAAAAGCCGCCGGGAAAATCGCCCCACGTGCCCCAGGCATAGAGAAAGTGTCCGTCCAGGTCGTACTTCAACATCTTGGATGTTCCGCGGTCATAGGCCCACAGCGTTCGATCGGCTCCGATGTAGATCAAGTGGATGTCCGATGGTTCTTCGCCCAAGCTCCATTCATAGAGATATTTGCCATTCTCGTCAAAGACCTGAACGCGGTGATTTGCGCGGTCGTTCACAAAGATCCGCCGTGTCACCGGGTCCACCGCAATTCCGTGCACGTTGTTCATATAGCCGGGGCGTTTGTCATTCGGGGGTGTCCCTTTCTGCCCCCAGTCCATCACAAACTTTCCGTCCTTGTCGAATTTCGCCACGCGTGTGCCGTTATACCCATCGGACACGAACATCGTGTTGTCCGGCAGCCAGGCCAGAAACGTCGGCCGGTTGAAGTGCGTGCCGTCCGCGCCTTTCACGGCGGGCGTGCCGATCGTTTGTACCAGCTGCTTCCCGTCGTGCGTGAACTTGTAAATCGCGTGCATATGATCGTCCACCACCCAGACGTGCTTTTCCGGATCATACGGGTTGATGGTGACGTAGTGCGGCCGCTTGAAGATATTGTCCCATTGCGTCCATTGCTCCGTGATGTTGCCGTTAGCGTCCACCACGGTCAGGCAGTGTTCCCACTTGGCGTCCACGCCTACGGTTCCCTTCCAAAGTTTTGGCCCGTCTTCGGGGTCCTGCCCACTTCCGCCTGCTCCCGGCAGCGAGGCCACTGTGGCGTCCCGGAAAGGTAGCCGGCCAATGGGAAACAAAATGCTCGGCCCGAAATCGGGAAGTAGTCTGGTCTGTGGTCTGGGAATGTTCGGCAGTTCACCGCGGAAAAGCAGAAAGACCCGGTTCGGGTTCTCCGCGTAAACACTCTGCCCCGCTCCCCACGTCCACTTTTCATTCCCCGGCAATCCGCTGATAGGTTTCGGCCAGTCCTTGACGACGTCGTAGGGCCCGAAAATATCTTGACCGCCTTTTTCTCCCGGAATCGCGGCAAAGCCGGAACCCTGTTTGTTTTGACCCTGCACCGGCATCAGTCTGTTGCCCAGCAGGAAACCCATCGCGAAGACAACAGCCACCGCCATCAGAACCACCACAGTCTTGCGCATCGCCTTCCTCCCAAAAAGTTTCGAACCAAGACCACTCAAGGAAATCGTTCCACTCATCATCAAAGGCCGCCGCGGCATCTTTCATCCCGCAGATTCGGGCGGCGCCAGCGATTACCGCTTGCCCGTCCTCCGCGGGAATCTCGCCAATGGCGCTACTGCGTCAGGATTTTCGCCAGGGCGTCCGCACCTGCCTGCGCCACTGTGCCATCCTGTGCCGAAGTGCCGCCGCTCACTCCGATCGCGCCGATGATCTTTCCGTCCACAACGAGGGGCACACCGCCCTCCGTCGCGATCACGCCGGGCAGTTTCAGAATGCCCGTGTTTCCCCCGGCGAGAGCGTCTTGAAACACTTTGGTGGGGCGCTTGAAGGCGATCGCGCTGCGCGCCTTGGCCTGCGCCACATCAATGCTCCCGATTTGTGTTTCGTCCATTTTCTCCAGGTAAATCAGGTTTCCCCCATCGTCCATGATGACAATCACCATGGTGAACTTGTTCTTGGCCGCTTCGCTTTCGGCGGCTGCTGCAACTTGTTTAGCCACAGCCAGGGTCAGCGCTTTTTTGTCGGCCAATTTCTGTGCCAACGCACCCGCTGCCAATCCCAGCGATACGAGCACTAGCACGGTCGCTCTCAACCTGATTTTCATAAATTGTTCTCCTTCTTGAGATTCAGAAGCAAAATGTCCTGTGCTTCCTTGTTATGTCGCCCACCAGCGAAAGCTACGCATATACTACTTATTTATATACTACTAATGATATAAATTCGTCACACTCGGAACAAACCAAGCGTATTGCGGTAAAGCGGTTGGACAACTGGATGGTCCAACTCATCGCACGTTCTTCTCGATCCAGCTCTCGAAGAATTTGGCGATCCCATCGCTGTTTTTCTCCAGCATCATCTCGTGCGCATTGCCGGCCAGACCGGCGTCCTCGAGTTTCACGTAAGCCGTTTTCACACCCGCCTGGTTGAGCCATTTCGCATCGCAGGAGTCGAACACACGGTGATAGCTTGCCTCTGCGGACACGTCGAGCACGGGGATACGCTGCAAGTTGACGAGTTTGTGGGCGGGCTCCTTCTGGAGCCAGCATTGGATCAGGCCCGGCCCATCCGAATTCGCCTCCAGCTCGACCTGCAATTCGGCAGGGTCGTTGATCGGGGGATCATAATGAACCGGGAGGCTCGTCACTCCCCATACCAGCGGTCCCTTGCCCGTGTACGTCTGTTTGGCCGTATCCACGGCCTGGATTGGCGGGCCTGCCGGTTCGGCTGTGATGATCGCTTTGACGAGCTTTGGCCGCGCATCCGCTACCTGGAATCCAAATGCCCCACCCTGCGAGTGGGTGATCAGAATCACCGGAGTGCCGATCTTTTCCAGCAGGGCAATGTGGGCATCCAGATTTAATTTGTCCTGCGATCCGCCTTGCAAGAATTGCACTTGGGTCCTGGCGAAATCGTCGAACACCGGGTCGCCCATCTTGCCCTTGTTCGGCGCGTCGCTCGGCCACTGCGTATATTTCTTGGCCTGCGGCCAATCGCCGAGTTCCGTCAAGTCCGTCCAAATCTTTTCGAGCACTGGGGCTGTTCGGATGGTTAGCGCGCCGTCGACATCGGGAACATAAGCCGAGCGTCCTCGCGCCGGATAATCCACCATGTACACGACGTAACCCCGCTTGACGAAGTAATAGGCCCAGCCCGCCCGGCCGTCCGGAGTTTGCAGCCAGTCAGTGCCCGTCTGTCCCGCTCCGTGGAGAAACACGATCGGCCACGCCCGCCGGATTTTCTTCGGCACCATCACCTCAACATACTCCGCGCCGTCCATGACTTCCTTGCCAGGGCCGCCGGCATAGTGTCCGCCCACATAAAAGAAACCCGTCCTCGCGATGTCCTCGGTAGAAAACGTCGGAATCGATGCGGGCGGTGCCGCTACCGTGGCATTCTGGGCTTTCGCTCCCCATCCTGCACCAATCAGAACAACCGCCAACGCTGCTTGAACGGCGTTCGCTATCCTCAGCTTCATCATTTTGCTCCTGTCTTTCTTCGTTTCCTCCTGGTTTTATTGACACAAACCATTGACCGCCGTACGCTAATCTTTAACAGGCAGCCAATGGACCTCTTCGAAGAAATCGTGCGCATGAGGCGTGCCGGCCAGCGCGGCGCTCTCGCCACCATTGTTCATACCAATGGTTCGATCCCTAGCTACGAAAGCTCGCGGATGCTTGTCCGCGAAGACGGCTCGATCGCCGGAACCGTGGGCGGCGGATGCGTCGAAGCGGAAGTGTGGGCGGCGGCGAAAGAGGCCATCAAATCGGAAGCGCCTCGCAAGATGGTTTTCAATCTCAACAACGAAGCCGCGTATGATTCGGGCTTGATCTGCGGCGGCACGCTGGAGATTTTCGTGGAGCCCATTCTTCCCCAGCCCATGCTTTATCTCTTCGGCGGCGGACACGTTTCCACCGCCGTGGCTCGCGTCGCGCATCTGGCTGGCTTCTCCATCGGAGTGGTTGACGACCGGGAAACCTTCGCCAACGCAGAACGTTTTCCGACGGCCGTGCAAATTCATTGTTCGTATGAGGAAGCCTTTGAGAAGATTCACCCGAACGCCTCGACCTTTCTGGTGATCGTTACCCGCGGGCACAAAGACGACATGCGCGTGCTCGAGTGGGCCGTCGAGACGCCCGCACGTTACATCGGCATGATCGGCAGCAAGCGCAAGGTGCTTTCGGTCTACAAGGCGCTCGAAAAGCAAGGCAAGCCAATTGAGAAATTCGACCGCGTCCATGCCCCGGTGGGCCTCGAGATTGGCGCGCTCACGCCGGAGGAAATTGCAGTCAGCATCGTTGCCGAGTTAATCGCCGTCCGCCGCAACGCAAAAAATCTTCCCCACAAAACAGTCGACATCGGCGAATTCCCGGCACTGAAACACGGCTCGTAATCGCCGCACGATTCGCGCGGCTCGAACGCGGCCAGGATTCGGCCGCGCTCGAGTGCGGAATTCTCACCGGCTTGGGGATTCTGTCGGCTGCCTATTCGCCGTATTCCAGAATCCGGAACGTGCCGGGGACAGCCTGGGGCCGCGGGTGCGGATTGTCCGCGGTGGGCGCGGCTGCCGGCTTAAAGTCGGCGGTCACCAAAAAGACATGGTGCGTTTTCGTGTCCACTGCCATGGTTCGCGCGCCGTATTCTGTCTTGACGTTGGCCACGTTCGTGTATTTGTCGGGCGAATCCTCGTGGATGATGCTGAGCACGCCTTCACGGCACGAAGCGAACGCCAGGCCTGTGCCCGGGTCGAAGCCGCTGGCATCCGTGTCTTCCCCGATCTCGGGAGCCGCAACCACCTTGCCGGTGTCCGCGTTCGTAACGGCCAGCTTCTTGCTGTCGCTGCAGCCGCTGAAAACGCGCCGGTGTGCGGTGTCCATGGCAATGCCAGACGGCGCTTCGCAGCCCGCCAGCGGATAAGTGTGCTTTACGGTCATCGCTTTTGCGTCAATTTCGACCAGCGAATTCTTGTCTTCGATGTTCAAAAAGATGCTGCCCTTGCCGTCCAGCACGGGCGTCTCGGGCTTGCCCGCAAGCACCACGGTGCCCACAACCTGTCCCGACGTTGCGTCAATCGCCGTCGCGTTGGCGGTTTTGCCGTTGAATGTCCACACCCGCTTGTTCGCCGCGTCGTAGAGGATGGAGTCGGGATTCTCGCCGGTCACCTTGATCGTCGAAAGCGTCTTCAGCGTTGCGATATCGAAGACCGTGACCGTGTTCGCCAGGCCGTTGCTCGTATAACCCTTTCCAAGATCCTTCGCCAGCGCGACACCGTGTACATTCTTGGTGTCGGGAATGGGAATGTCGCCAACGACCTCGCCCTTGTCCTCGTCGACAACCATCACGTGCGTCCCGCGCGCGAGGTAGATGCGCCTCGCCTCGGAATCCACCGTCAAATAGTCCCATCCACCTTCCCCGCCCACAGGCATTTTCTTCAAGAGGTGATACCCGGAGCCTGGAGGCGCGGCGTACACTCCGCTTCGCGTAAGGAGAAGCGGCAACAACGCTAGAACACCCGCGCAGCACAACAATCCTAGAAACCGTCGTAGTGACATGGCAAATTCCTCCACAAGTTTTCACAAATCCCCAGCACCGACCCTCGGGCACGTAAGACGCCCCCAACTGCGGTTCGGTTTCGCCAACCGTGACACGGCCAAGCTAAACAGGAGATAAATTCTCGACAGGCGTGATGCTCGCTCCTGTCCAGCCCGCTTCCGCGCGGCATCGTAACACAGACCACTCTGCCCGGGCACTCGCTGTTTCCAACTGATAGAAACACTGCATTCGGAATTGTTGAACACTTGGGTCAGCCGCTGGGAAGACCTGGCCGACTTTGAAATCGTTCCCGTCCTCACCTCTGCTGATTTCTGGACTAAAAAGCAGCCCGAATAGGCTGGGCGCCGCGCATGATTTCAAACTAACCCATGGAGCCTGTGTGGCAACTCTTGCTTTTGGGGGTCGGAGCGGCGCCTGTCCCGGCTCCTGTCGGGAGCTCCGACATAACCGCCCCACACCCCAGCCTGTCATCCCGACCGGAGCGGCCGGTTTTTTCGTTTGCTCGCGAACGTGAGCGCCGACCGCGCAGTGGAGGGATCTGCTTCGTCTTCCGCCCCGCACGCTCGTTTCCTCAACGAGCGATGCATTACAGAACTGGCTTCTTCTGATCGAACGGTGTCGCGAAGAGGGAAAGAAAAGAATTCAGTCAGCCGGCGGCAGCTCCAAGAGCTGCTGCAGATTGCTTATCGCGCAGCGTACTCATACGTGCCAGGTGTCGTGCCGAGGCGGCCGTCAGCTACTTGGCTTCTGATACTTGTCGGGCTGAAACTTACCGTCGTCAACGTAATTCTTGTTGATCTCGATGTACGCGTGCCATTTCTCCGGCAGATCTTCCAGCGGAAAAATGGCTGTCACCGGACAGACCGGAACACAGGCGCCGCAGTCAATGCACTCAGTGGGATCGATGTACAGTTGAGGCACTTCATCGAACGTCGGTCGGCCATCGTCATAGGTGCGGCCTTTCGCCGGATGGATACAATCCACCGGGCACACGTCCACGCAAGCGGTGTCCTTGGTTCCAATGCAAGGTTCAGCGATGATGTACGCCACCGGCCAACTCCCGAGCGGAGGATCTCCCCACTCCGAGTCTATACTCACTCCTTTTCTTCAGGTAGAGGGGCATGTTTTGACGCTTCTTGCGCCCAGCATTTTGTGCAAAGAGTTCTGGTTGGATACGGACATTCATCCTGATAGTTCGCCTCCCCACACTCCCATTTCGCCCCGCAGCGCGGGCACTCGTGAGTGTGAGTGCTGAGCTCGTCCATAATCTGCGCTCCGCCACGGCGTAGTGCACGCCCGCGGCCATCCCCTCATGGCCTCCTTTTTCTTTCCGCGGAGCTTCTCGAATCCTCATGCGAGATAGTCCCAGAGGCTCACCCTTCTAGCTCTTCTTCGAGGTCACTGCATAGAAGGCTGCCCACCGCTGCTCCACGTCCTTGGTTTTGCAGTGGGGGCAGACAATTTTGCCCTTCTCATGCTCCGAGACTGTCAGGATTTTCGAGAACTCTTTCTTGCAGGCCCGACAGAGATAATTGTACTGGGGCATAGCTCCCTCCTGAGCGCGTTACGGCTTCTCGACGATGTCGCTCTTCATCGGGCCGAGAACGCTCAATAATTCGTTTTTCTCCTTCTCGCCCACCTTGAGTTTGTCAAGCGCTTTCACTAAATCTTCGACCAGCGCATTGAAGTCGGCTGTGCTGATACCCATGCCCGCGTGCGCTTCTTTCATGGATTTGCCCGCTTACGTGCAGGGCCCACCACCGGCCTGGCAGATCTGGTCCACCAGGTTCCCCTTGAACGTAACCATACGCTTCGGATCGGAAGCGGTCAGTGCAAAGAATTTGTTAATCCTCGCGTCAGCCGCGACATTCGCCACAAATTCATCCACGACGGCAGTGATAGCCCTCTTGCCGCCGAGCCGCTCGTAGAGCGATTTCTCGCCCCCCATTTTTGTCTTGCCCTTCGTCTGAGTCGCGCCCTTCGTCTCCACCTGGCCGGCAAACGCCGGCTGGGCCGTGCTTGCCATGAAAGCTGCGCCGAGCACTGCTGTGAAACACCTCCGAGTCCATTTCGTCATGACTTGTCCTCCTTCAGGTGTTCTGTCGTTCTTTGCACTCGCGGCAGAGGTGCGTCCAAGGTACCGCCTCGAGACGAGCCCTAGACATGGGCCGCTTGCAGACCACACATACTCCGTATGTGCCCTGTCTGATCCGACCGAGTGCCTCTTCGATTGCTCTTAACAGACGACCGTCGGTTTGGTGCAACCGGATCTGAAGCTCCGCTTCGGCATCAGCATTGGCTTGATCAATGAGATCACCCTCCCAACCACCTGCCGCTGGTACCCGGGACTGAGCCGCGCCCAGGGCAGACGACACCTCACGCTGTTTCTTCAACAACGATCTGTGGTATCGCCGCAGGTCGGCTGGGCCCATGACCTGTCCTCTGTGGGAGGAAACCTTGCCTATGGCCACACATTCTACACCCACACGAACCCCGTGTCCGCAACGCGCGTCCGTATCGCCGGCCTTGGCACCTCCCAGTGCTAGAATAGTGGCTGTGATGTCAGACCTCACAACTAAAACCTGTGTCCCATGCCGTGGCAGTGTGCCTCCGCTCAAGGGCGAGGAACTCGCCTCTCTGCAAAAGCAAGTGGACGGATGGAATGTTATTGAGGAACACCACATCACGAAGGCCTTCAAGTTTCCCAACTTTCGCGGAGCCCTCACGTTCGTAAACCGCGTAGGCGAGCTTGCGGAAGAGCAGGGGCACCACCCAGACATCTCGCTTGCCTGGGGAAAAGTCGGGATTACGACCTGGACGCACAAAATCAATGGTTTAACAGAGAGCGATTTCATCCTGGCTGCAAAGATCGACCAGCTCTACAAACCCTAAACTCCGCACTCTGGATCAACCTCCTAAGGCCGCCCCTCGCGGCGTTTTTGTTTTTGACTTCGCAGATTTCCGTATCGCCGCCGCTCTTTTTGCACAGAAGAATTTTTCGATTCCCCTTGACACGTGCATTCTCGGGGAACAAGATCGTGCCGAGGTTTCGCCGTTTGAGGCGAGACTCCCACTACGTAGTCCGAGCGCAGTTTCTTTCACACCGAAGCTCCGCATCGAGCGCCATGAGGGCAGTACGTCCTCGGCTCCTTTTTCTCCACTCGCGCGGGGCCCGACCTCCTGTCCGACGTACAGGATTGCACACCCAAGACGCCAGCGGTTCCAGGCCAAGCCACTCGAGCCCGACTCGCTTCATACGAGGATAAATTTCGAATTTCTCAAAAAGGAGAACACCCCATGTCAGAAGAAAACAAAACTATCGTCCGTCGTCTGGTTGAAGAACTTTGGAACAAGGGCAATCTGTCG
Organism: Candidatus Acidiferrum sp.; assembly: GCA_035544995.1. Classification (GTDB taxonomy): domain Bacteria; phylum Acidobacteriota; class Terriglobia; order Acidiferrales; family UBA7541; genus Acidiferrum. The sequence continues at coordinate 111,544 of DASZZI010000009.1, forward strand.
TTGGCAGACGAGCTCTTTGCCCGCACCTACGACCACCATGACGTTTCGACACCCGATTTTGGGCGGGGCCCGGAGAGTGAAAAGAAGAGAGCGACCCTCTACCGCACTGCTTTCCCCGACGTTCGATTGACGATCGAGGACATCATTGCCGAAGGCGAAACAGTGGTGGCCCGTTGGTCCTGTCGGGGCACCCATAAAGGTGATCTCAGCGGGATTGCGCCAACGGGGAAGCAGTTCACCATCTCCGGGGTGACCATCGCCCGCTTCGCGAACGGCAAGATGGTGGAAGGCTGGGTCAACTGGAACGCTTTGGGCCTTATGCAGCAGCTCGGCGTCGTCCCTGAGCTCGCCAAAGCCAAAGCCGTCGCAAGGTAGCCGTCCCGACTTACCCAAGAAAACCGGAAGGCCCGACCACACAGCGGGCCTTCCATCCGACAGCCTCATTCGATTCGGTGGAATTCCTCGTCCAGACGTTTGGCTCAAGTACCAACTGCCAACACGATTCCGGGTGTGCGGAGAGGGTATACTCAAACTCATGAAACGACTCGCCACCTTATTGTTGATTCTTTTTTGTCTCGGCGCGGCCCCCGCCGCGCAGCAGCAGGATGATCTCGCCAAGCGGTTCGTCGGCGCGTGGCGATTGGTCTCCATCGAGGGGGTCCCTCCCGGACTTCCCGGCAACCTTTATGATCGGCCCACCGGTCTGATTATTTACAGCGCATCCGGCCGCGTGTCCGCTCAACTTGTTGCCAAGGCGGATCGCAAGCCCTTTGCGGCGTTCAATCAGGGAAGACTTTCCGCAACCACGGAAGATAAAGCAGCGGCCTTCGACAGTTACCAGGCGTATTACGGCACGTACACCGTTGATGCCAAGGCGGGGACTATCACTCATCACCTGGAAGGCAGCCTCATTCCCGGCCGCGAGGGGATCGACAACGTCCGCTGGTTCGAGTTCCGCGGCGACGACCGTTTCCTCCTCATCCCGATCGAAGACGGCAAGGGAGGCGTGTTCGCCCGAAAGGATGCGACCTATAAACTTCTTTGGGAACGCATCAAATAGAGGACGGCGGGGCGATGGACGCATTGCTTCGGGGGCTAAAGCCCCCGTTTTTGACCCCTTTTCGGCACGGCTCCCGACAAGAGTCGGGACAGGTGCCGCCGTGCCCTGACGCGCGGGTTTCGCCTCTGGGAGTATGCGAACGGCAAATAAGATTTCAAATTAAGACAGCACCCCCACGGGGGCAGCTTGAAACGAGAAAATGGGCCGTGTATAATCCCCACGCTTCAAAACGCAGCCACTGAAAAATATTCGGGTTACTCGTCCCCCGACTTTATCTAAATTTCTTACCGAGGTCCCATGGCACACCCCTGGAAGACAGACAAATGGTTCACCAGTCCCTGGAATTTTTTGCCGGAGGTACGCAAGAATTTTTCTTTCCCCGACAAGATCAAGATTCACGACGTCACCCTGCGTGACGGCGAGCAGCAGACCGCTGTTGTCTTCCGGCGCGAGGAGAAGGTCGCGATCGCACGCCAGCTCGATGCGCTGGGGGTTCACCGCATTGAAGCGGGAATGCCCGCGGTCTCCGAGCAGGACAAGGCAGCGATTCAAGACATCGCCAGTCTGGGACTGAAATCGGAAATTTTTGCTTTCGGCCGCTGTATCGCTGACGAAATAAGAACGGTCAAAGCGTGCGGCTGCAGCGGAGTGGTGATCGAAATCCCCGCCAGCGAGCACATGGTGAAGAATGCCTACGGGTGGACTCTCGACCGCGCGATCAAATCGTCCATCGACGCCACGCTGGCGGCGAAAGAATGCGGCTTGTACACCGTCTTTTTCACCATCGACGCAACGCGCACCGAAGTGGAGCCATTGTTGGATATGGTCGAGCGCGTGGCAACGGAAGGCCACATGGACGCCTTCACGCTGGCTGATACGATGGGGTGCTGCGCGCCGGACGCGGTCTACCACGTAGTGAAAAAAGTGATCGCGCGTTTGAAGAAGCCCGTGGAGATTCATTGTCACCAGGATTTCGGCCTGGGTGTGGCCAATACGGTCGCCGCTCTCGCGGCAGGCGCAACGGTAGCGCAAACCACCATCACGGGCATCGGCGAGCGCGCCGGAAACGTTCCCATGGAAGACGTGGTCATGGCGCTGCTGTGCCTCCACGGAGTGGACTTGGGAATTCGCACCGAGAAAATGTGCGAGGTCTCGCGCTTTGTTCTCGAGCGGGCCAAGCTGACGATTCCGCCGAACCGTCCCATCGTGGGCGACAAGCTGTATGAAGTGGAGTCAGGAATTATTGCAGGCTGGGTGCGCCTGGCGCGCCGGGAGCATCCGCTCGAGTACGTTCCGTTTGCACCGGACTTGGTAGGCCAGAAGCCCGTCTCGATCGTGCTGGGCAAAAACAGCGGCCCGCCGTCGATCGAGGAATGGTGCGAGAAGCTGGGCCTCAAGGCCACCGAAGAAGAGCGCATGGCCATGCTGCAAATGGTCAAAGCGAAGTCTTTCGAGAAAAAAGACCTGCTGACCGCCGATGAGTTCAAGGCCATCGCGGATCGCGTTCTGCAGAAGGCCGTCGCGCGCGGCTGATGGCGGGTCAGGCGCGGCCGGCCCGGTTTTTATCGCTTGCCTGCACTGCAATAGGATCCATTCGCCCAGTGCTATACTTCGAGTGAAGCAGCGTGCTTTGGCGGCGCGCCCGACGCTCTGAGTCGCGGTCCTGGCGCGTGAGGAAGAAAGTTTGTCCAAAGTCAATTTCACTCTGAACGGAAAACCCACCGTAGTCTCCTACGAGCCCGGGATGCACTTCCTCGAGGTGTTACGAGAGGATTGCGGCATCATTTCTCCCAAGAACGGCTGCGCTCCGGAAGGTACCTGCGGCTGCTGCGCGATTCTCGTGGATGGGCGTCCGGTGCTGGCGTGCCTGCGAAAACCGGAACAGATGGAAGGCCACGACGTGGTCACCCTCGAGGGCGTCCCGGAAGAAATGCGGCGCGTCTTGAGCGAAGCGTTCGTGCTCGAGGGGGGAATCCAGTGCGGCTTCTGTATTCCCGGGATCCTGGTGCGTGCTTCCTCGTTGTTGCGGCAAGGTTGCACGGATGACCGCGAGACGGTGGCGAAAGCGCTCGACGGTCACCTTTGCCGCTGCACGGGCTACGCAAGGATCATCGACGCGATTCAAACGGCCGGCGAAGCGTGGAACAACGGCGGGTGCATAGAGAGTAAAGAGCCGCGGCGGCATTTCTATTTTGGCGAAGAGTTCGGAGCGAGCCGTAATCCAGCATTTGCGAGAGAGGGTAAGGCGGATGGAAATGGAGTCGGCCGCTCGTCCTTGCGTTATCGCGGAATTGACCAGGCTTTAGGTGAGAGGCCTTTTGTTGATGACATGCGCGTGCCGGGGATGCTGCATGCCGCGCCGCTACTCAGTGCGCACCCGCGCGCCAAGGTGCGGGCGATTCACACATCCGCGGCGCTGACGATGCCGGGGATTGTGAAAATTTTCACGGCAGGCGATGTTCCCGGAGAGCGCGGTACAGGTCTAAACGTTCCCGATTTGCCCGTTTTTGTCGCTGTCGGTGAAACCACGTGCAACGTCGGGGATTTTCTCGCCCTGGTGGTTGCAGACTCCGCCTTCCATGCGCGCCAAGCCGCAGAAAAAGTGGACGTGGACTACGAAGTGCTCCTGCCGGTGACGAATCCGTTCGTTGCGCTGGAGCCCGGAGCGCCGCAGGTGCATGCGCCGGGAAACCTTCATGTCTCCGGGAACCTGATCGAAACCACCGCGTTTGCGCGAGGCGACGTAGATGCGGCGATGGATTCTGCCACGCATGTCATCGAGCAAACTTTCTCCACGCAGCCGATCGAACCAGCCTTCCTTGAGCCGGAGGCGTGCCTGGCCCTGCCACAGGGAAAGGGCGTCAAAGTGCACACCCAGAGCCAGGGCTCCATCTTCGACCAGCGTCAGATTGCCAAAGTCTTGAAGCTGCCGCTCGAAGAAGTTGAAATAGCACTGGCTGCGAGCGGCGGCGCATTTGGCGCCAAGGAAGAGCTATCCATTCAGGCACAGACCGCGCTGGCAGCGTTTCTCCTGGGCCGACCGGTGAAAACGGTTCTCACGCGCAAGCAATCCACGCAGCACCATGTTAAGCGCCATCCGATGACAATGCATTACACGGCCGGCGCCGATGCCGAAGGCCGTTTGCTCGCGGTGCGCGCTCGAATTGTCGGCGACGCCGGGGGCTATGCGGGCACCAGCGGCAAGTGCCTGCTGCGCGCGGCATGCCATTCTTGCGGCCCGTACCGCGTGCCCAACGTGGACGTCGAATCGAAAGCGGTCTATACGAACAACCCCACGAGCGGGGCCATGCGCGGCTTTGGCACCAATCAGGCCCACTTCGCGATGGAGGGGATCATGGATCTCCTCGCGGAAAAAGTGGGCGTGGATGGTTATGACATCCGCATCCGAAATATATTGAATCCGGGCGATGCCTTCGCAACCGGCCAGATCATGAGAGAGAGCGTCCTGGGTTTGCGACGCTCGCTCGAAGCGGTGAAGGACCTCTACAAGAATTCCAAATATGCTGGAATCGGCTGCGGCATCAAGAGCACCGGCATTGGGAACGGCACAATTGATAGCGGGCACATACTCATCCGTGTTGTGGAAAGTGGCGGCGTGGATATTCTTACCGGCTACACGGAGCTTGGCCAGGGGCTTTTCACGACGATCCGCCAGGCCGTGTGCGAAGAAACGGGTCTGCCGCCGGAAATCATGGCGGTTCGTTGGGACAAAGACCTCGGCGTCAAGTGCGGGGAGACATGGGCTTCGCGCGCCACCACGCTGAGTTGTGCCGCCGCGCAACGTGCGGCAAGCAAACTGGCCGCCGATCTCAAGCAATCCACACTCGGTCAGCTAATCGGCCGAGAGTACGGAGGGGATTACGTCTGTGATTTCACGACCAAGCCGGGCACGCCAGCCGCTTTGGAAAACCCGACAACGCATTTGACGTTCAGCTATGCCACGCAGGTGGTGATCCTCGGCGAAGATGGCCGGATGGAGCGTGTCGTGGCGGCCCACGACGTCGGCCACGCCATTAACCCACGGCTTTGCGCGGAACAGATGGAAGGCGGGGTACACATGGGGCTCGGCTACGCGCTCTCCGAAAATTTCACCTCGACGGATGGAAGACCGGATTCACTGCTTCTGCGCGATCTTGGCATTCTAATGGCGAAAGACATGCCCCAGGTGGACGTCATCCTGATTGAAGTCCCGGATGAGGTCGGTGGCTATGGAGCAAAGGGAGTGGGGGAAATCGGGTGTGTTCCGACCGCCGGCGCAGTGGCTAGCGCTCTTTATTCTTACGACGGAATCCGTCGCTTCCGTCTGCCGATGGACGATTCACCAGCGGCAGCGCCGTCGGTTCCAAAATCCCGCCGAAAAGCCGCGGTCAACGCTAAAACCTAGACCCAAGTCGATGGGATTTTCCCGGGTGGCGATTTTTCCGCTATGGACTGCGAAGCGGACGGAGCTATATACTTGCGTTCCTTTTTTGTTTGTTCTTTCTTGGACGAGACCAAAGGTGTGACTTCGTGGCGGAGCCGTCGGGCGTGGTTTGATCCCCTGAGGAAAGTTTCCTCACGTGAAGATTTTCCTACTTACGGGAGCGTCCCGGCCCGTTTGAATTTTATAGGGAGGATACTCGGACAATGGATACAAGTTTCATAGGGAAGCCACACGAATGGGATCCGCGCCGGGTTTACAGCCAGACGGGCGCCGACTGGCAATACCGCGTGGACTTCGATCGCTTGCGCAAAGATCGCTTGCAGAAACTACGCGAGCAGATGACTGCTCATAACCTGGGTGCGCTGGTCCTATTTGCGGGCGCGAATATTCGCTACGCGACTGCGTCTTACCAAGGCAATTGGAAGTACAACATCAACATCCGCTATGCCGTGCTGCCCAACGGCGGCGAGCCTATGCTTTTCGAAACAGCGGGATCCGATCTCCAATGCGCCAAGATTGACCTTCCATGGATGGAAGGCCGCATCCGGCCGGCGATCACCTGGCAATGGGCGGAGGGCGCCGTTCCCTACATGGCGGGTCGCATGGCGCAGAGCGTGGTGGACGTTTTGAAAGAGCACGGCGTTCAGAAGGAACGCATCGGCATCGACAACTTCGACATGCCCGCGCTTGAGGCGTTTCAGAATACCGGCCTGAAGATTGTGAATGGCTGGCCGGCGGTTTCCGCCGCGCGCGTCGTCAAGACACGCGACGAGATCGAGCTGCTGAAGCAGGCATCGAGCATCGGGGATGCCGCGATGTGGAAGATAAAGTATGAGTGGCTCAAGCCGGGCGTGCGCGAACGCGAGATCGAATCCAAGGTGCACGAGTTTATGCTGGAGCGAGGCTGCGAGATTATTTACGACATCATCGTGGCGTCAGGTGGGAATACAAGTCCTTACCGCCGCTGGGCTACAGACAAGCTCATCCGTCAGGGTGATTTGGTGATCGTGGATATCAACGCTGTGGGGCCATCGGGTTACTTCATTGACTTTGTGCGCTGCTTCAAATGCGCCGGGAAGATGAACCAAAAGGAAATCGATCTCTACCGCGAAGTGTACGATTCGATGTATGCGGGACTGGAAAAGCTGCGCCCTGGAAACACCACCGCAGATGTGGCGGCCGCCTTTCCCGAGTACGACGACGACAAATACGGCACCGTCACTTTGCAACAATTCGCGCACAGCATCGGCATTACCCTCTATGAGGGGATGTGGATTTCCCGTGCTTATTCGCTCAAATATCCTGCCGAAATCAAAGAGAATATGTACTTCGCAATTGAAACATTCGCGGGACACCCAGGCCTTCAGCAGACGACCCGGTTGGAAGAGAATGTCCTCGTTTCCGGCAAAGGGCCCGTGGTCTTCACGCTCATGGAGCACATGGAAGAAGCGATGGCGCGCTAAAAATGCAGCAGCTACGGGTTGGCGTCTCCGATTCCGTATTCCCGAACCTTGATCCAGCGCGCGATGTGCTGTCGAAGATCGGCGCGGAACTGCGCGTGGCCCAGGAACCCACGGCCGAAGCGATCCTCCGAGTGGCCGCCGACGCCGATGCCCTGCTGGTGACTTACGCCAAGATCACGGCAGAGATGATTCGGCAAATGAAGCGTTGCCGGATCATCTCGCGCTTTGGCATCGGAGTCGACAATGTGGACATCGCGGCGGCTACAAATGCAGGGATCGTGGTCACCAAAGTACCGGACTATTGTGTCGACGAAGTTTCCGACCACGCGATGGCGTTGCTGCTGTCGTTGGTGCGCAAGATTCCGTACGCGAATTCCCTCGTGCACGCCGGCCGCTGGGAAATGCCTGCTGTAGTTCCCATTCACCGCTTGCGGAGGAGCGTATTGGGGCTGGTTGGTTTTGGCAGGATTCCGCAACTGGTCGCGCCCAAGGCGCAGGCCTTTGGCATCAAAGTCGTGGCCTTCGACCCTTATATCCCGCAGGACGTCATGACGCGCGCGGGCGTGGAGAAGGTCGAGTTCGCCGAATTAGTGAAAATGTCAGACTATATATCCATCCATAGCCCTCTCCTGCCGGAGACTCACCACTTGTTTAACGCAGATGTCTTTCGGAAGATGAAACCCACTGCTTATCTGGTGAACACGGCGCGCGGACCCATCGTGGACGAAACAGCGCTCGCGCACGCCCTGGACGCGCGACAACTCGCCGGGGCAGCTTTGGATGTCTTGTCACAAGAGCCGCCGACTGGCTCGCCTCTGTTCGGCCGTAACAATGTGATTCTCACGCCGCACACGAGCTTCTATTCCGTCGAGTCACTGGTCGAACTGCAGATCAAGGCGGCGGAGGAAGTGGTGCGCGTCATGACCAAGCAGGCGCCTCGCAATCCCGTGAATCCGGAAGTGCTGCAACGGACGGCCTGAGGTAATCTGGACTTTCAGATCGCTCGACAACATCAGGCTATGAAAGACACGCTATGAAAGCGATGGTTCTAAAAGCACCCGGTGATTTGGTGCTTGATGAGGTTTCCCGTCCCGGCGCCGGTGCAGGCCAGGTACTGATTCGGGTCACTTACAGCGGAGTCTGCGGGACGGATCTGAAAATCTACAATGGCGCGATCCCCGTCAAGTATCCGCGCATCATGGGCCACGAAATGATCGGAGAGGTCGCCGAGGGCAGCAGCGACGCCGCGTTTAAGCCCGGAGACAGGGTCATTGTCGATCCGGAGCTTTTCTGCGGCGCGTGTTTCCACTGCCGAATCGGCCAGACCCATTTGTGCCCAAACGGAATGCTACTTGGGCGCGATGCGAACGGCGGCTTTGCCGAATATGTCACCGCTCCGGCAGACCACGTTTTTCTCCTGCCGGATTCGATCGACAGCCGTGCGGCACCTTTGATCCAAGTGCTAACGACGTGTTTGCACGCCCAGCGTTTGGCGAAGATATCGCCCGGGGAATCTGTTGTCGTGCTGGGCCTTGGCGTAACCGGCCAACTGCACGTGCAGCTCGCAAAGGCGCGAGGCGCCGGTCCGGTCATCGGTATTACGCGTAGCGCGGCGAAAAGAGAATTGGCGGAGAAACTGGGTGCGGACCTGACACTGGCGAGTGGAGAAGGGACGATCCAAAAAGTCTTGGAAGCTACCGATGGCCGCGGCGCGGACCTGATCATCGAGTCCACCGGGACGATGGCTTCGTTGGCAGACGCCATCCACATGGCCCGGTTCGGCGGCCGCTTGTTGTTGTTCGGAATCATCACCGCAACCGAAGGTGCTTTGCCGTTTTATCAGCTCTATTTCAAGGAGCTTGCTCTGATCAACGCGCGCGTTGCGAAAAGTGAGGACTATCCAGAATCCATCGGCCTGGTTCAAAGGGGAACCATCAGGCTGGAGCCGCTGGTCAGCCACGTCATGCCCTTCGGGGAATTAAAAACGGCAATCGGAATGTTGAGCGCGGAAGGCGGCCAGCGGATGAAGATCATTCTGGAGCACCGCTAGGAAAATTCTGCGCCGATGATCGGCGTATGGAGCGCTACTTTCCCGAACATATCCTTGTTCAAGGTTCATGGAAGCCGCGATTTTGTTTGCCGGATAGGTTTATGCGGTTGTATCCAGTTCACGGCGCTTTGCGGTGGAATTGCAGGGGCAGGTTGATTTACTATCGCGCCGGCAGGAATCTGAATTTGACATGCTGGAACCGCGGCTTGTGAGGTAAGCATGAATCTAAAGGCAATTCGCTCTTGGGAACCTTACGCACGATCCCTGCTACGCATCGTCGCAGGATTCACGTTTTCCCTGCACGGCTACGCGAAGATGTTTGGAGTCTTAGGAGGACTGGGGGGAACGGGAGCAAAGCCACCATTTCCTTCGCTCTTGTGGACCGCAGGGGCTCTCGAAACCGTCGGCGGGGCTCTGATAATCCTCGGCCCATTCACGACTCCGACCGCGTTCATTCTTTGCGGCGAGATGGCTGTGGGTTACTTCGTGAGGCACTTTCCCAAGGGACACTGGCCGCTGACGAATGGCGGTGAGCTCGCCGTGCTGTATTGCTTCCTTTATCTTTATTTGTTCACCGCTGGGCCCGGCGCTTGGAGCCTGGACAATCTCCTGAGGAAAAAATCGCCGTAGAGGCCGTCTGCCTCCGTTGCCAAAACCTCGGGCGTGGCTGTGCCTGAAGCCACCGGTCAAACGACTCCAAGATGGCGTTCAGAATATTCCTCCGATCATTTTTTGCAAATTGCGGGAAATGCGCCAGGCACCCATGACTGGCTTAGCTCATCTGCCTGAGCGACCTTCCAAAGTAGAAACTGCGCGCGGTCTGATCGTCCCAGCCGGCATTGCAATGGGCCACGGACCACTTCTCCACTCTATGGGGTTCGAGCGCTGGCTTGCCGAGAGCTGGAGTGGATAGGCAGTAAGTGCCTTCGTGAGTCCCGATCCAGATGAGGTTTCGGTCCCATTCGACAAAAACATTTTCCGTCGTTCCGCGCCACCAGGTTTCGTATTTGTTGAGATCCCCGTCGCGCGGTGGGACGAACCATGCAACTTCCTTCGGATGTGTGGGGTCACTGATATCGAAGATGCGAATGCCGGCGTTGAACCATGACATCGCGACGAAATTCGGCTTCGGCGCGCCGGGTTGAAGCCAGCATTGTGTGTTGTGCGAGCCAAAGCGGCCGCGCGCGAAGCAGAAGTCCGTGTAGGGAGCGTCAGGCGGCGCCTGGGGGCGCGGGAAGAAACCGATGATTTTCGGATTGCGCGGGTCCTTCACGTCGAGGACGTAGGGGGTGTGGTAAACCTCCCGGCAATCCGCCTCGAGCGCCTCATGCGTGCAGACGAGAAGGTTTTGCAGCCGGGGGTGCGCTGCATCGGAAATAACGGGCAGGACAGTGTGGAACGGGATGGTACCGAACGCGTTGAATTCGTACTGGACGGAACCGTAAGGTTTGGGATGTTTGATGTCGGACAGGTCCATGCAGTACATGCCGAAGGCGCCGAAACCTCCATAGCCGACGGTGCCGCCGTCCTCGACTCGCTTCGGAACGCTAAGCGCGCCGTGGTTTCCGGTCCAGGAAGTCTTGTCTCCGGCAAAAATATATTTCTTGTACTCCTCTTCCTCACCAAATCGCTGACCGGGGACCCACCACCGCGAGACTTCCTTGACATTCGAAGGATCCGACAAATCCGCGATCATGATTCCATTGCTGAACGGGCGCTGGTGATTCTCCAGGCGCAACTGGTCGTCCCAGCCACAATCGAGGTAGGCATACTGGCCGCCATCGTAGAAGTTATGGTGGGTGCCGTTGCCTTTCTCGCCGGTGTTGAATTCCTGGAGAAGATTGGGCTTAGTGGGGTCAGTGATGTCGTAAGTGCGGATGCCCCGGAGTCCTTTGTAGGCGAGGACCTTGTCACGAAGCTCCTTGTCGTATTGCCCGTGGGGATATTCGGGGACGGCCCCCGTAAGCGGCTGCGATGCGGTGCTCATCATGATCCATTTCTTGAGCTTCGTGTTGTACGCGACGCAGCCCCCACCTTTGATTACGCCCTTGTTCAACACAACAGGATTCTTGGGCTCGCTAATATCGACGAAGCCTCCACCCGCGGGCAGCAGGCGTTGCTTGCCCTTGGCCCACATGACCATTAGCGGTTCGCCGCCGGAGATTGTCGAACCGGGTAGATGAGAAATAATCTCCATGTTGTGGATGTACTGCTTCTGGTCGAGATAGGTGAGCGAGCCCATGGGAAGTGGGAGTTCGGGGGGTAAGTTGGAGGTGTAGAGCCCCGCATTTTGAGCTCGTGCGCCAATGGCGCCGATGAGGCCCGCGCCCGCCGCCGTGAGCATAGCGCCGCCCGCGCTCTTGATAAGCTCTCTCCGGCTTAGCCCTGAACGCTTTGTTACGGATTCAAGAGTTTTGCTTTCGAAGGAGTCTGCATCCTGTCGGACCATCGCCATATTTCACCTCGATAGAGGAGCTCCTGCAAATTACGGCGAGAGCATACCGCAAGTGCATCTTCCCGCAAAGTTGTTCAATGCTTGTTTCACTTCATGCAGTTTTCGGAAGTCGAAGTTTCTTCACTTGCCCTGCTTTCAAACGCCGATTCTCCGTGCAGGATTGCTCGCTTGACGCGCGATGGCGGCTGGCGTAAGTTCCTGCGCAAGGATGACCTCGAAGCAGAAGTTTTGAATTCATGCTGACATGGAAAATTCGCGCCGGGATTCTTGGTTCGAGATTTTCAGGAGGAAAGTTATGCGAAGAGTTGTGCTGACGGTGGTGGCGATCGCTGTTGGTGTCGCGATCGGTATAGTGCTTGCCAAAAGGCTAGCACCTGTCCAGGCGCAAGCGAAACCCGGATTCGGGTTTGCGGCGGTCCCAGGAGAGAAAGGTGGACAAGACATCACCGGTCCTTACGAAGTGGTCGCCGACTGGCCGAAACCCCTGACTTCGCTGCCGGGACACGAAAAATGGACGTGGGGTGCGGTGGAGGGCATCTTCGCCCAAAACCAGAACAGGGTCTTCATCATTCAGCGCGGCGAGTTGCCGGCGATGGCGAGGCCAAAGAATACGCCGATTCCCAATTTCGCGCCGAGTCTTTCGTTCCCTGTCAATGAAGCGCCGTTCCGAAACGCTTCGCAAGGACCGGTGGCCGCCTTGCCGGGAGAAGGTGGAGCGGATGTACCTTGCGGCAATCCCCAGGTTCTCCCTTGCCCGGGTTGGGAAGGCAAGGAGGGCGTTGACGCGCGCTGGGAGCACTGCATGATCGTGGTGGACGCGCAGGGCAACATCGTCGAGGACTGGTCGCAATGGAACTCGCTCTTCCGGCGGCCACACGCGGTTTACATCAATCCCTACGATCCAGAAAAGAACGTCTGGGTGGTTGACGATGCGCGGCACGCCATCTTCAAGTTCACGAACGACGGTAAGAAACTCGTGCAGACGCTCGGCACACCCAACGAGCCCGGCGCAGATGACAAGCACTTTAACCGGCCGACATTTCTCGCCTGGCTCCCCGACAGCACTCTGTTCGTGGCGGATGGATACAACGGCACGCGCGTCGCGAAATTCGACAAGGATGGAAAATTCCTGCTCGACTGGGGCAAGAGGGGCAATCCGCCGAATGAGACCCGCCCGGGTTACTTCAACGCAGTGCACGGCATTGCCGTGGATCCTGTGATGCGGCGAGTCTATGTGAACGACCGAACCAATCGCCGCTGCCAGGTCTTCGACGAGAACGGCAAGTTTCTTGACCAATGGAGCTATGGCAACCCGTCGACCGTCTACTCATTTTATATCTCAGCCGATCGCTACCTCTGGGCTCCAGACAGCAAGACCTGGAAACTATTGAAGTACGACCTCGACGGACATTTCTTGTACTCCTGGGGCACACAAGGAGACTGGCCTGGAGGCATGTGGGGAGTCCACGGAATCAGCGTGGACCAGGAGGGGAATCTCTACTTTGCCGAGGTCTCCAACGGCCGAGCGCAGAAGTTTCGCCCCAGAAAAGGTGCGAATCCGGACTTCTTGGTGGGCCAGCCGGTTCGCGCGGCGTGGAAAGATTAAGCCAGTAGACCAGTCTCTTGTGAGCGATGGAGTGCTGATTCGTTCAGCGCCAAACGCGCCGGGCAGTCTCCGCCACGAGCCGCAATTTGGCCCACTGCTCGTCTTCCGTTAACAGATTCCCTTCCATCGTGGAGGCGAACCCGCATTGCGGACTCAGTGCGAGATTTTCCAGGGGGAAATACCGGGATGCCTCCTCGATTCTTCGCACCAGTTCCTCACCGCTTTCGAGTTGTGGGCGCTTCGAGCTTACCAATCCCAACACGACCGTCTTGTGTCGCGGAACCCAGCGCAACGGCTCGAAGGTGCCAGAGCGCGCGTCGTCGTATTCCAATAGGAAGCGGTCCACCGCCATCGTGGTGAACAGTTTTTCGGCGATGGCCTCGTAACCGCCTTCGGCATACCAGTGACTGCGATTGTTGCCACGGCAAAGGTGCATGGCCAGGGTGACGCCTGGACGGCGCGCGGCGTCGAAGCAGGCATTGTCGGCGCGGATCGATTCCTCGAGCAACGCCTGCGGCTCGACCTTCATCTCCGTGCGAATCCATTCTCGCCACTTCGCGTCCATGTAGTAGCTGTACCGTGGCGCATCAATCTGTATGTACTTCACGCCCTCCTGCGACAACTTCGCCAGCTCTGATTTCATGATCTCAACGATGTCCCCCAAGAGAGCGGAATGGTCCTTGTACACTTTGTCGGTGACGCCGCGCTTGAACGAGATGGCCGGGAACTGCGTGGCACTCGGCAAGGTCATCTTGATCGCACCCGGACTGTTCGCCTTCAAAAAGGGCAGCTCGTGGCCGGTCAGCCGGTGCGCCTGGCGCAACTTCGCATTGACGATGCCCGTGACGCTGCTGACGGGCGCGTCTTTGGACTGACCCGCCTTCCAGGTGCGTGACACCGCGTCGCCGAGGTCGAAGCCTTCGACGGCGTCGGTGAAGTCGCTCATGAAGTTGCGGCGCCGCAGTTCACCGTCTGTGAAAATCTCCAATCCCAGCTCCTGCTGTTTCGCGAGGACGCGCAGGATGTGCCGATCCTCAATGGCTCGCAAGCTCTCCGGATTTGTCGCGGTTCGCCGTGCCTCCAACAACTCGGGCGGCCGCAGAAAACTTCCGACATGATCGGCTTGGTATGGTGGAGGCATATTTCTGTTCTTTCCGATCCCAAAATGAACCGAGAACTGCGGTGATGTATATCACAGGAGAATGCGATCGCAAGCATTTGTGCTGCGCCGCCACGGACGAAGTATTTCTCCTTCTATTCTTTGCTCTTTTCTTCCCACTGGCATAATCTCTTGCGCAACATGTTTCCGAGCGGACTATTTTCCGGTCTCCTCACCGACCTCTATGAGCTCACCATGGCGGCGGGCTATGTCCAAAATCGCTTTGACGCTCGCGCCACCTTTGAACTCTTTGTGCGCCACTTACCGCGCCATCGCAACTATCTCGTCGCCGCAGGCCTCGAACAAGCTCTGGACTTCCTCGAAAACGTCCGCTTCTCGAGCGAAGAAGTCTCTTATATCCGCGCTCTGCCGATCTTTCGCCATGTGCATCCGGACTTCTTCGACTACCTCTCGCAATTCCGCTTCAGGGGCGACGTTTGGGCCGTCCCCGAGGGCACGATCTTCTTTCCCGGCGAACCCCTGCTTCGTGTCACGGCTCCGATCGCCGAAGCCCAACTTGTCGAAACCAGCCTCCTTTCCATAATTCATTTCCAGACGCTTATCGCCAGCAAGGCCGCGCGCGTGACCACGGCCGCCGCGGGCCGCCAGGTCGTCGAATTCGGCTCCCGCCGTGCACACGGCATCGAAGCCAGTGTTCTCGCCGCACGTGCCGCCTTTGTCGGCGGCTGCTCTGGAACGTCTAACACTTTCGCCGGCCACCGCTTCGGCATTCCCGTGTATGGGACCCAGGCGCACTCCTGGATCATGGCTCACGAGGATGAAGCCGAAGCTTTCTCTGATTTCCTTGATGTTTTTCCGGAACAGTCAACTCTTCTTGTGGACACCTATGACGTTCGTGCGGCCATCGAAAAAATCATTGCCCTCGGCCGCAAGCCCGGCGGCATCCGCCTCGATAGTGGTGATGTCCTTGCCGATAGCCTGTGGGCCCGCCAGCGACTCGACGGCGTGGGGTGGAACGACGTGCAGATTTTCGCCTCCGGTGATCTCGACGAAAATCGCATCGAAGCCCTGCTTCACAACGGCGCACGGATCGATGCCTTCGGTGTCGGCACGGCGCTCTCCACGTCCGCTGATGCTCCATTCATTGGAGTCATTTATAAGCTGGTCGAAGTGGAGCTCGGTGGCCATCTCCGCAACACTGCCAAGTTCAGCGAGGCCAAGAAGACGTACCCTGGCCGCAAGCAGATATTCCGCTCCACCGGCGGAAAAGGAAAATTTTCCAGCGATATCATCGGTCTGGAAGACGAGATATTCCCGGCGGCCGACCCTCTGCTTGTTCCGGTGATGCGTCACGGCCAGCGCCTCGAAGTGAGTACACAAGATGCCGCCGCCGCGGCCCGAGCAGCGCAACAACGCTTCCTAACCGACCGGGCGCATTTGCCCGGATCGATCCTAGCCCTCGGTAAGGTGGACCCGCCGTTCCCGGTCTCCTATAGCACGCGTCTCGAGGAACTATGCGAGCAGATACGACAGTCTGTGGTGAAGATGTCGCGCACCTGAATTCCTGGTGGTGGTCTTGATCTTGAGGAAGACAATTTTTTGGGAAGTAGATGCGCAGGCCGACTTCATGCTTCCGGGCGGGAGGCTCTACGTTGCTGGTGCCGAGAAGATCATTCCGAACATCCATCGCCTCGTGGAAGCTGTCCGCCAAGGCCGCGTCTTTCTCATTTCTTCGGCGGACGCACACAGCCCGGACGACCCCGAACTGCGCGATTGGCCGCCGCACTGCATGAAGGGCACCCCCGGCGCTGATCTTGTGGCCGAAGCATGTGCTCCAAGTCGGCTAACAATACCCAACCAGACGGGTTTTGCTCTGCCTGAAAACATCAGTGCGTACCAACAGGTGACTCTGCTGAAAAACACACTCGATGTGTTCGACAACCCGCATACGGATGCGCTCCTAGCCAGGCTGAACCCCACTGGTTCGCCTGCTTTTGATCCCAACCCCGAATTTGTCGTGTTCGGCGTGGCAACTGAATATTGCGTCCGCCGCGCCGTTGAGGGACTGCTGCGCCGCGGCCGCCGCGTCGCCATTGTCACCGATGCCGTGCGCTCACTCGACCCTGACAAAGGACGAGAGATCCTCGCAAATCTTCAGTCTTGCGGCGCACGGCTCATCGCTACCGAGGAAGCTTTGGCTCTCGTCGGTATCTCGCCTTAGAAACTGGAGCGTAGACGGTCGGCAAGAAGAGAGCGTGGGCCTTGTCACTTCCTGCTAATCGTGCTTCTCGTCAGCGATCCTCCGTGTAAACCCAATGGACGAGAAGCCGACATATCAGGATCTGGCCCATATATTGAAGCACCTTACCGCGCAGCGGGGGTGATCTTCTCAACGTGAATCGTCTTCTTCGCAGAATCGAATTTGCCGGCCAGCACCACATGCGCGGCAGGGAAGTCCCTAACGGCTTCAGGATTTTCCACAATCCAGATTGCCTGATCATCGTCTGCTACAAAGACGGCCCGTTGGGGTTTCCATTCCGGGTGCCCCACCGAAGCACCTCCACGCCAGCATTTCTGCACGCAATCCGCGCGGCCGGGCTTCGTGTGCTGGGCTCCACAACTCTCATCACTGATCCAACCGGCCCGAGATGGGTTCCTTTGCTGCGCCGACACTGATCCGAGCGCCACGAGGCTGCAAACGAGCAAGAAAACAAAAACCATCCGGCCCCTGATCATCCTAACCTCCTTCTGCCTCCGCCACCCTCGCCAAAAGGTCAGCAATTGAGAAACGTTTAACACGAATGGGCGGGTGGCCCACTCCTTCCATTTCATTCCCCTTGACGGCGATCCACGGCGAGAGGATACCACTTCTGTATATTTACACGGTGTTATGAAACGAGGGTGCCCCTCCCTTGGTTTCCGAGGATGGGTTCTTCGTTTCCCTGCTCTTGACTTGTTTCTCTATAAAAAACAAGTGGCGCGCCCGGGGCCCGCCGCGGCGGGGAACTCCCGACCTTCCTGGTTCGTAGCTAGATTCTGATTTGGTATCTCGGTGATTCGTCTTGGCTCTGCTTACTTCTCCTATCAGGGTTTTACATTGTTTTTGGAGCTGATCGGACTCAACTTGGACCCAACTCTTTGGGGTGAACCCCTAAGCTGGCACAGTTTTGGTTGGGCACAGTTTCCGTTTTACAAAAGCGTTCTTGCATCTCCTAGCAGGAGAAGGGGTCTGGGGAAGGGGACGGCATTTGAGTCCCTTTCCCCAGCAGCCCTGT
>DASZZI010000010.1:0-262365 GCA_035544995.1 Candidatus Acidiferrum sp.
CCTGTGCCGGATGATATCGCCATCGTGGCGATTGACGAGGCGAGCCTCGCCCGGTTCGGGCGTTATCCCTGGCGTCGTAACCTCACAGCCCAAATGCTTGATCAGCTCGCCGTTGCGCACCCAAAAGTTATCGCACTGGATGTCCTGTTCAGCGAAACCACAAACAGTGCAGACGACTCCGCCCTCGCTTTAGCGATTGCGAAGGCGGGAAACGTCGTCACCGCGGCCCAACTCGCACGCACGGAATCAGGCCGGGTCGTTTGGCTTCGGCCGTTGCCCTTTGTCGAAAAGGCGGCTGCGGGGGTTGGACATGTGCATGTTTCGACCGAAGTCGACGGAGTCGCAGGATCCTTTCTCGTTCGCCAGGCAGACGACCAAGGACAAGCCGAGTGGGCGATGGCACTCGAAACCATTCGAGTCGGAGAAGGCGCGAACGATCAGTCCATTCAAGAACTACCGGGAGCAGTTTCCATCGGCGGGCACACATTCCCGGTGCGATCCGAAACGCGCACGATTGAAATCCAAGCTGGCCGCCCGCGAAGCACAGAGCGCCTTCGGGCAAGTTGGACCCCCATCGAATACGTCGGTCCGGCCGGTTCCTTTGCGCCCTACACATTCAGCTTCGGTGATGTTCTCGATGGGAAAGTGCCCGCCTCCGCGTTCCGCGGAAAGTACGTCATCGTGGGGGCCACGGCGGCAGCGTTAGGCGACCGCTTTATCTCACCTTTCGTTCATATGGAAGGCCCTGACGGCCAGCAGTATGGGGAATTTATGCCCGGCGCCGAGATCCTCGCCAATTCGCTCAACACGCTCTTGCGCGGAAGATCGTATTCGGAAACACCCGACTGGCTCGCAGCGACTTGTGCAGCGCTGGTCGCACTCCTCACGCTGGGTGGGCTTTCCATCGCGCAAGGTAAACAAGAAAGTCTCAAACAAGTGGCAATGATCGTTCTGCTAGGCGCTTTGATCCTGGGTCTTAGTTATTTCGCATTCACCCGCTGGCTGGTATTCCCGCCGACAGTGGCTTGTAGTGTTTCGTTTGTACTTGCCGTTCCGCTGATTCTGCTGCACCGGTCCCTCGTTGCCAGCCGCGAGCTGGATATCCAAATCCGGCAGATGGTTCATGCCGAAAGCTGGTTGTGGCCCTCAGCGCGAGAGACGAAAACAGATCCGGCAGCGCTCATCGCGCAGCTTACTAATGCAAGTGGCGTAGCCATTCTTCGTCGCGTTTCAGCAGGAGAGTATCGCGTGGCTGCAAACCACGGTTTTCCATTGCTACCTTCGGTCTTAAAGAGCCATGGGTTGAGCATTGAATGGCCGCAATCTCCAAGCCCACTTAAAAATGAGAATACCTTTTCCGGCAGGGCGGATCCGGAAATGGTCTATTTATTCCATGAGAGAAGGGACATCCAAGCGCAACAACTGGCCGCATTGAAGTGCCCCTTGGGAGATGGCAACCCCCCGGCTGGATTCCTCATCCTTCTGCATCAGAAGGATGAGCGGGTGCCGCTCGAAATGCTTCGCATCTCCGTCGAACTTGCCACCGGTTTCATCGTGGCGCTCGGAACCGAAGGGACGGCGAATGGCGAAACAGTAGAAGCTTCGCGTCTGACATCTTGGCGTTTGTTGCCTCGCGGAATTACGTGGAGGACACGCGCGCTGGGTGCGCTAAACCAACGGCTTCTGTCCGATTCGCGCTTTGTCGATAAGTCTCTGCGCTCGGTAGGGGATGGCTTGCTGGTCGCTGGGATCGGAGGGCAGATTGTATTTGTGAACCGCCGGGCGACGGAAATTCTTGGAATGAAGGAACGCTCATTGCTAGGAAGCAGTCTGTTCGGACGTCTAGGCCAGCCCGAGAAGACAATGTCTGAAACACTCGAAAGGCTCTTGGTCGACCGAGCCACGGTAGAGCGGGAAACGACTTTCGGGGGTTCCTCACCAAGACATTTCATTCTGCGACTATCCCCTGTTTGCGAGAACGGTGAAGACCGCGGCGCCGTCGTGGGGATTGTCGCCTCTCTCTCCGATATAACGAAACAGCAGGAACTGCAGCAGATGAAAACAGAAGTCATGTCCCTGGTGACGCACGAGCTGCGGACGCCTCTCACGGCAATTCAAGGAATGAGCGAAGTGCTCGCGCAATTCGATGTGGAGCCCGACCGGCGCCGGGAGATGCATGCGGCCATCAATGAAGAAGCCAAGCGCCTAGCCCGAATGATCGACGAATATCTGGATATCACCCGCCTCGAGGCCGGAGCACGCCCCTTGAGGAAAACGCCACTGCGAGTGGACGCGCTAATTGAGCGTGTGCTCTTGCTGCTGGACCCGCTCGCTTCGTCTCGCGGTATTCCGATCACACGTGAATTTGACAGGGACCTGCCGGCGGTCATGGCCGATGCGGATTTGCTGGCTCAAGCGGTCACGAATGTCATCGCCAACGCCATCAAGTACAGCCCGACAGGCAGAGAGATACAAGTGTCCGTGCGAACCGACGGAAATGATCTACTGATCGCAGTGGCGGACAAGGGATATGGAATCGCACCCGAACATGTGAAGCACATTTTCGAAAAATTTTACCGTGTCCCTCGGGTGGAGAACGCCGACGAACCCGGTACGGGCCTTGGGCTGGCGTTTGTTCGCGAAATCATGGATTCGCACGGCGGTTATGCTACCGTCGAAAGCGAACTCGGCACAGGCTCAACGTTTACCTTGCGTCTGCCCGTGGAACCCAAAGACGGTAACAACCTCAAAAAATCAGCCGATGGCTAGACTGCCCCATATCCTTGTTGTCGATGACCAGCACTCGATCCGGCTCATGCTGGAATCCGGGTTGTCGCTTAACGGCTTTCGCGTGAGCTGCGCCCGGAACGGGGCCGAAGCATTGGCAGCGGCCAGCACCGAAGAGTTTGATGCCGTGATCAGTGATATTTACATGCCCGACGGTGACGGACTCACGATGGTCCAGGGACTGCGCGCCCTCTTGCCCTCTCTGCCGATCGTCCTGATGACGGCCCAAGGCTCCGTTGAATTGGCTGTCCGGGCGGTCGAAGAGGGAGCGACGGATTTCATCGCCAAGCCGTTTGAAGTAAGCGCAGTCGCCGCTTTGTTGCGACGGCATCTATCCGCAGCATCGGAAGCCGCGGATGCGGGCACTGACATTTCCAATCTCGTCGAGGACATCTCCCGGTCCGGTCTTGTGGGCAAAAGCCCGGCGATGGTGGGAGTTTACCGGTTGATCGCGCGGGCCGCACGCAGCGACGCACCAGTCCTGGTGCTGGGAGAGTCTGGTACAGGCAAGGAGTTAGTTGCGCGGGCGATTCACGCTTTCAGTCCGCGGGAAAAAAAGCCTTTCGTGGCCGTGAACTGTTCTGGTCTGACGGATACCCTGCTCGAATCTGAGTTGTTTGGCCATACGAAAGGAGCCTTTACCGGAGCGGTCGGAGAGCGTTCCGGGCTCTTCGAGGCGGCGGATGGCGGCACGATTTTTCTGGATGAACTCGCTTCCACCAGCGCGGGGTTTCAGGCCAGTCTCTTGCGCGTGTTGCAGTCTGGCGAAGTGAGGAGAGTTGGGTCTACACAGACAAAACGAATTGAAGTTCGCGTTATCGGGGCAAGCAATGCGTCGTTGCGTGAGATGGCGGCCGCAGCACAGTTCCGGCCCGACTTGTTCTATCGTCTGAGCGTCATCACGGTGGAGCTCCCGACGCTCCGTGAACGCGGAGGCGATGTCGATGTTTTGGTGGCGCATTTCTTGCGCGCCGCGACAGTAGAAGGAAAACCGCCATACCGTCTTACGCGCGAAGCAGCCTTAGCTTTGCGCTCGTATCCTTTTCCCGGCAATGTCCGCGAGCTCGAGAATGCCATCCGCCGTGCCGTTGCCCTTTGCCCCAATGACATGATTACTCTCGACTGCCTCCCTCCTGAAATCGCGGCGGGCCCGGGAATTCCGAAGGAATCTGTCGCCTCTCACAACGAGCGAGCAATCATCGCCGACCGTCCGACGATGGATGAGTTACAACGACGGTATTTGCAGCTCGTCCTTGACGAGAATCAAGGAAGGAAAAGGCGTGCAGCGACGGCTCTCGGACTTGATCGCCGAACGGTTCAAAGACTGGTGGCCAAATATCGATTGCGCGCCTTTTCGGATGGAGACAGCGAAGAAAATACCGACGCGGAAACACACGAAAACGCAGACGGCGGGAATTCGTGATTGCTGCACCGGGGTCGGTGCGAATTTTGGCCAACACATGCCAGGTCTTGATTCTGTTCACGCTTGCACTGGCATGTACGGCTCAGTCAGCTCGCGCCCAAGTGACACCGGTCGAGGCGCGCATCGCCAGCGTGAGTGGCACAGCTCTACTATCTAGCGGCGCGCAGGCTCCCACTGCCGCAAAGCGCGGCGACGTGCTCTTCCCCGGAGAAGAGATTGACACGCGAGGCGGTGGACACCTCACTATAGAACTGACCGACGGCAGCCTCGTCGTGGTCCGTCCGGGCTCTCGGGTTCTGCTTAAAGACTTTCGCGCGGCCAATACGCTCCGGGAGTTGTTCGAAGTTTTGCTCGGCCGCGTTCGGGTAAGAATCAACCATTTCGGCGGGAAACCAAACCCCTACCGAGTCAACAGTCCCACCGCATCGATCGCCGTTCGTGGTACCGAATTCAGCGTTGCCGTGAATGGAGTCGGAGATACAGAAGTAATCGTGTATGAGGGTCTCGTTGAGGTGACCAGTCTTTCAAATCCACAGAATAAGGTTCTCGTGCACCCTGGGCAAGGGGTGATTGTCCGCCCCAATCAGGACATACACTTCTTCGCATCCAGCCCAACTGGTGAAATTGGCGGTCTTGGCGGGGACCAGAACCTTGAGGACAGCACTCACGAACAAAACGCAGGGACTTCCGGCGATCCCGAGGACTCGGCCAATGCAAATTCTCCCCGGAATTCCGCAGGGATTTATGATCGTTTCGTGGAGAATGTGGTCGACGCACGGCAAGGCCCGCTGTTCCTCCGTTTTACGGCCTACCCGGATTCCTTTCTGGATGGTCTTGAAAATCCTGCTTATGCGACAGAGTTTTCGGCGCCCGAGGGGCGTGTCTTCCTGTTGCCATCGTTTCGGGGCAGCCAGGGTGTCGGGGCCACTCAGTCCGCCTTCTTTTCTAGCCCCGGAAAATCGGTCGATTATAGTCTGTCGCCTCAGGGCTCTTTCTTTACACCGCTGTCCGACCACCGCACAGCAATTGGTGGGGGCGTCGCCGCCTTTCAGAGTGGTGTCCAATCGTTCACGCTGGATGATGCTTCAAGTCTTTCTGGTTCTCTCTTTCCTGCCGGCACGACCGGGACGCGGGCATCTTCGGATTCCACGAACACCTCTTTTCTCTCTGGTGCGTTCGCCGTGGCCCACGCGTTTGGGGAAGAGAAAAGAACGAGCGTGGGTCTCGGTTTAGATTACGTGAAGGGCTGGGGATCTCTTCTTAACTTTGTAACACAACAGGACGCCGCAGGAAATGTCGCAAGCGAAAGAATCGACTCAAAATCCAATCTCTCGCAAACGCGAATCAAGGCCGGCGTGTCACACGATTTTTCCAGAGAGCGGAAACTCGGAATTTATTACAGCTATGGATTCGTCTCGGCTGATTTCGGAAACGCCTCCCATACGCTGAATGGCCAGCCGCAGAGCCTCGATACCACGCAGAGCGCGGGCCGATCCTCCGAGGTGGGCATCCGGTTTCGTGGCGTGTTGACAAAGAAGTTGTTCTACGGAGCACAGGCGTCCTGGTTCCTGCTTTCTCTGGATGATCAGTTGAAACTTTCCACGATCGTAAATTCTCACCAACACGACCGCACGACAGGATCAAGCTTCGCAGCGGGATTCGGCTATGCCCTCCGCCCGCGGGTTGTATTCACTCTGGACCTCGCAGGCGGGTTTTCCAAGACCACGACGATGCGCACGGAAGACGCCACCGGAAACATCTTGGAACGCAACCGCAGGAGCAGCCCCTTTTTGTCCGCCCATGAAGCCATCCAGGCTGACGTATGGAGGCACTTGTTCGTCAGCGGATCACTCCTAACCGTTCGCCAGACGCTTTCCACGAACCTCGCGCTGCATCAGGATCGCTTCGGGCGATTGCTCACCTCGGATGGCACCTTCGCACCGAATGGGCTTACACGCGACCGCTCGACAACCTATTACTCGGAGTTCGGTGCGGGTTGGCGCTTTACGGATAATTTTCTCGCGGAGTATGTTTTTTCGACCAACTATGGCGTGACCCAGCCCAGCTACGTATTTCTCCTCCGATATAGCTTCCGAGTACGCGAACATTGAAAAAATCCTGGGCTTAGCCGTGGGCGTAGCGGTCCTGCGTAGCTGCCAGAGACTGAAACCGCGAGAAATAACCTCTCCCTTCCTTCCGGCAACCGGCCGAAAGACCATGCGGCAGATTGGGACAATTTCCACTGGATTGCGCGGCAGATCGCCGCACGCAGTATCCGCGCGCTACCTTCGCAAGACAGGTACTTCCCATTCAATCAAGAGTTTACGCCGACCAATGTTCTGGCCTCTCGTGTGCTGTTGTTACTCCGAGGGCGAGGAAGCGGCGGACTAGGTTTGCCTTCGTTCAATCGGGCTGAGTTTGCACGGGGGTTATTGCTCCCGCCCTTCCTCTTGCGGTGTAATCACTGTCCCCCAGCCGGGGTGAGGCGGAATGATCCCGGCCAACCCTGCCCCAGCCTCAGCGAAAAAACGGAGGTGTGGCGTGGTAAATAAGCAAAAACACATGGCGGTCTTCTTTCTAGGTTTCCTGGTCATCGCGGGATGCGGTAATTCCAAGTCATTCACACCATCTCAACCGCTGGGCGGCACTGCGGTGAGTCTCTCCTTGACGGACACGCCTCCCGCAAACGTGGACGTGATCTCCTTCGAGGTCACCGTTTCGGGGGCGGCACTGAATCCGGGGAATATTGACCTGCTCGGCGCAACAGGACCGCAAGATATCGACGTGAAGAAACTTCAGGTTGAGAAGGCATTCCTGAACACGGCCAGCGTCCCGGCCACCGCCGGTCCTTTTCAGAGTCTGACTTTGACGTTTGCCAACCCGCGGCTGACCATCCTGAACGGCACGGCGAATTCCCTTGCGGGATGCGCGCCAGGCGCCGTCTGCAGGATCACCCCAGCGGGCTCCCTCGTGGCAACTGTAAATTTCAACCCCACTTTGAGCCTCAGCGCAAACAATTCCGTCGGGCTGCTGGTGGATCTGAACCTCAACACGATTTTGACCAACGCACTCGGAGTGGACTTCAGCCTCGTGAGCGCTGTCAGCGTGACCCAAACACAGATAAGCCCGGATAACCAGAACCAAGAGCTGGAGAACGTTGAAGACCTTACCGGCAAGGTTGCGAATAAAGGAACAAACAGTTTTGATTTGCAAACGTCGCAGAAAACATTTTCGGGAATCCAGGTAGACAAGAACACTGTATTCAAGGGCTTCACCTCCTGTCCAGCCAGCCCGCCGGATTTGACCTGCTTGCAGAACGGCCAGATCGTTGATGTGGATGTGACGGTCCTCGCCACCGGCGCTTTGGTCGCAAGAAAGGTAAAGCTCGAAGGGGACGAAACGAACGTAAATGACGAGGAACTCGATGGTTTCGTGACCTCTGTAAACGCGCAGACTGGTACGTTCGCCATCGTGGTCGCTGATAACTTGAGCGCTTTGTCGAATAGTGTTCTTGGCAGCCCCATGCAGGTTCAGATTCAATCCGGGGCGCAATTCACGGTCGACCTCGAAGAATCCGAGAACAACTCAGGCCTCTCCAGTTCTTTCGTCGATGTCAATTCGCTCCTGGCTGGACAGACGGTTCAGATTCACCGCGTAAGTGGAGACGGCAGTACCGCTGCTCCCATCGTCACGGATCGTGTGCGATTGCAAGAGACTCGCCTCACGGCTACCGTCAAAGCGATACTGGACGCAAATACGTTTACTATTGATACGGCTAAGTCGATCTTCTTCACCGTCGCGGACGTCACGGAAATCACGGTGGATGCTTCGCACGCCAGTTTCGAAGGTGTTGCCAATGTGGCGGCACTCGTTGTGACACCTGTGCCGGACACCGTCTCCGTCCGTGGCTGGCTGTTCAAGCGGCCACCTTCTATGTCACCAGTTCTGGTGACCACGAGGGTTCGGAAGCACTAACGAATGTCCCAACGCACACTGGCTTCTGCGAGCTGCATGATTTTCCTTAAGACGGCACACGTGGCTCGCAGGGGCATTTTCACGATCATCTTTTCGTCTCTTGGTTCGATCATGAATCGGATTTCGCGGACGAGTGACACTCGCGAACATGTGTGCTGATGGACCGCTAACGATCTTGTCGGGTATGTATGCAACGTCCGAAACCTGCTGAACACGGTGAACCCTGGCCTCTCGGTAGGAAATCTCGGGTCACCGCTGTTCGGATTGCCGAATTCCATTGCCTATAGTTCCGGTCCCAACCGGCAAGCTGGAAACAATCGTTCCTTCGATTTCCAAGCACTATTCACCTATTGAATCTCACACCTTCCATCTCTTCGGCGCGCATGGAGTTGAATTGTCAAAGGTAGTTTTCCAGCGTATTTCCTCTCTGCTCCCTTGGAAAAAAACCTCTGCAGGCCATCGGCCTTAGCCAGTGCGGCACTCCTTATGCTTTGGCGAAGGAGAGGCGGATTGTCGCGGGGTGTGGCGCTTACGGCGGCACGGTGCCGCTTCCGGGGGCAATCTTCACATATGTCCACTTTGCATTCATCTGCAAACAAAAGACTTACTCGGTCTCCACCTGTGGCCCGCCTATTGCACTTCCACGGGTGAGGCGGCACGAAATAATCTGGCGAAGATCGCCAGACACAAGTGTTCTCGTCATCATTCGGATAGAGGAAGTAGATCAGAGAAACAAATTTAGACGGCATCGTAAGGGGACAAAGCAAACTATGAGAAGCAACTCTCGACTTTTTCTGCTATTTGCACTTAGCAATTTGATGGGAAGTTTCGCGGGAAGCATTCTCCTGGCGCAAACTCCGGCTTCCGACGGCACGCGGTCCGGCAGCACCGAATTTACTTTTTTTGCCGGGATTTCGGCTCCGGTCAACAATGAAACAAAGGGTTTTGGATTAGACGTAAAGACAGGCACGCCGATCGGCGGCCGTGTGAGCTACAACTTCGACCGTCATAATGCGGTCGAGTTCAGCATCGCCAATCCATTTTCGCTCTCCGCGAACTATGTCTATAACTTCTCCGCCATCCGGGGGAAATGGGTGCCGTATGTGACGGCGGGTGTCGGTGGAACCCGGCACGATATTGCGCTCAGCGATAACAATCAACCCGCTCAATTGAATTCTAATTTGATGGAGATAGGACCCGACCGCAGCCAAACCGTCTTCACCGGCAACTTTGGCGGCGGCCTTAAGTACTTCTTCACTGAAAGGTTCGCCCTCCGCTTCGACGTGCGCGACCAGGTCGGCCATTATAAAGCGACCTTCAGCAATGTGGCTGGTGTTCCCGGAGGAATCGTGACAGGCAGCAAGACACTCAACGATTTTCAAGTCACGGGTGGAATCGTCTTCCGCTTCGGCAAACGTTGAGGATTGGATCTTCGGCTTGTTCTTTTCGGGAATTGCGGAGCGAGAGATCCATCAAATCAACCGATATAAATCTCGAGACGCATCTCTCGAGAACAAGCGTAAGCGGGGCCATCCGGTGTCTCCAAGATGTGCGGGGCGCAGGCAGAAACAAGCCAATGCAAACTGATCGCCGCAGCACTCGTCGTTTTGCACTGAGTCTCCCTGCGGAAGCATGCGGCGAGAGCCCTTTCAAATCGCAGCCGATCCAAGGAAGAACCCGGAACGTCTCCGCGAATGGCATCTACTTTGTCTGTGATCAAACCTACCCGAAGAAGCTTCTCGTGTTGCTTCCGATCCACATGAACGACGCAAATATCACCGCGGAGCAGCGCCGTTTCATCATAGAAAAGTTTATCTCACCATCCGATTTTCGAGTTGTGGCTCTTTAAGGCACCAGTGATGCTCCGCAACTCGAAGCCGATATCTTGGTCACCACGTCGGCCTTACGCGATCTCGGCTGGGCCTCAGCTACGCCCCCTCTTGATGTGTCAGCAAGATTGTTGTCTACTGCCCAAAAACGTCCCTTCAGCTGCCCCCATAATCGCCTGATTCTATGGGACAGTCTGCCGGAACGGAAGCTGCCCAGAAACAGTTGTTTTTGGAAGCTCACCACTTCCCCCAGTGCCTTGCATGGTCGGGGCAGACCCAGAACGGGCTGAACGACAGAGTGCCTGTATCAAACCAAATCCTTTGGTGCGCCCCAGGAAGTGATCAAGACGGCTTTGCTATTAAAATGGATAGCAAAAAGGCTATGTGGAAGCCTTTTGGTACAGTTGGATGCAGTGCTGGACAGTACCAATGGAAGTACCGAATCTCACAGCCAGCTCGCGCAGGCTTGCATCACCTATTGCGTACGCTTCATAGATGGACCGCCGCGCATCCTGGTTTAGATACGTCCGTGGTGGCCGGCCGATCCTCTTGCCTTTTACCCGTGCATTACGCATACCGGCCCTGACGCGCTCGACGATCAAGCTACGCTCGAGCTCGGCCACTGCACCCAAGACAGTGAAGACCATTTTTCCCGTCGGGGTGCTGGTGTCGAGTTGCTCCGAGAACGAGACGAAATCGATGCCCAGGGTTGGAAGGTCTCCAACGCTCTGAGCAGATGCGACACGGAGCGAGCAAACCTGTCGAACTTCCAACAAAGGACGGCGTCGAAGCGCCGGCGGTGCGCGTCGGCCATGAGCCGATCGAGCTCAGGCCGCTTCTCCTTCGTGCCAGAGATCCCTACATCCACGTACTCGCCGACGACGCTCCAGCCGCGGCGCTGGCAGTACTCCTGAAGCTCAAGCGTCTGGACGCGTGGGTCCTGGCCCTTATCGGCTGTCGAGACGCGGGCATAGAGCGCTACTCTCACCACCTTCTCCCGTTCTACAGGTCAAGCCGAACTGAGAAAATCCCTCCACGCAAGTAGAGCTAGACGCCCACGTAGAGGCATTTTGCTCAGTCCTCCAATTCCAGCTCTCGATCGAGCCACTCGCCGATAAATTCGTGGGCTTCGTCTACGTCCAGCGTTTCTTCGAGTAGCTTTTGAATCAGCCGTGGTCGCAGTTTCGCTCTGAGCTTCTCCGCGAGACGGTAGCGTTCGAACAAATCGCCCAAATCCCATTCGCCTGTCTCTTCATTTCCCAATTCTTCAATGTAATCGGACACGTGCTGCAGGTAGCGGTCCGTGTCCGCGGCAGCCTTTGCTGCTGCTCGGAAAGGAGCAAGAGCCGCATCTCGGGCATTTTCCATCTTTGCGCGTGTGGCTCCGACAGGCAGCTCCTCCAATGCCTGTCGAACCGCTTCGCGGGCGTCGTCTCCATCAAATAGCCACTGCACCATCTGTTCGCACGCCTGGCAGTGGTCCTCGCCGGCTTTCCACGCTTCGTATTCTGCGCGAACCTTGTTGCCGGCCTCGACCGCTGCTGCGCGGATTTTCGCGAGCGGCGCTTCGTCGTCGAGCTGCGCGATTGCATCCGCCGCAGCGCACATGGCTCGCGAATTCCACTCGTTCGGAGTGTTGCTCCAACTCCTCACGCGTACAGGAAGCTGGTTGCGGGCCTGCTCGATGATCTTTTCAATCTCCTTGCGCCTGTGCCAGGGCTGTAGGGCCTTGTCGATGGCAGCCTGAATCAGGCGCTGAGTGAGTCGCTCGGGTTGCTGGACGTCAAGTTTTGGGAGGAGCTCGGCAACGGCCTGGTGGACATCCAGTTCGAGGCCCTGAGGAACATCGCTGGGTAGTAGTTTCAGAGCATGATCCAGCCAGCAAATTTCCCACTGCTGGCGGCGATGGCGGGCCTCGGCTTCGCGTGCTGCTTGCTCGCGGGCTTCAGACTGGCATGCTTCCTCCAGGCGAAGCTGTCGGCTCTGGCGCTGCGCCTGTGCGCGCTCCTCAGCTTGAGCTTGTCGTTCCGCTGCGGCCGCAGCGCGGCGCTCGGCCTTCTCCTGTTGCTCTCGGTCCTTCAGTTGCCGCACATCGCGGTTGACGCGCATTTCTTCTAGCTCGCCCCGCTTTTGTTCGACGCGTTCCCGTTGCGGTGTCAGGCCAGCCCCTGACGTCGCGCCAGACGAACTGGCCTCATGCTTGATTGAAGATGCGATTGGATCATACGGACACGGGAAACTCTTAAGCCCGTCTTTGCGAAGTTTTTCGACCACGTCATGCGACAGGAGGCGCGCGCCGGTTTCCGAGCGGCGGTATGGTAGCCTGCCGACGCGACAGGCATGGTCGAGCCGCGTCCCAGGGATGGCTGTGGCTTTCTCAGCTTCCCCAAGTGTGTACCAAATGGTGGTTTTCTTCTGCATGGGTGCGTAGCAATCTTCGTAGCAATCTACGTAGCGACGTTCGTAGCACCCTAGCGGCTAGAGACCCTGCCTAGTGGCTGGGGCTACGGGAGCTCCCTGATAAGCGGGCTGCAACTCGGCGGCATATCTCCTGAGCACGTTATCGAGATCACTCATCACAAATCCCCCTAGCCCGCTCGCGGTACAGATCACAAGCCCGGCGATGCGTTGCCAGCCAGTCATGCACGACTCGCTGGAATTCTTCAGGCGGCGCGTGCGCCGTCCACAGGGCATGAATCAAATCGGGCAGACGGCGAGTGAGGTCATCGTAGAGGCCCGGATGGTCCGTCTCGAGCCATGGCACCAGGCCGCTCGGGTGACTGGAGCATGTCGCCAGGAGTGCAGCTTCTACATGTGCGTGGTAGTCCGCGTCGCGTTGCCGCAACAAGGCTAGAACTTCATCGCGATGGGCCTGCAGTTCAGGAAGCCATCTGAGTGCAAGATCATGTGGCAGTTTGTAACGGATCTTTTCAGCCGCTAGTGTGAGTGTTCCACCGGCGCGCTCGATCTCGGCGATGAGGAGATCGGCGTCCACTAGAGTTCCCCTTCGGCTGCCCTTCCAGGAGGCGGCACATCTGGCACGCGTTTTGTTTTCAGCAAGATCGCCGTGCCGGATAATTCGTCTGTGTCGGATGAGGCCGGCACAGCGTTCTTATCTGGCACGGCCAACTCATTCAAAAGATTGGCCGTGCCGCTTGTGTCGTTTGTGCCGGGTGCCACAGACGAGGATGAGCAATATCGTTCCCAGGCATCGCGGAAGGAAGCCCGCGTGTAGCCCCGAATTGTCCTCGCCCCCTCGCGGAAATGCTCTGGTCGAATCTCGAATGGGGCGAGCATCCGCGCCAGGCCCCGCGCGGTTAGCGGCTTGCCGTGCGTGGATTCGCACCACGGCGCGTTGTCATTCGCGTTCAGATGTTCAAGCAAGACCGGTGTCGAGATGTGCTGGGAGCCGCCTTCATCAAAAACCACGCGGATATCCGCCAAGAGCCGCACGCGCAACGATTCATCCCGCACTGTACAATCCCGGAAAATCTCAAGCAGCGCAGTGCGCGCTCGCTGCGGCCAGTCGCCGCCGGCCGCGTCGGCTATCGCCAGAAGGGAAGCAGCGATTTCGTTCTGCCTGTCGCCAAGCTCCGCGAGTGGCTCCGGTTTACTTGCTTTCAATGTCTCAACAATCTTTGAGGCCCAGCCGGCAATTTGATCGCGCAGGCCGACCGCTTCCGGCACGATTTCACTTCGGCGGAAAGATTCAACCAATTCGTCAGGTGCACGCCCCTGGAGTCGGATAGAGAAAGAGCGATCAGCCACAGTATCGGGCAGGGACCCGATTCCTGCGATTGCCTTCGCACCGAACACAGAGAAATCATGAAAGTCAAGCTTCTCGGCCGCACCCACGCAGCACGAGACAACGCCGCCGCGTCGGTAGCCCAAATTTAGGACGCCGCGAAGTACATCGCCATATTCCGAATCGTCGCGCAACGCCGTGTCCGATTCGTCGAGCAAAAGAGTTGGACGAACGGCGTCGATTTTTCGCACGAGAACCGCAGCAGTCACTCGGCCTGTAAGCCACGGTTCCGCGACAAGCAATTCGAGCACTTCGAGCAGGCGTGTTTTCCCAGATCGTTTCTCTGCCAAAGTGATCGAAAGGTATCCCGTAACGTCGGCGGCGTCGAGCGAATGGGTATGCACGATCCAGATCGCGAGAACGTATGCCTGCGCAGGTGACATAACAATGAAGCGCCGAAGAAAATCTGCGGTCTTGTCGAGAATTTGCGAGCCAGATTCGGTTCCGCAGAATCTTGCTCGAAGTGGCAACGCAGCGCGTAGAGTAGCGAATTTGTTCTCTGCTCCGAGCAACACTTCCCGCGGTGCTGTAGATTTGAGCGCAGCTTCCGTGATTTCGTGCCGCACGTAAGCGATTCGGCGCAGGAGGGCCGTTTCCACCATCGCGCTCACGTAAGAATCAAGCGCCAAGCGGTGCGGCATGCCATCCACAAGCGAAGCAACAAAAGCAGGGCCACCGGCACGCTCCAATTCGCCGTAGGCTCGCAGCTCATCGACGACTGTCGGAAGGTCCACTGTCTTGCCTTCATCCTGCATGGCGCGCACGCGGGAATAGACAGAGCGAAGTTGCTGGTCGAAGAAATCTTCGGCTTTCAGTTTCGTAAGCACACCTTCGCGATTGGAAATGCCTACTAGAAGCGCGCCAACCACAACCCGCTCGGCCTCTGTCGAGCGGGGCAGTTCAGGAATGGCGTTGCTAGAAGGTGCGCTACGCCGTCCTTTTTTCTGTTTTTGAGCTGTCACGCTCCGCGGCCTTTCCGGCTAAATGTCAGTCTCGTTCGCCTCTTACACAGGAACCTCGCGCTCGGTCAAAACGGGATTACTGATGCACACGATGGATCTCTGTTCCTTGCTGCGCGAGTCGCGCAAGCTCGGCGTCGGAAACGAGCACCCGCGTGCCGATTCTCACGCTGCGAATGTGCCCAAGTTTGATCTGACGCCAAACTGTTGCCCGGCTGACGCCGAGACGTTCAGCGACTTCTGAAATGCCTCGAAGTTTTGTGTCTTGCATTTCCCGCTTGACTCCTCGCTGCTCACGGCTTATCGTTCATTTGCTAGGACGAATAGCTATAACAACGTCCTAGCAATGTTAACCTACCATGAGCAGCCGTACACGTAAAGACGCTCCGCGCATCCAGCATCTCGCTCTCTCTTCTCCTCTCGCGAATTTCCTAGCAAGCGACGAGCCTAGGGTTGAGTCAGCGTTTATAGTTAAAGAGCGACCGGACAAGCTACGCCTCTGGAAGGGGCTGGCGCGTTTCGTGAACTGCGGCGATTCCGAGGGGGAGCGCAAGGCGCTCCAAAAGGCGTTCCCTGATCTTTGCGTTTTTCCGATCTACCTCCCAGAGGCGCGCGAGCTCTTCCTGTACTACCGAGACGCGCTGCGCCGCGTTTGGGAGGGCGATAGGCGGGACACCCGGTTATTCCACGACGTCGGGTTCTTGCTTGGACTCAACGATTTTACAGGACGCTTCCCTAGTCAGTTCCTCTCTGCGGAGAACTCTTTTAGGAGCGTGATTCCCGCCGTTGCGTATTCTCATCGCGAGGCGCGTCTGCGGCCTGACTGGGAATCCGGCGACTTCCTCTATGGCTCGATGAACAATTTTCAAAGAGCCTTCTACCTTCTCTTCCGCGAGTCGTGGCGGGCGCGGGTTTGCCCTCAGTGCAACACGTACTTTGTCGGCGAGAAACCCCGGCAGAAGTTTTGCTCTCTGAGTTGCAGCAACCGTTCGCGACTAGCAAGCAACCTCAATTGGTACCATCGTGTCGGTGTGGGCCGCCGTAGAAAGCAATCCCAACAGATGAAACGGAGGAAGAAATGAACAACGCACGGAAGCGGAATGGAATCTGGCACGCACACTTTTCGCTCGATGACAGACGCCACCGCCAGAGTCTTTGCACTGGAGACTGGCGCGAGGCCGCAAGGAAAGTCGCCGACTTAATCGCCCTGGCGAAAGAGGGGAGACTCACGCCGGAGAGCCGCGATTTTTCACGCCTGGCGTTCCCGCAAGCGGTTGAACGATGGCTCGAAGAGAAGAAACCACGCGTTGCCCCAAAGACCATCATCACCGAGCGCGAGCGTTCCGCCGCACCGAAGAAGTTTTTCGGTCCGGTCCGGCTGAGTCAGCTTACGGCGGAAAGCATCCTCGCGTACATCCGCTCGCGGACAGAGCAGGGAATCGCAAACGCAACGGTCAACCGGGAGCTGGACATCATTCGCGGGGTCTTGAAGCGGGCGCGGCTGTGGTATCGCGTGGCGGAGGATGTAAAGCCGCTGCCAGTACGACACAAGATCGGGCGCGTTTTGTCCCACGACGAGAAACTTCGCCTCCTGAAACTTGCTTCCAGCCGCCCCGAATGGGACATAGCGCGTCTGGCAAGGCGGATGGCTCTCGCTACAACAATGCGAGGCTGCGAGCTAAAGGGCCTTCGCTGGCTGGACGTTGACTTGATAGACCGCACGCTGACAGTGCGGCGTGCTACGACTAAGACTGACGCGGGCGAGCGTGTTATTCCGCTGAATTCTGACGCATGGGCCGCCATCCTAGAGTTGCGCGAGCGAATCAAGACCCTGTGTGGGACAGAGCCGCAGCCGGGTTGGTACGTGTTCCTACACGCCGAGGGGTTGCAAAACCCTGACCCCACCAAACCGATGAGCGGATGGCGCACCGCTTGGCGCAACCTGACGCGGGCGGTCCAGTGCCCCGCGTGCGGTCTGCTGCAGAAACCCGGCGAGACTTGTCGCAATGAGGAATGCGGGGCAGCTATTCGCGGTGTAAAAAGCTCGACTGCCGGACTTCGATTCCACGATCTGCGCCATCATGCCATCACCGAACTGGCCGAGTCTCAGACCGGGGACCAGGTAATTATGAGCATCGCAGGGCACGTCAGCGGGGCCATGCTCCGCCACTACTCACACGTTCGGCTGGAAGCCAAGCGCCGCGCATTGGACGCGCTCTCAAGTTCGGTTCCTATACACGGCATTTCGGGAGGCTTTCAGGGGAGTTATGTCACAAACCCTGTCACAAACGAGGACAGGGCAGAGAAGTCAGTTTTGCAAACCGCTGAAAAGACTGGTGGACGAGAGGGGATTCGAACCCCCGGCCTCCTCGTTGCGAACGAGGCGCTCTCCCAGCTGAGCTACTCGCCCACGAGCAGCAACAAAATTTTAGCAAACGGAACTGACCTTGCCAACCGCACGCTTTGCGCAGTTTTCACATGGAAGCCGCACACTGCCCCTCGAGGTGCCAGGGATATTGTTAGCGAGATTCCTACGGCTGGTCTGGAGCGCCACCGCTGCGCTGCGCCACGATTCTTCGCGCATTCTCATAGAGCGCGCGGGCCTGCGGAATAGCTTCCACGGCTTTCTGCACTTGCGGGTCCGCCTCCAGCAGCACCTTGAAGCCTTCTTGCTGTCCGAAGGTGGACATGAAGATCTCCTGCTTGATCTTCCGCTGGATCCAGTCGAGGTTGTCCGCCATCTCCGGCTCGGTATAACGCACATTGTGCTTTGAGAGGAAGCTGCGGAACTCCCTCATCAGGCTGTCATCTACGACAAAATCCTTCGTGATCGTGGGCTTCGTCCCAAGGTAGTAGCGCGTGAAGCCGCCTACACCTGTCTCAGCGGGGTAGAGGACGTCACTGCGAAGCAATAGCTCTTCGAATTTGGTCAGCTTGGGCGCCGGCACGAGGATGTCCGGAATGATGCCGCCTCCGCCGGTGACTTGCCGTCCGCTATCGGTAAGCCTTACCTCCGTCGGATGCTCCGGCACCTTGCGCTCATAGTGATATTCGTAGAGCGAAACGGTCTTGTAGTCCCGTTGAATGAGCCGTCCGCTGGGCGTGTAGTAGCGCGCCGTGGTCAACGCCAGTCCGGTATTTTCGCTGAGCGGTGTAACCGTCTGCACCAGCCCCTTGCCGAAGGATGTCTCTCCGATGATCAAGCCACGGTCATGGTCCTGCACTGCACCGGACACAATTTCCGTTGCGGAAGCGGAATTGTTGTTCACCAGGATCACCAGGGGCACAGTGTCGCCTTGGTTTCCGCGAATGGCGTAATAGCGGCGCTCCGGCGACGTGCGGCCGTGATGCGACACGATCAACTGGTTCTTGTCCAGAAACATGTCGCCCACTGCCACGGCTTCGTTCAGCAATCCGCCGGGGTTGCCACGCATGTCTAGAACCAAACCATCGAGCGAGGGAGCATCCAACTGTTTGAGCGCGTCGGCAATCTCGCGATCGGTGGTCTCATTGAAGCCAGAGAGCCGGACGTAGCCGATCCCTGGCTTCAGCAGGAAAGCAATATCCACGGAATGGCGTGGAATTTCGTCGCGCGTCACGGTGAACACCAATGCCTCAGAGTAGCCTTCGCGCGAAACGGTAATCTTGACTACTGTGCCCTTGGGGCCCTTCAGCAAATCCGCGACTTCGGTTGTCGTCAAGCCCTCGGTCGATTTTTCGTCGACCTTCACGATCACGTCGCCGGGACGCAGCCCCGCGTTGTACGCGGGCGCGCCGACGTACGGCGCCATGACTACGGTATGGTTTTCCCGAGGCGCGACCACCATGCCGACGCCGTAGTACTTTCCACGTTGGTCCTCGCGGAGAAGCGCAAACTGCCGCGCATCAAAGAAATTCGAATGCGGGTCGAGCACCCGCAGCATGCCGGGGATCGCGCCCTGATATACCGCCTTGTCGACGTCGACAGGCTCGGCGTAGTTCGATTGGACCACGTCCAGGATCCGCGTAAACTCCCGCACGGCCGTCTGATAATCGTCGGTCGAGGCGGTTGTGGCCCGCACGGAGGGCCCGTAAATGCCCCCGAGGACAGCAGATACCAGCAGAACGGCAACTACAAGAACCAGCCCGCGGCGTTCTGGATTCATCCTAACCTCTCACAGCCACTCGATAACTCAGTATAACATGCGTGGGCCAAAGTCGGGTTTGACACTGCCAGACACCCTTTCTATGATGCCAACAGGCCTATTAGACGGCCGCCAAGCGCAATGTTGAGCATTCCTCACATGATCGTCGTGTTTATCATCGTCCTGGTCGTCTTTGGGCCCCACAAGCTTCCGGAGCTCGCCCGGGGCCTCGGCAAGCTCATGGCGGAATTCCGCAAGGCTTCCACGGACTTTAAGACTGCGTTTGAAGAGGAGATGCGCGACCTGGAGCGCCAGGCCCGCGAAGTTGAGCATAAGAAGATTGCCACTACACCAGCAGCCACGGAAGCCCAGCCCGCCGCTCTGGCAGCCCCCACAGAAGCACAAACAGTGGGGGATACAACTTCGGACGCTCATACCCTCAATACACCCGCGGTTGAGCCTGTCATCGCAACCGTCGCGGAATCGGTACCCCGTTCCTCTGATCGAGCCACCGAAGAGAAAACCGACGGCCTTTCTGCCTCAAGTCCCGCTGACACAACCCATGACCACCAGCAGCCAGCCTGACTCCACCCGAGCAGCCCCGGATGCAGAGACCGGCGGCCAGATGACATTTTTCGAGCACCTCATCGAGCTGCGCAAGCGCATCATCAATTCGCTCATCTCCATAGCGGTTGGCGCGATGATCGGCTGGGTCGCGGCGCCTCATTTCATTAACTGGATTATCAAGCCGATGTTGAAAGCGCTAGGCGATGCTCACCTTGATCAGAAGCTTTTCTACACTCATCCCGCGGGCTATTTGAACCTGCTGATTACCTTGAGCATTTATCTGGGGATTGTCCTGGCATCACCGTGGATCCTCTATCAGATCTGGCTCTTCGTCGCTCCGGCACTCTATAAACACGAGCGCAGCGCCATCACAGGGTTTCTCTTCTCCACCGTCTTCTTGTTCCTCGCAGGGCTTGCGTTTGGTTATTTCATAATGCTTCCGTACATTTTGCGGTTCCTGACCAGTTTTAAGGGGCCTGTTGTGCCATTGATGAGCGTCAATGAGTATTTTGATTTTATCTTGCTAGTCTTGCTGGGGCTTGGCCTGGTATTCGAATTGCCGATCCTCATTTTCTTCCTATCGCTCTTTGGCATCGTTACCCCCAAGTTCCTCCTGCAAAATTTCCGCTACGCCATCTTGATCATTGCCATTGTTGCGGCCATCATCACGCCAACTCCCGATGCCATGACCATGCTGATTTTCATGGCCCCGATGGTGGGCTTGTATTTTCTCGGCGTCGGAGTGTCCTGGATAGTTGTGCGGCGTCGCGAACAACGGTTGGCAGCGACAGCAGAGGCCCGATAGATGCGATCAAGGCGGCCAATACGTGGGAAATTGTTCTTAGCTACGATAAGCGCCTGCTTTTTCCTTGCCGTGCTGGCGGGATGCAAGGCCAAAGACGATAATGGCCGCACTCCCGCATCCTCTTCGGCTAGTGCCGCGCCCTTCATGAGCGCTGTGACTTCCGTGCCGCCGCAGAGTGCCGATGACGCGCCGCCGCCCGCATCAACGGGCGGCTTCGACGGGAAGCGCGCCTACGCGCACGTCGCCAAGCAAGTCAGCTTTGGTCCGCGCCCCTCCGGCTCACCGGCCATTATTCAGGCGCAGGACTACATCCAATCCGAATTGAAAAGCTACGGCTGCACCGTGGAGACCGACTCTTTCACCTCCGACACTCCCATCGGTCGCCTGCCCATGAAAAACATCCTCGTGAAAATACCGGGCGACAAGCCGCGTGTAATTCTCCTCGGCACCCACTACGACACAAAGCTTCTGGAAAACTTCGTCGGCGCCGATGATGGCGGCTCCTCGACTGCGGTAATGCTTGAGTTGGCGCGCCTGCTCTGCACGCAACACGGCCGCTACAACGTCTGGATCGCATTCTTTGATGGGGAGGAAGCGGTCAGATTGCAGTGGGCCGATCCCGACAATTGTTACGGAAGCCGCCAGATGTCCGCGCGCTTCGCCAACAACGGAGACATTTCAAAGATAAGGGCGTTTCTCTTGGCGGATATCGTTGGTACCCGCACCCCGCACTTCAAGCGTGAATCCGATTCGACGAAATGGCTCACTGATCTTGTCTGGGGAGTGGCGAAAAAACTTGGCTATACAAATATCTTCGTCGATCAATCTGGGCAGGTGTCGGACGATCACGATTCGTTCTTGAAGCGCAATATTCCGTCCGTGGACGTAATTGATTTGGACAACGGCCCGGCCGGCGATGTCTACTACTGGCACACACCGCAGGACACCCTCGACAAAATCAGCGCCAAGACCCTTGCCATCGTCGGACATGTTTTTCTAGAAAGCGTAAAACAACTTCAAGCGAGGTGAGAGCCCACTCGATAGCCTGTGTGGCAAGTCCGATTCTTTTGGGAAGTCGCGGCTTCAAAAGCTGAAAACCAAAACGGCTTTAGCCGCCGGAGATTCCTTAGGGCTGTTGCCACGCAGAATCTGAAGACCTCGATTGAGTCCCGCGTCTCACGCTACACCTCGAACCGCACGTCCTTGCCTCGTTCCACTGCGGAATGCTTACTGAAATCTTCATCATTCCGGTACGGAAAATCCGAACGGTAATGACTCCCGCGGCTCTCTTCTCTTGCCAATGCCGATCGTGCAATGAGCAGCGCCAGCGAATGCAGGTTCCGCAATTCGTGTTCCGCGCGGCCCGGTCTTTCGCTCTTAGGCAGCTCCACGGCTTTCAGCTGCTCGATGGACGCTGCCAACTCTTTCCCGCTGCGCATGATCCCCACTTGACGCCACATCACGTCGCGGATCTTTGTAAGCGCCGCAGGCGTTTGTTTCGGCGCAGCTTTCGCCGCCGTCTTGGCCGAATGCGTTGCGGTCGAGTTACTCGGTTTCGGTGCGGGGCTTCCCGGGAGCACCGCCTTACTCCGTTTAGCCACGGGCGCGTCTTTCATCATCGCCTGGCCGGAGCGCGCGCCGAAGACCAAGCCCTCGAGCAGGGAATTGCTGGCCAGCCGGTTCGCCCCGTGCACTCCGGTAGCTGCAGTCTCTCCGGCGGCGTAGAGTCCCGACAGCGACGTGCGCCCCCAGAGGTCTGTCTTCACCCCGCCCATCATGTAATGCGCCGCTGGGCAAACCGGCGCAAGGTCGCTCGCGAGATCCAGGCCGTAACTCGAGCAAGTCTCATAGATTCGCGGAAAACGTTTCTTCAGAAACTCTTCACTTTTCGTCGTCATGTCCAGATACACATATTCGCTCTGCGTTTTGTGCATCTCGCTCACGATGGCCCGGGCCACGATATCTCTCGGCGCAAGCTCCTGCGCTTCGTTATATCGCTTCAGGAAGCGCTCGAGGTTCACGTTGCGAAGTATGCCCCCTTCGCCGCGCAGCGCTTCGGACAGAAGAAATCTTGGCGCACCCTTGATCGCCAGCGCCGTGGGATGGAATTGCACAAACTCCATATCGGAGAGGACCGCGCCGGCCTCATAAGCGATGGCCATGCCGTCGCCCGTGGCCACGTCGGGATTGGTCGTTTCTCGATAGATCTGCCCGAGGCCCCCCGTTGCCAGCAAGACCGCTCCCGCGCGTACCTCGTGCGACGATCCATCAGTTTCATCAAGGAATCGCAGCCCGGCCACTCGCCCCGCCACGACAATCAACTCTGTCGTAAAGGCATGGGCTCGTAGATGCAGGTGCGGAATGGTGTGTGCCCGTGCCAGCAAGGCGCGGCTGATTTCGCGGCCGGTAGAATCGCCGTGCGCGTGGAGGATGCGAGATCGGCTGTGCGCGGCTTCCCTCGTAAAGGCCAGCTTCGTCCCCGCACGGTCGAATTCCGTGCCCCATTCGATCAGCTGCGTGATGTACTTCGGCCCTTCTTCAACGAGCAGAGCGACCGATTCTGCACGGCAGAGGCCGTCGCCGGCCTTGATGGTGTCCTGCTCGTGGAGCCCGATCTCGTCTTCGTCGCTCAGCGCCACGGCGATTCCGCCCTGCGCCCACGCCGTGGCGGAATCGCTCAAGTCCGACTTCGCCAGTACCAGCACGCTGCCCGCGCCGCTCAGTTCGATCGCCGCGCGCAGCCCAGCCACACCCGAGCCCACAACGGCGTAATCGGCGCGATAAGTCTTAGGGGAAGAGCTCATGAGTGCGAGTAATCGGCTGCCTTCGTATGGTAACACGGAGGAATTCCCAACATTACCTGCGCATCTGCCGGAGGGCGTCGCAAGCGGGCAGTATGTTACATTGAAAATACAACGCAAATGAAGAGAAAACGGATTTCGGTGCAATCCTCTGCCGGCAAGTATGCCGTCGTGTGTGGCGCTGGCATTCTCCGCCGCGCCGCGCAGGAAATCTCCGCGTTGGGCAAGTTCTCCAGCGTCCATGTTGTCTCTTCGCCAAAAGTCTGGCGTTCGGTAGGGAAGAGCGTTCGGCGGGGATTTGCTCTCGCCAACGGGCGTGCCGTGCATTTGTTCAACGACGCCGAGGCTGCCAAGAATCTGCGAACCGTGGAGAGTCTCACTGGATCGTTGAGCCGCGCCGGCGCGGACCGCAAATCCCTGATCGTCGCCGTCGGGGGCGGTGTTGTCGGGGATGTGACTGGCTTCGTGGCCGCAACCTACTTGCGCGGTGTAGCGCTGGTCCAGGTGCCGACGACGCTGATCGCGCAAGTGGACAGCGCATTGGGCGGAAAAACCGGCGTGAATTTACCGCAAGGGAAGAACCTTGTCGGCGCTTTTTACCCCGCCCGCCGCGTGCTTGCGGATTCGGATGTGTTGCGTACGCTGCCTGAACGGCAATACCGCGGCGGGCTCGCCGAGGTTATCAAATACGGGATCATTGCCGATCCGAAACTCTTCGCCTTCCTGGAAAAGAATTTCGAGGCCGTGCTTCGCCGCGATCGAAAGGCGCTCGAATATATCATCCAACGATCTGTGGAGATCAAAGCCGATATTGTGAGCCAGGACGAGCGTGAATCGGGATTGCGCGAGGTCCTGAATTTTGGCCATACCTTCGGCCACGCGCTGGAGAGCGTGACCCGCTACCGCCGCTACCAGCATGGCGAAGCGGTAGCTTGGGGCATGATGGCTGCTGCCTTGCTCGGTCATGAAGCAGGCCTCACTCCCGCTGGCGATGTCTCGCGGATTGTTTCCTTGGTGCGCCGATTAGGCCCGCTGCCGCTATGGCCGCGCATTCCTGCCAAATCCTTCATCAAAGCCATGCGCTCGGACAAGAAGACTCGCGGCGGGAAGCTGCGCTTTGTTTTAACGCCGCGCATCGGCAAGGCACAATCCTACGACCACATACGGCTCGATCTCGTCGAGCGCGTCCTCCATTTTGCCCCGCAACTCGCCCACTGTTCGGAAAATCGCAATGACTGAGGCAGTCACGGTGAAGGGAACACGCCCGGAAGGCGTGCAAACCGAAGCCGAGGCCTCACGCAAAGTCCGCGAAATGTTCACGCAGATTGCGCCGCGCTACGATTTGCTGAACCATTTGTTGTCTCTGCAACTCGATCGTCTTTGGCGCGCGCGCGTTGCGCGCCGCCTGCGGCCCATCCTCGCAAGGCCCGACGCCTTGGCGCTCGACCTCTGCTGTGGCACGGGAGATCTGGCTCTTTCTCTCTCGCGCGCTGGGAAGGCGCGGGTCATCGGTGCCGATTTTGCTCATCCTATGCTGGTGCGTGCAAAGGAGAAAAGCGCAGTTGCAAGGACCACGTCAGCCTCAAGTAGTTTGGGTGCAATGCGATTTTTCGAAGCCGATGCGTTACGCTTGCCTTTTGCGGACGGTTCGTTCGATCTCGTTACCACCGCGTTCGGCTTCCGTAACCTCGCAAATTACGAAGCTGGCCTGCGCGAAATTCGCCGCGTTTTGAAACCTGCCGGAACTCTCGCCATCCTCGAATTCACCGAACCGCCCGCCGGTTTTCTGGGAGATTTATACCGCTGGTATTTCCGAAGGATTCTTCCGCGCATCGGCGGGCTTCTCTCTGGGGACCGTACCGCCTACACCTATTTACCTGTATCTGTCTCCCGCTTCTTCTGCCCCGCGGAGTTGGCTTCGCTGATGACATCGGTGGGGTACGCGGAGGTCGATTACCGCGTTTGGACGCTTGGTACCGTCGCGCTACACACCGCCGTCCGCC
Organism: Candidatus Acidiferrum sp.; assembly: GCA_035544995.1. Classification (GTDB taxonomy): domain Bacteria; phylum Acidobacteriota; class Terriglobia; order Acidiferrales; family UBA7541; genus Acidiferrum. The sequence continues at coordinate 25,079 of DASZZI010000010.1, forward strand.
CATTCTGACGCGTTCTATTCTTCCAGCCCAGCATTGCGAAGCTTGGCCAGGAGCGTCTTCGGAGTCACGCCCAGCTTCTCCGCTGCTCGCGTCTTATTCCACTTGGACTCACGCAAAGTATTTTCGAGCAGTACGCGCTCGATATGGCCAATCGCGCGCCCGGTCACCTCTTCCAGCGACCCTTCCCAATTGAAATTTTCCGGCACCATGCCACCCGGCAGGCGTTCCGCATCCGGCCGCGCGACCGGTAGTTGGAGGCTGGCAGCGTCTATGCTGAGTCCATCGGCAAGAATCACCGCGCGCTCCAGCGTATTCTGCAGTTCGCGCACGTTACCCGGCCAAGGATAGTGCAAAAGCCGCTCGCGCGCTTCCGCTGAGAGCTCTAGGCCGGGTTTTGCGAATTCCCGGCTGAATTTTTCGAGAAAATGATTTGCCAGGAGCAGAACGTCCTCTCCCCGTTCCCTCAGCGGCGGAATCGTCATCGGCAAGGCCGCGATCCGAAAATACAGGTCTTCGCGAAAAAGTTTCTCCTCAATCAATTTCTGCAAATTCCGGTTCGTCGCCACCACGATGCGGACATCGACCTCGATGGGTTGCGTTCCGCCGACCCGATCGAACCGCTTCTCTTCCAGCACTCGCAGCAACTTGGCTTGAATCGCCAGCGGCAGTTCGCCGATCTCGTCAAGAAAAAGCGTGCCGCGATGCGCCAGGTCCAGCTTGCCTACCTTCCGCGTACCCGCTCCGGTGAAGGCGCCGCGCTCGTGGCCGAACAGCTCATTCTCCACCAGGCCCTCGGGAATCGCCGCGCAATTCAGCGCCACCAGGGGCTGTTCGCGGCGCGTGGAAAGGTGGTGAATCGCCCGCGCGAACAATTCCTTTCCGGTCCCGCTTTCTCCGAGCAACAGCACGGTCGAATCCGTCGCCGCCACTCTTTGGATCTGCTGGCTGACCTCGCGAATCGATGTGTGCTCCCCCACGATGCGGGGAAAGCCGTACCGCGCGGCATACTCTTCCCGCAAAATAAGATTTTCCCGCAGCAGCTCCTGCTGGCGGGCGGCTCGTTGCACCAGCAGTTTCAAATGGTCGAGGTCCACCGGTTTCTGCAAGAAATCGAACGCGCCTTCCTTCATCGCCGTGACGGCTTCTTCCACCGAGCCGAATGCCGTCAGCAGAATAACGGGAATGGTCGCGTCGGCCTGTTTGGTCTCTCGCAGCACATCGAGCCCGGAAGCTCCGGGCATCTTCAGGTCCGTGATGACCAGCAGATATCGCCGTGCCCGCACCTTTTGGATCGCCGCTGTCCCGTCCGCGGCTTCATCCACCGTGTGCCCGGCGCGCTCCAATGCCTTGCGGAGCATGGCGCGCAGCTCATTTTTGTCTTCGACGAGGAGCAGAGGTTCCATCTCCTTCGTTTCTACCATGAAACCTGCGGGCGCCTTGCGGGAACCCATGGCGCATGTGCGGTGTTGGAAAGCAGCTTATAGATAGAAGAGAAGTGCTATTCGCGGGCCCAGCCGGGATCGCCGCCGGCCTTTCGCAGTTCGTCCTCGAGATCGCTCAAGTTCTGTTTCAGTTGGTCAATCTGTTTCTTCTTGCCGTCAATCTTGGCCGTCTTTTCGTTGATCTCTTTGCGCCCATTCTGCTCCATCAGCGCCTTTTGCGGGTCGGGATAATACTGCACTTGCGCCTTGTCTAATTCTCGCTGCAGCAGGTCAAGCTCCTTCTCCGACTGCGCGATTTTGTCGCGCAAATTCTGGAAGCGTTTCCGCCATTTCTTTTCGTCATTCTTGTCTTCTGCAAGCGTGCTGTCCGCGCCCGTTGCAGCGGACTGGGCATTATCCGGTGCGCCCTGCGGGTTTTGCTGCCCCGTGGAAGTGGCGCTTTGGTCCGATGCGTTGCCTTTTCCGCGGCTCAAATCGTCTTCTGTGTAGACCTTTTTCGGCTTTGCTTCCTTCTTCTGCTGCTCCCGGGCTTTTCGCGCCGCATCGGCTACGGGATCGCCGCTGGGCTGTTGCGCAAGAACTGGCATCGCAGCCAGGCACAGCGCCGGAAGAAACATTGACGCTTTGAGCCAACCTGTCGGACACATACGCACCTGCCTTTTCCGGGCGGGTAGAATCCCCGCTAAATCCTTAGATGCTCTCTTGCTTCGATTCTACTGCTTCCGCGGCGCTCCGGCACGCGGGTAGCGTAACGATAAACGCAGCGCCGCCGCCTTCCGCCCGGTTCCGCGCCTCCACCTGCCCCCCGTGCTGCACGATAATCTTCTGCACCACTGCCAGGCCAAGGCCGGTGCCGTTTGCTTTGGTCGTGAAAAACGGCCGGAAAAGCTTGGGTAATGCCTCCGCAGGGATGCCCGGCCCGTTGTCGAAGACAGTAATCCTCTGAAAACCGTTATCCTCGCCTCGGAAGATCTCTCCCCGGAGAAGGACCCGCCCTCCGTTCGCCGCAATGGCGCACGCTTCCGCGGCGTTTCGTGCCAGGTTGAGCAGCGCCTGCCGCAACAGCCCCTCGTCTCCTGCTACCTCCCCAAAAGGACCTTCGCAGCGGATGCGGATTTCTGGATTAGACTCCCCGACTTCAGCGGCCACCCGCTCCACAACGCCTTGCAGCGCCACGGGCTCGCTTGAAATATCCAACGGCCGCGCGTACTTCAGAAACTCCATCACCACGTGAGTAATATTTTGGGTTTGTTCGAGAATCCGCTGGGCGTAATCCGCGGCCTCGCCGTTCGCCGCCTCGGCACGAATCATCTGCGCATAGCCGGAAATCGTCGCCAGCGCGTTCTTGAATTCGTGCGCAATTCCTGCCGAGAGCTCGCCGAGCGCCGCCAGATTTTCCTTGAGCTGCACCTGTTGCTGCAGCGTCGCCAGTTCGGTCAAGTCTGTCAGCAGGCAGATGGCTCCGTTGATTGTCTCGTTGCCGCGTCGAATCGGCGAGATCGTCACCCCCAGGCGGCGTTCTTCGCCCCCGGGAGCGGCATGCTCCACCTGTTCACGGCGGAAAATCTTCCCCGTTGCCAGGCACTCCGCGAGCAGCTTCGTGAGGTCCGAGGATTCGCCCAGGGCTTCGCTGTACCGCCGGAAACCGAGCCCACGAATGCCAAGCACCTGTTCCGCGGCGGGGTTGGCGCTCGAGATGATGCCCGTGGCGTTTACGACCAGCAGCCCCGCGGGCATGTTGCGCGTAACCTCTTCGCTCAGCCGCTCCGTCTGTTCCGCCCGCTCCTTCTCGAGCCGGTGCAGCCGTTCGAGTTCCTTCTCCTGGTCACGGAGCTTTTGGATCACGCCTTGCATCGAAGCGGCCATAAACGCTGAGGGATTTTCCGTGCGCGGAGCCGTCACTACCTGTTCCTTGTGTGCGTCTCGCGTGTTTTGAAAGAAACGCCTCACCAGGAACGAGCTCAGGATTACAGCCGCAAAGAGGGCCCCGAGCGAGCCTGCGACAATCAGCCAAACGTGCGGTGCGCTTTCGGCTTGGAGTGTGGCGAGTAGGATCACAATATTTCCCGCGCAGCTCGGCGCTTCAAATGAGAAAGGGCCTCCACCGGGATACTACCGGTGTTACGTGAATTACGATTAGAGCAGCGATGCCAAGAAACGTCCCGAGCGGCAACTGGTACTGACTCGCGATCGCCCAGCGCAGCGAGCCTACGCCACCAAGGCCCCTGCGGCTCGCGCGTTCGGCAAGCCGCCGCTTCCATCCGCCCGCGTAGAGCGCTAGGACCACACCGAGTCCGACGATGCTCCCAAGTAGTGTCCCCACCAGAATCGTCAGAAACGTTTCACGCAATCCCATGAATGCGCCCACCATCGCCATCATCTTCACGTCGCCAAGGCCCAGACCGTCGCGTCCGCGCAAGTATTTGTATAGAGCGCCTGCTCCCCAGAGAAACAAACTGCCAAAAGCAGCCCCCAGGGCTGCGCTCAGCAGGCCGAAGATCATGTCCCGGTGCGCGAAAGGCGGTAACCTCCAAAAAAGCAAAAGCGCGATGCCGTCGTCTGGTGGAATGAACGCGGAGAAAACCAGGCCGGCCCCGAAGCCGGGCCAGATGACCGCATCCGGAAGCATGCGCACGCGCAGATCGGCGGTCGTCAGCACGAGAATCAAGCAGCTGAAAAACACCCACTTGAACGTTTCCTGTGTCAGGCCAAAGTTGAGGTAACACACCACGAAAAGCAAACCCGTCAGCAGCTCGATGAGCGGGTACATCGGTGAAATCGGCAGGCCGCATGCCCGGCATTTTCCGCTTAGAAAGATCCAGCTCAGGATTGGCAAGTTGTCGTACGGTTTGATGGGCGTCTTGCAGCGTGGGCAGTGCGACCCCGGCCGCACGATCGAGAACTCCTCCGGAATCCGCGTGATGCAGACATTCAGGAAGCTGCCAATAACGATCCCGAAGAGAAAAAAGATGGTGATGACCACGAGTTGGTCGGCCGCAAAGCGGCCGCACTCAGCAATGTGCCATAGCCACAGTGTAGCCTCAACAAACCCCGCCGCCTCCGTGTCCGATGCCTAACAGGTAGCACAGGCGGCACCTGTTCCGCGCTTCGCGGAAGCCTGTGCTAATTTTAACGTATGCGCCAAAGTGACCCTGGATGCGCAATCCAACGCCAGCGCCACTCTCCTCCTAAGCCATCTTTCAACTTTTAACTGTCGGCTGTAAAATGGGAACTGTCGACTCTCCCCATGAACTGGATCGAACAAAAAATTCGGCGCTACGAGCACCGCCGCTGGACCACCGACGACAACCGGCGTGTCCAGCCCTTCTTCTGGGGACTCGAGCACATCGGCGGCAGGGCCGACGACTCCGACCCCCGTGCCTTCCTTCGCGACCACGCACAATGGGCAATTGAATCCAGCAAAGAGTGGTACGCCACCACGCCCGCCAGTGACTACCGTCTCGACTCCGAAAATGTGCTCACCTTCACCAGCTCCATCGAATCACCCTGGCCCGATAACAACACCGTCCACGCTCGCCTTTGGCCCGCTTCGCATTTCGCCGCTCACCGCCCCGCTGTACTCGTGCTCCCCAATTGGAATGCCAAGTGGCACGGCCAGGATGGCCTCTGCGAATGGCTCCAGCGCCTCGGCATCACCGCGCTCAAACTGAGCCTTCCATACCACAATCGCCGCATGGCCCAGGGCCATGAGCGCGCCGATCAGATCGTCGGTTCGAACATCGGTCTGACCCTCCAGGCTAACCGCCAAGCCGTCCAGGATGCTCGCCGTTGTCTCCGCTGGCTCGAACAGCAGGGCTACACCAGTCTCGGCATCCTTGGCACCAGCATTGGCTCCTCGGTGGGTTACATCACGATGGTCCACGACAAAGCCGTCCGCGCTGGCGGCTTTTTCCACGTCTCCACCTATTTCGCCGACGTCGTCAGCCAGGGCATGACCACCACTCATGTCTGGGAAAGCCTCCGTCATCACGTCACGGTTGACGAACTTCGCGACTATTGGGCGCCCATCAGCCCGATGCCTTATGTGGAACGCGGCATGGGTGCCGACCGCGATTCGTTCCTCGTGTACGGCAAGTACGACCCCACCATGCTGCCCGAGCTTACCCACCAGATGCTCGATTCCCTCCGCCGCCACGGCGCCCATCCCCGCACCCTCGCGCTCCACTGCGGCCACTACTCTCTCGAACTCGCCCCCTTCTCCTACATCGCCGGCTACCGCATGCTCTCTTTCTTCCGTTCCGCCCTCGCGCAGTAGCACAGACTTCAGTCTGTGCTGTCCTGTAGGGGCACGATACATGGCCCAAATCGCCGGCATTGGAGATTCGGTAGTGGGTCAGTTTCCGGTAATCCGACCAATCGGGAGTTGACCATCACGATGTAACTGAATCATGGGACAGTGACTATCCGTATGCGACCGTCTTAGGACATCACAACTAGGGTTTAGGAGCGCCTCCAGAGTTCCAGGTACCATAATGTTGCACCTTGTAATTGGAGGGGAGGCAAGTAGTCTTGTTCGCCCCTAACTCAAACAGAAACGGTCGCTTTTTATCGAGGCAAGACGCCTGCCCGGAGGAAGGATCAATTGGCGGCATTGAAGCCGAGAAAACGAGGGTTCCCTCGTGCGAAAAGCCTTGAGCCACAAGTTCGAAGTCACAGCTCTCTTTAGCCTGGTTCGGACAGTACCCTTCAAAGAAACGGTAGACGTCTGGCCTCAGAACCTCGCTCTTTCCAACGTCGTATATTATCGGAACGCGTGTGACGGAGGAATCACTTTCGTATTGCCAAAGCAGCAGATTCGCGAGTAGAAACCTTCCGTCCCTGGACCAATCCACGGGCTGAATGCCCTTGACTCCACACGAATCTGTCCCTCCAACTGTGATGCACTCGTTCTCTGACTGACCAGAGTCAAGAATAATTTGAAAACTCGATTCACTGGCTTTCGCCAAAAACAGCTTGATCCTGTTTTCGCAAAGTGGTCCAGAATAGGTCTCGCGGTATTTAGGCCTGAATGCTATTGCCTCTACTTCCGCAAATGCGCGATAACCGGCGCTAGAGGAAATGATCGAACTGCGACCGAGTCGAGAAATGAGATGGTCGCTGGTCTTCCAACAGCTAATCTCTGCCGTGTCTTTCGATCGCTCGGTAATAGGCAAGCGGACTGCGGACTGCGCTGCTTCGCGAGGGATAATTCTGTGTGCCAAATGCTCGGATCGGTATTCTTGAACTAGCGTGAAATTGATGCCATGCTTTTTGCGAAGTTCTTCCTGCAATCGCTCAAGTTCGTTCGTGGTGACCAAAACACCATCGTCTCCATGAAAAACGTCATACGAAACCTGCCAGACCCGCACATCTGCCGTATGCTTGTTTACCGCATAGTTTCCGACGCTGATCGAACCGATGTCACGCTCTTTTTGCGCCGTCGCATTGTAAATCCAGAAAAAGTAATAATCTCTGTTGTTCATGGTTGGGACAGCTTGCACGTCCCACTTCACATCCATTCCTTTGGCGCGAAGTTCCTTTGTGGCAGGGAGCAAATTGATTAGGTCCACCGCTTCCTCGACGGTTATTGCCGGTGACAGGTTTTCATCGCGATTAACACCAGTGACATCAGAGGCCCGGATTGGGGATAGGGGGAACACGAAGGATGCGGCAAGCTCATCCCCGAACGCGAGGTTCGTGAGGAGCGAGCATAAGCTGACGAGAATTAGAAACCTGACAAATCTAGCCATGGGCTGTCTCCATTGCAGAAGACCGACTCGACTGCAATTATGACGGTTTGAATCTCGGATTGGACCTGTTCAAGAGTCCAGTGGTTCCTTCACGGAAACCCTATCTAGGGCCTCAGCGCGTGATTAACGCGGTAATCGGAAACTGACCCACTACCGGAGATTCCCCTTGACCGCAATATCGCTCATGGTAGAATAAACTCTGGGTAATACCGCGAGATATTTTGGAGTGCGGCAGCTTGCTGCCGCTTTTCTTTTTTGGGGATACCCCTGGATCTCAAGAGGCGAATCTTTTTTGAATCCGCGCTAAAGAGAAACATCCTATCCTGCATGATTTTGGTGCAATGCAAGTCCTTTAGAATCAACACTTGTAAAAGTGTAACAAAACAACCAACTTTAACCTTCTTTAGAATCAACACTTATGAAAAACATAGGGGGGGGGGGGTGTTATTGTTAACTAAGCATCCGATGAGGATGCTTATCCTGAGCGAGCGCAGCGAGTCGAAGGGCTCCGTGGTCTAAGTGTCCTCTGTGTTGAAAGCTTTCTCTTTCAACGCAGAATCGCTGAGAAGTTACCATCAGCCACGAGCGCTGCCACTTCTTCGATATCCGGCGCCAATGACCGGTCTTCGGTAACCTTGGGGGATTTGGCACGAACGGATGCATGCGCTTTCCCAGCGAGCGTCCCTGTCTGCAGCGGCGCCAGCAAGTCGATCCCTTGGCACGCGCAGAGCAGCTCAATCGCAATCGTGTGCCGCAGATTTTGGAGCATCCGCTCCAGCCGTCGCGCCCCGCTCATCCCCATGGACACGTAATCTTCCTGATTGCCCGACGTGGAAATCGAATCCACCGAATGCGGAGTCGCGAGCGCTTTGTTCTCGCTGGTCAGCGCCGCCGCCGTCACCTGCGCGATCATGAACCCCGAATTCAGCCCCGGCTCCGGCGTTAAAAACGCCGGCAACATGCTCGTCAGCGGATTGGTCATCTGCTCGATGCGCCGCTCGACGATTCCGCCGAGCGTCGCAATGGCAATCGCCACTTGGTCCGCGGCCATCGCCAGGGGTTGCCCGTGAAAATTTCCGCCGCTGATGATGTCGCCGTTGTTTGCGTCGCGCACAAAAACCAAGGGATTATCCGTCGCGCTATTCAGCTCCACCGCCGCCATCTCCCGCGCTTGCGCCAGCGAATCGCGCACCGCGCCATGCACCTGGGGCGTGCACCGCAAGCTGTATGCATCCTGCACCCGCGTGTCTTTCGCTGCCGAACGGTGCGATTCGCGGATCTGGCTGCCCTCATTCAGGTGCGCAAGATTCCGTGCGGTGGTTGCGGCTCCCGCATAAGCACGTGCGTGCATAATGCGTGCATCAAATGCGCCTGGACTTCCGCGCAGCGCATCGAGGGACAGCGCCGCGGCAACGTCCGCTGTATCTACGAAAATGTCAGCTTCGTGGAGCGCCAGGCTTAGCAGCGCGAGCATCCCCTGCGTGCCGTTCAGCAGCGAAAGTCCTTCTTTCGCTTCCAGCGCAAGCGGCTTGATTCCCGCGCGTCGCATCGCCTCACCGCCGGCTACGACTTCGCCCTGATAAGCGGCCCGGCCTTCGCCAATCACCACCTGTGCCAGGTGCGCGAGCGGCGCGAGGTCGCCCGAGGCGCCCACCGATCCTTGCGACGGAATCACCGGGTGTACCTTTGCATTCAACATGGCACACAGTGTCTCGACCACCTGCGGCCGGATGCCGCTGAATCCTTTAGCCAGCGCATTCGCGCGGAGCAGCATCATCGCGCGTGTTTCTGTCTCGCTCAGCGGCACACCGACTCCGCATGCGTGCGAGCGGACCAGATTCACCTGAAGTTGCCGCACCTGCTCTGGAGAAATTCGCACCGAGGCCAGCTTGCCGAAGCCTGTGTTGATGCCGTACGCCGCCGTCCCCGCCGTCACTACGCGATCCACGACCGCGCGCGAAGCCTTCATCCGCTCCATCGCCGCGGGAGTAAGTCCCACCGCTTCGGCGCGCAGCGCGACGCCATAAAGCTGCTCGAACGTGAGGTCGTTGCCGGTGAGGGCAATGGTCATGCGTGGCTCCGATCATGGTCTTGCGCCGCAATCGCAACGAATGTTTTGCGGTATTTTTCCGGCAATAGTTTGGGTTTTCCATTCTTTCCGCAGATAATGTGCGTCGTTTCGCCGCTCGCGAGCAGCTGTTCATCGGCATCGCGGAACAATTCATACGCAAAGCGTATGACGCGATTTTTCGATTCCGCGATGCGCGTGCGAACTCGGAGAACTTCATCGTAACGCGCGGGATGATGATACCGGCAGTGTGCGTCCGCGACGACAATCTGGCAGTCGTCTTCCAGCTCCATGCGCTTGTATTCGACGCCCAGGGCACGCATCAATTCCACGCGGCCGACCTCGAACCACACCAGGTAATTTGCGTGATAGACCACGCCCATCTGGTCGGTTTCCGCGTAGCGCACACGAACGGTCACGTCGTGGTATTCGATCATTCTCATTTCCGCTCTTATTCCGGCTCGCCCTGCCAGACAGGCTTGCGCTTTTCTAGAAACGACGCAACCCCTTCTCGGAAATCGGGCGTGCACCGGATCCGCGCGTTCTCCAGAATCGCCCGTTCTAGGTCGGCGTCCACACTCGCGGCTTCCGCCGAGACCAGCAGATGTTTCGCGCGCGTCAGGCTGCTCGGACTTGCCGCGATCAATGTTTCCGCAAGCTCCCGCGCGCGATCGAGCAACCGCTCGGCCGCAACAACCTCTGTAACTAGGCCGTATTCCTTTGCTTCGGCCGCTTCGATAATACGTCCGGTCAGCAGCAGGTCGCGCGCACGCTTCTCCCCAATCTGCCGCGTCAGAAACACCGATACGATGGCCGGCAAAAATCCGATTTTCACTTCGGTGTATCCAAATTTAGCCTGCGGTGAGGCAAGCGTCAAATCGCATAGCGTCGCAATCCCGCAGCCTCCTGCAAAGGCCGGACCATTCACCGCCGCGATCAGGGGTCTGGGGAAACTCCAGATGCGCCGCAGCATCCTTGCGATACGCCGCGAATCGTCCTGATTTTCTGCGGGCGACTGTTTGGCAATCGCGGCGAGCATCTCCAGGTCCATCCCCGCACAGAACGCTTTCCCCGCGCCGGTCACGAGGCCCACTCTGGCGTGGCTCTTCTCGATGGCATCGAGCGCCGATTCCAATTCGGCAATCATCTGCGTCGAGATGGCATTTCGTTTGTCGGGACGGTTCAGCGTGATGTGAGCGACTTCGCCGGAAAATTCGAGAAGAAGTGTCGAATACATGGCCGAAACACCTCCTCAATTCGCAAGCGGCGCGTGGGCGTACTTAGCGCGGATTTCGTTCGTCAATCGCAAAACGTTTGCAAGCCTCGCGGAATCGATTCCGGGATCAGCGCCAGCCTTGCGCAGCGCCGCAATCACGTCCTCGGTCGCAATATTTCCGATCAGGCTGTCTCCCGCGAAGGGGCAGCCGCCGAGTCCCGTCAGCGCGCCGTCGAAGCGCCGGCAACCTGCCTCGTACGCCGTGCGGATTTTCTCCTCGGCGTTCTCCGGCCGGCTGTGCAGGTGCACGCCCAGCTCGATCCCGGCAACGCGGTCTTTCACTTCGTCATACAGATCACCTACTAGTTTCGGCGAGGCCGTTCCGACCGTGTCCGCTAGAGAAACCGTTCGCACGCGGATGTCCTTCATCCACTCCAGCGTTTCTCCGACAATTTGCGGGCCCCACGGTTCATCATAGGGGTTGCCAAACGCCATCGAAACATAAATTACCAGGCCGCGATTTGCAGCGGCCGTTTCTTTCTTCAGCTTTTCCACCATGGCGCGCGATTCGTCCCGCGTCATATTCGCGTTCGCTCGCCGGAAGTACGCAGAAATCGAATAGGGGTAACCGATCGTCGTCACCCCCGGCGTCGCCAGCGCGCGTTCCAGTCCCTTTTCATTCACTACGATTCCGATGATTTCCGGTTTCTCAATCCCCGCGGGAAGCCCCTCGCAAAAAAAAGTGTTGAGCTTCGCCATCACTTCTTCGCTGTCCGCCATTTGTTTCACGTGCTTCGGCGAAACAAAACTCACCGCGTCAATGTGCTTGAATCCCGCCAGCACCACTTCCTTCAGGTATTCCGCCTTGTCTTCCGTCGGAATGAAATCAGGCAATCCTTGCCACGCGTCGCGCGGACACTCAACGAGCTTCACGGTCTCCATGTCAGGTCTGCAAAACTCCCGTCTTGAACTCGCGAATCTCGGGATTCAGCGCCGCGGCATCGAGGGCGCTAGTGAGCGCGTCCCGTGTGTGCGCTGGATCAATAATCGCATCTACCCAAAGTCTCGCGGCAGCATAACGCGGATCGGTTTGGTGTTCGTAGGTCGCACGCACGGATTCGTGCAATTCCTTCTTGTCTTTTTCTGAAAGCTTCTTTCCTTCGCGCTCCAATTGTTTCAGCTTGATTTCCACCAGCGTCCCAGCGGCTGCGTCGCCGCTCATCACCGCGAAGCGTGCCGTCGGCCATGCGAACATGAAGCGAGGATCGTAGGCCTTCCCGCACATCGCGTAATTGCCGGCGCCGAAACTTCCGCCGCAAATCACGGTAATTTTTGGCACCACGCTGTTGGCGACCGCATTCACCATTTTCGCGCCGGCGCGGATAATTCCGCTCCACTCCGCGTCCTTGCCGACCATGAAGCCGTTGACGTCGTGCAGAAACACCAGCGGAATGCGATTCTGGTTGCAGTCAAGAATGAATCGTGCCGCCTTTTCCGCCGATTCCGTGTAGATTACGCCGCCGAATTCAATCCGTTTCTGGTCCGAACCGCGCGCCAGCGTCTGCACGTGCTTTTTCTGGTTCGCGACGATGCCCACGGCCCAGCCGCCGATCCGCGCATACCCGCACAGCAGCGTTTCGCCATATTCGGCGCGATACTCCTCGAATTCACTCGCATCCACGATCCGCGCGATGATCTCCCGCATGTCGTACTGTTTCCCGGGGTCGCCGGAAAATATTCCATAAATCTCGTGGGCTGAATATAGAGGCTCTCGCGCCGCGACGTGACTGAATGGTGAAGGATTCGCCGCGCCCATCTTGTCCACCAGGGCTCGAATGCGCGCGATGCACGCATCGTCATCCGGCTCGCGAAAATCCACCGTGCCGCTAATCTGTGCATGCATCTTCGCGCCACCCAGATCTTCAGCCGATGTCTTCTGCCCGATCGCCGCCTGCACCAGCGCCGGTCCCGCCAGGAACAAGCCCGAACCTTCGGTCATCAGGATGTGATCGCACATCACCGGCAAGTACGCGCCGCCCGCGACACACATTCCCATGATCGCCGTAATCTGCGGAATTCCCATCGCGCTCATCACCGCGTTATTTCGAAACACGCGGCCAAAATCGTCGGTGTCGGGAAACACATCTTCCTGCAGCGGCAAAAATACACCTGCCGAATCCACCAAATAGATCGTAGGAATGCGATTGTCGATGGCAATGTTCTGCGCGCGAATTACTTTTTTTGCGGTCATCGGGAAGAACGCACCGGCTTTCACCGTCGCGTCATTCGCAATAAGCATGAATGTCCGTCCGCAGACCTGCGCGAGCCCAGTCACCGTTCCTGCGGACGGCGCCCCGCCCCACTCTTCATACATTTCATACGCCGCGTAAATCCCCAGCTCAAAAAATTGTGACCGCGGGTCAATCAGTTTTGCGATTCGTTCCCGCGCCGTCAGCCGGCCCTTCTTGTGCTGCGCTTCAATCGCTTTTGCGCCGCCGCCCTGCCGGATCAGTTCTTCTTCGTTCTTCAATTGCGTCAGGAGACTGACTATTCGGCGGGTATTTTTCTCGAAGTCTGGCGACTTCAGGTTGACGCTGCTTTTCAGGACGGACGCGGCCACTCGCGAACCTCGCGCAGAAGCAAGGACGCCGCTTTAAGCCATTGCGAAGCGAGCTGTCCAGCAAACCGCGAAACAGTATACGGTCTCTCGCCGCAATGCGCGAGTGCGCGCGTTCGAGATTTGGCGTTGCCAGCGCTCTCGCACCCCTGCAAAGAGAGAAGATTCGGGCGGCTACTTAGAAATGCGTTTGTGGATGAAATCGATGATGTTTTGTGTGGAGGTTCCCGGCAGGAAAATTTCCGCGATGCCGGCTTTTTTCAGCCCGGGAATATCGGCCTCGGGAATAATCCCGCCGACGAGAACAGTCACATCATTCATACCCTTTTCCCGAAGCAAGCCCATGAGTTGGGGGCAAATCGTATTGTGCGCTCCGGACAAAATGGAAAGCCCGATGACGTCAACGTCTTCTTGCACGGCGGCGGACGCGATCATCTCAGGCGTCTGACGCAATCCGGTGTAGATCACTTCCATCCCGGCGTCGCGAAGCGCGCGCGCGATTATCTTCGCCCCGCGGTCGTGCCCATCCAGCCCCGGCTTGGCAATCAGCACGCGAATCTTTTTTTCCGGCATTTCTCTGCGTCCTCTGTGCCTCTGCGTTTAACTCTCTTCTTTGACCGGAGCCTGATCGTAATTCCAAACGAAGCGCCTGACCCCGTCCTTCAAAACAGTTGAATGAAAATTGATAAGTAGTACGATCTTGCACCCCGAAAGCCGAAGATACGTTAGCATCACGGCTTCATGAATCGGAGCCACATTTGCGATGGCCTTTATCTCCACTATGACTCTGCCCGATACTACGATGTCGGCTCGGTATCCACAATCCAACTTGGTGCCGCGATAGACGACCGGTATAGGTTTTTGTCTGTCAATCGCCAGTCCCCGGAGACTCAGCTCGTGGCAAAGGCATTCCTCGTAGACAGCCTCGAGCAGGCCTGGACCGAGCTCCCTATGGACAGCAATGGCCGCTCCAATAATTTCGTGGGTGAGTTGTTTGTCGGTCATAAGAAGAGCTTAACGCAGAGACACAGAGGACGCAGAGCGAAGAACGCAAAATAGACAGAAACAGGGACAGAAAAAGCATAGAAACCTCATGAAAGACGCGGATGGCAATACAATTCCAATTGACATGAAAAGAGCGGTTTCTTCAAGTCTAGTTCGGTCGACCTCGCTTCCCGTAGAGGAGGGGCTCAATTGCAGAGTCATAGATTGCTCTAGCCAAACCGACGAGCCCTTCTTCTCGAGCAAGCTTCGCTGCAGGTGTGACGCCGCGCCGGACGACTGCAACCAGAAGCCACGCTACCCCCATCGCCGCCAGGGCAAGAACTGTCGGGACTGGAAACGGCGCATCGTTCATTTTTGAGAGGAAGAAGACAACAATCCCAACGAATTCAATCCCACCGAGAGGAAGCCGGAATCCTCGGCGCCGTGCTTGAGGAGTCGCAAGCACTGGGAGCGCAATCCTGAAGCCACAGCGGTCGCAAAAGGCTGGTGAAGTGAAATTTTCTAACTGCGATCCGCAGTTCGGGTAGAAGATGTTCATGGCGACCGCCGGTCAATCAAATGAAAAGCTAAGTGATCGCGACCTCTTCGTACGTGCCGAAAACGTCGCGCATGGCGTCGCAAACTTCGCCGAGCGTGGCGTAGGCCTTCACGGCGTCGTAAATGAACGGCATGAGATTTTCTTTGCCTTCGGCGGCTTTGCGTAGCGCGGTCAAGCGCCGCGCAACTTCCTCCTGCGAACGCTCTGCACGCAATTTGCGCAGCCGCTCCGCTTGCCGGTGCGCAACCGTCTCATCGATCCTCAGAACTTCCAGCGGCTTCTCCTCGGAAACAAAGTCATTCACGCCGACGATGATTTTTTCCTTCTTGTCCACCGCCATTTGATAGCGGTAGGAAGCCTCCGCAATTTCCCGCTGCGGGTAGCTTCGCTCGATCGCCGCCACCATTCCGCCCATCGCATCGATCTTCTCGATGTACTCCCACGCCCCGCGCTCGACCTCGTTCGTCAGCGTTTCCACGAAATACGAACCGCCCAGCGGATCCACCGTATTCGCCACGCCGGTTTCGTGCGCGATGATCTGTTGCGTCCGCAGCGCAATCGTTGCCGCAAATTCCGTTGGCAGCGCCCACGCCTCATCCAGCGAATTCGTGTGCAGCGATTGCGTCCCGCCCATCACGGCTGCCAGCGCTTGAATCGCAGTGCGCACCACGTTGTTGTAAGGTTGCTGCGCTGTCAGCGAGCAGCCGGCCGTCTGTGTGTGGAAGCGCAGCGCCCAGGAGCGCGGATTCTTCGACTTGTAGCGCTCCACCATCGCCTTGTGCCAGATTCGACGGGCCGCGCGGTACTTGGCGATCTCTTCAAAGAAATCATTGTGCGCGTTGAAGAAAAACGAAAGCTGCGGCACGAACTCATCCACATCCATCCCGCGCCGCATGCCCCATTCCACGTATTCGAGGCCGTCGCGCAGCGTAAACGCCAGCTCTTGAATCGCCGTCGATCCCGCCTCGCGGATGTGATATCCGCTGATCGAAATAGTGTTGAACTTCGGCGTATTCTTTACGCCGAACTCGAACGTGTCGATGACCAGCCGCATCGACGGCTCCGGCGGGTAAATATATTCTTTCTGCGCGATGTATTCCTTCAGGATATCGTTCTGCAGCGTTCCCGAAATGTTTTTCCAATCGGCGCCCTGTTTTTCCGCTACCGCCAAATACATCGCCCAGATCACTGCCGCCGGTGAATTGATCGTCATGGACGTTGTCACATCGCCGAGGGGAATCTTGTCGAAGAGCACTTCCATGTCGGCGAGCGAACTGATGGCCACGCCGCACTTGCCTACCTCACCCTCTGATAGTGGATGGTCGGAGTCGTAGCCCATCAGCGTGGGCAGATCGAAAGCCGTCGAGAGGCCCGTCTGCCCCTGGGAAAGCAAATAGCGAAAGCGCTGATTGGTATCTTCGGCGGCGCCAAATCCAGCAAACTGGCGCATCGTCCAAAGCCGCCCACGGTGCATCGTCGAGTGGATGCCGCGGGTATACGGCGGCTCGCCGGGTAAGCCAAGGTCCCGGCCCGCTTCCCAATCGTGCAGATCCGCCGGTGTGTAGAGCCGGCGAATCGGGTGCCCCGAAATCGTGGTGAATTCGGCCTGGCGTTCCGGGCTTTTTTCCAGTGTGGGGCGAAGGGTATCTTCTTCCCAGGCGCGTTCTTTCAGGGAAGGCTCGCGGCGCCGAGCCTGGGATTCGGACGGGGTAATGGTCTGGGTTGTTCCCTTATCGCGCTCGCTCATGCCGCTGCGCTCCCGGACGCAAACATTCGAACGACCGTTCGAATGCATAACAAACTTTAATGCTATTCGAAAGCACTGGCGAGGGCAATAGTGGTCACGAACGGCATTTCGATGTTCTCAAAACCTTTAGAGCGCACCAGTGGGGCATAAAAACAGGCCCGGGAAATCACGAGGCTACGCTAATTATCGTTGTCCGCCAGGGTTGAAGAGCTTTTCCGTGCCCACTACCTGGCCGTGGAGCGTCCCCGGGATCAGGGTGTCGCGGTCGGCCTCTCCGGATTTCGCATCGGCGATCGTCACGTGATTTACTTCCAGCGTCCGTCCCACGGCGCGCTCGTAATTGGCCTTGGCTTCGACCAGATCGGCGAGGGAGCGAAGTTCCGTGCCCTGCGCCAGGATAAGGTCGCGCTGTGTCTGAATGACGAGAAACACCGTGGACGCGCCGAGCTCGTATTTTTTCCGTTCGGCGTCAAACGTCTGCTGCTGCAGTTCGCGCGCCTTGGCCGCCGCTTCGACTCGACCGCGGTCTTGCTCCAAGGCAATGTAGGTGGTGCGCACATCGAGTAAAGCCGCGTTCTTCAGTTGCTGCATCTGAGCTTCGAGCTGGCGGTGCGTTAGGATGGCGCGCTGGTTGTCCGCCTGGGCCTGCCGGTTGCGCAGAGGAACACTCACGCTGACGGACACGGAATAATCGGGGAAGTTGTTGTGGAACACCTGGCTCGAAGCGTCACCATAGCCTCCTGACTTCCTTCCCGCGGCACCGAGGAGGACCTGGTTGCCGCCGAGCCCGACGGTTCCGTACTGTGCGACAAGCGTGGCGGTGGGCAGCAAAGCGTTTCGTGTGGCGCGAACTTCGATATCGCCGTTTTGCAGATTGAGTACCTGCTGCTGCAAATCCGGGCGCTTGGCGAATGCCTCTGTCACTGCTTCCTCGAAGGAAGGCGCTTCAACGGCTTCCGGCCGCGTCGGCAAGTCCGTGGGAATAATCTCGACGTTTATCAGGTTCGGGGCCAGCGGATTTTTCGCGATGTCGTTCTTCAGAACCTGTTCCAGCTGGAGCTTGGCAGTCTGGGCGACGATGAGGTTCTGCCGGTCTGTGGCAAGTTCGGACTCCGCCCGCGTGACATCCAGCGGAGCCATCGTTCCGATTTCCAGCTGTTTCCTGTTGTCGTTGTAAAGCTTATCCGCGACGGTCACCGCTTGCTGCTGCACTTTGACGTTTTCCCGGGCAAAGACCAGCTCCCAATACGCGGTAATCGTGTTGGTAACCGTGGTGATGGCTTGCTGCGTGAATAGCCAATCCGCAATCTTGCGGGTGTTCTTAGCGATGCGGATATTTCGCGTATTCGGCAGCAGTCCGAATCCATTCAGCAATTCCTGCGAGAAGCCGACAAAGAGCGATGACTGCACCGACGGATTGAACAGGTTCGCCGACGAGGTCGACGAGCTGCGGATGTTGTTGTAGGAGGTGAAGAATCCCGTTCCGGTCGCGAAGCCTTGCGAATACTGCGTATTGTATGTCGCGGTGTGCGTGACCAAACTAGTCAAACTCGATGTGCCCGTTCCCGAGATAAACGGGTTGTTGATCGGCGTGCTGCGGTCGTCATAGGAAATGCTCGCAGTGACCTGTGGATCAAAGTTCAGCGAGGGGATGTTGCCGAGCACGGATGCAGTGCCGGTTCCCGAAAGACCCCGGCCCGCGCCTCCACCCATCGTTCGCAGAATGTCCGTATCCGCGATCCAAGGGTTGTAACGCTGCACGACGATGTCGAGGCTATTTTCGAGCGCCAGCTCCACCGCGTCCTGCAACTTGATTTCCAGCTTTCCGTCGTGGATCAGTTGGTCGATCCGCGGTGAATTGGTGAGCAGGGGCTCTTCAATTTTGATTGGTTTATAGGGATCAATGAGCTTGGGGAACGCCCGCGGGGCTCGGCTGAAATTATGCTTCGCAAGCCCCAGTGAAACGGGAGTGACCGGAGCCGTCGATGGCGTCGCGGACGGCTGCGCCGGTGGATTTTGTGCAGGTTCCTGCGCTAGTCCCTGCGGAACCGGCCCGGCGGCGATCATCATCGCGAGCAAAGCGGCCACCAATGGTCGAGCGTACTGGCTCGACCGCCTTGCCGTCTCCCGAAACACCGACCGCTTTGCGGTCTTCCCAACCCCAAGCCGCTTTACCGTCACCTTTAGCAATGTCATAGCGTTCCTCACCCCTCGAATTTAGGTCCCTACGGGACGTGGTTTATTGTGGCTCAACTCTGTAAAACGTGCGCGCTAGGCTTTTTGTTTCAAGAACTTGACCGCTTTGGAGTCAAAGGCGATAAGAATCCACTCCCGACATAGTCTATAGAGATGCACGCTCGGGAGCCTTCCAACGGTTCGCGACGCGCCATCCCATCGAAACAGGCAGTCTAGCAGGGGGCGCCTTTCCTTGACAACGCACGACGCGGCGGCTAGGCTGCTGACGTTTCGACGTTTAGGGCGGCTCGCAGTTAGCGGATTGCTATGCTCTCGCGCGAAGAGATACTACGCACCTTCGAATCCTCGGGGGCCGTTCGCCACGGCCACTTCGAGCTCTCCAGCGGCCTGCATAGTGCCACCTATGTGCAATGCGCCCTGGTGCTGCAATATCCGCGCTATGCGGAGAAGCTCGGTCAAGCCCTCGCCGCTCTCTTTTCCGACACGCACATCGACGTTGTCGTATCTCCTGCGCTGGGGGGCGTTGTCATTGGCCAGGAAGTGGCCCGCGCCCTCCCGGAATTGAAGGGAAGTGCCGGCGGTGTCCCCGCTATTTTTGTCGAGCGCGATGCCAGCGGCACGATGAGCCTGCGTCGCGGTTTCTATCTGCATCCCGACCAGCATGTTCTCGTTATTGAGGACGTTTGGACCACCGGCGGCTCGACCCTCGAAGCCATCCAGGTTGTTGAAGAAGCCGGGGGCCGCGTCGTGGGTGCCGGAGCGCTCATCGACCGCAGCGGCGGCAAAATCGAGTTCTCCGTGGAGAGTCAGGCTTTGCTCGATCTTCCCATCGCGAGCTACGAGCCTGAAGATTGCCCGCTGTGCCGCGAAGGCAGCGCGGCCGTTAAACCCGGTAGCCGCTTCGTGCGCTCCGCTCCTTGAGCACGAGATCCTTCCCCTACGCATCCGCATGCGCCATTTCAAATTGACCATCGCCTACGACGGCACCGACTTCCACGGCTGGCAAATGCAAGCCAACAAACCCACCATCCAAGGTGAAATCGTAAACGTCCTTCGCCGCATCACCCAGGAGAACATCATTCTCCACGGCGCGGGCCGCACCGACGCCGGCGTCCACGCCCTGGGCCAGGTCGCCAGTTTTCGAACACATTCGCCGCTATCCGCGGCAGAATTTCAGCGCGCGCTCAACGCGCTTCTCTCTCCCGCGATTCGCATCGTCACGGCCGAGGAAGTGGGCCCCGACTTCCACGCGCGCTGGTCCGCGCGTGGAAAAATCTACCGCTACCGCCTCTATCGCGGGAAAGTCGTTCCACCGATGCTCTGGCGCTATGTCCTGCACTATCCGTTTCCGCTTGATGAAAACACCATGCGCGACGCGGCTGCCCGACTTGTCGGCAACCACGATTTTGCGTCGTTTGCCGCTTCCACCGGCTCGGAAGAAGACGACAAAGAGCGTCACACCGAGCGCGAAATCTATTCCGCCGAACTGGACCGCTCCGCCGACAACGAAGAACTCGTCTTCACCGTGCGCGGCCGCTCGTTTCTCCGCTATATGGTCCGCAAGATGGTAGGCACGCTTCTTGACGTTGGCCGCGGGAAGCTGAAGCCTGAAGATATTGACCGCCTCTACCAACTCAAAGACCGCTCCAAATCCGGCCCCACCGTTCCCCCGCAGGGTCTCTGCATGGTCGCCGTCGAGCACGAAGAGTCCTATCGTGTCGGTTCTTCCTAGAGGACCTTCCCACCACGCCACTCCCTCCACAAACTCTATGTTGAACTCTTCCCCCTGATTTCAGATAGAATCGCCTTCATGGCTGCGATGGCCATCCCTGTCGGCACCCTTCCTTCGATCAACCCGGCCACGGGCGAAGTAGTCGCTCGGTTTCAAAGAACTCCGCCCTCGCTCCTCGCGGCGATCGTTGCCCGAGCGAGGACCGCGCAAAGCGCGTGGGCCAGGTTGCCGATTCACGACCGCTGCGTGCGGCTGAACGTGCTTCGCGAGCGAATGCTCGCGTCTCGCGACGCGCTCGCCGACGCCGTTGTCCGCGAATCCGGCAAACCTCGGGTGGAAGCCCTCTTCGCAGATATCTTTGTCGCCCTCGACACCGCGGCGTATTTTTCAAAGCATGCGGTGCGTTTGCTGAGCCCGGAATCCGTCCCCCATCACAGCATGGCGGCCAAAGCAAAGTCTGGTCGCCTCGTCTATGAACCGCTCGGCGTCATCGGCATCATCAGCTCGTGGAACTATCCGCTCGCCATCCCACTCAGCCAGATTATTCCTGCCGTCGCTGCCGGCAATGCCGTCGTCTGCAAGACCAGCGACTTCACGCCACAATGCGGAGCGCTAATTGACAAACTTTTCGCCGACGCGGGCTTCCCAAAGGACCTCGTAACAATTGTTCAGGGTGGGGGAGAAGTAGGGCAGGCCTTAATCGAAGCCGCCCCGGAGAAGGTCCTGTTCACCGGCAGTCTCGCCACCGGCCGCCGCGTGGCGGAAGCCTGCGCCAAAAAGCTCATCCCCAGCGTGCTGGAACTCGGTGGCAAAGACGCCATGGTCGTTCTTGCGGACGCCGATCTCGACGTCGCTTCCAGCGCGGCCGTCTGGGGCAGCTACACGAATTGCGGTCAGGTTTGTCTCTCCGTCGAACGCCTCTTTGTTGAACAATCCGTCAGCGAGAAATTCGCCGCGCTCTGCCTCGGAAAAACCAAAAAGCTGCGTCTCGGTCCTGGTAACGACCCCACAACGGATGTCGGCCCGCTGATTCGCCCGCATCACGTGCAGCGCATGGGGGACCTGATCCAGGACGCCATACAACACGGCGCAAAGGTCCT
Organism: Candidatus Acidiferrum sp.; assembly: GCA_035544995.1. Classification (GTDB taxonomy): domain Bacteria; phylum Acidobacteriota; class Terriglobia; order Acidiferrales; family UBA7541; genus Acidiferrum. The sequence continues at coordinate 46,490 of DASZZI010000010.1, forward strand.
CTGCGGCGGAAACCCGCGCCCCGACCTGGGACCCAACTTTTTCGAGCCCGCCGTGATCGTCAATGTCGACTCGACGATGAAGCTTTTCCAGGAAGAAACCTTTGGTCCCATTCTTGCGATGCAGAGCGTCCGCGATGCCGAGGAGGCTGTCAGCCGCGCCAACGATTCGCCTTTTGCGCTCGCCGCCAGCGTTTGGACGAGGGACGCCGCTCGTGGCGAAGCCATTGCCTCCCGTCTCCGCGCCGGCGCTGTCATGGTCAACGATGCCATCAGTTATTTCGCCATCGCTGAGGCTCCGCACGGCGGCTGCGGGGCCAGCGGTTGGGGCCGCACCCACGGCAAAGCCGGCTTGCTTGAGATGACACAGACGAAATACATCGATCTCGATCGCCTCCCGGGGAGCGAGAAGCCCTGGTGGTATCGTTATGGCGCGGACCTTGAACGCGCCGCCGATTCCTTTTTGCAATTCGAACTCAGCGGTAGCATTGCCGCTCGCTTCCGCCACGCTCTGGGAGCGCTCAAGACCATGTTCCGTGACCACGGCATGTAGAAGAGAATCTTAATTGCAGATGCTGGTGCCTAAGTTGCCCGTGGAGGAATGAAGGCGGCGCATGCCACAGAACGAATGGATCTATGACTGGAACCTAGCCTCGCCGCCGCAGATCGCCCCCGGCACGCGCGTCCTCTTGAATGACGAAACCCTGCGCGACGGCTTGCAGAATCCCTCGGTCCACGACCCGAGCATCGAAGAAAAAATCGAAATCCTTCACCTCATGGAATGCCTGGGCATCGAATCGGTGAACATCGGCCTCCCCGGGGCAGGTCCTCGCGCCTTTGCCGACACGGAAGCCCTGGCGCGCGAAATTGCCACGACGAGGATGAAGATTCGCCCCAATTGCGCCGCGCGCACCGTGGAAAACGACATCCGCCCCATCGTCGAAATCTCGCAGCGCGTGGGAATCGCCATCGAAGCGGCGACCTTTCTCGGCTCCAGCCCTATTCGGCGTCTCGTCGAAGACTGGACTGTAGACTATCTCGAACGCACCACGGAGAAAGCCGTGAAGTTCGCCGTCGACAACGGCCTCCCCTCGATGTACGTCACCGAAGACACCATTCGCACCGACCCCGAAACCGTCAAGCGCCTTTACTCCACCGCGATCCGCAGCGGCGCCCGTGCCATCGTCCTCTGTGACACCGTGGGCCACGCCACCCCGCAAGGCGCTTATAATCTCGTCAAATTTGCCATCGAAGAAGTCGTGAAGCCCAGCGGCGAACAGATTCGTGTCGACTGGCACGGCCATTGCGACCGTGGCTTGGCCATTGCCAATTCCCTCGCTGCCATCGCCGCGGGCGCAAACCAGGTGCACGCGGCCGCGAATTCCCTGGGCGAACGCGTCGGCAACACGCCCATGGAGCTTATGCTCGTCAATCTCCGCCTGATGGGGCTGATCGATCGCGACCTTTCCCGGTTGAAAGAGTACTGCGAGAAAGTTGCCCGCGCCACGCACACTACCATTCCGCCGAACTATCCGGTCATTGGCCGCGACGCTTTTCGTACCGCCACCGGCGTTCACGCTGCGGCCCTCATCAAGGCATTTCGCAAAAACGATCCTGCTCTGGCCAACGCGGTCTACAGCGGTGTGCCCGCGCATCTCTTCGGCCTGGATCAAGTCATCGAAATCGGTCCGATGAGCGGCAAATCCAACGTTCTCTTTTGGCTCGAACGCCACGGCATTCCCGCCGCCGACGCTGTCGTGAATCGCATCTTCGACGCCGCCAAACAATCCACCCGAGTCTTGACGGACGATGAAGTCCTTGCCCTGTGCGCGGAGACAGCCCGCAATTGAAGATCACACCAATCAGAAGCCAGTCGGTGAAACATGCCGTTCTTTGGGTTATCCTTCTGGTCATGCCGGTTCGGTCTGCCATCGCTCCAAACACCAGACGTGCGGGTTTCCCCGCCCAGTTGTCCGACAATTCGCAAGTCCGCGCAGCTCTTGATTGGTTCTCGCGCAATTTCACCTGGATCAACGATGAGCAAGCGCGACTCACCGAAATTCCCGCTCCGCCGTTCGAGGAAGCGCAGCGCGCTGCCGCCGTTAAGGTACTCCTTTCCGCCGCTGGCTTGACAGTCCACCTGGATGAGACCGGCAACGTCATCGGTGAATTGCGCGGCGCCAGCGACAAAGAAGCCGTTCTCCTCTCCGCGCATCTCGACACCGTATTTCCTACCGGCACCGACGTGAAAGTCCGCCGCGAAGACGGCCGCATGTCCGCCCCAGGAATTTCCGATAACGGCACCGGGCTGATCGCCCTGATCGCGCTCGCTCGCGCCATCCACGAAGCCCATATCAAACCCCAACGCACAATTCTTTTCGTTGCCGACGTTGGCGAAGAAGGTGAGGGCAATCTGCGCGGCATGCGCGCCGTGGTCGACGCCTACAAGCCGCGCTTGCGCGCTGTCATCGTCCTCGATGGTTCGGCCACGGACCATGTGACGACCAAAGCGCTGGCTTCGCGCCGGCTGGAAGCCGTCATCACCGGTCCAGGGGGGCATAGCTGGTCTGACTTTGGCATGCCCAATCCCATCAACGCGCTTGTCCGCGGCTCCGTCCGCTTCATCAATACGAAAGTGCCCACCACGCCGCGCACGACGTTTAATCTTGGCCAGATCGAAGGCGGCACCTCGGTCAATTCCATCCCGTTCGAAGCGAAGTTGAAAGTGGACATTCGTTCCGAGAGCGAAGACGAACTCCTGCGGCTTGAGTCCGCTCTCCGCGAATGCATTGCCGCTGGAGTGCGCGACGAAGCGGAATCTTCCCGCGACCGCTCCAAAGGAAAGCTCGAATGGAAGGTCGATCTTCTCGGCAGCCGGCCGGGCGGCGAACTCTCCGCGGATTCACCGTTGCTCGCTGCTTTGCGTGCCGCAGACGACCACGTAGCCAATCAATCTCGTCTGGAACGCTCTTCGACCGATGCCAATATCCCGTTGTCGCAGGGAATCGATGCGATTTCCATTGGGGCGGGTGGAAACGGGGGCGGCGCGCATTCTCTTCAGGAATGGTACGAACCCGCCGGCCGGGAAATGGGCCTGAAGCGCGCGCTACTCACCCTCCTCGGTGTTTCTGGCGTAGTCGAGGGAAAATCTAAATGATTGCGCGCGGCGCCCGGATCTTTCCGTTTGCGGCGCTCTTTGCGATCGTCGCGTGCATCGGCGTCACGGCAGTGCCGTCGCCGGCGCAGACCGCTGAATCCACGCCAAAAACGATTTACTACCTGCATGGCCGCATCTATACCAACGATCCACAGCATCCCTGGGCCTCGGCCATGGGCGTAGCCGGAGGCAAAATCCGCTGCATCGGCAGCATCGAACACATTCTTCTGGATTGTGGCGGCAGCCAACAGGGTGCGGAGACCGTGCAGTTGAAGGGAAGTTTTGTCATGCCCGGCTTCAACGATGCCCACGTGCATCTCGGGGGCGCTGGAGCGGACCTGCTTGCGCTGCGGCTTAACGGCGCGGATTCGATGGAAAAAATAGAGAAGCGCGTGGCTGATGCGGTAGCTCAGCACAAAGAAGGTGAGTGGATAACCGGCAGTGGGTGGGACCACACTCTCTGGCCGGATAAGAAGTTTCCGAACAAAGAGCAACTGGATATCGCGGCGCCGAAAAATCCGGTTCTCCTGACGCACATTTCCGGCCATGTTGCTGTTGCGAATTCGCTGGCGCTGAAATTGGCGGGAATCACAGTCGAGACGCCCAATCCTGGCGGCGGTGAGATTGAACGCGACGCCGACGGTGAGCCAACAGGCATACTGAAGGAAGGCGCGGCCATCCAGCTCGTCGAGATGAAAGTTCCGGAAGTCTCTCCCGAGCAGCGCCGCAGGGGGATCCTGCTCGCTCTTGCCGATGCCGCTAAAAACGGCGTCACCTCCGTGCAGGACTATTCTGACTGGGATGACTTCAATGTCTACCGCCAGATCAAGGAAGAAGGGAACCTCACCGTTCGCATCACGGAATGGCTGCCTTTCACCATGCCCCTCCACGATCTGCTGAACATGCGCAGTGAAGGCGGCACGACCGATCCGTGGCTGAAAACCGGAGCGCTGAAAGCGTTCACCGACGGCGCGATGGGCCCGCGCACCGCCGCTCTGCTCGCTCCTTTTTCGGATGATCCGTCGACCAGCGGTATCCTCATCCTCGATCCAGTGAAGCTCCGCGCCATGGCTATAGAACGCGACAGAGCGGGTTTCCAGCTCGCGTTTCATGCCATCGGCGACCGCGCCAATCGCGTGGCTCTCGATGTCTTCGAGGCCGTCGTCAAAGCCAATGGTTCACGCGACCGTCGCGATCGCATCGAGCACGCCCAGCTTGTCGCGCCCGAAGATTTTCCGCGATTCGCCTCGCTGAAAGTCATCGCCTCGATGCAACCCTCGCACGAAACCACGGACATGCGCTGGACCGAGGACCGCGTCGGTCCGGAGCGTGCCAAAGGCTCCTACGCCTGGGCCACCATGCTGAAAAATGGCGTGCGCCTCGCCTTCGGCACCGACTACGACGTCGAGCCCATCAGCCCGATGCGCGGCCTGTATGCTTGCGTCACCCGCGAGCTCCCCGACGGCGGACCCAAAGGCGGCTGGCAGCCTCAGGAGAAAATTTCACTCGAGGATTGTATCCGCGCGTACACCACCGGCTCGACGTATGCGGAATTCGAGGAAGGGAAGAAGGGCGAACTGAAGGAGGGCGAGTACGCGGACTTCCTCATCCTGTCGAACGACCTCACGAAAGTCCCGCCAACCGAATATGGGAAGACCCGCGTCCTTCTTACGGTCGTCGCCGGCCGCACTGTTTATCAAGAAAAGTGAACGAGAACTCATCTCACGAATGCCGGGCGTCAGGGCACGGCGGAACCTGTTCCGACTCCCGTCGGGCGCCGTGCCGAAAAGTGCAAAAAATCAAGGGCTTTAGCCCCTGAGGTGATGCGTCCATCGCGCCGAAACATTTAGGAGACAGCGTCTCGAATCACGGTTTTCTCTGGCCTTGCCCGGCCTGATGATCGCGCATCTGCTCCAGCAAGCCCTGAGCCATCTTTTGTTCCGGTACGGTTCGCGCCGCCTCCAGAACCTTTTCGGCCAGGCTGCGCGCGGTGCGGAGGTCTTCGACGCTGAGGCCCTGGGAAGCGAGAGCCGTGGGATTCGCCTGAATGCGCACGGCGGGCCGCTGGCCGCCGCTGATGCTGACGAGGCCGACTCCGGACATTTGAGCGGTAAAGAATAGTTTAGCGAATTTGAAGGGCATCGATGAGCTGGGATGCTTCCTGTCATCCCAAGCAAGTCAGCAAACATTGGCCCTAGAAAGCAGAAAGGGAATGGGTTGAACCCATCCCCTTTCTGGTTAGAGTTTTGCCTGCTGGTGGCTTACCAGCGAAGCGTGATCCCGAACCGAATGCTGCGGCCAGGTATGCCCACTGCGCCGAGCAGGCCGCCAGTCGTCAACTCCGGCCTGCCGAAGCCATTTCCTTCGGTTGCGAAGCCCGCATCATCAATGAACGGGTCGATGGTGCTAAAGTTCGGATGGTTGAAGGCGTTCACCATCGACATGTGCCATACAACCTTGAAGTTTTCCTTCACTTTAACCGTCTTAAAGATAGCGATGCTGGTGATGTTCGACCTTGCATCACCCAGGGTGTTACGCCCAACGTTGCCGAATGGTGTCCCGAACACGGTGTTCGCGGTGGCCGTATTGGCGATGAAGCGAACATCTTTGTTTGTGATCACGGCGGGCACGTAGGTTGCGAGATTCGCAGCCTGGTTTATTCCGTTCAGACTGATCAGCGAATTAGCGATCGCCGAGTTACAGATCGGCTCGACACCGGTTCCAAAAATGCCGCATGCATCCCCTGCAAAAATGCCTACCGAGGAAACCGGGGCAGAGTTACTGCCTAGGAAGGGCCGGAGAGCGCCATCCGAGCCGACGAACGCGTTGTTGAATAGTCCATCATACGGATTGCCATCGATATGGCGACTATCATCGCAACTGCCTCCACCCGAGCCGCAGTTCAAAGCGCCCTGCACTGGCGTGTACGGCTGGCCGGAGGCCAGGAAGTACGTCCCGGAAACGGTCCACCCGCCTAGGATGTGGCCAAGCACGCCCTGCTGGGAGCGGTAGATCGGTAGGTCTTCCGTTAGGGAGAGAGAGAAATTGTGCCGGAAGTTGATACCCGACAGACCGTGTTCAGTTCCCGTGAAGTTCACCTGGCTCTGCGCGAAGGCCGTCGTGCCACCGGCAGCACCAGTGCCGAAAATTTCGCTGGCGTTGTCGGTCGTTTTGCTGAAAGTGTAACCCACGCTCGTTGTGAACTGATGCCACAACTGGGCGCCGCGCAGTTCGACCTGCAATCCGTTATAATCCGAGTAACCCGTGTTCGTGCGCTTGCGGACAACGCCCAGGGCACAGTTCACTCGGCCATATCCAATACTGCCGTTCCTGACGTTTGCCCCGAAAGAACCGTCGAACGCCTGAGCAAGCGGGCAAGGAGTCATTCCCGAAGGAACCAGGTTCGGAAACAACTGTGAAAGTCCGAGAATTTCCGGATTTCCGTTGACCGTCTGGAAGAGACGCGTTGCATGGTTGCCGACGTACCGCGCTTCAATGACCGCACCGGAGATGATTTCCCGTTGGACACCCAAAGACCACTCATGAGTCTTCTGCGGGCCGAAGTCGGGCGAAATGCTCGTTTCGTTGAAACGCCGTGGATCGAATAAACCCGTCAGTAGGAACGGTGCCAATTGCGTGCGAACGGTCCCTCCCGTCGGATTCGCAGGGAGTGGATTCCCTCTCGCGCTCGCACCCGTCAAAGTGTTGAGGAAGACGTTTGGTGCTGCCGATGAGATATTCAGGTAAATGTTATAGAAGGGAGGATCGAAGGCCAAGCGGTATCCGCCCCGGATGACCGTCTTTCCGTTGCCCGTGAATCGACCGCCGTATCCGGGCGTCCAGGCAAAACCCACGCTCGGGGCCCAGCTGTTCTTCGGTGCCGGAATTGCCGGGAATGTCGTAACCGACAGTGGGAGCGTCGGGAGCCAGACAGGAGTCGCGCTCGTCGCCCTCTTGGTGGTCAAGGTGTGAAACAGATTGGCCGGCTGGCCGTAGTACGACCAGGTAATTCCTAGGTTCAACGTCAGGTTGTTCTTAACTTTGAAGTCGTCACCAAAGTATGCAAACGTGTCCTTCTCGCGGAAGTTCAGTTTCGGGTCTCCTGACGCGATGCGAACGCGGTTCGGAATATCCCTGGCGAATGTGCTCCAGTTCGTGAACCGGAACTCGCCATTCAAGTTGGGCAAGAACGCGTTGGGCGACCGCTGATCCGTGAGGTTCACTCCCGCCTTGAGCGAGTGACGCCCGCGGAAGTAGCTCCAGTTATCCTGGAGCTGATAGGTATTCACGATGCGGCCTTGCGGGGCATTCGTGGCTGGGCCAAATGCCAAATCAGACCGTGTAGGATCATTGAAGACAATTCGTGATATGGCTCCCCCGATGTTCCCCTGGTTCGGGATGGTGTTTCCGATCGAGTTGCCGCCAAACTCGACATTGAGGCGGCCGAAGCTCGCGCGAAACTCGTTCGACATGCGACTCGAGAGCGTGCGCGCCCAACTAAAGCCATAGTCCTGCGACAGCGCCGGCACGTTATTTGGGTAACCGGATGCCGCGCCCCCGAGGACGAAGCTGTCCGCGTTGAAGAACGTAGACCGATTGTAGATATAGCGGCCGTAGAAGTGGTTCTTGGCCGTCTGGATATCCAGCCTGATGGGGAAATTATAGGACTTGGAACCGGAGGGGAGCGTACGATTGACGCCGCCGAGTTCCAGTGCACGCGTGACGCCGTCTGTGCAGTTCGTGAGAGACGGCGATTTGGGATCAATCCCCTGTGGCGTCGGATTGCCCCCCGCGATGGCGTAGGGACCGAACATCTGCAAGGCTTGAAGGCTGGCGGTGTTTCCGTAGCAAGCTAGCAATGTCGCAACTCCGGTCGGAGTCGGCGTAAAGGAACCCGAACTGTAGCTCTGCCGCTGTGACACGATCTCGTTGTCAAAACCACCAAAGAAGAAAACGTGTTCCCTCCAGAGCGGTCCGCCGATCGTTCCACCAGTGAACTCATCGTTGAAACGCGCCGGCCTGGTCAGCCCTTCAAAAGCCTTTTGCGTATTCGACAAGGCGTTGAGCTTGGAGCTGCTTTCCGTTCCGAAGACCGCGCCGTGCACATTATTCGTACCCGACTTCGTGATGACGTTCACCACCGAGCCGGAATTGCGGCCGTACTCCGCAGAAAAGTTGCTCGTGGTGATCTGGTATTCCTGAACGAATTCCACGTCGGATACGAACAAGCCCGGGCCGGCGACAGAATTGTCGTTGTTATTCTGACCGTCGATCTGCTGGTCGTTGTTGCGCCCGCGCAACCCATTGACCGCGAAGCCCGGTCCGTTGGTGTTTGAAAAGCCAAGGTCGCGGTTGTTCACCACGCCCGGCACCGTCAGCGCCAGATTGTCCAAACCCTGATTTTCCAGAACGCCTGCAAACGTCTGCAAGTCTGTCGCCGTGAACGCATTCGTAATCTGCGCCTCGGTGCTTTCCATCAATGCCGGGGCGGCGGAAACTTCCACGGTTGCCGTGACTTCGCCAATTTCGAGCTTCACCGCTCCGATCCCGCGGTCCGCGCCGACGGAAACCTCGATACTGTCAAAAACGATCTTACGGAAGCCTTGCTTCGTAACTTCTACGCGGTATGATCCCGGCGGGAGAAGGCTAAGACGGAAGAGTCCGGCATTGTCAGTCTCGGTTGAATACACTTGGCTCGTATCCTTACTGACAGCCTTGATCGACGCACCAAGGACTGACGCTGCTTGGGCATCCGTTACCGCTCCGGAAATGGACCCTTTACTGACCTGCGCATTTGCAGGTACCACACTCAAGCCCACAAGGGCTAGCGTCAAACACACCATCACAGCCAAGGTGATTCCGTTCACGGCACGTTTCATATCGTTTGCCCCCGTCAATCTCATCTAGAGTAATGGAAAAACTGATGGACCACCACAGGTCTAGCAAAAAGAGATGCAAGGTGCTTTCCAATCTTGCATTTATCTCATTTTTGTCTGAAGCTCAGATAACTTCTTTGTTTGGTATGGTGGTACTGGTACTACTCTCTCCCATAAGTATAATCAATATTCTATAAACTGTATCTTTCTATCTGTCTGCCTACCAGAATATGAATGTCCGAAACTCAGCCTGCTCCATTTCTTGGCGCTGGGACGCCCGCAAGGGGTCTACTTTCTTCAGAAGAAACAAAGAAGACGCGCGTACACCACCGGCTCGACGTATGCGGAATTCGAGGAAGGGAAGAAGGGCGCGCTGAGGGAGGGCGAGTACGCGGACTTCCTCATCCTCTCGAACGACCTCACCAAAGTCCCGCCAACCGAGTATGGGAAGACCCGCGTCCTTCGCACGGTCGTCGCCGGCCGCACTGTATTTCAAGAAAAGTGAACGAGAATTAGGGCTTAGTCTGGCCTTGCCCGGCCTGATGATCGCGCATCTGATCCAGCAATCCCTGAGCCATCTTTTGTTCCGGGACGGTATGCGCTGCCTTCAGAACCTTTTCGGCGAGGCTGCGCGCTTCCGCCTCGCGCTGGTTGTTCAAAAGCAAATGGCCAAGGTTTACAAGGTAGGTAATCTGCCGGCGATCCAGTTCCGTTGCTCGAGTGGCGGCTGCGATCGCCTGGCTTTGTGTTCTCGGGCTGTGCGCGTACAGAAGCGAGAGCCAATAGTAAGCCGGAGCATATTCCGGATTCTGGCGAACTGCCTCGTCTAAATCATTCTGAGCCGCGTGCAAGGTCTCCTCAGAAAATGAGGAACCGTCGAGCAACAACTTTCCGTGCAAATAGCTGGCCATGAAACTCGCCCCGCCCAGCCGGATCGCCTCCCCCATCTCTCTCCGGGCGTCCATGTAGTTGTTTTCGGTATAGTGATAGAAGCCGAGAGCTTCGTGTACTGACGCGAGTTTGGGTTCGAGCTGCAAAGCTTCGACGAGAAGCCGGTGCCCGGACTCTGCCTGGTCCATGTGAACAAAGAAATCGCCGCGCAAAACAAGCACCTCTGCTTCGGATAAGCCCCGTTCGGCGTAGGAGTCGGCCGCCGCCTCTTGTACGGTGGCAACCGCATTCACCGAGAGGCTCGGCTGACTCGCATAATTCTGAAGAACTGCGTCGAAGCGTTTGACGTCCCCCAAGGCGCTTCGTGCAACATCGGCCTGGTTGCCTGACTCTTGCCAGGCAGCGAGAAATTTCGGCAGGAACTGCTCCTTGCGCGCCAGCGGATCCAGCAGCAGGTAATGAACGAAAGCCCAGGATTCTGCGTAAAAGAGGGAGGCGCGGTCTCTTTCGTTGTAATACGCGGAACTCTTGTCTATCCACAGCAATTCCTCGACCGGCAGAAGGTTGCTCTCTTTCAATCTGCGCAGATGGTCGCGATCCGCCTCGCCTACTCGAACTTCCTTGTCGCCGATGGTGCAATTTCCAAAAAACTCCGAAAGCCCTTCGTTCACCCAGAGAGGCAGCGACCTGAAATTCAAATAGAGCAGTGCGTGCGCGTATTCATGACAGATCGTGTGATAGGGATTTTCTTCGGTGGAATCCATTCGCAGCAGGACAAAATGCTTGTCCTCTTGCCCGGCGTACAGCCCGGTGGGGTGGAGATGGCCTTTATCCTCCCAATACTGCGGCAGCCATTCCTTCATCGCCACTTCGTCCTTGAGGGCGACAATCAGGATGGGTTGTCCGGGGTCCGCGCGAAAAGCCGGGAACGAGGAATGAAACACTACCCGCAACTGCTCAAATTGTTGCGCGATGCGCCGCGCGCGCTTTTCTCCTCCATCACTGGCCACAACGAAGTGAGGTGAGCGCACCTCGATCCAGTTGTCCGGACGATCGCCGGCCGCAGCGCGCCCGCGCCCGCAAAGCAACAGCAGACAAAGAACGAGGAAACTGCGTGGACGGAACACGCCAACAGCCTTCTTCAGCATGCCTAAAGTTCACCCGATGGGGGAAACCAAGTCAAGACTTAGGAGGTGGGAGGAATCTGCTTTTCACAAAAATCGAAGAGACCATCTGGTTGGTCCCAAAAAATCGAGGGGGCCTTTCGGCCCCCTCGGTTGGTTGAATTGTTGTTAGCTCTCGTCCCGCTGCCGCCGCTCTTACCAGCGGATGCGAAGCGCGAGCTGAATGATGCGGCCGCTGCCCTGCACGGTCGCGGCCGGATCGCCCAAACTCGCCCAATTGGCAGAGCTCAAGTTCTTGTCCGCGCGACCGCTCCGGAAGACGCCCAGAGTGAGCGGCGCGCCGTTAGCCCCGAGATACAGCCCCGAGAAGGGGTTGACGCAAGAGGCCGCGCAGTTGAAATTGGCAGTCGTCGTGAAGGTGGTGACACCCGCAGTCGTCGTGGTCGTGAGCGGTGACGCCAAGCCAAGGGCGCTGATATTGTCGTTGGAGTCGTTCGCGATGAAATTCGTGTGGTTGAAGACGTTGAACACGTCCATCTTGATTTCCACCCTCATAGACTCCCTTTTCGGAATCCTGAACGCTTTCAAGAGAGAGATGTCAAAGTCCGTCAGCCCCTTGGTGAGGCCGGCGTTGCGGGCAAGGTTGCCGTTGAGGAACTGGAAGTCGACTGGGTCGCCGCTAAAGCTGTCCACCGGACCAGATCCGCTGGCGCCAGCAGGCGCAAGAAACGTCGTTTGCAGGGCGCCGCAGTTCGCAGCGGCAGCGGGCAATACAGCGGGTGCCCCTGCCGTACCAGCCGGAATAAGAAGCGCTGGATTGTTGCACGCTGCAACTCCATTCTGGCTGAGGAGGAGGTTGGAACCCGCATTCGACGCGATGTTGGTAGCCACAATCGCGCCTACCGGCGCACCCGCGCAGCCCGGCAGTGTCGAACCTGCAGTGCAGATATTCGGACGCTGGTTGGTCTCTGAACCCAGCGCCGGGAAAGCCGATCCGGAGAACCCGCCGGAACCCGTCGAGACCGGGTACGGACGGCCGGTTTGGACCGAGCCGATGAAGGAGAACGTCCAATCGTTGACAACGGTTCTCGCGAAACGCATTCCCGTGAGCTTTTCCGTATCCACCACGAAGGTGAAGTTGGCCAGGTGACGTATATCTTGCTGCACCGGGGCGCGTTCCAGCTTCAGGTTTGCGAGCGGATTGCCCGGCTCGGAGAGGCCGAAGAAATCTTCGCCGGTTCCCAGAGTCTTCGAATTGGTGTAGTTTGCGCCGAATTGGAAGTGATGCGAGAGCCGCTTGCTCGCGGTCAGCACCAGGGCATTATACGAGGATGTGCGGTTGCTGAAGTTGGTGCGCTTGGCCTTGAATCTTCTGTCCGGCCGCGGCGGCATGTAGAAGAAACCAGCATGCGCCGGGTCCGCGATCGGCTGCGGGAAATTTTCGTCGGTTTCGCCAAAGAGCCCGTTGCCGAACACTCCCTGGTAACCCACGCTGTATACGAAGGACTGCCCAACTTGACGCGTGATGGAGAGTGAGGCCTGATGGATTTCTGGGTTCTTAATCGTCGGAGAAATGGGACGCACTCTCCCGAAAAAGCCAGGGCGCAGAAGTCCCTGGAGCTGCACTTGGCTCGGGAAGTTCGGGAACTGGCCAAGTATAGTGCGTCCAAGCGCTGTCGAGGTGTCGGCACCACCGGTGTTGAGGCTTACACCATCGAAATTCAGCGAATCCAGCACGACGTTTAGATAAGCCAGCTCGGTGATTTCCGCGCCGGCGATGCGTACCACGGACTTGCCGGGAGCGCCGAAGAGGAAGTTCAGGAAGCCATGCTCGTAATTGGGGCTCCATGCGAAGCCGAGGCGTGGCTGCCAGTTGTTGTAGTCGTGGCCGCAGGCGGGAATGATGTTGTTCCGCTGCAAGCATCCACTCTGGGGCACGGCGAAATTCTGCACCCGGTTAATCGTGCCGCCGTCGAATGCGCCGATTTCGACGTCATAGCGTATGCCGTAGTTCATCGTCAGATTTCGCTTGAGCTGCCAGGTGTCCTGTATGTACAAGCCGTAGGCAGTATCTGCGATGTGATTGAAAGCCGCGCCGACCCCGACGGTAAACGATGTTGGGCAGAGACCGTTGCCCTGGGGAAACGGTGGGTCGACGCAGGGACCGGGCACGAAATTCTCGAACCGGCCGAGGCGGAACTGTGTAAACAGGGAGTCAAACGCTAGGTGGCTAATCAGCGTGCCGGCCTTCAGCGTGTGAGAGCCGTGCGTCCAGGAGAAGTTGTCGCTGTATTGGAAGCGATTGTTCAAACCGGCTTGCGGGCAGCAGAAATCCGCGCCCACATACGCGTTGGGTAGTGCCTGACCGGGTAAGTTGGACTTGTCTGGCGTCCCTGACCGCTCCCAGTGCCAGAAGAAACGCGCCTCGTTGGCGGTGTGCGGGGTGGGCGTGGAAACCATCGCAACGTTGAGCGTGTGGTCGTGGTTAAACGCAGAAACCAAGCCGCTCGGGTCCACGGCGGGGCCGGTCTGTACGATCAAGTTGTCCTGCAGGTCGCGCTGTTGGTTGAAGCGTGCGGTGAGGGTGTGCTTGTCGGTCAGCTTGGCATCCACCTTGCTCGACCATATGATTTCAGTGGTCGGGGAATCGACGGTGACGGTTCGGCCGAATGGGGTTAAGATTTGGGGCACACCCTGCTGAACCTGCTCCAAGCTTGTAAACCAGAAGAGGCGGTCCTTAATGAAGGGTCCCCCTGCGGTGAAGCCGTACTCGTGCTTGAAGAATTTGGCGCGTCCGCAACCGGCTATGCTGGTTTGAACGCCAGCGGTGAAATCCCTGGCAGGGCAACCTGCCGGGGTCGCCCCGCCCTGGTTGTAGAAGAAGTCAGAGGCGCCCATGTTGCGCCCGCGGATGTACGCGTGGCCATCGCCGTGGATGGCGTTCGTGCCGGACTTGGTGATGACATTCAAAATGACCCCGCCAGCTTGGCCATATTCGGCATTGTAGTTATTGGTAATGACTTGGAATTCCTTTACCTCTTCGACGCTGGCACCGAGAGAGTCGCGTACGGAAGTAGCCACATCGGAGACGTCTCCACCGTCGATGTTGTGGACGACGCCGCGGCTGTTGACAGCTCCGGGTCCGATGATTTCGCTGCTGAGGCCGGTGTAGTCGGTCCGCATGCCCGGCGCTGCATAGGCCAGACCTTGCCAATCATTGGCCACGCCTCCACCCCCCGCGTACGCAGTAGTGGTCGGCAGGCTGGCTAAGTCCCTGTCATCGAGATTGACGGAAACGTCCGTCTTGGTCGTTTCGATCAGCGGAATTTCCGAGGTTACGACAACAGATTCTTTTTGCCCGGCCAGTTCCAGGTTGAAATTGACGTCGCGTGTTTCGCCGACCAGTATTCTAACTCCTTTGGCGACCGCCTTGGTAAACGCCGCTACTCCGATCGTGACATCGTAAACGCCGGGCGTCAGATTTTCGAGTCGATATAGACCGTCCGACGTCGTCGTGGTAGTTCGAGCGATACCGGTTGCTACATTCATGGCCGTGACTGCGGCATCCGGGACAGAAGCGCCCTTCGGATCCAGGACACGCCCTGAAATATTCGCGTATCCCGCGCTTTGTCCGTAAGCCACGCTCGCGGACAAGAACAGAACTGCTGCGATAGCAAAAACAAATACACCCCAACTACGTCCCTGATTAGAGAGGTTCATAGACTCCCCCTTAAAGAAATTGAACAAAACACCTCTTGCATTTAAGCAATTCACCCCAATTGCCCCATACCATACTTCTAGCTGAAACGTATGTCAACAAATATAAAGGCCTTATTCTGAATGCGATGGTCAAATGCCTCGGGCAAATCCTGAAAAAAGAACAACCCCTCTAGAACGTACTGCAAGTCGAATGCCGAGAGGTTTACACCGTCGCAAGTTCTTTGTTTACAATAGTGATTTATAATCTCTGTTATATCTGGAATTGCAAGCGTCTACTAAAATGCGGACTTTCGGTCCAGGTTTCCATAGCGGAAGGGCCATTTGCACCATGCGATCTTGTGGGCTGGGGCGACTTGAAGCCTGCCGAAGGCCCATCTTGCGGAGACCCAATCCTAGGGTAAATCGGCCGGACACGGCAGGGGGTATCTTGACTGCCTATCAGAATAAACCTGAGCGGAAACTTGTGCCCGGTGCACAGGGTTACGCTAGACTCTGGTGTTACTTGGTCTTTATCTCAAGCTTTGACGCCGCTGAGACGAGCAGCATCTGCTCAGAACAGAAGAGGACGGGAGCAGTCATGCATTCCGGCAAAAGTTTCTCAGCGGTGTTTAGCGGACCGATCTGCTTACTGCCATTGATGGCGGCAGTCCCAGCCGCCACCTCAATTACTCCA
Organism: Candidatus Acidiferrum sp.; assembly: GCA_035544995.1. Classification (GTDB taxonomy): domain Bacteria; phylum Acidobacteriota; class Terriglobia; order Acidiferrales; family UBA7541; genus Acidiferrum. The sequence goes on from DASZZI010000010.1 coordinate 61,928, forward strand.
ATTCCGATTCCTGTCTCACCGCCTGCAATCTCTGCGTTACCAGCCTTCCATTGGGTCTCCTCCGCGTGTCATAAGATTCATCGCATTGTGTTCCGCTCCTTCCTCCGCTAAGCTAGCGCCGCACTGGAGGATTGACTGGTCCTGGCATCGAAGTCGCGCCGAACGCGCGCCGATCTGGCGCTGGCTCTTTGCACGCTGCTCTGGGGCTCGACATTTGTTGTTGTCAAGAATGTACTTGATCACTCATCGGTATTTGTTTTCCTGGCCGTGCGCTTCTCGCTCGCCGCGATATTAATGGCCGCATTTCGCCCGCACGCCCTCCGCAATCTCAAAAAAGAAGAATTACTCGCCGGCGCCGCTCTCGGATTATTTATGTTCGGCGGCTACGCCTTCCAAACCGCCGGCCTGCAGTACACCACCCCGCCAAATCCGGCTTCGTCACCGGCCCCAGCGTGGTGATGGTGCCGCTTCTGCTCGGCATTTTCTGGGGGCGTCATCTCACGAGGTGGGTGTATGCGGGCGCCTCCGCGGCAGTGGTGGGGTTGTACTTATTAACGGTGCCAGCGGAAGGGCTTTCCCGCCTCAATCGCGGCGACCTGCTGACCTTCGTGGCGGCGATGCTTTATGCGATGCACATCATTCTGGTCGGGGACTACACGCGCCAGCACTCGGTGGCGGCGCTGAGCGCGCTGCAGGTAGCGGCGTGCGCGGCGCTGGCGTGGCTGGCCGCGGGAGGGTCGGCGGCAGGCGGCTGGCAAGCGGCGCGATTCGAGGCGCGCTGGGAACTATAATGTGGGCATTGCCATCTGCGCGGTGTTTGCGACGGCGGTGGCGTTCCCTATACAACTGTGGGCGCAGCAATATACAACGCCGAGTCACGCGGCAATTCTCTTCACGCTGGAACCGGTGATCGCGGTGATCACATCGTACATCCTGATTCATGAGCGGCTCGGCGGACGCTCGATGGCCGGCGCGGTTTTCGTCTTCGCGGCAATTTTGATTGCGGAGTTACTCGGGCCGCCTGCCGCGCCCGAATCGCCCGAGCCCGTTTTCGAGGGGCGTGTTTATTTTCAGCCGTGGTGACACAATCAGCGGCCGTTGGAGTAGTACTTGATGTCGAGCGGTTCGTACATGACGGCGGTAGCGGTGTGAGCTTTTTCGTAGGCCGTGATTTCGGCTTCGTGCTGGAGCGAAGTGCCGATATCGTCGAGGCCCTTCAAGAGGACTTCCTTCCGTGAGGGCGCAATCTCGAACTTGAGAATCAAGCCGTGTTCATCGGCGATGGTCTGGTTCGGCAAATTGACCGTCAGCGAATAGCCTTCTTCTTTTTCCGTGCGTTTGAAGAGTTTGTCGACCTCACTTTCGGAGAGCGTCGCGGGAAGAATGCCGTTCTTGAAGCAGTTGTTGTAGAAAATGTCAGCGTAGCTCGGCGCGATGATGACACGGAAGCCGTAGTCCTTTACGCCCCAAGGGGCGTGTTCACGGCTGGAGCCGCAGCCGAAATTCGCGCGCGCCAGCAGGACGGACGCGCCTTTGTAACGCGGGAAATTCAGCACGAACTCGGGATTGGGTTTTTCGCCGGGCAGGTAGCGCCAATCGTAGAAGAGAACGCGGCCGAAGCCTTCGCGCGTGAGGGCCTTGAGGAACTGCTTGGGCACCATTTGGTCGGTGTCTACATTGACGCGGTCGAGCGGCATGACCTTGCCGGTGTGAGTGGAAAAGGTTTGCATTGATTTAGTGCCTCACAATGTGGTGCATCGTGCCGAGACTGGGCGCAGCAGTGTTGCGCCCCTACAAAGGCTTACTCGACAGAAGAAACGTCGAGTGAGCGCACATCCACAAAATGGCCGGCAATCGCGGCGGCGGCGGCCATCACGGGGCTGACGAGATGCGTGCGGCTGTCTTTACCCTGGCGGCCCTCAAAGTTGCGGTTGCTCGTGCTGGCGGAGCGCTCGTGCGGCGGCAAAACGTCGGCGTTCATGCCGATGCACATACTGCAGCCCGCGTCGCGCCATTCAAAACCGGCATCGCGGAAAATTTTGTCGAGGCCTTCTTTTTCTGCTTGCGCTTTGATGCCGCGGGAGCCGGGCACGATCAGCGCCTGCTTGATGTTGCGCGCCACGTGTTTGCCGGCGACAAGATGGGCGGCGGCGCGGAGATCGTCGAGCCGCGAATTGGTGCACGAGCCGATAAAGACGCGGTCCACGGAAATATCAACGATCGGCGTGCCGGCTTTGAGGCCCATGTACTTCAGCGCGCTCTCCGTGGCCTTCTGATCGTTCAGATCTTTGAAAGCGCCCGGCTCCGGCACGCGGCCGGTTACGCTCGTGACCATGCCGGGGTTGGTGCCCCAGGTGACCTGCGGCGCGATCTGTTCGGCTTGCAGCTCGACGGTCATATCGAACTTAGCGCCGTCGTCGGTCTTGAGCTGCTTCCAGATTTCCACGGCTTCCTGGAACGCTTTGCCGCGGGGAACAAAGGGGCGCCCTTCGAGATATGTAAACGTAGTTTCATCGGGCGCGACCATGCCGGCACGCGCTCCGCCCTCAATGGTCATGTTGCAGACGGTCATACGCCCGTCCATGGACAATTCGCGGATGGCTTGGCCGGCGTACTCCGCGACGTGGCCCGTGCCGCCCGCGATGCCAATCTTGCCGATGATCGCCAGGATGATGTCTTTCGCGGTGACGCCCCTGGGGCGCTTGCCGTTGACGATCAGGTGCAGCGTCTTCGAGCGCGATTGCACAAGACATTGCGTCGCCAGGACGTGCTCGACTTCGCTGGTGCCAATGCCGAAAGCGAGCGTGCCAAACGCGCCGTGCGTGGAGGTATGGCTGTCACCGCAGACGAGCGTCTGTCCCGGCTGCGTGATGCCAAGCTCTGGGCCAATGATGTGGACGATGCCCTGGTGGCGGCTGTTCATGTCGAAGAGGCGCACGCCGGATTCGCGGCAGTTTTTCTCGAGAGCGTCAAACTGGAGCCGGGCGTCGGTGTCAATGATTGGCAAGGTGCGGTCGGTGGTGGGAACCGAGTGGTCCATCACCGCGAAGGTGAGATCGGGGCGGCGAACCTTGCGCCCTTCGGCGCGGAGGCCGGCGAAAGCTTGCGGCGAGGTGCCCTCATGAACGAGATGGCGGTCGATGTAGAGGAGCGCGGGTTTGCCCGGCTCTTCGTGAACGACGTGGGCGTCCCAGATTTTTTGGTAGAGCGTTTTCGGTGAATTAGCGGTTGTCATGGGCGTTCGATTGGAGTGTAGCACCGGTGTAATGGGATTGGCCACAGAGGCACCCCGATGGAATCGGGGCAGGCCCCGATAGGATCCCGACTGGATCGGGACTGGTCGGGGCAGGCACCGACATTGAAGTAGAGTGGGCGGAAATGAGAGCGACGCTTCCGGATGGAAAAGCCAATGCTACTCCCCCTCCCCCCATGTTTTTGAAACGATATGATTCCAAAAGAGTTAGAGGGTGGGGGTCTGCAAACGATGTGATTCCAAAAGACTTAGTGGTGGAGAGTGAATGAGAAATGGGGAGCAGAAAAGTAGCGAGGGGGGTACACCCCCCGTCGCGATGGAAAGAGTGCGGAAGCGATTGATAAGAAAAGGGTTGCGAGACGGCCGTTGCGGAAAAGAGTGCGCAATCCTTTGAAAAGAAAAGACTTGAATGTGAAGAAGACACAAATGGGAAAAGCGCGGGCGGAAAATGTCGGGATTGGTGCGTGGCAAACACGGGAAAGAATAGCAGAAAGTATCCTGCGTGTCAATTACTTTATTGGTACCGTTCGAACGATCTGTGGAAAAGAGTTCGAACGCGGGTCGAGGAAATTCCCACCCTTCGCATGGCGAAGGATGGGGCACCCGGCGAGAGTGACCTGCCCTTAAGACCATGTAATTCTTTCTTTACAGCAGTACGAAAGTAACGTTCCTGCCCGACGATTCTCTGATCCAAGCTAAGAATTGGAGGGTCCAATTCTGTGAAAACTACTGCAGCTGTCCTCGTGTTCGTGTGTTCCGCCAGCGTCTCTCTCGCTCAGCAACAAGCGGCGGCTCCCGTTAAGATGGAGTGCCGCGAACTGTCAACATCGGATGTCTTGGCTCCCAACGAATCGCTCATGAATGGAATGGCGTGCCATGTGATTGGCGCGACCGCTCCTAACGCAGCGAAATCTGCCGCCGTTGTAAATCCGCCGTCGGCGTACCAAGCCCCTGCTGCCGCGCAGCCGACCTTCGCCGTTTCAGCGTCAGCCCCAGTCAATACGCATATCGTTTCGGGAGCGACGGTATTCATAGAGCCGATGGATGGTTTTGAGAACTACCTCGCGGCGGCCTTACAGAAGAAGGGCGTGCCCCTCGTGCCAGTGGCGAGCGAGGAACAAGCCTCATACCTCTTAAAGGGTACGTCGGAAGAGAAGAAGCCCGGATGGGCAAAAATGGTGGTCATGGGGCAAATCCACGCAGACAATGCGGCGAGCGTGCAGATGATTGATCGAAGGAGCGGGGCAATCGTCTTCGCCTATTCCGTGAACAAGAAAAACACTCTCCACGGCCAGCAGACTACTGCCGAGGCCTGCGCGAAGCATTTGAAAGAGCAGATCGAAAAGAAATAGCCGGGGCTACCCGCCATGCAGGTGAAGATAACCGGAGCGTTATCCAGGGAATGGTTGAACTGAGGGGTTGGGTGGCAATTCTTGGGGCTGAAGCGGGATGATCGAGAAGTCAAAAACCCCATCCCTAAAGAACGAGACCCAGCCGGGGGATCGGCATCGATGCAGGGAATTGAGGGCAAAGCAGAAGAAGAATGTCCCAGCCTTGCAATTCGCAAAATGGCAAGGGTAGGCCACGCCGAATCGTCTAAGCGGTTGACGTCTGCGCCACGCGTCTAAAGTGTGTGCCACCCGCCCTCATACCCCGTCGTTGCGCGAAGAAACGGCCTTGTGTACCCGATGGCCACCGGTCGCGTGTCGTAACATCGCTCGATCTGAAAAAACGGATCTGACAACGGAATACAGAGTTATGAGGCCTAGCGAAAAGAACGCTGCGCCCACGATCAGGCTTGCATCCGCGAGCCATGTTATGTTTGAGATCCCTTCGTTCAACAAATAGAGTCCAAGGGTTAGCATCAAAGCGGAGATAAGGGTCTCAAAGGCCGTGGACACTCTCTTCATCTGAGATCTTCTCCTCGTACATACAGGCTGGTTGCAGGTCGAGCATACGCAAGCGTTCAGCGATGATCACTTGTCACTTCCTCCGCCACCCCCCAATCCTCAGGGGGGAAAGTAATGGGCCAGAACCGAGGACTTCGCTGGTCAAATTCAAAAGCAATTGTGAACGATGCGTCAGATGACCCCCCAACTCGCACAACCCTACAACCTACTTCCTGTCGAGTTTGTGGATTGATGAGAGTGATTTGCTGATCGGCGGTCATTCTAAGGGGTGATTCCAAAAGGCCACCGTGGGCATTCACGGCCAAGGTGAATGCCTGAACTTGCAAACGCTTGCCTCCGGGCATCTCCGTCCTAACAAGGACAGCGACTTGGAGCAAAACCCGCTGACTTCGCCGTCGATTCTGGAGATTGGTTTCGCTCATGAACTTAAGCTCCTAGAGTTGCATCCTTTGAATCCGTTTAAGATTGCTAAGCAGTCTTCCGATATTTTCAGCGTTGAGCATGCCACTTTCGTGTAGTTCCATGATCTCCGCCTGTGTCAGAATGCAGTCCTCTACAAGAAGGATGTGCTTCCCTCCGGGAGTTTCGAATGGTCCGCGAAAACGAATATTCAGTTTCTCTAAACTCAGCAGCGACGCTTCGATCTTGGGTAGAGCTGTTTTCCGGCCAGCCTGTGACATTCGGGCCCTCCCGGGTATTTATCGCTGGGTATCGTTCCCATAGATATCCCATATCAAGACCCTAAATACATCCATTCGATTAATAATGTGTCGTGAATAGCAATAGAAGTTTAACTTAAAGATACTGCTCCTGAGCGGCGTGTTTGCTGGGGGGATGGCGGGGTGTCAGTTTCCGACCGGGCCCCGCTAGGACCCCGACCGGATCGGGGCAGGCCGGAATCGACGATTGAATTGGCACCCGGCTTATGCACATTGATCGGGAGGTCTAACACGCAGAAGCAAGCAGAAGAATGTCCCACCCTTGCAAAACGTAAAATGGCAAGGAACGGCCACTCGAATCGTCTTAGCGGTCGACGTCAGCGCTACACGTCTTAAGTCTGCGCCACGCGCCAGTCTGATTTTCCTTCTTGCCCTAATTGGTTCTCGCCGCTCTTGGCGCGGAATCTTTACCCGGCTTGTTCGTTATAGCTTCAAGGCGCTTGGTCAGCTTACTTTTCAGGTCTGTAATATTCTCGTATTCGGGAACATTGTGAACGGACAAATCAAAATGAAGCTGGGTTCCTTTCTCTCTGTACAAGATCAGCCGCTTGCCGCACGCGTGAGCGAACTCCACTTCGTAATACACACTCGGGCGTTCTCCGGTCAGATCTGCTATCAGAAACTTTGAAGTAGCGATTTCATCGAGGATGCGTTGAGTGAGAACGTCTTGATGTTCTATTTCGTCAGAACGTACAGCATCAATTCCAAAGCATATGAAAACATCTTTGATGCACCATTTGATGTCTTCGAGTCGCGGATTCTTGTCATCGATTTGCATCATGATGAAGGCCGTGTTGGATCTGTATCTCCGAACGGCTGCTGTTTCGGCAGCAACTATAGCCCTGGACAGCTTTTCTGGACTGGGCAGGGTGAAATCTAGCTTCTCCAACAGGTTCTCTGACGCTCTCCGAAATTGACTCGCAGCAGCGGCGACGCTTGTCTTCCCTTCGGTCTCTTCCTCTGGGATCATTCCGTAGGCTCGGTCCTCTTCTGTTATTACATATGTGTCGTGATGCTCAAACTCTCTGAATCGCAGGGAAGCAGACATCTCTCTCAAGGAGAGCCGAATTTGTTTCAAGTCGGCGGTTCCGAGCAGCGGAGATAATTTTGCAGCGTCTAAGATTCCGATACCTAGTTTTACGAGCCGTTCTCGTAGGCCACAGCTGATCTCTTTGAGTTCTTGTGGTAAGACCTCCCAACTGGACGGACTAGAGTAAGGGGCGAAACCCGACCCATGTCCCATTTCCTCAAGGACGCTACTCGCCGAATCGAAGAATGCTGCCCCTTTCTCGCCTAAAGTTCCCAATTCCGCTCTAATTGAATTTTGTTTGTCTGTCATAGAGAACTTCCCGCAACGTCCCTCACTCTAGGGAACAGTGCAATTATGACACGCCCACCGATTTGGCTTCTCCACCTGAAACTAAACCGCACGCTCCGGATCTATGGGCGGGTGGCCAACGCAATTCCTCTGGAATTTTGTCTTGACGAATGGTTACGGCCAGAGGATACCATGTGTTGAGTTAATCGGTGCGTAATCAAACGAGGAAGAATGGCCGACCCTTTCAAAAACCGAAAGGGATCGGGCACCCTCGCGCGTGTGAGCTTAGATTTGGTTTAATTGTGTGACGGCGCTGCGCGCGTGGTGGTACGAAAAAACGAAAGAATGTGCTGGCCACCCGCCAAAAGCGGGCTGGAATCTGCGGCAATTTCGGGCTGTGCTGGTGCGGATGGCAGACCCTCGGGAGTGCTCCCGATGAAAATCGTTTCACAGTGTCGCGAACAAGCGAGACGGGTGTACTATGGTGCCGCTTTCGAGATCAAAAAGGAAATTCCGGTTACACCAGCAAGCGAGGTTCTCCATGAAAAGACTATTGATTGGAATTTGTTTTGCAATTTTGATGGGCAGCGCGACTTCCGTTTATGCGCAAGACGCGTGCCCGCCGGGGCTGCCGCCTGCAACCACTTGCGTTCCGGGGCAAGACGTCAACGGTGCTTTTTTCCTGATGGCCGTGCCCATCAACTATAACCACCGGCTGGTGCTGTGGAATCATGGCTACTCGTTGGCGCCCCCTGCGCCGCTGGGAGCCGCCGATCTGGGGCCTGGCGCGGCCTTGTTGCAACTGGGCTTTGCTGCTGCGGCCTCCAGCTATCGAGCGGATGCCGTGGGCCTGGGTGGCTGGGCGGTGAAGGATGGTGCGGAAGATACGGAGAACTTGCGGCAGCGATTTGTGGAGATGTTTGGACGGCCAGAGCTGACGTTCGTGACGGGAGCTTCCGAAGGCGGGCTGATCACCGCCGAGGTTGAGGAGCGATTCGGCCGGGGTAAAGACGGCAAGCTGAATTACAACGGTTCGCTGCCACTTTGCGGGCCGGGGGCCGGAGGGCGCAAGAATTGGTATGGCGGATTCGATCTTCGCGTGGTGTATCAATACTACTGCAAGAACCTGCCGCTCCCGAGCGAGATGCAGTATCCGCTGTACTTCGGCCTCGCTCCGAACAACGCCCTCTCGCTGAACGACGTGGTCGCGCGGATCAACCAGTGCACAGGGGTGCTGCAACCGGCGGAGACTCGCACAACGCTGCAGTCACAGAATATAGCGAACATCCTCAATGTGGCGAAGATTCCCGAAGATTTCTTGCTCACGGACATGGGCTTTGCGACGTTTGGGCTGCAAGAACTGGTCTTGGTGCGCACGCACGGATTGAGCCCGCTGACCAATCTAGGCGTGCATTATCGCGGATCGGCAGATGACAAAGCTTTAAACGCCGGTGTTTTCCGCGCAGGTGCGAATGACGCCGCGGAAGATTTCCTGGATTCCGCGTACGACCCAACCGGCAGGATACACATTCCTACCCTTACGATGCACACGATCGGCGACGGACTGGTGATCGTTGAAAATGAAAATGCGTACCGGGACACGGTGGAAGATGCCGGAAAGCTTCGCGATTTACAGCAGAACTATACAAACGCAGGGGGACATTGTCAGTTCACGAATTCGGAGGTGCTGGCGTCGTTCCAGGCATTGCTGAGTTGGGTGGAAACAAACCAGAAGCCGACGCGCGAGGATGTCGCCAACCTCTGTCAGAAGAACACAGCGCTATTTGGCGACACGTGTAATCTGAACCTGGACTTTCATCCGAAGGATTTTGACTCACGGGTCCCGGAGCGCCGGGCAGAACCGGGGGACGCAGAACACCGGGAAAAGTGAAGAGGCCGGCTTAGAGTGCGCCAGTCGCCTAGCGAAGCACTGTCTTAAGAACAAATCGTACTTGGCAAAAGAAATCGTGCGATAGAATCCCGGAATCATGACTCAGACTCCGGATTGTCTTGAACCAGCAACAGGTCAGGGATAAACTCCGCGCAAATCGATGCGGCCCTTCGGCTTTCTCAGGGCCAGCCGAGGCCGCAGAAATCCGCGGAGGACTTATGATGAAATCAGTGATACTTGGCACCCTTCTTGGCGGCGTATGGGCGTTTATCTGGAGCAGCATCTCGTGGGAAGTTCTTCGGTGGCATGAGCAGGGGATCTACAGCTTTCAGAATGATGAGGAAGTCTCCGCGGTAATCGCATCGCACAGCACGCAATCTGGTAACTACATCCTTCCCGGCAGACCGCCGAAGGAAGGAATGACGCCCGGACAAAAGAAGGCGGCAGAGGCAACCCAGCTGGCTAGAATGCAAAAGGGGCCGATGATGTTCGCAGCCGTGCGGCGGGGAGGGTTCGGCTCGTTCGCGAAAGGGATGATCGCTCAATTCTTGATCCTGGCGGCGGGGGCATTCCTGCTGACCTGGCTGGTTCTGCAAACCAGTGGACTGAGTTATGGGAAGCGCGTGGTTTTTCTTGCCGTCGTGGGGTTGGCCGCCAGCGTCGTCAGCGATCTGCCGAACTGGAACTGGTGGGGATTTTCAGGCGCCTACACGGCGGTGATGGTAGCCGATTCCACGCTGACGTGGCTCTTCGCAGGACTGGTGATCGCGAAGGTGGCGAAGCCGCAAACTGCTTGACCTGAATGGCACAGGCTGAAGGCCTGTGCCACTGAGTTTTTCAGCAACCCGCTAAAGATTCGGAATGACCGCACACTCTAAAGCCCCTTTGATTTTGCGCGCCTAGAACCAGTCGCTGCGATAGGCGATCCACCAGCTCACCATGCCAATGGGAATGGTAGCCGCCAGCGCCCACCAAAGCGGCAAAGCCATATCAGCGACCAGACCCAGGACGGCAAAGGTGATCCAGAAGACCTTTCGTTGCATACGCGCATTTTAGTCTGAAGAGGTACGGCGAAAGTGGGATTTCAACACGTCGGCCGGGAAAACTTCTGGTAGTGTCCTAATTTGATCTTGCGTTCATTTCTTTTTGGGAGTGTTCTTGCCTTTGAGCGGAGCAAGCTGTCTCCTAACGACATTCGTAAGCCGAATCTTCAAAAACTTTTCGTGTGTCTTAGGGTCTTTAACAACTTCCACTTCCTGGCGTCTCTTTTTCATTGCGCCCTCCTTTTGAGCCTGTAACCTAGCAGAATCCAAATTAGGACGCTACCAAACTTCTGGGGAGTTTGGAGGCGCGCCCGAACCGTGGTAGAAGACGGAGGCGAGTCTGGAGAAAAAACGTGATGAAGCGGAAGAAGGTGAAGTGGGGCGTGCTGGGGGCGGCGTCGATCGCGGTGCGAAAGGTGATTCCCGCGATGCAAAAGGGAGAATGGAGCGAGGTGACCGCGATCGCTTCGCGGGAGAAGAAGAAAGCGGAAGAGGCGGCGCGGAAGCTGGGAGTGGCAAAGGCGTACGGATCGTACGAAGAGCTGCTTGCGGATCCGGAAATTGAGGCCATTTACAACCCGCTGCCGAATCATCTGCACGTGGCATGGTCGATCAAGGCGGCGGAGGCGGGGAAACACGTTCTGTGCGAGAAGCCGCTGAGCTTGACGGTGGAGGAAGCGAAGACGCTGCTGGCCGTGCGGAACCGCACGGGCGTGAAGATGGGCGAGGCGTTCATGGTGAAGACGCATCCGCAATGGCTGCGGACGCGGGAACTGATTCGCGCGGAGCGGATCGGCGAGTTGCGGCTGGTCATGGGGAATTTCAGCTACTTTGACCGGGATCCGGAAAGCGTGGCGAACATCGCGGAATTTGGCGGCGGCGCGTTGATGGATATCGGCTGCTACCCGGTGACGACCTCGCGATTTATTTTCGAGCAAGAACCCGTGCGGGTGATGGGGCTGGTAGAAAGAGATCCGGAAATGAAGGTCGACCGGCTGACGTCGGGGATTTTGGAATTTCCACGAGGGCAGGCGATTTTTTCGTGCAGCACGCAGCTTGTCTATCACCAACGGATGGAATTTCTGGGGACGAAAGGACGCATCGAGCTGGAGATCCCGTTTAGCCCGCCGAAGGACCGGCCGAGCCGGATTTTCATTGATGACGGGCCTGACGTTTTCGGCGAAGGGAGAACTTCGGAAAAATTCGCCGCGTGTGACCAGTACGCGATTCAGGGCGAGCTGTTTTCGCGGGCGATCCGCGAGGGAAGCGAGGTGCCGGTTTCGCTGGAAGACGCGATCCGGAACATGGCGGTGATTGAAGCGGTGTTCAGGTCGGCGGAATCGGGGAGATGGGAGAAGCCTTAGCTATGGCTTATGGCGAAGGATTCAGCAGGGCCTGGATGCGATGGACGAGGTTCAAGCCAGCTTCGGCGGCTTCGGTGGCGTGGAAGTCGAGCGGCAAGAGCAGGAGCTCGACGTTGGGATGGCTGAGGCGGAACCTCTCGAAAAAAGGCGCGTTGGTTTGCGCACTGGGGCCGCAAATGACGAGCGCGGGCTTGGTGGCCTTGACGAAGGTCGCGGCGTCGCCGAGGTTTTTTGTGGTGAAGACATCGTAGCCCGAGCGTTTTAGCAAGGCGCTGAGGTAAGCGAGGAGATCGGCGGAATCTTCCACGCACAAAACTTTTGGATTGGACGGGTGCGGTGACCCCTGGGGATGGTGCGCGCGCTTGGAGAAGGCGTCGATCGCTTCTTTTTCGGACGCGTAGGCGTGGAATACGCCGGCCAATTTCGTGGCTTCGAAAACTTTGAGAAGGAACGGAGAGAGCTGGCAGAGTTTGAGGTCGCCGCGGGCGGCGCGAAGCGTGCCCAGGAGACGAACCAAAGTTCCGAGACCGCCGCTATCAAGGAAGCTGACCTCTTCGAGTTGGAGGACGAATTTCTGTGTCTCGAGGGTGTGCTTTTCGACCTCGAGTTGAAGAGAGCGGGATTCCTCGCCAGCCACGATGCGGCCGCTGCAGCGAATGACGACGACATCCCCGCGGAATTGAGATTGCAGCTTAAGTTGCACTGGAACACCGCATGATTTGCGGCATCGTAGGTGGGGAAGGAAGAGATGTCAAACGAAAAGCGGACAGGGACTTACCTCATTGTGAGGTCGCCGGCACCGACGTGAGCGTGAAGCTGATACTTGCCCGTGCCGTTCTTATGGAAAGAGCGGAAGAGGCCGCCGTGGGATTCGCCGAAAGGGCCGGCCTCGATGCCGCCGGACGTGACGGAGGCGTCAACGTGAGCATAGTCGGAGGGATTGCCGACGGAGAGGATGAGCTCACCCGCGTGAAGCGAGACGTCTTTGTCGCCGGAGATGCCATCGACTTCAAGTTGTCCTGCCGGCATGCGGACGAAGAGGCCCGTGAATTTGGGGACCTCGATGGTCACCTGAAGCTCGTTCCTCGGGCCGCCGGACACGCGCAGCTCCGCGTCACTCGAGGAGCGCTTGAAGCGGACAGTGAGATCCCTGGAATTGTTGGCGTTCTTGCCCTCAAGATGAACGGAGATTTTGTTGTTTTCGCCGCCGACGATGCGGAAATCGCCGGAGCGCAGTTCTATTTGAAGCCGGCTGCCGGAAGGGAAGTCGACAGAGAACGGATGATTCTGGAGATCGGCGACTTCAATCTTGGATTGGGCGAGGGCCAGGGGAGCGAAAAGAGCCAGCAATGAAAGTAAGCGAATCGTGTAACGGATGGGCACACCTCCAAACAGACAAAAGAGGATACGCGAACGGGGGCCGAGAAGTTCCGTGGGCCCGTGAACGAGAAGCCTACCTCTGGTCTTGGCAGGTCGTCCGACTAGAAATCCTCCATCCGGGAGCGATAGGAGCTAGCCTCCGGCGATGGAGGGGACGAGGAGGACTCGATCGCCTTCCTTGACGGAACAGGATTCGCCGCCGAGGAAGCGAATGTCTTCTTCGTTGAGATAGACGTTGAGGAATTGGCGAATCTGGCCTTGATCGTCGCGGACGTGGCGGGCAATGGCAGGGAAACGAGTGGTCAGTTCGTTGAGGGCGCCGCCGATGGTGCTGGCGCTACAGTCGATTTTCGGCGCGCCGTCGGTGAAGCGACGGAAGGCCGTGGGGATTTCGATGGTGACGGGCATTTTCCAGGTCTCCTAAACTAGCAACGAGTGACTGGTGACCAGTGTCTGGTAACTAGTGACAGGTGACTCGCGAAGAAGTTGAATGCAGAGAATCATGATTCACGCCCTGGCGACCGATGCTGAAGCGGCAACTTGTGCGTCGAGATAGGCCTCGAAAGCCTCGATGCAGGGCGCGATGGCTTCGGTCGGCGGGAATTCCGCGGCGATGGCGTCGGTGGTTTTGAGGCCGTTGCCGGTGATGCAAACGACAGTGGTTTCGCTGGGCGAAATGCGGCCTTCGCGGATGAGCTTTTCCGTGACACCTGCGGTGACACCACCGGCGGTTTCCGTGAAGATCCCCTCGGTTTCGGCGAGGAGCTTGATGGCAGCGACGATTTCGGGATCGGAGATGTCTTCGGCCCAGCCGCCGCTGTCGCGAATTTGTTTGATGGCGAAGGACCCGTCGGCGGGATTGCCGATGGCGAGAGAGCGCGCGATGGTGTTCGGCTTCTGCGGTTCGAAGCGAGCAAGGCCGCGCTTGACGGCGGAGGAAATGGGAGAGCAGCCGGTGGCTTGCGCGCCAAAGAAGCGCACGGGCTTGTCTTCGACCCAGCCGAGGGTAATCAGTTCGCGAAATGCTTTGGCGATTTTTGTGATGAGAGAGCCGCCGGCCATGGGGACGACGACGTTTTCAGGCAACCGCCAGCCAAGCTGCTCGGCGATTTCGTAACCGTGGGTCTTGGAGCCCTCGGAGTAATAAGGGCGCAGGTTGACGTTGACGAGTCCCCAATTGAAGCGGTCGGGGATCTGGGCGCAGAGGCGGTTGACCTGATCGTAGTTGCCGTTGATGCGCACGATGCGCGCGCCGTATACGGCGGTGTTGAGGACCTTGGCGGGCTCGAGGTCAGCGGGAATGAAGACGCAGGCATCGAAGCCTTGCTGCGCGGCTTGTGCAGCGACGGCGTTGGCGAGATTGCCCGTGGAGGAACAGCCAACGGTCGCGAAGCCGAAACGACGCGCGGCGGCTAGAGCAGTGGCGACGACGCGGTCCTTGAAGGAGAGAGAAGGGAAGCAGACCGCGTCGTTCTTGAGGAAGAGATTCTTGACGCCCCAACGTGCGGCAAGGTTTCTGGCAGGGACAAGCGGTGTTCCGCCAACGGCGTTGGGCGGCTCGTAGCCTTCGGGAAGCGGGAGTAGCTCGGCATAGCGCCACATATTGAAGGAGCGAGTGGAGAGATTTTCCCGGCGCGCGATTTTCTTCAGAGAGTCGTAGTCATAGGCCACTTCCAGCGGGGAGAAGCAATCTTCGCAGAAGGAGCGCGGGATGTTGCCCCAGGTTTTGCCGCATTCTCTGCAGCGCAGTTCGTATAGACCGGACATGAGTCACCTTTCATGAAGCGAGGGCGGTACGCATGTTATGTTACGGCCTCGCACGAAGCAGAAGAGGCCCGCGACCGAGCCGGGGCCGCTAAAATTGCCTTCACAAACAGACTGCGCAATGCGTAAGGCTTCGTGGTGTTCGATTTGGGCAGGGCGGAGGGGGAAATAAATATCCCTCCGGCCAAAGAGTGCTCGGAGGGTCTCAGAAGAAGTTTCTGGGAAACTCAACAGCTCTTTAGCAGTTTTTTACGTGGAGCAAGTTGCCCTAAATCGCCACGTGTTCGCCGCAAGCGCGGCTGACTCTTTTATGCTTGAACAGGGAGCAGAAGTCAAGAGCAAATCCTAACCGGTGAGAGGACTTGGGGCCCGCCTCGGCTGCTGTGAAGGCGAGGTGAGCCCCGGGCATGTGAGTGATTCTGGCTCAGTTCGAGGACGAGTTTTTTGCGAGCATCTCGGACATGGTCTGGCTCTGCTGTCCCATGAAGTGGGTCGCGAGGTTTTGAGCCAGGAGTGGATCGCTCTTTGCTCCGGCCAAGGCTCGCAGCGCGTGCTGGCGATGTTCCTCCGGCGGGCCGGAGAGGGTAATCAACGCCGCGGCAAATTCGATCTGTGGATCCTGGCCACGCAGGCCGATCGCCTTTTTCACGAGTGTGTAGCCATCGACCCCCGCCGCGGGATTGTGTTCGTCCTTGCCAATCCATTGCTTGTAGGTTTCCGCAAGATAGCCGACGTCAAACCATGCCAAAGCATCGGGATGACCCGCGGATTCAGCAGAGGTTGCGCGAGCGTGAAGCCTGGCGAGCAGCTCCTTGGCTGTCAAGGGGTCCTTGCGAGCATAGAGAGTTGCGCGGCGAAGAGTTTCCATGCGCACCAGGACGGGAGTGTCTGGGCCGAGAATATCCAGTGTGTCCCTTACGAGGTTTTTCAGGTCGTAGGTCTCGTTGCCGCTGAGGTTCCAACTGTGACTGATCCACGGCAAGGACTTTGCCTGTCCGATTTCAATGGTGTGGCAAATGAGAGGCGGGCCTGCCTGCGCAATAGTTGCGATACCCAGCGAAGCGACCAAAAGTGCGAGAGCAAATCGGGGTGAACGAATCTGTTGGGGTGTCATGGATTCTCTGGTCTCCTTCCGAATTGTTTCAACCTTCAGGAGACAAGACGCCCACAGGAAGACAGCTGTTAACAACTTCGCGGTGAATGGAGGGATAAAGAGTTGGGATGGAGTCTTACACAACCTTACTGACGGAAGAAGCCGCTCTTCGGTGTTGGGCGCAACTCACTTGGCATTGGTCTGGCGCTGCGACCAATCGTGTTCCCAGGTGTGCCAGAGCGAGACGTCGCCGAAACCGAGCGAATTCCACCACGAGTCCAGCATCGGTTGATCGAGGCGCAGGATGCCTTCGCGCGTCACTCCCGCTGGAGGTGCAGCGAGGGCGAGCAGGCGGTCGTAGACGCGAGCGCGTTCGGAGTCGCTAACGCGGGCCAGCAAATGCCAGAGAGAGAGAGCATCGCGGCTGCGAGACTGCGCAAGTATGACATCGAGTGTGGCGCTGCGTTCTTCCGGCGTGTGGCCCGCAAAATCGAATTTGGACAAGGCTTCGCGAAACGAGGCTGAAGCATCTTCAAAGTACGGGGTGCCTGGGCCGATCTTTGGGCGGGTCGAGCAGACAGCACCTGCGGGGATGAAGGATTCGTGGCCGTTGAGTTTGAAACCGACCCAGCCCAGAGTGGTGCGCAGGAGGCCTGCGCCGGAATCGTCCACATGGAGAGTGTAAACGCATCCCAAGTCCACAGCGACAGCGGAAGGGGTATCCACGACAAACTCGCCCGGCGGCGCCCAAATGGTTGCATGAATCGTTCCGCGATCGAGCGCGAGGCGCTTCCGATCGGGGCCATTCCTGACCACACGGAGCCGCGTGCCTGCGTCGACGTCGACGCGACCGATTTCATCGAGCGAGATGGTCGCTCGCGACGAACTGTCGGTTACGAGTGTTTGGCCGACGCCAAGCTTGCCTATACCTCCATTTGCGCTAATGGAATGCGATCCTACACGCGGTGCGCCTTCCAGGCGTGCCACATCCCACGCTGGACCCAGATCGGTGGCGGGCTTCGGGCGCAAGTAAATAAACAGTGTGACTGCAATTAGGAGGGCGGCGGCGGCAGCCAGTCCGAACGACAAGCGGAAGTTCAGAAAGCGCGAGCGGGTCGCCTTCGGGCGAATCTCGGCGATCGCTTCGATCGCGGGGGCAGGGAGGTTGTGACGGTAGCGCCCGAGTGCCGTTTCGAGTCTTTGAATTTCGGAGTCAGGCTCGCCAGAGCCATCCCACAAGTAATCGTCTTTCATCGATCATTCCTTTTGCGCATAGTGTATTTCCAACCATTCGCACTTTCACGACGGCTCATGCCGGGCCGAACCTTGCACCAGGTGTTGTCTGCCCAAGTTTTTCGCGCAACAGTTGCATGCCCCGATATAGATTGACGCGAACGGAGCCGTGCGTCAGCCCGGTGCGCGCGGCGATCTCCGGGCCAGTCATGCCTTCTACCAAACGGAGGATGAGGGGCTCCCGATAAGGTTCCGGGAGGGTGCGAATCATCGCCAGAATCATGACAGCTTCTTCCTCTACAGCGTGGTTGTTCGTCCGGTTGTCTGCCTGGTTTTCGGAAACGGGTTCGGTGAGCGTGGCGTCCGGCCCAGCTTTCCGGTAGTAGTCGTTGGCGCGGTTGCGAGTGATAGCGGCGAGCCACGCTCCGAAACGAGCGACGTCGCGCAGAGCGTGGAGTTGACGGAGCGCCGATAGAAATACTTCTTGCACGAGATCGTCGACTTCGCACGGGGGAACCCGAGCGAGAAGGATGCCGTGGACCATGCGGGCGTAGCGGGCGTAGAGGTGGGCGAAAGCAGCTCGATCGCCGTCGCGTGCGGCGCTGATGAGCGAGTCGTCGCCCTGCAAATGGGTCACAGGCCCGGCAGTCACAACCTGACGTTCCATGCTTGCGGTTCGGAAGTCAACGCTGGATCCCACGGTCAAGCCATCGAGAGCAAATGCCTATACACCAGCTAGACGCAAAGGAAGAGGCAAGTGTTAACAGAGCTGTTCCCCCCTGGGCGCGAGATATCAGGATTAACCCCTAGATTCCAGGGGGTTACGCAAATCCGCAGGATGGGTTGTGCTACCGTTGACAACAAATTTAGGGTTTCCTGCGTCCAATAAGGAGGGTGGAAGGTGCCTGTATCATTGAACGACCCGTCCTTTGGGACAGTGTTTTACCAGGCGCAGAGCCTGTAAGTGAACACCGCAACCAAGTTGCGGTGCTATAATTTTAGATTGAGGACCGTGGTCCAGGGCGCGGTCCGGAAAGACAGGAGCACGTAACATGGGGGAGCAAGTGAAGGAACTTTTCAGCTGGGCGAGGCGGCGCAAGATCTTGGCGGCCGCGTTCGTGGCATTCACCTTAACGGTGGGGATACTGATTGGGTCGGTGATTTCCGGCCGCGTGTCGGCGATGAAGACACTGCCATTTTCAGGCGCGAGCGCGACACCGCTCGCCACGCCCGATCCCGTGCCGTCTTCCAATTCGTTCGCGAGCATTGTGAATCGCGTGGAGCCCGCGGTCGTGAACATCGCGACGACGCAGGTGCTCGAACGGCGTACTTCCAAGAAGCGGCGCTCGCAGCCGTACGACCAAGAAGATCCCATGCAGGATTTCTTCGACCGGTTCTTCGACGGGCAGAAAGATGGGCCGCCTCAGGCCGAGCGGAGCCTCGGTTCGGGCGTGATTGTGGACAAGAAGGGTTTCATCCTGACGAACAACCATGTGGTGGAGCAGGCGACGAAGATTCAGGTGCAACTGAATGGCGATCCCACCAAGTACACGGCCAAGGTTGTCGGAATAGACGAAGAGACAGACCTGGCGGTCATCAAGATTGATGCCGGGAAGGATTTGCCAACGGCGAAACTGGGGAATTCCGACGGCGTGCAGGTAGGGGATTGGGTGCTGGCGATCGGCAGTCCATTTGGACTGCAGGCGACGGTGACGGCGGGCATCATCAGCGCTAAGGATCGCGGAGGCATCGGGCTCGGACGACAGTTCCAACGATTTATCCAAACGGATGCGGCCATCAACCCGGGAAATTCGGGCGGACCGTTGGTGGATCTAGCGGGAGAGGTGATTGGAATTAACACGGCGATTATAACGGGGAGCCGGGGATACGAAGGAGTCGGGTTTGCGCTCCCGTCAAGCACGGCCATCAATGTGTATAACCAGCTCACGGCGAAAGGGCGCGTGACGCGCGGGTCTATCGGCGTGGGCTTCCAGGAAGACCTGGGGACAAACGGAATTACGTTGAAGTCGCTGGGTGCGCCCTATGGTGTGGTCATTGAAAACGTCGAGCCGGGCAGCCCGGCGGAGAAGGCGGGGCTGAAGGGCGGCGACGTGATTACCAGCGTAAACGGCCAGGCGGTGAAGAGCGGAAACGACCTGGTGAACCCGATAGCGACGGCGACGATCGGCAGCAAGGTGAAGCTGACCTACATGCGCGACCGTCAACAAAAGGAAACGACGGCAACCGTGGAGGATCGCACGCGGGTCTTCCCAAACTCAGCCGGCAGGGCGGGTGATCAGCCGGGCGAAGCAGCGCCGGCGGAATTCGGGCTGCGCGTGGACGAACTGACGCCAGAACGTGCACGGAAAGTGGGCCTGGAAGGGCAGAAGGGCGTGCTGGTGACGAATGTCGAACCGGCGAGTTTCGCGGATGACGCTGGATTCGGGCGCGGGGACGTGATCGCGGAGATCAACCGTGAACAGGTGAATTCGGTGGAGGACTATCGCCGGGCAGTGGCCAAGCTGAAGCCGGGCGATAATGTGGTGTTCAAGGTTCTGCGGCGGCAAGACGACAAAGTCAGCACGGTGTTTTTGCCGGGCGTTGTGCCGTCGGATCACCAGCAATAAGGTTACCCAGAACGGCAAACAAGCGACGCATGCGAAAAGCGACCCACCTAGCCCTGACGCTGCTCATTGTTGTAGGGCTGAGTGTGTGTGGGGGTTCCGCCCAGGCGGAGACCTCCACGTCTAAGAAGAAATCATCCACGACGTCCGGCAGCAAGGTGCGCCGGACGAAATCATCCAGGCGATCTGGCCGGCGCGAGCGGGGACAAAAAGCCCCGACTCCCGACCGGATTTCGGAAATTCAGCAGGCGCTTGCCAAGGATGGTTCGTTTGCAGGCACGCCAAACGGGAAGTGGGATGCCTCGACCTTGGAGGCCGTCAAGAAGTTTCAGGAAACGCACGGCCTGAATCCCACCGGAAAGCTGGACGCGCGGACACTGCAACGACTGGGGCTGGGGTCACAGACGGCGGGAGTTGCGCCGCCGCTGCCTCCCGTCAGTTCGTCGGCGGTGACAACTCCGGCAGCACAAATAGCGCGGCGGCAATAAGCTGGGCTTCGGTTCGCGGTCGTTTTTCACCATTGTTTTCCAAGCAAAGATGAATTAGAAGTCAGGGACTGCGCATGGTGTGTTTCTGCGCAAGCAGGGGGAATGGTCTCATGAGATTGGCTCGCGCGGCGTTTGTGACGGGGATGTGTGCGTTTGCGGCGATAGGCCTTCTTGCGCAGGAGAGGGCGGCGGCGAAGCAAGTGAAGGCGGTGCGATTCGGGAAGCTCTGGGATGCGAAGGGCAAGCTGTGGACGAACGCGATCGTGATCATCGAGGGAGACAAGATACGAAGCGTGACGACGGATACCTCCGCGATTCCCGCCGGAGCGGAAACGATCGACCTTTCGAAGTACACGGGATTGCCGGGACTCATCGATGTGCACACGCACATGACGATGTACACGGACGAGACGCCCGGCGAGCCGATGCTGAAACAGATCACCAATAATCCACCGTCGGTTGAAGTCTTTCTGGCGCGGAAAGGGGCGATGCGGACGCTGGAAGCAGGTGTGACGACGGTGCGCGATTTGAGCGCGGATCAGTACATGGACATCGCCATGCGCGATCTCATCAACGCAGGTGAAATGATCGGGCCGCGCATGTTTGTCTCCGGTTACGGTCTGTATGCCACGCAGATGCCTTACAAGAAGGAGGGTTCGATTCCGGGAGGCGAATTCGCTGACGGTGTTCCGGAAGTATTGAAGGCGGTACGTCAACAGGTCGCGGCAGGGGTGGATTTAATCAAACTGTATGGGTCGACAGGGACGGATGACGATGTGACCGGTTTTGAGACGTATACCTACGAGGAGATGAAAGCGGCGGTCGACATGGCGCACAAGTTCGGGAAGAAGATTGCGGTTCATTCCTACGGGCCGGATGGAGCGCGCGATGCCGTGCGGGCGGGAGCCGATTCCGTCGAGCATGCGACGGACATGGATGACGCGACGATCCAGGAGATGGTGAAACGCGGAACGTTCTATGTTCCGACGATCGATCACAACCGCTACTACCTCGAGAACGGAGACAAGATTGGCTACGCGCCGGGATACAAAGAGCGATTGCAGGCGTTTATCCCGCGGAATGTGGAGACGGCGCGAAAAGCGTTCAAAGCGGGAGTGAAGATTGCCATGGGCTCGGACGCGATCTACACCATGTACGGGCAGAATACGCGCGAGCTGGGGTGGTTTGTGAAAGCAGGGATGACGCCGGAACAGGCGCTACGAACGGCTACGGTGAACGCCGCAGCTCTGTTGGGAAAAGAAAATGAGCTTGGTGCGGTGGCGCCGGGATATTTCGCGGACTTGGCGGCGGTGGAAGGCGATCCGCTGGCGGACATCAATGTGGTGCTGAACGACGTGAAGTGGGTGATGAAGGCTGGGGCGGTGGTCGTGGACAAGTCGAACAACAGCAAGAACTGATAGCTGGCCCCCGCCCGCAAAGCAAGCGAAGTAGACAACGAGAATTCCGCAAGATGTTGAGACATCGCCACTTCACCGCCAATTCTCAGTTGGCGAAATCACTTGTTTGCATCAGGTATCTGGCTCTTCTAGCGCCCGGCTCGCGCTCTCTTTCTCTCGCGTGCCACGGGTCATTTCACCTCGACTTCCGTGCGCATCCAAGGATGGATGCAGCACTGAAAAAGATGTTTACCTTTCGACAGACCCGTGATCTGGCGTTGGCTGCCTTGAAGGATTCGGGTCTTGGCCACCGCGACGTTCGAAAAGCCGCCGGCACATTCGTGAACCGTGTCCTCTCCTGGCGCATTGAGCCCCGGTATGAAGCCACCACCGAACTGCGCCACCTCGGTGAAGGTGTGAGGCTCGCCGCCCTGGTCGAATACGGTAAGAGTGGTCCCTTTCTTGATGTTGAGTGTGTCAGGTTCGAAGTCCCAGTTCGGGTCCGGAGTTCCAGCGGCTGCCTTTGCAAATAAGTCGGAGAACTTGGTGGCTGCTCCAACCGCGACGTTCTTGCAGAAGTCCGGTCCAACCGCGGTCGGGGCATTGAAAGTGGCCGGATCGCATTCGTCCAAGGCCACGACCTGTGCGAGACTTGGTGGATCTTCTTCGTGCGTCCCGCCAGCGAACATCAAACCGCCAGCGAGTAAACCGAACTTCGCTATGGTATTCATTGTCGCTTCCTCCATTAGACCGGAATTTCCATTTTGACCGGTCCGGTTGCGCCAACTCTATCACAAATCCCTTCCTAGTACCTTGCGCAACTCTTACGTGCAAGGATACCTGAATCGCAATTACGTGGTTATATTCCTTGAAGTAAGGGTCGAAGCTCTCGGATATCCTTCACACTTTCGAGCCCAAGCACTCTCTCGACGAGATTCGCGCAAGTCTGAGCGCCGAGGACAGGCTCCATGAGTTGGCGAGATTTCGCGACCACCTCGTCGCGGGTCATGGGATTTTCGGCGGTGCCGCGCACCGCTTCTACATGCTCGCTAAGACGCGTTCCGTCGGTGAGCGTAATCTCGACAATCGCCTCCCGCCGAGGCAGCCGCCGCTGGAGCTCTTCATCGGGGACGAGCTGAATTTTCGCGCGCTGACGGAGGATCGCTGGATCCTCCATGCGCGGCTTGTCGTGCGCCGCCTGGAACGAGGCGGTTTTGTCCATCAACATCACCGCCATCATGTGCTGGAGGCAGATATCCGGCATCTCGCGGTTGTTCACGGTCTTGGCCTCGTTGACGGCCAGCCTGACGATCATCTGCCGCACCTGCTCGGGGTCGAACGGGTGCCGCTTCCGGAGGCTCTCCATGGCGTCAAGGGGCGCCTGGATGGGAGATCCCACGGTCCATTTCTTGATGTTTGTCCGCGTGACCTCGTAGCGTTCGCCGAGCTTCTCGATTAGACCCTCAGGATTGGCTTCGGGCGTGTAGGCCAGGAGGAAATTGTCGGGGCCCGACAGGATGTCGTCGACACCAGTCCACCCCGACTGAACCAACAAGGCCGCAGTGGTCCCGCTGCGCGCGGGCATCCCGGCGAAGGCAAAAGCCTTTTCGATATGATCCGTATCGCGCTGCCAGGCTAAGATGCCGGAGCATTGTTGTGCGGAGTAATCGAGCAGCCATCGCATCTGCTGAGCGTTCAGACTTGCCACGCACCCGGCAGCCGCGGAGGCGCCGAAGACTCCGGCGATACTATGGGTGCTCTTGTGACCCTTCATCTGAAGGTCCAAGGCCCCGAGGGTCATGGTTATGCGCGGCCCTATGTCGTATCCAAGCGTCACGGCGCGAAGGAACTGATTTCCGGTGACGCCGAATTTCTCTCCTACCGACAGTGCGGCGGGTACCACCGCGCAGCCTGGATGCGATTGCGACGGCGCGTGTGAGTCGTCTGTTTCGTCGGAATGCGCGAGCATGGCATTCGTGAGTGCCGCCTCGATCGGGCCACAGAGGATTTTCGAGCCAGCGACCGTGGATACCCTCTCGCCGCCGTAGGCACTGGCGAATTTGAGGGCCGCGCGCCCCGGTGGCAGCTGGGAACCCGAAATCATTGCAGCTAAGGTGTCGAGGATATGGTGCTTGGCCTTCTCGATTACCTCGTGCGGCAGCGCGCGGTTGCCGGCCTCGCTCATATAAGTGCTCAGCTTGGTCATCACTGAGCTAACGGGCACCGCGGCCAGCGCCTCTCGAAAGGGGAGCGCTGCCGCCGCAATGGCCCAGCCCGCGCGTTGCAACAGGCTGCGCCGGGTCAGGAGGGCAAAGCTGTTCGCTGATTGCAGGTCCCGTGTTTGTTTATGTCCCATATTCGTCACTCTCGCTTGTCGGATTATTTTTATTCTTCAGACCGATGTTGGGCAAAAAGCAGCACCGGTGGATTGTAAGCAAAATCGCAAGAATGGGCTCCTAATTTCGAATGGTGAGTTTGACGCGATTGCGGAGCGACTATAGAATTTAGTTTCCACGCGGTAGTGCTCGCGTTCGAACCCGCAGAGGACAGGCCGACAAGCAGGGGATCGCTAGAGAGCATTCCAGGAGGAAGCATGGCTACGGCAGTTGCGCCCAGAATTTTCAAGAATTTCATTAATGGCGAGTGGGTGGAGTCGCGGAGCGGAAAAGCGTATGAGAACCGCAATCCGGCGAATACGGAGGAACTGGTAGGGATGTTCGTGTCCTCGACGGAGGAAGATGTAAACGCAGCGGTGGACGCGGCGAAAGAAGCGTACAAAAAATGGCGGCTGGTGCCGGCGCCGAAACGAGCAGAGATCTTGTTTCGTGCAGCGGAGCTGCTGTTGCAACGCAAGGAAGAATTTTCCAAGGACATGACGCGGGAGATGGGCAAAGTCCTGGCGGAGACGCGGGGCGACGTTCAGGAAGCCATCGACATGACGTACTACATGGCGGGCGAGGGGCGGCGGCTGTTTGGGCAGACGACGCCGTCGGAGCTGCCGAACAAATTTGCGATGAGCGTGCGGCAGTCGATCGGTGTGTGCGGGATGATCACACCGTGGAATTTTCCGATGGCGATTCCGTCCTGGAAGATGATGCCGGCGCTGATCTGCGGAAATACGCTCGTGCTGAAGCCGGCGGAGGATACGCCGTTGTCGTCATATCACCTGGTGCAGGTGTTGACGGAAGCGGGCGTGCCGCGAGGTGTAGTGAACCTGGTGAGCGGCGACGGTCCGAATGCAGGCGCGCCGCTAACGAGGCATAAGGACGTGCCTGTGATCAGCTTTACGGGATCGACTGCCGTGGGGCGGCTCATCGCAGAGGCCTGCGCGCCGGACTTCAAGCACTACAGTCTGGAGATGGGGGGCAAGAATATTATCATCGTGATGGATGATGCGAATTTGGACTTGGCGGTGGATGGAGCGATCTGGGGCGGATTTGGAACGACGGGACAGCGGTGTACCGCGGCGAGCCGGATCGCGTTGCACAAGGCGGTGTACAAGGAGTTTATGGAGCGCTTTGTTGACCGGGCGAAGTTGCTGAAGGTGGGCAATGGGCTGGACTCGTCCGTGGAGATGGGGCCGTGCATCAACGAGCAACAACTCAAGACGGTGATGGAGTACGTGGAGATCGGGAAAAATGAGGGTGCGAAGTTGTTGACGGGCGGGAATCGGCTGGAGGGCGGCCCATTTGCGAAGGGCTGGTTCCACGCTCCGACGGTGTTTGGCGAGTGTTCCCCGAGAATGCGGATCGCACAGGAAGAAATTTTCGGCCCGGTGGTTTCGGTGATTCCCATTGACAGCCTGGAGCAGGCGGTCGAGGTGGCGAACGGCGTTGCCTATGGACTGTCGGCTTCGATTTACACGCGGAATGTGAACCGCGCGTTTCAGGCGACTCGCGATTTGTACACGGGAATTGTATACGTGAATGCGCCGACGATTGGAGCCGAGACGCATCTGCCGTTTGGCGGGACGAAGCAAACAGGAAACGGTCATCGCGAAGCGGCGATCGCGGCGATCGATTTCTTCACGGAATGGAAGACGGTCTATATCGATTACTCGGACAAGCTGCAGCGCGCTCAGATTGACAACAACTGAGCCTTCCTCCATTCAGTGGGAAACTCGGCGTGAGTGGGGCAAGCCCCCCTGCAAACCGCGGGGACAACCTCGGTTTGAGTTCGCGTTGACGGTGCTTGACACGCTTCCTACAATTGTACGTAGCGCTCTTTGGCACTAGGAGTAGAGTGCTGTTATGAGGAATGCTGCACTCCAAGAACGGCGAAATCGCCAGATTCTGGCGGATATCGTGCGCACCTACATTGAGACGGGCGAACCCGTGTCTTCCCGAGCGATTTCGAAGCGGTTTGAGGAGACGCTGAGCACGGCCACGATCCGCAACGTGATGGCCGACCTCGAGGACGGCGGGTTGCTTTACCAGCCGCATACTTCGGCAGGGCGTGTGCCCACAGCGGCAGCGTACCGTTTTTTTGCACAGGAGATTGCCTCGCAGGCGACATTGAGCGTCGAAGACCGCGACTGGATTCGGCGCGAGTTCAAAGGGGCGACGACTTCGGAAGAGGTTACCGAGCGAGCCGGACATGTGCTGGCGGAAGTGTCCAACGGTCTGGGAATAATTGTGTCCCCTCCGCTGGCGAAAACCGTGCTGGAGCACGTGCGAATGTGGCTGCTGCCGGATGGACGCGTAGTGGTGGTGCTGATTTCGCCGGGGGGAATCACGCGAGACAAAATTCTGCGGCCCAACCGGCGCTTTTCACAGAGCGAGCTGGACGCAACGGCGGAATTCCTGAACCGGCAGTATTCCGGCTGGACGCTGGAGGCGATCCGCGGCGACTTGCTGCTAAAGCTGGCGACGGAACGCGAGAGGTACGAAGGGATCATCTCAAGGGCACTGACGCTCTGCGACCCCGCCGTGCTAGGTGATGAATCTGCGCTTCATGTACATGTCGAAGGGACGGCGCAGATCGTCGGGACGCCGGAGTTTGCGAATCAGGGGCAACTGCGCGACCTCCTGGCAGCGATCGAGGAAAAACACCGGCTAGTGGCAGTGCTGAATGCATGCATCGACACGCCGGAACCAGTGCATGTGCAGATCGGCGTGAAAGAGATTTCGCAGGCGGGAGAGAATCTGGCGCTGATCAGCGCCCGATACATGACGCACGATCAAATGCAAGGCTCGCTCGGCGGGCTAGGACCGACGCGCATGCATTACGAGCGCGCGATGACGGCAGTGGCCTACGTGGCGCAGCTTTTCAGCGAAACGCTGAGCAAGATTTGAAAAACTTTTTACATGGGAGACGTGGAAAAGTGTCTGAGAAGGACCTCAATACGAGTGCGAATGTGGAGAACGACGCGCAAGGCGGCGACGCCGAGCAATCGGCTGAGGCAAAGGCGGTCGCGGCGGATGCGGAGCGCGCGGACGCTGAAGTCACGAAGCTCGCTACCGACCTCGAAGATCTGCGGCAGACGCTGTTGCGGCGGCAGGCGGACTTCGACAATTACCGGAAGCGAATCGAGAAGGAGCGCGCGGAAGACTCCAAGCGCGCGACGGCGCGGATGATCGAAGGGCTAATTCCCGTAATCGACGGATTTGAGCACGCCCTGGCAGCGCACCGCGAGGCGGAGTACGAGAATTATAGGAAAGGTTTTGAGCTGATCTACAAGCAGCTGCTGGAACATGTGACGCGCCTGGGAGCCGAACGGATCGAACCGGTGGGAAGAGCATTTGATCCGCATTTGCACCAGGCGATGGACCGCACAGAGACCAGGGAGCACGAAGACGGCACGATCCTTCAGGTTTTTCAGCCCGGCTATGTGTTTCATGGGCGCGTCCTGCGGCCGGCAATGGTCCGTGTAGCCGTGCACCCGAGCGGGGCATCGAAGAAGAGCGTGAATTGAGAGGCGATGAGGAGCGGGAATGGCGAACGTGAATCAACGGGATTTTTATGAACTGCTCAGCGTCGCACGGACGGCCAGCGTGGACGAGATCAAGTCGGCGTACCGCAAGGCTGCGCTGAAGTGGCATCCAGACAGGAATCCCCAGAACAAACAGGAAGCCGAGGTGAAGTTTCGCGAGGCCACCGAAGCATACAGCGTGCTGAGTGATCCGCATAAGCGGCAGGTGTACGACACCTATGGGCACGCCGGGCTTTCCGGCGCGAGCGGCTCGGATTTCAATAGCACGATCTTTCACGATTTTAACGACATCTTCGGGGACTTTTTCGGGTTCGAGGATCTCTTTTCGGGGGGACGCCGCGGGCGAAGCCGCGTGCAGCGCGGGGCGGATTTGCGGTACGACATGTCGCTGACCTTTGAAGAAGCGGCAGCGGGCGTGACGACAAAGATCAAGCTGGCGCGTCAGGAATACTGCGAAGTGTGCAACGGTACGGGAGCGAAGGCGGGAACCGGCGTGGCCGCATGCCAGACTTGCGGCGGACGCGGTCAGCTTGCCTACCAGCAGGGATTTTTCACCATTACCCGCACTTGCCCGGCGTGCCAGGGCGCGGGACAAATTATCCGCGAGCGCTGCCCGGACTGCCGTGGCCAGGGCCGCGTAGACCGCGAGCGAACCATCGACCTGCGGGTTCCACCGGGCGTAGATACGGGAACGCGGCTGCGCGTGGGGGGAGAAGGCGAGCCCGGGCCAAACGGCGGGCCAGCAGGGGATTTGTACGTCGTTCTCGAAGTGAAAGAGCATCCGTTCTTCGAGCGGCGCGGCGCGGATTTGTACTGCACCATCCCCGTGAGCGTAGTGCAGGCGGCGCTGGGGACGGAGCTTCAGGTGCCGGGATTGAACGGTGAAGAGCGCCTGAAAATTCCAGAGGGCACGCAGAGCGGCGCGGTGTTTCGCATCAAGGGCAAGGGCATGCCGGATCCGCGCGGCGGCGGCAAGGGTGATTTGTATTATCACGTGCGCGTAATGACGCCGGTGAAGCTCACCCGCGAACAGAGGAAGCTGGTGGAGCAGCTTGGCGCCACATTGAAAGTGGAAAACAAGCCTGCGGAGCGAAATTCGACGCTCTTCGACAAAGTGAAAGACATCTTCGGGTAGTTCCCTCGCCACTGCGGTAGAATCGCTGCGTGCGACGGCGATTTTTCGTTAAGCAATTTGAAGGAACGCGGGCAGTTCTGGAAGGGGATGCTGCGCATCACCTTGGCCGCGTGCTGCGTGCGCAAGCTGGCCAGCTCTACGAGCTGAGCGACGGGGAAAAAGTGTGGCTGGGGCGGATAGAGAAAGTCGGGCGCGATCGCGTGGAGTTTGCGCTCGTGGAAGAGCTGCCAGCATACCAGTCTGCAGCAGATGTAACGCTGCTCCTGGCGGTGGTGAAATTTGATGCGTTCGAATGGGCGATCGAGAAAGCGACGGAGCTGGGTGTCAGCACGATTGTGCCGCTGGCGGCGGCGCGGAGCGAAAAAGCTCTGCTCGGCGCGGCGGAGAAACGCGCGGAACGGTGGAAAAAGATACTTGCAGAGGCATCGCAGCAGTCGCGGCGGCTGCGGCTGCCTTTTCTAGGAGCACTGGCGAGACCGGAGCCTGCCTTTTCATTGGCGGGAGACGGTTTGAAGTTGATTCTGTCGGAACGACCAGACGCTCCAACGATGCGCGAGGTCCTAGCGGGCCAAAAGACAGCGAAGGCAGCGATTGCAATCGGACCGGAAGGCGGCTGGACGGATAAGGAATTGGAAGCGGCGCAACAATCTGGATTCAAACAAGTATCACTCGGGAAGCTGATTTTGCGGACGGAGACAGCCATGATCGCGGCGCTGGCTTCCCTAAATTATGCGTTTGGCGGCGATTGAGCGGCGCGCTTCTTGACCGCAAAAACGAGAGCGAAGTACAGCACCAGGCTGGCGACGAAGATCACCGCCGACAGCTTAAACCGCAAAGTCACCGCGAAGCACAAGACCCCCAGTCCAAAGAGCCAGATGAACATCTCACCCGCGACAGCTTGGCCCCAGCGCGGCTGACCACCACTCGACGGAACGCGTGCCGTGAGCGAGGGCCACAACCGAGGAACAGCCTTCAAGTAAGCGCGATAGGCATCGCCCTGCGATTGGAGCAGCCCATCTTCCTCGCGCAGGATCAACCGGTACATGAACAACCACATGCCGAGCACGATCACCAGCCAGCCGAGTTGGCTGGCCATGACTCCGGCCCCTGCAGCCATGGGAATGTTCGCGAAATACAGGGGGTTTCGCAGGTAGCGATAAGGACCGTCAGCGACGAGCGCTTCGGAATGGAGGCCGGCGTCGTGGACGATTTCGGTTCGCAGGTAGGCCGTGGCCCAGGTGCGGAGAAGGGCCGCAAGGAAGACCAGGAGCGCTCCGCCCGCAAAGATAACGCGGAGCCATAAATTCCCTTGGGCGCCATTGGGGTCCATGCGCGGTGCCAGGAGATGCAATAGGCCAACACCGAAATTGACGTGATCAACCGGATAGAGAGAGAAACCACCCCAGAAGATAAATCCGATAATCCAAAAACGGTTGTTGAATTCAAAGAGCGTGGCGCGCATCGGGGTCAGTCCTCCGCTGGACAGTGGCATCGCGAGCCATCCAGATTCAAGGCTGGCTCCGCAAAAAGCAAGGCAACGCAGGGGAGCACAGCGGGAATCCTATGGAACAGCGCGGGAAAAGTCGAGACGATGCTGCGCTCATGTGGAATTCCAATCTGGCGTCAGCCGTGGCGAACGTGTTATAAATACGAGGCAGCGGAAAAATGCAAAACAAGGACGAGAAATTACTCCTGACCACTGAGGTTCCGGAAAACCCTGCGACGGGATCGTCCTCCAGTCTCGCGGCTGGTGGGTCAATCTTAGTTACGACCGCGGAACGACCGAGCGCCGTACATTCTTTGCGAAATGAGATTCGCGTCTGGACGCGCGATCTTCTCATTGCCATTGGTCTTGCGCTGGTCATCATCGTATTCCTCTATCAGCCGGTAAAAGTCGAGGGCACGAGCATGGCGCCGCTGCTCTCGGACCAGGAGCGAATATTCATCAACAAATTTGTTTACCGTTTTGAGCCGATTCATCGTGGCGATGTGGTGGTCTTCTGGTATCCGCTGGACCGGACGAAATCGTTCATCAAGCGCGTCATCGCATTGCCGGGAGAGACGGTCGAAATCCGGCAGGGCACCGTGTACGTGAACGGCCATCCGATCGCCGAGCCGTATGTTCCCCCGCAGTACGAGGATCCGGGCGACTTTGGACCGGAGCGTGTGCCCATGGATGATTATTTCGTGATGGGGGATCACCGCATCAGTTCGAACGATTCGCGCGTCTTCGGGCCGGTGGCCAGCCGGTACATTTATGGGCGCGCCGTTTTCGCGTACTGGCCGGTGGATCATTTCGGTTCGCTCTCCACAACCGAAGCAAAAACCAAGTGAGCAGCAAAAGTAGATGAGCCGCACGGGAGGAGCCACTGACGGAAGTTCAGCACCGACCCGCGATTCTCGCGCTGGAAGACGGGCGCGTCTTTAACGGCCGCGCGGCGGGCGCGATCACGCGCCGCGGCGGCGAAGTCGTTTTCAATACTAGCCTCACCGGATATCAGGAAGTTTTCACCGACCCTAGCTACGCCGGCCAGATTGTCTGCTTGACCTACCCGCACATCGGAAACGTGGGAGCAAACCGCGACGACGAGGAATCTTCGCGGCCATACATAGAGTCCCTGATCGTGCGGGAGTTCTCGCAAGTGTCTTCGAACTGGCGGTCGGCGGAGACGGCGCAGCTTTATTTGAACCGGCACAAGATTCCGGTTATCTGGGACATTGATACGCGGGCGCTGGTGCGGCACATTCGGAATGCAGGCGCCATGCGCGGTATCGTAGCTACGGACGAGACGCCGGCCGACCAACTCGTTTTCGAAGCGAAGCAAGTGCCGAGCATGGCGGGGCAAGAGCTCGCGAGCCAGGTGACTTGCAAGAAGTCGTATCACTGGGAAACGGGATCGATCGAGCTGGCGACGTCACCCTGGTCGGAGCAGATGGGCGAGGCGGAAAATGATGGCGGAGCGCGGAAGTTTCGCGTGGTGGCGTACGATTTCGGGATCAAACAGAACATTCTCAGGTTGCTGGTGGACCACAATTGCGAAGTTGAGGTCGTGCCGGCGCAGACATCGGCCGAAGATGTGCTAAGGATGGGACCGGACGGCGTGTTTCTTTCGAACGGGCCTGGCGATCCGGAACCGGTCGGATACGCCGTGGAAAATATCCGCAAGCTGATGGGAAAGGTGCCGGTTTTCGGAATCTGTCTGGGGCATCAGTTGTGCGGGCTGGCGCTGGGCGGAAAAACATTCAAGCTAAAGTTCGGTCATCACGGCTCCAATCATCCGGTGAAAAATTTATTGACGGAGCAGGTGGAGATTACCGCGCAGAATCACGGCTTCGCCGTGGACCCGGATTCGCTGCCGTCGCGCGACGTTGAAATTACGCACGTGAATTTGAACGACCACACCAACGAGGGCATGCGCCATAAGAAGCTGCCGCTTTTCAGCGTGCAGTACCACCCGGAGGCTTCTCCGGGTCCGCACGATTCGCACTATTTATTCACGCAGTTCACGGATTTGATGAAGGAATTTGCACAGCCGGGCAGCTCGCGGCGGTGAAGAGAAAAGCCTCAGCCCTGAAGGCCGGGGCAACAGCATCCCTCAAGGAACGAGATGCCAAAGCGCAAAGACATTAAGAAGATTCTGATCATTGGATCGGGGCCGATTGTGATCGGCCAGGCGTGCGAATTCGATTATTCCGGGGCGCAGGCCTGCAAGGCGCTGCGGGCGGAAGGTTACGAGGTGGTGCTGGTAAATTCGAATCCGGCCACGATTATGACCGATCCGGAGCTGGCGAATCGCACGTACATCGAGCCTCTGACGAAGGAGTACTTGACGGAGATCATCGCGCGGGAGAAGCCGGACGCGGTATTGCCGACGGTCGGGGGGCAGACAGCGCTGAATCTGGCGGTGGAATTGGCCGAAGGCGGAGTTTTCGAGAAATACAAAGTGGAAATGATTGGTGCATCGCTGCGCGCGATCAAAGTGGCGGAAGACCGGCTATGGTTCAAGGATGCGTGCCGGAAGATCGGGCTCGAAGTGCCCGCTTCGGCGCTCGTGAATAACGCGCAGGATGCGACCCGGCTGTACGATCAACTGGGGTTTCCCCTGGTGATTCGGCCTTCGTTCACGCTGGGAGGGACGGGCGGGTCAATCGCTTACAACCGGGAAGAGTTTGCGGAGGCGATCACACACGCTCTGGAGGTGAGCCCCGTGCACGAGGCGCTGGTCGAGGAGTCCGTACTCGGGTGGAAAGAGTTCGAACTCGAAGTGATGCGGGACTACCGGGACAACTTCGTGGTGATCTGCTCGATTGAGAATTTTGACCCCATGGGCGTGCACACCGGCGATTCGATAACGGTCGCGCCCGCGCAGACGCTGACGGACAAGGAATATCAACGGATGCGCGATGCCGCCGCGGCGATTATCCGCGAAGTTGGCGTCGAAACCGGCGGCTCGAATGTGCAATTTGCCATCCATCCGGGAAACGGGCGCATGGTGATTATCGAAATGAACCCGCGCGTGTCCCGCAGCTCTGCGCTCGCAAGCAAGGCGACGGGCTTCCCGATTGCGAAGATTGCCGCGCGGCTGGCTGTCGGGATGAGTCTCGACGAAATTCCCAA
The DNA here is from genome assembly GCA_035544995.1 of Candidatus Acidiferrum sp. Classification (GTDB taxonomy): domain Bacteria; phylum Acidobacteriota; class Terriglobia; order Acidiferrales; family UBA7541; genus Acidiferrum. The sequence goes on from DASZZI010000010.1 coordinate 95,090, forward strand.
CGACATTACGAAGAAAACGCCCGCGTGTTTTGAGCCCACCATCGATTACGTCGTTGTGAAAATCCCGAAATGGCAGTTTGAGAAATTTCCTGGCGCGGACACTGCGCTGGGAACGCAAATGAAGTCGGTGGGCGAAGTGATGGCCATTGGTCGAACGTTCAAAGAGGCGCTGCAAAAAGGGATTCGCTCGCTTGAGCCGCACGCGCCGTGGCGCGCGCCCGCGGAGACGCCGGATTCCCTGTTACGCGAAAAGCTGGCGACGCCTCGGCCGGACCGCATCCACTGGCTGCTCACGGCGGTGGAGAAGGGATTGTCGGCAGGGGAGATTTGCGATCTGACGAAGATCGATCCATGGTTCATTCACCAGATCGAGGAATTGGTGGCAGTGAACCGGCGCGCCGCGAGTGTGACGGTGGAAACGGCGTCGCGCGATTTATTGCGCGAGGTGAAACGCCACGGAACGAGCGACGAGCAGCTTGCACAAATATGGAGGACCACATCGGCGGCAGTGCGGCTGCAGCGCGCGCGCTATGGTGTAGCGCCGGTCTTTAAGCGCGTGGATACCTGCGCGGCGGAATTTGAATCGTTCACGCCGTATCTGTATTCAACGTATGAAGACGAAGACGAATCGGACGCGCAAGCGCGGCCGAAGATCATTATCCTGGGCAGCGGGCCGAACCGCATAGGGCAGGGAATCGAGTTCGATTACTGCTGCTGTCATGCGTCGTTTGCGCTGCGCGAAGACGGCTACGAAACGATCATGGTGAATTGCAATCCCGAGACTGTTTCGACAGATTACGACACGTCGGATCGCCTGTATTTCGAGCCGCTGACGCTGGAAGATGTGCTGGCAGTCGTGGAGCGCGAAAAGCCGCAGGGCGTGATCGTGCAATTCGGCGGGCAGACGCCTCTGAATCTTGCGCTGGAATTGAAGCGTAACGGTGTGCCCATCATCGGCACGGCGCCGGAATCGATTGATCTGGCAGAAGACAGACGGCGATTCGGGCGTTTGCTGGAAGAGCTGCACATTCCGCAGCCAAGGAATGGGACGGCGCTGGTGCCCGAAGAGGCGGCGCGCGTGGCAGGCGAGATTGGATTACCAGTGCTGGTGCGGCCGAGCTATGTGCTCGGCGGGCGCGCGATGGTGATCGCCTACGATGTGAACACGGTACAGGAATATGTGGCGCAGGCGGCGTTGATGGGTCCGGCGCGCCCAGTGCTGATCGATCAGTTCCTCGAGGAAGCCACGGAAGTGGATGTGGATGCGCTGGCCGACGGAACCGATGTGGTGATCGGCGGCATCATGGAGCACATCGAAGAAGCGGGCGTGCACTCGGGCGATTCGTCGTGCGTGCTGCCGCCGGTAAGTTTGTCGCCTGCGATCCTGGATACGATCCGCGAATATACGAAGCGGCTGGCATTGGCGCTCAAGGTGATCGGGTTGATGAACGTGCAGTACGCCATCCAACGGGACACGGTGTACGTGCTGGAAGTAAATCCGCGGGCGTCGCGCACGGTGCCGTTCGTGAGCAAGGCGACAGGCATCGCGCTGGCGAAAGTCGCGGCGCGACTGATGGGCGGGCGAAAGCTGGCGGAGATGAATCTACCGCTGGTGAAGCATGGGGGCGTCGCGGAAATCGCGGTGCACGAGTTTTATTGCGTGAAATCGCCGGTATTCCCATTCAACAAGTTCCGCGGGGTGGATACTATTCTTGGACCTGAGATGCGCTCGACGGGCGAAGTGATGGGAATCTCGACGTCGTACGGGCAAGCGTTTGCCAAGGCGCAATTGGCGGCGGGACAGCGGCTGCCGCGCAAGGGCACGGTGTTCCTCAGCGTGAATGACCGCGACAAGAAGCATGTGGGGGCACTCGGAAAAGAATTGGCAGGGCTGGGATTCCGCTTGCTGGCCACGCGCGGGACGGCCGCGGCTCTGCACGCGGCGAGCGTTGAGGCGGAACCCGTGTTTAAGGTAAACGAAGGACGGCCGAACATCGTGGACCAGGTTAAGACAGGAAAGATCGATCTGATCATCAACACGCCGCTGGGGCGCGAATCGTTCTACGACGAGAAATCGATCCGGCGCGCGGCGATTCGGTACAACATTCCCTGCATCACGACCTTGGCGGCGGCGCACGCGGCGGCGCGGGGGATTCGCGCACTGCTCGATCAGGGAATAGAAGTGGCAGCGCTGCAGGATTTACATCGCGGGCAAGTGGCTGCTTCCGGCGGCTCTGCAGCAGGAGATTAGACGATGGATCTCTCCGGAGTTTTTCCTGCGCTGATAACGCCGTTTGCGGCGGATGGCAGCGTTTCGCTGGCGGACCTGAAGCACAATCTTCATCGGTATAACGGCACAGACCTGGCGGGGTACGTGGTGCTGGGCTCAACCGGGGAGTCGGTACTGTTGTCGCCCGCGGAAATTGACGGGGTTTTGGCAACGGCAAAGGAAGCGGCTGCGCCGGGGAAAAAGCTGATCGCTGGAACGGGTGCTGAGTCCACCGCGGAAACAATCGAGAAGACGAAACGAGCTGCGGAACTTGGTTATCACGCGGCACTGGTGAAAACACCGCATTATTACAAGCCGATGTACGGTCCCGAAGTGTTGATTGCACATTACCGAAGAGTAGCTGATAACTCGCCGATACCCATTCTGCTGTATTCGGTGCCGCAATTTACGGGTGTGGCGCTGGAAGCGCCCGAAGTCGCGGCGCTCTCCGAGCATCCGAATATCATCGGCATCAAGGATAGCTCGGGGAACGTGCAGCGCGTGGGCGAAGTGATCGCGGCGACGCGGCCTGCATTCCAGGTGTTAGTTGGATCGGCGAGCACCATGTATCCTTCGTTGATGGTGGGAGCCCGAGGAGCAATTCTGGCGCTGGCGAATGCCTTGCCGGAGAAGTGTGTCGCGCTCTATAATTTCGCGCACCGCGGTCAATTGGAGAAGGCACGCGAGCTGCAGCAGTTACTTGTGAAAGCGTCGAAACTCATCGTTTCCGAAGCAGGCATCGCCGGGGTTAAGTTTGTGATGGACCAGCGGGGTTACCGCGGAGGTATTCCACGGCCTCCTCTCCTCCCGCTCACCGACGAAGTGAAAAAACGTCTAATAGCTCTACTCGCCACTCTGGAGCCCGCTGCGGCCCGGGCCTGAGGCAAAGCGTTTGGCCGATTTGCTGTGACCAAGCGTACTAGATATCATCTAAGCTCCGATGGACTGTCGAACCCTCCCGTTTAGGCAGCTACCCCACCAGCCGAAGCTCTTTCTCCAATTCGTTGACAGCTTTTCCCGAGTTGCGGCGTTTTATGCGCATCCACCAACGATGCAGTGGGTGAAGCGCGAGGCGCGAAAGCTGAAGTTTCCGCAAGAGCGAAGGGCGGAAGTGGTTTCCGCTTTGCGTGCGCAAAACGAAGCTTTCGGCTCGGGCGAGGCCACGTTGGAAAATCTGAGGAGGCTCGAGAAGGGCGCTGTCGCGGTCGTAACCGGACAACAGGTGGGACTGTTCAGCGGGCCGGCCTACGCCATTTATAAGGCGTTGACGGCGATTCAACTGGCCGAAGAGCTGACGCGAACGGGCGTGCGCGCGGTGCCCGTCTTCTGGATGGCGACGGAAGATCACGACCTGGAGGAAATCCGCCACTCGACATGGTTTCAAGCCGGCAAGCTCGAACGGTTTGAGCTGCCGATCACGCCGGAGGCTGGGAAGCCGGTGGGGCAAATCTCCTTGGGCCCGCAGGTGGAAGAGATGGCGCGGGAAGCAGCGGCATTGCTCAGCAGCCAAGGCAGCGACCTGCTGGCGAACTTCCTGCGAGAAAGTTACCGCGCAGAAGAGACATACGGTAGCGCGTTCGGAAAGCTGTTCGCGCGGCTGTTTGCGGAGCGCGGGCTCATCTTGCTCGATCCGCTGGATGTTCGGTTGCACCGAGTGGCAGCGCCGATCTATCGTCAGGCGCTTGAGGATCGCGACGTCCTCAGCGAAAAATTGCTGCAGCGCGCGAAAGAGCTGGACAAGGCGGACTTTCCTGCGCAGGTGAAAGTAACTTCGCGAAGCACGCTGCTGTTTCGCATGTGCAAGGGTTTGCGGCAAGCCATTGGAGTGAGCAACGGGAAATTTCAATCGGGGAATTCCTCGTGGACTCGCGAAGAACTGTTGCGGTTGGTCGAGGCGGAGCCGGAATGCTTCAGTCCGAATGCGCTGCTGCGGGCCGTGGTGCAGGATTATCTGTTGCCGACGGCCGCGTATGTCGCGGGTCCCACGGAGATTGCGTACTTCGCGCAAGCGGAAGTTATCTATCGCCATCTGCTGGGCCGAATGCCAGTCATCCTGCCGCGTGCCGGGTTCACGCTCCTGGACGCGAAAGCGGAAAAGCTGCTGCGACACTACCATTTGAAGGTCGAAGACGTGTGGTCCGGCTCGCAAGAACTGCGGCGGAAGATGGAAACTTCCAGCGTGCCGAATACGCTGGCAAAGGATTTTGATAAGAGCGCCAAGCAAACGGAACGCATGCTCTCGCGACTCAAGAAGCAGATCGTCCGGCTCGATCCCACGCTGGCAGGAGCGGTGGAGACGGCGCAAAGAAAAATTGCCTTCCAGTTGGAAAAACTGAAGGGCAAAGCGGGCCAGGCGCAGGACCAGAAGGCTGGACTCATAGCGGGTCATAAAGAATTCCTGGAATCGCTTTTGTATCCCCATAAGGCGCTACAGTCGCGCGAGCTCTGCTTGCTGCCATTCCTGGCGCGGTGGGGAACGAGCGGCCTGAAGGAGCTGCAGAAACTTTGCGGCAGCGGGACACTGAAGGAACACAAGATATTGCGGATTCCGTAAGAACGTAGTCCAAGTGCCCCGAGAGACGGTTTGCATCGGCTGAAGGGCCTGTCTGTACCCCCCCTCCCCCATGTTTTTGCGCATGTGTGACAAACAAAGGAGTTATTGCGCAAAAGCGAGCATTTTCTGCGCTTGCGCGCAGCGAGAGAGTGGAAAATAGAATGGGGGGAGGGCGGTACACCCCCCATGAAAATGGATGGTTGTCAAAGCAAAGGAGTTGCGGGAGGAGCATTTTGTAAGCGGTTGAAGAGAAATGGGATGGACAACGGGAAATAGAAGATTGGCCAGGAGGGAGACAGAAGAGTAGCCGGAGAGTTTGGGATTGGCGGGGCCCCGAAAGGCCCGGAATAAACTGGAGGCTGAGTATCACGACCGATGATAGCACGATTTCAGGTAACTGTCAATAAATATTATCTATTGTATATCATTCGAACGATGTGCCCGGCCGTAAGTTGGAGATTCGAGGGGAGATAGCGCGAGCGGCGTTTGGATCATGCACCGAATATCCTACGAAGATGTGGAACACAACGAAGACCAAAACCCGGACGCTCGCCGCGGCGAGCATGCGGCACCAGGCATGAATGGTGAGGTCTGCTCAGTAACCACTGAATTCCTCGGTGCGGATATCGTCGTCATCCACTCCCGTTTTGCTGAGGGTCTCGTGCAATCCTTTTACCATGCCCGGCGGACCGGCAATGTAGTAGATGGGCGACGCTGCGTTCTTCAAGTGCATCGAAAGCATTTCTTTGTTGATCTGACCCGTTTCGCCGTTCCAGGGACGACGCGATTTCGCCATTTCCGTCATGGTGGGAATGAACTTATAGTTAGCACTTTGTCTTTCCAGCGCCTGAAGCTCTTCGAGGAACGCGGCGTCCTCGGGCCTTCGGTTCGAATAGAAAAGGAAGAGGCGGTGAGGGAGCTTCTCCCTTGCCGCACGGGAAACAATGCTTCGGAACGGCGTTATGCCAATACCACCGGTCAGGAACACAGCCGTGCGCGCGGCATTGTTGTGGAGAGTCAGGTTGCCGAACGGCCCTTCGATCTTGACTGGGGTTCCCAAGGGCAAGGCGCTTAGCACGCGCTTGAAGGCGGTATCGCGCATGCGAGTCGCGACCATTAAGGATTCGTCATGTGGAGCACTGGCGACCGAAAACGCCCGCGTATTACCTTCGGTGTCCGTCTCCGAAGGATCGAGCAAGGTCATATCCATTGATTGGCCCGCCTTGAATGTCCAGCCCGATGGCTTTTCGAAGTGAAATGCCATGGAGCGCTCGGCGACTTCTTCACGACTCTTCAGTTTGGAGAGATTGGCTGGCGATGATGCCGCAGTACCCATTGGTGGTCCTCCGAACTCGTGACTCCGACGAAACCTTCCGTATCCTCCCAGACACGCGCCCATCCGGCCCGATGCCGGCCATTATTCGATCTTGGGCGTCTCGGCCTGTTTGAATTTCTTAAGATGCATAAGGCACATTTCGTTCGCATATCTCTTGCAATAGATCACGATGGCGCAGATTGCCGCCAAGTTCAAGACCTGAACAAAAACAAATACAACGTCTTTGATCATGAAAGCGTGAACCAAAAATAGCAGCGATGCCAAGAACCACAGGCTGTAGGCCCTCACGCTTATGCCTGCCGAGCAGTGTTCCTTTATGAGATGCCGAATCTGGGGTACGTAAGCCGCTGCAACGACAAGCGTTCCGGTGAGCCCGAAAAGTTGATACAGCTTCATAGGTTGGGCGCCGCAGATGCGGAACCGCTTCTCGGACGTAGGAACGAGTCTCGGCGCAGCTCAACGTCCCACATGCCGCGTCTTGACGGGCTCGATAATCTCGCCCAACACCTGGCGCGCCTTTTCCCAATCTTTCAGGAAGTCTTCCAGTCCGCGATCGGTCAGGGGATGTCTGAACAACTGCTCGAAAACCTTGAAGGGCATCGTGCCAATGTGTGCGCCCATTCTTGCGGCCTCGACAACGTGCATCGGGTGGCGCAGGCTCGCGGCCAATACTTGCGTGGAGAAGTTATAAGCGCGGTAGATTTCCAGGATTTCGCGAAGCAGTCTGAGACCATCCTCCGCGATATCGTCCAAGCGCCCGAGGAAGGGGCTGACGAAGTAGGCTCCGGCCTTGGCTACGAGCAACGCTTGTGCCGAGGAAAAGACCAGCGTCACGTTAACGCGGACGCCTTCCCCGCGCAGGACATTGAGAGCTCGCACTCCCGCGGGCGTCATGGGAACCTTGACGACGATGTTCGGGTGCCAACCGGCCAGCTCGCGTGCCTCGCGCAGCATTCCTTCCACATCGGTTGAAACAACCTCAGCGTTGACCACGCCGTCCTTCACAATCGCGCACATTTCCAATATGAGCTCCCGGAAGGGCCGGCCTTCTTTCGAAGCGAGCGTGGGGTTCGTCGTGACGCCATCGAGTACCCCGAACGATGCGGCCTGACGGATTTCGTCGAGGTTGCCAGTATCGAGAAAGATTTTCATTCCTGCTCCTTATGGAGGACGGGGAGCGAGGTTTCTCAATTCTCCAATTCTGATTATTATTCGAGAGTCTTATAGCGATTTCAAGTACTCGACGAGATCGGACTTCTGCTGCTCCGTCAATCCCAATCTGAGGTAGTCGTTGTAGTGCTCGACGACCTCCCGCAGAGTGCCAAAGCGGCCATCATGATAAAAGCCGCCTTTCTGGTGAGCCCAGAGTCCCGCGAGCGGCGCCGTGCGGTACATGTGTGTCGGCGAGCGGTCCGCCTGGAATGAATCTACGCCGACTTCGCCCGGGGCATGGAGATTGTTCCCCGGCTCCGTGAAGAGCGGAGGGACGTGGCAAGCCGCACATTTGCCCTTGCTATCAAATAAGCCCTTCCCACGCGCAGCCGCATTTTTATCGAAACTTCCCTCCAGAGGTTTTGGGGCAGGAATGGCAAGCTGGTAGAAGTGAAGAGCTGCCAGCTTCGAGGTGATTAGGTCAGGCTTTCCCCGAGTGTTGCCAGAGCCGCTCTTCGCGGCGACCGGGTACTGATCTTTGTCGTTCAAGCGCGCGTCGTAAAAGGTACCCGAGCCGTGCATCTCAGTCGCAGCGACATAGGCATTCCAATATGTGACCGAACCGAAGCCAGTCCATGTGTGCAGGTTTACGCCAGCGAGGCCGAGCGCAGGAGGAATCAAAGTACAGGCGCGCTTGCCGTCCGGCCGGAGAGCCTTACCATCCTTGTCTAGTTCGGCGTCGAAGCACCCTGGACCCCAGCTGGCAAGAACTTTCTTAAGAGTCGCCACATCCACGCCAAGCAGATCCGTGAAGGGTTTCGGATTGGGAACCAGGGAAATGATTGCGCCAACATTCAAATCGCGATTTGCCCAGCCGTCCAGGCGCTTTCCGATACCGGGGGCAAAAGAATCGTCGACAGTAGAATGACAAAACGCACACTGGATGCCCATCGACTTGATATTTCCACTCTTGTCAAAGATTCCCGTAACCCCAACGACGGAGTTCAGCTTGAGCAGAGCAAGCGTCGTGGCTGGATCATCAAGATCGACCTTGCCGTCCTTTATTTGTTCCTTCAACGAATCGGGCAAGGCGTCTGAATCTACCTTGAGACCGACTGACAGAGCGGTCTTCGGGCTTACGCCTCCTCCGATGCCGCCGTTCTTCTCGCCGGCGATCGCTTTGTGGAGCTGCAGCGCGTCCCCCCAAAAAGCCTCGCTGCCAAAGGTGTCGAAGCGAAAAATGTGCTGGCCTTCCTTCATCATCCGTTCCGAGTTATTGTGAATTACAGCGTCGAATCCCGAGGGTGATGCTCCTATTTTCTGAGCCTGGGGTCGAGCTTCTTGTGCTCCATTCACGTGATACGATCCGACAGCCAAGCCAATGAAAAAAACGAGCCCGACCGCGATTTTCAGCAAGCTTTTCATTGAATTCACCTCAGATTGAGTTACCCGGCGCCACTCACTCTAGCCAGGCAGTAGCGGACACGAAGGCTTGTAAGAAGTAGCACATTAACCCAAGAGTGTAAGTTACCGAGGTAACATTCAACTAGATTGCAGGAAGTCGAAGCAGAGACAATTGGCTAGGCCTCAATCGCCGTAGTTTTCGAGGGCCTTTAGGTCGAGAACCAAGTGACCGTGGCGCGAGTAATCCACCAATCCGCGATCACGGAGGAAGTTCATCGCGGTTGAAATTCTTTCCCTTCTTACGGCCACCATTTGCGAGATCTCTTCCTGAGTCAAATAGGTGGAAATCTCAGTGCTTTGACCTGAGCGACGACCGAGCTGTTTGCCGAGTTTCACAAGCACTCTGACCAGCCGATGCACGGTGTCACCAAATGCCACCGAATTCAGTTGATCGTACGCGTCTGAGAGAGAGGCGCAAAATACTTGAACAAGCTGCCGCAGGAGATCTCGGTTTTTCTGCACGATTTCAAGAACCTCATCAAGAGGCACGGTGATGACCTCGGTTTGCTCAAGCGCCACTGCACGGTCCTGACGTGGCTGGTCGGAAGCACAGAGCTCTCCAACAATATCTCCACTTTTGCGAACATCATAGATGAGTTCGCGGCCATCTTCCGTGATTGTCCCCACCTTCACAAACCCGGTTTGCAGGAAAAAAAAAGAATTGTTTCCGTCCCCAACATCGTAAATGACCTGATCTTTATCGAAGGTCATGGCGCTGCGATTCCGCAAGACCACATCACAGAGCTTCCCTCGGAAGATCGTCGCCAAGGCTGAGGAAAGGGCCGCGTGGCGTGTCCCCGTATCAGCTGTGGAAGGCATTTGCTTCAAACTCCATCGAGATTGGAGCTCCCTGGAAGTCGGCGAAGATGCTCCTGGAGTCCTCCTGCGCACTTCGAACAACACAATAGGTGCGGAGCGTATGCTTAGGCACAGTATTTGTCAATCGTCGACCGGATGACACTTGAGAGGAAGGACGAAGGACAAGAAAAACCGCCAGCGACGTCCATCACTTGGACGGCGAGCTGTTGGATTGCTGAGATTGCATGAAGAGTTGGCGCGAGTATGACGGATCGATCTAGGCTTAGATCGCCGGAAGCCGGGCTTTAGCCCGGCAGTACGCTCGGAAAAACCGGAGTTTAGGGCGCTGTCGTCCAGAGAATGCGAAGTTGTTTTTCGACGTGAGTGAAGTCCTTGTCGCTGGTGGCAAGAGAGGCTTTGCAACTTGCAGCGAGAGCGGCTGCGAAGCAATCGGCATAGGGCAGCTTGTATTGGGCGCGGAACTCGGCGGCGATTCGGGTGAGTTCAAGATCGGCGGGGACGAGAGCAATGGGCAACTGGGCGATTTCCTGGATGACCTTACGGGCGACGCCGGGGCCTCTGCCGCGCCAAACGATGCAGTACACTTCGCCCCAGTTCACAACGCTCATCAAGAGCTGGTACGTCCCATCGTTGGCGAGACGGATGAGTTCGGCGACCTTGCCGGCACCGGGCTCGTTTTCATAAAACGCCACCAGGGCGCTGGCGTCCAACACGACGCGTTTCACAGCTGGCGATCCCGCTTACGTTCTTTCCGGAGGAGATCGAGGAGCGAAGGGCCCCCCTTGAGGGAGCCACGAAGGCTTTCGACGAACTGCGGGGTGATGGGTTGGAGGATGAGGCGGTTTCCGTCCTCCACAAAGGCCACTTTCGTTCCCTTGCGAATCGAGTACTTGCGGCGCAGCCTGGAAGGGATCACGAGCTGGCCTTTGGTCGTGACCGTAGACACTTCGTTTTTCATACGGAGTCCTAGCAGGTATCCCAATTCCAGAAAAGTGTAGCAGGAATATGAATGTAAGTCAACTGCAACAACGGCTTACTTGCTGGCGCCTGGCGGGCGGATCGGCGTGCGCGGGGCTGACGTGGGCACAGGCTGAAGCCTGTGCTACTGAAACCTGTGGAATCGAGCGATGGGTCAGGCGCGTGGTGAGGCGGGTGGGATACCCCTCCCCACTCTCCAAAATTTGCGGCATGATGGCACGATGACTAGGTACAACGATAAGGCAAAGGTCAGGGATCACTATGACCGGGTGAGTCCGTATTACCAGAGCTTGTGGGGCGAGCACCTGCATCATGGCTACTGGATTCGCGGGGATGAAACAAAGGAAACGGCACAGGTTCAGCTGATTGAGCATCTTGCGCAAACAGCGAACATCACGCCCGGCGGGAAGATTCTTGACGCAGGATGCGGGTTCGGCGGCAGCAGCATTTATCTGGCGAAACGTTACAAAGCGGAAGCGACGGGGATTACGATTTCGCCGGTTCAAGTGGAGAGCGCGAATCAAGCGGCCCAGAAAGCGCGCGTGAACGCAAAATTCCTCCTGATGGACGCGGAGGCCATGGAATTCAACACCTTGTTTGATGTGGTGTGGTCGGTGGAGTCCATCGCGCATTATCAGGACAAAGAAAGATTTTTTGCTTCTGCCGCAAAATTATTGAAGCCAAGTGGAACGCTGGCGATCATCGACTGGTTCAAAAAGGCGAATCTCAAACCAGGCGAGTATGAGAAATTCCTGCGGCCGATTGAGGAAGGTATGCTGGTGGAATTGCAGACCATGGAAGAATACGAAACTTCGCTGGCCTCGAATGGCTTGAAGATTATGAAGAGCGAGATTTTGAACAAGAATTGCGCCAAGACATGGGACCTTTGCCTGGACATCATCAAGAACAAAGCGATCTGGGGAATTGCCGCAAGAAATGGAGCAGAGTTTGTTCATTATCTGAAAGCGTTCCGGGCGATGAGGGCGGGGTTCGCCTCGGGCAAGTTTGTTTACGGACTGATTGCCGCGCAAAAAGTTTAGCGCGCGCACGATGCGGCTGGAAGGCGGAGGCTCAGCGGGTTGAGGGGGTGGTGTGCTACAGTTTTTCAGGTGATGATGCGCGTCGGCGTCTACGTCCAAGTGCCGTTCTGCCAGACGAAGTGCACCTATTGCAACTTCCATACGGGAGTGGTTTCCTCAGCGCGGTTTGCGCCGTATGCAGATGCGGTGTGCGGCGAAATTTTTGAATACAGAAGGCACTACGGCTCCAGCGGGATCGTTCTGCCGCAAACGTTTGACGAGGCGGTCGTGGATACGGTTTACATGGGCGGCGGGACACCGAGCCTGCTTGATGCGCGGAATCTTCAAAGCGTGCTGGATGCGATTCGAGAGAGTTTTTCCGTAGAACTCGCTGAGGTCACGCTGGAGGCCGATCCCGAGACGATCGAAGCGGAAAAGGCAGCCGCATGGGTGCGCGCAGGAGTTAATCGCGTGAGTCTCGGAGCGCAATCCTTTTCCGACAAAGAACTCGTAACCGCAGGACGCATGCACCGGCGAGCGGATATCTATCGCGCGGTGCCGATTTTGCGGGAAGCAGGAATTCAGAATATAAGCGTTGACCTGATTGCAGGGCTGCCGCACCAGACGAAAGAGAGCTGGCAGCAATCGCTGGATGAATTAGCCGTGCTTGCGCCGGAACACGTGTCGGTTTATCTGCTGGAGATTGATGAAGGAAGCCGGCTGGGCAGGGAAGTACTGGAGGGCGGGACACGGTACAGCGCGGGCGCGCTGCCGAGCGATGACGAGATGGCGGAGTTTTATGAGACAGCGCAAGATACGCTGGGCAGAATTGGTTATCACCATTACGAGATTTCGAACTGGGCAAAGCCGGGATTCGAATCGCGGCACAACCTGAAGTACTGGCGGCGCGAACCGTACCTGGGATTTGGCGCGGGGGCGCATTCGTTTTCCGGCACGGAGCGATGGGCGAATGCACACGACGCGGCCGCTTACGTGAGCGCGCTGCAGAGCGGGCGATTGCCCGTCGAACAACATGAAAAGGTGACCCCCGAGCAGGCGCTCAACGAAGAGCTGTTCCTCGGATTGAGGCAACTGGATGGGATCGACGTTTCGCGGATTGAGCGGGAGTATGGCGTGAAGTTGGCGGCGCGGTTCGAACCGCTGGCATCGGCGGGGTTGGTGGAGAGGGATGGCAACGTGGTGCGCCTGGCGGCGTCGCGGCTGAGTATTTCGAATGAAGTGTTTGTGGAATTGCTCCACTGAAGGAGCAAAGGGGGACCGGGAACGTGAGCGCGACAATCGCAAAGACGGGAATGCGGAGCGATCCGGACGACGTGAAAGGCATGGAGGGCGTTGTCGACCTGCGGAGCGACACGGTCACGCGGCCAACGGCGGAAATGCGCCGGGCGATGGCTGACGCGGAAGTTGGCGACGACGTGTACGGGGAAGACCCCACCGTCAATCGCCTGGAACAGCGGGCGGCGGAGATGTTTGGCAAAGAGGCGGCGCTGTTCGTTCCGACGGGCTGCATGGGGAATCTCATCGCGATCAAAATCTGGACGCATCATGGAGATGAGGTGATCTGCGAGGAACGCAGCCACGTGAATCTGTATGAGCTGGCGTCGATGTCGGCGATTGCGGGCTGCATGCCGCGAGTGGCGCGCGGCGAGGACGGCCTTCTGACTTGGAAAGCGATCGAAGCGGTCATTCGGACGGTAATTTATTACGACTCGCAGACGGCGCTCGTTTGTCTGGAGAATACCCACAACATGGCGGGCGGGACACTCTATCCAACGGCGCAAGCGGAGGAGATCTGCGATCACGTCCACGCAGCTGGCTTAAAGATTCACCTGGATGGAGCGCGAGTTTTTAATGCGGCGGCGGCGCTGGGGGAAAAAGTCGCGCAGATGACGCGCAAGTTCGATTCCGTGATGTTCTGCCTTTCGAAGGGACTTGGTGCGCCCGTGGGATCGATGATCGTTGGGTCGCGCCCGTTCATTGACAAGGCGCGCATTTACAGAAAAATGTTTGGCGGCGGGATGCGGCAGGCGGGCGTGATTGCGGCGGCGGGACTCGTGGCCCTTGACAAATCGCCCGGACGGCTGCACATCGATCATGAGAATGCGCGACGGCTGGCGGAGGGAATCGCCGGAATTCGAGGATTGAGCATCGATCCAGCGAAGGTGCGCAGCAATATCGTCATTTTCGATTGCGCGAAGAGCGGGAAGACGGCGATCGAACTTTGCGAAGCACTGCAAAAACGCGGAATTTGGGCACTGGACACGGCGCCGTACTCGGTGCGATTTGTGACACACTGCGATGTCGACCGGGCGGGGATCGAGCGGGCGATCGTGGTGTTACAAGAGGTTACGGCACAACCGAGGAGAATGGGAGCATGAAAAGCGAGGCGACGTACGGGCTGGGAATCGTGGTGTGGGTATGAGCCATTTTGTTTTCTTGCGGCGTGATCTCCGCGCAAGATGCGGCTACTCCAAATAACGATGCGGCTAGCACCTACGCGAGAGGTCCCGCATTCTTCAAATATCGCTCAACGATAGCGTCGGCGGTGCGATACGTGAGAGCGAGTATCGTCGGTGTAGGATTTGAGGATGCGTTCTGCGGGATCGACGACCCGCCCAGAACGAAGAGATTCGAAAATTGCCAGTGCTGGAGGAAGGGGTTTACCACCGAGCGATCGGGAGAAGAGCCCATGATTGTGCCGCCCTGCAGGTGGGTGGACTGGTACTTCGTAGCGTCGTAGGTGCGCAAGCCGGGGAAGGGAATAATTTCTTTCGCGCCCATGGCCCGGGCCATCTCCACTCCTTTTGCCGTCGCGAATTCCGCCATTTTGCGTTCGTTGTCGCGCCAGTCGAGTGTCAAACGCAAGAGCGGATCACCCACACGGTCTTTGTAGGTGGGATCGAGATCCATGTAGTTGCCTTTGTAGGCCAAGTGTTCGCCGCTGAAGCCGATGCTGCCGGTGCGGTCGTAGTAATGGAGACCCGCCTTTTTCCAATCCGACCCCCAGCGAGCCTTTACGGATGGCGGCAGCACCCCAAAATTGGCGATAGGCCCGCTGGCGATGTTGAGAACGGCGAAACTTCCTCCGCGTAAGAAGGGAAGATGGCTGTGATCGAATAGATCCCCGTCCAGGTCGCTGACGCGGATCCCTGCGGCCGCGGCCCCCATGAAGCGATTCAAGGGTTTTTCGAAAAATACCGTGGCCGCGGATATTAACACCTGGTGAGTTAGATTGCGGCCTACCGTGCCTTGTCCGGTTGCGGGGTCGTAGGATTCTCCGAGGCCAGAAAGCAGGAGCAGCCGGGTATTGTTGAGGGTCCAAGAAGCCAGGATGGTCAATGCAGCCGGTTGGAAAATTTCCTCTCCGGAAGCATCCACGTAGGTTACGCCTCGGACCTGTCCCTTGAGTGGAGCACCGTCGTGAACGATTCGACGGACACACGCTCCCGTGCGAATGGAAACGTTTTTTTGTTTTTGTATGACCGGCAAGAGCGTGTTGGTGGGCTGTGCTTTGGCGCCAATCATGCAGCCAAAAAGAACGCAAAACCCGCAATAGGCACAACCGGGCCGGGAGACACCGTCGGGATTGGTGAAGGAGATGCTCGTGGTTGCAGCGGGCACGGGATAAGGGTGGTAACCGAGCGATTTTGCGGCCTCGCGGAAAAGGGAGGAGACGTAGGGTATTTTAGTTGGAGGGGTCGGGTATTCAGTGCTGCGCCAGCCTTCGAAGATGTTGCCGCCGTCAATGGGTGTTCCGCGCAGATTGCCGGCTTTGCCGGAGATGCCGAGCAGAAATTCAGCGCGCGTGTAATGCGGCTCCAGGTCGTTGTAAGTGATGCCCCAATCCTGAATCGAGTGGTCATCCGGCAATCTCCCCGCACCATACTTCTCGATGGTGCGCGAGCGCAATTCAAAACTATCCGGCACAAAACGAGGAAACACCCCAGCCCAATGTTCACCGGCACCACCCACACCGGAACCGGGAAGAAAAGAACCATGCTGCCGCAGCGGAGCAGCACGCTGGCTCGGGGAGTGCCGCAAGGTCACCGTTTCCTGCGATAGGTCCTGCATCATGCGAAAACGAATCGCGTAGTCGAGTTCATCCATGTCGGTGGAGTAGTCCTCGGTCTTGCGGGGTCCCCCGCGCTCGAGGACGACGACAGAGAGTGCGGTGCGCGCGCCAAGTTCTTTGGCCATGAGCAGGCCGGTCCATCCGCCACCCACGATCACGACGTCCACAGCGGGCAGAGTTTTCATTTCTCGTCCTCGCTGGGGCGGACGTCGATGCCTGTCACCTGGCGGAGACTAACCGGCTTGGGGCGGAACGCTTCTCCGAAGTGCTTGTCAACGTCGTCGTAATTGCTCATGCGCGGGCCGGGGAAGCCGACGAGCTGCCATCCGACCATGTCGACGTTTCCACCGTGAATAGGATCGGAGAACATTCCTTCGATGGTGTGCTGGCGGAGAAGAGAGAAGAACAGCGAGGATTCAATCTGCTCCAGAATCTTGTCTCGTTCGACAGTTTGAAGCTTGTCGAATCCTTTTAAATTCTTCAATCCCTCGCGGTAGATTTCGCGTGGGGTGGCTTTCCCTTGATAACCGAATTCCGCTGGAGCGTCCTCAAAGGGGCCCTGAGTGTAACGGAAGCGGTCGCGCCCGTAGGGGCCTGCGAGCTGCCGGTCGATGTAAATGGCGACGCCGGCTTCCCGCGCTCCCGGGCCGGATTCGTCACTCGGGAAAATACGGGACGCCGAGGCGGCGACGATGAGAGCCTCCGACTCATCAAAGAAGCGGAGGGGGATGCGCAGGCGTTTGTCCTGCGCGGTGAGCAAAGAGCTTTTCCGGTCCAGCGAAAAAACAAGCACGCCGCCAAGGCTGGCTGCGGATAGAGTGAGGAACTGACGGCGCCGCATGGCGGGCAGTGTATCAAAAGAGAGGGCCGGCGCGGTGAGGACTTATGGCGGGAGAGTATCCGCTCCAGCCGTTAACCGCAGGAGACACATGCCCTGGTATAAGTTGGCACGGGTGTATCCTAAATGGGATAAATTTAACTTTGGTTGGCCATTGCACAAATCTATAGGTTATTGAGGAGATCGTGGAGTTCCATTTTACAAACGAGCAGCAGCAACTCCGCCGCAGCGTGCGGGAATTCGCGGAGGGAGAGATTGGACCGCATGTGATGGAGTGGGACGAGGCGTCGCACTTCCCGAAGGAGATCATGCCGAAACTCGGGGAGATGGGGCTGCTGGGCATCATCTTTCCAGAAGAGTATGGCGGCGCCGGCCTGGGTTACACCGAGTATGTGATTGCGATCGAAGAGTTGGCCCGCGTGGACGGATCGGTGGGCTTAATTGTCGCGGCGCACAATTCGCTGTGCAGCAATCACATCTTCAAATTCGGAAGCGAGGCGCAAAAGAAGAAGCACCTGGTGCCGCTGGCACAGGGCAAGAAGATCGGCGCGTGGTCGCTGACGGAGCCCGAGGCCGGGTCGGATGCCGGAGGCACCCGGACAACGGCGGTGCGCGATGGCGGCCATTGGGTTCTGAACGGCGCGAAGACGTTCACGACGAACGGGCACTACGCGGATGTTTGCGTGGCGATGGCGGTGACGGATAAATCGAAAAAATCTCACGGCATCAGTGCGTTTATTCTGGAAAAGGGAATGGCCGGATTCCGGCCCGGGAAAAAGGAAAACAAGCTGGGGATGCGCGCGAGCGATACTTCCGAAGTGATTTTTTCGGACTGCCGGGTCCCGCAGGAGAACATGCTTGGGCCTGAAGGGGACGGCTTCATCGGCAGCTTGAAGATACTCGATGGCGGGCGGATTTCGATTGCCGCTTTGGCGCTGGGGATGGCGCAGGGAGCCCTGGAGGCCGCGACCCGTTATGCCAAGCAGCGGAAGCAGTTCGGCCAGGCGATCAGCGAGTTTCAGGCGATTCAATTCAAGCTGGCGGACATGGCCACGCAAGTGGAAGCGGCGCGGCTCTTGGTGTACCAAGCGGCGTGGCTTGCCGATCAAAAGGATAGGCGCTTTACACGGGAAGCGAGCATGGCGAAGCTGTTTGCGAGCGAAGTCGCGGTGAGCGTGGCGAACGAATGCGTGCAGATCCACGGAGGCTACGGCTTTATCAAGGATTATCCGGCGGAGAAGTATTACCGCGACGTGAAGCTTTGCACGATTGGAGAAGGCACCAGCGAAATTCAGAAGTTGGTTATTGCCCGCCAGCTACTCGGCAAGAAATAATAGGGTGATGCGTCTGGCCTCGTTGAGAGTTCCACAGGAAAGCTATGTCCCCGCCCATTGAGAATTGGGCGGAACAGGTGCGCACGGGTGATGAGCGGGCGATATCGCGCGCCATCACGGCAATCGAAAACCATCAGCCGGAAGCGGAGGAATTGCTTCGACTGCTCTTTCCGCATACGGGCAGAGCCTATCTAACAGGCATCACAGGCTCCCCAGGAACCGGCAAGAGTACACTGGCGGATCGGCTGGCGGCACACTACCTCAAACAACAGCAGCAAGTTGGCGTGATCGCAGTCGATCCGACAAGCCCCTATTCGGGCGGAGCGATACTGGGCGATCGCATCCGGATGCAGGGCCACGCGGGCGATGCCGGGATGTTCATCCGCTCAATGGCGACGCGGGGATTTCTCGGGGGGCTGGCACGGGCGACGGCAGAAGTGGCGCTGCTGCTCGACGCAGCCGGGAAACAGCAGGTTTTGATAGAAACAGTGGGAGTGGGGCAGGACGAAGTTGACATCGTGCGCCTGGCGGATTGCGTGCTCGTGGTGATGGTACCGGGCCTAGGCGATGATATTCAGAACATGAAGGCCGGACTGATGGAGATCGGCGATATTTTTGTCTTGAATAAGTCGGATCGGCAGGGAGCGGAGCGGCTCGAGCAAGAGCTTCTTGCGATGCTTTCGCAGGTGATGCCGCGCGATGGCTGGCATCCATCGGTGGTGCGAACGGTCGCCACCGAGAGTAAGGGGATCGACACGCTGGCGGAGACGATTGGGAAATTTAGACGACACTTTGAATCGAGCGGGGAACGCCAACGCAAACACATCGAACATTGGAAGAAACGGCTGCTGGAACTCCTGGAGTCACGTGTGCTCGAGAAAGTACTCGGCGGCGCTGATGGTCAAAGACGGCTGGAGGAGCTCGCTTCTGAAGTGGCACAGCGGAAAAAAGACCCGTTCGCCGCGGTGAAGGAAATTTTGGCAGCGAGCGGCCTGGACGGCTAGAAAGACTTCAGCTGCACTTGGGAGAAATTGAAATACGAAGCAGTTGATCTAGACCATTAAACGCAACGGAGAATAAGAATGGCGGCAACGAAAACAAAGACGACGAAGCGCGCGGCTGGAGAGCCGAAAGCAACTATCGGAGTCATCGGCGGGAGCGGTATTTATGCGATGGGCGGGTTGACGGACGCGCGCGAGATTCGGGTCAAGACGCCGTTTGGAGAGCCCTCGGATACGATCGTCCTAGGCACGCTGGAAGGGAAGCCCGTCGCGTTTCTGGCGCGACATGGCCGCGGGCATCGCCTCTTGCCGAGCGAGATCAATTTTCGGGCCAACGTGTATGCGATGAAGTTGCTCGGGGTCGAACGCATTATTTCCGTGAGCGCGGTGGGGTCACTGCAAGAAGATTTAAGGCCGGGCGAATTTCTTGTCCCGGATCAGTTTTTTGACCGGACAAAACTGCGGGTATCGACCTTCTTCGGCGATGGACTTGTCGCGCATATTGCGTTCGACAAACCGACCTGCGCACAGGTGTCCGGCGTGCTCGGCGATGCCAGCGTTCATTGCGGAGTGAAAGTACAGCGACGCGGAACGTACGTGTGCATCGAGGGACCCCAGTTTTCGACACTAGCGGAAGCGCACGTGCACCGACAGTTGCGCTTCGAAGTAATCGGCATGACCAACGTAACGGAGGCGAAGCTCGCGCGGGAAGCGGAGATCTGCTACGGCTCTCTCGCGATGATTACAGATTACGACTGCTGGCATCCCGAGCATGATTCGGTGACCTATTCACAGATCATCGCGACGCTAAACCAGAATGCAGAGAACGCGCAACGCGTGTTGCGCGAGGCGGTGCGAGCCATGCCCGCCGAACGAAGCTGCAAATGTGGCACGGCGCTGCAGCACGCGCTGGTTACGGATGCAAAGCTGGTGCCGAAAGCCACAAAAAAGCGTCTGGCGGCGATCATCGGGAAATACATTTCCTAGGAGAAAACTGTGTCCTTACTGGTCGTTGGATCTGTCGCGTTTGATGCGCTGGAAAGTCCTTATGGGAAAGTGGAGCGGGTTATAGGAGGAGCAGCGACCTACTTTGCGGTGGCGGCCAGTTTTTTTGCCCACGTAAGCATTGTCGCGATTGTGGGCGATGACTTCACGGAGAAGGACGCGGCAATATTTCGCGGGCGGCGCATTGACACGGAGGGGCTTGAGCACGCGGCGGGCAAGACATTCTTCTGGGCGGGGCGCTATTCGGAAAATCTGAATGAACGCGTAACGCTGGCGACCGAGCTAAACGTTTTCGCGGAATTCAAGCCGAAACTGCCGGAGAAATACCGCGGCTCGAAATACGTGTTTCTGGCAAACATTGCGCCGGACCTGCAGCGCAGCGTGCTCCAGCAGGTGAAGGGAAAACCAAAGCTGGCGGCCCTGGATACGATGAATTACTGGATCGAGCGAAGCAACGCGGAGCTACGGGAGACGCTGCGTCACGTGGATATCCTGATGATCAACGACTCCGAGACGCGAGAGCTTTCGAGCGAGCACAATCTTCTGCGGGCGGCGAACCATATCTTCAAGATGGGCCCAGCAACGCTGGTCGTGAAGCGCGGCGAATACGGCGCAATGATGGTGGACAAGAACGGTGTCTTTTCCGTGCCGGCTTTCCCGCTCGAGGAACCCCACGATCCGACGGGCGCGGGTGATAGTTTTGCCGGCGGCTTTATGGGTTACTTGGCGGGCGCCGGCCAGAAGACGGACGCCGCGCTGCGCCGGGCGATGGTTTATGGTTCCGTGCTCGGAAGCTTTGCGGTCGAGAGATTCGGCTTAGAGCGGCTGCGTGCGCTCAAGCGCAGCGAGATACACGCAAGGGCACGCCACTTTGCGAAATTGACGCAATTCAAATTGTAAATAGTAGAATCGCGCTCAGGCGGACCTAGGTCCGCGACATCCATGCTTCCTCTCCACGAAATTCTGTTGCGCTTGACGCTCGCCGCAGTCTTCGGCGTCCTGATTGGCATCGAGCGTGACTTGCACCGCCGCCCGGCTGGTATTCGCACGAGCCTTTTCGTTTGCCTAGCGACGGCTCTTTTCACCATTCTTTCCGGTGAAATCGCCCAGCGCTTGGGGGACACGGGCACCACGCGTATCGCGTCGAACATCGTCCAGGGTATTGGGTTTCTGGGCGCCGGGGCGATTTTACGAGAAGCGGGCGGCGTTGTAGGACTGACAACCGCAGCCACCATTTTTGCCGAGGCAGCCATTGGCATGGCGGCGGGCGGGGGACTATACGCTGTCGCAGCCTACTCGACGGGGCTGGTGCTATTTGGCTTGATCGTCATCGGATGGTGCGCGGAACGGTTCAACCTAAAGCGGCGGGTGATGGTTTTCCGGGTCACGACGAGCCATGCGGAAAGTGTCGCGACCGAGGTGCAACGATTGATGTCCGAGTTGAAAATTGGGATGCGGCATTTTCGCGTCTCCCTGTTGGGGGCCAACTCCATCGTGGAGTTTGAGGTGGACGTCAGTCATAAGCAGCAGGAATCGATTCTCACACAACTTCACCGGCCAGGGATCATCTCCGAGGTTGTGCCGCTCGAGGGCCAGCACGAATGAGCAGTGTTATTGCCGCTCCACTAAAACCCAAAGCACTTGCCCGGGGCTCTCAACTTTCTGTATTTGCTCCCGCTTCACCGGCGGACACACTGAAGTTGGGTGCAGGGATGGCTGAATTGAAGCGCCTGGGCTTCGAGGCTAGAAGTTACCAGGTTTTAGTTTCTGGGGAATACTTTGCGGGCACAACGGTTGAACGGCGCGAGGGATTTCTTCGGGCCATTACCGCGGATGGCGTAGAAGGGCTCGTCGCGGTGCGCGGGGGTTACGGCTCAAACTACTTGCTGGAGGAGGATTTAGCAACAACCCTCCAGCACCCCAAGGTTGTCATAGGATTTAGCGATCTCACCTCCCTGCAGGTCTACCTGTGGCAGCGGTGCGGATGGGTGACCATCCATGGACCGATGGTCGCGGCGGGTCTCGATGCGGGGCCGGATGTTCGCGGCGGATACGACGAAGAGTCCTTCCTGGCAGCGGTTAGTAAGACGGATAGCGGTTGGGCGATTCCGATGAAGGGCGAGACGATCAGGGCCGGTGAGGCGGAGGGAACGCTTCTCGGTGGGTGTATGACGCTCGTGGAGACAACACTTGGAACGCCATGGGAACTGGATACGCGAGGCGCGATTCTCATCCTTGAGGACCGCGGCATGAAACCGTGGCAGGTGGACCGTGCCTTGATGCATCTGAAGCAGGCAGGCAAGCTGGACGGCATTCACGGAATCGTGCTCGGGGAGTTCCCTGAGTGCGAGCCGCCCGTCGCCGGCAGCCCGACTGTGCGCGATGTGTGCAAGCGCATCCTTGGTCCGCTTGGCGTCCCCATCGTTTTTAGCGTACCGGTCGGCCACACGCCGCGGGCCATGCTGACCATACCCTTAGGCGTAAAAGCGCGTCTGATTGCTATGGGAGAATGCGTGCTCGACATTCTCGAACCGGCAGTCGTGGCATGAGTGAAACGAAACATATCCACGTGATCGGAATCGGCGGCTCGGCGATGGCTCCGCTGGCGGGGATGCTGCGCGAACGCTCTTTTCGAGTGACAGGGTCGGACGCCGGGGTCTATCCGCCAGCTTCCACTCTGCTGGAGAGCCTAGGCATTTCTTTTTTCAATACCTTTGATGCGGCGCATCTGCAGCCAGTACCGGACCTCGTGGTGGTCGGCAATGTTATCGCACGCGGGAACCCCGAGTTGGAGGAAGTTCTCGACCGGAAGATTCCTTACCGTTCGATGCCTGAGATTCTGGAGGGAGAATTTCTTCCCGGGCACCACTCCATCGTTGTGAGCGGCACGCACGGAAAGACAACGACGACGGCGATGCTTGCGTGGGTTTTTCAAACGGCGGGAAAGAAGCCGAATTTTCTCGTTGGCGGCGTCGCGGAAAATTTCGGCAAGAGCTACGGCCTGGGAGGAGGGAAGGAATTCATCCTCGAAGGAGATGAGTACGAGACCGCCTTCTGGGACCGCGGGCCGAAGTTTTTTCACTACCATCCAGACGATCTGATTCTTACTTCGCTTGAATACGATCACGCGGACATCTATCCGGACTTTGCTAGCTACGAACTTGCCTTTCGGCGTCTCGTGAACCTCGTGCCGCGAAGCGGGCGAGTCGTCATTTGGGGCGACACCGAAGATTCCGGTCCTGCGTTGCGCCGCGCCGCCGAAAAGGCGTTTTGCCCTGTTGAAACGTACGGCTTCGGACCGGCAAACGATTGGGTCGCGAGCGACCTAACCATCGAGGGCGAAATCATGGGCTTCCGCGTGACGCATCGGGGCAAGCCGATGGGAGAGTTCAAACTTGCAGCCACGGGACGGCACAACGTGCTAAACGCAATGGCTGCCATTGCCGTGGCATATGGACGGGGGATCGGCACCGAGGCGATCGCAGAGGCGCTCACCACCTTCCGCAGTGTGAAACGGCGAATGGATGTCAGGGGCGAGGTCAACGGAGTTCTGGTCGTTGACGACTTCGCGCACCACCCAACCGCCGTGCGCGCTACGATCGAAGCGGCGCGCGGACGATGGCCGGGCCGAAGGCTTTGGGCGATCCTCGAACCTCGCTCGAATTCGATGCGACGCAAAGTGTTTGAAGAGTCGCTGCCGAAGGCGCTCGCTCAGGCCGATCGCGTGGTTCTGGGGGGAGTCTTCAGGGCCCAACAGCTTGGTGACGAAAACCGCCTGGATCCGGAATCGGTTGTGGAAAGCGTGCGCCGGCTTGGCAGAGACGCCCATGTTTTTCCGAGCGCCGATAGGATCGCCGATTATCTTGCAGGAGAAATCAAAGCGGGTGACTTGCTTTTGGTAATGTCCAACGGCAGTTTCGATGGCCTGTGTGAAAAACTGCTCAAGAGGCTGGCCCAGCCTGTAGCACTGCCTTCCGAGGCCCACGTCAGGTGAAATTGTCCTTATTCATGCGACGATGCGAGATTCCCGCCTTGCTCGCCGTGCTCTACTTCTCACTTTTTTCCTCGACGAGTTGGGGCGCGATTCGTTACGAGGTCTCGCTCGCACATCCCGAGAATCACCTCTTCCATGTCACCATGCATATCCCCGATGTTTCCGGCACAGTGACGGTGCAGTTGCCAGCATGGAACGCGCTTTATCAGATCCGTGATTTCAGCAGCCATATGCAGGAGGTGGAAGCACTCGTTGGTGCACAAAGAGTTCCGATAGAAAAACTCGACAAGCTAACGTGGCGTATCACGGCGACTGGAACCGTGAGGATCCAATACGCTACGTACTGGGATGAACCGGGTCCTTTTGCGTCCCAATTGAACAGTGAACATGCATTCCTTAATCCCGCGATGCTCCTCATGTACGTTGTGGGCCGGCAGCAAGAAAAAGTGAATCTGGCCATTATGGATTTTCCGAGGGAATGGCGAGCGGAAGGGGCCTTACTCGAGGAGTGCAAGCTGGTTTTTGATCAGCCGTCTTGCCCCGCGAGTGCTGCGGGTTACGATGCACTTGTCGATGCACCCGTCGAAGCGGGGAAATTCGAAGATTTCGATTTGCCCGATGTTTCGCCCCGGATTACCGTTGTCATCCATGGCGACAACTGGAGAAAAAAGCAGGTCGAGCAAGATTTGACGCGTATTTGTCAGTACCAGATCAAACTCATGGATGGTGCGCCCTTCAAACGCTACACATTTATTTTTCACATTGGCAAAGCCGCGGCTGGAGCGGGCGGCAGCGGTATGGAGCACGCGTACTCGACGGCAATCTCTGTGCCGTCGGACGAGTATCTGCCGGGAGTTGCGGCCCACGAGTTTTTCCATTTGTGGAACGTAAAGCGCGTTCGTCCAGCTTCGCTAGAACCGGTGGACTATACGAAGGAACAACACACGCGGGCGCTGTGGTTCGCGGAAGGCGTCACCAGTACGTATGGTTCGTATACTCTGGTGCGCACCGGCATTTGGAGCAGACAGCGGTTCTACGAGGATCTGGGCGGGCAGATTACAGAACTCGAAGCACGCCCCGCGAATCGCTGGCAAAGTGCTGAGCAATCGAGCCTCGATGCCTGGCTCGAGAAATATTCTCTCTACAACCAGCCGGAAAGGAGCGTGTCATATTACACAAAAGGGCAGGTTCTGGGCATTCTGCTCGATCTGTTGATCCGAGACCGGACCAATGATGAGAAAAGTCTCGATGATGTGCTGCGCGCGTTGAATTCGGATTTCGCAAAAGAAGGCACGTTCTATCGGGACAGCCTCGATATTCGCCTGACCGCGGAGAAAATCGCCGGAGGGTCATTCGAAGAGTTCTTTCAGCAGTACGTATCCGGAACAGATCCACTGCCCTATGAGCATGTGTTGACCTTGGCGGGTCTTCAGCTCGGCAAAACGCAACGCAAACGAGCCGCGCTTGGATTTGACACGGGACGCGACGCAAATCTCGGCTTGGTTGTGCGCGGGGTCGAAGCTGGAGGTGTCGCCGAACAGGCTGGGCTCCGCGCGGGGGACGTGATCGTGAAATGGAATGGCGGGGAAGCGTCACGGCGGCTGGAACGATGGGTACGCGAGCAGAACGCGGGGTCCCTACTCCGTCTTCTGGTTCGGCGAGAAGAAAAGGAATTTGCTTTGGAAATCCACCTGGGCGAGGTAACAGAAACGTATTATCAAGTGGAGGAAAAAGGTCACGCCGGGGAGAAGGCGCGCCGCATTCGTGAAGGATTGCTTCACGGAGAGACGCAGCCTGCTTTTTCCCGGTGAAGAAGCGACGCTGCTTTAGATTCCTATTGACCTTCGCTGAGGGAATCGAGAAAGTTCTGCAAATTTCATGCTCCGCACTTTGTTTATTGGCGTCTTCCTGACGATTTATATTCTGCTCGTTGGACCGCCGCTCCTTATCTATTCGCTGCTCACGAACCATATTGACCCACTCTACTGGGCCGGCGTGAAGGGTGTGGTGTTTTTCGTCAGAGTTGTAGGGGTTAGACTCCGGGTCGAAGGTCTAGGGAGAATCCCTTCCGGGGCCTGCCTTTTTGCGGCGAATCACACAAGCTCTGCGGATGCCCCGGCGGTTGTGGGGGCGATTCCGCGACGGATTGCGATTCTCCTCAAGGCATCGCTCTTCAAGTGGCCAATCGTGGGGCAAGCGTTCCAACTGGCTCGCTTCATACCAGTCGACCGGAAAAACCGAGAGTCTGCAATTATAAGCGTAGAAAAAGCAACGGAGGCCCTTCGCGCGGGACAGTCATTTTTGATTTATCCCGAGGGCACGAGGAGCCCGGACGGACGCCTGCAACAGTTCAAGAAGGGCGCGGTGGTCATGGCGATAAAGGCCGGCGTGCCCGTCGTGCCGATGGTGTGTTCGGGAGCGCATCGTGTGATGGAAAAACGCTCACTCGTGATTCATGCGGGTGAGATTGTGGTGGAATTTCTGGAACCCATTGATGCTTCCCAGTATTCCCTTGAGGAACGCGACGCGCTTAATGACCGCATTCGAACGGCAATGGCCGCAGTGCTCCCTCCTGATCAGCGGCCACTCGATTTTCCGGGGGCCGTTCCAAGCGCCATTTAATGATCCGAGTGCATTTTCAGCAATCAATCAGCGGGCCTTCAATTCTTTGATTTCCGCTTCGAGATTCCGGACGCGCTTCACCATGTCGGGCAGACGGTTGAGAGCAGCTGTTATTTTCAGCCATAAGCGGTTCTCAACCGCCGGTTTTCCAGAATGGATTGCGCCGGGTGGCACGTCACCGGGAATACCGCTCCCCGCCGTGATGACGGCGCCGTCGCCGACGGTCAGATGGCCAGAGCTTCCGACCTGGCCCGCGAGGATGCAGCCGTTGCCGATTCTTGTCGAACCGGCAAGACCGGTCTGCCCACAAATCATGGTGTTTTCACCGACCTGTGAGGCATGCCCGATGAGGACAAGATCGTCAAGCTTCGTGCCGCGTCCAATCCGAGTTTCGCCCACCGTGGCGCGGTCCACGCACGTGTTGGCTTGGACTTCGACGTCGTCTTCGAGGATGGCTGGTCCGGACTGCGCCATTTTGTACCAGGTGCCATCTTTTTGTTTCGCGAAGCCAAGGCCATCTCCCCCAATGATTGCCCCGTTCTGGAGAATTACGCGGTTGCCGATACGGCAGAATTCGCGGACGATGGCATGCGCGTGGGCGAAAAAGTAGTCGCCGATCTTAGCGCCGCGGTAGATCGTCACGAAACTGTGCAAGACGGCGTTCCGGCCGATGACCGCGTCTTCGTCGATGAAACAATAGGGGCCGATATGTGCTCCCTCCCCGATGTGGGCGGTCTTGGCAATCACGGCGGACGGATGGATACCCGGAGCGTACCGAGGTGACTGATAGAAGAGCTCGATGGCGTGTGCAAAGGCTAGGTAAGGATTCGGTGAACGGAGCGTGGCAAGCGCCGGTAGGCCGGATTCGCGCTCAAGGGTGACACCTTGCTCGATAAGCACCGCCGAGGCGCGCGTGGTCTTGAGAAGAGGAAAGTAGCGGCGGTTGGCAAGAAAAGTGAGCTGGCCGGATTCGGCATGCTCGATCCCGGCGACCCCGCGAATCTCAATTTCCGGTGAGCCTTCAAGGCGGCATCCAAGCTTCTGCGCGACTTCGGAAAGTTTCATGGAGATTGCTCCTTAACGCTGGGTGGGAGTCTCGCACAGCGCCAAGAAGGAAGTATAGACGGTTGCGCTTATTCGTTGAAAAGGCGGGACTGAGCGGCAACTGCCGCAGCCTCTGGCTTACGGCGGGCGATGCCGACAACACCGAGAACTGTGACTTCGGAGAGGGCAGACCGCGGCACAAAGATGCGGTCCGTGGTGGAGTTCAGATCAGGCGGGGTGATCTGTATCCCATTATCGAGCAGCGAAATCAGGTCGTTCGGTATCAGGCCTTCCAGAGTTTCCCCGTCGGTGTAGCGCAGGCGAACCCAGAGTCCGTCCAACTTGGGTCGGCTGAGAAAGGCCTTGCGCTCGGGCTCGAACTCATCAGAAAAGTCGCGCACGAAGTAGATCGAGCGTATCTTGGCGAGAGGGATCTCCTGGTGCGTGCCATTCTGCGTCAGAAAGTCGACGGGATCTGTCTGCCCAAGGCGTCCTGGATTCAAGTAACCTCGCAGAGGCTTCCTGTCGGCAAGAACGACGATTACTTTTTTGTGCGTAGAGGCTGGGGTGCGGTTTTTCAAAGAATCAATACATCCGTGGCCGGGAAGAACTCAATTTGCCAATTCGCAGGATGTATGTTATGTTAAGCGGGTTTTCCTGTCAACTTATTGTTTTCATTGGGGTTAGGCCGGGAGTTCCGCGCGTTGACGGACAAAAAACAGATTCTCAAGTCGGCCTCCATCATCACTTTAGTCACTTTGGTTAGCCGCGTCCTCGGCTACGTGCGCGACCAACGCATCGCCCTCCTCCTCGGCACGACGCCTGCGGCTGATGCCTACGTACTTGCCTATCGCATCCCCAACCTGTTCCGAAGGCTGGTCGCTGAAGGTTCGATGACGGCCTCCTTCATTCCGGTCTTCACGGGTTACATGCGGGACCGGACGAAGCAAGAGGTCTGGGAGTTCGCGAATCGACTCTTCTGGACGCTCGCCGTCGTTGCGGCTGTCATCACGATTCTGGGGATGGTTTTTTCTCCCTCTGTCGTGCACATGTTCGCGGGTAAAAACGTCGCTGGCGCGCAGGCCGTGGAGCTAAACCGCATCATCTTTCCGTACCTATTTTTTATTGCCCTGGCCGCATTGGCGATGGGCATCCTGAATTGCTTTGACATTTTCGGCTTACCAGCGGCAACGCCCGTTCTTCTGAATGTGGCGACCATTTTCTTTTCCGTAGGGATCGTCTGGCGTCATTTCAAAGATCCGGCCACTGCTCTCGCGGTGGGGGTTCTCGTCGGCGGTGTCCTGCAGTTCTTGATTCAGGTGCCTCTGCTAGTCCAAAAGGGAATGAAGTTCAATTTTGGCATTTCCTTCTCCCATCCAGCCATTAGAGACGTGGCGCGACTGATGGTTCCGCGGCTTTTTGGAATCGGCATAGGGCAGATCAATCTGCTCATCGATACACGATTCGCAACCGCCAGCATGATGCCCGAAGGGAGTCTTGCGGCGCTGTACCTTGCGGACCGCGTCATGGAGTTGGTTCTCGGCGGTTACGCGATTGCGGTGGCCACCGCCATTCTGCCCATGATGTCGCATCAAGCTGCGGCCAATGATTATGGCGCGCTGAAGAAGACGCTGGCTTTTTCCGTTCGAATCGTCGCGTTCATTACGGTACCAGCCGCTTTGGGATTGATGATCCTTCGCGAACCAATCATCCGCGTCCTGTTCCAACATGGGCAGTTCGTCGCGGCATCCACGCGCTTGACGGCCCGCGCCCTTCTTTATTACTCCATCGGCTTGCCGGCGCTGGCCTCCGTAAAACTGATTGTGCCGGCATTTTATTCAGCGAGGGATACGAAAACGCCGGTAATTGTGGCTTTCATATCCATGGTCATGAACATAGTTCTGAACATTGTATTTCTGCAGTTTTTCTTTAAGCGGGTGCAGAACGGGGGGCCCGCATTGGCGACGGCTCTCGCGTGTTTTTTTGATTTCTTCGCACTTTTCATTATTTTCCGCTTGCGATACGGCGCGATGGGAACCCTGGACATCCTGAAGTCCTTTTCGAAGATTTCTCTGTGCGCGGGAATTATGGGAGTAGCCTGCTGGCTGGGGGCGCGCTACACCGAATTCACGATTCATTCGAGTTTTCTGATCCAGCTGCTCGTTTTTGCGGGTCTCATTTTTGGGGCGACGGCGCTCTATCTGGCACTGGCTTGGATTTTCCGGTGTCATGAGATTCAAGAAGTGTACGGAATTGCGGTCCGCCGCCGTGCGGGCGGTTACGTGGAGCCTTGATGGATATTCCCGCGGCCATTTCGTCATTCCTGACACACGTGAAGGTGGAGAAGGGGCTTTCTTCAAACACCGTTTCCGCCTACAAGCGTGATCTAGTGAAATTCGATGCCTTTGCTCGCAAGCGAAAGCTTTCTCTTGAGGCAATCAGCCGGGACGACCTGGTAGATTTTCTTGCCGGACTTTACCGGCAGAAGCTCGAAAGCCGGACAGTGGCACGGCAACTCGTGACGCTCCGGAATTTTTTCCGCTTCGCACAGATTCAAGAGCTCATTTCCGTCGATCCGTCCATCAATCTGGAATCGCCAAAGATTCGGCGAACACTGCCTGGCTACTTGCGCCTGGAAGAAATCGAGCGATTGCTCGAGCAACCGGACGAAAAGACGCCTCTCGGGCTTAGGGACCGGGCCATGCTCGAAGTGCTGTATTCAACGGGCCTTCGCGTTTCGGAACTGATCAGCTTGCGAGTCTCGGATGTGGACACCAAGGTCGGCTGCGTGCGCTGCATCGGAAAGGGCGACAAGGAACGCATCGTCCCCGTCGGGCGCAAAGCGCTGGTAATGGTTGAAAAGTATCTCCGCGCGGCGAGGCCACCATTGTGCGGCAAAGGCAAATCAGCCAGCAGTCCGACGCTCTTTGTGAATCGCAGGGGAACTGCGCTCAGCCGTGTCGGCGTCTGGAAGATTTTGTCGGCGTACGGGCGCCGTGCGGGGTTGCGAGTGCCCATCAAGCCGCACATGCTACGGCATAGTTTTGCGACGCACCTTTTGGAACGCGGCGCGGATTTGCGGTCGGTCCAGCTCATGCTGGGCCATGCGGACATATCCACGACGCAGATTTATACCCACGTGGTTGAGGAGAGGTTGAAGCAGATTTACAAGGCGCATCACCCGCGCGCGTAGCGCGGCAGGCTCTGGATACCCATCGCGGGTGGTTCGCGGCGGTCCGGCGCGGACATCCTGAAGAAGAAGGAGTGCAATGCCAGACTACATGTTCTTGCTGGAAAGCCGGCTATCGCCCGAACAGCGCGCAGCGATGATGCGCGTTCAGGAACTCTCCGCCGTACTGGGCCTTAATGTGTATCTGACGGGCGGAACGGTGCGCGATCTCATCACCGGTGCATCGTTGCGCGACCTGGATTTCTCGGTGGAAGGGAATCCCTCGAGGATCGTCCGTGAACTCGAAAAAGGCGGCGCAAAGATTGTTTCCGAAGACGAAAAACTCCGCCATGCCGAGGTCAATTTAGCGGGCGACTGCGACGGAAGCATTGCTGCGGCAAGAGATGACCACTATGTCCGGCCTGGCACGCGGCCGGAGATCCGTTGGTCCACGATCATGGAAGATCTGCGGCGGCGCGATTTCTCGTTGAATGCGATCGCGATTTCGCTGAATCCTGCTTCGCGGGGATTACTACTTGACCCCACGAACGGGCTTTCTGATATTGAGCGAGGAGAGGTTCGCGCGCTCACCATCCACAGCTTTACGAACCAGCCCGTGCGCTTGCTTCGCGTGCTGCGCTACGCAGCCCGGATGGGATTCAAGCTCGAATCGCGAACGCAGGAATGGTTTGACCTGGCCATCCAGCGCGACCTGCAGCACACGATTTCGCCGGAAGATGCCGGCACCGAGCTGCGCGCCGTGTCCCGGGAAGAGCGCCCCGGTGTAGTCCTTAAGGCTTGGGAACAGCATGACCTCCTCGAAGCAATCCATCCAGTACTCGCCAAACGCCACCCTGATTACGACGCCATCACTCGCCTGGTGAAGGTCCGCGAAGATTTATTTACCGCGGGATTGCGGCCACGGTTAGTGACACCCATGTTGCTGGCGATTCTCGGCCGCTTGAAAGAGCGAGAGCTGGGAAGCGTTCTTTCGAAAGCAGGCTATCGTTCCGCCGAAGCGGGGACGGTTCTCGAATTTGAAGAGGAGGCACTGTCCACACAAAAAGAACTGACCGGACGCAAAGCGAAGGCTCCCATTGATGTCTACCGGTTCCTCGCGAAGCTGGCACTCGATCAAATGACTTATCTTTTGGCGGAATCGAGAAATTCCGGCGCACTATCCAAGATTCGCGCTTACCTGAATAAGTGGCGCCCGATCCGTAGCGCGCTGCCCGTGGTGGCGAATGAACTCGAAGCTCTTGGGTTTCCACGCGGTCCGAAGTTTGACGCCATTGTCGAGCAGGTATTCGCAATGCAGCTTACCGGCAAAGGCAAGACGCCGGAAGAGCGGCAAAAGATACTGCGTAAACTCTCTGGAATTAAGGAAGTGCCCAAGAAAAAAGAGAAGGAAAAAAAGTCTGCGAAGGCCGCCGAGAAGCATCACCACGGAAGCAGTGCCGCGGCCGGCGCGAAACCAGAACATGGAGCAGGCTCCGGGGTAAAGCTTGCAGCGAAGCAGCCGCACAGAGCAGCTGGGTCCGCAGCGAAGCATTCCGCCAAGCGCAGCGCAGCACACCGCCACGGCAAGAAGTCAGTGGGTGGGAAAAAGAGGCGGGGCCGGAAGTAAAGTCGGACCGTTCGGCTTAGCGCCTGTGGGAAACGTCACAATGCGTATCGCATTTCCAGCGCCAGAGTTCTAGAATTGAGGTCCATGGGCCAGCCGCAGTTCGTTCATCTCCATGTGCATACGGATTTCAGCCTGCTCGATGGAGCTTGCGAAACTTCCGAATTGCTGGACGAAGCGTCCCGCCAGAAGATGCCGGCGGTGGCTATCACCGACCACGGCAATCTCTTCGCGGCGGCTAATTTTTTCTATGAAGCGAGCAAGCGCGACGTCAAGCCCATCATCGGCTGCGAGGTCTACGTCGCCAAGGGCAGCCGCTTCGATCGCGGCGAAAGAACGGCCGGGGGCAATGGGCAGGATCGCGGCGAAGGTGAGCCCGGAATGCGCGGCAGCAATCATCTTGTGCTGCTGTGCGAATCGATGGAGGGCTATCACAACCTCATCAAGCTGGTCTCTTCCGGTTTTTTAGAAGGCTTCTACTACAAACCGCGCATCGATTACGACCTTCTCGCAAAACATGGCAAGGGACTGATTGCCTTATCAGCGTGCCTGCGTGGAGCGGTCACGGAGGCTGTGGTCGAGGAAAAGTACGACCAGGCACGCGAAAACGCCTACCGGCTGCGCGACATTTTTGGCAAAGGCAATTTCTTCCTGGAAATTCAGGACCAGGGGCTCGAGATCGAGAAAGGCGTAAACCGCGAACTCGTTCGGCTGTCAAAAGAGACGGGAATTCCGCTGGTGGCCACGAATGATTGTCACTATATCCACCACGAGGACGCGCACTCGCAGGAAGTCTTGCTTTGCATTCAGACTGGCAAGACCATGAGCGATGCGCACCGCATGAAGTTTGCGACGGATCAGTTCTATTTCAAAACCGCAGCGGAGATGGCGCAAGTGTTTGGCGAATTGCCCGATGCTCTGAGCCGCAGCATGGACATCGCTGCTCGCTGCAACGTCAAAATCGAACGCATCCCCCATCCGTTTCCGGAGTTCAAAGTTCCTGCCGGGCACACTGCGGCAAGTTATTTCGAAAAGGTCGTGCGCGAAGGATTTGCCACCCGGCTGCCCTATCTTGAGCACCTGGCGAAGGAAGGGGCCCTGCGTAACCCTCTCCCCGAATACGAGCGCCGGCTGACCTCTGAGATCCAGATGATCCAGAAGATGCGCTATGAAGGCTATTTTTTGATCGTTTGGGATTTCATTCATTACGCAAGAGCGCAGGAGGTTCCGGTGGGGCCGGGGCGCGGCTCCGCAGCCGGAAGTCTAGTCAGCTATGCGCTTCGCATCACCGATGTCGACCCATTGCAGTACAACTTGCTGTTTGAGCGATTCTTGAATCCCGAGCGCGTTTCGATGCCGGATATTGACATCGACTTCTGCATGCGGCGCCGCGGCGAGGTAATCGAATATGTGACCCAGAAGTACGGCCGGGAAAACGTCGCGCAGATTATCACCTTCGGAACGATGGCGGCCAAGGCTGCGGTCAAAGACGTGGGTCGTGCGATGGACATTCCCTATGGTGAAGTCGACCGCCTGGCGAAGCTCATTCCGAGCACGTTGGGAATCACGCTGGACGTAGCGCTGGAAGAAGCCCCGCAGCTTAAAGCGGCGATCAACAGTGACGAACGTCTCAAGGACTTGATGGCCGTGGCCCTGCGTCTTGAGGGACTGGCCCGGCATGCTTCGACACACGCTGCAGGCGTGGTTATTTCGCCTCGGCCGCTTACCGAGGTTGTGCCTGTTTACAAGACAAACCGCGACGAAATTACAACCCAGTACGACATGAACGCGCTCGAGCGCGTAGGTCTGCTGAAGATGGATTTCCTAGGTCTTACGACGCTGACCGTGCTCCACGACACCGTGCGCATGGCTGAACAGAACCGTGGGGTGAAGATCGACCTTGACAATCTCACTCTCAATGACGCGGAAACTTACAAACTTTTCGCGAGGGGCGATACGACGGCCATCTTCCAATTTGAATCGCACGGCATGCGCGACATTTTGCGGCGCTACCAGCCTACGCGCATCGAAGATCTGACCGCGCTCAACGCCTTGTACCGGCCCGGGCCGATTCAGGGCGGCATGATCGACGACTTCATCAGTCGCAAACACGGAAAAACCAAGGTTAGCTACGAACTGCCGCAGCTCCAGGACATTCTGGAAGAGACCTACGGCGTCATCCTGTATCAAGAGCAAGTGATGCAGATCGCCAACCGTCTGGCGAGTTTCTCGCTTGGGGAAGCCGACATTCTGCGCCGCGCAATGGGCAAGAAGAAAAAAGAGGAGATGGCGGCACAGCGCGCGAAGTTCATGTCCGGCTGCCGGGCGAACAAGATTCCAGAAAAGAAGGCCGAGCGAATCTTCAATCTAATGGAAGAGTTTGCCGGCTACGGTTTCAACAAGTCGCACTCCTGCGCCTATGCTTTGCTGGCATATCAAACGGCCTACTTGAAAACACACTATCCGGTCGAGTTCATGGCGGCGCTTCTCACTTCGGAAGCTGGGAATATCGAGAAGGTCGTGAAGTACATCAACGAAGCGCGTGGCATGAGTGTTTCCATACTTCCGCCGGATGTGAACGAGAGCGACCTTTACTTCACGCCAGTGGGGGAGGCGATTCGCTTCGGGCTCGCCGCCATCAAAAACGTTGGCGAGAACACGGCCAAGGCGATCAGGGATTCTCGCAGGAGCCAGGGCGAATTCCGGTCCTTATACGATTTTTGCGAGCGAATCGAATCTCGATTCCTGAACAAGCGAGTTTTCGAAAGCCTTATCCGATCTGGCGCAATGGATTCGCTGGGACCCCGCGAAGGGATGCTGGCCTCCGTCGATGATGCTTTGGTGGCGCTGCAGCGAGCTTCGCGCGTCCGGGAGTCGGGCCAGCATGGCTTGTTCGGAACGGCCGCGGCTCCCGCGCCAGTGGCGTTCGAGCTGCGCGAAGCCGAACCGTGGAGCGAAGAAGAGCGTCTTGCCAGCGAGTACGCCATGCTGGGCTTTTATGTCTCCGGGCACCCGCTTGCAAAGTATGCAGCGCGTTTGCAGGAACTGAAGACCGTCTCCCTGGGCGAAATTGAATCGCGGCGGAATCGCGATGAGATTACTGTCGCCGGTTTGATCGTCGGGGTTCGTGCGATGCGTTCGAGAAGGGGCGCACGTTGGGCTATCTGCACCATTCAGGACATGACCGGCGTTCAGGAATTACTGGTGTTTCCGGAAAGTTTCGCCAAGCTCGAAACCATGCTGAAAACCGGCACTCCACTGCTGATGAAGGCACGCGTGCAGGTCGAAGAGGCTGGCACCCGGCTTTCTTTGCTGGAGGCGCGGCGGCTGGAAGAGATTACCGCGGGCGCGGCTCCTTCTGAATTTCGACTGCGGTTAGAGATGCAATCGCTCACGGAAGACACGCTGGACGATCTTGAACAATTATTTGCCGATTCACCGGGGCCGAGCTCGGTGGTCTTTGAATTGCGCTCGCCGGACGGCTCGGTGGCATTATTGCAGGCGCAACAGCGCGTAAAAGCATCGCCGGAATTTGTGGAAGCTGTGCGACAAATTTGCGGAGAGCAGGCCATTAAAGCGGTGCCCGGATGAGCGCGAAAGAAAAAGGCAAAGCAGCCGGCGCCCCGGTGGACCGGCAAACCGAAATCGAACGTCTGGAAAAGGACGTCGAGGAACTGCGCAGGCTGGCTGGTGATGAAGAGGCCGACGCGGAGGTTGGGCGCATTCGGCAGCAAGTCGCGGAGCTTCGGCGCGAATTTTACACGCATTTAGGACCCTGGCAGCGTGCGCAGATCGCTCGGCATCCACAGCGGCCTTACACATTGGATTACATCGGTCTGTTATTCACAGATTTCATGGAGCTGCACGGCGACCGAGGGTATGGGGACGATAAGGCGATTGTCGCGGGTCTGGGCAAGTTTCATGGGCGCCCGGTCGCTGTAATTGGCCATCAGAAGGGTCGCGACACCAAACAACGCCTGTTGCGCAATTTTGGCCAACCGAAGCCGGAAGGCTACCGCAAAGCGCTGCGCGTGATGCAGCTTGCTGCAAAGTACGCGCGGCCGATACTCACTTTTGTTGATACGCAAGGGGCCTATCCCGGCATCGACGCAGAAGAGCGCGGCCAGGCGGAAGCGATTGCGCGCAACCTTCGCGAGATGTCCCGACTGCCGGTTCCGATTATTGTTACGGTAACGGGGGAAGGCGGTTCGGGTGGGGCGCTGGCCATCGCCGTCGGCGATCGCGTGAACATTTTCGAGAACAGCTTTTATTCCGTAATTTCGCCGGAGGGCTGCGCGGCCATCATGTGGCGCGATGCTGCCAAGGCTGAGACAGCCGCCGCTGCCCTGAAAATCACCGCACCGGACCTGAAAGAACTCGGCATTATCGATGAAATCGTCCCCGAGCCGGACGGCGGCGCGCACACGGACCATGAAGCAGCGGCACGAATCCTGGAGGAAGTTCTCGATCGTGAACTGGTTGTCCTAAGCAATCAACCGGTCAAGGACCTTCTCTCGGCACGGTATGAAAAGTTCCGCCGCATGGGACAGTTCTTCGATCTGGGGACATAGCTCAACTGGCGGAAAGAGCCTGCCCACAGCATCGCTCGCACCCCCGTAGCAGATTGGCAACGCTTCCACGACCTCTCGTTGTGACCATTTCGCCCGCGGGCTACTCTGAATGGGTATTCGTCAAGGTAAACTGGCTCGGGGGATTCTGCGGCTACGCAGCGGCCGGTGCACGGAGGACAGCACTCATCATGTCGGAACCCTTCCGTCCTTATGAAAAGCTTGTGGACATCACCATTCTCGGCAAGAAATTTCAGGTGCCGGAGCGCAATTCGCTGCTGCGCTGTTTCCAATTCATTAGTCCAGAGACGATTCCGTACGGGCGCTTCTGCTGGAACCAGGACTGCCAGTATTGCCGCGTTACATGTCAACTGCCCGACGACGACGAGTCTCGGGAGATGCTGAGTTGCAAGTTTATCGTTATGGCGGGGATGGAAATTACCGAGTTGAGCCAGGAGCTAAAGTGGTGCCTGCGGGCAAAGCTCCCCGCTGACACCGCTGTCTCTCAGGGCTGACCTTCACCATCATTTGCACTGCGGCTTCCTCTCGACTACGATTTTTCTTTAGCGATGGCCACCCCTAACTTGATGCTGTGCGATGGCTGTGGACAGGCGGCTTCCCGCGAACATATCGCCAAGCGTCTGCAACGCCTGGAATGGACAACCCGGTTCAGACCCGTTCACATCAACGCACTCCTGCTGGGTGCGTTCCCTCCCGAAACCGATTCCGAATTCTTATATGCCGCACCAGCCGATTTTCAGGGTGAAGCCGCCCGGCTGCTGGATGCTCTCGGCCTGGCTCACGCTGGAAAAGCGGCAGACGCCGTGTTGTCGGATTTTCAGCGCCGCGGTTTTCTCCTCGTACACGTTCTGGGATGTCCTTCGGCAGCGGAGGCCAGCAGTCCGTCCGCGCTCCAAGTTCTGCTCGAACAGCGGCTTCTTTCCGTGTTCACCCGGATTCGCCGCTCGTTAAAGCCCAAACGAATAGTGCTCGTGTCGAGCGCGCTGGAGCCGTTGGCAGGGCGTTTTGTGGAGAGCGCTCTGGGCTGTCCAGTCGTGCTCGATAACGGGAAACCCTTCGGCCTGGAAGGAGTTAATCCGCAACCGGCGATGGTCCGGCTGCGGGCGGCGCTCGCCGTGACCGCAGCCTCCGCCCTGTGAGAAGTTCCTGGCCCTGTACTTCCTGAGCTGTACAGAACCTGTACCTTGTGACCGGATACCACTTTTCCAGCTGTGATAGAATGAAAGGTATCAGCCGGCTACAAGAGGAGTAAGTCTGTGCAGAAGCAAGCGAAGTTCGGCCTTGGAATCGGTGTGATCGTATTGTCCATGGCATTCCTCGCGTGGTTGGGCTATGGCGAAAGCAAAACGTACTACCACACCATTGCCGAGCTGCAAACGCTGAGGGGTGCTGACCTGACGCACCGCATGCGCCTCGGGGGCACCGTCCAAGCGGGAACGATCCGCCGCCTTTCCGGCCGTGTTGATTTTGTCCTGCAGGGGGAAGGGAAGACGCTTCCCGTAAGTTACGTCGGCAGTGATCCACTGCCGGACACGTTCGTGGATAATTCCCAGGCTTTAGTGGAAGGCCGCCCCGCTCCGGACGGGCGTTTCGTCGCTGAGCATGTGCAGGCGAAATGTGCGTCCAAGTACGAAGCAGCGCCGGGAGGTAACGGCGGCGCCCCTTCGAGTTCAACTCAGCCCAGCACTATGTAGCGCACCCGGCGGGGCCGGGGGAGAGGGAGGGACTACGTGGATGTATTCGGTTCCTTCTCACTGATCCTCGCGTTTGTGTGCGCCGCGTACGCGATCGTGGGCGGTATCGCCGCGATCCTCACCCGCCACCCGCTTCTCATCAAGAGTGCCCGTCAGGCAGGGATTGCAACCTGCGCGCTAATTTTTCTCGCCACCGGGAGCCTCGTCTATCTTTTCTTTAGCGATAATTTTACTGTGGCTTACGTCGTCGCGCACAGCAACCGCGATCTCGCCACGTTTTACAAGATTGCCGCGCTTTGGTCCGGCCAGGAAGGCTCGCTCCTTTTCTGGAGCTTCCTGCTGGCGATCTATGTGTTCTCCGTCTTGATTACCTACCGAAATAAGAACGGCGAGTTGATGCCGTACGTCGGCGTGGTTATGGCCAGCGTGCAAATTTTCTTCCTCACGCTGAACAATTTTGTTGCCAGCCCCTTCAAAGTATTAGGCACGCCCGCCGCTAACGGTACATTCGATCTGGTGGCTCGAGCCGATGGCAATGGTCTGACCCCGCTGCTGCAGTATCCGGAAATGGTCATTCATCCTCCGAATCTCTACTCCGGCTACACCGGCTTTACGATCCCGTTCGCGTTTGCCCTGGCTGCATTGTTGGCGCGCTACCCTGGGGAAAAGTGGATTCACCTGACGCGCAAATGGACGATGATTGCTTGGTGCTTCCAGACGTCGGGCATTCTTCTCGGTGCTCACTGGGCCTACGCCGTGCTCGGCTGGGGCGGCTATTGGGGGTGGGATCCAGTGGAAAATGCGTCGCTGCTGCCGTGGCTGACCGGCACAGCCTTCCTCCACTCCGTGATAATGCAGGAAAAGCGCGGCATGATGAAGGTCTGGAACGTTTGGCTGGTCTTCATCACGTTCATGCTCTGTATTCTCGGAACGATGCTGACGCGCAGCGGAGTCGTAAGCTCGGTACATGCCTTCGCGCAATCGAGTATCGGCACCTGGTTTGTGGGATTCCTTGCCGTCATTTTCCTGGTCTGTTTTTCGGCCTACCTGTATAACCGCGATTACCTGAAGAGCGAAAATCAACT
Organism: Candidatus Acidiferrum sp.; assembly: GCA_035544995.1. GTDB lineage: Bacteria > Acidobacteriota > Terriglobia > Acidiferrales > UBA7541 > Acidiferrum. Next base: position 134,773 of record DASZZI010000010.1, read on the forward strand.
CGATTCGGTGGTGTCCCGCGAGTCGAGCTTTCTGTTCAACAATCTCATCCTTCTCGTTTCCTGCATCGCGATACTTTCCGGCACGCTCTTTCCGGTATTTTCGGAATGGATCTCCGGCTCGCGGATTAGCGTGGGCGCTCCATTTTTTAACAAAGTAAATATTCCCATCGGCTTGCTGTTGCTGTTCTTGACCGGCGTGGGACCGCTTCTGGCTTGGCGTAAGACTTCTCTCGATAGCTTGAAACGCAACTTCGGATGGCCGGCCATAACCGGCGTGTTCGCTGGCGCCATTGCTTTTGCGTTCGGCTTCCGCGAGTTCTATGCCCTCGTGTGCCTGATCCTGTGCGTTTTCGTCGCTACTACCATCGGGAGGGAGTTCTATCGCGGCGCGCGGGTTATCCGCGCGCGCTCTGGTGCTTCCCTTATCGCGTCGGCAGTGGACCTCACCATGCGCAACACGCGGCGATACGGCGGGTACATTGTGCACGTGGGCATGGTGCTGATTTTCATGGGCCTCGCCGGGGCGGCCTTCAATCGGGACGCGCAGAAAGAAATGCAGCTCGGCTCAACCCTGCAAATTGGGCCGTACAAGCTGCTCCTGCAAAGTTATGATCAGAAGCCAGAGAAGAACTACACCGCGGAGCGCTTGATCGTTGAAGTGCTGCAAGACAACAAGCCACGCATGATGCTCTATCCCGAGCGGCGCTTTTTCCAAACCAGCGAACAATCCGGCACGATGGTGGCGATCTATTCCACCTTGCGCGAAGACCTTTACGTCGTCTATGCGGGGCAGAGCCCGGAGACTCAACTGCCGGTGGTCCACGCCTATCTCAACCCGCTGGTGAAGTTCATTTGGCTCGGCGGTGTCGTTGTGGTTCTGGGGACGCTGGTCGCTCTGTTGCCCAACCGTCGTGCTGTGCTGGTCCTTTCCGGAGCGCAGCAGCCCGCGGTCGTGCAGCCGCTGACTCACGCGCTTGCTCCGTCCGTCACGCTTCGAGAAGGTCATGACTAGCTCGAAAGGGAGACGCAAAGCAGTTCTCTTCGCCAGGGTTCTGTTTTTGGCTGCCGCATCGCTGCCGCTCTTTTCCGTGCCCACAGGCGCACAACAAACCGATCGTGCTAAACAAATCGGCGGCAAGTTTATGTGCATGTGCGGCTGCAGTCAGGTTCTGACGCAGTGCAACCACGTGGGCTGCACCACATCGGCGAGCACGTTGAAGGAACTGGATCAAGCCGTGGCTCGGGGCGATTCCGAGGACAAAATCACGCAAGCCTTTGTGCAGGAATTCGGAACCAAGGTCTACGCGGAGCCACCGAAGTCAGGGCTCAGCTTGGTCGCCTGGTCTCTGCCCAGCATTTACCTGCTGACAGGAACGATTCTCGTGATTTTTGTGATTTTGCGCTGGCGCAAACGAAATGTTTTGTTAGCCGCTACACCGGGAACGAATGCCACGAACGCTATTTCACCAGAACTTCTCGCGCGTGCGCGTGCACAAGCGGCGCGGGATACCGAGGAGTGATGGCTCTTCTTCTACAGCTCTTTGCGGCGGTCCTTCTCGCCTCTGCGGATTGGGCTGTCCTCGGCGCTTGCCTCGCACTCGCCATTGCCACGCTGCTCTTCATTTTCTACATCCATCCCGATGCTTCGGATCTCGCCCCTCATCGGTCGAAACTCGATCAATTGCTTGAGCGTCGTGACACAATTTACGACAATCTCCGCGACCTGCGATTTGAATACCGTTCGGGCAAATATGCTGAAGCCGACTACGAATCGATGAAATCTACGCTTGAAAATGAAGCGGCAGTGGTGCTTGCCGAGATCGATCAGGTGACGGAATCGCAAGTGCGGCGCCCCAGGAGCGCGCGTCCCGCGCAGGTGGATCGGAGCGCTCCATGATGAGGGCTTACGCCAAGCGATTGGCGCTCCTGGCTGGCTTTTTGCTATCGCCGTTTGCTTCTGCGCAGGCCGGCACAGTTCACGGTACCGCGAAGAACGGAACGACAGGCAAGCCCGCGGCCGGCATCGACGTCATCCTGATCCAGTTGCAAGGAGGAATGCAGCCCGTCGTCAATTCCAAGACCGACGCGCAGGGCCAGTTCACCTTCGACCATCCCTCCCTCGGCGCGCAGCCCATGCTAGTGCGAGCGGTCTATCGGGGCGTGAATTTTCACCAGCCAGTGCCCCCTGGAACAAACGAATTGCAGGTGGAAGTATTCGACCCCACGCAAGATGCGAAGACCATCACCGTGCCGTCGCGCGTCGTGATCTTCCAGCCAGAGGGCGCATTTCTGATCGTCGGCGAGGAGTATTCCATCCAAAACCACTCGCAGCCCCCGATGGCCTATTTCCGTGCGGATGGAAATTTCGATTTTTTGCTTCCTGATAAAGCCAACTTACAACAAGTCTCGGCATGGGGTCCTTCGGGAATGCCGGTTGTGCAGGCAACCATTGACCGCGGCAAAAACCGCTATGCGGTCGCATTCGCGTTCCGGCCCGGTGAAAGCGGTGTCCGGTACTCCTACAAGCTTCCCTATCCTGGCAACACCGCCACGGTGAAGATTCCTAGCGTCTATCCTGGAGGACGCCTGCTGGTGGTTGCGCCTCCGACGGTCCAAGTCAGTGGGGACGGTCTTGCGCCCGCGGGGCAAGAGCAGGGCATGAGCATTTACGAGCGCGCTGTGGTTCCCGCTAACACCACCATCGCCGTGAATCTTTCCGGTACCGCCCCCCCGCCGCCGGCTGCCGCTGGCGGGGCGGATGCTGGCCCACAAGGTAGCCAGGATGCACAGCAGGGCGGCGCTGCAGCGGGAAGCGTGAGCATCCAGCAAATTCCCGGGCGCCTCGACGTTTTGAAGTGGCCGCTGGTGGCAGGTTTCATCGGAGTGTTTGCCCTCGGGGCGATTTTGCTGGCGCGTAAACCCGTGATCGTCGTCGCGAACGTTGCGCAGAGCGCCATTGAAGATACGCCTGCGACCAGGGTCGCCAAGACGCAAACCTCGCCTGCAACTCAACAAGCTCAGGCGAGTCTCGCCAAGGTTGACGCGGCTGTCAGCACGAGCCTCGATTCTTTGAAAGATACGCTTTTCCGGCTCGAACTCCGGCGGCAGGCGGGAACTATCTCTGAGGAAGAGTACACCCGGGAACGTGCGCGCGCGGAAAAAGTCCTCCGTGATCTCGTGCGGGGTTGAGCGGTGGCCACGCGACGCGAACTGCCCATCTGCGAGGCAGCCCGGTGACGCGACCAGCAAGTTCTTCTACCGGCCTTCGTTTTGAAAACATCGACAAACGCTACGGTGGACTCTACGCCCTGCGCCGCCTGACGCTGGAAATCTCAGCGGGTGAGTGCGTCGTGCTGGCCGGGCGCAACGGCTCGGGGAAAACGACGCTCCTAAGAATTGCGGCACGGCTCGTTCGGCCATCAGCAGGCAGGCTGACGTTTCCATCCACGCAGCAGTCCGGAGCAGCCAGCCGTGTGCAAACAGGGTTCGTCGCACACGCGACGATGGCGTACGACGAACTGACTGCCGAAGAAAACCTGACGCTTTTCGCGCGGCTCCAGGGAACTACCAACGCGCAAACACGAGTGGAAACGCTGCTCCGGGAAGCGGGCCTCTTCGATCGACGCTCTTCGCTGATTCGCACGTTTTCGCGCGGCATGCGCCAACGTGTTGCCATAGCGCGTGCGTTGCTGCAGGAGCCCTCTGTACTTCTGCTGGATGAGCCAGCCACCGGTCTTGACCCGCATGGCGCGGCGTGGCTGGCGGGAACTTTGCGGCGGCGCCGCGACGCGGGCTGCACCATTCTCATGAGCTTGCACGGAGAATCTGAGATTTCGTCTCTCGCCTCGCGCGGCATTCGCCTTGACGCCGGTAGAGTCGTCGCCGACACAAAGACCGGCGCCTCGCTTCAGTCCCTACTGACATTTGCCGATGCCTGAATGAGTCTGCTCTCCAACACGTCGGCCCTCCTGGGCAAAGAGCTCCGCACGGAATTCCGCTCACGCGAGCTTCTCACAACGACCGTTGTATTCATTTTGATGATCATTGTGCTTTTCAGCTTCACGTTCGATCCCACGTCAGCCGAATCGCGCCGCTTTGGTCCGGGGCTTCTCTGGCTGGCGTTTCTCTTCGCCGCGTCGCTGATGCTGCAGCCCTGTTTTCTGCGGGAACAAACTAACGACACGCTCAGCGCATTGCGGCTTTCCGTTGACGATCCATTTGCCATCTTCCTGGCCAAGCTGGCCGCAAACACTATCTTCTTGCTGTTAACGGAATTCTTGTTGCTCCCTATTTTCTCGGTTCTGTATAACGTGCCTGTTCTGCCGGTTCTTGGCTGGTTGATTCTTGTGCTTTTTCTCGGCAGCCTCGGAGTCTCGATCGCAGGCACGGCGCTCTCGGCTATTTCCGCTCAAGCCCGGATGCGCGAGCTACTACTTCCCCTTTTACTACTGCCCTTGCTCACTCCAGTGCTTGTTGCCAGCACGGAAGTAACCGCGGCCCTGCTCGATCCGTCGCCCTACGTACAGTGGAAGGGAATCGGCTTTCTTGCCGTCTTCGACGTGGTTTTTTTGACGGCGCTATGGCTTTTCGGTGAATATCTTCTGGAGGAGTGAACAGCACATGGTGAAACAAGTTATTGCTGCTGTCGTGGTTCTCCTGCTTATGGCTTTCGCGGCATACGCGGCGCTCTTTGTCGCGCCAACGGAACGCAGCATGGGAGTTATTCAGCGCATTTTCTATCTCCACGTGCCGAGCGCCTGGACCGCTTTTACAGCGTTTTTCATCTGCTTCATCGCCAATCTGCAATATGTCTTTCGCCGCCAGCCGCGCTGGGATTGGCTCGGAGTTTCCGCCGCCGAAGTCGGCCTCGCCTTCACAACTGTCGTTCTGGTGACCGGCCCCATCTGGGCGCATCCCGTGTGGGGCATCTGGTGGACCTGGGATGCGCGGCTCACTTCAACCTTCGTTCTGTGGCTGCTTTACGTCTCTTATCTGCTCCTGCGCACGCTGATCGAAGAGCCCGACCGCCGCGCACTGCTTAGCGCCCTGTTTGGAATTTTTGCGTTCCTCGATGTGCCGCTCGTATTCGGAGCGATTCGCTGGTGGCGGACACAGCACCCTCAGCCGGTCATTCTGGGGGCGCCGGGTTCCGGCCTCCATCCGACGATGCGGGCAGTACTTTTCTTTTGCTGGGTTGCCATGCTCGGCTTGATGACGCTTCTCCTGCGCCAGCGCTATCAACTGGAAGCCCTGCGCGCGGAACTCGATATCGTTCGACGCGAATCGGAGGCAGCATGAAGAATCTCGACAGCGTGTTTGCGGCTTACCTGATCGGTTGGGGAATATTTTTCGTTTATTTTCTGAGCGTGGCGCGCCGTATCTCCGCTCTGCGTGAGGACATCGAACGCCTGAAAAGCTCTCTGAATCGGAGCAAGTAGCGTGGCAGGGAAGAAGCGCGTCGGGATCGTCCTCTTCCAGCTGGGTGGGCCGGATTCGCTCGATGCCGTGGAACCCTTTCTCCTGAATCTATTCCTTGATCCTGACATCCTTCCCCTCGGTCCGCTTGGTTTGCTTCGCCGCCCAGTCGCGAAGCTCATTTCTTCGCGCAGGTCGGCGCCGGTCCGCGGACGCTATGCGCAGATCGGAGGCCGCTCGCCCATTGGCGAATTGACCGAGCGCCAGCGTCAACGATTGGTGGAAGCAGTTTCGCCCTATATAGATCCCGTGGCCGTCACGGCGATGCGCTACTGGCATCCCCTGACGTCTGAGGCCGTCGATGCGTTGCGCAAAGCAGGGCCACTGGATGAGCTTGTGCTGTTGCCGCTCTATCCGCACTATTCCTACGCGACGACGCTGAGTAGCCTGAAAGAATGGCGCCGTGTCTACGGAAATCCCAATGGCGGCCCTCCAGTGCGAATCGTCGAGCAGTTCTGCAATCATCCGTACTATATTCAGGCGCTGGTACAGAGGATTGGCTCCGTCCTGCGCCAGTTTCCGGACAGCTCGCGCATCCACCTCATCTTCAGCGCGCACGGCTTACCGATGAGTTTGGTGAAGAAAGGTGATCCCTATCCAAAGCAAATCGGAAAAACCGTGCGGCTTACCTGTGAGCAGGGTGCAAAGGAAATTCCCGGATGGCCGCGCACACACCTGCTTTGCTATCAGAGCCGCGTCGGGCCCGCCAAGTGGCTTCAGCCGCCGCTAACAGGCACCATCGAAAGACTCGGCCACGAAGGCGTGAAGGAAATGCTCGTCGTGCCCATCTCTTTTGTCACTGAACACATCGAGACCTTGCACGAAATCAATATCGAGGCGCGGGAGGAGGCTAGTAAGTTCGGCATCGAAACCTTTCGCATGATGCCCGCCGTCGGTGATTCACCTCTCTTTATCGCCACTCTCAGGGACCTTGTATTGCGCGCTGTTGGCATTCGCACGGATAAGGCAGAGCCGCAATCCACTTCTGCCGACGGGTAAGACATTTTCCCAAAGGTCGCCACGGAGCCCCCTGAGGTATAATCGCCCGCTGTGGCTAACACCCAAGATATGGCGGCGACCTACAATCCCGGTGTGCACCGTTTTGCCATTTTCGTGGTGCTCTGGACCATTCTTCTTTTGATTGCCGGAGCTCTTGTCACTTCCAATGACGCCGCTCTCTCCGTGCCTGACTGGCCAAAGTCTTACGGTACCTGGACACCGCCGATGTTAGGCGGCGTCCTCTACGAAGATTCCCACCGCAAGATTGCCGGCGTTTTGGGTTTGCTGACGGTTGCCCTTGCCATTGTGATTTGGGTCAAAGAGAAGCGCCGCTGGCTGCGCTGGTTTGGCGTAATTGCGGTTCTCGGCGTAATCGTTCAAGCGCTTCTAGGTGGCCAGGTCGTGATCCAGTTGTTGCATTACTGGCTGCCGGTCATACACGCCTGTTTTGCGCAGATAGTTTTCGCGGCCGTCTTAAGCATTGCGGTCTTCACCAGTGGGTGGTGGGTCTCCGAGCAGCCGCAACTCGAGGACCGCGGGTCACTTTCTGTTCATGGTGTGGCGCTGTTGAATTGCATCGTGATCTTTTTGCAGGTCTTTCTTGGCGCGGCCTTCCGCCATCAGGAGATGCCCATCTGGCCGCATATCGCTGGCGCACTGGCCGTGCTCGCGACAGTAATCTGGATTGCCGCCGTTCTCCGCAGGCGATTTTCAGAGTCGCGTGAGCTCTCAAGAGCCCGAATCATGCTGCACGCGATCTTCGGGGTGCAGTTTCTATTAGGCCTCGGTGCATACTGGTCGCGGCTTAGGACCGCCGATGCGCCGCAGCCCATGCCGCTCATGGTCACGCTGACGGTCACGCATACGGTTATCGGTGCGCTCGTCTTCGCCTCGTCCGTCTTCCTTGTGCTGCTGTGTTATCGCGTGGTTCCTCGGAGAAGGGAAGTGGCGGCCGCCACGCAAAGTCAGGTGACCGCCTGATGAGCACACTGCGCAGCACCGAACTGACGTTGTCTTCCCGCGCGAACGCTTATGTGGCATTGACTAAGCCGGACGTCTCCTTCCTAGTCTTAATGACCACCGCAGCCGGGTATTACATGGGGGCGCACGGTCCGGTCGCTTGGTTGCACATGTTCCACGCGATCTTCGGCACCATGCTCATTGCCGGAGGCACAGCGGCGCTGAACCATTACGCCGAGCGCGAAACGGACCGCCATATGCGCCGGACGGCTGCGCGTCCGCTCCCGAGCGGTGTTCTGCAACCTCGCGAGGCGCTGGCCTTTGGTGTGGTGATGTCCATCGCGGGCGCCGTGGATCTGTTCGTCACCTCCGGCGCTCTCGCCTGTGGCCTGGGCGTGGCCACGTGTCTGAGCTATCTTTTGGCCTACACGCCGCTCAAGAAGCGGACCGTGTGGGCCACCTTTGTCGGCGCGTTTCCTGGAGCCATTCCGCCGATGATTGGCTGGGTCGCCGCCACGGGTTCGTTGGATCGCGGTGCCTGGCTGCTGTTTGCCATTCTCTTTTTCTGGCAGTTCCCGCACTTCCATGCCATTTCCTGGATGTACCGCGAAGATTACGCCCGCGCCGGTATCCAGATGCTTCCCGTGGTTGACCGTGAGGGATCGCGGACCTTTCGCCAGATCATTCTCGCGGCCGCGGCTCTAGTAGGAGTCAGTTTGCTGCCAGCGATTGTCGGTTTGGCCGGTGTGCTGTACTTCTTCGGCGCGCTCGTCACTAGCCTGGCGATGGTGCAGGTTTGTCTGTGGGCCGCCAGCGCCAAGACCAATGTGCGGGCCAAATGGCTGATGCACTCCACCGTACTGCACATCCCCGTGCTGCTGGGCCTCATGGTCTACGACAAAATTCCGCGCTAGCGACGTTTCTTAAGGAAGGAACCAGACTAACCCATGTTCTCGCAGGCGGCCCTCAATGCCTCTCTGAATGGAACGAGCGCCATTCTTCTCGCTGGGGGTTACGCTGCCATCCGCAGCGGGAAAATTGCCGTGCACAAGGCCTTCATGATCTCGGCCTTCACGGTTTCTTCTGTTTTTCTAATTTCCTATCTCGTCTATCACGCCCGCGTCGGCAGCGTGCATTTTCAGGGGCAAGGATGGATCCGCCCTGTCTATTTCGTCTTGCTGGGGTCGCACACGATTCTCGCGGCAGTGATTGTGCCCATGATCCTCATCACGCTGCGGCGGGCGTGGCTAGAACAATTTGATAGGCACCGCCTCATCGCGCGATGGACGCTCCCGCTCTGGTTCTATGTCTCGGTCACGGGAGTCATCGTCTACTTTCTGCTCTATCACTTATATGCGCCCACCGTGTAGACGAATCTGACGGCGGTCTGAGTCTAGCCAAAGACAAAGCGCTCAGCACGGCGCAGGCGTAGGGCGCGTTATTTCTTGCGTCCAAAGATCCTATTAAATTTGGGGAGCTTTGTGGGCCGCCGTTCCGGGAAAGATGAGCGTTCCGGTTTGCGAAGAACGAACTGCCTGGCGTGTTCCTGCCCTGGGGAAGACCATGTGCCAGAAATTGCTCCGGGGTGCGGAGAAGCCGACTCCGATGAATTGCACTTGGCGTTTCTCTCTTACAGACGTAACAAAACACTCCACCGACTCATTGGTCATTTCGTTATAAAGGAGCACGGATTGCCCAGGTACTAACCGTTCTGCCATCACCACGAGTGCCCCATTGGCGCTTACCGAGTGTGTCGAAGCTTTCAAATAGACCGCATCACCTTCGGGCGATTGGCAGCGAACGGTCAGAGGTATCTGCAGGGATACGCGTACTGTATTACGTCGTTCGGGGTATCGAGAGCGCTGCATAACCCACCTTGGACGGGGATCCAGAGGGACAGGTTTGAGAGCATGCCACGCGCTAGGTCGAAAAACAAGACTAATCTTAATACGCCCGCACGGGGATTTAGCTTGGCCGCAACTCGGCAATCACCGCGTCCGTGAATTCATCGGTGCCGGCTTTGCCCCCCACGTCGCGGGTGGTGTGCTTTGCTTCTCGGTACACGCATTCGAGTGCGGCTTCGATGCGACGGGCGGCGGAGTGCTCCCCGAGGTGATCGAGCATCAAAATAGCGCTCATCAGGAGTGCAGTTGGATTGGCCAGACCTTTTCCCGCGATGTCTGGCGCAGTTCCGTGCACGGCCTCAAACATGGCCGCTTCATTTCCGATATTAGCGCTGCCGACCACGCCCAGTCCGCCGACGAGACCTGCGGCAAGATCGTTCAACACGTCGCCATAGAGGTTGGGCAGCAGCAGCACGTCGAATTGCTGCGGATTCATCACCATCTGCATACAAGCATTGTCAACAATCAGTTCCTTGTATTCGATTTCCGGATATTCGCTAGCTACAGCGCGGATCGACTTCAGGAAGAGTCCGTCGGAGAGTTTCATGATGTTCGCTTTGTGGATGGCGTGAATCTTTTTCCGCCCCGTACTCTTGGCGTATTGAAACGCAAAATGTGCGATCCGCGTAGACGCGCGCTCGGTGATGATTTTTAGACTCTCGACGACGCCCGGGACGACTTCGTGCTCCAAGCCAGAGTACAAGTCTTCCGTGTTTTCCCGCACGAGAACCACATCCACATCATCGAAGCGTGATTTCACGCCGGGCAAGTTCTTTACCGGCCGCAAGTTGGCGTATAGGTCCAGAGTCTTTCTAAGCGCCACATTGACGCTGGGCGCGCCTCCCGCGATTGCCGTCCCCATGGGACCTTTCAGCGCAACGCGATTACGCCGCACGGACTCGACGGCCGCCTGATGCAGTAATTGACCCTTTTCGGCCCGCGCCTCGACCTCTTCCCAATCGATTTGCACGCCGGTAGCGCCGAGAACGCGCCGCGTGGCTGCAGCAACTTCCGGCCCAATGCCTTCACCGGAGATCAATGTGACTTTGTGTCTCATAGGAGCATCTCATTGTAAGCGATGCATCTTTCCTTGTCGAAACGCGCTATAAGCCTGCGTTTCCGGGGAAGAACGCACCTGCAAATCAATCCTTGTGCAGAAGACAGCCAGTTTTGCTATACTACTGAGGAAGCATTATTCGCAGGCGGTCCTGCGAGTGGAGGCCAAGAAACACTATGATTAATCTCACGCCCGTTGCCAGCACTAAGGTCAAGGAAATCATGAGCATGCAGAGCCCGGTGCCCGTGGCACTTCGCGTTGCCGTCGTCGGCGGCGGTTGCTCCGGTTTCCAGTACCACATGGCGTTTGAGAACCAGACCAATGAAACCGATGAACTCTTCGATTTTAATGGTCTGAAAGTCGCGATCGACCAAATGAGCTCCATGTATCTCGAAGGCATTGAAATTGACTACATCGAAACCGTTGAGGGCGCCGGCTTCAAATTCAACAACCCGAATGTGAAGAGCACCTGCGGCTGCGGCAGTTCGTTTAGCGTCTAACCAAAAACTGCAGACGGCTTCAGCGCTTTGATCTTGAATTCCAGGCTCTTGGACCCCGCGTCCGAGAGCCTTTTTTATGCCATCGAACCTTGCCGCATGGGATGCAAAACATCGCGCTGCCGCTGGGAATGGACCCGCGGAACCCGCAAGCATCGTCAGAGAACTCCTGCCACTCCTGCCGCACGGCCCCGCGCTCGACCTGGCCTGCGGCGCGGGACGGCACACATTGCTCCTCGCCAAAAGGTCTCAGCCTGTCACGGCGGTCGATGGCTCGCCGGTGGCGCTAGACATCCTCGCGGAACGCGCGCGCGCTGAGCATCTCACAGTCCACCGCGCGATCGACCAGGAGATTACGGCAGAGACTCGGCACCACCACGTTCGGCTCGTGCAGGCTAACCTTGCGAGAGCGGTTCTGCCGGGGGCGTCTTTTGCTCTCATCCTCTGCATTCATTATTTACAGCGCTCGCTCCATCCACAGATCGAGCGCGCGCTATTTCCTGGCGGTATGCTCGTCTTCGAAACGCATACCCTTGCACAGTTAGAGTTTGCTGGCGGACCGCGGAATCCTGCTTTCTTGCTGGAAACCGGCGAGTTGCGGGATGCGTTCCCGTTACTCGATTTAGTGTTTTATCGCGAGCTCCGTGCAGGGCAGGGAATTGCTACTCTCCTTGCTCGAAAACCTCGCACGACAAAATGAACACCCCAAATTCGATGCACAGTGCACAATCTGTTCGGTTGCCATTTGCAATCTCCTCCTCGCAACCGTATTCTAAAGTCCGGGCATGAAGATAGCGCTCGCGCAGTTTAATCCTACCGTCGGCGACTTTGCAGGGAATGCGGCTCGCATCTTGAGCCTAGCGGCGCAAGCCAAACAACGCGGCGCCGACCTCGCAATTTTTTCTGAACTCTGTCTTTGCGGTTATCTCCCCCAGGATCTTTTGGAACGCCCTGCCTTCATCGAACGTAACCACAGTGAATTGAAGGATCTGGCTGCCAAGCTGCCTCTTCCTGCCATCGTAGGCTATGTCGGCCGCGTCAAGAATGGAACGGGAAAGTCCATCGCCAACAAAGCGGCCTTTGTGTGCGGGGGGCGCATCGTATTCGAGCAGAGCAAGATGCTGCTCCCTACCTATGATGTCTTCGACGAATCGCGTTATTTTCAGCCCGCCGAGCGCCAGTCGGTCTTCGGTTTCAACGGCGAGCAGCTGGGGATCACGATTTGCGAAGATGTTTGGAACGACAAGAATTTCTGGGCCAACTGCCGTTATGACCGCGATCCCGTGACCGAGCTCATCGAGCAGGGAACTACGCTGTTATTGAATATTTCCGCCTCGCCTTACACGATTGACAAACGTTCGCTCCGGTTCGAGATGCTGCGTTCGATCGCCATCAATCAGCGCCGCCCAGTGGTCTATGTCAATCAAGTTGGCGGTGACGATAGCCTGATTTTCGATGGCGCGAGCATGGCTCTCACGCCGGACGGCAGAGTCGCGGCGCAAGCCCTTTCGTTTGAGGAAGACCTTGTTCTCTTTGACACCGTCAGCGGCACGGGCGAACTCCATCCGCAACCCAAGGAAGAAATCGAATACGCCTACCGCGCCCTCGTCATGGGGACGCGGGACTACGTTCAAAAATGTGGCTTTAAGAAAGTACTGGTGGGACTAAGCGGCGGCATTGATTCCGCCGTGGTCGCAACAATCGCCGTAGATGCCCTCGGCGCAGAAAATCTCCTTGGGGTTTCTATGCCCGGCCCATACTCGTCCGAAGGGAGCCGGTCGGACGCCAAGGCGCTCGCCGAGAAACTGGGCATCCAATTTATTGCCGTTCCCATCAAGGAGGTCTTCGAGGCTTACCTGAAGGCGTTGGCGCCCGCGTTCGGCAATCGTCCGCCCGACGTGACCGAAGAAAATATACAAGCGCGTATCCGCGGAAACTATTTGATGGCACTCTCGAACAAGTTTGGATCGATGGTGCTGAGCACCGGAAACAAATCAGAGCTCGCGGTGGGCTACTGCACGTTGTATGGGGACATGGCTGGAGGTCTCGCGGTCATCTCGGATGTGCCAAAACTCATGGTTTATGAACTCGCACGCTATATTAATCGCGGGAGGGAAGTGATCCCCCGATCCACCATCGAAAAGCCGCCGTCGGCAGAGTTGCGGCCCAATCAAAAGGACGAAGACAGCTTGCCGCCCTATGACGTCCTGGATCGCATCCTGAAAGCCTATATCGAAGACCTGCGCAGTCCCCAAGAGATTGCGGATCACTACGGCTTCGATATCAAGCTGGTTAGAAACATTGCGCTTCACGTTGATCGCAATGAGTACAAGCGCAAACAGGCTGCGCCGGGATTGAAGATCACCTCGCGCGCTTTTGGTTTTGGCCGGCCATTCCCGATTGCACAGAAGTTCATCCCTTAATCAATGAGGTCTCGCGTGAAAAAGTTCTTGAGCGCCATTGTCATCCTTGTTGCAAGCCTGTCTGTCCCGCACGCCCGCTCGCAACAAGCACAATCCGCATCAACTGGGGCTGCCACGGCCACCCCCGCGGAAATTCACAAGACAATCGAAGCTTATCTGCGACATCTCTATGCCTTTGGACCGGAAGCCAAACTAACGTTCGGCCCGCTTAAGGAGACGAGCATTCCTGGTCTCTTGGAAACTACTGTGGACCTGAAGCTTGCGGAGAATCAGCAGACGGCGACACTCTACATTAGCAAGGATGGCAAATACCTGTTGCGCGGGGAACTCTCCGACCTGACCAAGGATCCATTAGCCGAGGCACGAGCCAAGCTGCAAACCAAGGATGCGCCCGTGCTTGGAGATCCCAAAGCCCCGGTCAAGCTGGTCGAATTCTCAGACTTTGAATGTCCCGTCTGCCGCAATCTGCACGATGTCTTGCGCGGGATGCTTCCGAACTACCCTCAAGTGCAAGTCGTGTTCAAGGATTTTCCTATCGAGCAGCTCCACCCCTGGGCGAGGACTGCCGCGCTCGCCGGGCGCTGCGCCTATCAGCAGGATCCCAAGGCGTTTTGGAAAATATACGATTTACTCTACGACGGCCAGGACCTTATCTCCGCGGAGAATGCCTGGACGAAAATGAATGAGTTCGCCGGACAAGCTGGGCTTGACCTGGATAGTTTCAAATCCTGTCTGGCAAGCCCAGAAGCCAGAGCCGCTATTGACGCCAGCCGCGCGAATGGGCAGCAGCTCGAAGTCAGCAGCACGCCGACGCTTTTCGTGAATGGTCGCCGAATCGTCGGCGTCGATCCTCACCTCATCGAGCAGTACATCCAATACGAACTAGCCCACAGTAAAGCCGGGGATAAGAAGTAGGGGAGTTCGGAAGGGGAGGACTAACCTTCCTAAGCTGATGCTCAACCACGGGACGAGGTCGCGAACGTGCCCATTTGCTAGTTAACATAATATGTATTAGGAGACGCTAATTCGCTGAAGTACGCCGAGAGGCGATTGAATCAGGGCAGGCACGCCACAAGCGCGCTGCATCTGTGAGGCAGAAAATTAGATTTGCGGGAAATTAACGCCTAGAAGCAGCAGGAACAGGTTCTTTCTCGAGGAGCTGTTCCTTGCGGTAGATCAACGAATTGATGTCATACGTGGCCAGCTCAAAACCATGCCCGTGCGTGATCGCGTCCGTCGGACACGCCTCCACGCAATAGCCGCAGAAAATGCAGCGCGAATAGTCGATGTTGTAGACGCTGGCATACCGCTCGCCGGCGGAGATGCGCTGCGCATCCGTATTCTCCGCCGCTTCGATATAAATGCAATTCGCCGGACAAGCAGCCGCGCACAAGAAACATCCCACACACTTTTCAAGGCCCGATTCATCGCGATGAAGGACGTGAATCCCTCGGTAACGCGGCTGGAAATGCACTGGTTCGTACGGATAATTTTCGGTCACCGTTTTCCGGAACATGTTCCGGAACGTCACGCTGAAGCCTTTGGCCAGCGTGGTAAAGGTCTCACCGACTTCGCGAAGGATGGATGCCATGGCTTAGAAGTCTAGCAAACGCCCAAGGGCCGGGCAAATCTCCCGGATTGCCGCGCGCGCTGCACTGCTCATCCCTTCAAAGCGTCAATAATCTGTTTGCCGTGGAACCGGCCGTTTTCGATGAAAATCTCGCCGGTGTGGCGTCCGCCGATGACCACTCCCGCCAAATGCAACCCCGGCACGTTACTCTCGAGGGTGTCTGGTTCCAGTGCCGGCTTCCGGCTCTCGGCATCGAGGTGTACGCCCAGACTTTCGATAAACGCGTAGTCCGGATGATAGCCAGTCAGCGCGAACACTTGTCGCGCGGGCAATCTCTTTTCTCCCGCTCCATTTGCGACCACCACTTCGTTCTTGGTGATCTCTTTTACGCGCGTCTCGAACAGCGCCTTCACCTGGCCTGCCTTGACGCGATTCTCGATATCCGGCCGCACCCAATATTTGATTGTTGCTCCGAGTTCTTTGTTCCGGTGGACAAGTGTCACGCGCGCGCCATTGCGGTACAGATCGAGGGCCGCCTCGGCCGCCGAATTCTTCCCGCCAATGACGACTACATCCTGATTCCAAAACTCGTGCGGCTCGGTATAGTAATGCGAAACATGCGGCAGATTTTCTCCCGGCACTCCCAGCTCATTTGGCAAATCGTAGTAACCCGTCGCCACCGCGATTTTCTTGCCGCGATACTTTTCTTCCGTTCCCTTCTCCGTTCGTGCCACCACCAGGAAGTTGCCGTCGCTGCCTTCCAGCCGAATCACCAGCTCATAGAGTCTTAGCTCCAACCCATAGTGTTCCGCCGCTTTGCGGTAATACTTCAGCCCTTCGACGCGCGAGGGCTTTTCGGCTGCACATACCAATGGCAAGTCGCCGATCTCGAGAAGTTCCGGCGTAGTGAAGAACACCATGTTGACCGGGTAGTGGAAAATCGAATGGCACAAGCACCCTTTGTCGATTACGAGTGGCCGCATCCCCGCGCGCCGTGCCTCGATAGCGCAGGCCAGCCCCGTCGGCCCCGCGCCGATGCAGATAATGTCGTAGATTCCCATAACAATTTCAGTTTGCCGGGAGTCCTGCCGAATTGCAAATCAAGGCGAAATCACTGCATTGGCGCTGGTTCGAGTAACGCGGTCAATTCTCGCCGGAATGTTTCCAGTTCCCGCAGGCGTTCTGGCGTGGCGGCAATCTCGCTCTTCTTCCAAACGAACACTTCGCTTGTGCCTTTCTTCAACCTCACACTGAGATTGCCGTCTACCAGATAGGATGCAGGCGCAAGAAGTCCCAATCGTCCGCCGGGGATCGGAGCAAGCACGGCGGCGCACTCGCCGCGGCGGACGCACAATGCGTTTTCATACGGTGGAATGGCGATGGGACGGAAGCCGGCCTCAAACAGTCTTTCCAAAGTCTGCATCTGCTGCGGCAAAAGTTCCGGCATGATATTGGACGAGAATTAGAGGCACAGACTTCGATCTGGCCCCTTTTTTTGTGCCTAGGCCGCCGTCGAATCCGCTTCGGACGAAGAACCTTCCAGCTGCGCAATGATTTCGCGCAGAGTGCCGATCAACTCGTCCCGCGAAACATGGCTTTTCTTGAACTGGATCCGGAACTTGAAGCTTTCATTTTGCGGCTCGAAATGAAAGATGAACGGCTGCGGGCGCTGCGGGCCGGCCTGCTCCTCCCGGCGTTCGCGTCGCGCTTCGTCGCGCGTCAAGCCGCCTTGCAGGATACGGCGCTGCATCTCCATCATTTTCTTTTCGGTGGGCTGCCGCGCAATTTGCAGCAGGAGCGACTTGGACAGTATTCCGTGCTCGATGCATTTCTTCCGCAGCGTGTCCGGGATATTCCGTAGCGAAAGCGTTTCCGTTACCGAAGAGCGCGCTCTGCCGATCTTCTTGGCAATGTCTTCGTGGGTGTACTCAAACTGGGCGCTCAGACGGTGCAGCCCGTCCGCTTCTTCAAAAGGCGTCAGATCCTTGCGCTGAATATTCTCGATCAACCCAATTTCGAGCGTCTCGGCATCGTCCGCTGTCTTCTCGATGCACGGCACTTCGCGCAGTCCCGCTGCCCGCGCCGCGTGATACCTGCGCTCGCCGGAGATGATGTAGTAACACTCTTCGCGCGGCACGTAGCGCACCAGCAGCGGCTCGAGCACTCCCTTCTCGCGGATCGACTCGGACAATTCGCGCAGATCACCCAGCGCCTTCCGAGGCTGGTCCGGATTCGGGCGAATCTGGTCTACGGGGATCATCCGCCCCACTGCCGCGCCGCTATAAGTTGTCAGTGATTCGACGTAATGAGCGTCATGCCGCATCTTCAGCGTGACGGGTAACCCGATCCTCTTCAACACGTTGAATAACCTCCCCCGCAAGTTTCTTGTACTCGATCGCACCGGGTGACCTCGGCGCAAACGTAAAAATCGTTTCCTTGTAAGCCGGGCTCTCTTCCAGGCGTACGTTCTTGCTGATCTTGGTCTTGAACAAGACTTCGCCGAACACCGAGCGGATCTGCCCGTGCGTATCTTTCGAAATATTCGTTCGCTTGTCAAATAGCGTGATCACCACGCCCAGCACCTTCAGCGCGGGGTTGGGCCGCGCGCGAATTCTTTCATACGTTTCCAGCAGATCGTCCGTGCCCTCGATCGCGAAATAGGCCGCCTGAATCGGCACCAAGAGGTGCGATGAAGCCACCAGCGCGTTCACCGTCAAAATGCCCAGCGAGGGCGGCGTATCCAGAATGATGTAATCGTAATCTTTCAGGATCGGCATCAGCGCGTCTTTCAGCTTGTAGGGCGCGTCGAACTGCCCCGCCAGAATCTGCTCCAGCTTCGCCAGTGCCAGCCGCCCGGGTCCCAGGAACAACTTCGGGTTTTTCGTCGGCTTGATCACCGTGGCCATCTCCGCGCGGTGATCGCTGAGCACGTCGAACATCGAAGCCGCGATTTCTCCCGAATTGTAAAATGAGATTGTGGAATTCGCTTGAGGATCCAGATCAATGAGCAGCGTGCGTTTCCCGCGATTCGCAATGGCGGCGGACAAATTGATGGCCGTCGTTGTCTTACCGACGCCGCCTTTTTGATTCGCAATGGTGATGATGGCAGTCATATTCTTCTGCCTCCGCCCGCACTAAAAAGGAGCCGGTGCGATTCGGCAACCGGCTGGCTATATATGGGTGCTGCTCGCAGAAAACCCCCTAGGCCTAGTGACACTCTACGTTTCTAACCCAATGTAACGCAAGGGAAAAGTGGAGTTTGCGGTAAAAGTTACGGGGGAAATCTCGCAGGGGTTTCCGGAGAAAAGCGCTCCGCCTTGATCCTCTCATCCGATCAAAAGTCGATGCTCCAAAAATCGCCGGGCTGGCCGCGGAGCTCCAGCCCGAGTTCCCATCCCGCCCGGCCTTCATGCCCGCGCCAGATCAGCAAGGCTTCGTCAGCGTTCTTATTCATCAAATTAATCAGGCGCAACCGCTGTACCACGGCGTCTGTCAACGGGAATCTCAGTGCCGCTTCTTAGCCCCGATGGGTCGAGTAGCGGTTACGTATCTCTCCTGTTCCCACCTGTACCGACGACCAGTTGAGTAGTTACCCTTGCCCTGATATTTTGTGATAGTCGGCGTCACGTCTCAGGTCCGGACGCCTAAGAATCGCAGGGAACTCAATGAGCGACCCTGAAAAGCTTCTGAACCCGCTCACACAAGATTTCGGCCATAGTTCAAGAGGTCGCTAAGCCATTACATGGATTGCCCAGCTCAGGCCCTCATCGAAACACCTTCCAAGGGGCCGTACTTTGGCCCGGCCTTGCCCACTCAGCCCAAGGAAAGCGCCAACCTTGATTTCTTGCGCACCATTGCCGTGCTACTCGTAGTTTTCGGGCATCTCGCTTATTTCCATGGTTTGGTCGCTCTGGGCCCCATGAATCTGCTGTCTATGGGGACTCTGGGAGTCCAACTATTCTTCGTTCACACTTGTCTGGTTTTGATGCTGTCGCTGGAGAGGCAGTGGGAAAGCCACGGTGCGATGGAGTCTTCAGTAAAGTTTTCGGTGGGTTTCATGATTCGCCGGTGTTTTCGAATCTACCCATTGAGCATGGCGGCAGTCTTGTTGGTCACCCTGTTCCACTTGCCCCTAGCAGTCGTCGTTCCCAGGCATTTCTACGGGTTCAAGCCAGACGGCGGCGATCTCATTTCCAGTCTCTTCCTGGTTGAGAACCTGACTTACCGTCTTCCGATCCTCGGCCCCATCTGGAGCCTCACTTTCGAGATGGGAATGTACCTCTTCTTGCCGTGGCTCTTCTTGCTAATGCGGCCCAATCGATCAATCTGGCGTATCGCGGCAATCTGGATGCTAACCATTGCGTTTGACATCGTTGTGTTCCGTCATGCCACAGATGCCAACTTGGCCCTGTTCGCTCCCTGTTTTTTGCCTGGGGCTATCGCCTACCAGATTCAGCGAACGACACGCCCGCGCCTTCCAGGGTTTCTATGGCCGGTGGTAATGGCCACCTTGGTACTACTATTTTTCTGCTTTGGTAATAATTGGCCGAAGATCGCTGGAAATAATTGGCTGAAGCCTTGGGCGGCTTGCATCTTCTTGGGCCTTGCCATACCCATGTTTTTGCAGATCTCGTCCCGATGGTTGGTAGTGGCATGTCACTTAATTGCGAAGTACTCCTACGGCATCTACCTGACGCACTTCTTCTCAATCTGGTTCGCGTTCGAGTGGCTAGGATACCTGCCAACTATTGTGAAGATAAGTCTGTTCGCTGTGCTAGTTACCGGGCTCCCGGTTATTTTTTACCACGCCCTCGAAGAGCCTATGACCCGCCTCGGAAAGAGAGTTGCAGATAGCTATGCACGAGGCCCTCACCCTCGTAAGGCGGTAGCTCTTCAAACGTCCAGTTGAGCGATCTCTCCGCGTTCGGGTTGACAGGACGCGCCAAGCTCAATGAGGTAGGGAAAAACTCGGTGGCCCTCGGCGCAGTCGAAGCGTGGAGATTTTCGACTAGATTCTCACAACCATGATTCCCCTCCCCTTCATAGCCTCGAAAAACCGGGCTCACCTGTTCCACATTATTTGGAACCTTCCAAGCCATCATGCTCGTACGCTCCGGCGGGCTCACGAGTCACAAACTCTCTGAGCGCCGCTCTCACAAGAACAGTGGGGCCGGAGTGTCGTATGTGTATCCCTAATCATATTTATTTATCCCTGCCGCGCCGTCGGCTTCCTTCCTCGCCAATATGGCTCGTTTGCGCCTTTTCACTTCACCGCTTACACTCGATTCACCTGCCGCGCCGCCATGCTCCGATTGCAAACACTTCGCGTCGAATTGCGCCCCACTTTAAAGCTGGCTCTTCCTCTCGTTCTCGCCGAACTCGGCTGGATGAGCATGGCCATCGTGGACACGATGATGGTCGGCAGGCTCCCCAACAGCGCCGCGGCGATAGGCGCCGTAAGCCTCGGCTCGAATATTTTCATCGTTTTGGCGCTCTTCGGAGGCGGCTTGCTGCTGGGCTTGGATACTCTCGTCGCCCAAGCTTTCGGAGCTGGCGAGCGCGAGGATTGCCACCGCTCCTTGCTCAATAGTATTTATCTGAGCTTCGCGCTGGCTCCGGTGCTCGCGGCGCCGGTCTGGCTCCTGCCGTCGCTGTTGGGTTCGATGCACATCGATCCCGCGGTCCTGGCGCTGGCGATTCCCTATACCAAAGCGCTTACGATCGGGTTGCTTCCCCTATTGCTTTATTTTGCGGTGCGCCGTTGTTTACAGGCGATGAACATGGTGAAGCCCGTCGCCTTTGCGCTTGTCAGCGCGAATATCGTCAATGCCCTCGGCAACTGGGTCCTGGTCTTCGGCAAGTTGGGTGTACACGCGATGGGAACGGTGGGATCGGGCTGGTCCACGGCCATCGCGCGGACGTACATGGCGAGCGTTCTCGTTGGCTATCTGCTCTGGTACGACCGTCGGCACCGCACGGACCTGCTCAAGACCCCGGTGGAAGTCGACCTGCCGCGTATCCGCCGCCTTATCACACTCGGTTTTCCCGCCGCTATGCAGTTCACGCTGGAGAGCGGAGTCTTTGCTCTGGTGACCGCATTGATCGCGCGACTCGGCGCGGTGCCACTGGCGAGCCATCAGATCGCGCTCAATACCGTGGCGTTCACTTACATGGTGCCGCTCGGGATTTCCTCCGCGGCGGCCGTACGCGTTGGCCAGGCGATCGGCCGCAAGGACGGACGCGCCGCGGGCGATGCCGGCGGCACAGCCATCTTCCTGGGGGCGTCCTTCATGACCCTTGCGAGCATCGCCCTGCTTGTTTTCCCTCGCTGGATCGCGCGCATCTATACCCCCGATGAACTGGTCATCCGCAGCACGATTCACTTGCTCGCGGCCGGCGCCGCCTTTCAGCTATTCGACGGCATCCAGACCGTGGCTACCGGAGCGCTGCGCGGCACGGGTGATACGCGCACACCGATGCTCTGTCATTTAACAGCTTACTGGATCATCGGTTTGCCACTGGGCGCTTGGTTGTGCTTCCGGCGCGGCTGGGGCGCCTTTGGGCTATGGGCAGGCCTTAGCCTCGCCCTCATTCTCATCGGTCTTGTTCTTCTGTTCGTGTGGCGCCGCGCCGTCCGCCGCCTCGCAATGCCGCAGAACGGCTAGTGGATAGCCTAGGGCGAATTCGGGAATGAGACGCTGCGGGGGGGCAGTCACATCTTGTAGCGGCCGAGGTCTTCGTCGGAGAGACCCTCAAGCCAGGAGCGTAGCTGCTCGTTGGTATTGCGTTCGGAGATGGCGCTGGAAACTTTCGAGTTTTTCAGCACTTCTTCGTCGACGAAGATCGGACAATCCACGCGCAATGCCAGTGCCAGGGCATCGCTCGGACGCGAATCAATGGTCATCGTCTGACCCTCGCGTTCGACCCAGATGAGCGCGTAGAAGGTATCGTCCTTCAGCTCGTTCACGACCACTTTCTCGACGCGCACCTCGAGGCCCAGCAGGACATTCTTCAGCAGGTCGTGCGTCATCGGCCGCGGAGTTTGTACTTTTTCGATTTCCAGCGCAATGGCGTTGGCTTCATACACGCCGACCCAAATCGGCAGAATCGCCTGGCCCTGCACATCCTTCAGGACGACGATGGGCATGTTTGTAACGGGATCCATCATCAGGCCGCGGATCTTCATCTCCACTTCCATCTCGTCCTCCCGCGAGCTAAGTAACTTGCTCGCCCACCAGGCTATTCGGACCTGCGCTTGCCACACGAACCTGTACGTAGTGTCCCAGAAGTTCCTTATGCATTGAAGTGAAATTCAAGACCCGGTGACTAGATGCATGTCCCGACCATTGGTTCTCGCGCCGCGATTTCCCGGATACCAGGACTTCAAAGGTTTGCCCGGCCAGCGCCGCGTTCTGCACCGTCTGAATCTGCCGCTGTTTTTCTTGCAGGATGGCCAGGCGGCGGCCCTTTTCCTCTTCGGAGATCGCGTCATTCATGGATAGCGAGAGCGTATTGGGGCGCGGCGAATATTTGAAGGAAAACATTCCGTCGTATTGGACGTCTTCGAGTAGGCTCAGCGTTTCGTCAAAATCCGCATGCGTCTCGCCCGGGAAGCCCACGATAATGTCCGTGGTGATGCTGATGGGCCGCTTGGCGGCCCGTATCATCGCGATCTTCTCGAGATACCCCTCTCGCGTGTAAGTGCGCTGCATGGCTTGCAGCACTCTTGTTGAGCCGGACTGCGCGGGCAAGTGCACGTGGTCGCAAATTTTGCTCTGAGATTCGATGGCCTCGACGATGTCCTGGGTGAAGTCGCTCGGATGAGACGTTGTGAACCGTACGCGGCGAATCCCCGTCACATCCGCGACTTCCAGCAATAATTCCGAAAAGCGCATTTTTCGTGAAGAGGGGTCGGCGTAGGAATTGACCGTTTGCCCGAGAAGCTGGACCTCGGAATATCCCAGGTCCGCGAGCTGCTTCACTTCTTTCAGAATGGATTCGCTGTTGCGGCTGCGCTCCGGGCCGCGCGTGAACGGCACGACGCAGTAGGCGCAGGCCTTGTCGCAGCCTTCGATGATGGTCAAATAGGCGCGCCAGGGGTTGTCCCGCCGGGTCATCTCGGTTTCAAAAGTTTCGTCCGTATCATTGTCGAGCCCGGTCACGCGCTGATTCCCTGCTTCGAGCTGGCTGAGTAGCTCGGGCAGTTTCCGGTAGCTCGCCGAGCCGCAAACCAGGCTCACCCAGGGTGCGCGCTCAAAAATTTCTTCGCCTTCTTGCTGGGCGACACACCCCAGCACGCCGATGATCCGCCCCTCGCTCTGTTTTGCGCGGTATTCTCCCAGCCGCGAGAACACTTTTTGCGCCGCCTTTTCCCGGATGCTGCAAGTGTTGTAGAGAATGAGCGAGGCCGCCTCGGGAGATTCCACCTGCCGGTAACCGCGGGAGAGCAACACGCCGGCGACCTTCTCGGAATCGTGATCGTTCATCTGACATCCGAAGGTCTCCAGGAAGAATGTGCCCCTGGAGGGTGCGGACACCCATTCCCGCGCGGCGGCCTGGCTGGCAACCCCGCGTCCGGTGAGCGATTCCAATCCAATGTCGAATGTCTTGCTCATGCCCAAAACGCAGTTTATCACAGCTAGCGAGCCACACCCGTGTGTGGGCACGATCGTGCCACGCGCTTTGCCAGTTCCGGCCTGCGTAAGGAATGAGACACCTTACTGTGAGGTTTCGTTGATTCCGCTTCATGCGTGTGTTACGGTGCTGAAGGCGGAGAAATTTTGCTTCAACTGAGGGGCTGACATTATTTTTCTGTTCACAACTCTTTTTCTGATCGACCTTGAGAATCTCCTTTTGCAAACTGGCTGGGTTGCCCGCGGGGTTCTCGCGCTTCTTCTGCTTTTCTCCATCGTTTCCTGGGCGATGATTTTTCAAAAACTTGGCATGTTTGGCCGTATCCGCCGCGAGAGCGATCAGTTCCTGCGCATCTTCCGCGCCACGCGCGGGGTCGCCAATCCGCAGGCGCTGGCTACTTCCGGTTCGCCTTTCTCCTCCGTGTTTGCCGCTGGCTATCGCGAATTGCAAAGCCAGGTGGGCGGAGGCTCCGGTAATCCCCATCCCCCAAAGCTAAAGAGCTTGCAGGCCGTTGCGGTAAGCATGCAACTTGCTTCCAGCGAAGAAGTGCGCCGGGTGGAAAAAGGAATGGCTTGGTTGGCTACCACCGCTTCGGTTACGCCGTTTATCGGGCTCTTTGGGACCGTTTGGGGGATCATCGGTGCGTTTTCCGGCCTGAGCAGCGCCGGCGCCGCGAGTCTGCGCGCGGTCGCTCCCGGCATCGCCGAAGCTCTGGTCACCACAGCCGCGGGGCTTTTCACCGCGATTCCTGCGCTGATTTTCTATAACCAGTTTTTGCAGAATATTCGGGACCTGGCGCAGCGGCTGGACACATTTTCCATGGAAGTCGTCGCGCAGATCGAAAAAACATTCACCTGAGCACGCGCGGCCGTCCCAGCTCGGCCGCCAATGGGTACAAGAAACAATGCCGCAACTCTCCAAACAGACGCAGATTTCGCTGTCCGAGATCAACATGGTGCCCTTCATCGATGTTGTTCTTGTGCTGCTGATCATTTTTATGATCACGGCGCCGATTCTGCAGTCGGGCATCGAAGTCGACGTCCCCAAGACCCGAACCGTGAAGGAAATCAACCAGGAGCGCTTGGTCGTCACCGTGGACAAGGCGCAACGCATCTACCTCGGCAATGAGCCCATGAATATCCACCAGCTTGGCTCCCGGATCCACGCCCAGCTGAAGAATTCGCAGGAGGGTGTTTTCCTCCGCTGCGACGAGACGGTTCCCTTCGGAAGCTTTGCCGCGGTCGTTGACGCGCTTCGCCAGTCCGGCATCAACAACATCAGCATCGTCACCGAACCCATCACCGACCGCGCGCGCACACGCTGAAGATGACCACCGCCGTCGCCAATCCGGAAGAACTGACCCTCCGAAACTACGTCATTTATTCCCTTGTGCTTCATGCTGCGCTCACCATCGCCGTGATCAGCGCCACGTTTTTTGACCGTCGCGGCAACCCTTGGGGCGGAATTGGCGGTGAACTCGGCGGCACAAAAGTGAATTTGGTCACTGCCGCGGGGATTCCCTTGCCCAAGGAATCGGTCGTTACTGAGAGCAAAGCCGTCGATCCAACGAAGGGCCTTTACAAAGAAGAGCCTCCCAAGCCACCGGAACCCAAGACCGACGCCACGAAGATTCCAAAATTCCAAAAAGAAAAACCGCTCCCTCCCTCGCACCGATCCAGAACTTTCGAAAGCAAGACGCCGCCTCCGGATAACGCGGTTCCGTATGGCAAAGGGGGCAATCCTGATCTGCCAACCGGGTATTCTCAGACTCCCGCCAACGGTTCGAGCGGCGTTACCGTACAAGGCCAGGGCGGGGCTGATTTTGCTTCTCGCTATGGCTGGTACATCGAAGCCGTGAAGAACAGAATTTATGGCAACTGGCAACAATGGACGATCGATGCTGCCGGTCGCGCTTCGCGCACCATGCATTGCGCGATCACCTTTACGATCAATCGCGACGGATCGCTCAAGGACGTGCATATTTCCGAGCCCAGCGGAAACTATTCCTACGATAGCGCGGCGTTGCATGCCGTCGTTAACACAGGAAACGTGGGGAAATTGCCGAATGATTATTCTGGCGCCTACGTGGAAGCAACACTGGACTTCAATCCGCCCTCGATTCGGTAAGGGCGCGAGTTCGCATTTCAGCAGCTTGGCAACTTGCCGGAGGTGAGTGTGCTAGCAAAGCTCAAATGGATTGGTTCAATTTCAGTTTTGATTTTTTTCGTTCTATTCGCGAAGCCTGCGGTTGGCCAGGATTGGTTTCGAACTTCGATCGGTATGAACGTCAACAAACCTCGCGTGGCAATCGCGGACTTTGCGGCGCGCTCGGACGCGGCTAAATCACACGCTTCCCTTTTCACGCAAGTCGTGCGCGACGATCTCCAATTCAGTGGCATTCTCGATCTGGCCAGTCCGAGCTTTTATCCTCCCCAGGTGCCCAGCGTCCCTTCCGAATTGAGATACTCGACCTGGATAGACCCGCCAACCAATGCGAATTTCGTAGGCTTTGGTAATTTGTCGGAGAGTACGGCAGAAGTGGCCATCGAAGCCTGGCTCTTTGACGTGCGCAGCGTTTCCTCGCAGCCCGTCGTAGGAAAGGTGTATCGCGGCGCGCCGACCGATGCCCAGGTGCGCAAGTTCGCCCATCAATTCGCTGATGAAATAGTCGGCAAGCTCTCCGGTGGGCTACCCGGGGTGGCGTCCACGCAGATCGCATTTGTCAGCGCGCGCACCGGCACGAAGGAGCTCTGGGTGATGGATTACGACGGCGCAAACCAGCGGCCACTGACTTTGCTGCGCTCCATCTCGCTCACCCCGCGATGGTCCCCCGACGCCTCACGCATCGCTTTTACTTGCTTTGCACCGGCCAATGGGTTGGTGAGCGCGCAAATCTGCATGTATTCTCTCGATTCCGGCAGGGTGCTGAGCTTCGCCCGTTTTCGCGGCACCAACAGCGCTCCCGCGTGGTCCCCCGATGGCGCGCAGATCATGTTTTCCTCTTCGATGCAGGGCAACCCGGAGCTTTACGTTACGGACGCCAATGGCGGCCGGCCTAAGCGTCTGACCTTTGCGAACGGCGCGAGTACATCGCCGGCATGGAATCCCAAGACCGGCCAGACCGTGGCGTTTGTCAGCGACCGTGGTGGCATCCCGAAGCTGTACCTGATGAATGCCGACGGCACAAACGTCACCGAACTGGACCTGCCGGACAAAGGTTATTTGATCGATCCCGCGTGGTCGCCCAACGGTCAGTTGCTGGCCTTTAGCTGGCGGCGGCCGGACGGCAATTACGATATCTACGTGATGGACCCTGCCTCGCTTCAGATTGTGGAAATCACCCGCGATGCCGGGCGTAATGAGCGTCCAAGCTGGGCGCCCGACGGCCGGCACATCGTCTTCGAATCCACGCGCACAGGCGCGCGGCAGATCTGGGAGATGCTTGCTGACGGCACGCAACCTCGTCAGCTCACCACCAGCGGAAACAACGAGTCGCCCAATTGGTCGTCACGGTGAGAAATCCTGAGCATAACAGTTGGGACGCCGCTTACGTCAAATTCTTTGGTGACAAACTGTTTATTTTGGTCTCGCAAGTGTCCGCGTCCGACCGATAACATATCGTGATACGAGATATTGCCCAAATCCAGCCCGCTGGTGATACGATGCTGTTTCCGGTGGGACGAACACGGGAATTCATCTGCTGAGGAGGAATCGCATGTGCCTGGCTTCACGACCGCTCTACCGCGCCTGTTTGTTGACCGCTTTCGCCGCTGCTGTATTTACCATCGGTTGCGCCAAAAAGCCCGTAGCACCACCTCCACCTCCGCCGGCTCCTGCTCCAGCGTCGGCACGCCCGACGGTGACGCTGCAGGCCAGCCCGACCTCTCTTGCTAAGGGCGACTCGACCACCTTGAGCTGGTCTTCCACCAACGCGACACAGCTCTCCATCGCGCCCGAAGTCGGCGCTGTCTCGCCCGAAGGTTCCACCAAGGTCACGCCCAGCGATTCCGCGACCTACACGATTACCGCCACCGGTCCCGGCGGCTCTGCCGACGCCAGCGTTCGCGTGACCGTTGCCGCTCCTCCCCCGCCTCCCCCGCCACCGCCTGGACCGTCGATCGAAGAGCTTTTCTTGAAGGAAGCGCAGGATTCGTACTTCGATTACAACAAGGCGGATATTCGCCCCGACGCGCGCCAAGCGCTCGGCAAGACGGCGGACTTCCTGCGGAATTATCCGCAGGTCAAGGTCACCATTGAAGGCCACTGCGATGAGCGCGGCTCCACGGAATACAACCTCAGCCTTGGCGATCGCCGCGCCAGCGCAACCAAGCAATATCTCGTCTCCCTGGGCATTTCCGCCGACCGCATGAACACCGTCAGTTACGGCAAGGAAAAGCCCTTCTGCATGGACCACAACGAGACCTGCTGGCAGCAGAACCGCCGCGGCCACTTCCTCATGGCGAAATGACGATCCGATCAGAATCGTCATCCCGAAGGAGCGCAGCGACGAGGGATCTCACTTCGTGCCGCTGTAGCTTTTTAGGTACAGTAAGTTTTCGGCTGCTTTGATTGGCGGATCCTAGGCAGAGCCGCGCCCCCGAGCTAACTCTTGCTCGCGCGCGGCTCTGCCATTAGAGTGAAGTGTTCTCCCCCGGCCGGTAGAGTAACTTAACGGTGCTTTTGGAGCCTTTAGGAGGAATTTCCATGCGTTTTCGTAATGTTGCAATTTTCAGCGCCGCCATCCTTGCGGGAGCCCTGGGCGGGAGCCTTATCGGTCCGCGTCCGGCGGAGGCTGTCGCGCGCGAATTAATCGAACTCCAGCGCGACGTCACGACTCTGCTTCAGGGTCAGAAGGACCTGACGACGCAGATGACGCAGGACCATACCGTGACGAAGACGCTCATCGAGCAAACCAACGACAACGTCGGCAAGCTCAACGCCACCATGGGCTCGCTGCAGAAGTCCGTGCAGGACGTGCAGGCGAATTCCGGCGCGCGCTTGGACACCATGTCAACTCAGGTCCAGGGGCTCTCGGACAACCTGGAAGAGATCAAGTCGCGGCTGGGCAAACTCAATCAGCAGCTCGTGGATTTGCAGAATAGCGTGCAGGCGCTCGATTCCAAGATCTCTACGGGCGCGCCGGGCACGTCAGCTCCGGCGAATCCTGGGACAGCTGCGGCGAGCGGTGGCGGAAGCACATCTCTCGGGGCCCCGGGCTCGGCGCCATCCGCGGATACGCTTTATTCCAATGGCCTTCGCGACATCACCAGCGGAAAATACGACCTGGCGCGGTCGGAATTCCAGGGATACCTGAAATATTATGGCGACACCGACCTCGCCTCGAACGCGCAGTTCTATCTTGGCGAAATCGCCTATCACCAGAAAAATTACGATCAGGCTGTCTCAGAATACGAAAAGGTTCTCAGCAACTATCCAAAAAGTTTCAAGCTCGCTCCCGCGCGTCTGCAAAAAGGCATGGCCCTGCTCGTTTTGGGCCAGAAGGCCAGCGGCATCCGGGAGCTGCGGGGAGTGATTAGCCGCTACCCTGGCACGGAGGAAGAGCGCCGCGCTCGCGCGAAGCTGAAGGAACTCGGCGTTGTCGCCGCGGTCCCCCGCTGACCTAGCCCTTGGTGGCTTTCGCCGTTCCCCGCCCGTCCTGCCCAATCGCGCTAGCTTTTTCTTGTTCTTCTAGCACCCGCTTGCGTTCCTAAAACATACACATAAATTGCACGAATTGGTGTATAGTATCTCCATGAGCAGAACCAACATCGAGATCGATGATGGCTTGCTCCGCAAAGCCCGCAAGCTCACCCGCCTCAAAACCAAGCGCCAAATCGTGGCCACCGCCCTGGAATTACTCGTACGCTCCGAAGCCCGCAAGGGCATCCTTCGCTACTACAAAAGCGGTGTCTGGAAGGGTGGCCTCAAGGCCATGCGGAGAAACCGCGTTTGATCCTGGTGGATAGTTCCGTCTGGATCGATTTTTTCAGCCCTGTTCCCCGTCGTGCCGGCAAGGAACTCCGTCGCATGATCGCCGATGCGGAACCCTTCGCTCTCACCGGAGTCGTGGTCGCCGAAATCCTCCAGGGCCTCACTCGCGACGTCTGCCAGATCGAGCGCTATCTCTCCATGTGGGACATGCTCGAACCGCGCGGATTCTCAACCTACCGTGAAGCTGCGGCCATTTTCCGCCTGGCTCGCGCCAAGGGCACCAGCCTAACCACCATCGACACCCTCATTGCGGCCATTGCCCTGGAACACCGTGCCACTATCTTCACTCTCGACAAAGACTTCTCCCGCATCGCTCGCCTTACAAACCTTCCCCTGCATCCGCTTCCCTGACCATCCGACTAACGAGGCCGCAGTACTCCCCAGCAATTGTAGCGGCCGCCTGGCGCCTGCCCCGCTCTTTGCGGGGACGCGGATGTCTTTGCCATGTCCTGGGTTTCGCTAGCACAGGCTGAAGCCTGTGCGCTTCAAAGCGCGAGGCGCCCCGACCACGCCCCGAATGGCTCGCTCAAGCGGAGCCGCACGGCGCGAAGTCCCGGCACTCTTTGCCGGGATGCGAGCTTAATCCCTATTCGCCTTTTCATGAATCGCTTCGTTACGCAAGCGGTCGCATTCCGTGTCGGCACACCTCGCAAGCCATTCGTCCGGGCTTTCTTGAGGCTCGTAGGAGCGAGCGCTGTCTGCCATGCGTTCCATGAGCGCGGACTTCGCCTTGTCCGCGACCGGCCCCGCTCCAAAATAACGGGTGATGAGGGTGTGGATGATTGCAGCATTGTTATCGTGCAGCGACATCACCGCAGCGTGATCGTCCTTGTTGACGGAGAGTCGCTGGATGGCTTCACGGTTTGTCATTCGACCGGTGCTCCTGACCGGAGTTTGCGTGAGGTAGTATGAGAAGTGCTCGCTCGTTGGTCATTGAGCGCAGTTCCTGACCTCTTCTGCAAAGGATAACACCCGCCGGATTGAATGCTGTCCCGATTCGAACGCTTTGCAAGAGAGTTGTCTGCCGTGCTTAGTGGAGAGGGCGCAACGCAAACCACTCTTGCAACGTGGTGACGCTACGGAACGTCTTCGAGTCTATCTTCCCCGGAACGCTCGCCCAATAAACGGTTACGCTATTTGTCAGGCTGTCCATGCACATGCGCTGGTGCGTCTCCGTGCCGGTATCCGATGCCTCTTTCCTAAACCACAGGACACTTCCTTCCTCGGATTCTTCCACCTGGACAAAGCCGCCTTGGCGAGCGGCTGCTTGAAACGCTTGGAGTTTTTCCATAGTGTTTACAGTATACGCGCTCATTCCTGCTCGGACGTGGTATTTAGTATTATATAACTCTAATAATAAACGGGATAACCGCTCATGCAGCGCACTCTTCCCACCGGCAGCGTATCCCTGTAACTAAGAAGCGAAGGTGAACGTCCAGCCACCCGCCCGCGCCAACCTCGTTTACCCAAGGCCGCTAATCCCTGCGCACGTTTATCAAATCCCCTGCCTGGGTAACCTAGAACAAGAACGGCACGAGACGCCGTGTCCGCCGCATGTACTCGATGTAGGGCTCTCCAAGCGCTGCGACGAGCGCTGCCTCCTCGACACGAATCCGGTACGCGTAAGCAATCCCCATGCAAGCGAGCACCGCCACAAGTGCCGCCCAATTCCCCAGCGCCAAGCCGAATCCGAGCAGCGTCAGCAGAGCTCCGCTGTAGGATGGATGCCGGACGTAGCGGTACGGACCCGTCTCAATGACGGTTTGATCCGCGTGCACCGCAACGTCAAACGTAAAATATCTTCCCAGAACCGCCATGCAGTACCAACGAACCGCTATCCCCGCCAGCATAAGGCTGATTCCCAGAAAAAAGACCCATGTCCGCCGCCACTCAATGGCGGCTTGCGGCAGGAGAAAGGAGAGTGCAAAACCCAGCCCCAAGGCGATCCAAATGAGGACATAGAGGAGATTGAGAGAGCCTCGATCGCGAGCCCTTGAGGTGTCCGCCGATCTCTTCATTGCCCACGCGATGGTTTCGCCCAGTATCCACAATATATAAGCGCCCCAAAAGATCACGGCGTAAAACAGTTCCCCTGAGAATGGCAAAGGGCGCAATTAGATCTCTCCCGGCTGGCGCGCAACTTATAGCGTGGAACCGCTCTCTGTGGCAATCGGCGCTCATCAACCGGGCGCCGCATCCCTTCAGTCCCTGTCCGTCCGCGGAAAGGGTGCGGGGTTTGCTTTTTTGTCGGCCGGGTGCCTGATTTGGATGACGGGCGGGTGGTCGGTCTTGCACGTGGGGCTTTCTTTTCTCCGACGGAATAAACGGTAGTAACTTTCGAACTTCCTGCCCGGCGCGCCACTCCTCTGAAAGAGTTGGGCACTTCTGGTCTGGCACTAGCCCTAGGATGCCCGCGTGGGAATCCTCTTTCCTATTTAGGGTACGGGCTAGGAGTACTAAGGCAAACGTATATCACGTACTGCCTATCTCTTGGGCGCCAATACACCCGCAACGCCAACGGCGAGGCCCTCAAAGCCTGCACAAATGTGAAGCGGGGCGGGCAAAGAACCGAGTTGCCCAAGTGAGCAATTCCGCCGAGGCTTTCACTCGGAAGGGCCAACAAGCTTACACTCAACTCCCTAATAGCCTGCAGGCTTAGGACTTAGAGGCGACCTGCCTCTGCATTGGATCATTCAAGTAGAAGGGCGCCGAGCCTCATTCCTCCATCAGTTTCCGGAATCATTAACCACTGGCCCCGGCTCTGGCCTCGCGGTATGGCCTCCACCAAGTTCCTCTGCTCTCGGTTTGGACCTGTATCCGCCGCGAGCTTTGGTACCCCCGTTGCACCAAAGCCGGGCAGGGGGCCTGAGTGAGCAAGCCAAGCGGCCATCAAGTTTGTAGTCACCGCTGCGACCTCCCTGTGCCAGTGGAGCTCGATCCAGTGGGGCTCTGTGTCTACCACTTCACATCGAGCGTAGAGCAGACCTGCTCTGAGATCCATCGCCAGATTGCCCTGCGCGGGGCTACCGCTGAACGCCAGGCGGAGGTGGGAATGTACATTGACGAATGCTCCCTGCTCCTTGCCCGGGTTACCGGCAACCTGTGCTTATCCTACGAATTGAAAAGACGAATCCTCTGCACATTCCTTTCCCTGATGAATCTGCGAGAGAACCTCGAGCGTGCAGCTAGCAGCCGCGTGCCCGAACGACCAATCCAAGGTTCGAGTTCAGCCTCGGGCGGGCCCCTGGTGCAAGATGGGGTCAACCCAGAACTGAATGCCGGCCTACATTCTTAAGTGTGAAGCCTGTGCCAAGAATGAACCTTCCTTGCATCACGACGGGGAGCTGATGGAACCCGGCAGGAAACCTCTGATCCAGCCGTCCTTTCTCCTTTGCCACAGAACTACTAATTGGGCTATCGCCGGATGTCAGCCGCAGGTCTCACACTCTGTACCCATATTCTGTTGTAGCCGCGCTCTTTAGAGCGCGGACATTTTGCAAGCCGCGCGCCCGCAAAGTCGTTCCGTCATCCCGCCTGCCCCGAGCCTCTCGGGACCTGGTCGGGGGCCGTCGCCGGCCTCTTTGCTCGGTCTTTAGTAGCACAGGCTTCAGCCTGTGCCCACGTAAACCCGCCCGAGGATGCTCCTTCAGCGCGCACACCTTGCGCGTGGGGGTTTTGCCATTGAGTAGCCACCAGCCCAATCCGCACACCGCCAGGCGTGGTGTCCTCGCCGCGATTGGCGCCGCCCGGTCGGCTCTGAGAAGAGCCGGCAGTGTTCCTTGCCTACGCGTACAAGGAGGCCAGCATCGATCTTCCCCTTACCGGGAAGTACTCATTGGAAGTGCAAATTCCCGAGAATTTCCACACCAGGGAAGCATCGAGCCAGCCAACTCGGGCCTCCTGGTGCAGAATTTCCAGCGCTTTCTCCGGGCAGAGAGCTTCCCGGTAGGGGCGATCGCTGATGAGTGCATTGTAGATATCCGCGACTTGAAGAATGCGCGCCCTCAGCGGAATTTCATCTCCGCTAAGACCATCGGGATATCCACTGCCGTCCATTCGCTCATGATGGTGCCGTATCACTGGCAGGATGTGACGCAGCGACTTCACAGGCGCGCAAATGTTTTCTCCGGTGATGGGATGCTGCTTGATGATTTCTGTTTCTTCCGCGTTCAGCGGACCGGGCTTCAAAAGAATGGCATCCGGCACCGCTACTTTTCCGATATCGTGAAGCAAGCTCGCGATTCGCAATTCTTCCAGAACATCTTCCGCTAAATCTAGACTCTCGCCGAGCTGCACCGCATATTCCATGAGCCGGGCCGAATGTCCTTCAGTTAATCGGTGTTTCGCTTCGACGCTGCGCGCCAGGGAAAAGATCACCGACTTCGCCTGCTCATCTTCAAGCAATATGGATGGGTTCATTTGTCCCTCGTCGTTACTCTGTTCGCGAGAATGGTTCAGCGAAACTTCTCTCATCGAGACTTGTAGAATTTCGTCAGGGATGGTCTTGCTTGCCGTCTCCCAGCCCTGTGCTCGAAGGCCCCTGTCTCCGCTTCCCGGGGACGAGAAGGGGTGAACTGACTGAGCTTGGGTACAATCTGCTTATCGCATGCCAAACCGTTGCGCAAATAAGTGATTAAGACTTCGCGTCTTCCGGCTCGGTCTGCGGGGAGCACGCCTGGAGGTAGGAGTATTTTCCACAGGCACTATAAAGTTTACCTGGGTCTAGGACTCCGCACTTCCTTTCGATCCTTCTTCGCTCTTGCGGGTAACCGCGGCTGTCTTGCAACTATCAGGAAGGGGCGCCCTTTTATAAACCGTGGCCCGGAGACAGGTCGGCTCTGAGAAAAGTCAGCAGTGTTCCTTCGGACTGAGCCCGGAGTAAGGCTCCGCGCTCTTCCCTTCCGGCTAGATAAAGCGTAGTGTCCTCGCCGCGATTGCCCCGACCCGATCGCGGAACGTCGCGGGCGTCTTGGTCCAGTATCTGTAGCGGCCGCCTGGCGCCTGCCCCGCTCTTTGCGGGGAGGCGGGCGTCTTTGCCCATCTTTCTTACATTCTGTAGCCGTGTTCTTTTGTAGCCGCGCTCTTTAGAGCGCGGGCTTTTTGCCGGACGAGCGCCCGCCGTGGCCAGCGCGGAGTCCCGAATCTCACCGCGCGGTTAGGAACCTGGTATCCGGACCACGGAGCAGGTCCCGGGTTTGGCGGAATCGACCGCCGCAGCGATCTGCGGAAGGGCGGCCCGGATTAACTTCCACCTGTTCTTGTCGAGGACCACGACGGCCAGCTTTCTGCCCTCAAGATTTTGTTGAAGCGGAAGGTTTGTATCGGTTGTCAGCAGGACATCGAATCCCGCTTCTTCTGCCGCGCGAAGTAGTTCACCGTTGAGAAGCATGCTCCATCCCTGCTCCCTTGCGGTTTTCACGCTGTGTTGCGTCAATGCGTGCCGGATCCCAACTGGAGTTCCCTGGTCAAACAGGATCAGCATTATCGCGGCTGGACGGGTGCCGTCAGGCTCTGAGCGGCAAAGTCGAGAACGGCTTTCACTTGTTCTTGCTTCAGGCCATCAAACAGTTGCACGATTTCTTCAATGGTCAGTCCATCTTCAAGGTTTTCGAACACCGCGGCAACGGGGATTCGCGTGCCACGAAAAACCCACGCGCCGCTGACCTTTCCGGGCACGCTCTCCACTGCACTGCATTGCGACCAGTCGAATGACATCTTCGTTCTCGTCCAATCATTCTAGCGCAAAATCCGAGGACCCAGCACGCAAATTCCCGCCTCCTCAGGCGCATTCCGCATCATTCGCGTCTCCTGCCTCCCGAATGGTTCTGCGGGATGCGTATTTTGCATCCCGGATGGTTCTGCGGAACCGAACGGAGCGGACCGTGACGCGTCTTTCTTGCCCTCTGTACCCGTGTTCTTTTGTAGCCGCGCTCTTCAGAGCGCGGGCTTTTTGTCGGACCCGCGCCCGACGAGGCGTGCGAGCCCCGAGTCCGATCGGGACGGGTCGGCTTGCGGATGTGAGGAATCTCTCTTCGGCGTCTTCCACTTCCCTTCCTGATAGAGCGAGCGTGGTGTCCTCGCCGCGTCGCTCCCCGCCCTTAGAAACTCGTCATGCCTTATGTCAAATCTCGTTAAGTAAGAATCCAATTAAGTTCAGTAATATGGACTTGACTCGGACGTAAGCACCCTGTACGCTCCCCCCACAACTCAGGAGGTCAGCATGCTTCCTCCCCCTCGAAATGGTTCTGTTCTCATTTGCTTAGCTCTCCTTCTCGCACCGTTCGCTTCCTCACAGCAAACGCCCTCAAGGCCGCTCCCTGCTCCGACTGATCAGGAGCAAATCGTTGCCTACTGGACCACGGAGACCGGCTGGAAGAGTGAGCTCCAACTCCGAAACAACCAAATTGGCCGCGACCTGACAGTGACTCCCGTTTTGCGGACGGCCTATGGAGCCGAGACGAGTCTTTCGTCGGTCACTATCAAACCACAAGAGGTCAAAGCCATCGATCTTGACGCAGCGATAGGCACTACTGCTCCTCAGCTTGTGGGAACCTACGGCTCCCTCGTTCTCCGCTATCGCTCTCCAGGCTCTCGTAGCCTGTACGCTTCCCTCATGGTCCGCAATATCGGCCATCCCTTCGCTTTCCATATTGACGCCACGGGAGAAACGCAAGACCTTCAAGCGGGAAGCCGCGAGGGTATCTGGTGGCTGCCCAAGGACACGACCAGCGACTATCTAATTCTCACCAACCAGGGCAAGATCACTCTTCCTCTCGATTTGTCGCTCTACGACGCAACCGGCAAAGAGAGCAAGCAGAGGGCCCTGCTTGGCCCGCACGAAACCACGCGGTATTCCATTCGCAAGCTGATCCTGGCCGCAAGACTGAGTGGTTCATATGGGGGCATCAAAGTCTCCGCCGCCTCGCACTCTGGCTCCCTCGACACAGTACACTTCCTCTTCGACGAGGCCGCTGCATTCTCTGCCATCTTGAAGATGTTTGACCATGACCCAAACAGCAAGCTGGAAGAGAGGGACTTTGCGAAGACTGCGGTCTGGACCTTGCGTGCTCCCATGCTGGCGCTCTCGAATCCTGATCCCGCCTTGGCGTTCCCGCCAGGGACCTCGCTCCGGCCGCAACTTTTCATCCGGAACACCA
This sequence comes from Candidatus Acidiferrum sp., assembly GCA_035544995.1. Taxonomy (GTDB): domain Bacteria; phylum Acidobacteriota; class Terriglobia; order Acidiferrales; family UBA7541; genus Acidiferrum. Next base: position 171,440 of record DASZZI010000010.1, read on the forward strand.
CAGGTAAGCCAGTTGACGCCGCTCTCCGTTTCAACTGGCGCGCCGACAGTTCGTCCGGCAAAGCAACTGGACCCGCCCTGCGCCTGAATCCCAATGAGACCCGCCGAATTGACGTTGCGGCGCTACAAAACAGCGGGCAGCTCCCGAAGCAGGCAAATTGGACTTCCGTGACGCTGACTACCAACGGGCTGCCGGACGAGGTCATGGCCGTTGCCGCAAGCTTTGACGACACTTTGCGCTACGGCGCGCAGACTCCGTTTTCCGACCAGCTCTCCTTCCAGTGGGAGGGTGGCATGTGGGAGTACGACGCTTATCACAGCTCCTTCATCACTGCAGGCAACGGCGGCACCAAGCCAACCCAGGCGGCCTTCACCCTCTTCTATAACCAAGGGGCGGAGAAATACGAGTTGGAACAAACGCTCCAGCCGGACGACCAGATGTGGATTGACGTTGGGAAGCTGATTCGTGAGCACGTTCCCGATAAGAACGGGAAAGCCCTTCCAGCGGACCTCAGCTCGGGCTCCTTCGAGATTCGTGATCTCACCGACATCGGCATCGGCAGTCTGTTCGAAGGCAAACTCATTTATGACAAAACCTACGGCCACGTCACCTACGGCTGCTCGCTCTGTTGCACCTATGGTTCTCCATGGCTGGCCTATAATCCGCTCGGTATACCGTTCACAGGCGATTCCCAAAACGGGGTCTGGGCCTATGAGAATTGCTCTAGCCACAACCTGGATGTAAGCAGCTATTTCATGAATAATTGGCATACTGGCAGCACGGCAATCGCGACAGTAAATTATATGGGAACCCACCACGGCGTCGGTGTCGGCTCGACAACTTCAAACACGCATGGGTACCTCGTATACGGATATACTCGACTTTGTCCCGCAAGTCTTCGCTCTCCTAGCGGCAGCGCTAACGTTGCCGCCATCCCGGTGAACTTCATACAAAACGTCGTTAGTCTAGGTGCCGGCATATCTTTGTATTTCCATTACGTTTGGGAATCGTCCACCGGCCCCGGAAGACTTTCGGACCTCTCCAATTGCCAAGTGCGGGAGTTCGTGACCTTACCCCCGGACCGTACCCATGGAGGTTACTATTATTGGGCGAGTCCGCCTTATGCGACTGGATATACCACTTCTAATCCGGATACGGGAGCAACTCCCGGCCCCGCAACTGCTGGAGGATTGGGCGATACTCTGCTTCATGTACCGTTTTCCTCAAGACCTTACGCAACCGACGACGTGACAGCGAATCAGGTGTATCAGTTCTCATGCACCAACTACCTGTCCGGCCAATGGATCGCGCTACTCCCAACGAGTGGGACACTTCCTATACGCCGGGTCGTCAGCCAGAACCCCTGGCAGTACACTATTACCAAAACGGGCTGGTCGAATTCTGGCACCCTGCCATGAGAGGGAGGTAGGGAAATATCATGCGCACCATCATCGCTTTGGGCCTCTCCTGTTTGCTCGCCGTAGTTCTTGGGGCCGGATCGAGCCCTACCCATCCTCAAGACAAATCGACGGACATCCAGTATAGGCTTAAGGAAGGTTCGGTAAGTCTGCACGAGCCCGTGGTCGTATTGTTCGAGGTGCACAATGCGTTCTCGCAGCCGCTCACATTGACACTCGGGGCGCAAAATAAGCAGTTTTTCCAATTCTCGCTAACGACTCCTGACGGCCAAGTCCTCCAAAGCACCCCATCTTCAATGGTAAACGTGGTGGTCTTTGATGGATTCGGTAAAGCCGTCGTGGCACCTGGAGAGGACTACCAGCAGCCACTATTGATGAACCAGTGGTTTCCGTTTAGAACTGCTGGAACCTATTTCCTGACAAGCCGGTTAACTACTGAGATTGAAATATCGGGGGATGGAAATCTGCCGCCGAAAAGCCAAACTATTCGATTGACGGTAAGCGCCAGAGACCCGGAGCGTCTGACGAAAGTCTGCGCGGACCTTGCCAGGCAGGTAGAAGAAGCCCCGAACGCAGAAGCAGCCCAAGAGCCCGCACTCAAGCTGAGCTACGTCGAGGACCCAATCTCCGTTCGATATTTGGCGCAGGTGCTGTTCAGCCATAAATTAACGGATCACATTGCCATACCCGGATTAGAAAGAATCGGCAACGACGACGCCATTAAGGCACTACTGTCTGCGCTGGACGACAAATTTGGCGACACCGCAGACCTGGCCCGGCAAGCGCTGGCGCGAATGGAAGACCGAATTTCTGACCCCGTCCTCAAAGAAACTGTGAGACGTGCGTTGGCCCCAACGCCCACCGACTAGGATGACCGTCCGGCCGGGTGCCCAGGTGCCGGTGGCGTTTACCCCGACCGGGTCGGGGCACTTGGGGTTTTTGACTTTGCTTTTTCTTGTTGGTCTTGGCCCCGCTCGCACCGTTCAGCCCGCCAACGTGGTGGCCGAAGCAAGGGCGGCTCTCCTGAAGCTCCATCCTAACGATAATAGCCGGGGCAAAGAAGAGGAACGCACCCGATGTGGATTGACGTTGGGAAGCTGATTCGCGAGCACGTTCCCGATAAGAACGGGAAAACCCTTCCCGCGGACCTCAGCTCGGGTTCCTTCGAATTTCGCGATCTTACGGACATCGGCGTGGGCAGTTTGTTCGAGGGCAAACTCATTTATGACAAGACTTACGGCCACGTCACCTACGGCTGCTCACTCTGTTGCGTCTACAATGCTCCATTCTTGGCTTTTAATCCGCTCGGCATACCGTTCACAGGTGATTCCCAAAACGGGGTGACGGCCTATGAGAATTGCTCAGGCATCTACTTGGATGTGAGCAACCAATTCTTATATGGCTGGCATACTGGCAGCACGGCGATCGCGACGGTAAACTATATGGGAACGCACCATGGGGCTGGTGTTGGCTCGACGACTTCCAACACGTCGGGGTACCTCACACACTCCTACGCCCGAAACTGTCCCGCAGCACGCTTCACCCCCAGTGGCGGCGCCAACGTCCAAGTACCGGTCCCGACGAAAGTTTTGCCGATTGCTACGCTAAGTCAGGGAGTTATCATCTGCTCTAATGGGCAAGGTTGGAATAGAATCTTTACCAATCAGTTGCAAGATCAGTTTGGCAGGGGATATCCTCACGCAGGTATTGTGATGGCGGACATTCTCAGCTTCGGTACGAACCAGCTTGGACTTAGCCCGGAGACCGGCTCCGCCACCACTAACTCCAACGGAAGTTGGGGCGATTTCTACGCTGATTGTACATCGGCGTGCCCGAGCTCGGGGCAAAGCAATGCGCTGCAAACGTGGACATATAACGGAATCCCCTTGGCACACGCCAATACGGTCATTTACAAGTGCACATCAATCACAATCGACGGTTTCTGAATATGAGAAATGCAAACTGTGTCCTGTGGCTTGTCTATTTGTTGCTCGGTCACGCTATGCCTGCTCGAGCTACTTGCAACACATCTCCAGATCTCTCTGCTACCATAGCTGAGTTTCGCACCAGCCAAACGTCGCGGGTTGAGGCATTGATCAGACTCGGAGAGAAGCACAATTTGTGCTTCGGAATCGAATACGTCGATCGCGCCCTGCTCACGGAACCGGCAGACTTCCAACTCCAAAACAGCACGGTCCAGAGCACCGTCGAATCGATTTTCGGGCCGGAGTATCCAATTAGAATAGAACAGCATTATGGTGTCATCGAGATAACGCGAAAGACGCGCGGAACCAAGGCCAAAAATATCTTCGATTTCGTGATACCGAAATGGGAGTCCACGCGAGGAATGGTGCAAATGGTGAGTTGGCTCCTCCATATTCAACTCGTAACGGACTTGAATCCGCAGATTAGGGGCTTTGGCGCTCACGGTCGCGCCGGCGACATGGAAGACGAAGTCGGGCCGTTCAACGAACATAATCAGCCCGTTAAATACTTGCTTGACAAGATCGTCGCACAATCTAAGGGAGCGGTATGGATAGCACAAATCCCTTGGCAACAGATAGGAAATCTCCGACTCCTGGAGAATCGCCGTGTTTGGACTATCGTGGAATACGGGGGGCCAAGTGCCGATTATCGAGGACTGCTAAGTGGCATCGCAGCAGGGCTAGAATCCGGCTCAGAGAGCAAGCACCAACAGTAAACCCGGCGGGCGCAGAGATGAAGCGCTAAGCCGAGTCTGGACCGCCGGGCGGGTGGCCGAGGCCTAACGCATGGGAAGACTTTATGTATCCCAGCTTTCGCGCGCCGCGAAAGCTGGGGCTTTTGAAGAGGATGGTTTCGCTGAACACTCGACCCCCTCCGTTTTTCCCGGTGCCAATTCGATCGCGGATTCCGGCCTGCCCCGATCCTATCGGGGCCCCGCCGGTCGCAGACTCCGACCCTGTCGGAGAAACAGACACCCCGCCATCCCGCAGCATCCAAACCACTTACAAGTAATTGATTGACAATCGGTACCAATATGCTATAATTCCCTTGTCTTCGGCGCGGAGAAGAAAGAAGGCACTCCCTTGTCCGCGCATCGTCCTTCAACTCCATCACTTCCTCTGAGTCGATCCCTACATTCAACTCCTTTACTTTCAATCACTTCCGCACTCTTTCCCTCAACGGCGCTCACGCAACCCTTTTCCTTTCAATCGTTTCCGCACTCTTTCTATCGCAATGGGGGGTGTACCCCCCTCTCGTGCAATCTCTCCTACCACGCGCAAGCGCAAAAATTGCGCAATTTTGCGCACAAATTGCGCACTAACTCCCTTGATTGCCACACTTGCACAAAAACAGCGGGGAGGGGGGGGCATCTACCTCCTTCCAACCTCCAACTTCCAACCTCCAACTTATGCTATCGTGCTGGCCGCAAGGGGGATTTTCCAATGTCAGTCAATAAAGTCATTCTCGTGGGCCGTTTGGGCCGCGATCCAGAGACGCGTTACACCAGCGGTGGCCAAGCCGTCGCCAACTTTTCCGTCGCGACGGACGAGTCCTACAAGGACCGCAACGGCGAGCGCCAGAAGCGCACCGAGTGGCACAAAATTGTCGTGTGGGGCAAGCAGGCCGAAATTGCGCAGCAATATCTCAAGAAGGGCTCGCTGATTTTCATCGAAGGACGCATCCAGTCCCGCGAGTGGCAGGACAAAGAGGGCCAGAAGCGCACCAGCTATGAAATCGTGGCGAGCAATTTCCGCATGCTCGGCGGACGCAGCGAGGCTGCCGCAGCGGGCGCTGGGGCTGGCGCGGCTGGCGGTGGCGGAGCATCCCGCTCCGGCGGAGAGGACATGGAAAGCCCTGCGCCACCTTCGGATGACGCCTATGGCGGCACCCAGGCTCCCAGTGGCGGCCCGGAAATCTCCGACGAGGATATTCCGTTCTAAGAGATGTCTAAAACCATAAGGTGTCATCCTGAGGACATCCGACGAGGATGTCCGAAGGATCTCAACCGGGAGATTTGACGAAGACTGAGGCAATGATGAGCGCGGCGAACCGTCAACTGATTCTGCAATCGCGGCCCAAAGGGATGCTGGCCCCGGGCGACCTGCAACTTGCCGAGGCGCCTCTTCCCTCCGTCGCGGATGGGCAGGCCCTCGCGCGCGTCAAGTACCTTTCAATCGATCCGACGATGCGCAACTGGATGGCGGACCGCCCCAGTTATCTGCCGCCGGTAGCGATCGGCGAGGTGATGCGCTCCTTTGGTCTGGCCGAAGTCGTGGAATCGCGCCACAAGGAGTACAGCAAGGGCGACAAGATCGTGGGACTTACGGGTCTGCAGGATTACGTGATCTTCGACGGCACCGAAAAGAGGGCATTTCAGAAAGTCCCGCCCGTCCCGTTTATCTCGGACACGGCGTTTCTCGGCGTCCTCGGCCTCAATGGCCTGACCGCTTATTTCGGCATGATGGACATTGCCAAGCCGCAGAAAGGCGAAACGCTCGTGGTTTCCGCCGCGGCGGGTGCTACCGGCAGTATCGCCGGGCAGATTGGCAAGATTCACGGTTGCCGCGTGGTCGGCCTCGCGGGAAGCGATGAAAAGTGCAAGTGGATCACGGAGGATCTCGGCTTCGATGCCGCGGTCAACTACAAGCATCCCGGCTGGAAAGAAAAGCTCGCAGCGGAAACGCCAAAAGGCATCGACATCAATTTTGAGAATGTCGGCGGCGAAATCATGAACGAGGTTTTGAGCCGCATGAATCTTTTCGGCCGCGTCGTGGTGTGCGGATTGATTTCCGGTTACACGAAAGAAGATCCTGTCCTCGCAAGTTTCGGCCTCATTCTCATCAAGCGTCTGCGCGTGCAGGGCTTCATCGTGCTGGATTACGCCGCGCGGTACATGGAAGCAGCTACGCAACTGGGCAAGTGGAAAATGTTCGGCAAGCTGAAGGACCGCGAAACCATCGTGGAAGGACTCGAGAAGGCGCCGGACGCCATCAACATGCTCTTCACGGGAGGCAACATCGGCAAACTCATCGTAAAGGTTTGAATCCTTCCGCGGGTGAGGTTGTTCTAGCGGGAAGCGTTGCGCTTTCTCTCTTCGTCGAGGCGTTTGAGAAAGTCCTCGAATTTCGGCTTCTGCTCCGGAGTGAGAAGGGCGCGTATCTCGTCGCGTGCCTTCTGATGGACCTGATCGACCTGCGCAGCGGATTGATCGCGGATAGCTTTCGTCTCCGCATGCCGCCGCAGCAAGATCGCATCAATTTGTTGACCCTGAGCGCTCGTTAAGCTCAGCTCCCGCGTGAGTTGCGCAACCCGATGCGCGCGCCGGGCCTCCTCGCTTTGTGGAGCGGTCGTTGCCGCGTAGCTCCGGTGCGCAAAGACGTAACCGAGCACACCGCCGAGCGCTGCCCCCAGCAAAAACACGGCACCCACCCACAGCGCGGCCTTTCGGGTGGCAGAAGTATCGCTCATTGGTCCTTCTCCACCATACTTACGAGCACATCGTCTTGGTTGGCCTGCTGGGAGGGCGTTTCAAAGAGCGTTTCCGCCGAGGGATCCGCTCCAGCCTGACCCGTAGGAGAGGTAACAAGCTTTTGATATAACCAGGTGCTCGCGACCAAGATCGCTACGGCCGAAACCCAGGCCAAACGCGATGCCAGTTTGGGAACGGCCGTCCAGGCAGTGGCCAAACGGCTAGATTCGGTTCCACGGGCAGCGATCGCGGACATCACTCTCGAGGCGAACCACGGACGGGGCACGTCCCTCTGGGGCGCCAGAGCACTCAGGAGGAGGCGTGTTGCAAGGAGTTCCTCCGACGCTTCGCGACAATCCTCGCACGCGGCCGCATGGGCGCGCTGCTGTGGCGACGCGTCGGCCAGGAGCTCCTGGATCGTCGCGGCACCCGCCACTTCGCTCAGCGCATCCCTAAAATTATTGCATTCTCCCTTGTGCCGTTTAAAAAGGCTGATCATACTCGCCTCCCTGCAAACAACTCAGTCACCGCGTTTGCGCGCCAGATTTACGATCCGGCGCCGCGCGCGGAACAACCGTACTTTCACGGTGTTAGCATTCAGTCCCAAAATATTGGCAATCTCCCCGACCGCAAAACCTTCCACTTCCTTCAAGATCAGCATCAGCCGGTCACGTTCCTCGAGGCCTTCCAACAGCCGCTCAACGCGCTGACGGGCCGCGAGCTTTTCGCTGATGTCCGGCTCATGGCGACGCGTTTCGCCCGATACCGAGTATTGCCGCGCCTGCTCTTCGCTCAGGTCTGATTCATAGACTAGCGGCCGCACTTTCTTTTTCCTTAGCAGGTCCCAGCATTCATTCACCGTAATCTTATAGAGCCAGGTAGTGAATGCCGCCCGCTGATCGAAACGCTTCAGCGAGAGGTAAGCCTTCACGAAGACCTGCTGGGCGATATCTTCCACGTCCTCCCGCCAGCGAAGGATTCCTCCGGCTACCGCGAAAACGCGATGCTGGTGCCGCCGGACAAGTTCCTCGAACGCCTCCTTGTCCTCCGCCTGCGCGCGCCGGACCAGTTCGCGGTCATCGGCCGCACCCGCTGATTTCCCAGTGCGTCCCGCCGGCACCGCCGGGGCGGATACCTGTGGGGCTGCTGGTTTTGGGACGCGCGCCATTGCAATTCGGTTACGGGCTTGCTCTCCAGGTTCCCTTCCCAGGTACCTGGCATGCTACAGGCGTTTCACTTCTTGAGGCCAAATTTTCTCTTGATTGCAACTTGTCTACATGGAATACTATCAGCATGATTATCGGTGATCGACTTCGCGCACTCCGCGAAGAAAAGAAACTCTCCCAGGGCGACATCGAAAAGCGTACTGGTTTACTCCGTTGTTACATCTCCCGCGTAGAGAATGGTCATACTGTTCCCGCCATCGAAACGCTGGAAAAACTGGCACGCGCTCTCGAGTGCCCACTCTATCAACTCTTTTACGACGGCGAAGAGCCGCCACAACTGCCGAATCTTCCCCGGCGGAAGTCGTCGGACGACATCGCCTGGGGCAGCGCCGGCAAAGAAGCACGCTTTCTCAACAAGCTTCGCCGCCTGTTGAGCAAAGTGGAAGAAGAAGATCGCAAGCTCATTCTCTATATGGCCCAGAAAATGGCCAACCGCTAATTCCGCGATTCTTTTTCTCCGGCCCCGCTATTCGAATATCGTGGTTTCATGAGATGGGCCGCGCTAACCCGCTGCGCGGCCCATTTTTCTGGGACAGAGGCCGCGTTCAGTTCGCGATGCATCACCCGTGCGGACCGGTGCGCGCGACCCCTCCTCAGACCGATCGCGCTGCCTCTTATTCCCATTCAATGGTACTGGGCGGCTTCGAACTAATGTCGTAGACCACCCGCGTAACACCCGGCACTTCATTTACAATGCGCGTCGAAATTCGCTCGAGAACGTCTCCCGGGAGCCGCACCCAGTCCGCCGTCATAGCATCTTCGGATTCCACGACGCGCACCGCCACCGTTAGACCATAGGTCCGGCCATCCCCCATCACGCCGACGCTCCGCACTGGCAGCAGCACCGCAAAGGCCTGCCAAACTTTGTCGTAAAGTCCCGCGCGGCGAATCTCTTCCACCACGACGGCATCGGCCTCGCGAAGCGTTTTTAAGTGATCACGGGTAACCTCTCCGAGGAGCCGCACGGCCAAGCCTGGCCCCGGAAACGGATGTTTCAGAAGAATCTCGTCCGGCAGGCCCAGGTTCTTACCGATGCGGCGGACCTCATCCTTGAAGAGGTCGCGGAGCGGTTCAATCAGCGCGAAGGGCATATTTTCGGGCAAACCTCCCACGTTGTGGTGCGTCTTGATGGTAGCCGACGGCCCCTTCACGGAGACGGATTCGATGACGTCGGGATAAAGCGTGCCCTGCACTAAATATCCGATTTCGCCATGGGCCTCGCCGCGCTGCAGCTTCCGCGCCTCTTCGGCAAATACGGCGATGAATTCACGCCCGATCCGCCTGCGCTTCTCTTCGGGATCCGTCACGCCTTTGAGTTGCTCCAGGAAGCGGCCGGATGCATCCACGCCAATGACGTGCAGGCCAAGTCGCTCGCGGAGCATTTCTAATGTTTGCTCGAACTCGTTTTTCCGCAACATCCCCGTGTCCACAAAGATGTTGGTTAGGCGGTCGCCCACGGAGCGATGCACAAGCACCGCGGCTACAGTCGAGTCCACCCCGCCGCTCAGGGCGCAGATGGCGCGGCTTGTCCCCACTTTCTTGCGGATCGCTTCGGCTGTCTCTTCGATAAATGCCGCGCCGCTCCACTTCCGCTCGGCCTTGCATACACGAAAGAGAAAATTTCTCAAAATCTCCGTTCCTTGCTGCGTATGCCGCACTTCTGGATGGAATTCCACCGCGTAGATCTTTCGTTCGGGGTCTTCCACAGCTGCTATTGCATTCTCTGTTTTCCCGACGGTGCGGAATCCCGGCGGCAGTGCTCGGACGTGATCGCCGTGGCTGTTCCAAACACGCAGTGAAGAGGGCGCACCGGCGAATAACAGCGACTCGCCGTTACCCTGCCCGTTTTCAATGGTCAATTGCGCGCTCCCGTATTCGCGCCGCTCTGCTCGCTCGACTTTGCCACCGAGCGCGTGGGTGATCCACTGCATCCCATAGCAGATTCCCAACACCGGCAAACCCATGGTCAGGATTTTCGGATCGCACTTCGGCGCGTCCAGGTCATAGACCGAGCTCGGGCCTCCGGAGAGCACCAGCCCAACGGGTTCCAGCTTGCGAATCTCTTCGAGTGAAGACGTGCACGGCAGGATGGCGGAGAAGACGTGCTGTTCACGGATGCGGCGAGCGATCAGCTGGGTATACTGGCCGCCGAAATCGAGAACCACAACGCCGCCACGTTCGGTCTCCGTCATCGCGCCTCCCAATTCCCGTATGGGCTCACGCTTCGCCGCGCTTTCCCTCATGCCACCACCAGGTTCAGCAATTTGTCCGGCACGAAAAAGTGTTTCACCACGCGCTTCCCATTGCTATGTTGCGTCACAAAGTGTTCGGCCATTGCCCGGGTGACAAGTTCGTTTTCCGCGAGCCCCGCGGGTACCTTCAGCTTTCCGCGCACTCGCCCGTTCACTTGCACGACGACTTCAACTTCTTCTTCACGTGCCAGGTCCGAATCAAAAGCCGGCCAACTTGTCTTCCAGAGCCCTTCGGTGTGGCCAAACATTTCCCAGAGTTCCTCCGCCAGATGCGGGGTCATCGGAGCCAGCATAAGCGTCAACAGCTCCAAAACTTCCTTGCGTAGCTCTGGCCGCATGCCTTCTTCCAGGGGTTCTTGCGCGTAAATCTCGTTGGTCAGCTCCATGAGCAGAGCGATTGCGGAATTGAAGTGCCAGCGTGATTCGAAGTCTTGCGTGACGCGGCGCAGCGTCTGGTGCGTCTTGCGTAAAAGTGTTTTTTCCTTCTCGGAGGCTTTTGCGATGTCGAAGTTGCCGCGATTTGTTCCCCGCACCGATTGGGCGTGCCGCTCCACGAGCCGGAATACGCGATTCAGGAACCTCCAGGAGCCTTCGATGCTCTCTTCGCTCCATTCGAGATCTTTTTCCGGCGGCGCCGCGAAGAGCGTGTAGAGGCGTCCAGTGTCGGCGCCAAACTTCTCCGCCATTTCGAGCGCGTCGACGACGTTGCCACGCGACTTCGACATCGCCACGCCTCCCTTTAGCACCATTCCCTGCGTAAAGAGCCGCGATGCGGGTTCGCCATGCGTGATCAATCCGAGGTCGCGCATGACCTTGCACCAGAACCGCGAATAGAGCAGATGCAAAATGGCGTGCGTGATTCCGCCAATGTACTGATCGATGGGGAACCAATAACCCACCTTCGCGGAGTCGTACGGCGCCTGGTTGTTGTGCGGGTCACAGTAGCGGTAGAAGTACCACGAGGAATCGACGAAGGTGTCCATTGTGTCTGTCTCGCGGCGTGCCGGCCCACCGCACTTCGGGCACGTTGTGTTTACGAATTCAGGCGTTGCCGCGAGCGGTGATTCCCCCATGCCGGTCAGCTTCGGATTGGGAGGCAGCAGGATGGGCAAGTCTTTGTCTGGCACAGGCACCATGCCATCCTTCGGACAATAGACGACAGGAATCGGAGTGCCCCAATAGCGCTGCCGAGAAATGCCCCAGTCCTTCAAGCGGAATACGATTTCACCGCTGCCGAAGCGCTTTTGCTCGGCGACAGTTGTCATCTTCGCAATGGCATCGTCGGGAGAGAGACCGTTATAGGGTCCGGAATTCACCAGTTTTCCCTGCTGGTGTTCGTCGAAGGCCGCGATCATCTTATCGGGGGTGAGAGGTTCGCCCTCGAGCGGCTGCACGACAACGCGAACGGGTAAACCGTACTTGCGGCAGAATTCGAAGTCGCGCTGGTCGTGCGCGGGCACGCACATCACCGCTCCCGTGCCGTACTCCATAAGCACGAAGTTACCCACCCAGATGGGAATCTTCTCGCCACTGAACGGGTTCGAAGCGTGCCTGCCCGTGAAGAAGCCTTCCTTCTCCGCTGTCGCCAGATCTTCCGTTTTCACAGACGACTGGCGCATCTGGACTAACTTGGCATCCGCTTCTGCTCGATTCGGCGAGCTCTCCAGGAGTTTCGCAAGCAGCGGATGCGTGGGCGCGACGATCAAAGATGTCGCGCCATAGATCGTGTCGATCCGCGTGGTGAAGACTTCGATGGAACCCGCACCGGGCACGTCAGCCACAGGAAACTTCACTTTCGCGCCCTGCGATTTCCCGATCCAGTTCCGCTGCATGGTGATGACCCGATCGGGCCATCCGCCTTCGAGAAGCTTCAGGTCGTCCAGCAGTTGATCGGCGTACGCTGTCGTTTTCAGGAACCACTGCTCGATCTCTCGAGACTCGACCAGCGTATCTTCATGCCGCCAGCAGTAACCGTTGATCACTTGTTCGTTCGCCAGCACGGTTGCGCATTTCGGGCACCAGTTCACCCGGCTTTTCTTCCGGTAAGCCAGTCCGCGCTCCAGCATGCGCAAGAAAAACCACTGGTTCCAGCGGTAATACTCCGGCTCGCACGTGGAGATCTCGCGCCGCCAGTCGTAACTGAATCCGAAGCGGCGCAACACCTTTTGAAATTCTGCAATGTTGCTGTTCGTCCAGGTCCGCGGATGGGTATTGTTCTTGATCGCGGCGTTTTCGGCAGGCAGGCCGAAGGCATCCCAGCCCATCGGGTGGAGAACGTTGAATCCGCGCATGCGCTTCACACGAGCCACCACATCGCCGATGGCGTAATTGCGCATGTGGCCCATGTGCAGCGTGCCCGAGGGATACGGCAGCATTTCCAAAACGTAATACTTTGGCCGGGAGGGGTCCGCCTCCGATTCGAAGACACGCGCGTCCGCCCAGCGCTTTTGCCATTTGGCTTCGATTGCCTGCGGATCGTAGCCTGATCCGGTCGCTTGAGGGTTATGTTCCGCCACGCCGCGCTATCCTCTTTTCCCTGTTCTTTTCCTTTTGCTCGCCGTCTTCCCTCTTGCGCCCCTTCCCTTCGGCTTCTTGCTCCTGACACCCGAACTTTTCTTACGAGAAGTCCGCCGGATACCCTGCGTTTCCATTTTCTTTTTCACCGCGGCAGTCAACATCGAAAAACCTTTCTCCACGCCGGGCGCCTGGTCTTGCAATCCTGCCAGTTCCCAAAGCTTAGCCACGTTTCGCCGGTCATCGCCGGGGTCTTCGATCGGCGTTTCCAGCAAGAAAGCGCGCCCGGGAAGGCCCTCGGGAGCCGCTGCACCAAGCCGCGGGTGAGTCAGAATCCGCTGAAACGCCTCCGCGCCAATCTTTCCTTTCCCGATGTGCTCGTGCCGGTCGACCCGCCCACCAAGGGGAATCTTCGAGTCGTTCAAGTGAAAAACCGGAACGCGATCGAGGCCGATCGTTCGATCAATCACTCCAATCGTCGACTCCAGCCCGCTAGCTGTCTTGATGTCGTAACCCGCGGCAAAGAGATGCGCCGTATCGAGGCAAGCACCCGCCGGCAAGCCATTAAGACCGCCGACGATATCCGCGACCTCCTCCAATCGAGATCCCACCGCCGTTCCCATGCCCGCTGTGTTTTCAATCAGGATATGCAATCCGGCGAGCGGTGCTCGCTTGGCCGCCTGCTTTACGGAATCGATGATGGCCGCCACGGCCCGCTCCGGCGTGGCCTCGCTGCGCGAACCCGGATGCACCACCAGAAAATCCGCGCCCAGGGCCACCGCCCGCACGATCTCATCGTGAAAGGCCTGGATCGACCGGGTGCGCAGCATCGGCTGTGACGCGGCTAAATTGATCAAGTAGTTCGCGTGGATTACCAGCGGCCCGAGCCCCAACTCCTCTCGACGCGCGCGGAAGGCCTTAGCATCCGCATCCGGAATCCGCGCCGGGCCGCCTTGCCACATCCGGGGGCTCGCAGAAAAGATCTGCAATGCGTTGCACCCCAGCTTGCGGGCCGATTCCAGCGCGTTCAGATAACTCCCCGCAATGGAAGTGTGAATCCCGATGCGCAGGCTGCCATCTGTCCAAGCGGGCGGCAGCGGTTCGGGCAAGGGTTCCGGGCGGTATTCGTCTTCGGGATCGAATTCGGTGACGGGTATGAGAGGCTGTTCAGGCATGCGTAGCGGAAATTTCTGCTCCCCTTAAACTCCCTATTCTAGCACACGCGAGAAATCCGTAATTACGACGCAGTTTGCGGCTCCACGCCGCATGCCGTAAACTACAGTATTACGCGCCGCTCAGGGGAACCGCCGATGCTGGTCGTCATGCAGTCGCACGCCACCGAGGAGCAGATCCGCGCCGTCTGCCAGCGCATCGAAGCCCTCGGCTTGAAGGCTCATCCCATCCCGGGCGCGGTTCGCACGGCCATCGGCATCACCGGAAACAAGGGCGCTGTTGACCTCGGCGTTCTAGAATCGCTCCCTGGGGTTGTCGAATGCATTCCTGTCAGCAAGCCTTATAAGCTCGTCAGCCGCGACGCCAAGGAAGAAGACAGCGTTCTGCGCATTTCTACGCCTGCGGGTGACGTCATCGTTGGCGGAAAGCACATCGCCTTGGTTGCCGGCCCCTGCGCCGTCGAAACCGAAGAGCAGTGTCTGGCCATTGCCGAGGGCGTGAAGAAAACCGGCGTCAGACTTTTCCGCGGTGGCGCTTATAAGCCGCGGACTTCCCCGTATAGCTTTCAGGGGCTTGGCGAACCCGGCCTGAAAATCCTTTCGAAAGTCCGCGCTGAATATGGCTTCGGCATCATCACCGAGGCGATCGACAACGAAAGCCTCGATTTGGTGGAGGAATACGCCGACGTGATCCAAATTGGCGCGCGCAACATGCAGAACTTTTCACTTCTTAAGCGAGCGGGCCGCGCGAAGAAGCCGGTTCTACTGAAGCGCGGAATGTCCGCCACACTGGACGAATTCCTGATGGCTGCGGAATACATCCTCTCGGAAGGCAACTACAACGTCATGCTCTGCGAGCGCGGGGTGCGCACCTTTGCCGACCACTCCCGTAACACACTCGATCTGACGATCGTGCCGGCAGTCAAAAAACGCAGCCACTTGCCGATTCTCGTCGACCCCAGCCACGGCACAGGCCGGCGTCACAAAGTCCTCCCACTTTCCCGCGCAGCGGTCGCCGTGGGAGCTGATGGCCTCCTCGTCGAAGTCCACCACGAACCCGACAAAGCGCTCTCCGACGGCATGCAATCGATTCTGCCGGAAGAGTTCGCGATACTTGCAGAGGAAGTTCGCCAGATCGCCGCCGTGCTAAATCGCGTCGTCAACTGACTTCGTCCTCCCGAACGAACAGCCGTGTCTGGTCAAACCCGGCAACGGCGTGCAACAATCTCGCGCGCGTTGAAGTTCTGCGGCCACGCTCATTCATGAAGCTCTACCGTCAATTTCGCGTCCTCTTTGTGCTCAGTGTTCTTGTCGTGGCCGGTGTCGTTATGATTTTGCGCGAGCATGGGCCGTCGTTTTTGCGTCCGGGTTTGCGCTTAAATGCTTACGTCAGCACGGCCGATGGGAGCATCACGGTCGTTGACCTGGTCAGACTGGCGGTCACCGCGCGCATTCCCGTTGGCCCGGCTCTTTCCGGGATGCGCGAGCATCCCTTGCGAGCCGAAATTTGGGGGCTAAGCTCGGCGGGCGGATATGCCTGGGTCCTTAATGCGCGCGCCAATCAAATCAGCGCGCGCATTCCCGTTGGACCACTTCCCTTCGCGCTCGACTTCTCTGCCGATGGCAGCAGAGTCTTCACCACCTCATCGGGTAGCGATACTCTCCTCGCCATCGATTGCCAGTCGCACGCCATCGTGGCTCGCGCGAAGACAGGGAGCGAACCAGTCCTTGCACGCGTCACGCCGGATGGCAAAACCATACTGGTCGTCAATCGCCGGGAGGCTTCTCTGGGCATCCACGACGGCACAACGCTCGCCTCGCGCGCCGACGTTTCTGTCGTCTCGCGGCCAGAAGACGTCGCCATTCTGCCGGACAGCTCGCTTGCGTTTGTCCTCAGCCGCGAGGAGCGGCGTATTTCCGTGGTCGATCTCCGGCGCAATGTTCTCGTCACGAATCTGGATCTCGCGGGAAAACCCACGGACATGCTCCTGAAGCCGGACGGCGGCGAACTCTACGTCATCTCCCCCGAAGCGCACGGCCTTCAGGTGATCAATACGTGGACTCACGAGGTGGGTGATTCCATGGTGCTGGGGTCAGCGCCAACGCGCGGCATTCTGAGCGCCGATGCCAGCCTGCTCTATGTCTCTGACGCGGCTGCGGGTCACGTTATTGCTATCGACATCGTGAACCGGCGCATCATGCGTGACGCGAACGGGCGTGTGCAGGTCATTCCCGTGGGGCAATCACCGGGCGTGGTGCGCTTTGACCCGGGTGAAAACTTGATTCTGGCCGTTAACCAGGCATCGGGGGATGTTGGCGTCATTCGGGTGAGGACCAATAGCACGCTTACGATGATCCCCGTTGGAGACCACCCGCAGGACCTCGCCGTTAAATTGTTCTAGTTTTCTTGGTGAGACTGGCGCTCCATTCTGTTTGGAACGCGAGCGTCCCGCCGTCAACAGAGCAAACGGAATCGGAGGGACGCGGTTCTTCTAGGTTGCTGGCTCAACGGGCCACGCGGAGTGTTCATCGCCAAGATTCACTTCGAGGTAGCCCTCGACGGGCAGCACGTCCACCGGCAATCCGCCATGCCACAGGGCGACACCCAGTTTCAACTTCTTCTGCCCCTTAAGATTGAGCTGATCGCGCCGAATGGACACTTCTAAAATGCCGTCAAAGGCGGCCTCCGCCACGCTTTGCGGATTTAGCAAGCACACGCGCCCCGTTTCGACCGCGAATTCCTGCAGATGTCCACGCGCCAGCTTCACTACAATGGTCACCTCTTCCGCCCCGCGGATGGTGATGCGAAACTCCGGATCCTCCAATTCGCTTAGCGCTTCGAGGAAGGCATCCACCCTCACACTGAAGCGCTCCTCTTCAAAACCAAAGCGCAGTTCATGGAGGTAAAAGACGCGGCCGTGCATCGAGCCGCCGCGACGCTCAGGTGAATACAACCCCGCGCCCAGCCATTCGAAGTACGAGGTGTCGCGCCCGTCGACCTTAACGTTCAGAAATGCGGATGGCGCGAGCTGCAGGGCATGCTCCGGCTTGCGCTTAATGGGTTTTGCGAGTTCCTCCGGGGCCACCTGCCCGAGCGCCAGGTAGATGGCCGTCAGGTGCTTGCGGAAAAGTGCGTCGAACTCCGCGTCATTCGCCGTGCTGTGTTCCGGCCCAAACCACCAGCACCAATCGCTGCCCTCCGCGGCCAGCAAGGACTCCCGCGCCACGCTTAGCGCCGTTTCGCCGGGGGCATCCTCGCGACCATTCGCACGTGCGTCGTCTGCGCGCGCAAGGGCCTCTCTAGCGTCCCATAACAGCTCCCAGGCCGCGACATCTTCGCTGTGCCCAATCCACACATCGAAGTTCGCATTGATCCACGAGGCCGGGAAGATTCCTCCCGTTGACGGCACTTCGCCGGCTGCCGCGATTGCTTCGCCAACGGAAAGCGCGCGAAAATCCTGGTCACCTTCGATCCGTTTGTAGAACTCGCGCAAAAATTCGCGTCCGTTGCCGGGGTAATATTCCCAGGCGTTTTCACCGTCGAGAAAAAGACAAACCGTCAGCGGCTGGAGGCTTTGCACGCGCTCGCCGAGAGACCGTAAACGTCCATGAAGGTCCTGCGCCGCTGCCTTCCCGTCCATCCGGCTGTAGACAAATCCGATCAAATCGGACAGATGATGATCCCGGAATAATCCCGTAATTCCCTTATCCCCGAACTGCACGCGCCACGGTCTGTAGAGCCGCTCCGCATTCGCGGGGATGCCATTGGTGTCACGGGAAAAGCCGATGTTCAACGTTTTTCCGAGCACGCCTTCGTCCGTGCCAAACCACTCGAAGCCTTCTTCCGCCGCGATGGTAAGCGCCTGGTCTGAAACCGATCCTTCCGAAGGCCACAGCCCCGCAGGCTTCGTTCCAAAGACCCGCTCGTGGTACAACCGCGCGCGACGTAGCTGCTCGCGCGCATCTTCCGGCCGCCGGTATGCGCGACGCGGTAGCGGTGTGCCCGGATTCGCCACGCGAGCGATATCCGAATCACACAACAGCGGCAAAATCGGGTGATAATACGGAGTCGTGCTGATTTCGATTTGACCGCGTTCCGCAGCTTCGCGATACGCCGGCAGGACCATCCTAAGAAGCTCAAGCTGTTTCGCCTTGAGCGCCGCCTTATCCAGCTCCGTGTAGTCTTTCCCTTTCACCGCCAGCTGGCTCACGATTTCGTCCTTCGCGAGCCACGCCTCATCCATCCACGCGAGTTGCGAGAGCACCTGGAGGTCGCGCCAGTCCCGCGGTGTAAAGGTAACGAGCGCCTGCGCGCCCCCCGCGGGCTGAGCCCACTCGTGCAACTCCAGGTAACGCGGCCACCGGGACATCAAACGCTCGTGGTTCAGTTGAAATGCCCGGGCCAAAAGCTCTGCTTTGTCTTCTCTGGTCAGAACTTCTGCGGCCTTCACGGTTAACGTGAATAGCGGCTCGTCGAATTTCCCGCTGGCGTACTCCTCCAGCTGCATGCCAAGCGAGGGCACCACGTTGAACGTGGCGTGAAATCCCGGATATTCACCGAGCACCTGCACCATGCCCCAGTAGTCTTTCAGCGCATGGAGCCGAGTCCACGGCAGGACGAAGCGCCCGCTCTCCGGGTCGCGGTACTGCGGCTGATGCATGTGCCACAACAAGACCAGGTGCACACGATTCATTGAGTGCGTCCCCCCGGTCCCAAATCCACGGCCGTGTTACACTCACCATTCGCGCCATGCGCATTCTGGACCGTTATATCGTCCGCGAAGTTTTTCGTCATGCGTTCCTCGGCCTCGTTGTCTTTACGTTCGTCTTCTTCGTGCCCCAGCTCGTCCGCCTGATGGATTTGTTCGTCCGCCATTCCGGCTCCGGCGGCCAAATCCTGGAGTTATTCCTGTGTCTCTTCCCGGGCGTCCTGACATTCACCATTCCGATGGCCACTCTCATCGGCGTGCTTTTGGGACTTGGGCGCATGTCCGCCGACAGCGAGATCATCGCCCTCACCGCGCTGGGCATCGGCCGGCGCCGCATCCTGCTTCCCGTCGGCGTCCTTGCGGTGGCCGGCGCCAGCCTCACACTTGCCATGACCATTTGGCTCGGCCCCCTCGCGCTTCACACTTTCCGCGCCATCGAGGCCGACCTGATCGCCACGCAAATCTCTTTCCAGGTCCAACCCCGCGTCTTCGATGAGCGCTTTCCCCGAATGGTCCTCTACGTCAATGACGTTTCGGCGACCGGCACCCAATGGCACGGCGTGTTCCTCGCGGACGCCGGCGGGGAGAACGGCTCGCGACTCACGCTTGCGGAGAACGCGATTGTAATTGCCGAACCGCGGCAGGGCAAGCTGGAGCTCCATCTGCAAGGTGGCACGACCCACGAATTTTCCCGCCAGGAGCCGGACCGTTACTCGGTGACCGCTTTCGGACAGAGTGACTGGCCCATCGAGGCCAGCGGCCTCGCATCAGCGCATCCCCGCCAGTTGATTAACCCGGAGCGCTCACTCCATGACCTTATCGCAGACAACACCGGCGGTTGGCGCGAAGCGCGCGTCGAACTCCACCGCCGCTTTGCGTTTCCCGTGGCTTGCTTTGTGTTTGCCCTGGTGGCCGTCCCGCTGGGGGCGCAACCTCGGCGCGGTGGCCGGGCGGCAGGATCGCTCATCGCCGTGCTGCTCATCGCGGCCTACTATCTGCTTTTCGTCGTGGGCGCTGGCCTCGCGCGTCAGGGCACCCTCAGTCCGGCAACTGGAATCTGGATTGCCGATGCCCTCCTGGCCGTATTCGGAATGCTCCTGCTCCCTCGCATGGAACAGTTCCGTGGCGAGAGCCGCTGGCTGCGCCCCATTGGCCGCATCAGGAGGTGGGCCCGCGTTCGTCGTCGCCGCAGGGCCCGCGCACGTGCCGCCGCTGCTCTCGCCGACCGAACGGCCAATGGAAATGACGCTCCGCACGAGGCCGGTGTCCCCTCCAGCGGCAGCTTTCCGCAATTGCTCGACCTCTATATCCTGCGCCGCTTCTTTTATTACTTTGCTCTGCTCATGGCTGTTTTCGTTTTCCTCTTCGAAACTTTTACTTTCTTCGAGCTCCTCGACGAGATTGCCCGCCATCGCGTTCCTTTCCTGACGGTGGTCAACTATTTCCGCTACTTAACTCCGTACTTGCTCTATAACCTGGCACCGCTCGGCGCCCTCGTCGCTGTCCTTGTCACCTTCGGGGTCATGAGCAAGAACAACGAAATTGTGGCGATCAAGGCCAGCGGCATCAGCCTCTACCGTCTGGCCGTGCCGCTGCTCCTTGCGGGCCTCGCTTTGGCAGCCACGATGCTCGTTCTGGACGATACCTATCTTCCGTACGCCAACCAGCGGCAGGACGCCCTGCGCAATCAGATCAAAGGCCGCCCGCCGCAGACCTACACGCATCCGCAGCGCTGGATTTTTGGTGAAAACTCGAAAATCTATAACTACGACCTCTTCGACCCGGCGCAGAATCTCTTCGGCGGGCTCAGCATCGTGGAGCTAGACCCGGCCACTTTCGCAGTGCGGCGGCGTATCTTTGCCTTGCGCGCCCGGTGGTCGGATTCGCAGAAACTGTGGGTGCTGGAGTCCGGCTGGATACGAGACTTTTCCGACGGCACAATTGCGCGATACGAGCGATTCAATGCCACCGCCTTGCCCGAGCTCACGGAACCACCCAGCTATTTTAATCGTGAGATGCGCCAGGCATTTCAGTTGAGCTGGCGGGAGCTTCGCCGTTACATCGACGACTTACACCGCGCCGGCTTCGACGTTTCAAACCTCACCGTTCAGTGGCACGTCAAGATAGCTTTTCCCCTGATCGCTCCGATCAGCATGCTACTGGCGATCCCGTTCGCGTTCTTGGTGGGAACCCGCGGCGCGATTGGGGGCGTCGCCATCGGGGTCATCATTGGCATAGTCTACTGGAGTTTGGCGCGGCTTCTCGATGCCATGGGAGGCGTGGGGCAACTCCCTCCGTTTCTTGCTGGATGGTCACCCGATCTAATCTTCTTTTTTCTCGGCCTCTACTTTTACTTTAAGATGCCTACCTAAGAAAAGCGAGGAGGTCGAGCGCCTGGATTTGAAATTAGTGCCTGCGCGCCGACGGCCTCAAGTAATACTTTAGATGTTGCCCATGGGTCTTTGTGGTTACTTCTTCTTTCTCTTCGCGAGCTTTTCTTCACTAGCCGCCTGCGCAGCCGCGAGCCGCGCTATCGGTAGGAGGAAGGGTGAGGCACTAACGTAATCCAACTTCAACTTATGGCAGAACTTTACGCTATCCGCATCTCCCGCGTGCTCACCGCAAATGCCCACCTTCAACTTAGGCCTCGTTTCGCGACCGCGTTCGATCGCCCATTGCATCAGGAGCCCCACACCTTTCGTATCGAGTGATTGGAAGGGATCGGAAGCGAAAATTCCTGCTTTCCTTTCATCCACGTAATCCGGCAGGAATCGGCCGGCATCGTCGCGAGAGAGACCCATTACCGTCTGGGTGAGGTCGTTCGTACCGAAGGAGAAAAACTCCGCCTCTTCTGCGATCTCCCCGGCGAGCAAAGCGGCCCGTGGTAACTCGATCATTGTTCCAACGAGGTACGCTAACTTCAAGCCGGACCTCTTGATCAGCTCATCCGCGACACGGCGGGTAGCTTGCTCGAGAATGCAGAATTCTTTGCGGTCGAGAGTAAGCGGATGCATGATCTCAGGTATTACTTTAATTCCCTTCTTCTGGCATTCAATTGCGGCTTCGATGATCGCCCTGACCTGCATCTCCAAAATTTCCGGATAGGTAATCGCAAGCCGGCAACCGCGGTGCCCCAACATAGGGTTCGCTTCATGCAACTGATTAACACGCCGCGCCACCGTCTCGACATCGATCTTCAAGTCTCGCGCTAACTCTTCCTGTTTGGCGCGTTCGTGGGGGACGAACTCATGCAGAGGCGGGTCAATCAGCCGTATCGTAACCGGGAGACCATCCATGACCTGAAAAAGCCCCGCGAAATCGCGCCGCTGGAACGGCAGAAGTTTATCCAGCGCCTTCACGCGCGCTTCCTTGGTGTCCGCCAGGATCATCTCTTGTATCGCGCGCTGCCGCTCGTGGCTCTTCTCGGGTTGCTCGAAATCCGTAAAGAACATGTGCTCGGTCCGGCAGAGCCCGATGCCTTCGGCGCCAAACTCCCTTGCCTTGCGCGCGTCCTGCGGCGTGTCCGCATTGGCCCGCACTCCTAGCCGGCGCTTTTCGTCGGCCCACTTCATCAGGGTGGTGTAGGCTTTGGGAAATTCGGGCGTCACCAAGGGCATGTCTCCCGTGTACGCGATGCCCTCCCCGCCATCCAGCGTCAGCCACTCGCCTTCCTTTACGACTTTCCCGCTAGCGGTCATTTGGTGATTCTTGTAATCAATATCCAGCTTCTCAGCGCCGACGATGCAGCACTTCCCCCAGCCACGCGCCACGACTGCTGCGTGGCTTGTTTTTCCGCCGGTAGCCGTCAAAATTCCTTGTGCCACAGCCATACCGCCTACATCTTCCGGGCTCGTCTCGCGCCGCACCAGGATCACTTTTTCGCCGCGCTCGGCCCATTCCTCTGCTTCGCGGGCACTAAAGACCACCTTGCCCACGGCCGCGCCCGGCACAGCATTGATGCCTGTCACGAGCACTCGCGACTCGAGCGACTTCTTATCCACCTTCGAGTCGATGACCGGATAGAAGAGCCGCTCGATGTCCTCCGGCTTGATCCGTTGGATCGCCTCTTCTTTTGTGATCAGTTTTTCATTCGCCATGTCCACGGCGATTCGGAAGGCCGCCGCAGGTGTGCGTTTTCCTGTTCGAGTTTGCAGCATGTAGAGTGTGCCGTCCTCGACGGTAAACTCCATGTCCTGCATGTCGCGATAATGCTTCTCAAGTTTTACTCGAGCTTTTTCGAGTTGCGCGTAAACCTTGGGCATCGCTTTCGCCATTTCCCTCAAATGCATCGGGGTGCGAATTCCGGCTACAACATCTTCGCCCTGTGCGTTCACCAAGTAGTCGCCATAGAATACTTTTTCGCCGGAGCTGGGGTCGCGCGTGAAGCACACGCCGGTGCCTGAATTGTCGCCCGTATTCCCGAACACCATCTGCACGACGTTGACGGCTGTGCCAAGAAGTCCGGTGATCTTCTCGACGCGGCGATAGGTCACCGCCTTCTCCGCCATCCACGACCCGAAGACAGCTCCAGCCGCACCCCAGAGCTGGTCCAGGGGATCGTCCGGAAATGCCTTGCCGGTCTTTTGCTGGAAAACTGTTTTATACTCCGCGACTAGTTCCTTCCATCCGCTTGCCGGCACCGCGGTGTCCTCCTTGACGCCCAGGCGGCTCTTCATCGAGCGGAGACGGTGCTCGAGATCTTCCTTCGGCATCCCCATAACGACGGTTGAATACATCTGCACAAGCCGGCGGTAAGCGTCGTAGGCGAAGCGATCATTTTTCGTTGTAGCCGCCAAACCCTCCACGGAGCGATCATTCAAGCCCAGGTTTAAAATGGTCTCCATCATCCCCGGCATGGAACGTGCCGAGCCCGAGCGCACACTGACCAGCAGTGGATTCTTCGGATCCCCAAGCTTCTTCTTCGTCACTCTCTCAAGTTTCGTCACCTGGGCGGCAACCTGTTTCCTGAGTTCCGCGGGATATTTCTTTCCGTGCTTGTAGAAGTAGTCGCAAGCTTCCGTCGAAATTGTGAAACCCGCCGGGACAGGCAGGCCGATCTTGGTCATTTCAGCGAGACCGGCTCCCTTGCCACCGAGCAAATCTTTCCACTCTCCGTCGCCTTCCGTTCTACGCCCCCCAAAAAAATAGGCCCACTTTTTCACTGTTCACCTCGCCTTAGGATTATTGCTGCAATATTCCTTCGTCCGGTCTCCCCCGATTTCATCCAGGAATCAACTTTCCTTGTCGGCGCGCCGACAGAGAGAACGAAGCTGCTCGCTCAGCATCTCAAGCTTTACTTGAAGTCCTTATCGTCCCTCTTCTGCTCCGATCTCCGAAAAATCTGCTATCGTGGTGAATTCCCGCAGAAGCTCGGCGAGCAACTCAAGACGATTCTTTCTCAGCGCCGGATTATCCGCCATCACCATTACCTCATCGAAGAAACGATCCACCACTTTCCGCAGCCCAGCGATCACTTCCAGCGCCGCTTGATAGCGCCCCGCTCTCTTCTCCACCTGCACCTTCGCCGCCGCTTCGCGCACGGCTGAAAACAGCACCCACTCAGCTTGGTTCTCGAACAAGTCTGGATGCACACGCTGCGAGTCGTCGCTCACCAGATTGGCCTTCTCCAAGATCTTGCGAATCCGTTTGAACGATACCGTCAATGGCTCGAAATTCTTCGACTTGCGAATTGCCCGCAAGGCATGGAGGCGCTTTTCCGCGTCCACCAGGTCGTCAGCACCAGCGCGGAGAACTGCGTTTACCTCGTCGTAGGCAAACCCCGATTTCTCCCGGAAAATGAAGCGCGCCCGGTCCAGGATGAATTCCAGAATCTGCGCCTCTTGCTCCGGCTTCACTCCTCGCTTCGGTGGATGAGTCAGTAAAGCCTTCGTAGCTGCCCCCACTGCCATGGACAATGATATCGGGAGTTTCTTTTCGGTTATGATTTTCACGATTCCCAAGGCTGCACGCCGCAGTGCATAGGGATCGCTCGAACCGGTGGGCAGCACCCCGACAGCGAAGCAGCCCGCAATTGAATCCAGCTTGTCCGCCAGTGCAACGGCACATCCCGTTAGATTGCGGGGGATGGGGTCAGCAAGCCCTACGGGCCGGTAGTGGTCATAGATGGCGTCCGCGACATCGTCCGGCTCACCCTGTGCACGCGCATATAAGCCGCCAACGATTCCCTGCAGCTCCGTGAACTCGCGCACCATCTCCGTTGCGAGATCGCACTTGGCGAGCTCTGCGGCACGGTCGGCTTCGGCCACGTGCGCCTGAAGGATGCCACTGCTGAACCACTGTTCCGTCAGCCAACGCGCGATGGCGCGCACACGCTCGACTTTGTCGCGATAGCTGCCGAGACGTGATTCATAGCTAACCCGCTCGAGTTTCGGCAAATAGTCGGCGAGCCGACACTTCTGGTCGGTCTCCCAGAAGAACTGTGCGTCAGCAAAACGCGCTCGCAGCACCCGCTCGTGCCCCGCCCGCACGAGCCCCTTCGAATCCTTCGCGAGGTTGATGACTGCCAGAAAATGAGGCGCGAGTTCGCCACCGCGCTTCTCCACCGCAAAGTACTTCTGATGATCTCGCATCACGGTGATCAGGATCTCATCCGGCAGATTCAGAAACGCCGGGTCAAAATCGCCTTCGATCACACTCGGATACTCGTTCAAGTAAGTCACCAGCCTCTTCAGCTCGGCATCCTCGTGAATGCGGTAACCTGCGCGCTTTGCATGAGCCGCCAATTCCTTCTCGATCTTCTCGCGGCGCTCCGCCGGTCTGACGATGACCCCGTTTTCGCGCAGCCTTTTCTCGTAGTCGGCAAAACTCTTTACTCGAATCGGGCCCGATCCGAGAAAACGGTGTCCCTGAGTCAGATCCCCGGCGGCGACTCCTCCAAACGAAATCTTCAATGGCTTTCCGTCAAGGAGCGCAACGATCCAGCGAATGGGCCGGATGAATCGCGCACCTTCTAAACCTGTCCAAGTCATCGATCTCGGCCAAGCGAGGTCGTGGATCACCCTGGGCAAATTTTCATCCAGAATTTGTGCGCTGGTGCGCCCAAGCTTGACTTGTTTCGCAGCGAGGTATTCGCCCTTCGCGGTTTGCAAGAGATAAAGCTTGTTGAGTGGCAGCCCTTGTTTCTCCGCAAAGCTCTGGGCGGCGCGGGTCGGCGCGCCGACCGCATCGTAAGCAACGGACTTCGGCGGCCCGGTCACCTCATTCACGACATCCACCTGCTTCTCCGGGAGTCCCCGCACCCACGCCGTCAATCGGCGCGGAGCGCCAAATGTTTCCACAGTTACGCCATGGAAAAGACTCTCCGCCACCAACAGCTTTTCGATATTCGCGCGCAGCTCCTCTTCCGCCTTCGGAAGCATTCCGGCTGGAATCTCTTCGCAGCCAATTTCGAACAGCAGTTCCACCCTCCGCTCAACCGGTTTCATGGGCGAGCCTCAGGGCGTGCCGGGACGCCGCCAATTTGCTCAAGATAGGCGGATGCCGCGCGGCACGCCAGCGACCTCACCCGCGCCATCAGGGTCGCTCTCTCGGTCGTAGAGATCACACCCCTGGCGTCCATTAGATTGAACAAGTGCGAGCACTTCAGGCAGTGGTCATAGGCGGCCAGCACGGGATAGCGTGCGCGCTCCTTCCCTTCCGTGCCCGAAAAGCCATTCAGGAGTTCTTTCGCCTGCTTCTCGTGCAGCTCGAACTCGGAACGAATCAACGCTGCATCGCTGCGATCGAAGCTGTATTCGGAAAGCTGCTGCTCCTCCGCAAGACGGATATCGCCATAGGACTTCTCCGCGGACCAGCGCAGATCGTACACACTTTCGACATCTTGCAGGAATGCACAGATGCGTTCCAATCCGTAGGTGAGCTCCACGGAAATGGGATCGAGATCGATTCCACCGCTCTGCTGGAAGTATGTGAACTGGGTGATCTCCAACCCGTCGAGGAGGACCTGCCATCCGATCCCCCATGCGCCAAGAGTAGGCGATTCCCAGTTGTCTTCTTCGAAGCGGATGTCGTGTTCCTTCAAGTCAATGCCGATAGCTCTGAGGCTCTTCAGGTAAACGTCTTGGATGTCCGCGGGCGATGGTTTGAGGACCACCTGAAATTGCATGTGCTTGTAGAGACGATTGGGATTCTCACCATATCTACCGTCGGCGGGCCGACGGCTCGGTTGGACGTACGCTACGGAGTATGCAGTGGGTCCAAGCACGCGGAGGAATGTTTCCGGGTGCATCGTCCCCGCACCAACTTCAACATCGTACGGTTGCTGAAGAACGCAGCCCTGCCTCACCCAGAATTGGGAGAGCTTCAAAATCAAATCTTGAAAAGTAAGTCCCCTGGTCTTCCCCTCAAGTTTTACTTTAGATTTCAAGCCGTCTCCAAAAGCTCTCTGGTTTTCAACTGCCGTTCCGTGTGGTGTTCGATCCAATTGAGCGCCGCCTCACGCAGCTCTTTCGCGGCTGGTTGACGAACGGGCGGATCCACTATCCGATCAAGCCGCTCTCCGGCATACCGCTCACCCAGTTGCCGCGCCTCCGCATGCATTGGCTTCATCCCCGAACGGCGGCACTTCTCGCACAGGAGGCCCGCGTTCCAAGCTGCATGATAAGCAGCCTGAGTACCGAGCGGGGTGCCACAGGTCGCGCAGCGGTCGAACTGCGGCAGCCAGCCACCCAGCCGCACCGTCCAGAACGCGAAGTAGCTGAGCGGCACCTCCCAATTACCTGTTTTTTCAATCTCGCGCGCCGTCAGCAGAATCAGCCGGAACATCGCTTCTGCCGCTTCATGTTCCGGCAGGACCGATTCAGAGATTTCACTCATGACGGCAAGCCCGGTGCTCAGGCCGTAATCGCTCTGCGCCTTGTGGAAGGACTCGAGCAGATCGCACTGTTGAATTCGCACCAGGTCCCGCGTCTCCCGTTCGACGTACCAGATCTTCACATGGGAGAGCACTTCCAGCGTGGAACCGAAGCGGTTCTTCAAACGCCGCGCGCCGGCAGCAACACCCCGCAATTTTCCGGACGTGCGTCCGAGAAAGCTGACGAGGCGATCGGCTTCGCCCAGCGGAAAGGTCTTCAAGATGATGGCTTCCGTTTCCCGGGCGGGCATGGCCAGTCGGCGCGCCGACGCCGCTTCGAACAAGGTGTAATTCCCTGTTCGATTCGCGCGCTCACGCAAGAACTAATGTAATTACCATACACCGCGGCCCCATGCAATCTTTCCCTGGGAGATTTCAAGATTCTTATTTAACGCATTTTGCGGCGGATAACCGGCTAACCTACTAACCAGATTCAGCACCTAGTTTTCCTGCGTTGATCCAAGCGCTATCTAGCGTGAAATCGCGGGTTGCCTATATGTTCCCTGGTGCCGCTAACTGATGTTTCTTCTCGGTTATTTCCGTTCGGCTTTTCCTTTCTACCCTTTTCCGCTACTCTGCTCTCCGGCCAGCGCCTTCGCATAGCAGGGCGCTCGGCCGAAGCGCATGTTCATACCACTCAAAGACCTGAACCCTCGGCGCAGCTACCCCGTGGTCAATACTCTGCTCATCCTCGCCAACATCGCGGTCTTCATTTACCAGTTCACGCTTCCCCCTCCTGCTTTCAAGATGTTTGTGACCGCCAACGCCACCATCCCCGCACGCATTCCTGCTTGGTTCTCCGGCCATGCGAATTTCGAAGTCGCGTTTCTCCCGCTGCTGACCAGCATGTTTCTCCACTCAGGCATCGCGCACGTCGCTGGCAACATGCTTTTCCTATGGATCTTCGGTGACAACGTCGAAGACTTCTTCGGGCACCTGCCATACCTCTTGTTCTACGTGGTCTGCGGGATCGGCGCGGGATTACTGCATATTCTCTTCAATTTGAATTCGTCGCTCCCGGCACTGGGAGCAAGTGGCGCGATCTCCGGAGTCATGGGGGCGTATGCGCTGCTTTATCCACGGGCCAGAATTCTGACGTTGGTCTTCGTTTTTTTGGTGCCCATTCCGGCTATATTCATCCTGGGCTACTGGTTTCTGTTGCAGTTTCTGGGAGGGATCAGTGCGCTTGGCGCGACGGCGACCGGAGGCGTCGCTTGGTGGGCCCATGTGGGTGGTTTTCTAGTGGGACTATCACTCACGGAGTTAGCGCGACGTGATTAAGTTTCGCAGGAGAAATGCCCCTTGCGATTTTCCATACCTAAAGTATTGCTTTAAGTCGTCTTCGGCGAGTGTCTAGTTACCCATTGTGCTAGCCAATCGCCGACTGCCTGCGTTCCTTTGTCGCCGCCCAAGTCCGGAGTCACAAAATTTTCACGGAGCGCGGATTTCACGGCGTCATGCAACACCGCTGCCTCACTCTTCCACTCGAGAAACTCGAGCATCATCGCCGCCGCCAAGACAGAGCCGAGGGGATTCGCGATTCCCTTGCCCGCGATATTGGGGGCCGACCCATGCACGGGTTCGAAGAGCGAGGTCTTGCCCGGATGGATGTTGCCCGAGGGGGCCAATCCCAGCCCGCCCGCGAGTTGCGCTCCCAGGTCGCTGATGATGTCGCCAAAGAGATTGCAGGTTACAAGCACGTCAAATTGCCGCGGGTCGCGAACCATTTCCATCGCCAAAGTGTCAATGTAGAGGTGCCGCGATTCGATCTCCGGGTATTCCTGTAGCACCTCCTTGAAGACCCTCTGCCAAAGGTCGTGGGCGAAGTTCATGGCGTTGGATTTGTCGCTCATGCACACGCGCTTCAATCTGTTTTGGCGGGCATATTCGAAAGCGTAGCGGATAATCCGCTCGACTCCCTTTCGCGAATTGATGTCTTCCTGGACGGCAATCTCGTCGGGCGTTCCCTTCTTGAAGAATCCGCCCACGCCGACGTAAAGCCCCTCAGTATTCTCGCGGAAAACCATCAGCCGGATGTCACGCTCCGTGCGGTCGCGCAGGGGAGTCAACCTGTCGTTCAGCAATTCAACCGGCCGGGCATTTACGTAGAGGTCCAGCTTGAAGCGCAATCCCAGGAGGATTTCAGAGGCGTGCTGGTTGGAAGCTACCCGGGGATCCCCCAGTGCCCCAAAGAGAATGGCATCAAACTCATCACGCAAAATCTCGACGGCCCCTGCCGGCAGCGTGACCCCCTCGCGCAAATACTTGTCGGCACCCCAGTCAAATTCGACGAATTCCATCTGCCGCTGGGTCGGCCCAACAACCGCACGGAGCACTTTCACCGCCTCCGGAGTGACTTCTTTCCCAATCCCGTCGCCGGGGATGATCGCGATGCGCGCAGCTTTTCCGCCGCGACGCATGGGGAGGTTCTCCGCTCCGCTAATTTGTTTTGCCGTCATGTAGGGAAAATGATCTCCTCGGACAGGATGCGTCCGGAGTTGCGCCAGCCTTACGCCACCGGATAGGGGCAAGCTAGCACGGCCGGCAGGAGAGGGTCAACGCAGGGAGAGCCACGCGTCGCCCGCCGGGCGGGTCTACGACGCAGCCTATTTCAGCATCGCGAATTCGGCTCGTGCAAACCTCAAGATGGGAATATCCGGGTCGGCATCTTTCCAGTGAGAGAAGAAATCTTGATAGGCTCCGCGTGCGGCAGTCGAATAGCCGGCTAGGGCCTGTGCACGTGCCTGACCGAGGCGGCTGAGGGCTCCCGCCCAGCAGTTCACAACCACTCCCTTGCTGTCCTGAATTTTTTGGAACTCCGCCAGCGCCTGCATGCCCTGCCGTGCGCTCAAATACGCCTCTCCGCGCAAGTAGACGGGGATGAGGCAAGCGTTGCTCAGATTGCCGATAAGCTGCCCCCGTTCGAAAGGCTTTACGGGCTCCAGAACTTCAATCGCCTTGGCGGAATTTTGTTGCATCAGCTCGAACTGCGCGAGAATCGTGGGCAGCCAGACCATCTGGATGACAGTGTTGGACACGTAGCGCGCCCGCAAATCGTCCAGGATTGCCCGTGCGCGAGGGGCATCACCTGCCCGCGCAAAGACGAGAGCCGCAAGAACCTGCGCATCACGGCTGTCCGGGGCGATCTTTAGAACTTCACTCGCCCCTTTCTTTGCTTCGTCCGGGTATCCGAAAACGGCCTCGCGAAGCGCCGAAAGCCCCTGCCAGATGGCGGCTGGCTCGGCCAGTTGCGCCTGTATTGCCGATTCCACAGCCCGCCGGGAAAGCTCACGCGCTTTTTTCAGGCGCCCCGCGTATGCTTCGGTGTCGGCTTGCAGGGCGAGAAGCATGTCTTCGCCGCCCGGCTTCCCTGCAGCCCAGGTCACTTCGTGTTCCATTGCCGACGAGTCGCTTTGCAAGAACGCCAGCGCATACCTGTCGGCATGCATGGCCGGGTCGTCGAGTTTGTGCGCGAACGCTTCATTCAGGACGGCTTGGGCCTGGTCGAGGCGAAGCAGCGAGATATCGGCGGTAGATAAATTCTCATACCAAGCCGTGCTACCTGGATCCAGCCGCAGCGCTTCCTGAGCGGCCGCAGCGGCTTCCTCGTATTGCCCTGTCAGAAAATATTCCGAAGAAAGATTACCCCTGGCGATGTCGTCCCGGGGATAGAGCAGCGTCCATTCCTTATAGCTTGCGATGGCCTTTTGGACGTCGCCGGTCCCCAGATCGTAGTACAGCGTGGTGATATGCAGCCGGTCGCGTGCGGTCTGCCGGTCTCCCAATTCGAACGCTTGCCGAATCTCCTCACCAGCAAGTGCGGTCTGATTGAGGTTGTAGTAGCTGACGGCCAGATTGGAGTGCGCGAGGGCAAATTTCGGATCCAATTCGATCGCTTGCTTGAAAGAAGGAACGGCCTCCATAGCGCCCTTCTCGCGAGTGAGTTTTCGTCCCTGGCTATACGCTTTGAGGGCTTCTAGAGAAGGGGTGGCGGCTCGTTCCAAAGGAAGACTAAATTTTTGGAGCGAACTCTGCCCTTCTCCAAGTTCGCTGCGCAACTCTGAAGCAGCCAGTCCGAGCGCGTGGAGAACAGCACTGCGGCTGCCGGCTTCACTCTCTGCCTTAGCGATGGAGTCTCCGGAGTCGCAACGCAAAGCGCGGAGAGTCACGACATAACGGCCACCTTCTTTCGAAATGCTCCCGGCTAGGTAAACTTTCGCGCCGGCGCGCTGGCAGACTTTCGGCGCCAGCTCGCGCGTGAGCGGGTCGCCGGCGGAGTGACCCAGAAAACGGAGCCCTTCATCCACCTTCTCCTGAGACACAAGGTTAAGCCAGGGAGATTCCCCCAAGCTCACTGCCAGAGCTTCTCGCAGGGAACCATCGAAGACGGTGTCCCCTGTCGAGTTCGAGAAATCGGCCAGAACGATGGTGTCGGTTTCCGCGAGCTTCGGGCCACGGTGAAAATACCAATAGGCGACCGCCGCGGATGCAATGGCCAGTACCATCAAGAGAGTGAGCTTGCTTCTCATGCGAGAGAACTTGCTCCTTGAACTTCAACTACTGGCGTCTTGCGCTTATTGTGTTGGCCCGTTGTCGCGAACGCAGACTGTCCGCACCAGTGACTAGCTGCGCAGGGCAGATTGGCGCAGATATTAGGGGGTAGGCGAACTCAAGTCAACGCAACTTTTGCCGGGGGTTCACCCAGCGAGCTGGGATTTTCCTCAGCTGGTCT
Organism: Candidatus Acidiferrum sp.; assembly: GCA_035544995.1. Classification (GTDB taxonomy): domain Bacteria; phylum Acidobacteriota; class Terriglobia; order Acidiferrales; family UBA7541; genus Acidiferrum. The sequence continues at coordinate 203,790 of DASZZI010000010.1, forward strand.
CCGAGGGGCGGCCCGATTCAACCCAGTAAACTCCCGCCAGGGCCAGGGATCCTCCCAAGATCTGTTCCCAGGAACCCTTTTCACCAAGCCACACGATTCCCAGGATCGTGGCGCTGACGGGGAGGAGATAGGTGAACGCACTCAACTGCGAGGCCTCGAGATAACGCAGCAGCCAAAAATACAAAATGAGAGCGACCGCCCCGCCGAACACCGCCATGTAAAGCGTGCTTGCCCAGCTCTCCCACGGCACGGCCCGCCAATTTGCCGCTGGGCCCAAGGCACGTGCCTCGTGAATCGCCAGGGGGAGCATCAACAGTGCGCCGGCAAAATGGTTGAACGCCGCCATCGTCAGCGAGTCGTACCTGCCCGCGACGCGCTTGCCGAGCACGGCATACATCGCGAAGCCCAGCGATCCGGTCATCGTGATGCCATCACCGAGCAGAGAAGGTGAATGCGCTGAGATTCCGTTCTCCGAGGTTAACAAAGCAATCCCAGCAAACGCGATGGCCATGCCCGTTGCTTTTCGCCAAGTAGCCTTTTCCACTCGCAGCAGCACCGCCAGCGCAAGCGTGTAAATCGGCCCTACTCCCACGATCACCGCCGAATGACTAATGGAGGTATAGTGCAGCCCGACCGTGAAGCAAGACTGATTGATGGCGACCCCGAAGAAACCCAGATACAGGAAGGTCCACAAATCGCGCCCCGTAAAACCAGCGCGGCTCGCTCGCGCGGCTTCCTGGAACATTGGCAGGCGCCTGCAAACGAGATAGATAGGCACCATGACGGCTCCGGCAATCACGATGCGGAAAGAAGCCATGGCGAGCGGGGGCAGGTGCCGAAGCCCGATTTTCGCGGCGATAAAGTTCAGCGCCCAGATTAAGACGATGACACCGATCGAAAACGCCACTACCCTGCGGCCGGGCGCACGTCCGCTGGAGGTCTCTATGCGCACGGGTCAGGCCAGGCGTTCCATTCGAACGGTGAGTTTTTCGATGCGCTCGCGCCGCGGCTCGTAACCGATCCCCGCCCCTGCAGGCACACGAATCGTTCCCTGAGGCGAAACGACCACTTCCGGCTCGATAATATCTTCCTGCCAATAACGCTTGCTGGCCGTCACATCGCTAGGCAGCGTGAAATTGGGAAGCGTCGAGAGCGCGATGTTGTGGGCCCGGCCGATGCCGGCTTCGAGCATTCCGCCGCACCAGACCGGTATGGCGTTCTGTTGGCAGAGATCGTGGATGCGGCGTGCAACCGTGTGGCCACCTACGCGCCCAAGCTTGATGTTGATGATCTTGCAGGCACCGAGCGCGATTGCGGCTCGGGCGTGTTCCTCGCTGTGGATACACTCATCCAGGCAGATCGGCGTATCCAGTTTCTTCTGTAGTTCGACGTGAGCGTATAAGTCGTCCCAGCCGAGCGGCTGTTCGATCATCATTAGATAGAAGCCTTCGAGCTGCTTGAGCAGTGGCCAGTCCTCCAACCTGTAGGCCGAGTTTGCGTCCACCATGAGCTTGATCCGTGGGAATTCCTGACGCAGGCGCTTGACCGGCTCAAGGTCTTTCCCCGGCTTTATCTTCAACTTGATCCGCTGGTAGCCGGCAGTGAGTTCCTTCCTCACCGTCGCCACAAGCTCTTCAAGTGATTGTTTGATTCCCACCGAGACTCCGCTGGCGATTTCTTCGCGCGTCCCACCGAGGTGTTTCCAGAGAGGCAGGCCCTTTTGCTTTGCTTCCGCGTCCCAAATTGCGGCCTCAAGCGCGCCCTTGGCCATGTTGTGACCGCGGACGTACTCGAGCATTTTCCACACTTCGCTGGCGGAGCCAAATTCTTTACCCTTCAACAGCGGCCAGAGAAAGTCCCGTAAGACGTGCCAGGCGGTTTCGGTCGTTTCCGGACTGTAGGAGGGCGTCTCTCCTGCAACGCACTCACCCCAACCGGTGACGCCATCCGCCTCCGCCTCGACCAGCAGAATGTGCCGCACGTCGGTGCGTTCCACACTAGTTTCAAAGGGAGTGACCAGCTTCATTTGGATTTCCCGCAGGATGATTTGCCGCACTCTCATCTTCGACTTTGCACTCGCCTTTCTAGAAATCGCTCCATGGCATTAACAGGTATGCCGCTGCGCCTGAGGGTGCCCTTCGCACCCCTACTGCAGCGTAACCGCGAGCGAACCACCTGAGAAACTCGTCGCGGACGCGCGCCTGTATTTTTTCGACTTGTGAGGAATTTTCATGCTTCCAACGCTCCAGCTCCGCGGGCAATTCAATGGTTCCTGGGGCCTCGGGGGGTTCCTTCGTTAGTTCAGCAAGGCTGGCCACCACGCGGGCCGAATCCAGATGCCACTCCGCCACGAGCCGGTCCGTGGGAAACCCGCGGTGCAATGGACTGGTTGTAACTCCGTATAGATTTTCACGGTATTGTCGGCAGATCGCTCCGAGCCGGTTCAAGTTGAAATGGGCATTACGGATTTCTAAGGGGTCGAAAGTCCATACAATCAAGCGGATGCCACGCCCGAGAGCCTCATCCCTCTGAAAGAGCTTCAACATCCGTCCTACACCCTGGTTGCGATAGTCGGCATGAACTCCGGTCATGTGGGAGTGCAGATACACCCCGCCGTCACGTAGGCCGACGACCGATAAGGTGTATCCGATCAATTTGTCCCCATCGAAGGCGCCCAAGACTTGGCCGCCAGTACGCGACGCCACCACGAACATGGTCGCGGGTTCAACCTCCAGGTCCGTCTCGCCCCAAATCTGACGCTGCAGGTCAACGCAGAGGTGAAACTCTTCAAGGCGCTCGCATTTTCTAACGACAATCCTTTCGCTCATTTTCTCCGTGCTGCCTCTCCCGCAGCCCTGGCCGCGGCCATCTTCTCATTTCGCTTTGCCGTTTCCCACAGTGCTTCCATTTTGGGCCTCGGAATCCCCGCGAGCGCGCACCCCTTCTCTCTCGCCAAGCGTTCCATCGCCCGGAACCTCTTTGCAAATTTGGCATTTGCTTTCTTCAGCGCGATTTCAGGGTCCACGTGTACAAAACGCGCTAGGTTGACGGCGGCAAATTGCAAGTCCCCTATCTCTTCCTCGATCCTCGACTGGTCTTTGGTCTCCAGCGCGTGGCGAAGCTCTGCACCCTCTTCCCGGATTTTTTCGAAAATACCTTCCACGTCATGCCAATCGAAACCAATCCGCGCGGCGCGCCGGGTTAGTTGGAATCCTTCCAGAGCCGCAGGCAAACCACGCGGAACGCCAGTCATGAGCGATTCCGGATTTTCTTTCTGCTTCGCATCGCCCGGCTCATGGCTTGTTCCCTTCTCGCGCCGCTCCTCGGATTTGATCTGTTCCCAATTTTTTAGCACTTCGGCAGCGTCCTTTGCCCGCTTCTCCCCGAATACGTGGGGGTGCCGCCTGACCATTTTTTCGTGCACTTCCCGAATCACGTCCGCAATCGTAAATCGGCCTTCTTCGCGGGCTATTTGTGAATGAAATACGATCTGCAACAAGAGGTCGCCCAGCTCTTCCGCGAACTTAACGTCATCGCCGCCCTCGAGCGCGTCCAGGACTTCATACGCTTCCTCGATCAAATAAGTCCGAAGCGAGGCGTGCGATTGTTCCCTGTCCCAGGGGCAGCCGTTTGTCGCGCGAAGTCGTGCCTGTAGCGCGACCAGCTTTTCGAACCATTGTCCAGCGGTCAATCGCTCCCGCTTTGTGGTTTCTCGCGCTGCCGTGCCGCCCTTCCGCGCTTTTCTCGGTTGTTTTTTATGGGAAGCCATAACATGTCCAGTCGAACTTCCGGCGCAACGAGCGTTCCACTTTACGGTGCGCTAGCTGCTTTGACAAGCCTCGGACGAACCAAGGAGCACGCCAGCGCCGCTACCAAATGAATCGCCTCAATGCTAAACTTGCGGTGGATACTTTTGGCTGAGGATTACGCTTTGGCCGATCAAAAGCAGGAAGAGTCGTTCCGCGTTATCGATCGTCGCCCTTTTACTTCGGAGGGAGAACTCCGCAAGGGAGTGGTCGAAGAGCAGGAACGCGAGGCCAAGCGTGAGGCCGTGCACCCTGCGCCATCGGCTTCGGCGGAAACAGCCAAGCCCGCTCCCCAGCCGGCCGCAGAGTCCGCCAAGCGGCTACCCGCGTTCGAAAATCTTGTGCGCATGCTTGGCAGCAACGCGGCAATGGTTCTCGGCGCCTACGCCGACCCAGGCACGGGGCAGCCGATGATCGATCCCGAAGCGGCGCGCGAGATGATCGACATGCTGGACGCCCTGCGCGAAAAGACCCTGGGCAATCTTGCGCCGGAAGAAGACGAAATGCTTCTCGACCTTCTTGGTAAGTTGAAGATGACCTACCTGGAGGTCAATCAGGCGGTGGCGAAGCAAAACGCCCAGGCCAAAGCAAACACGCGCTCTTAATCGAGGGCGGTCGATGTGGCTGGCGCTGCCGCCCATGCCGACGCAACCGCCCAGCTGAACATGCTTCCCGTTCCTCTCAAGCTCACCATTCTCGGTTCAGGTACTTCCATGGGCGTGCCTACGCTCGGCTGCCATTGCCGCGTATGCCGTTCGAAGGATCCCCACGACAACCGTTCGCGGCCTTCTCTCCTCCTCTCGCGAAACGGGCAAAACGTCGTTATTGACACCACGCCCGATTTTCGCCAGCAAGCCCTGCGCGCGGGGATCGACCGCCTCGATGCCGTGCTGCTGACCCACGGACATGCCGACCACATCCTCGGCTTCGATGACATTCGCCCGTTCAACATCCACCAGCGGGCCGCACTTCCGGTTTACGGTAATGAAGAGACGTTCACTATCCTGCGCCGCGCGTTCTCGTATGTGTTCGACGATAAGCCCACTCTCAGCACCGTCCCGAGGGTCACACTCAATGTAGTTAGCGGACCGTTCGAACTTCTCGGCTTATCCTTCATTCCCTTGCGCGTCGTGCATGGCGATATGGAAGTACTCGGGTTTCGCATTGGGCGCGCCGCGTATCTTACGGATTTCAGCGATGTGCCGGCGTCAACGCGCGCTCAACTCGAAGGGCTCGACGACTTGATCATCGACGCACTGCGTGACATTCCGCATCCCATGCACCAGACGGTTGACCAGGCGCTCACTCTCATCCAGCAACTCAAGCCGCGCCGTGCCTGGTTCACCCACATCGCCCACGATCTGCCTCACGAGGAAACCAACGAGCGGCTGCGCAAGCTGGGATTCCCTAACGTGCAGCTCGCTTACGACGGCCTCCAATTTGATGTGCAAGTCCACGAGGAATTGGCAGGGCTCGCAAAACCCTTGAGCACCGGTCAAAACACGCGAACGCTCTCGGCTTTCAGCTCCGCCGCGGATTGGGCCGAGCATTACGGCCCTACCGCCCGCGGAAGCGTCCTTACAATCGGCAATTTCGATGGTATTCACCTCGGCCATCAGCCCATCTTGCGCGCCGTCGTCGAGCGCGCCCGCGAGACCAATGCTGTTGCCACCGCGCTCACCTTCGATCCGCCACCCCTCAAAGTCCTCCGCCCGGAGTCCGCGCCGCTCCGGCTTTCGACGAACGCCCAGCGCATGGACTGGTTCAGCGTCGTCGGGTTGGAAGCCGCCGTTGTGCTTCCCTTCACGTTGGCCCTCGCCAAGCTATCCCCTCAGGAGTTCGTCGAGATGATCCTTGTTCGCGATTTGCACGTCCGCTCCGTTCTCGTCGGCGAAAACTTCCGCTTTGGTCATAAGCAGGCCGGCGACGCGCACTTGCTGCGGGAGCTCGGAACAAAACATGGCTTCGAGGTCATCATCATCCCACCCGTCTTTGATCATGGTGAGGTCGTCTCCAGCACGCTCCTCCGCCGCAAGATCGCCGCAGGCGATGTCACCCATGCCGCCCGTCTGCTCGGCCGGCCATTCGCGCTTACCGGAGAAGTCGTCAGCGGCACAGGCACCGGCCGCCGATTCACCTTTCCGACGCTGAATCTCGCACCCGAGCAGGAACTTCTGCCCGCGCGCGGCGTGTACATCACGCGCACCCAGTTAAATGGCCATACCAGGCGGTACCGGTCGGTGACCAACATCGGCGTGCGCCCGACGTTCAACGGTTCGGCGCTAAGTGTCGAAACCCATCTGCTCGATTTTCAGGAAGAAGCCACGCCAAAACGGATCGAAGTCCGCTTCTGGAAGCGTCTTCGCGAGGAAAAGAAATTCAGCGGTGCGGAGGAATTGCGCGCGCAGATCGCCCGCGACATCGCCGCGGCGAACCGTTTCTTCTCCCGCCTCCGCAGCTTCCGCTCGTTCCGCCAACCTGCCTAAGCCGGGGGCTTTCGTCGAAACGCGAGAGAACTATTTTGCGATTTTGGACAGGCAATCGGAACAATAGCCGCCGACTTCCGTGCGGGATACGGTTACTTTCATCCCAAAGTCATGGGCGATCTGCTCTTTGAGCTGCTCGTAGAGGCGGCTTTCGAACTCGCGCACTTTGCCGCAGCGCAGGCACGCCACATGGATGTGGTCACGAGGCCCATGACTCTCGTAGTAGTGGCGGTCCCCGCGCAGATGGAGCAGGTCAAGTTCGTCAATCAGGCCTTGCTTCTTGAGAAGATCGATCGTGCGGTAAACAGTGACGAGGTGTACGCCGGAATCAATTTTCCGCGCCCGTTCGAGGATTTGGTCGACGTCCAGGTGCTGCTTGGCCTCATCCATCACCTGCAGAATGACGCGCCGCTGCCGCGTCAGCCGAATGCCCAGCCGCCTAACGGCTTGTTGCAATCTACCGGTGGTTTCCGCGGTGTTGAGCCGCTCACCTGTGGAAACCCGGTGCGTTGGCGAGGCAGCCATGCTTCGCTCTCCGGACGCGCGGAAAGCCTGCCCGGCTAGGAATGAGGAGGCAGCAACCGCACAACATCATTGTACATAGCGTAGGCAATCAGGACAAAGAGAAACACGAGTCCGACTTGGATGAAGCGCTCCTTGAACGCCAGACTCAGGTCGCGGCGCATACCGCCCTCGATGGCCAGGAGCAGTATATTCCCGCCGTCGAGGATCGGGATAGGCAGCAGGTTCAGGATTCCCAGGTTTACGCTGATCAAAACCATCACGGAGATCACCGCCGATGGGCCTTTGCGCACCGCCTCGCCCGCAAGGCGGGTAATTCCGACGGCGCCCTGAAGCTGCTTGACGGAAACGCGTCCGCTGAAGAGTTTTCCTACCACCCCCAAGGTGTCCGCAACCATTTCGAGAGTCTTCCCTGTGGCAGCGGAAGCGCTGGCCGCGACGCCAATCCTGTGATAGATGATATCGGGATCGGGTCCAACACCGATTTGGTAGTTGCTCGTGCTCGCGTCGGTAACGCCCTGCTTCGGCGTCACCGTCAGGTGCAGGACTTGTCCGTTGCGCCGCACATCGAGCTGTAGCGGCTTGCCGCCCGAGCCCCGGACGTAATCCACGAACTGGTCCCAGTATTCGACCTTTTGGCCGTTCACCGCCTCGATGACGTCTTTTTCACGGATGCCAGCGCGGTCCGCGGGTGCTCCAGGGAATGTATCTCCGATCACAGCGGGTATCGGCAGGTAGCCCAGAATCCGGTCGATCGGCTCACCCTGCTTCACGGTGATTTCCGCATGTCGCCGGACGCCCTTATTTTCGACCTCTAGCTTGAGGGTTCCCCCGGCTGTGTTCCCCCGGATTTGATTTTCGGCCTGCTCCCAGGTTGGATTCTTTACATCGTTAAGGGAGACAACCGTGTCACCCGGCTGAAAAGGAGCCGGAGTAGTCTGCGAGTTTGCGGGCAGGCCAACGATCTGCACGGGTTTGCTCAAGAATGCGGCGGAAGGCATGCCCGCCGCCATGTAGTAGCAAGTCAACAGAAACACAGGGAAAACCAAATTCACTGCAGGGCCCGCAAAAGATATCAGGGCCCGCTGCCAACGCGGCTTGCTCATCAGTTCGTCCGGAGCGCCGGTGGGAGCGACTTTGCCCGAATCTACCTCGGAGAGGTCCTGGCCCGCCATTCGCACATAACCACCGAGTGGCAGTGCGCTCACGCGATAGTCCGTTGCGCCGCGCTTCCAGCCAAACAGCCGCGGCCCGAAACCAATCGAAAATACGTCTACGCGCACGCCGAAGAGCCGCGCCATGAGGAAGTGACCCCACTCGTGCACCAGAATCATCACGCCGAGCACCAGGACCATGCCGATTATCCAGTCCATGAACTTGCGCTTCCCTTCTTTGTTCGACCGCTTCGGGTCGTACTTGACTCAAGCTAAGATGCCGCTGCTACTGTCACTGCCAGCCGGTCCACTTCTTCCTTCGCCATTCGACGCGCTTCGGCATCTGCCGTCAACACATCATCTATCTTTTCCAAGCGCATCCGGGGCGTTCTTTCCAGCACTCGTTCGATCACTTCCGGTATGCCCAGGAACGCCAGCCGCCCTGCCAGAAATGCCCCTACGGCGACTTCATCCGCTGCATTCAGCGCGCACGGCAGTGCGCCACCCTTTTTAAGAGCTTCTTTGGCCAACCGCAAGCAGGGGAAACGCCGTGTGGAAACCTTTTCAAAGTCCAGCCGCTTCAATTTCGCCCAATCCAGTGCAACCTGGTTGGCTGCCACGCGCTCTGGATAGGTTAACGCATACTGGATGGGCATGCGCATATCTGTCGGTCCAAGTTGTGCCAGAACTGAACCGTCAACAAACTCCACCATCGAGTGAATTGTCGATTGCGGATGGATCACTACATCGATCTGTTCCGGACGCATCCCGAAGAGGTATCGCGCCTCAATCACTTCGAAGCCTTTGTTCATCATCGTCGCGGAATCAATGGTGATGCGATTGCCCATGCGCCAGTTGGGATGAGCCAGCGCTTGCTCCGGGGTGACGCTTTCGAGCGCCTTCAATTGCGTCTTGCGGAAAGGTCCGCCCGATGCTGTCAAAACCAGCCGCCGCACTTCTCCGTGCGTTCCGCCGCGGAAACACTGATGTACCGCGTTGTGTTCACTGTCTACTGGCAGAATCTCTTGGCCCGCTTGCTTCGCCGCGGCCATGACCAGTTCGCCTGCTGCGACCAGAACTTCCTTATTCGAAAGTGCGACCGTCTTTCCGCGCTTGATCGCCTCATAGGTTGCTTCGAGCCCTACGATCCCAACGGCAGCAGAGACGACCATATCCGCGTTCGAAACCGTGCCGACGGCCAACATCCCTTCTCGGCCACGATGAATTTCCGGCAGCGGCGTAATTCCCTTTGACCGCAGCCGCTCAGCCAGTTCGTCTGCCTTCTTCTCATCGCCGACGGAGACCAACTGCGGCCTGTGCCGCTCGATCTGTCCGATCAGTTCGTCCAGGTTCGCGCCTGCCGCCAGCGCCACCACGCCAAAGCGTCCCGGCAGCGAATCCACAACCGACAGACACTGCCGTCCGATTGAGCCCGTGGAACCCAAAATGGATAGTTGCTTCACGAAGTCTCTTGCGTCCGCTTCCGTGTGATGAACATCCTCGGAGACCTACATTCGCGGCGAGTAGATCAACACCCAATAATACCAGACAACGGGAATCGCCAGAATCAGCGCATCGATACGATCGAGCACTCCTCCATGCCCCGGCAGCAGCCCCCCGGAATCCTTCACTCCCGCGCTACGCTTGTACGCCGACTCCAGAAGGTCGCCTGCTTGCCCCGCCACATTCCCCGCGGCGGCCATGGCGAGCAGATGTGGCAGTGGGGCGCTCAACCAGCGCCCAAAGACTACGGCAACCAGGAGCGAGCCAAGGAAGCTCGCCAGCGTTCCTTCCCATGTTTTCTTGGGGCTCAAGTGGGGCGCCAGCGGATGTTTGCCAACCGCGCGGCCAACGAAATAGGCAAGCGTATCGCCGACCCACGTGATCACCAGCGCGAAGAGCAGAAGCAAAGGGCCTTCCGTTCCCAATCCGTGCAGGCGGATCGCAAACGTCAAGGGAAACGCGATGAGCAAAAGTCCGCTTGCGCTGATTCCCGCCGCAGGCAACGCCTCCACGAGAGGCCTTCTTGTCCACAACGTGAGTGCCGCAATTCCCAGGACGAACAAAAAGAAGGCCACTTCAAGCGCAGGCATCCCCCCGGCAAACCACTCCGTCTTCTGATAGGCGATTAAGCCTCCTGGCAGCGAATAAGCTGGCATGTACACCGCACGCCATTGCACATAGACCAGGATCAGAGCACAACTCGCTGTCCAGAACCGATAGGCACGATGGCCGATCGCTTCACCCAGAGCGAAGTATTCAAAGAGAGCGAGAAGCATCACCAGCGCGATCGCAAGCGAGACCAGCGTTGTCGAGCCCCGCAGCACCAGGCCCACGACAAACGGAATCAGCACAGCCGCTGTCCCTACGCGCTTCCAGGTCATAAAAAAGGAATCCCCTGAGAAATCGCAGGCTTCATCTCATCACATTGAGAGAAATAAATCACGCCCGAGAGTAGGACAGACATTCCTCTCTGTCCAAACCATGGAATCGCGGAAAAGTTGCCGCCGTCACGCGCAGGAATCCTCAAACTGACACCACTACCAAGTTTTCAGTAGTGCGTCAGTTTGACTTTCCTTTATGGCGCACGACGAGGCAAGGTTCCGACAGTATCGTCAGGTCGTCGGTCCACCCTATACGCAAGAGCATAGCGCCTAGCAGATTCAAAGTGCATCGCTCCTCGACAGCGCTCTTGAATGAGGCTCTATTTTCCCATCCTTTAAGAAACTGATTAATTGCTAGCTGCGCGCACTCCTCGTGGCTGACGGACTTGCCCATGTTTGTAACGAAAGCTTCAAACAGCAGCAGGTTCTGCTTCACAAGTTGGCTGCGCCAGTTGAAAGTTGGTCTCGCAGCCATAACGCGGCACCGAAGTCCCTCAAGGATGTACGGAACGATCACCAGCCCCTTGGCGAGCACACATGCCCCGGCCGAGGCACCGAACGCACGATCTCCCTCGCCTTTGCGGCATTTGTCCAAGTCGCATCGCTTTCTCCCGTAGGGGACAAACATCGGGCCCTCAAATCCCAGAGCCAGAGGACCGTTCTTCATCGCCCTCGCGAGAACCTCGACGCACTCGTCGATATCCGTTCCCGAATCCTCGACGGAGGGTCCTTTGATTGCCCATCCAAGATTCGCCAATCTGCCAATATCGACGACAGCGACGTGAAGCGATTCGTCGGTCATTGTTGGGGGCCCCCCGATCCTTGGACAGCGTAACCATACTCGGCGCCCTCCACAATGGTCCGACGTTCGCTCCGCAGCGCGTGTCACGTCTCAATGGCCCCGGATTTCAAACTGACACCACTACCAAGTTTTCGGTGGTGTCCTAATTTCGGCTTCGTAGTGATTTCTGACAGCGCCCTATCCCGGCTTAGAACGGTTCTATATTGTACGGCTCTGGGCTTGATGAATGCGCGTCACCGGAGACGGTTGGCGAATGCGCGGAGCTCCGGCCTTTGCTATGTCAATGATCGCGTGCCCTCCAGAAGTGAACACGGCAGGAACCCCGCCGACACGATGCTGACCGAAGCCGAAGTGGCCGCGAATGATTAGCTTGGGTGCGAGGTCGGCGAGCAGAGGCACATTCCGCTGGCGTGCGTGGGCGATCACGATTCCTCCTTTCTGCGGGAACTGCTCTAGAAGAGACAGCGAGATTCTCCGATAGCCGGTGTATTGGTAACTAACGCCCAGAAATAACTCACCCAGCGCGCGATACGTTCCGCCGGAGATCTCGTGGCAACCGCGGATCCGATTGATGCGACATACGTCATAAGCGCCTGGGAAATCGTCGTCGTGGTCTCCCTTGACTACGAGCACGACTGCCCGCCTCCCGGCGTACTTTAAGAAGGCATAAAACTTCTCCACGTGGATCTCCCTCTGCATTGCCGCAAACGCCTTCGTCTTTCTGTAGTGCGCCTCCAGTTGGCGCACATGGTCAAAAAACAAAAATTCCATGTGCCGCTCGAACCCCCACACCTTATAGGGCGACCTCGGATTCGCGCAGATTGGGCATTTCTTGCATCTGCGACGCTTGATACGTTTCGCCCTCTCATAGAGAGCGTGCCTTTCGCTTCTAAATTTCGGGATGAGTTCTAAGGCGTCGTCCCAGAAGGCAGCTACCCCGTCAGACGTCAGATCCCCTGCGAGCGCGACAATATCCGGCTTGCACTGGTCAAAAAGCCGATCACAGCCCTCCCACCTATAGACATCCGACAAAGCGAGAATTCTCACCATTTCTTCCCCTGAGTCCTAATGGCCCGAAATTAGGACACCACGAAGTTTTCCCTTGACTTTTCTTCTCACTTTGGTATAATACAACTTAGAGAAAACTCTATTTGGAAGGCGGGAGCTTGCTTCCGCTTTTCTTTTTTGGAGCTGCCTTTTTGGCCCCTGCTCTTCTTCATCAACCAAAAACATATCTTTTAGAATCAATCTTTTGTGAAATGCTCATTCTGTAAGTCTTTCTTTTGATATTCATGCATAATTGATGGGGGGTGGGAGGGTCTCTTTCTTCGCTATACACTCCACCCACTATCCCCCTAAGCCTTTTAGAATGAACACTTGTAAAAGTGTATCAAAACAAATGACTTTAACTTCCTTTAGAATGAACACTTATGAAAAACATAGGGGGGAGGGGGGTGTTATGGCTAACTAGAAATCCCAAAGGAGGGTTTCGACCCCAGGCGACGAGCGTTGTTTGCGAAGTCACGATTCATCGGGGCCATCGGGAGTCGATGGAACATTCCGACCCTGTCGGAAAGGATTCTTCTCCGATGCTTTTTCCTTTGCAACGAATTCGACTATCCCCTTTGTGCCCATATTCTTGCACACTCTTTTGCTCTGACCAAAATGCCAACTCTCTTCTTTTGACGGAATTGCGCACTCTTTGACAAAAACACCCGAGGGTGGGGTACCCCCTGCACCGTCGGCATCGGAAGGAAACAGGCTCAATGACCCGCGGCGCGCGCAGGCTTTTCCGGTACAGGCTCGCCTTCGCGAATTCCTCCGTAACGCCGCTCGCGCCTCTGAAATTCGACGAGAGCTTCGAGCAGGCGGGCGCGGTTGAAGTCCGGCCACAATGTCTCCGTCACAAAGAGTTCGGCGTACGCGATCTGCCACAAAAGGAAATTGCTAACGCGCATCTCGCCGCTGGAACGAATGAGCAGATCGGGGTCCGGCAGCCCAGCCGTATACAAGTGCCGCGAAAGCTGGTCTTCCGTGACGCGCCCGGGCGTTCCATGGCCATTCCGCTCGGCCAAGAGGGCATTCATCGCGTCCACAAGTTCCGCGCGTCCTCCGTAATTCAGCGCCAGGCAGAGCACCATCCCCGTATTGCCCGCGGTCCGCTCCACCGCTTCGCGAGTGTCCTGCTGCACTCCTCCGGGAAGCTCCTCGATTCGGCCCAGGAAGCGCATCCGGATATTGTTCCTCTGGATGAGCGGCATCTCCTTGCGCAGATACTCCCGCAGCAGCGCCATGAGAAAGTCGATTTCTGTCTTTGGCCGCCGCCAATTCTCCACCGAGAACGCGTACAGAGTGAGGGCTTCGATGTTCAACCTCGCGCAGGTCTCGATCGTGGTGCGCGCCGATTGCACTCCTTTGCGGTGCCCTGCTACTCGCGGCAGGTGCCGGCGCTGCGCCCAGCGGCCGTTTCCGTCCATAATCACGGCGACGTGCCTGGGCAGCCGTTCCAGATCGAGCTTTTCGAGAAGTTGCACTTCTTCGGAAGTTACTGGACCTAAGGCGCCAAGTGCGGTGATTTGCAGCTTCGTATGTCGTTGGTTATGTTGCACAGCGTTCCTAAGCGCTTCTCCTTTATGCCGCAAAGTTAACATACCCTCCGCAGCGGCGCAATGCTCTGGTGCCGTGTCCTGCATCAGGGTGTGACCGAGGTTGTGGCGCTCTGGAAAAGTGCCGTGTAGGCGAGGACCAGTGTCAGAACGATCATGGCGATGGCCGTCAGCCAGGCGATGATGTTGAAGGTCAGCGTGTTAACGTACTCGCCCATCAGGTCGCGCCGGTTCACCAACAGCAAGATGAAAATCACCACGACCGGCAGCCAAATCCCGTTGCCCACCTGAGAGAAAATCAAAATCTTCCAGAGGGGTGCGTGGGGAAGCAAAACGATACCCGCGCCGACAGCGATCAATATGGTGTACAACCAATAAAAAATAGGCGCTTCCCTGAACTTATGATCGATTCCCGCTTCAAAACCAAGCCCCTCGCAGATCACGTGAGCAGTCGAAAGCGGCAGAATCGACGCTGCGAACAGCGAAGCGTTGAGAAGACCAAACGCAAATAGAATTCCAGCGCCCCTGCCTGCCAGGGGAATGAGGGCCTGCGCAGCCTGCGCTGCGTCGTTTATGTCGCGGTGGCCCGAAGCGTACAGTGTCGCTGCCGTGCAAACAATGATAAAAAACACGATGACCATGCAACTCACACTGCCGAACAACACGTCCGCCCGGGCCTGGGGATATTGGCGCGGGTTAACCTTCTTCTCCACAAATGCCGCCTGCAGATAAAAAAACTGCCAGGGAGCAATCGTGGTTCCGACGAGCCCCGTCAACATGACCAGATAGCCGGACTCAAAACGGAGATTCGGGATAACCGTATGTTTGGCGGCCTCCATCCAATCCGGTTTTGCCAGGATCGCCGAAAAGAAGTACGCCAAATAAAATCCGCACGCGATGAGGAAGATGACTTCCACTTGGCGATACGTTCCTCGAAGCACCAGGATCCAGACAATGATCGCGGCGATCGGAACCGCAATATACTTGTTGACTCCGAAGATCTGCATGGCAGCGGCCACGCCGGCGAACTCGGCCACCACGTTCGCAAGGTCGACGAAAAAGCCGGTAGTCATCACAAAAAACGTCGACCGGAATCCAAACTCCTCGCGGATGAGATCCGAAAGACCTTTGCCCGTCACCACTCCCATGCGCGCGCACATCTCTTCTGTGACGTACAGTGCGATGGTCATTGGAATGAGCGACCACAGCAAGGCGTACCCATAGTGAGCGCCCGCTTGTGTGTAGACGGAGATGCCGCCCGCGTCGTTGTCCACGTTGGACGTGATGATTCCAGGCCCTATAACCGCAAGAAGCAGGGTGAGGCGACGGCGTAGTCCGCGAATGCGCTTCTGCAAATCGGTTCCGCGCGTCCGCAGACCCGCGACACCCGACGTTATGGTTCCCCAATTCATTTCCGCGTCTCTGTTCCTTCTCTATTTCTTCATCAGCCGCGACACCACGTCATCCACCGTGATCGTCCCGATTGGGTGTTTATCTCTGTCCACCACCGTAAGCATTCGCAGGTTGTACTTGTCGAACAGTTCGAACGCCTCCTTTTCATCCGCATCGACCGGGACGCTCAACAGCGGCTCGGTCTTCAGCTCCGCCAACTGTTGTTCCGGCGCAGCCAGCAATAGCCGTGCCACCGCCACCGTGCCGGAGAATTGTGCACCGCTGTCCAACAGCACGATGGTGTCAAGTTGGTCGAAATTCACATCCTGCGTCCGCATCCATTGGAGAACTTCTTCACGAGTGGAGGCCTCTCCGACAAAAACAAACTCCGGATTCATCATGCCTCCTGCGGTGGCAGGATCAAATGTGAGCAGTTCGCGCACCTCATCCGCTTCCTGCCCCGGCATCTCTTCCAGCAATTCCTCCGAAGTCTCCTTGGTCAGTTCGGCGAGCACGTCCGCCGCAGCATCCGGGGCCATCTCCTCCAGGATGTCGGCCGCCTTTTCCGGATCCAGCTTTTCGACGATCTGCGTCGTCAACCGCGCATCGAGCTCGGCAAGCACCGCGGCAGCGGTCTCTTCATCCAGCGAAGCGATGATTCCCTGCCGTTCTGCAGCGGACAGGTCTTCCATAATCTCGGCTAGATCCGCCGGGTGCAGGTCTTCCAGCTTTTCGTGAGTAATGCGCAACTTCACGCGGCGCAACGGATCTGGCTCGACCAAGTTGACGAACTCCCACAGAATCGCGCGCTGCGGCAGCTTGTTCTGCAGTTTGCGAATCACGCCGGGTGATACCACTCCTTGCAGCAGTCTTCGTACTGCGCCAGGCAATCCAACATCGACCTGCGTGAGGCGCAGCTCCACGTTACCGTTCGTGCGAAACTCCACAAGCTCAACGTCATTCACTCGCACGACCTTGCGCCCGCTGGTATCGATAATTTGCTGGTCCAGCAAGTCCTTTTGCACCGCCAGCCAAGCCTCGTTGGGTTCATACAATGCGAGGGCGCGCTCGCCCACGCTCAGCCGCATCGTTCCCGGCGCCACCGAGGCCACCTGATCATGACGCGCCACAAGCGGCTGAAATTTTCCGCGGGAGAGCAGAAAATAGGCCACCCGGTTCGCCTGCTCCGCGGGCTCGATGAAAAATTCCCGGACGCGTCCGACGAAATTACCCTGCGAGTCATAGGTTTCCGCACCCATCAACTCCGTCGCATAAAGTTGCATACGCTAGCCCTTCCCGCCTCCCGACAGATTGCAGCAGAGGCGCGCTCCCACTTGACTACCCGCGACCAACAAAAAACCCGCCAACCGGAAAATCTCGGCTGCGGGCAAGTGCCTCATACAAATGGACTTACCTCTAGCCTGGCGTGAACCCTCCCCACCCAACTCCCTGCGCAGGACCCGAAACTAATCTCTCGACGCTCCCCGGCCCGCTACGACTAGGGCCAGGCTCGAGTTCGCTGGATGCGCTCATTGCTTGAGAATTCACTCCGAAAATGTTAACCGCTTCGCGGTCAACAATGCAGTGATAAGCCGGGCGCGATACATTTGTCAAGAAAAGAATGCTCTTCGAGGTAATTTTTTTTGAGGGGAAGACCCGTTTTGGCCATCACTTGGGCTTGGCAAAGACCATGTCGCGCGGTTCTTCGTTCCTGCGGCGGCATTCCTCAGCGTATAAGGCCAGATAATTCTTCAAAACATAGTCGCGCGGGGAGAAACCCAGTTCTTTTGCGGCCCGGTCGATCGCCTCAGCAGGCCCTTCCAGCTCCACAAACGTCCCAATCGGCGTCTCGTCCAGTTCGATCAATAGCCCCTGAGCCCAACGCGCAGTTGGGGGAAGCTGAAATGTCGTACGGTATTTTTCGTAGCGAAACCACCCGCGCATCCCCAGCCCTTCAAAAATCTTCGTTAAATTCGCGGCGTCGGTCACTTCGACTTCAATCTCTTCACGAACTTTGTGACGTCCCGCGGCCACGGCGCGTCCTTCCATACTTGGTGCTGCATCCAAGGGCATCGTCGGCCGCTTAAACGTCAGCAAGACGCGCCGCAATCCGCTGCCCCTGCCCTTCTTCGTGCGTCCCTCCGGCGTTTCCGTTCGAATCCGAAGCAACTGCCCGTGCTTGGCCAGTCCCCCTTGTGGCGTATCGAAAATCACATTCATTTCGTGGACGCGGCCCGATCCCGCTGTGACCGGACGTGCCTTCAGCCGCTTGAGCTTTTTCCGGAGAAGTCCGGCATTCTGAACGCGCAGCTTGATTTCCGTTTCGCGAGCCATTGGTCCGCCTAGTCCCTATTTCGCACTGGAACATTCTAGGGCGCACAATTAGAGTATAGCGGACACAACGCGCTTCCTCGGCCTGACGACACCTTTTCTGTGGCACAGCCGATCTTGGCTGTGCAGTTTCGGTTGTTGTGTCGGCTGAGTTCCAGTCACGGAGACTCATGAACCCTGACACCCAAATCAACTCGCTGGAGCTTTTGCGTGAAGCAAGCGCCGGCGGCTCGCCACCTCCCCCCATTGCTCGCCGCGAGCCCATGGAACATCTCCTGCATGGCGACTTCCGCGCAGACGACTACGCCTGGTTGCGCCAAAAAGAAAATCCGGAAGTCATCCGCCATCTCGAAGCAGAAAACGCATACACCGACGCATTCCTGAAGGGAACGGAGGTTTTCCAGGAAAAGCTGTATCAGGAAATGCTCGGCCGGATTCTTCAGACGGATCTGTCCGTCCCCTATCTTCTCCGTGGGTCTCTCTATTTCACCCGCACCGAAGAAGGAAAGCAGTACCCCATCCATTGCCGCCGGCTCGATGCCGAAGGCTCAGCGGAAGAATTACTGCTCGATCTGAACGAGCTCGCACACGGCCATCCCTATCTCGGTCTAGGCTCCTTCGACGTCAGCGACGACAACCATCTTCTTGCCTACTCCACCGACACCACCGGATTTCGTAAGTACACCCTGTACCTTAAGGACCTGCGCACCGGCGCCGTTCTGTCCGAACGCATCGAACGCGTCACCAGTACGGCGTGGGCTTCGGACAATCGCACCCTCTTCTACACCATCGAAGACGAAACCACGAAACGATCGCATCGTCTCTATCGCCATGTCTTTGCCTCAAATAAACGCGACGCGCTTCTCTACGAAGAGACCGACGAACGCTTTGGCATCGGGATTGATCGTACCCGCAGCGGCGCTTTTCTCCTGCTTACCGTGGCAAGCCATACCGCCAGCGAAGTTAGATTCCTCCGCGCCGATCAACCCGAAAGTGAATTTCTCCTGATTGCGGCCCGCGAAGACGAACACGAATACTATGCCGATCATCATCCCGGACCCGCAGGAGACCCTTCCGGCAGCCTCTTTTACATTCGTACCAATTCGGGAGGCCGCACCTTCCGGCTCATGACAGCTTCAGTGGCCGATCCGCACCGCAAATTCTGGCGCGACTTCATTCCCAATCGTCCTCGGGTGATGCTTGCTGGAGTAGAGGCCTTCCAGTCGCATCTTGTCCTCTCCGAGCGGCAAGACGGCCTTCCCTACCTTCGCATCATTGACCTGACTACGGATGCTGCCGATGCTTTGGCTGCTTCGCATCGCATCGATTTCACCGAGCCGGCCTATAACGCAGCCATCGGCGCCAATCCGGAATTCAAGACATCGCACCTCCGTTTCCAATACGAATCCTTCATCACGCCGCGTTCCGTCATCGATTACAACCTCCTCACCCGGCAGCGAATTCTTCGCAAACAACAGCCAGTCCTCGGCGGCTACGATCCCTCGCAGTACATGAGCGAGCGACTTCACGCTGCCGCCTCCGACGGCACAAAGATTCCCATCTCCATCGTTTATCGCCGCGACACGCCGCGCGATGGCAGCGCTCCGCTGCTGCTCTATGGATACGGCAGCTACGGCATTTCCATCCCCGTTGGTTTCAACTCGAACCGTCTCAGCCTCCTCGATCGTGGAGTGATCTATGCAATCGCCCACATCCGCGGCGGCGGAGAACTCGGCAAGCCCTGGCACGATGCCGGCCGCCTGCGGCAAAAACATAATACCTTCTCTGATTTCATCGCCGCTGCTGAACAGTTGATCTCACTGCGCTACACCGAGTCCCAACATCTAATCATCGAAGGCGGCAGCGCCGGCGGTCTTCTCATGGCTGCCGCCACGAACATGCGTCCAGACTTATTTCGCATTGTCATCAGCCGCGTCCCCTTTGTCGACGTGCTCAACACCATGCTCGACGCCACTCTCCCGCTCACCGTGAGCGAATACGAAGAATGGGGCAATCCGCACATCGCGGACGATTACTTCTGCATGAAGTCCTACTGCCCTTACACCAATCTCGAACGCAAATTCTATCCTGCGATCCTGGTGAAAACCTCGCTCAACGATAGCCAGGTCATGTATTGGGAGCCGGCCAAGTACGTCGCCAAATTGCGCACCCTCAAGACCGATGGCAACCCGCTGCTGCTGAAAATCAATATGGGCGCGGGGCACG
This sequence comes from Candidatus Acidiferrum sp., assembly GCA_035544995.1. Taxonomy (GTDB): domain Bacteria; phylum Acidobacteriota; class Terriglobia; order Acidiferrales; family UBA7541; genus Acidiferrum. The sequence goes on from DASZZI010000010.1 coordinate 223,499, forward strand.
GCGGAGCCTCCGGCCGCTACGACTACTTGCGCGAGATTGCTTTGGATTACGCCTTTTTGCTTACGCAGCTGGGAACATGCGCATGAAACGCGCCACTGTGCATCCATGAGCGACCCCTCCACACCCTTGATGCAGCAGTATCACGCGATCAAGACGCGCTACCCGCACGCTCTGCTTCTCTTCCGGCTCGGCGACTTCTACGAACTCTTTTACGAAGACGCCATGATCGCCGCGCGCGAATTGCAGATCACGCTCACCTCGCGTAATCGCGAAAAGGGCCAGCCCATTCCCATGTGCGGCGTCCCCTATCACGCCGTCGACGGCTATATCGCCCGGCTCATCCGCGGCGGCTTCAAGGTCGCCATCTGCGACCAGATGGAGCAGCCCGGTCCCGGCAAGAAGCTTGTTCGCCGCGAAGTCGTTCGCGTGATAACGCCCGGCACTGCCACCGACGTCGCCCAGCTCGACGCCCGCGAAAATAATTTCCTCGCCTCTGTTGCGAAACACTCTTCCGGTTCGCCCATCGGCCTCGCCTTTGTGGACCTCTCCACCGGCGAGTTCCAGGCTACTGAATTTTCCGGCCCAAAGGCCGAGGAATCGCTCCGCGATGAGCTCCAGCTACTTCATCCTCGCGAGACCCTCCTGCCGCGCCCCCAGCAGCTTTTCGAAACCGCAAAGACATCGCTGCTCGAAGGCGCCGGTGGCGTCGAATCCCGCCTCGAAGACTGGGTCTTCCAGCGCGACTACGCCGAACGCATCTTAAGAGAACAATTTGGTGTCGCCGAGCTCACCGGTTTCGGCCTGGATGACCACGTGCAGGCGCTCGCCGCTTCGGGCGCCATCATCCACTATCTTCGCGAAAATTCCGCGCGTGGCGTTGACCGCTCCGCGGACACAAATTACGACGAAGCGCCCGGCGTGGAAGCGCTTCGCCACCTGGACCGCGTTCGCTACTACGAGCAGCACGAAACACTCGTTCTCGACCCGGTCACTGTCCGCAATCTCGAACTGGTCACCCCGATTTTCATCGAGGAAGCCAGCCGCAGCGGCCCCACAACCCTAATCGCCGCCCTCGATGAAACCGTCACCGGCATGGGCGCGCGTCTCCTGCGCGCATGGATGCTCCGCCCCTTGATCGACCGCGAAGCCATCGAAGCCCGCCTCGGTAGTGTCGCGCATCTTCTCCAGCAAACTGTCGTTCGCGGCGAAATTCGCAAAGAATTGCGGGGCATCCTCGATCTCGAGCGCCTGACTAGCCGCATCACACTGGGCCTTGCTACTCCCCGCGAGCTTGTCGCTCTTCGCAGATCGCTCGGGCAGCTTCCTGTTCTGAAGAATTTTCTTACCCCGCCGCCCGCGGGCGGTAGCGAACTCCTGCGGCATCTTCACGCAGAAATCGATGAGCTCACCGACGTCCGCGAGAGACTCGAACGCGCCATCGCCGACGAACCTCCCGCCCTCGCCACCGAACCCGGCATGATCCGCATCGGCTATCACGCCGAACTCGATGAGCTGCGCGATCTCAGCCAGCATAGCAAGCAGATCATCGCCGCGATGGAAGAGCGCGAGCGCAAACGCACAAACATCGGCTCGCTTAAAATTCGCTTTAATCAGGTCTTCGGCTACTACATTGAGATTTCGAAACCTAACCTGCATCTCGCGCCGACCGATTACGAGCGCAAACAAACCCTCGTCAACGCAGAGCGATTCACTTCTTCCGAGCTGAAGGAATACGAGCGAAAAATCCTCGCCGCGGACGAGCGCATTCTCGAAATCGAGCGGCAGCTTTTCCTCGACGTACGCTCTGGCGTCGCAGCCAAAGCCGCGCGCCTTCGCCGCACCGCCTCCGCCGTCGCCCAGCTCGACGTTCTCGCCGCATTCGCTAAACTGGCCGCCGACCGCGGCTATATGCGCCCGCAATTCAACTCTACCGGTGAGCTTCTCATCGTGGCCGGCCGCCATCCCGTCATCGAAGAACTTCTCCGCCAGCGCGGCGAACGCTTTGTCCCCAACGATCTCTGCTTCGAGCCCACCCGCCAGCAACTTCTATTGATCACCGGCCCGAACATGGGCGGCAAATCCACTTATCTGCGTCAAGCTGCCCTCATCGTCCTGATGGCGCAAATGGGCTCGTTCGTGCCCGCCCGGCAGGCCCAGCTTCCCATCACCGACCGCATTTTCACGCGCATCGGTGCGAGCGACAATCTCGCCCGTGGCCGCTCGACTTTTCTCGTTGAAATGAGCGAAGTTGCCGCCATTCTTACCCACGCCACTCCCGCAAGTCTCGTCCTCCTCGATGAAGTGGGCCGCGGCACCGCCACGTTTGACGGCCTCTCCATCGCCTGGGCGGTTGTCGAGCATCTTCAAAAATACATCCGCGCGCGCACGCTCTTCGCCACCCATTATCACGAACTCACGGAGCTCGCAGAGCTTCTCCCCACGGTGAAAAACGTCCACGTGTCAGTCAAGGAGACACCCAGCGAAATCATTTTTCTCCGCCGCGTGGAGCCCGGCAGTGCCGACAAAAGTTATGGCATTGAAGTCGCGCGCCTCGCCGGGCTGCCCCGCAGCGTCATCGAACGCGCCCGCGAAGTCTTAAAGAAACATGAACAGAGCGAGCACGAGCTCAGCGAAACTCTCTCTCCCGGCGCAACCGATTCAGCGCACAGCAACGGCAATCAGCAGGTCCTCTTCACTCCGCTCGACCGCGCCGTGCTCGACAAGCTCCGCGGCGCCGACCTCGACCAGCTCAAGCCCATCGACGCCCTCAACCTATTGGCCGAGCTGAAGAAGCAAATTTCATGACCGCTCGCCCAATGCTCGTCCTCGGTCTTATGTCCGGCACTTCCGCCGACGGCATCGACGTCGCTCTCGCCCGCGTCTCGGGCGCGCCGCCAAGGCTCGATGCGAAACTCCTCGGCCACACTTCCGTCAGTTTCCCTACGGCAATCAGGAAGGAAATTGTTCGCGTCGCCGAGCAGCAAACCATCACGGCCGGCGAACTCAGCCAGTTAGATTTTCGTCTCGGAGAATTATTTGCTGACGCGGCTCTTACGGCCTGCCGCCGTTTCCGCGTCTCACTGCGCCGCGTGTCTCTCATCGGAAGTCACGGCCAAACGGTCTTCCACCAAGGCCGGCCCGTTTCGTTTTACGGCAGCCCTACCGCCTCGACACTCCAAATCGGCGAACCATCCATCATCGCCGCCCGCACCGGAATCACCACGGTCGGCGACTTTCGTCCCGCGGACATCGCTCTCGGTGGTCAGGGCGCGCCCCTCGTTCCCTACGTCGACTATCTCTTGTATCGCGACTCCAAATTCGGCCGTGTCTCGCTCAATCTCGGCGGCATCGGCAACGTCACGGTTCTTCCTCGCAAAGCGAAATCTTCCCATGTCTTCGCCTTCGACACCGGCCCCGGCAACATGCTCATGGATGCGCTCGTCCATCGTTTTACACACGGTCGCCAGCGCTTCGATAAAAACGCGCGCCTCGCCTCACAAGGTCGCAGCCTCCCCGCACTCCTTGACGAACTCATGAGCGATCCTTACTTGAAGCTCGCTCCTCCCAAAAGCACCGGCCGCGAGTACTACGGCCACGCTTACGTCCAAAAGCTACTCGTCATTGGCCGGCGCCATCGCGCCAAACCCGCTGACCTGATACGGGCCGCCACCATCTTCACTGCGCTGTCCGTCGTCGACGCCCTCAATCGGTTCGTCCTGCCAAAAGCAAGAATTCACCAGCTCATTGTCTCCGGCGGAGGCGCGCGCAACCCGCTCATCCTCGCGCAGCTCGCCGCCGCTCTTCCGGGCATAGACGTCTTCCCCTCTTCTCGCCTGGGCATCCCCGTCGACGCGAAAGAGGCTTTCGCTTTCGCTCTCCTCGCCTGTGAAACCTTTCATCAGCGCCCCGCGAACCTCCCCTCCGCAACCGGCGCACGAGGTCCCGCAGTTCTCGGTAAAATCTCTTATGCCCCGCCCCGCTGAGCTCTCCCTCTCCTCTTGTAGGGGCGCAGCACTGCTGCGCCCTTTCTCGGCAACCGGCTCGATTCTACGCGGTCTCCTGAGCCATCTACTGTCCGTGCCCACGTCCAACTCTCGGCGCCCTCTGTGTCTCCTCCGTGCCCGGCGCCTGCCACGACCCGGTCGGGGTGTTACGTCTTTTTCTTTTCTCTTGCTTGTCTGCTCTCTCGCAGTAATCTTGCTCCTTGGCTGCTCGCGGCCCGAGCACCCCGATTCTTCTTCCCTCACTCTAATCATCGAATCCAATCCCACCAATCTCGACCCCCGCTTCGCCACCGACGCGCAATCTCAGCACATCGATGGTCTGCTCTTCAGCAGCCTCCTCGAACGTGATGACCAGATGAATTTCCACGGCGACCTCGCCGAATCCTGGAATTTGCGGGACCCCCTCACCTATGTCTTCCACCTTCGTCGCGGCGTCCGCTTCCACGATGGCCGCCCGCTCACTTCCGCCGACGTCAAAGCCACCTTCGATTTCATCCGCGATCCCGCCAATCGCTCGCCCAAACGCGGCGGCCTCCGGATGGTCACGTCCATCGAAGCCCCCGATGACGTCACGGTCATTTTTCATCTCAAGGAACCCTACGCGTCCTTCACAGGTAATCTCATCCCCTCTGCCGTCGGCATCGTCCCCGCAAACGCAGCCGCTGATTTCTCTCGCCACCCCATCGGCTCGGGCCCTTTCCGCTTCGTCAGTCAGGCGCAAGACGAAGAAGTCAACCTGGAACGCAACCCCGATTATTTTCGTGGCCTCCCGCAAATCACGCGCTTGCGCATCCGGGTTGTCCCGGATGCCATTGTCCGCGCGCTGGAACTCCGCAAAGGCTCCGCCGATCTCGAAATCAGTTCCCTCACCCCCGATATGGTTCCCGTCCTCGCGCGTCAGGCCGGTCTTTCCGTTACCCAGCGGCCCGGCAGTAACTTCGTCTATCTAGGCATCAACCTGGAAGACGCCATCCTCTCGAACCGTGAAGTTCGCCAAGCGCTTGCCTTCGCCACCGACCGCGAAGCTCTCATCCGCTACCTTCTCCACAGACAGGCCCGCGTCGCCTCGGGCATTCTCCCGCCCAATCACTGGGCCTACGAACCCAATGTCACGCAATACACACTCGACACCGCCGGCGCTGAAAAACTTCTCGATGCCGCCGGTTTCCCCCGCAAGCAGAATGGCCTTCGCTTCCACATCACACTGAAAACCTCCACCGACGAACAGTACCGCCTCGTCGGCGCAGCCCTCCAGGATCAATGGCGCCGCGTCGGCATTGAGCTCGAGCTTCGCCCGCTCGAATTGGCGACTCTTCTCTCCGATGCCACCAGGGGCAACTTCCAGATCAATCTCCTTCGTTGGGTCGGAGCCAACACGGATCCCGACATCTTCGAATTCGTCTATTCCACGAAACGCTTCCCGCCCGACGGCGCCAATCGCGGACACTACCGCAACGCGCGTATTGACGCGCTCACCGACCAGATTCACGTGGAAATGGACAAAGAAAAACGGAAGGCGCTCTGCAGTGAAGTCCAGAAAATCCTGGCGGTTGATCTGCCGTACTTGCCGCTCTGGTTTTCCGATGTTGTCTCCGTTCACCGCCGCTCGCTCGGCGACCTCCATCTCTCGCCCACCGGCGACTTCGACTTCCTTTCACGCTGAGCGAATTTCCCGAAGCGCGCTACGCTTTCGCTCGGCCACTAGACCTGGGGTTTGTCCCATCACCCACGGCCGCAAAATTTGTCATTCCCGCCGGAGGAACGACGCTTCTTGCTTGCCCTGAGCGCAGCTGAAGGGCCGGCCCGGACAGGTTTAAGGCAAGCGACTATTGCAGCGCTCTCGCAATTTCCACAACGGGGATCGTACCTTCCCGTATAATCTTCCATTCATCCCCGTGCAGTTCGACAATCGTCGAAGGCAGCGCCGCTCCCGTCTCTCCCGCATCCAGGACCAATGGCAGGCGGTCGCCCAGCTGTTTCATCACCTGTGCCGCATTCGAACACGCCGGAAACCCCGAAATATTTGCGCTCGTTCCAGTGATCGGCCCGTCGAATTCCGCGATCAGGCGGCGCACCACTTCGCTCCGTGGCCAGCGTAGCGCGATGCGCCCTGTATTTGCCGTAACCTTTAGCGGCAACCCGTATGACGCATCCACAACCAGCGTCAGCGCGCCCGGCCAAAATTCCTGCGCCAGCCGCAAGAAATTCCGCAGCGTTTCGCGCGCGAGTAACGTCGCCTGCTCCAGCGAGTTCACCAGAATCGGCAGCGCTCGCGTCTCCGGCCTCCCTTTCACTCTGTAAATCTCATCCACTGCCGCAAGATTAAACGGGTCGGCCGCCAGTCCGTACAACGTGTCCGTGGGAATCCCGATCACACACCCGCGTGCAAGGAAATGCGCCGCATAGCGCAGCACGTCCGGTTCGGGAATTTCCGTGTTGACGCGAAGCAGTTCAGCCGGCAACTTTTTGGCCTTCGGCGAAGTCGTAGTGCCATCCTGCAGCGCTCCGCCCGCGCTGCTTTTCATTCCGGCGACGCTACCATAGGCCTGCATTGCGGCGCAATAAAAGCTTGTTATGCAATCGCCTGGCCTTCGCGAAGCACCGTCCCCCGAAAGGCATATCTCCCCAGCGCCAGCCGGGCAAGTTAGCCTACCCCTCGCGAAATTTGGTACGCTCCCTTATGGTGGCAAGTCCTAGCAAAGACGCCCGTTTGGCTCGCCCCTCGAGCCCACCCGCGATTCTCTCGAGCCGCGACAATCGCTGGCTGAAGACCTTTCGCATGGCCCTCCGCGGCGGCCTGCCCACCGAATCCGGGTGCGTCGGCGTTGAAGGCGTCCGCCTCGTCGAGGAGGCCCTCCGTTCCGGTTGTCGCATCGAGGCGGTCCTTTTCAGCGAAACGGGCGAGCGCCATCATGAGCACCTCGCTCCTCTCATCGGCCGGCCCGAAATCGCCTTCCCTTTACTCCACACCACCGATCGCCTCTTCGAAGGCCTCGCCGACACGGAACATCCCCAGGGCGTCGCCGCTCTTGTGCAGCCGCGCACCACGTCTTTCGACGAGATCCTACGCACTCCTCCGTCGGTCTGCGCCCCGTTTCTTGTCGTCCTCGCGGGTGTCCAAGATCCCGGCAACGTCGGCACGATTATCCGAACCGCGGCTGCCTTCGGCGCCACCGGCGCCGTAACCTCCGCCTCCGGACAATCCGGCACCGCCAGCCCCTTCTCACCAAAAGCTTTGCGCGCCTCGGCGGGGGCCGCCCTTCATCTGCCCATCCTTCCCGGGATGTCTCTTCCCATTCTGCTCACCCAATTCAGAATTGCTGGTGTTCGCACGCTTGCCTCGTGTGTTCATGACTCGCAAGAGAGCGAGCGGCCCCCCCTCGCACCCTGGGAAGTTGACTGGTGCGAACCCGTCGCGTTGCTCGTCGGTAACGAAGGCGGGGGTTTGCCCGCAGAGGTCGAGCGTAGCGCGGATGCCCGCATTCGCATTCCCATGGCCAGCGGCATCGACTCCCTGAATGCCGCCGCAGCCGCCGCAATCCTCTTCTACGAAGCCGCGCGCCAGCGAAACTCTCTCTTGACGCCAGGTACTCGGAAACCGTGAGCCTCTTCTCCAAATTTCCTCAGCAAACGGCCGAGCCCGATACGCCCGCGGCCCACCAGCCCCTTGCTGAGCGCATGCGTCCGCGCACGCTCGACGAGTTCATCGGCCAGGAAAAACTCCTTGGCCCCGGCAAACCGCTGCGCGTCCAAATCGAAAACGACAACCTCGGCTCGATGCTCTTCTGGGGGCCGCCCGGCTGCGGCAAAACCACTCTCGCACGCCTCATCGCGCGTCTCACGCGCTCGGAATTTATCTCCTTCAGCGCCGTTCTTGCTGGTATTAAGGAAATCAAAGAAGTCATGGCTGCCGCCGAGCGCCGGTCTCACGCCGGCCACCGCACCATTGTCTTCATCGATGAAGTCCACCGCTTCAACAAAGCCCAGCAGGACGCCTTTCTTCCCTACGTGGAGGCGGGCCACATCACTTTCATCGGCGCCACGACCGAGAATCCCTCCTTCGAAGTCATCTCCCCCCTTCTCTCGCGCACCAAGGTCTACGTTCTTGACCCGCTCCCCACCCCGCTTATCGTTGAACTTCTTCGCCGTGCCGTCGCCGACAAGGAACGAGGCGTCGGCAACGAAAGTCTCGACGCCGGCGATGACACACTCTTCCGCATCGCTTCCTTCGCCAACGGCGATGCCCGCGCCGCCTACAACACGCTGGAACTCGCCGCTCGCGGCGCGCGTCCCGATGCGCAAGGCGTCCGTGTCATCACACGCGAACTCCTCGAAGATGTCCTCCAGCGCAAGCTCCTGCGCTACGACAAAGCCGGCGAGGAGCACTACAACCTCATCTCCGCTCTCCACAAATCCGTCCGCAACTCCGATCCCGACGCCGCGCTATACTGGCTTGTGCGCATGCTCGAATCTGGCGAAGATCCTCTCTACCTCGCTCGCCGCATGGTCCGCATGGCCAGCGAAGACATTGGCCTTGCGGAACCCGGCGCCCTCGCGGTTACTCTCGCAGCCAAAGACGCATTCGATTTTCTTGGCGCGCCCGAAGGGCACCTGGCCCTCGCCCAAGCGGTTGTCTATCTTTCTCTCGCGCCCAAATCAAACGCCGTCTACACCGCCTATGGTGATGTGGCTGAAGACGTGCGCAAGACCGAAGCCGATCCCGTACCTCTCCACCTTCGCAATGCGGTCACAGGGCTAATGAAAAACATCGGCTACGGCGAAGGCTATAAATACGCCCACAATTTCGAAGAAAAAGTCACTGATATGTCCTGTCTGCCCGGCAATCTCACCGGCCGCATCTATTACAAGCCCACTGACCAGGGTTTCGAACAGCGCCTCCATCAGCGCCTCGACGAAATTCGCAAGATCAGAGTTCGCACGAAGTCAAATTCCCCGGGGGAAAAGTGAAAAGATTCGCGCTTATCCTGACGATTACCTTGCTCTGCCTGCCGCTTGCTGCTCAAGACCAATCCGCGCGGCCAAAAATCACTGGCATCGCCCACGTCCGTGTTTTTGCTACCAATCTCCAAAAATCAAGCGAGTTCTACTCCAAGATGCTCGGGCTTCGCAGAGGATCGGCGGGCTGCACCGGCAGCAAACTTCCGTGTTTCGCCGTGAACGACCATCAGCAGATTGAACTTCTGCCAACGCCCCCAGCCCCGCCTTCGAATCTCCTCGCTGAAGTCGCCTTCGCTACCAGCGACGTTGCGCAGATGCGCCGCTTCCTCCTCGCCCACGACATTAAACCCGGGGCCATTTCAAAGGATTCGAACGGCGCGCAGCATTTCGAGCTTCTCGATCCCGAAGGCCACCCCATTGCGTTTGTCCAACTCCCCGCGCCCGCCGCCTTCAGCGCCGCGCCCGAACAGCTCAGCACCCGCATGTTTCACGCCGGCTTCGTTGTCAAGGATCGTGCCGTCGAAGACCGCTTCTACCGCGATCTCCTCGGCTTCCGCATGTATTGGCACGGCGGCATGAAGGACACCGACAACGATTGGGTCGAAATCCAAGTGCCCGACGGCAGCGACTGGATCGAGTACATGTTCAATATTCTGCCGGCCGCGGACCATGACGAACTCGGCGTCATGAATCATCTTGCTCTCGGCGTCGCCAGCATGAATCCCGTTTTCGAACAATTGCGCGCTCATGGCCTGCAAACCACGGAAGCTCCCGAAATCGGGCGCGATGGCAAGTGGCAGTTTGACATCTTCGATCCCGATGCCACGCGCGTCGAATTCATGGAATTCAAACCCGCGCAAGCACCGTGTTGCAATGCGTACGAAGGATCGCACCCCTAGCAACCATGACTTGTTTCTGTGCCCGCAGCCGTTTCCGGTGGCTTCGCCGTCTCTGCGCGTTCGTCTGCGCGGTTGTCGGCTGTTGCTCCCTTCCCGGATCCCGCGCGCAAAATATCGGCCTCGACAAGCCTCTCCAATCGATAGACGAGGACATCACCGGTTTCGCCTACGCCCCCGACGGCCGCATCATCTACTCCGTTCGCCGACTTTTCAAAACCAAGCTCTACGACCTCCAGCGCGACGACATTTGGCTCCAGGACATCAAAGGCAAGCGCCATCGCCTCCTCGCCGGGGAAAAATTCATCCGCGGCAACGCGCTTTTCACCTACCTGGTCGACTCCTACCGCTGGTCGCCCAACGGCCGCCTTATCCTCGCCCAGCTTTTCACCACCTCCGTCGTAGACGACTCCGGCAAAACGGAAGACGCCTTCATGAACGTCGTCCTGGACGACAACGGCAAAGAGGTCCACCTCGGCGGCCTGGACAGCGTCATTAAAGATTCGTCAAATGCCGCGTGGCTCCAGGACAATTCCACAATCATCTATCTCACCGAAGTCGTGAAGCCCCACGTCCTCTCCTCTTTCAAATACATCAACATCTCCACCGGCCCCGCCGGCCTCGCGTTCGGCGGACGCACTTTCCTCGACGTGGACTACCTCCCGCGCACCAACATTGCCATCGCCGTTGAGCGCGACCGCAATCTTGCGGGTCCGCCGCGCCTCCAGCGGCTCGATCTTCTCGCGCAGGACGACAAAGAGCTCGCCACCCTCGACGGCTACGAAGGCGGCATTTCCATTTCTCCCAGTGGAAAGAAAGTCGCCTACTACATCGACAAAGAAGTTCTCGAAGTTCGCGACCTCGCCGCCCCGAATCTGGTCGCCCGCGCGCGCATTGGCCTCGGCACATTCCAGTGGTCCCCCGACGAAACGCGCATCCTCTTAAAGCGCGCCATCGAGAGAAAATCCGGCGACCTCGTGTGGATTGACCTCCCTCCTCTCAGCGCCGCGCCAGCCACCGCGGCAAATCAGAACATCCCGGTCAGCCAGCCCATTCCCATGTTCATCCTTCACGGCCTCACCTTCCGCGATTTTGCCATCTCCCCCGACGGCCGTTTCCTCGCCGTCATCGCCCCCGGAAAGCGCAATCTTCTCGTCTTCCCCCTGCCCCAGCGATAACGTTCGGGCAGATGGTGCGGCCCCGATTCTTGTCGGGGCGTTCTCTTCTTGCCTGTGTAGAGGCCGGGCTTCAGCCCGGCTCTTTTCTTTGCACTGTCCAAAAACAATTCGGCCCGCGCAGCATCGCCACGCGGGCCATCCTCCAAATTCCGCCATATGCGGGTTCAGCGCGTTAATGACCTCACGCGCTTCTTGTGCTCCACCAAAATACAAGCATCTTCTATTACGATTAGCCCCGCCGCCCGCGCCTTCTCCGCTGCTGCCTCATTTTCGATCCCCAGTTGCATCCAGACTACTTTCGCTCCAACGCGAATCGCGCCATCCACCACCGGCGGCACATCTTCCGCTCGACGGAAAATATCCACGAGCTCGATCTTCTCCGGGACCTCTTCCAGCCGCGCATAGCTCTTCTCCCCTAGCACTTCCTTCTCGTTCGGATTCACCGGGATGATCCGGTAGCCTGCCGATTTTATGTATTCCGCCACGCCATAGCTCGGTCGCGTCGGATTCGAAGACAAGCCGACCACCGCAATGGTCTTGTGATTCTTCAGGATTTCAAGAATGGGATCGGCGCTGGCCTTCGCGCCTTCCGGCAGTAAAACTCTCATCGCCGCGTCATCTCGCGACTGTGTTCCGGGATCAGCTTTTTGATCGTCTGTGCCATGAAGCTCGTGGCGGTCCAGCCTTAATCGTTCTGGAATTCTACTTTCTACGCGCCGCTGCGTTCCGACCTCCGCGACCGGCGCCTGCCCCGGCCCGGTCGGGGTGTTCAATTCTTTTCTCGCTTCCCGGTTTTTCTTGCAGCCGCAACTTGCTCTCTGGTTTGAGCGCCCGCCGCAGCTCGCTCACTTCCTTTTCCTCCAGCAGCCGGTACCGCCCTTGCGGCAGCCCCTCCAGCGTTAACGGCCCCAGCCCGATCCGCTTCAGTTTCTCCACCGGATGTTGCTCCGCGAACAGCACCCGCCGCAGCGCATCCCTCTTCGAATCTCTCTTCGACCGCTTTGCGGTCGCGCTTGAAATCGTCACCTCATACCAGAAATTTCCCGCGAGCCCGCTCCGATGCGATCGGAGCCCGCGCGCGGCGTCCGGCTGGCGAATCATCCGCATCCTCGCGCCCATTTGCTTCCCGAGCCGCTCCAGGTCTTCCGCCGTCAACCGTCCTTTCACTTTCACTTGATACACCTGCGGCAGATTTCCCCAATCGCGCAGCATCTCCGCCGCGAGATCGCCATCATTTGTCAGGAACACCAATCCCGCCGCCGCGTAGTCCAATCGCCCCACCGGGTAAACGCGTTCCGGCAATCCTCGCAAACAATTCCGCAGCGTCTTGCGCCCCTCGGGATCCGCCATCGTCGCCACCACTTCCGGCGGTTTGTTCAGCGCGAGGTACACGTGCCGCTCTTCCGTTCCCACGACTTTTCCCGCCGCCTCGATCCGGTCCGCCGCCGCATCCGCTTTCGTGCCGAGCTTCCTCACGACTTGCCCGTTCACGCGCACCTGTCCGCTCAGGATCAATTGCTCCGCGTGCCGCCGCGAAGCAATCCCCGCCCGCGCAATAATCTTCTGCAATCTTTCCTGCATGGTGCGGATGTTTCTTTGCGTAGCGCCGGCCTTTAGGCCGGCATCTTTTTTCTGCCGGGTGGCGCCGTCAAGAAAATCACTCAGCCGCGCCAAGACTTAGTGTCCTGTTTCTTCCCTGCGAACTCTGTGCTCCGACCTCCGTGACCGGTGCCTGCCCCGGCCCGGTCGGGGTGTTAAATCCTATTCCCTATTCTCCCGCCGCGGCGGCCTTCGGCTCTTCGTCGCTCTCTCCCGAGGGCATGCCCTCATTCGTCGCAGCGGTCTCCTCTGCCACGTCTTCCCGCGCCTCTGCCTCTGCCATCGCATCGCTCTCAGGAGACGCCGCACTCGCACCACTCACTGCCGCGTTCTCCGTCGTGGTTCTCTCTTCCATCGGCGCAAACCCCTCGTCGCCACCGAGCGCCTCCCGCGCCAGCGCCTCAAATTCTTTCAAGCTCGGCAACTCATCCAGGTCGCTCAACCCGAACCGCATCAAAAATTCTTTCGACGTCTTGTACAGAATCGGCCGTCCAATTACCTCTTTACGCCCCGCCGTCACAATCAATCGCTTGTCCAGCAGCGTCTTCAGCACGCCCGAAGTATTCACTCCGCGAATTTCGCCTATCTCCGGACTCGTCGCCGGCTGCTTGTAGGCAATCACCGCCAGCGTCTCCAGCGCCGGCATGGACAGCCGCAGCGGCGGCCGCAAACTCTTGATGAACCGCCTCGCCACGTCATGCTGCTGCGGCTTCGTATACATCTTGTAGCCGCCCGCCACCGCGCGAATCTCGATCCCGCGCTCTTCCGCTGCGTAGCTCGCCACCAGTTCATCCAGCGCTGCCTGCACCACCAGCTTCTGTTCACCCAATGCTGTGGCCAGTTGCTCGATCGTCGCCGGCTCGTCCGCCGCGTAAATAATCGCTTCCAGCGCCGCTCTTCTTTCTTCGTTCGTCATATTTTTTCGTGGCACAGCCAATCCTGGCTGTGTGCTTTTTCCCCACCACCCATCACTCTAGCGATGAAATCTCTTTCTTCTCCGTGCTCGGCGCCTGCCCCGACCCTGTCGGGGTGTCCACTGAGAGCTCTGTGTTTAATCCTTGGCTCTTTCCCTACTGATACTGCTCGTCAATCTGCCGGATTTCCCCGCTCTCATCGAACATCGCGTCAAACATCTTATACTTCCGCAGCACTATCGCTCCAAACTGCTTCTCCTGCGCCATCGCGATGGCCTGCATCCTCACCATCTCCAGCACCGCCAGAAAAGCCACGATCATCGCGTGCCGCGACGCGCACGCCTCAAAAAACTGAATCAGATTCACCGTATTCGTCTCGCTCGCCAGGATCTGCGCCCGTATCTGCGCCATCATCTGCGCCACCGTGAACTGCTCGTGCTGCAGCTCGATCCGCGAAACTTCCCTCTTCCGCTCCAGCACTTGCTGGAACACTTTGATCAGGTCCATCAGCGAAACGACCAGCTCGCCCTCCGTCCCTTCGTCTTGATAGAGCGACTTGTCCGGCTTCGACCACACGTTCTCTTCGATCTGCTGCTTCTGGTACAAGAGCTGCGCCGCGTTCTTGTACTTCTCGTGCTCCACCAGCCGGTGCACCAGCTCCGCCCGCGGGTCCACCTGATCTTCCGGTCCCGCCAGCGGGTCCGGCGGCAGCAACATCTTCGACTTGATGTAGATCAGCGTCGCCGCCATGTATATGAAGTCTGCCGACACATCCACGTTCAGCTCTTCCAGCTTGTGCAGATACTCCAGATATTGCGACGTGATCTTGGCAATCTGGATGTCGTGGATATTCATCTCCTGCTTCTTGATCAAATCAAGCAGCAGGTCCAGCGGCCCCTCATACATCGGTATCGTGATCTTGTACGGCGTCGCCATTCTTCTTCCTTGTTTGGTGGCACAGCCATTCCTGGCTGTGCTCTTCCGTCTTGCCTTTGTAGGGCCCGCCTTCTGAGGCGGGCCCCTCTTCTTTTATAGCGGCCGCCTTCCTAAGCGGGCCGCCCTTCCCCTGCAGTGGCCGGTCTTCAGCCCTGTGCTTTTCTCTTTCTTCTCTGTGCCCTCTGCGTCTCTGCGTTGAATTCCGTTCTTTATTTCCTACGCCCTCGCCTTCCCTGCCGTTCCGTCAATCTCTTTCCTCTTCTTCTCCCACCCAAAAACCGCTTCTCGCACTCTTCCCATCGTCGCCTGCGCCACAACCCGCGCCTTCTTCGACCCCGCGTCCAAAATCTCCAGCACCCGCGCCGGATGCCTCTCATACTCCACGCGCCGCTCGCGAACCGGCGTAATCCACTCAATCAAGTGGTCGGCCATCTTCGCCTTGCACTCAATGCACCCAATCCCCGCCGTCCGGCAACCCTGCGCCGCCCATTCCAGCGTATCCCGCGTCGAGAACAGTTTATGCCAGTCATACACCGGACACACGTCCGGATTTCCCGGATCCGTCCGCCGCTTCCGCGCCGGATCCGTCATCATCACCTTCGTCTTCGCACGAATATCAGCGTCACTCTCGCTCAGCGTGATCGCGTTCCCATAACTCTTCGACATCTTCCGCCCGTCCAGCCCTGGTATCCTCGGCGTCAGCGTTAGCTTCGCTTCCGGTTCCTGCAGTACGGGCGTAAATTTGACCATGTCGGCCACTACCGCGGCCCTCAGGCTTTCGATGGCATTATCAAACCCTATTTCCAATATGCGCACCCTCACTCGAGAGGAAAATTCGGCCCACTTCTCCGCACCCAAGGGGAAATCGAGTATGGAGAGTGTGTTCCCAGGGATTCCCAGGGCCAGATGGAAGTTTCCGCAAAGCCCCGCTGCACTCTTGCTTCGCAGCGCGTCATTCAGTTCAAGTCCATAGAAGAGGTTGAACCGCCGCACAATTTCCCGGCTGATCTCCACATGCGAAACTTGATCTTCCCCCACCGGCACAAAGAGCGGTGTGCCTTCTTGGCTGTAAATCACAATGTCGCCGGTCTGCAGCGTCGGATATCCAAGAAACCCGTAGGTATGCAGATCCTTGTCCCTGATATTCTCCAACGCCTCTTTGTACGTCGGCACCCGCTCCAGCCACCCCAGCGGCGTCACCATCGACAGCAGCAAATGCAATTCCGCATGTTCCGGAATGACCGATTGTTGAAAGATTACCGACTTCTGCGGGTCCAACCCCGCCGCCAGATAATCGATCATGATCTGCAGCGTATTCTCGGCTACCGCCGACGTATCCGCGTAATCGCTCGTCAGCGCATGCCAATCCGCAATGAAGTAAAAGCATTCGTAGTTAGGGTCGTTCTGCAGCCGAACCCAATTCTGCAGCGCCCCAAAGTAATGCCCGATATGCAGCCGCCCCGTCGGCCGCATCCCACTCACCACCCTGCTCTTCTTCCCCTCAGCCCCAGTCGTCACCCTTAGCTCCCCGTTTGCGCAACCGTAGGGGCACGATACATCGTGCCCTCTTCACTCCCTAATCCGCAGCTCCCCCCTCTGAAAACACCGTCTCCTCCGGCACCTCCGTGTAACTCTCGAACTCGATCCTGTACCCGTCCGGCTCCGACAGAGTCGTAACCCACATCGAATTCCCGACGAACGGTCTCCCGGCCTTAATCCCCCGTGAGGTAACCTCGCGGTAGATCGCCAAGGCATCTTGACAGGTGAAGCAGACCGATACGCCCACTCCCACTTTCCCTTCCGGCACCCAGGGATTGACCCCTTCCTTCCGGAACTCTTGCAGCATCAGCGCCGCGCCACCATGCTGAAGCCAGCACCAGCGCAGCTTGCCCTCGTCGATCCATTTTTTGGTCATCTCGAAACCCAGTCCGTCGACGTAATAGCGGACGGACTCTTCGATGTTCGACACCCGGAAGAACGGCACGGCCTGCTGAACGTTCGCTTCGGTTTTTGTTCCAGCGTTCATGATTCAACCTCCCGCCCAACGAATTCAAAGCGGCTCACTACCAAGTGCATTTCCCTTTGACAAACCCGTATCACCTGTGGTATTCTACTACTCGGTTAAAGCTGTGCCTTCCCGTCGACTCCCAGCAACCACGAAAAGAACGCGCGACGTTGCACCATTTTGGTGCAATGCAAGTCCTTTAGAATCAACGCTTGCACAAGTGTTGATTCTAAAGCTACTTAGAGCCCCCTAGAATCAACACTTACAAAAAACAGGGGGGAGGGGGGTACCCCCTGCTAAGCCATGAACTGCCAAATCTCAACTCGCCTTCCCCAGCAACTCCCGCGCAATGATCATCCGCTGCACTTCGCTCGTCCCCTCGTAAATCGTAATCACCCGCGCATCCCTATACATCCGCTCCACATCCGTCTCCCGCGAGTATCCCACGCTGCCATGAATCTGCACCGCCTTATAGACCACGCGGTTCACCATCTCGCTGGCATACAGCTTCGCCTTCGACGCCATCGACCCCATCCGTCCGCCGGAATCCTTCAACCAAGCCGCGTAGTACACCAGCCCGCGCGCCGCCTCAATCTCTGTCTGCATGTCCGCCAGCATCCACTGAATCGCCTGAAACTCGCTGATCGTCTTCCCAAACGCTCGCCGCTGCTTCGCGTACTTTACCGATTCATCGAGCGCGCCCTGCGCCAGTCCCACGGCCAGCGCACCAATTCCGATTCGCCCGCCGTCCAGCGTGCCAAGCGCAATCTTCAGCCCTTGCCCCTCTTCGCCCAGCCGGTTTTCCACGGGAACTTCACAATCGTTCAGCACAATCTCCACCGACGGCGAAGACAACTGCCCCATCTTTTCTTCATGCCGCCCAACGCGGAATCCCTTGAAGCCCGGCTCAATCAGAAATGCCGTCACGCCTTTGCCACCCGCGTCCGGATCGGTCTTCGCAAACACGATGAAGACGCCAGCCACGCTGCCGTTCGTCACCCACGTCTTCGTTCCGTTCAGCCGGTACACGGCACGGTCACGCCCAGCATTTTGGCGAATAGCCCGCGCCTGAATCCCCGCTGCATCCGAACCCGCTTGCGGCTCCGTCAGGCAGAACGCGCCGAGAATCTCCCCGGTGGCCATTCGGCTCAAATATTTCTTCTTCTGCGCCTCCGTGCCAAAGCCAAGCAGAGGGACTTGCACGGCCGAATTCGTCACCCCCAGCGAAGTGGCCATCGCCGCATCCACGCGCCCCACTTCTTCCATCATCAATACAAACGAAACCGTATCCAGCCCCGAGCCGCCCCATTCTTCGGGAGTCATCATCCCGCAGCAGCCCAATTCTGCAAGCTTTTTGATCTCTTCGGTGGGAAAGCGCCCCTCGCGGTCGCGCTGCCGCACCGTTGGCCGCACCTCGGCCTCCATGAATTGGCGGACGGTATCGCGAATCAGTTTTTGGTGGTCGCTAAGCGAAAAATCCATCGTGTCCGATGTACGCTTCAAGCGCTTCGCGCTTGCCAGGAAGAAGGTACGCTCGATGCTAACACAGCAGAACGCCATTGCTGTAGCCGCGGTCTCTTGCCCTGAGAGAAGCCAAAGTGTCGGACCGCGGGCCGTTTCTTGAAATGCAGCGCCAACGCCTCGCCGGCGATTTTAAAGGCTAAAGCTTGAATAGCTCCCGCAGCCGTTTTGTCTGCGCCCGGCTTACCGGAATCTCGGTCTGCTTCTTATCGCTCATTTTCAGCATGTAGCTGGAATTGAACCACGGCACGACTTCTTTGATGTGATGAATATTCACCAGATACGACCGGTGCGGCCGCCAGAACGACTCCGAATCCAGCGCTGCGTGCAATTCTTCCAGCGTCCGGTAATTCGACGATCCTTCGGCGTCCCGCGCCACCACCGAAATCGATCCGTCCTCGATCGATGCGAACACCAAAGCTTCGGCATCCACGAGCAGCAGCCGCTGCTGCGATTTCACCAGCAGCTTCACCGGCTGCGCCGCCTGCTTCGTCGCGCCAAGCTGATTCACCAGCTGTTCCAGCCGCTCCGTCGCGGTCGTCGGCGAATCCAGCATCTTGCGCGCGCGCGTAATCGCTTTCGCAATCCGCGCCTTGTCGAACGGTTTCAGCACATAATCCACTGCATTCACGTCAAACGCCTGCACCGCATAATGATCAAACGCCGTCGCAAACACCACGTGCGGCACTTTCACCTTCCGCTCGACCAACTTCTTGAGCACGCCAAAGCCATCCAGCCCCGGCATCTGTACGTCCAGAAACACCAGGTCCGGCGCGTGCTCCTTGATCAGCGCCACCGCTTCGACGCCGTTCTTCCCCTGCCCGATCACATTGATCTCGGGAAATCCCTTCAACAAGAATGCCAGTTCTTCCCGCGCCGGCTTCTCGTCATCCACAATGATCGTATTTATGGCCATCTTCTTTTTTCTGCGTAGTGACGCCCTTCAGCGCAGCATCTTTCATCTCAAGCCGAGCACTGGCATTGAGTATAGGCGCACCCCGCATTCCCGGGCAATTTTTCCTAGCATGGGCGCAACTGATTGTCCTCTTTTGTTGTCATCCGCTACTATGTCACCGATCATTCTCGAGGAAACGATGCCCAAAAGAAAATCTGCCCATGCCAAGATCCTGTGCAGCAAGATCATCTACAAAGGCCCGGTCTTCGGCGTTCGCCGCGATGAAGTTATAGAACCCGGGGGCGTCCGCACCACCCGTGAAGTCATTACCCATCCCGGGTCCGTTGTTGTCCTGCCCCTCCTGCCGGACGGCCGCATCCTCCTCATCCGCCAGTACCGCCATGCCACCCGCCAGTTCCTCTGGGAACTGGTCGCTGGCCGCATGGAGCCCGGCGAAAACCCCCGCCGGGCCGCCGCCCGCGAACTCATCGAAGAAACGGGGTTTCGCGCCAAGCATTTCCGCGTTTTCCTGGACATTTTTCCGACGCCGGGATTTCTTGAGGAAAGAATGTATATTCTCCTCGCTCAGGAACTTACCAGTGGAGATGCGCGGCCCGAGATGGACGAGAAAATCATTTCACGCGCCTTCACTTGCTCCCAGCTGCAAGAAATGATTCACCGCGGAAAACTCCGCGATGCCAAATCCATCGCCGGTCTTTTGTACTATTTTTCCTTTCTTTTCCCGCCTTCGGCTTCGAAACGCCCGCGTTCCTGAATCGATTTTGTACCTGAACTTTTCTTCATTTTTTCAACAAAAGCAGCATTTACTCTATTGACGAGACGTTCTGTTCTGGTACACTCGCCGAAATTGTGCTCGTGGCGATGGAGAATTTTCTGGTGCGCATCGTGGCCGGAAACGGATGAAGCTCCGCAAGGAGGTTTAAGGAAGTGCAAGGAAATGTTAAGTGGTTTAATAACTCGAAAGGCTATGGTTTCATCGGACGTGATGATGGGCCAGACGTATTTGTCCACTACTCCGCCATCGTGGGCGATGGCTACCGCACGTTGCAGGAAGGAGATCCCGTCGAATTCGAGATAGTCCAGGGACCCAAAGGTCCCCAGGCTGCCAACGTCGCAAAAGCGGCTGGCTAATCGAATCAGCACTGATCCGGCCGGCGGAGAATGTCGCTCTGCCGGCCCTTTTTATTTTCAGACGTAATTAGCTGCCTCTCCTTAACTTCCTCCATCCAGGCTTATAATCGTTTCTCTATGGACAACAAACAGATCGCCCGCATCCTCCGCGAAACCGCGCATCTCCTCGAAATCGACGGAGCCATCATCGGGCGCTACCGCAGCTACGAGAAAGCCGCTGAACTCATCGATGGCCTTCCCGAATCCGTCGCCGCGCTGGTGAATGAACCGGAAAAACTCACGGAATTACCCGGGATCGGCGACCGCATGGCCGAGCATCTTCAGGAAATCGTTAAGACCGGCGATTACGCTCTCCGCAAAAAACTCCTCAAGAAATACCCTGTAACCATCCTGGATCTGCTCCAACTCCAATCTCTCGGCCCGAAAAAGGTGGCCTTCCTCTGGTCCAACTTTAAAGCCGGTACTGTCGCGGACGTCGAAAAACTCGCCAAGTCCGGCAGGCTCCGCGACCTGGCGGGCTTCGGCGAAAAGAGCGAACAGAACATTCTCAAGGCCGTCGAAGTCTTTAAGAAGTCTTCCGGCCGCTTCCACATCTACGACGCCGAAGCCGCTGCCGTCGCGATCGTCGTTCACATCGAAAAGGCTGGCAAAGCCATCGACTCCGTCACGCCGGCCGGTTCGCTGCGGCGAGGCAAAGAGACCATTGGCGATCTCGATCTTCTCGTCTCTCTCGCCGATGGGCATACTTCGCAGAAGCAGGTGGATGCGTTGGCCAAACACATCCTTGCATTCCCGGGCATCGACCAAACCCTCGCCCACGGTGAAAACAAAGTCAGCTTCACGCTGGAAAATGGCCTGCAGGTCGACGTTCGTCTGCTGGAAAAGGAAAGCTTTGGCGCCGCCCTTCTTTATTTCACCGGGTCCAAAGAACACAATGTTTCTCTCCGCGGCCGCGCCAACGACATGGGCTACACCCTGAACGAATATGCCCTAGCCACTCTAAAAGGAGAAAGACCCGTCGCCCGCCGCACCGAAGAAGAAATCTACTCGAAGCTAAAGCTCGACTTCATTCCGCCTGAGCTACGTGAAAACACCGGCGAAATCGAAGCCGCCGAAAAGCACAAGCTGCCGCATCTTCTCAAGCTCGAAGACATCAAGGGCGACCTGCAGATGCACACCACCGCCAGCGACGGCAAGAACTCCATCGAGGAAATGGCCGAGGCCGCCCGCAAGCTTGGCCACCAATACATCGCCATCACCGATCATTCGAAGGCCGTCACCGTCGCCAACGGCCTCGACGAAAAGCGCATGGCCGCGCACATCAAGAAGATCCACTCCGCCAACGATAAAGGTCTCGGAATTCGCGTCCTGGCTGGCGCTGAAGTCGACATCCTCAAAGACGGCGGGCTTGACTATTCCGACGAAATTCTTGCCCAACTGGACGTCGTTGTGTGCTCGATTCACTCCTACATGAACCTGGACCGCGCCGCCATGACCGAGCGCTATCTCGCCGCCATTGAGAATCCCTTTGCACAAATCATCGCTCATCCTACCGGCCGCCTCCTGCTCCGCCGCGACCCCTTTGACTATGACATGGAGAAAATTCTCGAAGCCTGCGTGAAGCACGGCGTCGCCATGGAATGTAATTCCTACCCCGATCGCCTCGACCTCAAAGATGTTTACCTTCGCATGTGCAAAGACCGCGGCGTCAAAGTGGTCATCTCCACCGACTCGCACAACACCGCGAATCTCTCCTTCATCCGTTACGGCGTCAGCATGGCCCGCCGCGGCTGGCTGGAAAAGCACAATGTCATCAACACCCTCCCTACCGAGCAATTCCTAACTGCTCTGCGCGCTAAACCCGGCGCCGCCCGCAAGAAACATGCTGCCAGGGGAATTCGCTAGCTCGCCCAGCATTCTTTGTGACAGTCAGCCCCTCTGAAATGTCTCTCAATCCGGGGAATAACGAAAACGATCGTTGAACTTTTCTCAAGCCCTTGACGTATATTTGATTAGTACGCCATTCGATCCAGATTCCGACCGTGTCGGAACGGAGGCCTATGACCATGAATCTGTACCGCTTGCGCGCGACCGCCCCTCGGGCCGGGATCGCCTTTGTGGCCCTCCTCGCCGCAGCCGCTCTCGCCCCCCTCGCCCACGCCGAGGAATGGACGAAGTCCTACACTATCTCCGGCCGCGCCAATGTCCGCGTGGACACCAATGACGGCAGCGTCCGCATTGCCACAAGTGATACCAAGCAGGTCGAATTCGTTGTCGACTACGACGGGTATAAGCTCGACAAGAACCTCCACATCGAATCCCGTCAGGATGGCGACCATGTCGAAATCAGCGCCCGCGTCAGTGGCCATTGGGGCATCTCCTGGGGAGTTAATCACCGCAGTATCCGCATCGTAGTTCGCATGCCAAAGGACGCCGACCTCCGGATTGATACGGGTGACGGCTCGGTGGAAACACAGCCCCTCAGCGGCAACCTCAAGATTCACACAGGCGATGGCTCCGTGAGATCAGACGCAGTCACTGGAAACGTGGACATTGTCACCGGCGACGGCGGTATCACGCTCGAGGGCGCCAGGGGCGACGTCCGACTGCGCACCGGCGATGGCCACATTGACGCCCGCAACATCGATGGAAAGCTTGACGCCACTTCTGGAGACGGTCACATCAAGATCGATGGCCGCTTCGACGCCCTTAATATTAAGACTGGAGATGGCAGTATCGACGCTCACGTTCTCCCTGGCTCCAAGCTCGTCTCCAGCTGGAACATACACACCGGCGACGGAAGCGTGGACCTCGTCCTTCCCGGCGAACTGCAGGCCAATATTGATGCCAGCACCAACGACGGCCGCATCAGCCTGGGAATCCCCGTAACCGTTGAAGGCACCTTCAGCAACTCACAGATTCACGGGAAGATGAATGGTGGGGGCCAGCCTCTTACGATCCACACCGGCGACGGCTCCATCCGCCTCAACCACACGTAGTTCTAGTGCTTGAACACTCCAGAAACTACTCGTACTCCCGCCCACCTGGTAGTTATCTAAGCATTCGGATTTCACTTTCAATATGCCACTGACTGCTAACATGTGCCTAGTGTTCTCTGGGTGCAACGTAGAGGGCACGATCTCCGAGTTGCCGTAGAGCGCCAAAAAAATGGAGGACAAGGGCCACTGAGGTACAATGCCGGACCGGAGCAAAACGATGCAGCGGGGTGAATCACAATCTCGGGGCCTTCGGCTGATCGCAGCCTTCAAGATTTTCAAGGGCCTGGCCTTGCTCGCCGTCGGTATAGGCGCGCTCAAGCTATTGCACAAAGACGTAGCCGCCCAGACAGAGCGGTGGATAGAACTGCTTCGGGTTGATCCCCACAATCATTACATCCACTGGGTATTGGAGAAATTATCGATGCTTGACGCTCGAAAGCTCAAAGAGCTCAGCGTGGGCACTTTTTTCTACTCCGCTCTTTTTCTCACCGAGGGCTTTGGTCTTGCTCTCCGCAAACGCTGGGCTGAATATTTTACGATTGTCTCGACGTCGTTATTTATCCCCCTCGAAGTCTATGAACTCGTCAAGCGCGTAACTCTCGCGAAAGGCTTCCTCTTGCTGGTGAATGCCGGCATCATCGCGTATTTGGTGATGGTGCTCCGCCGAAACGCCAAGAACGCCTGACATTCCCAAGAAAGGCCGCTCACTCCATTTGACGTCCGACCGGGGCCGCATTAAGCTGCGCCGGGCAATCGCAAAATGTCGAAACACCCTCCCTCTCGTTATTCGGAAATCGGCTGCCGGATTCCCAAGGAATATTTCTGGGTGATCGGCTGGGGAGAGAGCGATGTCGGAATCGAGACCGGTTCCTATGACGCGGCGCTGCACATGGCCGGCATCGAGAATTACAATGTGATGCTCTACACCTCGGTACTGCCGCCCGAGGCTGCCGAACTCCCACACTTGCCGGACATTCACCACGGATCCGTACTCGAAGGAATCATCGCCGTTCAGCACACCGCTAAGCCGGGAACAAGAATCACGGCTGGTCTGCTTTTGGCCAAAGTCTTTCGCAATTCAGACAACTCTTACCTGGGCGGCTTTGCGTGCGAGCATGCCGGAAACGGATCGGTCGAAGAAGCGCATGCCAATCTACGGGAAGCTATGCAGCAGCTTTTTGCGCGGCGTTATAAATCAAGGTTCTACAGGCTCGAGTTCGGGAAATCGGTCGTTCGGACATTCACGCCGGAAAAATCGTTCGGGACAATTCTTGTCGGAATCGGATTCTCCAGCTATCTTGTGCCGGTCTTAAAACCCGAAGTGGAGGTAACCCCATCCCACAAAGACAAGTCGCACGTGAAATACACGACCGGATGACCTAGCGCGGCTTAGCCCCCGCGCGGGTTGTGTTCACCGTCATTTTTGCATTCGCATCCAAGGCGATCGGGCGCGATTCACGATACGATCGTTCGGCAGCGATCGAGACGGCAAGGGCACGAAGGCCATCTTGCCCCGTAACACGCGTCGGTTCCCCCGCGACAATGGAATCCACAAAGTCCCGTAGCTCTGTTTCGAGATGCTGGCTTTTCTGCTCGCGTCCGGAATTGCATTGTGGAAGATTACGCGGTTCAACTGAGTTTCGCATCGCTCAGTTTCTTCGCGCCTTTGCGGCCAGCCGAGTTCTTGTCCTTCTTCCGTTTGCAAATCCGCGGCTCTTCGCGCATTATTACTGTTTTGCTTGGGGATGCAGCGCGCCAACCGCCGGCGTCATTCTCGGTTTTACATCAGTACTGTCGATCGCTCTGTGATCGCTCATTTTAAGGAGATGCATGGATAAGCCTGCCAAAATTGCGCCGCCCAGGGGGAAACTTGGAATCCTCACGCCTGGCATGGGCGCTGTCAGCACCACGTTTATGGCTGGAGTCGAACTCGTCCGAAGAGGCAAGGCGCAGCCCGTCGGCTCGCTCACTCAGCTCGCCACCATCCGCCTCGGCAAGCGTACCGAAGGCCGTACGCCCCTCATCAAGAAATTCGTTCCTCTCGCCAAGCTCGAAAATATTGTTTTCGGCGGGTGGGACATCTTCCGCGACAACGCCTATCAATCCGCTGCCAACGCCGGCGTGCTCAATCCGCAAGACCTCGAAAAAGTAAAAGGCTTCCTCTCCGGCATCAAGCCCATGAGGGCCGCTTTCGATCACGAATACGTCAAGAAGCTGAATGGCCCCAACATCAAGAAGGGCAAGAACAAATACGAGCTCGCGCTCCAGATCAAGGAAGACATTGCGAATTTCCGCCAGAGGACGCGCGTTTCGCGCGTCGTCACCTGCTGGTGCGGTTCCACCGAAATCTTCCTCAAGCCGGAAGATGTTCACTCGACCCCGGAAAAATTTGTGGAGGCCATGAAGTCGAATCATCCGGCTATCGCGCCTTCCATGCTGTATGCCTGGGCTTGCATCACCAGTGGGGTGCCGTTTGCAAACGGCGCTCCCAACCTCACTGTGGATATCCCCGCCATCCAGCAGCTCGCTCTCGAGCACAACGTGGCCATCGCTGGAAAAGACTTCAAGACAGGGCAGACGCTTCTGAAGACCGTGCTTGCGCCCGCTTTCAAGGCGCGCATGCTGGGACTTAATGGCTGGTTTTCCACCAACATTCTCGGTAATCGTGACGGCGAAGTCCTCGAAGATCCCGGCTCCTTCAAGACCAAGGAAGAATCCAAGCTCGGCGCTCTCGAATACATTCTCCAGCCGGAACTCTACCCGCAGCTCTATGGCAAAATGCACCACAAGGTGCGCATCAACTATTACCCGCCGCGCGGCGACAACAAAGAGGGCTGGGACAACATCGACATTTTCGGCTGGCTTGGCTACCCGATGCAGATCAAGGTGGACTTCCTGTGCCGCGACTCCATTCTCGCCGCGCCCATCGTTCTCGATCTCGTTCTTTTCCTCGATCTCGCGCAGCGCGCCGGAATGCGCGGTATCCAGGAGTGGCTGAGTTTCTATTTCAAATCGCCGATGACCGCTCCGGGCCTATATCCTGAGCACGATCTCTTCATCCAATCCATGAAGCTCAAGAACACCCTCCGCTGGATGATGGGCGAGGACCTCATCACCCATCTCGGCCAGGAATATTACGATTAATTCGGAAGGGCACAGCACGCGGCGCACTTCCCATGCATTTTTTCGATTGGTTGGCGTCATTTTTCGATTTGACGGTCGCAAGAGCAGCGCGATAACCTACAGCCCGATGGATAGTCACTGTTCACCCCAAACTTCACCGCTAGATTCCATTTCATCGCATCTCGAGGAGATACATGTCGAACGAACTGCGTAATTTCCTTGCACTTTCTTATGACGAGCTCGAGCACCTGAACCTAAAGGCTAAAGAACAGCGCAAGAATCGCGTCGCCGCTCACAAGATCCAGGAAGAGCGCATCAAATATCTCACGGACGAGAAGCGCATCAAGGCTGTCACCGTGCTCTTCAGCGACCTCGAAGGCCGCTTGCACATGCTGGACTACGACAAGAAATTTCTGATCAAGAGCTGGGACAATCTCACCTTC
Organism: Candidatus Acidiferrum sp.; assembly: GCA_035544995.1. Classification (GTDB taxonomy): domain Bacteria; phylum Acidobacteriota; class Terriglobia; order Acidiferrales; family UBA7541; genus Acidiferrum. The sequence goes on from DASZZI010000010.1 coordinate 250,123, forward strand.
GATGGCTCGTCGATCCGCGGCTTCACCGCACAGCGCGAAAGCGATCTGCGCCTGGCGATGGATTGGGGAGCCTTCTATTGGGGCCCCGCCGATGTGTTCGGCCCGGGCAAGGTGCTGGTCTTCGGCGAAGTCATCGACAAGGATGGCTCGCCATACAGCGCCGACATCCGTGGCGCGCTCAAGGGATTTGCCGAAGGACTGCACAAGAAGGAAGGCTACACGCTGAACGCCGCCAACGAGATTGAAGGTTTTCTCTTCAAAGGGGAGAACGCGGAACGCCTCTACCACGAGACCGGCAAGTTCGACTACGTCAATACCGGCGGCTATTACCACTCGTTGCCCGGCGACCCGCTGCGCACCTTTATCGATACCACCGCCGAAGTGCAGCGCGCGATGGGCTTTCAGAACGAGAAGGACCATCCCGAAGTAGCGCCCTCGCAATTCGAGATCAACTACGGCTACGGCGAAGTGGTGGCCGCCGCCGATCAGATCCAGCTCTACAAACTGATCTGCCGCCAGGTGGCGACCCGCATGGGTCTCACGGCCTGCTTCCTCCCCAAGCCGGTTGTCGGCGTGAACGGCAGCGGCATGCATACCAACGTGTCGATCAGCGAGAACGGGAAGAACCTGTTTTGGGATCCGAAGGGGGAGGAAAAACTCAGCAAGATGGGCTGGTCGTTCGTCGATCGAATCCTGACGCACGGCAACGACATCTGCCTGCTGCTGAACGCCAGTGTCAACGCCTACCGCCGCCTCGACCCGCACTTCGAAGCGCCCAATCAGCTCAATGCTTCGCCCGTCAACCGCGGCGCGATGATCCGCATCCCCATCGGGAACGAAAAGAGCATGCGAGTGGAAGTTCGCGCGGTCGCTCCGGACGCGAATCCCTACATGGTCATGTACTCGATCTTCAAGACGGGTCTTTTTGGTGAGACGGCAAAGATCAAAAACCTCCGCCAGGCAGAGCGCTACCTGCCGGACAACATCTATACAGCGATGGAAAACTTCCGGAACGCCGAGTGGACGACAACGCTTCTGGGCGCGGATGTGAAGGGCCGCTACGCGGACTTGAAACAAGCCTCCGCCGATCGCTGCCCGCGTCTCCTGGGCACGGTTGTGAAAGCCACGGAAGTGCAGTATCACCACGAGGTTTACAACCAGTTCCTCTGGAACATGTTTTAGAGGCGATTCGAGATTTCGCTATTGCCGGAATGGATTTCTTCATGGGGCGCAGAATGTTGCGCCCGTGCTTTTTGCATGCTTTCCGCAGCAACCACGCCCGGCAGAATCGATAGCGGGTCAGTTTCCGGTTAGCAGGTTTATCAGGCACTGGCCAAGCGTCAGGTTGTATTCTCTCGACACCGGCCCTAGAGTCTAGCCAATCGAAGCCCTGCACCGCGGGTTCGGACTGTAGCACGCGCCAGTTCCCAGCATCGGCTGCGTCAGACAGAACGCAAGCTTGTCCAGAAGAGGACAGATAATGGTCATCCTGCGAACTAAGAATTGCCTGTCCGGGTTCCGGGATGCGCTGACTTTTTCGGCGCTCCTCTTGGTCTTGCCCGCGGTCTGTCCAGTCCAAGAGGCAGATCGCTTACAGCTTTCTCCCCCTGCGCTGCAGGCGGCGCGCATGATCGGTGTTGAGCCTCAGTTAGGACCGCAGCCGCCATGCGGAAAGGAACCCATTCCGCCCTATCCTGGTCTGGATGTTTCGGCCATCGTGAAGTCATGGAGCGAGTCTGATCTCGTCCGCGACTGGAGACCGCCCGCGTGCACCGGTTGGGCTGCGGTGGGCTTTACGAGGTTGGTAACCACAGTCGCGCGATTTCGCCATACCTCGGAAGCTGAGGGCTTGCTTCGCCACATCGGGGCAATTTCAGAACTCGCAGGCATGCGCTACTGGTCGACCACTCACAAGCAGTGGCAAACATTAATTGTGGACGCCTACGCTCTGACCGACTTGCAGCCTGGTCAACGCCGCGAAGACTTCACGCCCGATGAGATGAAGGAAGGCAAGTTACTCTACTTTGAACAGGTCGATAACCTTTCTGGCAAAGCCATCTACCGGATGCACATTGCTGAGGCTTCGGCGGACCGGCTCGTCTTCGATGTCGAGAACGTCAGCACGATGCGCTATCTCTTCATACCTATCCTTCACCCGGGTGAGATGCAGTCGATCTACTTTCTGGATCGCGAATCGGATAACCTCTGGCGCTACTACAGCATCGTGCGCATTGGAAAGCACGCCAACCGGCTGATCGCAGGAAATGAGTCTTCCGCGGTCAACCGGGCAGTTGCGTTCTATCGCTACCTAGTCGGAATTCCCACCGGCCAAGAGCCGCCGGCGGCGCGATGAAGGCAAGAGTTGTGAAACCCTCGCACGAAGAAGGTCTGGTGACCGTCCGGGGACTCAGAGAAGCCGCCAAAAGTGAAAAATAGAAAATTTGGAGAAAATCCTCGCCGACCTGGACGAGTTCGAAAGAGTCCTAGAGATCGCGAAGGAACATGGAGTGGGCTGGCATCTGGCTGTGGATTACTAAAATCTGTGCGAGCTCAAGCAATCGGCACGCCGCAACTCCGTGGTGCGCACGAAAAGATCTGATTTCCGCCCTGGCAAAGAAAGATACGACCGCCTATTCATCTCGGTGGTTCGAGTCGGCCCAGCTCGGGGTTGATCAACGAGTATAAAACAGTTGTTCTGACTCCCGATAAGTCGGCAAACCGGAAACTGACCCACTACCGAAGAGTTGTACGCATTTCAGGGTTAACTCGCGTTGTGATATGTTTTCAAGTCTGCTTGCACTCAGTGGTGTCATCAGCGCAGGCGAGGGCGACAATTCCTATTCCGATTGCGCGGAGGGTCGTCATTCATGAAGAGCTCGTACAACGGACAGGCGATTCCCACTCGCGGTAAAGCCATCGGATATAGCGGTGGCGAACTGCAAGTTCCGGATACGCCAGTGATCCCGTTTATCGAAGGTGATGGGACGGGCCGCGACATTTGGAAGGCTTCGCGACGAGTGTTTGACGCGGCGGTAGAACATGCCTATGGCGGGAAGCGGCGGGTGGCGTGGTTTGAGGTTTTTGCGGGCGAGAAAGCGTTCAACACTTTCAAGGAGTGGCTGCCGGATGAAACGGTCGAAGCGATCCGCGATTTTCGAATTGCGATTAAGGGGCCACTGACGACACCCGTGGGCGGCGGAATTCGCTCGTTGAACGTGGCCTTGCGGCAAATTCTGGATTTGTATTCGTGCGAGCGGCCTGTGCGTTACTACCCGGGTGTGCCTTCGCCAGTGAAAAATCCCGAGAAGATGGATATTGTGATCTTCCGGGAAAATACGGAAGACGTGTACATCGGGATCGAATGGAAATCCGGGACGCCGGAAGCGAAGAAGCTGCTGGAATTCCTGAACAACGAAATGCTGAAAGGAACGCAAAAGCAGATTCGGTGGGATTCCGGCGTGGGGATCAAGCCCATTTCACCGACATGCACGAAGCGGCTGGTGCGGCGCGCAATCAAGTATGCGCTGGCGCATAACCGCAAAAGCGTGACGCTGGTGCACAAAGGAAATATTCAGAAATTTACGGAGGGGGCTTTCCGCGACTGGGGCTATGACTTGGCTCGTGAAGAGTTCCGCGCGCAGACCATCACCGAGCGCGAGAGCTGGATCATCGACAATCTGGACAAGAATCCGAATCTTTCCATTGAACGGAACGCCGAGATGATCGAGCCAGGGCTGGAGCAAGCGACGGATGCCTCCAAAAAAGTCGTTTACGATGAGGTGAAGCAGACGCTGGACGCGATTTACGCTACGCACGGCAAGGGACAGTGGAAGAAAAAGTTGATGATCAACGACCGCATCGCGGATTCGGTGTTCCAGCAGGTGCTGCTGCGGGCGGATGAATACAGTGTTTTGGCGACGTCGAATCTCAACGGCGACTATTTGTCCGATGCTTGCGCGGCGCAGGTGGGCGGGCTGGGCATGGCGCCGGGATCGAACATCGGCGATGGGTATGGAATTTTTGAGGCCACGCATGGGACGGCGCCGAAATATGCAGACAAGGATGTGATCAATCCGAGCTCGGTGATGCTTTCCGGCGCGATGATGTTCGAGTTCCTGGGCTGGAAGGAAGCGGCGAAGTTGATTGAAGATGGCATCGCGAGGACGATTCAGCAGAAGCGCGTGACGTACGATCTCGAGCGGTTGATGACGGGAGCGACGAAGCTGGGAACGTCGGAGTTTGCTTCGGCCGTTATCGAGAATATGCAGCCCACGAAGGTCGTTGCACAATAATTGGTGAGCGTAACTCGTGTTCAGTACTCGTGCCTCGTGAAGAAGCGCCTTCAGGCCATCACAGTGAGGAGAGAAATCGAATGCGGAAGAAAGTGACGGTGGTGGGAAGCGGGTTCGTGGGATCGACCACGGCGCAACGGATCGTGGACGCGGAACTCGCGGATGTGCTGATCACCGATATTTTGGAAGGCGTGCCTGCGGGCAAGGCTCTGGACATGCTGGAGTCCGGGGCGATTACTCGGACCGATTCCCGCGCGACCGGGATTTCGACGGCCACTGGAGACTATAGCGCGACGGCGGGCAGCGACATCGTGGTGATTACGGCGGGATTCCCGCGCAAGCCGGGGATGAGCCGCGACGATTTGTTGAAAGCCAATTACGCCGTGGTGAAAGCAGTCGTCGAGCAGATCGTGAAGCATTCGCCGAACTGCATCATCATTGTGGTGACCAATCCGCTGGACGCGATGGCGCAGGCGGCATTCAAGGTAAGCGGGTTTCCGAAACATCGCGTGGTGGGGATGGCGGGCGTGCTGGACTCGGCGCGCATGAGCACGTTCGTGGCGGCGGAGTGCAAGGTGAGCGTCGAGAATGTGCATTCTTTCGTTCTCGGCGGGCATGGCGACGACATGGTGCCGCTGCCGCGGTATTCGACGGTGGCGGGGATTCCGCTGCCGGATTTGCTGCCAAAGGAGCGAATCGACGCGATCGTGGACCGCACGCGCAAGGGTGGAGCAGAAATTGTGAATTTGTTGAAGACAGGTTCGGCGTATTATGCGCCATCGGCGGCAGTAGTGGAAATGGTCGAAGCGATTTTAAAGGATAAGAAAAAGATTTTGCCCTGCGCGGCGCACCTCGAAGGGGAGTACGGGATCAACGGGCTGTTTGTTGGCGTGCCGGTAAAGCTTGGGGCGAAGGGTGTGGAGGAAATTATTCAAATCAAGCTGACGGCGGAAGAGAATGCGGCGCTGCAGAAATCGGCGGCGTCGGTGCGGGAGTTGGTGACGGTGCTGGGATTGTAGAGAGAGGAGAAGAAAAAGTTACACAGAGGGCACAGAGGCCGGAGCAGGGAGAACGCGGAGAGGAAAGAGATTAATGCAGGGGCGCAGAGGACGTAGAGATAAGAAATAAAATTGAGAGCAATTGAAGCGAAGAGAGAGCGCAGTGGATGGGTTGGAGATAACCCCTTGTGACTGCGCCCTTTTTTTGCACTTAGTAAATTAAAATCCGAAGAGTTTTCCCGCTCCGGCAACCAGACCAACGATAAGGACCATTAAAAAAGTGCATCTATCTTATTTGTTTCCCTTATGGGACAAGGCCTGTGCCGCTTGATTGACGGCCTATATGGCCATTTAATTCAAATACTTCCATTGCGCCCAGGACTCTTGAAGGGAGGTCCTCGGGCCGCGGCAAATGAAGATGGTCAGATTGGTCTCTTCGGGCATGGCATAGCGGGGCGAGACAACCGCGGCCGGCGTGACCTCAGCAAAGAATTTTCGAAGGCGGAGTTCGGTGAAGCCGATGGCAATGACGATATCACCCGAGTAGTTGCGTGGGCCCCAGAGACCGTACTGATTGTGACCGCTGATGGATTTGGGGAGTGCGTAGCGGCGGCCGAAATAGTCGATGGCACCAGCTTCGCCGTAGTTGTAGGCCAGTATGGCGGCGCGCGTGCGATCCGTCGAGGGCAAACTGTTGTAGACAGCAGCGACGCCGGCAACTTGCTCCGGCCAGCCGAACATGTCGCTGAAAAGTTGGGGGAGATCGCCTTGAGGAACGTTCTCTACACGCACGGCCTTCACGTCCCAGAAGCGGGTGTACTGGATGGTTGCGTCGACTGGGAGGATGGGCATTGCCAGAGGGGCGGCGATAATGGCGCCGGTCAGCAAGGGCCAGACGATAACAGGTTTGAGCCAAGGGCCTGTGCGCGGGAGCAGGCGAAATTCGATCCATACAGCTCCTGCTGCAAGGAGCATTACGTAAGCGGGTGCGAGGTAATAAATCTTGCCGTGGAGGATAAGCATTTCGCCGAGGACGGTCAGGTATGCCCAACCGAGGACGGCGTACTTCTTCCCCGCTGGGTCGCGGAAGAGATACCACAGGCCGGCGAGCCAGATAGGAGCAGCGAGCGGATGCGTGAGAAGCGTTTGCTGCCAGATGTACTCCCACAGGGAAACAGTGGCGTATTTGGTGCCGATGACGGACTGCAAGAGAGCGATGGTCGGCCATCCATTGCGGATTTCCCAGAGGAGATTCGGAAGAAAAAGGAAGAAGGAGACTGCTGCGCCGGCCCAAATCCATTTGGAGGCGTATTGGCGGCGAGCGTGCGTGAACAAGAGCCCGAGGGCAATGCCTGAGCCGAAGAAAAGCATGGAGTGCTTGTTAAGGATGCCCACACCGGCGACGAGACCGAAGAGGAGCCATAACCGTGCGTCGCCGCCATTCAGGATGCGGAGAACGATGGCGGCGCAGGTCATCCAGAAGACGGGCTCGAAGGAATTCATGGAGAAGAAATTGTCGAAGGTGAGATAGATGGGGGCGACGAGAACGGTCAAAGAGGCGAGGAACTGCGCGAATTTTCCGCCGCCGAGCTCGCGGGCGATCCATGCGGCAAGGAAGACCTTTGCGGAGGCGGCGAGGGCTGGCAAGAAACGCAGAGCAAAGAGCGAATCGCCGAGAAGCGAACGGCTGAGCTGGGCGAGCCATGGGGCAAGTGGAGCGTGATCCACATAGCCCCAGGAAAAATGCTGGCCGCAGGCGGCGTAGTACAATTCATCGCGGAAGTAGCCGAAGCGCCCGTTGAAAGCAAAATGGATCAGCAACGCCGCGCCGATGAGGTAGTAAACGCCGGCATAGAGCGGCAGGACTGAGGAAGCCAGCCTGGCTTCGCGGGGGAAGCCGCCCGCCTCGCTGGAGACGCGCGGGTGGACCGTTGGCGGAACCTGGACGCCTGCGGACAACGTTGCCTCTTACGGCGTTCTAGAAACGGACTGGAAGCCGCCGCAAGCTTCCCTCTTGACCTGCGCCGCTCGGAAAAGTTTCCCGGGTTCGAGCGTGAGCAACCTACTCCGGGTTTCAAGCCGCCCAGCGCACACCCATTTCACGGTTTCGTCGGCGCAGGCGCGGCGGCGGATTTTGCAGCAGCAGCCGCCCCTGCGGGAGCAACCAAAGTTGCGCTCTTGATGGAATCCAACTTCGGCCAGCCCTTGTCGAGATACGGTTTTCCTTGTTTCTGGATCTGGTCCTGATCAGGGCCCGCGTTATCTCCATACTGGTCATACAGCATCTCGACGACGTTCATGCCTTTACCCTCGACGACGCCGAAAGGAGCGAAGCCCATGCTGTCCAGGCGGACGTTGTCCTTCAGATTGATGAAAATTTGAGTGGTCCGGGTGTTGGGTCCAGCGGTGGCGAAGGTAAGTGAGCCTTTCTTGTTGCTCAGGGTAACGGGGTCGTCCTTGATGTTTGTGTCCTTCCACGCGGCGGAAACGCGCGGATAGGCGCTGATGCCGAATTGCACGACGAATTCAGGGACCACCCGGAAGAAGCTGGCGTTGTCGTAGTAGTGGTGCTTGACGAGATTGTAGAAGCGGTCGGCGCCGAGCGGAGCCCAGGCGCGGGTAACGGTGACAACAAATTCGCCGCGGGTGGTTGAGAACTTCACTTGATAGCTGGCTGGACCTTTATCTTTCAGCACCGCGGGGCGGAGTAGAGCGCGATCGTAGGGAGAGCGCGCAACGGTCGAGCCGCTCTTCGCAACGGTTCCTGACTTTGCTGCCGCGCCCGATTGTGGCTTAGCTGCGGATTGTGCCGGAGCCTGGGCGGAAGCTTCCGCTCCGATTCCGATGATCCCCGCGAGTACGAAGCAAACGATTCTCTTCATTGCCATGTTCTCTGCCCTCTCTCCCCCGTGCTCCAAATGTTATTTCTGTCTTGCGGAATTCAGTTCGCGGCTGACACGCTCCACTTCAGCCATTACGCGGAGAGTATTCTCTCCGAGAATCTTTTTGATGTCACCTTCGGAATAACCATTCCGCAGCAGCGCTTCGGCGATTTGCGGGAGCTTGCTGGCGTCTTCCATGCCGAAAGGCATGTTGGCGCCATCGAAATCCGAACCCAGGCCGACATGGTCAATACCGGCGACTTTAACCGCGTGGTCGATGTGCTCGATGATTTTGGTGTACTCGACGCGGGGGAGCATGCCTTTTTGCACGTATTCCCGCGTCACCTGGTCACCCACGATCAAACTACAGCTTTCGTTATCCCCGCAGCGTTTCTGAACTTCAACGGCGATAGCTTTTTCAAGCTCCGGATTGACTTTCTCCGCGTTGCGAAATTCCTGGCTCAGGAAACCGACATGGTAATTGATCTGGATAACGCCACCCTTGGCGGCGAGCGCCTTCATCATGTCGTCGGTCATGTTCCGCGGAGCGTCGCAGATGGCGCGGCAAGACGAATGCGATGCGAACACCGGAGCCTTGCTGACTTCGAGAGCGTCGTAAAAAGTCTTGTCGCTGACGTGAGAAATATCAACGATTACGGCGAGGCGGTTCATTTCGCGGACGACGTCTTTGCCGAAATCCGTAAGGCCGTTGTGGGCGGGTGTGTCGGTGGAGGAGTCGGCCCATTCATCGTTGCCGCTGTGCGTGAGGGTCATGTAACGGACGCCGAGTGCAGCGTAAGTGCGGAGGACGGCCAGGTCGCTGGCGATCATATGGCCGCCTTCGACGCCCATGAGCGCAGCGATTGTGCCCTGCTTGTGAGCCGCGCGAATTTCTGCGGCGGTGGTGGCGAGAACGAGATCGTTCGGATGCTTGCGGATCTGTTCGCGGACAGCGTCGATCTGTACGAGGGCGCGTTTGACGGCTTCGGGACCCGTGACTTTGCTGGGCATCCAGATGGAGAAAAAGATAGCGCCGAGTCCGCCTTCCTTCATGCGAGGGATGTCAATGCTGCCGCTGGAGTCGCGAGGGCCGAGATCGAACTTGCCGTCGAGGAACCGCTGGGTGGTGTCGTCGTGCGTGTCCACGACAATCGAGGAAAAGTGCAACTTGCGCGCTCGCGCTGCGATGTCGTCTGCCGTCACGGCTGCCGCCAGAAAAGAACCGGCAGAGACACATAAGCCGGCTGTAAGGATCGTTCTAAGCATTTCACCCTGCATTATTCTCCTAGCAGACTCGATTTGCCATGTCATCGTCGGAAGTTACACGCTCTTACTGCAGCGCAAAACAGTGAGAGTCTAACCTATTAGCCAGCCAAGCAGCGCCAGTTTCCAGGCTTGGCGATTCACTTCGGCGATGGATTCAGTCAACGGAATTTCTTTGGGACAAGCCTTCACGCAATTCTGGGCGTTGGCGCAGTCCTCGACGCCGCCATGGCCCATGACACCCCGGATGCGTTCCTTCGCGTGCATGGCGCCGGTGGGGTGCATGTTGAAGAGGCGGACCTGGCTGATGATGGCGGCACCGATGAAGTCGCTGTGTTCGTTGACTTGCGGACAGACTTCCAAACAATTGCCGCAAGAGATGCAACGCGAAAGCGGATACGCTTTTTGTTGGACTTCGGAGGACATGCGCGGGCCTTCGCCGAGGTCGTACGTGCCATCAATAGGGATCCAGGCTTTGACGCGTTTCAGGCTCTCGAACATGAATTGGCGGTCGACGGTCAGATCGCGCACCACGGGAAATTTGGAAAGCGGCTCGATGCGGATGGGTTGATCGAGCTGATCAACGAGGGCGGAGCAGGCCATGCGAGCCCTGCCGTTGATCAGCATGGCGCAAGAGCCGCAGACTTCTTCGAGGCAGTTGGAGTCGTAAGAGACTGGTGTGGTTTTTTTGCCGTCTCGAGTAACGGGGTTTTCGGCGATGTCGCGCAGACAGATGATGACGTTCATCGATGGTCGCCATTGGAGCGCGAACTCTTCCCATAGGGCGGAATCCTTGGGAGCGCTTTGGCGTTTTATTCGAACGATGACTTGCTTGGTTTCAGGCATGCGACCCTCTTAGAGCGGGCAAAATTCCCCACTCACTTCGCGGCATCATAGCGCCTGGCACGCGGCGGAATTTGCGAAACGTCGACCGCTTCGTACGTGATCTGGATTTCTCCGTTCACCCACCTGGCGCGCGTGGTTTTGAGCCAGTTGGCGTCGTCACGGTTGGGAAAATCGGGCTTGTAATGCGCGCCGCGGGATTCGTTGCGCTGCAGAGCTCCCAGCGTGATCACGCGGGCCAAAATCAGCATGTTGTCGAGCTCGCGCGCGAAATTAAGTGTTTGGTTCGACCACTTACTGCGGTCGCTGAGATTGATTTTCTTCAAGCGCTCGCTCAGCGCGCGGAGTTTGGCGTCGGCGAGTTCGAGATTTTTGTTGATGCGCGTGACCGTGACGTGCTCGGTCATAAGCTCGCCGAGTTCGCGCCAGATGGTCATGGGATTTTCCGTGCCGTCGGAAGAGATGAGCGCCTGATTTTTTTCCTCCTGGCGCTTCCGCTCGCGATCGAAAACGCTCGACAAAGTGGATTCTGCTCCCTTTTCGAGATTGCGCGCATACTTCACGGCGGCGGGACCTGCGAGACCTCCGCCAAAAATACAAGAGACGAGCGAATTCGCCCCCAGGCGGTTCGCGCCGTGATACTGGTATTCACATTCTCCCGCGGCGTAGATGCCCGGAACATTGGTGGCCTGGTCTTCGCCGTTCACCCAGATGCCGCCCATGGTGTAATGCATGGCGGGAAAAACTTTCATGGGCTCGGCGCGGGGATCGACGCCGAGGAATTTTTCGTAAATTTCGAGGATGCCTTCGAGCTTGCGGGCGAGGACCTCGCGCGGGATGTGGGTGACGTCGAGATAGACGGCTGCCTGGCCGCTGATTCCGAGCTTTTCCTGAAAGACGATGCGGTGAATGGCCCGTGTGGCGATGTCGCGCGGAACAAGGTTGCCGTACTTGGGATACCACTCCTCGAGGAAATACAAACGCTCGTTCTCCGGAATACTCTTCGCGGCGCGGGTGTCACCAGGCTTTCTGGGTACCCAAATGCGCCCGCCTTCACCGCGAGCGGACTCGCTCATCAGGCGGAGTTTGTCTTCGCCGGGGATCGCGGTGGGATGGACCTGAATGAATTCGCCATTGGCGTAATCAACGCCCTGCTGGAACAGGGCGGATTGCGCGGAGCCGGTACAGGCGACGGAGTTGGTGGAACGCCCGAAAATCGCGCCGATCCCGCCGGTGCAGAAAATGACGGCGTCGGCGGGATAAGTTCTTACTTCCATGGAGCGAAGATCCATGGCGGTGATACCGCGGCAGACGCCGCTGCCGTCGATCACGGCGGAGAGGAAGGTCGCGCCTTCGAATTTCTTGACCTTGCCTTCGGACTCGTGGCGGCGGACTTGCTCATCGAGCGCGTAGAGCAATTGCTGCCCGGTCGTGGCGCCGGCGAATGCCGTTCGGTGATAAAGCGTGCCTCCGAAGCGGCGGTAATCGAGCAAACCCTCAGGCGTGCGATTAAACATGACGCCCATGCGATCGAGAAGATCGATGATGCCGGGTGCGGCCTCGCACATGCGCTTGACGAGGGGCTGATTGGCGAGGAAGTCGCCGCCGTAGATGGTGTCGTCAAAGTGCTTGGCGGTGGAGTCGCCCTCGCCCTTCTGATTTTTCGCGGCGTTGATGCCGCCCTGGGCGCACACGGAATGGGAGCGCTTCACCGGAACGATGGAAAAGAGATTGACAGGGACACCCGCTTCAGCGACACGAATTGTTGCCATCAAGCCGGCTAAACCACCGCCCACAACGATGATCTTTGGCTCTCTCATTTGGAATAGAAATGGTAGCAATTCCTCTAGAGCCTGTGTTTTGTTTTCCTTACCAGAGCCGGCGCCGGGGTAGTGGCCGTTTGAGTGGCCGGTTGCTTTTTGCGGTTTTCGCAGGTAGCGCACCAGGCTTCCAGGAGCGCGCGAG
>DASZZI010000011.1:0-1952 GCA_035544995.1 Candidatus Acidiferrum sp.
CGACTGATGAAGATAGATACGGGAGACATCATGCGCGCCGCCTCCCTTGAAGCTTCCACGGCCGAGACCTTCTCGGCCGCGGCCGCTCTTGCCTCATCGCGTGCGCGCGCAGCAGCATCTGCCTTCAGTGGCGCTTCTCCCCTAGCGGCAGCCAACTGCGCCTCTGCGTCGGCCAACCTTGCAAGCGTTTCGGCCTTTTCCTCCTCGGCCGCCTGGATCACCGCCGACGAACTTGGGGTCTTGAGCGCGCTTTCGGCGGCCGTGAGTTGCGCTTCCGCTCGGTAGAGCCCCAAGACATTTTCCAGCGCATCCATTGACCGCGTACCCGCCAAAATTGTTGGTATTGATGTTGGTATCTCTGATTCAGGCTAAATTCGGCCTGAGACACGATCAACACGAACATGCGCGCGTGCCAGCTCAATTGCATAGGAACTGAAGTAGTGACTAAAGGCACTATCTATCCGGTCAGACAGCCAGTGCGCCTGAGGAACCGTCATGACCTCTAAGCGTTCGTCCAGCTCAGCCGCTGGCTCAGCCACCTTCTCAACGTCAACCCCAAGAAACGTATGGAGCCGATTGGTCTGAAGCGCCGGGTTGCACTCCCATGTCCCGAGGTGAATTAGATTCGCGGCCGCGTATCCAGTCTCCTCCAACAACTCACGGCGAGCCGCGTCGGCGGGCACTTCGTTCTCCTTCACCGAACCAGCCGGTATCTCCAATGTAACGCCGCGGGTCGCATGCCGATATTGCCTGACCATCACCAGCTCCCGCGCCGATGTCACGGGCACCACATTCACCCAGTCCGCTAACTCCAATACAAAATACTCCAGAGCGCCCCCACTGGCGGGAATGACACAGGTGTCCTGGCGGACCTTCAAAACACGATTAGCTAGTACGGTCCGCGAGGAAGCCACACTCCAATGACGAAACGGATAGCCAGCCAACATCTGCACCCCCCTGTTGTTTACGCCTGCTCTTTTGAAAAACCGGGGTATTTTCTCGTTTTTCCCGGACCATCTTCGGTCAAGATGCTGCCGCAGCAACAACGGTCCGCGCCGCTTCTTTCGGCACGTTCCTGCGTTTAAACAAGGGCTCAACCGCGGCGACTGACGGCGACCAATTCAGCTTTTGGTTTCAACACGTAGCGTATCACACAGTTGCTCGCCACTCGTAATTCGCGGCGACCGGCGCGCGAAGGTAACGCGAGAGGGCTTTGTCACATTGCCGAATAGAACGCGTAGCAATTCTGCTGGCACGTCGGGCTCACGCCGCAGCGACGACTTCGTGCCACGTCTGCAGGGCCGATGCCCTGAAGGCTCGGTGCGTTCTTGCTGAGGTGAGATGGCGCTGGACGTTGAAGGTGTTGTGGGCTGCTGCATGCACTGAGAGAAATCTTTGCGCGGATCCCACGCTCTTGAACCCTTGCATCTTCCTCCCCCTTCGTCGGGTCGGTTGATGCGAATTCTCCGCTCGATTGTTGCGCCATCGACCACGTTCATGGCGTTTTGCGATTCCAAGATCACTGGCTGCAGCCCCATAAGATCTGAGGTCATCTGTGACGAGCTTGTCTGGGACAAAGCCATATTTTTTTAGCAGCTTGCGCATCAATTTGAGCGCCGCCCGCTTGTTCCTCCTGGTCTGGACCAGAACGTCGAGCACTTCGCCCTTGGCATCCACGGCGCGCCAGAGGTAGACGAAGCGACCATCGATCTTGAGATAGACTTCATCAAGATGCCAGATGGTGTGGGGCTTCGGCCGGCGTTTGCGAAGATCGGCCGCGATCTTGGGTCCAAAATGGTTCACCCAGCGGCGCACCGTCTCATAGGAAACCGCGATTCCGCGTTCCGCGAGCAAATCCTCGACGTCGCGGAAGCTCAAGGTAAACCGGACATAAAGCCAGATCGCCTGTTGGATGATTTCGGGAGGGAAGCGGTAGCTGCTATAGCTGATCT
>DASZZI010000012.1:0-16549 GCA_035544995.1 Candidatus Acidiferrum sp.
CGCGATTGATGTAGACGTGCCCACCTGGCAATGCGAAAGCGTTGATTGCCCGGTCGTTCACGCCCTTGTACGTATATTGAAACTGGTAGCCGGGCGCATGTGCCGACAGCCGGTGGCCCAGGTTGTTCAGATAGTTGTCCACTCGCGAGTCATTCATCATGTTCACTTGCTGCTCGGCGTCCTTGGATGTTTGCAGGCCCACCTCGACGTCCTGCTGGGGTGAAAACATGTTCCACCCGGGCTTCAGCTGCGTGCGACCGTCGGCCCAGGCCACCGGGGCCAGAAGAAGAGAGAACGCCGCTACCAGTGCCCCCGCTTGTTGCAGGCTTTGGCCGATAAGCCCGCCCCGGGCGGTTGCGCTGCCTTTTAGATTTTCCTTGTCCATTTCTACTCCCCTCCGGTGAGAACTGGCCGTCGCCTGGCGCGATGCGGCGCGATCGACTCTTTTTCTCTCGTGTCCGTGGCAGTTCGTTTATCAACCAACATGGATGCGCGAGAGGGAATGAAATAGTCCAAATACATTCAGGAGCCACAGCACCACGACAATGACCACGACTGCGTTCAAGATCGACTTGATGCTGCCTGCCATCGGGATGAAACGATTCACCAACCACAGGAGGACGCCAACGACGATCAGAGTTAGTAGAATCTGAAGGAGAGGCATACTTTTTTACCTTTCTGTCTTTGCTGCGAGACACTTCTACACTGGCCCCACGAATTGCTGCATGCTCTGCCTGGTGCGGAGAACGTGTTGAATCGCTTCAATTCAACAAAGGGCTGGACTATCGATCCAGACAGGCCGTGCGATTGACGTGTTGTTCGATGTCCTCTGCGCTCGTGCGGCTCGTGGAGATCAAGCTGAAGCGGATGGACTGGCCAACACTACAGTCCTTTTTCTCCAAGACAATCCTAGACTCCGTCAAGACGCACGTCTGTTCACTTGTATACATTTTCGCAGTTTATTTGCGCAGAGATTGCCCGTTATAAAACCGGCGAACGGGCCGCGACAATTCATACTTTCTTCTGATCGATGTCGCAACGGGGCTTCCCCTAAACACATGAATGTTCGGCCTGCTCATTTGAGCGGGTCGGGCTTCCTTAGTCTTATCGCGAATCAGAACTGCGGAGTGTTGCGCGAGGGACTAGGGGGCTGTCCCGATAATCACCCGGGACAGCGGAATCTGGACTGTCAATATTGTCCCCTTGCTTCTTGAGCCTCCGAGTGTAAACGTACCCCCAAGCGCAAGGGCGCGCTCTCGCATGCCGGTAATGCCAAGCGAATCATGGCTATAGATCAGCTTCCTGGTGATGCCCTTCCCGTTGTCCATCACCGTTAAAATCAGGCCGTTTTTTCTCTTTATCAAAGCAATGAGGGCCCGCGAAGCATGAGCATGCCGGGCAACATTCGTAAGAGCTGCCTGGACGATCCTGAAAATAGCGATCGCCGCTGAACGGTCAAACTTGGCTTTTGCAGTATTCGTCTTAAACCTGCACTGTATTCCAGTGTGTCCCGCGAATTCCCTCGCCTCCGATTTCAAAGTCTTAACCAGACCCAACTCATCCAAAGCGCCGGGTCGCAATTCACTCGCGATGTTCTTCACCGACCGGATCAAGCTCGTCGTGGTGGCTGATAGCGATGTGATTTTCTCCTGCAACGGCTGTTGCCCTGGAGTCAACTTGCGGGATATCCAGGACAATCCTAAGTGCAAGCTAGTGAGCGCCTGGCCAAACTCATCGTGAAGCTCACGAGCGATCACGGCCCTTTCATTCTCGCGCGCCGACAGCAAGTATGCCGCGAGGGCACGCAGTTGATTCCTCGAACTCTTGAGGTTCTCTTCCGCCTGCTTCAAACGAACAAGCATGATGTGACGCTCACCGACAATAGCGTCCACCTGCTGGGTCCTCAGGGCGTGAATGAGTTCCTCCGCCGCTTTCATCTTGGTCTCCAGTTCGCGGTATGGCGGTTTCTGGTTACTCATCGCTCGTCACCGGTTAGTCTGAGCGCGGCAAGGACTTGCCTGGTATCATTGAGGTTGCCCAACACGGTGACCTTCGGAAGGGGCTTGATCAGGATCAGCGTAGGCGTCACCAGCACATTATTTTTGTGAGCGGCAGCGGCGTCTTTCAGTACGTCCACGGCGTCGATTTTGTAACGTCCCTTGATGTGCTCCTCGCACAGCCGAGCCAAATTCCCCCTGGCTTGCGAGGAATTTGGTTCGTTACCGGCCACGAACAGCCAGAAGACATAGGTCTCACCTCCAGGCTTTGCGTATCTTCGCCTCTCGCGCTTGCGAGCTTTCATCATCGGACTCCATTGCACCGTATCAGTTCCGATACGCCGATCTGCGCAGCCTATCGCTGGGCTAGGCCTTCACCAGATCGATACCTCGATCGGTGATGCGGAATTCATGGAACTGTTCAGAATGCTTCGAGCCTCTTGACTTCACGACGCTCAAGTCGCGCTTCATGGCCCCGCCGATCGGAAGCTGGCGGAGAAGGATAACGGTATCGATGATGGACGAAATGCCGATCCCGCTGCTCTCTGTGACGACATCCCGGCCCGTAGCCTGGTTGAGATAGGTACAGGTGATACCGCGCTCTTTACAGGCGTTCAGGAGCCGCATCAGGTATTCAAAGGCAGTATGCTCCGAGCCCATGCGCTTGCACGCCGAGATCGCATCCACGACCACGTGCCGGGGTTGAAACTCATCCAGGGCTTTCAGGGCATGAAACAAGTGCTCCTCGACTCCCATCGCTTCCGGCAAGTAGGACCGGACCACCAACCTTCCGGTCTTGATCAGCGGCCGCAGGACAAGGCCTGGGCTCAGCATGCTGCTGACCATCGATTCTGCCGACTCCTCAAAATTGAGATAAAGCACTCGCTCGCCGCGCAGGCAAGCGGCCTGGACAAAAGTGCAGGCCAGTGTGGTCTTCCCCGCGCCGGTGGTCCCCACGATTAGGATGCTGGCCCCACGTCTGTAGCCGCCAGCGAGCAGGTCATCCAGCCCCGCCTGGCCGCTGGACACTTTGGGACCGAGCGGGCGGTGCTGTAAAACGTTGCTGGTGATGGGAATTACGTGGATGCCGTTCTCATTGATGATGAAGGGATATTCATTGCGGCCATATGCCGAACCACGATACTTGATCACTCGCAGGCGGCGCGTTGCGATCTGCGCTGTGACGCGCTGGTCGATGTGAATCACACAATCGGCCATGAAGTCCAGGAAAGCATATCGCGAAGGAGCATCCTCCTGCGCGCTCGTTTTGACCGTCATGATCGTGGTCAATCCCCGGTCCAGCAGCCATTCGTGCAGCGCATATAATTCGTGTCGCTCGCGCATAGGGCTATCGTACAAATGCAAGAGCGCGTCCGCCGCATCAATCATGATGCGCCGGGCCCGCATGGCCTTGGCCCGCTGATCGAGGATCGCCAGTAGACCTTTGATGGAGAACTCGCCGGAGATCACCGCTTCAGGATTCAAACGCGCATCCATCAGGTAGAGCTTGCCTTTCCGTTCGAGCGGAGCCAGGTCCCATCCCAGGCTCCGGGCGTTTTGACGCACGGCAGCGGCACGTTCCTCGAACATAACCAGAATGCCCGGCTCGCCAGTACCGGCGCCGTGTAACAGGCATTGCAAACCCATCATGCTTTTGCCGCTCCCGGCACCGCCGCTGAGAAGCGTCATGCGTCCGGCGGGCAGGCCACCGCCCAACACCAAATCCAGCCCGGCAATGCCAGTCGCAACCTTGGGGAGCCCTTTCCTTCTTTTCTGCGGTCCTCCTGCGTCTCTCCCTTGTGCCCTTCGTTTTGCTGTGGCCACCGCGGTCCGTCCTTTATTCCAGATTAATCCTGAGACTGTCAGTGCAAGCACCAGCGGAACGCCACTGGTATGTCTCTCTTCCGCAATCCTATCCTAGACAAAAAGAAAAGCATAATTTGTATTAGGGCTTGAGCATGCGCGAGTGTGGTTGGCGCAATGTCCATTCGACAGAGAATCCTGGAGTAAAAACGAGAGACAGGCTTTCTTACTCAAGCTAAGTTACGGTGCGGTCAAGGACTTGGTCCCGACTCCGGGAAACAAAGAATGGCAGTCAATCTCTACGAGGAAGTCGTCGTTTTTCTAACAGAGCTCCATGATATTCTAGTGTTTAGGGGCTGAGTTCTGATGGAGTCGGCTCCAAACGCAGAGCCCGATGTGACAGGCCACTGTTCGTTGTTGCGCGTCTCTGAATGAAAGAGGGCTCAAGGTTCTTGAAAGGCGTCATGGTGACCGTCGCGCTGGCTGATGACCATGTTGTCGTGAGGCAAGGGCTGCGCCTCTTGCTGGAATCGGATCCAGAATTTGTCGTTGTCGGCGAAGCGGCTGACGGGATCGAGGCGCTCGAACTGGTCAAGCGCCGGAAGCCCAAGGTGCTAATCGTCGATCTGATGATGCCTGGCCTGGACGGTCTAGAAACCACACGCAGGGTCTCGCGCCTGAAATTAGATACTCGTGTGCTTATCCTTACTATGTACGGAGACGAGGCGTATTTATTGGATGCACTCGCAAGCGGTGCGGCTGGTTATGTCGTCAAAGAGTCCTGTGGAGCTGACCTCTTCCAAGCCGTACGCGCTGTGGTTGCCGGTCGACGTTACCTGAGTCCACTGCTTTCCGAGGCTTTCACTCGTAGATATTTGCAAAAGTTTCAGACTGCTTTGCTGAAACTTTCTGACACACTGACAACCCGCGAGCGAAAGGTGTTGCAACTAGTCTTGGAGGGGGCAAGCAGTTGCGATATTGGTGCCCGACTGAAGATCAGTCTCCGCACTGTCGAATGCGATCTAGCCAACTTTGTGGGGAAGTTGGGCCTGAACACCCATCATGATATCATCCGTCATGCAGTCAAGCGCCGGGTCAGACCTGGAGGGCGAACCAAGGTTATCAAGAAAAAATAACAAAAACGCTGGACCCGCCTGAGGAGAAAAATGGTGGACGAAGAGTGGATTAAAACACTTGCAGACGGCAGAAGGGTGAAATTCACCAACCAGGAAGTGCTAGAGACCCAGGCGTTTATCACCGCGCAGGTTGAAAGAAACAAGGTCGTTTATTCGATCGTATTGACCAAAGTAAAAACCGCGCTTAGCCATGAGGAGGTTGAAGGTTATTTCGAGGGCGAGCTTTCGAAAAAGTTGTGACACCCAACTAGGACATTGCCGCTACGCAAAAAAGTCTTGTCTCGAGTTGCATGGTTTTGCTAGATTTTGTTTTAAGGAGTGGCGTTATGGAAAGAGCTATGAGTCCCCGCAACAAAAAATCCGATAGTATTTCCGAGAAAAAAGGCGCATTTAATGCCCAAGCTTTTCTCGATTCGGCCGGGGTGGTGAGAAAAGTTAAAGAGTTTCAAACAGCAGAGATTATCTTCTCTCAAGGTAACGACGCGAAGAGTGTCATGTACGTACAAGAAGGCGGCGTGAAGCTCTCGGTGGTTAATGAAGTCGGTAAAGAGGCAGTCGTCGCAATTCTGGGACCAGGCGACTTCTTTGGTGAGGGGTGCCTGGCAGGTCAGCCTGTTCGCATGGGCAAAGCTACCGCGGTTGCGCGTAGCACTGTACTCGTCATTGACAAGAATGAAATGCTAAAGGTGCTTCACGAGCAGCATGCGCTCTCCGACCGCTTCATCAGTTTCATGCTGGCACGGAACATTCGCATCGAGGAGGACTTGATCGATCAGCTATTCAACTCGAGCGAGAAGAGGCTCGCCCGCACTCTTCTGTTGCTTGCCCGTTACGGTAAGGAAGACCAGCCCCACGGAGTACTGCCCAAAATATCACAAGAGACGCTGGCGGAGATGATCGGCACAACGCGCTCACGGGTCAATTTTTTCATGAACAAATTCAGGAAGCTCGGTTTCATCAAGTACAACGGCGAACTTCAGATCAACACTTCTCTCTTGAGCGTCGTGCTGCACGACTGACTCAAGCTGCCATGTCCTCAATGGCATGTTTGTATATACGTTCCTGTGCTCGCTTCAGTTCGTCTTCACGCGCTAATCACGAAGACTTTTTCCACAGCCACGGCTGCTATCGAAAGTAATCGTCAGTTCCCCGTCTCGCCTAGCCCTGAGTACCCGGAGGCGCGAAACAGGTCGCGCCTCCGAATAACATTTCTCAGTTTAGTCGTGTTCCCTATGGTCGTTGTCATGATGGTCTTTGTCCCCGTCATGATGGTCCCTGTCACGATCATCGTCCCCGTCATGATGGTCTTTGTCCTTGTCACGATCATCGTCGTCATTCTTGCAGCCTGCTCCGCCCTGAGCCGCGAGGGCGCAGGTTCCGTGGACGTTGGGGCCAGTCAGGGTCACGGCGCCATTCGCCAAGACACGTCCGATTAAGGTTCCGCCGGTACTAGTAAAGCTCCCGGTCGGCCCACCTGCGAGAATGTTGCCCTGGAACGTCGAAGTGGTTAATGTGCTATCGGCGCCGACGAGCCAAAACACGTTACACGGCTGCCCCCCGCCGGCCATGACCACCTGGAACCCAGTGCCGGTGAAGCCAAAGTCGATTTTGAAAACCCAGACCGCATTGGCATTGCCACCGGCGTCGAGTGTCAATGTGGTGGCGGTGAACGTTAGCCCCGCAGCCGAGGTGTTGCAATACACACCCGGCGGGAGCGGCCCAAGCGCCGGCACATTGCCCGTGTAGGCATCGGCCAGGGAACTGGTGCAACTGCTGTTCGCGACAATCGCATTCGTATACGCGGTCTTGAGGGCAGCCAGAGCGCTATTGGCGGCCGGGTCGCCCTGGTGAACTGTTCCCACAACAAGGCAGGGGGGAGGGGCAGTATTTGTGAAAACGCCGGGGGAGACGCCTACATCTCCGCTGATTACGCCGGGGCCAGTACAGGTTACATTCGAGCTACCCAGGACTGCGAAGGTTGCCGCCGTGCCCAGTGATGGCGCCGTCGCCTGCGCCCAGCACATGCTACCCGTACTTAACATGCAAATAAGCATCAAAACTTTTTTCATATCAAAGCTCCTTGGTTGGATTTCTCTTCATCGTCGCTGACAGTGCGGGACAAACATTATCGAGTCGACCTTAAGATCCCAAACAGGGACGGATGTTAACAGCCAGTGCCAACGGACATCTGTCCACTTTTGTACACCCTCGAAATAATCTGGCCGCAAGTGGTCTGCCAGTACGTCCAGTACGTCAGTTTATTTTTAAGCATCCAATCAGCAAGCCGCGGTAAATTCAGGGGCTCATGATGGTCGCCCACGCAATGATGAGTATCTTCGAACGGGGCGATGTTTCGGCTCAGCCAACACAAGGGTTACAAAAGCTGGAAGACTTCACTAAGGGGCCGCCACTTCGATCTTTAGAGTAGCTTCAAACCCTGCCAGTCCGAAGATCAGAAGTCGTACGTCCCGGCGACATCATCCAATCTCATCCCGTAGAGCGCTGTTCACTGATCTTAGTGTCGCCGTTTCCAGTGGAACGGTCTTCGGTAGATATATGAGGTCCAGTGCGGACACCAGCCAAATCGGAGGAATGCGACCCCGGCGTGCGAGTCATGGCTTGCGGCTGCGCTGTCTCTCGCAGAACGAATCGTACGGCAAACAACAGTCAGAGTCGTGATACGGCTATTTCCGACACTTTCGTCCACCAGTACTATCGCTCAAGAGGTAATGATCATTCCCGCCGCTGCCGCAGTCATGACACCGAAGGTGGCCCAGCCTAAGTACCGGAGCAGCGGCGGGTTCACGCGCTTGCCCATTACTTCGTGGTTGCTCGTTAGGAGGATGACCAACAGGATCAGCGGCGGGGCCAGGAGGCCATTGATTACCGCCGACCAGAACAGCATTCTTACCGCATTGAAACCCAAATAGTTCAGCACGAGGCCCAACGCCATTGCGACGGCCATCAGTGCGTAGAACATGCGCGCGCTTTTTGGCTTGTCGGCCATGGAGCCCCGCCACGCTGCTCCTTCCGCTACCGCATAAGCGCACGATCCCACTAAGACCGGCACGCCCAGCATTCCCGTGCCGATCAGGCCCAAGGTGAAGAGTAGGTAGGCCCCATCGCCGGCAAGTGGACGTAAGGCCTCGGCGGCCTGCCGGGCCGTTGCGATGTTGGTCTGCCCATGTGCATGTAAAGTGGCGGCAGTGGTCAGAATGATGAAATACATGATGAAATTCGAAAAAAACATACCCGCGATCGTGTCGGCGCGCGCAGTTCTTAACTCCCCTGTGGTCGCGCCCTTGCTCTGGGCGAGGGTTCGGCCCTTGGCCCGTTCTTCTTCAACCTCCTGGGCTGCCTGCCAAAAGAAGAGATAAGGAGATATCGTGGTCCCCAGAATGGCCACAAGCACGGCCAGGAATCCGCGTGACCACTCCAGATGGGGTACGAACGTCACCGCCAGCGCGTGCCTCCAATCGACGTGAGCGTAAAACGCTGCCAGCACATAGGCGAACAAGACGAGCGTCAACCATTTGAATATCCGCGCGATCAGCTTATAGGAACCCCAGAGCAACACCCCAATGATGAAGAACGCATAGACTGGAATCCAG
This sequence comes from Candidatus Acidiferrum sp., assembly GCA_035544995.1. Lineage (GTDB taxonomy): Bacteria > Acidobacteriota > Terriglobia > Acidiferrales > UBA7541 > Acidiferrum. The sequence continues at coordinate 8,548 of DASZZI010000012.1, forward strand.
ATGAGTGATCGAATCCCCGTGATGAGCTGCGTCGCCTCCGCCATACCGCCGAGATCAGCGCCGATATTGATGATGTTTGCGACGACAAGAATCGAGCAGGCTCCCCAGAGCACCCAGCGTGGATAATAAATCCGCACCGCGGCTGCCAGCCCCCGCCCCGTAACCATGCCCAGCCGTGCGCACATTAGTTGGATCGCGGCCATCAGCGGAAACGTGAACAGCGCGATCCACAGCGTCGCGTATCCGTAGGCTGCGCCGGCAACGGAATACGTCGAGATTCCCGAAGGATCATCGTCGGCCGCCCCGGTGATCAGTCCGGGCCCCAAGATCGCGAAGGATCTCCTCAGCAGCTTGTATCCTTGGCCCTTTTCGACATTCTGCGTAGGCGGATTTTTTCTCGTCGTCATATCCGTTGGAAGCCATGCTCTGCAACACGCGTGTTCATCGCGTTTGTGAGACACTGCGGCCGTGAATTCTCTGATGGGAGGGTAATACTTGCAAGTTTAATCGCTGCCGTGAGTCTTTGGCGGGTGGCCAATCCTTGGATTTACAGAGCTTGCTGACTGTGCTCTACCTGCTCTCCTACAAGCGGCCGGTCCAAAATAGAAACAGGATAATCAGGATGACCAGGCTTACGCCGCTTATGGGATAAAAACTCCACTTCTTGCTATGCGGCCAAATCGGAAGAGTAGCCACAAGCGCTATAAGGAGAAATACCGGAAGAATGAACGTCACCAGCATGTCTCTGCCCCTCCTTCTTGGCCGGCCCCTTCCGGTCTAATCCTGTTTCGCTTCGCGCGTTGTGTCGTCAGGAAAACCGGCTAGACCGTTTGTCCGGAGCGACCGTAGGCTTGTACCTCATGATCGGCATAACCTGCGATTCTCCAGAGTGAATTCTCTCTCACTCCCGCTGGTGCAAAAGTCCCTGGTCACGTCACATACGCAATCCGCCGAACAGGTACAAAACCAACAGGATGATCAGGATCAACCCGACAATCCCTACGCCTCCGCCCGTCCCCCATCTCCGATATCCGTAATAGCCTCCGCCGCCCCCGAACAAGAGCACGAGGACAATAATCAGCAAGATCAATGACATGGGAATCTCCTTTCAGCTGCGGACTGGCTTCGATCTCGGCCTGTACTCTGGTCTTTCCGTCGCTTCTCTCAAGACAAAATTTCTAGCGCCTTCGGCCTGGTTAATCTGCGGACTACATCACAACTCGTTGTGGTGGTCCTTGCATCGGACATTCTCACAGGCCTTTCCCAATAACTGTTCCTTTTTGAACAGAGCGCTCAAGCCTCGACCTCTTACTTTCTGGAACCCCGAACGAGAAACATGAACTTCCCCGCCACCACGCACTCCACCTCAGAAATCCCTCCAGCATGCGAATTTTTCAACAGCCACGGGATTTATCAACACCTATCCACCCAATGACGCCCTGTGTCAAAAACCTCTCGGCTTCTGATCACATAAGTCATGGCGTTTCATTTAGTGCAGTTGGATGAAAGCCGTGTGCCGAAAACGCATGAGAGTGTTGAAAAACCCATGGAGAACGAGGACAATTCTGTTGTTGGCTATCTGCCAGTAGGGTTCCTCACCTATTCTGACTTCCTGTTTGTTGCTTTACCCCTTCTTTCCGCTCATGGTTCATCCACCGACCTGCGGTTTAAGCGTAAGCGATCCTTGCTCAAGAAATCGCACCAGCCGTTTCAGGTTCTGGGCTGTGGCCGCCAACAAGAACTGCTCGGATACATTTCACAACCGACGCAGCCGGACTCGCTGCATTCTCATTCGCTGTTTGAGTTCGGCGAACAAAGCCTCAATCTTGTAGCGAGCTCTTCGCGAACGTTCGTAAGCAGGTGTGCCCGCAAAGGCCCGTGCCACTTGGCGGGCTGGTTCATCCCAGTGAATGAAAAGCTTGCCATAAGCCGTTGGCGTGCAACGCGTTTTCTGGGGACAACCCTGGCACTGAGCTGCTGTCGAACAATAGGAAGAACCGCGCACGGTGTGATGTCGGCCGCGAAACCGTAGCGGTTTTCCTTCCGGGCAATAGTAGACGTTTTCCGCAGGGCTGTAACGAAACTGGTCGCGGGTGAAATGTCCACCCGTCTGATGACGACGATCGATCACAGGAATGTGGGGTTGCACACCCCGACCCAACAACCACGCCAGAAACTCTCCACTACCGTAGGCCTTGTCCGCTCCCAAACTCTCCGCTCGCAGCTCGAACTTTTCAACTCGCTCGACCATTCGGCGCGCGGCTACCATCTCCTGACGAGAAAGTGCGGGTGTGGCTTCCACATCCAGGATGACCCGACTGGCCGTGTCGATCAGATAGTTGTCGTAGTAAGCCATCATCGCCGGCCCACCTTTGGTCGCCCAGACCGCATCAGGATCCGTCGTGGAAATCGTCTTCACATCAGAGACAGGATTCACTTGCTCGAGCTCGGCTAAATATTCTCGCACCGTCCGTGAAACCTGCGCTGCCTCCCTCAACCTCTCTCGCGGGATCCGACTTCCTTGGCTTGCGTTCGCTCCCAACATCGTCCCATCCACCGCTAGATTCTGGCCTTCCACCAAACCTACCTCCAAACAACGCCTCACAATCTCCTCGAACACCTCTCGAAACACTCCGGACGGGCGAAAGCGCCCGTGCCGATTCTTCGAGAATGTCGAATGGTCCGGAACCTCTTGCTCAAGCCCGAGTCGCACGAACCAACGATACGCAAGATGCATCCGCACTTCTTCGAGCAAACGCCGTTCGCTCGTGATCCCATAGAGATAGCCAACGAGCAGCAGCGCACTAGCACCTCAGGGTCGATCGACGGCCGACCCGTCAAGCTGTAGAAGCTCTTGAGCCGCTCTCGCGCGAAGCGGAAGTCCACATAATGATCAATCAGCCATAACAGGTGGTCTTCGGGAATCTGGTCTTCCAGGCGGAAGTAATAAAACAACGATTCTGTTCGTGGTTGCTGACCCATCATCTGCGATCTACCTCCTGAAATGCTCACTAACACACTAGGGGATAGTCACGGCAAGCAAAATCTGTTCGCAGCCGAGTTTTTCAACAATCTCATTCCGGTTCGACAAGGACGAAAAGAAGGTGGCTGTTCGGTCTTCGAAGAACGACAAGCCGGAGACCTGCCCGAACACCTGATCTGGACCAGAGAAACGTTTCAATTGCTGTCTTTCCCCAGGCGTTTCAATGTGCGGTGCCGCAATTTGCCGAGTTCGCGGTTCAAGAAATGCTCGCGCCCGAAAATAGGCACTAGGGGATTACGACGGTTCTCCACTTTGCTACGAGCCTGCTTTAAGCGCGCGTCTTCGCCGAATAATTTCAAGGCCGCTTCTAGCATATCTAGCGCCTTCTCGCGTCGCCCGGAAGATGCATACACCTCTCCCAGATTCAGGTGGAACTGGATCTCTTTAGGTCTCAGCTGTACCGCTATTTCGCAAAGCTCCGTCGCCTGATCCCACTTCCGTTGGGCACGCGCGATCGACAATCCGAGAAACGAGAGGTAGTAAGGGTTGTGCTTCTCGCATTCGAACGCGCGGCGCAATCTCACCAGGGCCTTTTGGGGGTATTCGTTCTTGAGTAGCTCGAGACCTTGCCTAAACTCGGCCACATGATCGAGCTCAGCGGTGCTCTTGGCACTCTCCGTTGGAAATCCGAGGTTCATGGAGGTCCTTAGGTAGCGAATGTCGACGATGGACTAGTCTAGACAGATCATTTGCGAGGAATCTACTGGTCTAACGGTCAGTATTGACCTAAAGGGGTATCTTCGGGTCGAAAGAAGAACGCTCGTGATATTTCCCGGCCGCTCTCAAGTCGTCGCGGGCGCTCGCACGGACCCGTGCCTGCTTAACGGACAGTACGAAATCAGCTTCTGCAACCATCACTGTCACGGCTCCTCCCACTCCCACAGCGACAGTCAAGTTTTGTGATGACGTGACTCAGAATCCGGACTGCGCCTCAAAGGACACCTTCAGCCTCGCGGAAATTCGTGATCTCTTCATCCGGGTAAAATGGGACAACGTTCCGACCGGAACGCATACACAATACGTTCTCATCTATATATAGACAGCCTGGAGACTTCTCGTTCGCTACATATTCCAACGCCTTCCTGGTCGATAGCACTCCGGCGGGTTCCGCTACAGTCATGGTACCGCGATCATCCTACGTGCAAGGAATCCCTGTTCTGACAGTTGTTCGGGCCTGATTCCATCACGGTGAATTACACTTACGACAACGACAGCCATCTGACGCAGGTGACGGACCCCAGCGCCACCTACAGCTTCACGTTCGATAACATGGGGCGGCTGATCGACACGACCACCAACTATGCCTTCCTGACGGGCCGGCATTTGTCCACCGGCTACGGCTACGATGCGGCGTCGAACCGGACGAGCTTCACGTGACCTTCACCCCGCAATCCGCGCAGAAGCGTATATGATTTCGCATTTGTTGAATGGTTCCCGTCAGTATGCAGTGTGTGTTTCTATTGACACACTGGGAAGCAGGACGAGAGTTCTAAGATCGTCCCCTTGGGCGCGCCACTTCAAATTCTTGTCCATCATTCATTTGATTGCCATTCCCGACTCTGCTTGTTGAATTTCGGATTGGGTAGCGGAACGGAGCAAAACACTGGCGATCTTGCACGCCAGTTGCTTATGTGCTTCCAGCATCGGTTGTGTGTACACCGAAAGCGTCAGCCGCGAATCCGTATGCCTCGACTGTGCCTGCAATGCCGTGAAGCCTTCGCCGGATGTAATCCGAGCCTAAGAAGCTGCCTTCGCACGGACCATCTCTGGCTCTCCGACCAGTTCATCAAAAAGCGTCCGGTAATGAATCATTGCCTGGCGCAAGTCTTCCGTGCTGGCCTGCCCGCGCGTTTGACGAACCGCGATTTCGTGGGCGGAACGGTAATTTTCCAGAACCAAAGGATAGTCCACGGAGATATCCGCGGCACGCTGTTCAAAGTCACTTACCGGATATCCGCGCGTTGACATCACGTCGCCCAGCAGCTGATCGGCTTCCGTTACGGCACCTCCAGGGCCGTCGACGAACCGCGCCTGCACCCTGCGCCAGGGCTCTACGAAGCGAGCACGATCGCCTGCACCGAGAGGCCGGATGCGAAGACTCTCCACCCGATCTGTGCGCTTATCGAGCCCCGCTTCCGCATGCCGCCGGCTCTTACCTTCTTGCAAGGCGCGGTCATATTCAGCACCACCAAACCGAGTGCGGAGTTTCTCACTACGGCGCTTTCGGCCAAAAATCATCGCGGTGATGACCACGATTGCAATCACAATCACGCTGCTAACGATGATTAATGTTGTTGTGTTCATACGAATTCCCCCAACTTTCCTGCCAAACTTATAGTCCGAGTTTGGAATTCTGCGATTCCACGGACTCAGTCGGACACATGATCCCTCATCGAAAGGGCTGCTGTCTGTTCCATTGCGGACACTTCGATCGCTTCACGAATCCCGAGAGAGCAAGAGTGCGGCCAAGAGTGGAAATAGCGACTGATGCTGAGGGTAGTGTGATCCCAATAAGACGCGCAAGATTTTTCACTCGTTCGTAAAAACGATCCTGCCACGTCCATCTCTACGCTGGTACCCGCGGGCTTAAGCAGAGGTTCAGGATTTATCAGATTTCGAGGCGAATGAAAGCGACGCTTATTTCGGGGAAATTCTTGTTCCCACACTTGTGCTGTACGGAACATACATCGCGACGTCAGGGGTACATAGTCATGGCTACCGGGGTTCTGAATCTAGGTATCTCGGGCTTGGAGAACTACTTCATGCACCGTATAGATCGCTACATCAGTTCACTATTCTTGGCTGCTGCGATTGTTGCACCAGCCCTAGTCGTAGCCGAAGCCAAAGCTCAAGAGGCCAGCGCTCAGGTCCGAGTCTACGATCGGGACCACCGTGATTACCATAACTGGGACGACCGCGAAGACCGCGCCTACAGGCGTTACCTGGCAGAACAGCACAGGAGTTATCGTGAGTACCACAGGCAGCACCACAGAGTGCAAAGGCACTACTGGAATTGGCGCCACAGTAATCCCGACCGCGATTAACGAAGGCCGATAGAGAGCAGAGTGTCTCAAGCTTGTTAGGCGTCAGCGGGCACCGTGGTCCAGGCTCATTTTCCGGACAGCCTGCGCGTCTGGATCGCGATCTGGGGGACGCCGGGACGATCGGTACGCTTCAGTGAGCGTGTTCTTTTCTGGGCGCGGATGGCAGGAGTTCACAAGGCGGCTCGAAAGAAAGCAAGTCGGTGTGCCATGCCGCCTGCGTGAGAAGTCAAGACGGAAAACCTGGCTTGGATACTTCTTGGGATCGCCGCTGTACCAAGCGCACTAGGAGACATGCGCAGGTTAAGCATTAAGATCTGCTAGAGGTGCAATATTGCAATTCGTAAGGAACTTGGTCTTGCCGTTCCACATATCTTTACCGCTTTTGATATCCCGGGCTCTGTTCGTCCTCCTTTGCACTGCGGCACCAGGAATCGTCGCTGGCCAAAATTCTCCGACCAACGACAAACAGGAGGGCACGGTCCAGACGCAGATGAGCAACGTCACGTTTCGCTTTTCGGAGACCGTGGCGGTGGAGATAAAATCACTGAACGGTGTGCTCGTGCCCCTCGGCAAAAATGAATTTCCCGACTTCGACGACAAAGACTCGTTTAACCTGCGCATAAGCACGGCAGAGATCGCCATTGATTCGTCAAACTTGGCGAACGTTCTCAATTCTTATGTTTTTGCGCGTCCGCATTCGCCCTTAACAGAGCTATCCATCAGCGTTGAGAAGGGGCGCCTGAAAGTGAAGGGAAAGCTCCATGACAAGGGGGACATCCCGTTCGAGACGGAGGGAATTCTCACTCCCACCGCTGACGGAAAACTTCGGCTGCACAGCGAGAAAATCAAGGCCATGCATGTCCCGGTAAAAGGTTTGATGGATCTCTTCGGCATCGATTTAGGCGAGTTGATCAAGGAGGGCAAAGTTCCGGGTGTGCAGGCTCAAGAGGACGATCTGATCCTTGATCTTGAACAGATCCTGCCGCCTCCCCATATTGAAGGCAAGGTGGTCTCCGTACGAATTGAAGGCGAGAAAATTATTCAGATTTTTGGCGGTTCGGATGCCAAGCCGGTGAAAAATATCCGCGCCGGAAATTACATGGCCTACAAGAACAATCGTCTCCGCTTCGGCAAGCTGGTCATGAACGATGCGGATTTGATCCTCATCGACATGGATCCAAATGATCCACTCGATTTCTTCCTGGATCATTACAAAGAACAGCTTTCGGCAGGCTATGCAAAAATTACGCCGGACTCCGGCTTGCGCGTGTATATAAAAGACTATAACAAGCTTCATCCCGCAAAAGCGTCTCCCGGCAACGACAAAACGAAGTGAAGTTGAAGTGCGGAACCTCTCGGCTCGTTGTGCGGCCGACGCCGTTATGTCATTAGTTATCACCGGAGCGGTTTTCTGTGTCGAAAGATCGGATCCAGCAAGTTTTTGCCTCGGCAGGCGGAGGTATGTGTACATCAAGGAACAAGCCGGCCATCACACGCTTCAGCTCGCATTCTTTCAGTCGTTCCGCTTGGTCCAACTTAAACCGTTCATATTGCTCACACTGAGCGGCCATGTGGCTCGGAAGCAAGCGAGGGATTTTAAGCGATCCTTGAGGTCAGAACCTGGAGGTTTGAAGCTTGAGAACGGCTACACCTGCAAGCAGGCCGTGAAGAAGTAGAGCTGTCTCCGTGTCGCAGCAATCGAATCTAGCCGGTAGGGAAGAACCACCGCTCTCTGCTCACAGAATATGGGCCGTCCGCCGCCGGGCGATAGTCCGAGTAAGTGAGGATCCTGTCCATGTCGAGACTCTTTAGGAAAAGGATTCTGGCGCTTGCCCGCACTTCGAGGCGTTTCGGCACCCAGACACCGTCACCGACACACGTCTGCTCCAGGATGATGTGCGAGCCAGGCTGCACG
>DASZZI010000013.1:0-86948 GCA_035544995.1 Candidatus Acidiferrum sp.
CAGTGTGGCCGATTGAGTGGCCGTTCGTTTCCTATTACCCGCAGCGCGCCGCAGTTCCACAGGGTATCGGTTTGTTGATGGTAAGGGGTTTAGTCCTGCCCGCAGTGCCCCGCAGCGCGCCGCAGTTCTATCGTTCATTTGGAATAGAACTCGAAGGGGTGCCAGTTCAACCGGAAGCTAAGGATGATCAGAACGCCTACAACGCTGAATGTGAAGCCGACCACCACGCCCAGCCGCCCCGCCGCACGCTGCGCCGGAACGGTCGCCGCCAGGCCCCATTTACACAGAAAATTCCAGATGCCCACACCGAGATGAAAGGAAGAGGCGAGCACGCCGACGAACATAAACGTGAGCGCGTAGGGATTCTGCAGAAGTTGTACTACGTCTGCGTAGGTGGACTTCCCGTGAGTGAGCCACCGCTCCGTATAGAGATGCCAGCCGATATAGACGAAGGCGATCAACCCGGTGTAGCGCTGCGCGGTGTACATCCAGTTGGAGGCCCAGGGGTACGCGGAAACGTTGGACTTGCCGCGGAGCCAAATGTAAACACCATAGCCGCCATGAAAAAGCATGGGCAGAAAAATAACGCCCCACTCCACGATGAGGCGGAACGGAATGGTTTGGAGCTCGCGGGTGGTTTCGTTATATTTGGCGGCGCTGACGAGCGCGGAACTGTTTGACCAAAAATGCTCAGCGAGGAATGCGCCAACAGGAAGTATGCCAGTAAAGGAATGAAGCTTTCTGAGAAGATAACTTGTGTCAGGCGGGGTTGCCGTAGCGGACATGCCCTCTCCGCCGCGTAGGCCGCCCTCCGGCGCTGGGAAATCGCGGCACACTCAGTATAGGGAGTTGGAATAGTTCCTGCAAGCCGGGCGGTTGGATGGCCGGATTTTCGATTGACGTTGGAACTGCGAAGGAAACGAAATTCTCGGAAATTTCTTTGCAAAGGTAGCAACGGAGTTCGTTACAATGTTTATGGAATGGATGTTATTCGCCGGCTGCCATTCCGTCGAGTCACATAGTCAAAAACAATCGGATTTCCCATGAGCACAAGTCTCAGCCTTGTTTCAGAACTTGAACGCCTCGCGAATGCCCTGGGCACGGATGCCTCCGGGACATCGCAAATCTCGCTGTCCTCGATCGCGGAACGCATTGCGAAGAATTTGGGTGTGAAGACGGACGAAGTCGCGATCCTCGGTTTATCGACGAAGTGGCGGCATCTGCATTTCCTGGTGCCGGAAGCGCTGAAGAACGTGGGATTCATTCCGCTTTCGAGCAATTCGGCGCTGGCGGCCCGGACGGCGCGCGATAACCGCCCGGAGATCAACAATAATTTTGCTGGATCGCGTCACGTCAGCGTGTTTGAGGGCGTCAAAGTGAGCGGATACTCCACGGAAGCGATACAGAAAATTATCAGCGCCCCGATTCTATCCGACGGCAAAGTGGTTGGAATCATTCAGATCAGCCGCAAGGGAGCGAATTCTTCGCTCGCGGGGCCGAATTTTGCTTCGGAAGACCTGGGCAAAGTGGTCGCACTGTGCAAGCCACTCGGCAAACTTCTTCAACACATCGTGGGCGAATCAATCGAGAATGGTCCGAGCGTGTAATCTCCCATTCCTCTTTGCCTGCAAGGCCGCGCACTTTTTGCGGATTGTGCGGGATTTGCGTTGACACTCGGATACCTTCTTGTTAGTTTTCCACAGCAGGAAAATTCTCGACGGTTAGGCTACTCACGGAGGCACCGCACACCGGTACTATGGCGTTCGTCGCTAAGAAGATCTTCCTCACCAAGGGCGTCGGCAAACATCGGGAAAGATTATCGAGCTTTGAGCTCGCGCTGCGCAACGCGGGGATCGCGGCCTGCAACATCGTGCGCGTATCGTCGATTTTTCCCCCGAACTGCAAGCTGATCTCGCGCAGCGAAGGCTTAAAGTACATGAAGCCGGGACAGGTGGCGTTCACGGTGATCAGCGAAAACTCGACCAAAGAAGCGCACCGGCTGATTGCGGCGAGCATCGGGCTGGCGCTGCCGAGTGACAAGTCCATGTATGGATATCTGTCGGAGCACCATTCCTTCGGCGAGACCGAGGAAGTCGCGGGGGAATACGCGGAAGAGCTGGCGGCGGAAATGCTGGCGACGACGCTGAATGTGGAGTTCGACCCGGACTTGTCGTTCGATGAAAAAAAAGAAGTCTACCGAATTTCGAACAAGATCGTGCGCACGATGAACGTGACGCAGTCTGCGGTCGGCGACAAGCGCGGCTTGTGGACCACGGTGCTTGGCGCGGCGATTCTCATCGGCGAAGACGACTGATTCGCGAATTAAGTATCGAGTTCGTAGGCTGTTTTCAGCCACTTCTTCACTTCATCATCGATTTCATTAACCGATCCCACCGGAATCCGGCGGGTAATGCGGTCTTTCTTCGCGAGGCCGCCGGTGTCGATGATGCGCTTCGGCATCTTGCCTTTATATTTCGCCAGAGCCAGGCCGAGGTCGATTCGAGTGTTGGTTGTTGGTTTAATTTGTGCGAAAACGTGACTCCGGTAGAGCGGTACGATCGTTTTGCAGGGGCATGCTTTTACGTCTTGGCCCAGTGACTTGCCTGGTTTGAGTAGTTGGTCATAGACGGGCTGCAGTTCTTGCTTGCGCCCCGCATACTGCTCTTCGACGTAGCGAACGGCGGCTCTCAGGTAGGACTCGGGATCGTCGTCTTCGGCGCCCTTCCCTTCCGCGCGTTCGGCAATCCACCACGCACTGTTCGTGCCTAGCTTGTGTTTGGCTTTCAGCCGGTCACGGCGGCCCTTTTCGTCCTTAGGGCCTTCTTTCTTGACCAGGGCGATCCATTCTTCGAGCGAACACCCGGTCTTGTCTTTCAGTTCCGCCACCCATTTCTGCACCATCGTCACGCCGGGGTGTACGCCGCACAAGAACTCACTCCTCACCGCGCCCGCTTTCGCCATGGCGGTTCCTTTAGCATTGCCCGAATTCCGCAGTTCTTGAGAGTTGCTAAGCGTTCGCTCCGGCGGGCTGCTTCTTCACGAACGCGGCGATGACGAATCCCGCCAGCAAGAATCCGATGATCTGCGTGGCCATATAGCCGGCCGTGTAATTCCCCGGAAAGTCGTACCAATTCCAATACTCGACGTTGGTGCTGAGCCCCGCGAGCAGACCAGCGACGAACACGAAGCCCACGCGCGCGGCGTAGCTTGCAAGACCGCCCGCCCAGGAGAGCAGCAAGGCGAATAGCAGCGCCTGCACGACGTTCAATGCGAACTGTTTGCCGAGCGCCGCACCAAATCGAAAGGGGCCTGCCGGTGGATGATAGATGAGGATTCCGTGCGGCACCTGCTCGTACTTCTTCATCAACTCGGGCATCGCCGCTCTTCGCTCCGCTGCCGTTGCGTTTGGTCCCAAGCCCGTTCCTGGAAAGAAATAAAAGCCGGGCGCCGGAATGGCCCCTTGCATTGCATTGAGCACCGGTGTTTCGTTGGGAAGCTCCTTGATGCCGATCTCGCCGAGACCGAGGACATCATGCGCAAGATACAGCCACAAGAACAGCGTCAGGCCGCCTAAAATTCCCGCGATTACGATTCGCTTCATCGTTGTTTCTCCTTTTAAAGGTTGCTTTGGGGCCCGGGACCCGGCTGCTACTCTTTCCTGCAGTACCCGATGCGTTCGAGAACGGCGCCGACGATCAGCGGGAGCGCCACCGTGGCGTCATCGAAAACCTCCGCGAAGCGGCCTCCTTCTTCGAGGGGAACGAATTTTCCCCAGGACACGGCTTCGGTATAAGTGCTGCCGGAGAGACCGCCCCAGTGGACGGGCTCCGGACAAATGCGCACGCCGTAGTTGTACCGCTTCAAAGGCAGTTTCTTATAGCCGCGGCGTGCGAGCAATTCCGCGTAAACGCCGAATTGTTGCGACCAGTTGCGCGGAACGCCGCCGCCAACCGTGAAAATGCCCATGCGCTTCGTCGAGAGCATGGTATCGGCAAATCTCTCGAAATCCTCAAAAGGGTCAAAGCGGAGAAGTGGGCGCTTAGCTTTTTGGCGAGCGATTTTGTGGAGCGCAAAATCGATTCCCAGCTCCGAATCCGTGAAGGCCGGAACGAAAACTGGGACCTTGTGTTCGTAAGCGGATTTGAGAATTCCACGCCCGGGCATTTTCTTGTGCAAGAACTCCCCGATTCGCCGGTGAATCTTCCAGCTGCAAACGACCTCGTTGGCGTCCCAGTTCTCGAGGATGTGGTCCATCACTTCTTCCACGTGGTCGAGGTTGACCTCGGGTTCGAGCGAATCGTAAACGCGGTTGTAGCCCGCGTGGAATAGCGCCTTGTCGTCCATTTTGTCGTCATAGCGAAAGTGCGAGTGGCCGGTGGCTTCGACAAGCCCGTGGGCCATGAGCGCGCCGGTGGAGACGATGGCCTTGACGACGCCGGATTCGATGAGATCGCAGAAGATGAGGCCCATTTTGCCGACCGTGAGGGCCCCGGAGAGGGTCATGACGATGAAGCAGTCTTTGTCGCGGGCCATGGCTTCGAGGACGTCCGCGGCGTCGCCAATCTGACGGCCGGTGAAGGCGGTGTTGCCCATGGCGCGGACAAGAGTATCGATCGTGCGGCACTTCGAAAGATCGAGCGGAAAGATCGGGCGAAGCTTGTCCTTGACAGGATCGTGCAAGACGCGTCCCGTCACCGTCTTCTTGGGTTGTTTGGCCATCGGTTTTCCTCGACACCCTAAAATGAAATATTTCTTAACATTTAATTCGCAAGCGCGCCCCTGACGCTTGCAGGATTGAATTGCTCGGAGATTGATAGTACAAACTCATCCGTAAAGGAAGAGCAAATCGCGAGCACGGACACGCATTGCGCTCATGTTAAACTAAAAATCATGGCAGACAAATTTACCCTTGGTCTCGTGCAGATGCGATGCATGCCGAATGCAGAAGAGAATCTGACTCGGGCAATCGAGAAGATCCGCGAGGCCGCGGCGCGCGGTGCGCAGATCATCTCATTGCACGAGCTTTTCCGCAGTGAATACTTTTGCCGAAAGGAAGATGCCGAGCTGTTCAATCTGGCGGAACCGGTGCCGGGGCCGGCCACCGATGCGCTGGCAAGAATTGCCAAGGAAAAAGAGGTCGTGCTGGTGGTCTCGTTCTTCGAGCGGCGCGCGGCTGGTATTTATCACAATACGTGCGCGGTGCTGGATGCCGACGGAAAGTTTCTCGGCAAATACCGGAAGATGCACATCCCGGACGATCCGCTCTATTACGAGAAGTTTTATTTCACCCCCGGCGATCTCGGTTTTCCGAATTTCGATACGCGCTATGGACGAATCGGCGTGCAGATCTGCTGGGACCAGTGGTATCCGGAGGGCTCGCGGATTACCGCGCTCCACGGGGCGCAGGTGATTTTTTATCCCACCAGCATCGGGTGGCATCCGCACGAGAAGGCGCAATTTGGCGCTGCGCAACTCGATGCCTGGCGGACCATCCAGCGGTCGCATGCCATCGCTAACGGGGTGTACGTTGCGGTCGTGAATCGCGTGGGATTCGAAGGCAAGCCGTCCGCAGGAGATGCTGGCCTGGAGTTCTGGGGCAATTCCTTCGTTGCCGATCCTTTTGGGCAGATGATTTCGCAAGCTTCGAACGACAAGGAAGAGATACTGGTCGTGGAATGCGACCCGGCCAAGAGCGAAGAAATACGGCGGAATTGGCCGTTCCTGCGAGACCGCCGCATTGATGCGTATTCGCCGATCCTCAACCGCTGGCTGGGCGAATGAAGCGCAAATCTCGAACAGCAACTCAGTCCACTCCATTTGAACAAGGCCTCTGGATGCCGGCGGAGTGGGAACATCATGAAGCCACGTGGCTCGCCTGGCCGCATGAGCTTTCCGACTGGCCCGGCAAATTCGGCCCCATTCCCTGGGCGTTCGCGGAAATCGTGCGCCATCTCGCGAACGCCGAGCGTGTTTATCTGCTGGTTCAAAACCGCCAGGCCGAATCGCGGGTTCGCGTGATTCTGAAGGAGTCCGGCGCAAATCTCGCGAACGTGGACTTCTTCCGCGTCCCTACCAATCGCTGCTGGATGCGCGATTCCGGGCCCATCTGCGTGAAAAGTTCTGCCGGCGAAGTCGCCTTTACCCACTGGCTTTTCAACGGCTGGTCCAAGTACAGCAACCACAAGAAGGATGCCATTGCCGTCACCCAAGTGAATAAAAAGCTCAAACGCCGCGTGTGGCAGCCCGTGCACAACGGCCGCCGGGTGGTCCTCGAAGGCGGCAGCATCGATGTCAACGGCCGTGGCACGCTGCTTACCACTGAGGGATGCCTCCTTGGCAGAACTCAAGTGCGAAATCCGGGCTTCAACCGCGATGATTACGCACACGTATTTCGCAACTATCTTGGCGCGACGCAGGTTCTCTGGCTGAGGAATGGCATCGCCGGAGACGACACCCATGGCCATGTGGATGATCTCGCCCGTTTCGTGAATCCCACAACGATCTTCGCGGTGGTCGAACAGAACCCGTCTGACATCAATCACGCACCATTGCAGGAAAACCTCGCCCGCTTGAAATCGATGAAAGATATGGACGGCCGCGCCTTTCGCATCGAGACGCTCCCGATGCCTGCGCCGGTTTATTTCCATGGGCAGAGGCTTCCCGCGAGCTACGCCAATTTTTATATCGCAAACAAAATCGTCCTGGTTCCCACGTTCAACGATCCCAACGATCGCGTCGCGCTGAACACGCTTGCGGGTTTTTTCCCCGACCGCGAGGTGGTGGGAATCGCCTGCCGCGATCTTGTGCTGGGACTGGGGACACTGCACTGTATGACGCAGCAGCAACCGGCCGTAGCCTAGCAACGCTTTGGCCGCCCCTAGCCCTTTGATTTGCGGAAACTGTTTTCCGCGAAGAATAGCGCTCCGAGATTTGATAGACTGCGTCACAACGCTCGCCAAACTGAATGCGAAAAGGATCAAGGAGGCCGAATGCCCAGAGTATTACTGATCGCGTTATTTCAGATACGAAGTGTCTGGATCTCGCTCCCCCACGGGTTCTTCGGATGGTTGATCATCGGGCTAATTGCGGGTTGGCTCGCAGGGAAAATAGCGCGCGGACGTGGATTTGGGTGCATCACGGACATCGTTCTCGGAATCGTTGGCTCCTTCATCGGCGGGTGGGTTTTCGTGAAATTGGGAATCTTCGGCGGGGGTTTCTGGTATTCGCTCACAGCGGCCACGCTGGGCGCGGTGATCCTCGTCTTGATTGCTCATCTTTTCTCAAGCGGTGACCGCCACTGACAACCCACGGATACGCGGCACGCATTCGGTCGGTGTGATAAGATTCCCATTTGCGTCCCGGAGCTGACGCTTCATTGAGCAAGTCCACTCACTCCCTCACAGCGATTCCTCTCGGTGGTCTTGGCGAATTCGGCATGAATATGATGGCGCTGCGGCTTGGCGAGGACATTCTCGTCATTGACGCGGGGATGATGTTTCCGGAATCAGAACTGCTGGGCGTCGATCTCGTCATACCAGACACGACTTATCTAAAGCAGAACCGAGCTCACGTGCGGGCCATTGTGCTGACGCACGGACACGAAGACCACATCGGTGCTCTTCCCTACATCTTGCGCGACCTGAATGTGCCGATTTACGGGACGCGATTTACGCTGGCGCTCGTGAAGAAGCGGCTGGAAGAAGCGGGGATGCTGGATTCTACAACGCTTCGCGAAGTCTTGCCGGGACGCATGGTGGAAATCGGACCGTTCGAAATTGAGTTTATTTCCGTAACGCACAGCACGATCGATTGCGTGTCGCTGGCGATACGCACGCCGCTCGGTGTGATCATCCACACGGGTGATTTCAAGATTGATCACACGCCTGTGGGCGGAGCGCCGTTCGATCTGCATGCGTTCGCTCGCTATGGCAACGAAGGCGTGCTGGCGCTGTTCAGCGACTCGACGAACGTCGAAAGGCCGGGATTTACGCCGTCCGAGCGGGCGGTCGTGCCGCGGATTGAAGAGCTGTGCCGTTCCGCGCCGCGGCGCGTGATTCTGTCATGCTTTGCGTCTTCGATTCACCGGATTCAGCAAGTGATCGACATCGCGGCGCGAGTCGGGCGGAAAGTGGCGTTCGTCGGACGAAGCATGATCGACAACGTGGAGATCGCGCACTCCCTGGAGTGCTTGCGGATCCCGGACGGGATGGTGGTGCGGCCGCAGGATATCCGCGGGTTCGATCCGAAGCGGCTTGTCATATTGGCGAGCGGGAGCCAGGCCGAGCCGATGTCATCGCTCTCGCGAATCGCAGTCGACAACCACCGCTTCGTGTCGGTGGACGAAAATGACAGCGTCATTCTTTCCGCACGGATCATTCCGGGGAACGAAAAGGCGATTTTCCGGATGCTGGACCACATGTTCCGGAGGCGAGCGCTCGTTTACTATGACAATTCCGCGGGGACGATTCACGTTTCCGGGCACGCCAGCCAGGAAGAACAAAAACTGCTCCTGCAGCTCGTGAAGCCGAAGTATTTCATTCCGGTGCACGGCGAATACCGGCATTTGTTCCGGCATGCGGCACTCGCGCATCAGCTCGGTTGCGTCAGCGGCGAGATTCTCGTGCTCGAAGATGGAAAGACGATAGAGTTCACGGAGGACGGCGCGTTCCGGCGTGATCCGGTCACGGCTGGACGCGTCTGCGTGGATTCCGGATCGCTGGAAGAAATCGAAGAGGTCGTGATCCGCGACCGCAAGCACCTTTCGGAAGACGGCGTGGTTGTTCCGATCATCGCGATCGACAAACATACAGGCAAGCTCGAATCGCAGCCGGAAATCGTGACGCGCGGTTTGATGAGCGATAACGGGCAGGAATTGATTGCCGGAGCGCGAGACGTGGTGCTCAGGACGGTCGAGCAATCGAACGCGGAAGAAAAAGGCGATTGGGGCGTCATCAAGGAAAAAATTCGCGTCGACCTCAAGCGATATATCAACAAACATACCTCCAAGCGGCCCTTGATTCTCCCCGTCATCCTCGAGATTTAGCCAGCTGAGCTCCTGATGGCTGAAACGACTACCACTCCTGCTCCCGGCGCCGGCCGCGCTGCTTTTGCCTTCATCCTCATCATGGTGGTCTTTGACTTTCTGGCCTTCGGCATCATCGCCCCGGTTCTTCCCGATCTCATCCGGCAATTTGAAGGCGGTGACTTCGCTCGCGCTTCCAACATTATCGGGTATTTCGGATTTGCCTGGGCCACCATGCAATTTATTTTCTCGCCCATTCTCGGCGCCTGGTCAGATCGTTTCGGCCGCCGCCCCGTCATCCTCATCTCCTGCTTCGGCCTGGGCATTGATTACGTTTTCATGGCGCTCGCCCCGTCGCTGGCGTGGCTTTTCGTCGGCCGCATTATTTCCGGTATCACCACCTCCAACGTCGCCACGGCATTCGCTTACATCACCGATGTCACTCCGCCGGAAAAGCGCGCCAAGCAGTTCGGCTTGATCTCCGCCGCGTTCGGCATCGGTTTCATCATTGGACCAGCCGTGGGAGGATTTCTCGGCAGCATCAATCTTCGTTTTCCGTTCTGGGCCGCCGCCGCACTCAGCCTCGCCAATGCCCTTTACGGCCTTTTCATCCTTCCTGAATCACTCCCGCCCGAACGCCGCGCCAAATCCGCCTGGCACATGGCGAATCCCCTGGGCTCACTGAACCTTCTCCGCTCGCATCCGGAACTCGCGGGCCTCTCCGTCGTTACCACTCTCTACTACCTCGCGCACAATTCCCTTCCGTCCGTGTGGGCCCTGTACACCGAATATCGCTACGACTGGAACCGTCGCGACGTAGGCCTCTCCCTCGCTGTTGTCGGCATCTGCGCCGCGGCCGTTTCCGGCGCCCTCGTCGGCCCGTTTGTTAAGCGCTTTGGCGAACGCCGCAGCCTTCTCTCCGGCTTATTCTTCGGCGTCCTCGGCTTCGCGTGTTTCGCCCTCGCTTCCCGCGGATGGATGGTCCTCGCCTCCATTCCCTTCCTCGCTCTTTGGGGCATCGCGGGACCGGCCATGCAATCGCTGATGTCCCGCCGCGTCGACCCTTCCTCTCAAGGCAAGCTGCAAGGAGCCATCAACTCTCTTCGCGCCATCACCGGTATGGCCGGCCCTGTTCTCTTCACGCAAGTCTTTGCTGCGGCCATCTCGCCTCGCGCCATCCTCCATCTTCCCGGCGCTCCCTATTTCGTCGCCGCGCTGCTTCTTTTCGCCAGCCTCACACTGGCGACCTATGTCGCGCGCCCCGAAGAGACTGCTCAGCCTGCGCATCAATCTTCCGACGCGGCTGCCCCGTCGCTCGATCCTTCCGACTGAACACCCCCTCCCCCCTTGGTTTTTGTAACGATGTGATTCGATAGGGCTTAGTGGGTGGGGGTCTGCAAACGATGTGATTCCAAAAGACTTAGCGGTGGAGAATGACGTAAGAATAGGGAGCAGGAAAGTAGAGAGGGGGTTACACCCCCCATTGCGATGGAAAGAGTGCGCAAGCGATTGAAAAAGCAAGGGTTGCGTGAGTGCCGTCAGGGAAAAGAGTGCGGAAGCAATAGAAAGTAAAGGAGTTAAATGAAGTAAAGGAGGAAGAGGAGTCCCCGTGGGCGTCGTTTCGGCGAGGTTTGACTGGGCAAACACGAGAAAGAATAGCAGAAAGTACCCTGCGTGTCAATTACTTTGTTGGTACCGTTCGAATGAGTTGGCAGGATTCACTCTGAAAATGCGGCGAAAAACCCGCACCCCTGCAAAACCGCAAGGATGCGCCAGCCGAATCGTGCCTGCTAATTTCGAGTTGGCCACGCGTCTACCGAGGGGTAAGCGACCGAGAATGTTCACAACCCAAAAGCCCCACGTGCAAAAACAGCACATGGGGCACGCGGCAGTTGATGATGTGTTCCGGCCTGATAAATGCGCCACCGACAAAGCTGTACGCTCCCTCCGAAATGCTTTGCAATGGCCTCGATTGGCTCCCCAGCATGAGCTAGCGAACAAGCGCCTTCCCTCGGAACAAGAAGGGCGCCCGAAAGCCAGTTTGGTTCGTCCTCCATCGTCGCGTTCCAGTACCGACAACCACGATGATCTGTAATAGGCCCTGGAGAGTGCGGATACGGCGGGTCGGCGATGGCGCGAATGTAGGCGACGACGGCTTTGATCTCGCCGGGCGTCAGCGTGCCTCGGTAGGCGGGCGTTTGCGGAGACTTGCCGAGGGCCGGGCCGCCATCGGCGATGATCTTGATCAGGTCGGCGTCTGACATGGCATTCAATACACTGCCATCGGAAAAGAGATGTGACGGCGGTGGAGCGAGGTTATCGAAGTTGGAGACACGTTCGGGCGTTGATTCCGGATCGTGACACATGATGCAGTACTTATCGCTGATCTGCTTGCCGACCTTTTCCTGGTAGCCGAGAGCGATTTCGCGCAAATTCAAGGAAAAGATGCCCCCGCCGGACTTGGACGTTTCGGCAACAATCACATAGCTGCCCGGAATCGTGCCGAGTTGCGCGACCGTGCTCACCTGGCCGCTGTCGTCGGTAAGCGCCTGTGACGGCGTGAAACTGAGGCCATCGCCATGGAAAGAGACGAGCGCGCCGGCAACCGCGTTGCCATCGGCACCATTTACCTGCACCACGACCGGATCTTTCAATTTCGCGCCCACGCCGGCGGCTTGCTTCCCGCCGCTCTGCTCGACGATTTGCGTGCCGTACGCCTTGGGGGCGAGTGGAGGAGGTACGTTGGCCTGTTTCGCGCAGCCGGAGAGCAGCAGGGAAGCGAGGACGCACGTTGAGAAGGTGGACTTCACTTGGCGGCTCCCTTCTTGCGTGCTTTGAGAGTGAGCAGGAAGGCGGTCATGTCGCGCGCTTCCGTTTCCGTGAGATGCGAATTGGGCATTGCTGTACCGGGCAAAAGAGCGTTGGGATCCTTGAGCCATTTGTAAATCCAGACGGCACTCAGGCGATCGCCGACATTGGCCAGGGCGGGGCCAACGTAGCCTTTGTCTTTTTTGTGGTCGGCGATGTGGCAAGACTGGCAGGCGTATTTCGTATAAAACAGCTCCTTGCCTCGCGCGGCAGCATCCGCGTTCAGGGCGCGAAGATCCAGCGCTTGCGAATCAAATCCCGGCGCCTGGTAAGCGGTCATCATGTAATCGGTGAGGCGCGTAATTTCGGCTGGGCTCAGATTGAACTTGGGCATGCGACGGATGAGCGCGGGGCGAAGCGTGTCCGGGTTCTTCATGAACTCGAGCAGCCACGCGCGCTGGACGGCACTGCCTTCAAAGGTGAGGTCCGGGGCCATGTCGCCGCCATTGCCGTTGATGGCGTGACAACTCTGGCACCGCAACTCTTCCATCAGACGGCCGGCATCGCCGCCGGGATGATACTTGGCGTGGGGAGAAGAGCGGACCAACTCCGGAGGCATGGTTACGGCGCGGTCGGTTTGCGCCAGCAGCGCGGTGGTCAACGCTTCGACTTGCCGGTCGGTCAGAATGAAGCTGGGCATTTTTAGCGCGGGGCCAAAGGCACGGGGATCGCGAATCTTTCCGGAAATGTAAGCAGGCAACGTCTCAGGCATACCGCGCAGAAATCCAACCTGGAAAAGCGGCTTACTACCGATGCGGGAGAGATCGGGAGCGAATCCTTCCGGCGGATTCACGCCATTGATGCGATGGCACGCGGCGCAGCCGTAGTCCGACACGAGTTTCTTGCCGCGCGCGATGCTTGCCTCATCTGAGGGAGCGAGGTGGACGTTGGCGAGGAAATCGTCATCTTTTTTGCCGAGGAGATATGCTGTGAGCAGCGCCACCTCTTTTTCGGTGTAGCGGTAACGTGGCATGCGCGTCTTGGGGTCGTAGCCTTGGGGCGCCCGCAACCAGCGGCGCACCCAGTCTGGATTGACCTTGCTGCCGACGCGAGTCAGTTCCGGGCCGAGATCTCCGCCAATCAAATTGCCTCGGGAGTTCTGTGTGGCGTGGCAGGACGCACAGAAGAGCGCGCCGTAGAGTCCGGCGCCGTCGGCCGCGGCAACCGCTTCCGAGGGAAGCGGCACGTTTGTGGGAGCAGTGGCGCGAGAATTCTCGGAAGGCGTGCTCTGGGAAACAAGAAAGTTAGCGATGTCTGTCGCTTCCTGGTTGTTGAAGCGAAAATTTGGCATGGTGGAAGAGGCGGCGTAGGCCTGCGGATTCTTCAACCATCCATAAAGCCACTCGCGGGAAGTTTTTTCCGCCACGTGATCGAGTGACGGTGGTTCGTCGACGGGTTTGATTAGCGTGCCGTCCGGTTGTGCGATGGCATGGCAGTGAGCGCAGCCGTAGCGCGCCAGCAACCGGCGGCCGAGATTGAGCTGCGGCGTGCCTTCAAGCTCCTCCATGTGACACTGTCCGCAGGAGGATTCGAGGTAGCGGCCCGGCAGGATAGGCTGTTCCCAAGCCTTGGTGCTGTAGTGGGCTTCTTTCACCGTGGTGGCAGCGCCCTGTCCGTGATGGCAGATCACGCAACCAAATTCCGTCAACGAATGCGGTATCGCCGGGTGCGGACGGAATGGTTGCATACGTGAATCCGCCAGACTGTTTTCCTGGAGCGCCACGTGGCAGGTGGTGCAGCGGTCCACAACACGTTGTTCGGGAATCCAGATTTGCTGAATGCCGCTCTGAAAGCGGCGTTGCAAGCGAGGGGCGTCCGAGCGCTGAGCAATCATATGACGATATTGGCGCTGAAAGTGGCGCCACTCGCTGAAGAGCTCCTTCGTGGGAGCAATGGAAGCGACGATCGCGAGCAAAATACTGACAAAAGCAAAACGGCGCGCGGGCGTGCCCACGAAGAAATGCCACATGCGCTGGAGTAGAGTCGGCTCGCTCACTTAGCCCCTCCAGAGCCACACCCAAGACCAGCCGGGTCCACGGAAGAAGGTGCCCACGGCCGTCAGCACCACCGCTTCCATCAGGAACAGGGTCATGATCCAGAAGGCGAGCGATCTGGTACGGAGCCAGCCGCGCAAGCCATGAGCCTCGTCGCTCGTTCCGCTGGAAGCGAAGAGCAGCAGAATCAAGGCAATGAAGAGCGGCAGCAGGGTGTCCCACGCATGGAGATGAATCAGAAGTGAACTGAGCAGCACCAACACGACAGCGACGATGGCCAGCCGCACGGACTTGCTGCGCAACCAGCGCAGAACGTCCTGAGTTTTCAATTCGTCAAGGAACGGAAAAAACGGAATGAAGATCAGGCCGCCGACAATCAGGACCGGCAAGATGATCCCGGCGACGAAAGGCGGAAAATAGTGCAACAGTTCCTGCAGGCCGGTGAAGTACCAGGGCGCTTTTGCCGGATTGGGCGTGTGCATGGGATTGGCGAGCTGCTCGAGCGGCGCCGCCCAGATCAGGCCGATGGTGACGAGCACGACGGCGAGCGCTTCGATGGCAATGATTTCGCGGAACAGCAGGTCGCCGTAGGAAAGAGTTTTTTCTGAAATGCGACTGCCGATCGGGAGGTCATTCCCATTATGACCGTTGGCGATGCGATTGCCCTTGGCGTCCACATGGAACATGCCGCCGTCCGTATGCAACCGCCATAGGTGCACCGCCACAAGAGCGATAAGAGTGAGAGGCAGAATCATGGTGTGCAGCACGTAGAAGCGCAGCAGCGCGTTGGCATTCACGGTGTGGCCGGCGAGCAGGTAATAGCGCAATTTGGCGCCGAGAAATGGAATCGAGGAGATGATGTTGGAACCGACGGTGGTACCCCAGTAGGAAAGCTGATCCCACGGCAAGAGGTAACCGGTGTAACTGAGCAGGAGTGTGAGGATAAGCAGGCAGACGCCCAGGACCCAATTCAATTCGCGCGGCGGGCGATAGGCGGAACGATAGAAGACCTTGGCCATATGGACAAAAATCAAAAACACCATGGCGTGTGCAGACCAGCGATGGAGACTGCGCAGGAGTAGACCTGAGGAGACGACGAATTCCAGGTCCTTCATATCGGCGTAGCCCTGCGGAATACTGGGGTGGTAATACAGCATCAGGAGCAGGCCGGTAGTGACCTGAATGGTGAACGTGCCAAGCGTCAGCGCGCCGAGGTACCAGGTTTTACGGAAGCCTAGCTATTCCTCGCGCACGCGCGCAGACATCATGCGACGAAAGTCCTCACGCCAACGCAGAAGTGCAGGGAATGGACTCTTGATCTTGTGGCCGGTCGCGGTGTCGAGAAGCTGTGCCATGGTCAGGCCTGAATCAGTTCGGAGTGAGCGGCGATATTCGCAGAGCGATCCACCATCAGGTTGCCATCCTCGTTCAGCCAGACTTTCAGCCAGGGCAGCGGCTGCGGAGCTGGACCGGAGAGCACGCGGCCATCGCGATGAAAGGAAGTGCCATGGCAGGGGCAGGCGATGACGCCAGTTTCCGGCTTCCATGACGAAAGACAACCCAGGTGGGTGCAGATGGCACTGAGGGCATAGAAGCCCTCAGGCTGATGAACGATGAAGATGCCGAAGCGAGGGTCGAGGGTCACCGAGCCGACGGGGAAGTGCTCTGGTTTGCCCACGCTGACAACCGGCGAAGGCTCGTAAAGAACGTTGGGCGAAAGATAGCGGAAGCCAAATACGCAGACACCGACGCCGGCGATGGCCAGGGAGGTTGTGCCAACTTTTACGAACTTGCGGCGATCGAGGGAGGCGGGGTCGTTGGCGGGAGTTGTGTTTTCCTGGTTCTCGGGCATGAAACTCCTCGTGGAAGATCGCTGGAACGGCGTGACAATAAGCACGATTATCCGGGAAGCCTGGATGGCTGTCCAGTGACCTGTGTTACAGGGAGCTGTGACGTACAGCCGGAGGAGCGCTGGAACCCTCAAGCGCGGAGGGAAAGCGCTGGCAGGTCGTTGTCTCATGCAGGCAAGAAACAGGAAGGGCGACTGGTGAAAGTTGTGGCGACAGAATACGTTGGTGGGCCGCTAGACCTAGTCAATGCGGCGTCCGATACAGTCAAGAAATGGCGATACGGGACGACCACTATGAACGGTGATCCTGCGGAAGTGGACACCACGATCGTCGTTGTCTTCGGACCCTGCGGGTGGCATCAGATAAAGTGCCGTGTCTCATCTCACCGATTACTGTCCATAAATCTCCTTACCAACCGTAATCGGTCCTGGCGGGCTAAGTCGTGGTTAGTCGGGTTACCGGACATCTGAAAAGCACTTGTACGGTTTGCGCGTTATACGTCCAGTAACCGAGTCCAACCACGCGGGCTGAATCAGCCCGATATGATCCCGGTCACATGGAGTCGTGATCTGCATCACAGTCACATGCAGCGAGTAGCAGTATTTTTCCAGCCGAACTGAGTCAACCAAGAAGAAGTGAGGTGCTGGTGCCGTGTATGTTGTTCGCAATCGCCCAGTCGATCGCATCAACCACAACGTTCGTCGAACCGCTGCAACCGAACACACGCACCGCATACAAGTCGGCCAGCGGCGCGACGCCTGGTCCGATGATGAATGGCACGCTAGACGTGGTCGCGTCGTACGGGCCAGTGAAGGTGGTTCCAGCGGCGGTCACGCCGAAGCCCGTTGCCGTGCCCGAGGTGTGGCTGCCGTGGCCGTTGCAGTCGAGCGGGTTGGGATCGGGCACCGGCACGCTGCCCGGGATGTCTGCGTTATAAGCATCGCCCACCAAGTCGGTGCCGCCCTTCACTTTTGGCGCATTGGGGCCGAACAGCGCCGGGTCCGCGGGAGCTGTGCTCGCCGCGAAAGCGGCGTTGAACGCAGCCACCGTTCCAGGGCCGCCGAAGTTCGCATGCGTGTAGTCGACCCCGGTATCGATGACGGCGACCCTGATGTGCTCGCCGTGCAACCCGGGCGTGCCCTGCCAGACTGCCGGCGCGCCGATAAAGGGCACGCTTCGCGCGTTGTCCAGGTGATAGGTACGCACTCGTTTGACCTCCACCACCCCAGGCAGCTTGGCGAACGATGCGATCTGCTCCGGGGTTGCTTGGACTTTGATTCCGTTGATGGCGTGCTGGAACTTCGCCAGCACCTTGGCGCCCTGCGCCTCGATTGAGGGAATAAGCGCGTCCTGCCGCGTGCGGAGCGTGTTCTCGATGGCCTTTCTGTCCGCGTCCGCAATCCGCTTGCCCGGCATGCGGCTGCGGACCACTGCGACCGGGTCGCCCGCCATCTTCAAAACAACTGTCTGTGGGCCTTGGCGAAGAGGCGCACCGTGACTCAAATTTCCGGTGATGCGCGTCAGCTGGCGTCCGCGCTTGGCGGACTGGGCGTGAGAGCTTGGCATGAACCCAACGAGCAGGACGACGGCGGAAAAGAAAAAACGGAAGCGGACTGACATGGAAATTTTCTCCTCTCCCTAAAAAACTACGGCAACGTACATCGTCTTTAAGGACAAGTCAATTGCATCTTTGGTACTGGTATGACTGGGCTGGCGACAAATCCGCTTCGCACCGATTATTTCGGCGCGGCAGTAATGCCCAAGCGGATTGAGAATGATAAGTCGGCATTTCGGAAAGTGGCCGCCGCCCAACACGCCGCCGATAAGCGAAATCGGCGTTCTGCCGTGTCTGGATAAGAAAGACAAATAATGGGGGACGATTCCCGTGCGACAGGGCAGTGTCAACCTCGAGCAGCTGTAGCTTTCTGCCGCTGTGTCACTTTCTGCGCGAACGATATCAGGACTTTCCTCTGCTCCTTACTCATCCGTGCCAGATATCT
Source organism: Candidatus Acidiferrum sp. (assembly GCA_035544995.1). Classification (GTDB taxonomy): domain Bacteria; phylum Acidobacteriota; class Terriglobia; order Acidiferrales; family UBA7541; genus Acidiferrum. The sequence continues at coordinate 17,735 of DASZZI010000013.1, forward strand.
CTGCAACTTGTGCAAGAAGCGCGCATCTTTACCGAAACTGCCCCATTCATTCCCTCCATTCCCTTTCCGTCCGGTGAGGATGGGATCACGGGGTGGTTTCTCACCATCGTAGAGAAACTGATATAGAGGCATCTCCAATGCTCCCGCCAATTTCTCCAATGTTTGGACCACTGGAATGGTGTGCCCGTTCTCCAAACGCGATATGTAGCAACGAACCAACCCGGTTCGCCGTTCGATATCTCCCTGAGAAAGTCCCTTCTCTACTCTTATAGAACGCAACCGCTCTCCGATATTCATTCTCGAATTCTCCTTTAATCTTTTTAGGTGCGTGGCAGGCGAAATGCCTTCGCTGCAACCATGTAGACCCTGAGCAAAGAACCTATTGCGTGTTCGTGTCTGTATGTTCTTTTGCTTCACACTCCGCCGGTGTGTGCCCCAAGGCGGCCCGCTTCCCGACGCCTTCGGCCCACCAGTTTGGCAAATGGGTTTCAGTTCCGCTTTTTCGGACTTTCCCGACGAGCTATGGACGGTCGTAAGGGGAGCCACGAATCAAGCACTCTTAGAACACACAACGAGCGATGGGCGGACTTTCTATATTCTGTGGATTGAACACAAGATCAGGAGATCCTGTCCTGTTAACCTTGAAGGTCTTACGGCAGATGGGGAGTGAAAGCGGTGGGATGCTCGAGCAGGGGCACTGCCTAATACCGATGCCCCTTCCTCGCCGACAGCGCATGGATGAACTAATTGTGGGGCACATGTACTGGTTAGGCCAAAATCGTTGGAAGTATCGTCGCTCAAGCGGAGCAATTCAGGAATTTCAGTGTGCATCACCGCAAAGAAAAGAACGAAAAGTATGAGGAATGAGGGCTTTTTCATTGAAAGCACTGATACCAGGGCCCCCCGGAATAGTTGGGTCTCGAACCTTGTCCCCGGACGAACAGACTTTAACTCGTCGCTCTTTTATCAGCAATCTTGCAATGGGTCAAGCAAGAGATTTGTCGGGCGGAAAATTGTGGATAAATCCCCTTATCACTAGTTAACAGCCCGCTGGCAGGGCGGATTGGTCGCGAAAAGCCGGCTTACCGGAAGCTAAAGTCCAAACTGACCCGCTACCCACCATGTGGGTACCTTGCGTCCGACGACGCGGAGGTATAGGCTTTGCTTCCGGCGAAGGTTTGCGCTCCTGCGGAGCTTGAGGGCTGCTGCTCCGCACCCACCCGACCATCCCCGCTCGCTCCGTGCCAAGGCTCCCCTCGAAGCTCGGGGTAAACGGGGAACGCAGCGAGGGGCCGGCGCAAACAAAAATGAATGAAGGAGGTTTTCAAAATGGCAACGGCAACGACCGTGATGGAACCGAACATCAAGATCAGCGCGACGAAATTGCTCATCAACAACCAGTGGGTCAACAGCGTATCCGGAAAAACTTTTCCGACGATTAATCCGTCTACCGGTGAAGTGATCACGCAGGTGGCGGAGTCCGATGCCGCAGATGTCGATAAGGCGGTGGCGGCGGCGCGCGCGGCGTTCGAGAAAGGCCCGTGGAAGAAGATGAGCGCGTCGCAGCGCGGCGTGCTGATGAATAAGCTGGCGGACTTGATCGAAAAGAATGCCGACGAGCTGGCGCAGCTCGAAGCGCTGGATAACGGCAAGCCGTATGCGGTGGCGAAGGCGGCGGACGTTCCGCTGACCGTGGCGTGCTACCGCTATTACGCAGGCTGGGCGGACAAGAATCAAGGCAAGACGATTCCGGTCAACGGAAACTATTTCTGCTATACGAAGCATGAGCCGGTCGGCGTTGTCGGGCAGATCATTCCGTGGAATTTTCCCATGCTGATGCAGGCGTGGAAGCTGGGGCCGGCGCTGGCGACGGGCTGTACGGTGGTATTGAAGCCCGCGGAGCAGACGCCGCTGACCGCTCTGCGCATTGGCGAGTTGATGCTCGAAGCAGGATTTCCGCCGGGCGTAGTGAATCTTCTGCCGGGGTACGGGCCGACGGCGGGCGCGGCGCTTGCGCGGCACATGGATGTGGACAAGGTCGCGTTTACGGGTTCGACGGAAGTCGGCCACTTAATCATGAAGGCGGCCGCGGAGACGAACCTGAAGCGCGTGACGCTGGAGCTCGGCGGGAAGAGCCCGAACATTGTGTTTGCCGATGCGGATATGGATCAGGCGATCGAGGGCGCGCACTTTGCGCTGTTCTTCAACCAGGGGCAGTGCTGCTGCGCGGGGTCGCGGTTGTTTGTGGAAGACAAGTGCTACGACGAGTTCGTCGAGAAGAGCGTGGCGCGCGCGAAGAAGCGCACCGTGGGCAACCCGTTCGACAAGAACACCGAGCAGGGGCCGCAGGTGGATCAAGACCAATTCAACAAGGTGATGAGCTACATCGACATTGGAAAGAAGGAAAAGGCGAAGCTCGTGGCGGGCGGCAACCGCGTCGGCGACAAAGGATACTTCATCGAGCCGACCGTGTTCGCGGACGTGCAGGACAACATGAAGATCGCGCAGGAGGAGATCTTCGGGCCGGTGATGACGATCCTGCGTTTCAAAGACCTGAACGAGGTGGTCGAGCGGGCGAACAAGTCGATGTATGGCTTGGCGGCAGCCGTTTGGACCAAGGACATCACCAAGGCGCATGCCATCGCGGACAGCGTGCGCGCGGGAACGGTGTGGGTGAATTGCTACGACGTGTTCGACGCGGGGGCTCCGTTCGGCGGATTCAAGCAGTCCGGGATCGGCCGGGAGCTTGGTGAGTATGCGTTGTCGAATTACACGGAAGTAAAAACGGTCACGATCAAGCTCTAAACATTTCGAACGTAGATGGACCGTGGGGGCACGATTTATTTGTATCGTGCCCCTGCACTTTTGGGGCGCGCTCGGCTCGCTGAAGCGTACAATCGCGCCATGGCGTTGACTCTCCGCTCGTACGAGCCGCACGACTTCGCCGCTCTTTATCGCCTGGATCAGTCCTGCTTCCCTGCCGGTATTTCCTATTCGAAGACAACACTGCGTTATTTCCTGACGATTCCGTCGGCGGATTGCGTGGTGGCGGTGGAAGACGGGAAGATTACGGCATTCATCGTCTCGGAAGAAAATCCGCCGCTGGCGCACATCATCACGTTGGATGTGGAGGAACGGCACCGCAGGCTCGGGCTCGGCACGGAGCTGCTGCAAAAGATCGAATCGAATCTCGCGGCGCGCGGGGTGCGGTCGATCCTGCTCGAAACGGCAATCACGAATGAAGCCGCGGTTGCCTTCTGGCAACGCCACGGCTATCGTATCGAAGCGACGCTGAAGCGCTACTATCTCGGCCGCCTTGACGCTTACGAGATGCGCAAGATTTTGCCGGCCGCGGCCAACGCGAAGCCGGCGCAAAAGGAAAAATAAGACTCGTGTCCTTGATCCACGCGATCATCATGGCCCTGGTGCAAGCGCTGACGGAATTTCTTCCCGTCAGCAGCACCGCGCATCTCATCCTGTTTCCGTGGCTCTTGCATTGGCAGGATCCTGGCGAAGCGTTCGACGTTGCGCTGCACGCTGGGACTCTCGTGGCTGTTCTTCTCTATTTTTTCAAAGACTGGCTGGCGCTTGCGCTTTGCGGATTGGGCCTGAACTATCCCAAGAGCGCGCCAGCGGAGGAAGTCGCCCAACACCGGAGGCTTTTCTGGTATATGGTCGTCGCAACGATACCCGGCGCGATTTTCGGCAAGCTTTTTGATAAGCAGATCGAAGAGCATCTGCGCACCCCGGCAATCATTGGAGTGTCGCTCATCGGCGTCGCGCTGCTGATGTGGTGGGCGGATTCAAGGCCGCGGCTCACACGAAAGATTAAGGATTCCAATTTTGGAGACGCGGCGACGATCGGGACGGCACAAGCGCTCGCTTTGTGGCCGGGAGTATCGCGCTCCGGGATCACCATCATCGCGGGATTGTTTCGCGGTTTCACGCGCGAAGCGGCGACAAGGTTCTCGTTTTTGCTCTCGGCGCCGCTGATCGCCGGCGCCGTTGCGGTAAAGCTTCCGCCGCTGATCAAGCTGCATAGAGCCGGCGCGCTGGACTTACCGCTTTCCACGCTGGCGGCCAGCATTCTGGTTTCGGGCATAGGCGGGTATCTCGTGATCGCGTTCTTTTTGCGCTATTTGCAAACACGCACGTTGAAAGTATTTGTTGTCTACCGACTTGTGTTTGGTATCATCGTTTTGTTGTTAGCGTTCCTCCAGGCGGGCGCGCGCTAGCGCCAACGCACCCGTCGCAAGACTCAGCCTTCCCCAAAGCTAAGGAGAATTTTGTGCGCGTTCTAACACCTACCGAAAACAAGCGGCTCAACGAGCTGGTTGGATTTTTGTGCATCACGCTGGCTGTGCTGATGGCGCTGGCGCTGATTTCGTATTCGCCGCGCGATGCGGCGTTGAACGTGTCGGCACCCGTTCTGGATGGCGGGCCCGGGCGAAATTGGATCGGCCCGGTCGGAGCCTACGGCGCCGACATCTTTTTCCAAATGTTCGGGTTCGCGGCGTTTCTGCTGCCGGCGGCGATGGCGATCCTGGGCTGGCGGTGGTTTCGCAGCCGGGCGGTCGAGTCGCAGGTGGCGACACTGATCGGCTACGGGCTCCTGCTGCTGTCGCTGCCGTCGCTATTGTCGTTGTGGCATTTCCCCGAAGTGCGCGGTGCGGTACCTCCCGGCGGCTTGCTTGGCACCCTGATTTCGTCAGGCCTGCGCACTGGCTTTAATCTGTGGGGCGCAAATCTCGTCGCCGTAGCGCTACTCATTACCGCGCTGTTTATGACCACGAGTTTTTCGTTCAGCGGCGCGCATGCGTGGGCCAATGGACCGCGGGGCCCGATCGGCGCGGTCGAGAGACTCGGGATACTGCAAAAGGCGCAGGCCCGCTGGCATACCTGGCGCGAGGAGCGCGCGCAACACCGCATGCGGCGGCGCGTTGAGGAGATGCGGATCTCCGGGCGCAAGCCGGTTCCGCCACAATCAGTTGGCAGCGCAACGGTTTTGAACGAACCGCCGAATTCGCTTGATTCAGAGGACGAAAGTGAAACCGGCGAGGGAGAGGATTCCGGGCACAAGGCGCGGATTTTGTTTCTAAGTCCGGAAAAGGGGGCGGCCAAGAAAACTTCCGACCCCAAGATCGCCCGCGGAAATGCAAGCTACAGGCTGCCTTCCGTGACGCTGCTACGCGAGGGCGAGCGGCGCAGCCAGAAGCTGGATGAAGACGAGCTCAAGGACCGAGCGCGGGCGATCGAGGCGAAGTGCCTGGAGTTCGACGTTCAAGGCCGCGTGACGCAGATCAATCCGGGACCGGTTGTCACGACGTTCGAGTTCAAGCCTGAGGCGGGCATAAAGTACACCCGGATCACCAGCCTGACGGAAGACCTTTGCCTGGCGCTGCAAGCGGAATCGATTCTGATCGAGCGCATCCCGGGCAAATCCACGATCGGCATTGAAGTGCCGAATATCAACCGGCAGACGATTGCCCTGCGAGAGATTCTTGAGGCGCCGGAATTCATCAATTCGACCAGCAAGCTGACGCTTGCAATGGGACGCGATCTGCATGGACGCATGCGCGTGACCGACCTGGCGCAGATGCCGCACCTTCTGATCGCCGGCTCGACGGGCACGGGCAAGAGTGTGTTCATCAACTCGCTGTTGATTTCGATGCTGTATAAGGCGAGTCCGGATGAAGTGAAAGTGGTGCTGGTCGACCCGAAGCGGCTGGAGCTCAATCTGTACGACAACATCCCACACTTGATCGCGCCGGTAGTTACGGACCCGAAGATCGCGTCCAATGTCCTGCGCAACGCGACGAAAGAGATGGAGAATCGGCTCAAGCTGTTGGCGCAGCGCGGCGTGCGCAACATCGACCAGTACAACCGGACATTTCAGACGGGGCAACCGCTGTCGCTCTTTGAAACCGCCGAGGAGAGCGAACACAAGCCACTTCCCTACCTCGTGATCGTCATCGACGAACTGGCAGACCTGATGATGGTGGACACGAATAGTGTGGAGGAGTCCATCACGCGATTGGCGCAGATGGCGCGGGCGGTCGGCATCCATTTGATCCTGGCGACGCAACGGCCGTCGGTCGACGTGATCACCGGATTAATCAAGGCCAACTTCCCTGCCCGGATATCGTTCCGCGTGGCCAGCAAGGTGGATTCGCGTACGATTCTGGACGCAAACGGATCGGAATCGCTGCTTGGGAAAGGCGACATGTTGTACCTGCCAGCCGGATCGGCGCGGTTACATCGAATCCACGGGCCACTGGTTACCGAAGAGGAGATTACCGCTGTCTGCGACTTCTGGAGAAAACAGGCGCAGGCGAAATACAACCAGCAACTCCTCGAAGCGCCGAAGGACGAGAATGGAAGGGTCGAAGGCGAAGCCGAGGGAGATGTCGGGGCCGGAGCGGAAGTCGACGACGATCTGTATCACGACGCGGTGCGCGTGGTCTGCGAGGCGGGAAGGGCTTCTACATCGACGCTGCAACGGCGGCTGCGGATCGGCTATGGCCGTGCGGCGCGTTTAATCGATTTGATGGAAAAGGATGGCATCGTGGGCCCGCCCGACGGAACCAAGCCGCGCGAAGTGCTCAAGAATCGCAACTGGATGAAGGAATTCGACGAATCCATGCAGTGACTCGTTGATTCGAAAAATCTAGAAACAGACAACTCAAAGAGCCAGGAATTCGGGACTGGCCTAATCCGGGCCAGTGGGGCCGTGCTCTTTCCTACGGCTTGACACGCGCTTACGTACTGGAGTCTAATCACCAAAATTTCTGCCGCCAAGCCGAGGATTTCGGCGGACCCGCAACAACGAGCAGCTTGACCGTTTATTTTTGGAGCCTGTCATGATCATGCGCTTCAGTGTGGCCCTTCTATTTGCAATATCTGCCCTCTCTCTCGGGGGATGCAAGTCCTCCAATCGCTCAGGGGGAACCGACGACGCGGCCGACTGGACCATGTACGGAAGGACCAACGACGAGCAACGGTTCAGCCCCTTGAACCAGATCAGCGAGCAGAACGTGGGCCAGCTCGGCCTGGTCTGGAGTCGAGAGCTCGGTACAACTCGAGGCTTGGAAGCTACGCCGCTCGTCGCGAACGGCGTGATCTACACAACGGGTGAGTGGAGCGTGGCGTATGCGCTGGACGCAAAGACCGGCGAAATCCTGTGGACCTTTGATCCCAAGGTACCTCGTGCCCGCGCCCGCACTATCTGCTGCGACGTTGTGAATCGAGGAGTCGCCCTCTACCGCGGCAAGGTATACCTCGGCACGCTTGACGGCCGGCTCATCGCTCTGGACGCCAAGTCGGGGAACCCCGTCTGGGACGTAGTCACCGTTGACCAATCCAAGCCCTATGCGATTACCGGTGCTCCACGCATCGCCAAAGGAATGGTTCTTATCGGGAACGCGGGCTCAGAGTTTGGCGTCCGGGGATATGTCTCCGCGTACGATGCGGAGACCGGGAAGCTGATCTGGCGCACGTTCACCGTGCCGGGAGATCCCTCGCGTGGGTTCGAGTCCAAAGCACTCGAGAGGGCCGCGAAAACGTGGCACGGGGAGTGGTGGGTGGCGGGTGGCGGAGGCACGCCATGGGACACGATCGTCTATGACCCGGAGTTCGATCTGGTCTATACCGGCACGGGCAACGGAACCGCCTGGTACCGCGCTCTGCGCAGCCCGGGCGGAGGAGACAATCTGTACCTCGCCTCTATTCTGGCTCTCCGGGCAAGCGACGGTGAGCTGGTGTGGCACTTTCAGCCAACGCCGGGAGACAACTGGGACTACGACGCCACACAACCGCTCATGCTGGCGAATCTGGAGATCGGCGGTCGGACACGCAAGGTGATTATGCAGGCGTCGAAGAACGGATTTTTCTACGTGCTCGATCGAGAGACCGGCCAGTTGATTTCGGCAAAGGCGTTTGTCAGTAACATCACTTGGGCCAGCGGAATTGATCCAAGGACCGGACGTCCGATCGAGTCGGCGACAGCGTACGCAGGTTTGGCTCCAGTGCTTGTTTCGCCCGATGCGGGCGGAGCACACAACTGGTACCCGATGGCGTTCCACCCGGCGACAGGGCTTGTTTACTTGCCAGCGAGGGAGGGAACCACACTGCTGCACGTCCCCGATCCGGAGTGGAAGTTCGATCCGACGCGGAACAACAAGGGTACAAGCGCACGCTATGAAGGTCCGCTGTTGGCGAAATGGGCGTCGTCTCCGCCGCCCACTGGCAGGCTCATCGCGTGGAATCCCGTCGAGCTGCGTGAGGTATGGCGCGTCACCCATCCCGTCGTGGAAAGCGGCGGGGTGCTCGCGACGGCGGGCAATCTCGTCTTCCAAGGCCGGGCCGACGGGATCTTCCTCGCTTATAGGGCCACCGACGGCGCGAAGCTCTGGGAGTTCGACGCCGGGACCGGCATTATGGCCCCGCCCGTTACTTTCCTACTGGACGGAGTCCAGCACATTACCATAATGATCGGATGGGGTGGCGCGCCCGGCCTCACCAACCCCCGCCGCATGGGTCCCACCAAGGCCGGCTTCGGCCGAATCCTCACGTTCGCGATCGGCGGGACCGCACAGCTGGACGTTCCGTTTTTCGGCCACAAAGAGCCACCTACGCCAGCGATACGCATGCATGCATCCCCCGCCACTGTGCGCGAAGGCAAATTCCTCTACGCGACCTTCTGGTACCAGTGCCACGGCATCGACGCCGTCGCTGGTGCCGCCATTCCCGATCTCCGCTACGCCTCTGCGCAAACGCACGGGCAATTTGAGGCCATCGTCCTAGGAGGAGCTCGCGAGTCGCGTGGCATGCCGTCGTTCGGGGACGCGCTCAAGCGCGACCAAATACGAGCAATCCAGGCATACGTGTTGTCTCGTGCCGCGGCCTCGGCCAACCCGCCGTCTAACAAAGCGCCGGCATCTCCTGACCCCGCACATAACTTGCAGTAAGCTAACTTTACGTCCTTTACGTCAATTTGACACAATCTGATATCGTCCTTACAATTTTATGACCACGCGTGCCGGGGTAGCTCATTGGTAGAGCGCCGCCCTGAAAAGGCGGGCGTAGCCAGTTCGATTCTGGCCCCCGGCACCACGAACTTCTGGTAAGCCACAATAAGTCCCAAGTTCCCTCGGCGAGATTCGCCTTCCCTTCTGGCGTCAGGCCGATTTTGAGCGTGTGCGTGGCGACCACTAGCTCTCCCTGACCACCGGTAGTTTGGCAATGCCCCAATTTCTGGTAAGTGCGCTACGCGGCCAAGTGAGCGGCGCTCATTTGACGGGAAGCCGACTTTTCGTTCCCGATGCGGCTCCGTGCATACAATTGGGCATGGCTACTGTCAAAAGGCAGATTTTTAGCGAGGAAGGCCACGTTTTCTAACCACTCAGGTAATGCTCAGGTTTGGGGCTATAATGCGCGCCAGCGATGGGGCTCGCGACTGGCACAAAACTCGGTCCCTATGAGATCCAATCCCCCCTCGGTGCGGGTGGCATGGGCGAGGTATATCGCGCCAGCGACACGCGGCTGGAGCGCACCGTCGCGATCAAGATTCTGCCCGCGCAGTTCTCCTCTGATCCGGTTCGCAAGCAGCGCTTTGAGCGCGAAGCCAAGACCATCTCCAGCCTGAATCATCCGCACATCTGTGTGCTCTATGACGTAGGCCATCAGGACGGGATGGACTATCTCGTCATGGAATGCGTCGAGGGCGAAACCCTCGCCAAGCGTCTCGAAAAAGGGCCACTGCCGCTCGACCAGGTTCTGAAATACGGCGCGCAAATCTCCGATGCACTCGACAAAGCGCACCGCAGTGGCGTCGTCCACCGGGACTTGAAGCCGGGAAACATCATGCTGACGCCGACCGGCGCGAAACTTTTGGACTTCGGCTTGGCCAAGCCAGCGGCGGCGCTGGCGAGCGCTGCCACTTTGACGGCCGTGCAGGCGGCTCCGGTGACTGAGGAAGGGACGATTGTTGGAACGTTTCAATACATGTCGCCGGAACAGGTGGAAGGGAAAGAAGTGGATGGCCGGAGCGACATCTTTTCGCTGGGTGCGGTGCTGTACGAGATGGGGACGGGGAAGCGAGCGTTTGAGGGGAAGAGTCAGTTGAGCGTGGTGTCGTCGATCTTAGAGAAGGAACCGGAGCCGATCAGCGCTCTCAAACCCTTGACGCCGCCTGCATTCGATCACACCATCCGCCGCTGCCTCGCCAAAGATCCGGAGGAACGCTGGCAAACCGCCCGGGACCTCGCCCTGGAGTTGAAGTGGATCGCAGAAGGCGGCTCGCAGGCGAGAGAAGCGGGGCGCGTTCCGGCCGGGCGTAGAAGGTGGGAGCACGCCAGTTGGCTTTTGGCCGTCACGTTTTTTCTATTGATGATGGTCGGCGGCGCGGCTTGGTGGCAGGCAAGCTACAGGCGCCCGCACCCGATGTATTTCCACACTTACGTGCCCTTTCCCGCGAACGATCTGGCTTTGTCGCCAGACGGACGGATGCTGGCGATGGTCGCCTATTCCCAGCAGGCGAACAACTACGCGCTCTGGACGTATGAAGTCGGGGGCCAGCGGGCCAATTCGTTGGATGGGACGCAAGGGGCCTCCTACCCATTCTGGTCACCGGACGGCAGATCCATTGGGTTCTTCGCTGACGGCAAACTCAAGAAGGTGGATTTGCCAGGAGGACAGGTCCAGGTGCTGTGCGATGCGCCTAACGGGCGCGGCGGCACGTGGAACCGGGATGGAGTGATCGTGTTCACGCCCAACCCATTCGGAGGGTTGTTCCGAGTGTCTTCCTGGGGAGGCTCTCCGGTTGAAATGACCAAGCCGGACACCTCACGCTTTGAAACCGACCATCGCTGGCCGGTGTTCCTGCCGGACGGGAAACATTTTCTTTATCTGGCAGCGAACTTCACCGGGAAAGTGGAAAATAACGCGATCTTCCTGGGCTCACTGGATTCGCAGGAGAGACGATTGCTCGTGAGCACGAGCGCGAACGCGGCCTATGCGGAGCCAGGCTACCTGCTGTACCTGCGGGACAACAAGACACTGGTGGCGCAACGGTTCGACCGGCGGCGCTACGTTCTGAGCGGCGAGCCGCACACCTTGACCGACGAAGTGCTGTACTTCCCTCAGGTGTACCGGGCAGTTTTCAGCGTCTCCAGTGGGGAGGTTCTGGTCACGCAAACGGGAAAAGGAGCGTCCCTCTCGCAGTTGACGTGGTTTGACCGAAGTGGAAAGCCGGCAGGCACGGTCGGGATGCCCGGGCCGTACGAAAACGTGCGTCTCTCGCCAGAGGGGCGCCGGGTCGCCACAGACCAAACCGACCCGGACGGACGGGAAATCGACATTTGGATCCATGAGCCGGGCCGGGGTGCAAGGACGCGGCTGACGTTCGATCCAGGGTCGGATCAGACGCCTATCTGGAGCCCCGATGGTAGGCAGATCCTGTTCAATTCGAGCCGCAAGCTCGGTGTCCAGCTTTATCTGAAGAACGCCGATGGTTCCGGCTCGGAGGAACAGATGGTCGATCCCGGCGTCACTGTGCCGGTCAATGTGTGGGACTGGTCGCGCGACGGCAAGTACGTATTGTTCCGGAAGGGAAACGAGCTATGGTCCGTCTCCTGGCCCGAGCGCGTCGTCAAGCCTCTGTTGCAGGCAAAGTGGACCGTGCGGAACGCACAGTTTTCCCCCGATGACCGATGGATGTCCTACGCCTCCAATGAGACGGGGAGCATGGAGATCTACGTGTCCCCCTTTCCGAGTGGCAACGGTAAGTGGCAGGTGTCGAGCGCAGGAGGACAGGAGCCGAGATGGCGCCAGGACGGCAAGGAGTTGTTCTACCTGTCGTCCGACGGAAAGATGATGGCAGTGGCGGTGAAGACGGGCGCCAGCTTCGAAGCCGGCTCCCCGGTCGCGCTGTTTCAGACCCACCGGCGACAGCCGATTTCCGCGCAGGACGTCTTCTCCTACGACGTGAGTGGCGATGGGCAGAGATTCCTGATCATCACGAAAATGGACGAAGCCAACGCCGCACCGCTCTCCGTCCTTCTAAACTGGGCTTCGGAGATGGAGAAGTAGAACTGTCCGTGCGCCAGCGAGAGCGGGCGCCATCCGGTAGCAATCCCAGCAGATCTTCCGGGAGCGAGGCGGCGCGAAACTTCCTCAGTTCTGGAGCGAAAAGGCGGGCCTTCGAAGCGGGTCTATTAGCGAAGGGCGCTATTGGAGAACCCACTCACCAACTTTCTCGACGAATCGGAATCCATATCGCGGATAAGGCGTGTCCTCCGCTTCGGAGCGGATCGTCCGGGCCTTGCCGACAAACTGTTCCCCTCCGGTAACCAGGTACACGTCAACGATGGAATCCTTTTTCAATTTGGCCGTACAACCGCACAGGAACCCGCTTGTACTGACATTATCCGTGGGCGTCCGCTCCTCGAACGGTTTTTCATTGGCGTCGATTCCCTTGAGTCTTAACATAACTCGCAAACGAACGCGAACTTCACGTCGCCGCTCGGGCCGCCTTTCCTTCAGAGCTTTGGCTAGGAGTGACCTAAGACGGTCAAAAATCGATGGGTTTCTCAAAGTACGCCGTGGCACCGAGTTCCTTGCACAGTGCTTTTGTTGTTGCTCCGGCTTCTCCGCTCACCACGAAAACGGGAATTAATTGCGTCGAAGTCATGGAAGTGAGAGTCCGGCATAGCTCGAAGCCGGAACACTTCGGCATCCTCAAATCCAACAAGATCGCGCTGGGCTTGTTTTGCATGGCCAAAGCAAGCGCTTGCTCCGGATCTCCTGTGTCAATGATCTCGTAGCTATCTGCAAGATTGATTCGCAGAAGACGCCGCATCGCTTCTTCGTCATCGACAATTAAGAGTTTTTCCATCTCGCGGAGCCTCCTATCGCTCCGGCTTCAGATTGACTCCGGCAAGGACTGAGATTGGCTGCGGAACTGTGATGTCTGTTTTGTTTGCGTCCCCCTCTGTATCCAGCACTTCGCGCACCTTGCGCGTGAGGGCCTCCTCGGTGAAGGGCTTGTGGAGTAAGTGGGTGCCCGCCTCAAGCACGCCATGACCAGCGATAAAACTATCGGTATACCCGGACATATAAAGCACTTTGATGCCGCGCTGCAAAGGCGCCAGACGTTCAGCCAGCACGCGGCCGTTGATTCCAGGCATCACCACGTCGGTGAGCAAGAGTTGGATCGGTGCTGCATGCTGCCGGGCCACCTGCAAGGCTTCCTCCCCGTCAGCCGCCGTCAAAACCTGATAGCCGTTGTCCTTCAGAAACATGTGCGCCAGTTTTCGCAGAGGTTCCGCGTCTTCTACCAACAGGATGGTCTCCGATCCTTGGAGAGTTAGCGTTTTGGGTAAGCTTGCCTCCGGGGCTGCGACCGCCTGTTCCACCCGCGGCAGATAGATAGAGAACGAAGCGCCCTTCCCCTTCTCGGATTCCACGGCGATGTAGCCGCCGCTCTGCTTCACCACGCCATAAACGGTGGACAGACCGAGTCCTGTTCCTTTGTCTCGTTCCTTGGTGGTAAAGAACGGTTCAAATATGTGTGCCTGAGTCTCCGGGTCCATTCCAATGCCCGTATCCGTGACGGCCAGAACCACGTGCCGGCCCGGCTTGGAGCCCGGATGCTCTCGTGTGTAGGCAACATCCAGTTCCACATTGGCCGTTAGAATCGTCAGTTTGCCGCCTCCTGGCATGGCGTCACGGGCGTTGACGGCCAGATTCATGACGACCTGTTCGATCTGTCCCTGGTCAGCTTTTACCTGGCCGAGCGCAGGAGCCAGGATTAGATTCAGCTTGATGTCTTCCCCGATCAAGCGTGGCAGCATCTTCTCCATGTCGGAGACCAGCGCGTTCAGGCTCAAGATGGCAGGTTCCAAAACTTGCTGGCGGCTGAAAGCCAGAAGCTGCCTCGTCAGCGACACAGCTCGCTGGCTGGCTTTTTCAATTTCCTCGGCGTGTTCGTAGGAGGAATGGGCGGGACCAAGGCTTCGCTTCATCACCTGGCTGTAGCCCATGATTACGCCCAGAAGATTATTGAAGTCATGGGCAATTCCGCCGGAGAGCCGACCGATTGCCTCCATCTTCTGCGCCATGCGGAGCTGCTTTTCCAGTACGCGCCGCTGCGTAATGTCCTCGGCAAAGACTTCGAGATAGGCAAACTCACCTGTTTCGTCTCGTACCGGCCGGCCACTACTTCTCACGGTAATGCGAGTCCCGTCTTTCCTCTTCCACTCAAATTCGATGTCTGTGAAACCTTGATCCTGAGGAAACGTTTCAATCAGTCTCTGGTGCTCACCAGGATCGCAATAGATGTCGGTGGCGAGGTTGGCTTTCAGCAATTCATCCTGCGATCCATAGCCCAGCATTTGTTCGAGGGTAGAATTGACCAGGAATAATTGACCCGACAGACCGGCCCGGTAGATTCCATAAGGTGCGTCCTCGACCACGGAGCGGAAACTCGCCTCCGACCGGCGCAGCGCTTCGGCCGCGAGTTTGCGATCGGTAACATCGCGATTGACGACGACTAATTTATCGGCATCCCCCTCGGAATTGCGGATCACACTTGCGGTCGACTCCAGCACCCGCCACGAGCCATCCTTGTGACGGATACGGTACTCCAATGGCCGACCAATACCAGTGCGGCAGGCTTCCTCTGCAGCTTCTTTCACACGCTCCCGGTCTTCGGGGTGAACTTGCTCAATAGACGTTGAACTCTTTAATTCTTCCTCGGAGTACCCGAGAACTTTTTGGTAAGAAAGGCTGTTGTAAATCCGCCGCCCCTCCATGTCCACTACGGCGATCAGGTCAGCGGCATTTTCGCTGATGAGGCGGAACAGCTCCTCTCTCTCGAACAACCTGCGGCGCATCCGGTGGATCTGCAATTGTTGATATAACGTGTAAATATCAAATAACAGTACGAGACCGAGCAGGCCGCGCACCGCCTGGTGAAGCAGATCGGACGAAAAAAGCTCTTCATCTCCGTGTAAAGAGGGGAATAGAAAAGAAGCCAAGCCAGCGGTTAGCAGCAGCGTGACCGTAACCGCAGCTGACCACAACCACCACTCGCGCCTCTCCATCCGCAGAAAATTCATCCTGGTTGTTTCGATCGACATGGTGCTCCCTTGTGGCACGAGTTCACTGCTGGTTAAACGCATGACGACCACCTCTGAATGGGCAGCTTCTGCGCGCGGGTAATTTCGGTGCGCCGGACTCTCTGTACGAAGCAGCGGCCACAGTCTCTGCCGAGATTTGTCGGAATATCTGCTGATTCACTTTCGGCAGCCACTCCCAGGCTTCGTCAGCCCACCCAATCCCTGCATGGCGCCACTGGGTTGGTTACAATCGGGCCAAAGGACGGTTCCTGTTTCTGTGCGGATCGTTTCCCACCTTTCGTTCGAAATCTGGAGGAACACCTCTGCCACTCGTGAATCGTACTGTCTTCCTGCTCCGCACTTGATTTGTTCTTTTGCTGCCAGCAATGGGAGAGCGAGGCGATAGGGCCGGTCAGACGTCATGGCATCCACGGTGTCTGCCACAGCAAAAATCTTCGCGCCAATGGGAATGTCCGCTGTTCTCAAACCTTGCGGATAGCCGCTGCCGTCGCAGCGCTCGTGATGCGTGAGGATGATTTCTGCCGCGTCGGTGAGGAACTCGATGCCCTTGACCAGGTCATATCCGATCTGAACGTGTTGCTGCATGATCCGGCGTTCTTCCTCGGTGAGAGGCCCGGGCTTGAGAAGGATTCGGTCCGGTATGGCCAGTTTCCCAATGTCGTGCAACAAAGCCCCTACTCTAATGCTCGCGAGTTGTGGTTCTGCGATGCGCATCCCTTTGGCAAGTTCGATGGAGTACAGGGACACGCGCCGTGAATGCCCTGCTGTTGGGCTGTCACGCAGATCGATCGCCGCGCCCAACGCTTCCAGAGTATTCGCATAACCGGACTCAATCCGGCTGAGAGCCGCTTGGAGTTGCTGAGTCTGGTCGGCTACCATTTCCTCGAGATGATGGCGGTACTTCTCCACTTCTCGCTCCAGACGCTTCTTCTGGAAGGCGCGTTCTAGACACGCGATGACAATATCGGACTGGAATGGTTTGACGAGATAATCGTCTGCGCCCTCTCGCATGGCGCGCACACCCACACGAACGTCGTCCACCCCCGTACCGACCAAGAATGCCAGTTTGGGATATCGTCGCCGAACCTCCGCCAAGAGTTGCATTCCTGAGACCCTGGGCATTTGCAGATCCGCAATTACTGCATCGATTGGCCCCGTTTCTAGAATCTCAAGGGCCTCTTCGGCGCCCGCGGCGGTCTTGCACGAAATGCCTTCCTGGGTCAGCATTATCGCTAACATCTTCCGAGAAGAAGGTTCATCGTCTACGATCAAAACGCGAGCAGTAGGGGAAAGAGTCGAACTCGATCCGCCATTTCGCATGCCCGATCCTGCCGCCGCAGCTGCGTGAAATGTCGTCATGCCAAATGCATTCCTGGTGCTTCGACCTCAGCCCGTGAGTTGGATTTGGCACAATTTCACCACAGCATCTCTCAACCATCGAATGCAGCAAGGAACTTCCCTGCACGCTCGGAGCCACGCTAGCGGCACCTGGGGAGTCAGAAGCTGAACAAATTCAAGCAGTTAAAACTCAATTTACCAAACCGCGCAGACCCTTCTCCGGGAAGTTGTTTCAGAGGGGGAATCTCAGTTGCATAGTGGAACGCTCCGTGATGTGCCGGCCGAGAATGAGCTCGTTCATGACGCGAAATCGGGGCTTCCCGAGCCAACTTCAAATCCACGCTGGGCGCCGTGACCAGCAGACTTTTTTCGGCCGTGCCAAACTCTTGGGCAACTTCCATCACAAAGCAAATCGGTCTGGTTCCAACAAGCAAACCTGTCTATAATTCGCGAAACCGTGACCCTGTTCCTCAAATGACTACGCTTGCACGCAAACTGCATCTGATCGATTACTTTGCGCTCGGGTTTGGCGTGATGGTAGGAACCGCCTGGCTGGTCGTCATGGACGACTTACTGGAGCGCGGCGGGCCGCTTGGCGCCATACTCGGCTTTACTTTTGGCGCCCTGACATTGCTCCCCATCGGCTATGTTTATGGCAAGTTGGTGAAGGCAATTCCCGACGCTGGGGGAGAAGTCGCCTATACTGCTCTTTTCTTCCCGAAGAGCGTCAGCTTTTTGACTGGCTGGATGATGCTCCTCAGCTATTTTCTGACCTGCCCCTTCGAAGCTGTGGCCGCCGGAAAGATCGCTGCCTACGTCTTCCCTTCCATGGATTCCATAGAGCTGTATCGGTTGGGGGGCCGACCTATCTATCTGGGACACGTCATTCTCGGGCTGACCATCACGGTCCTTTTGACCTGGCTGAACTACCGAGGCATCCTGGCCAGCGCAAGATTCTTGAAGTGGACGACATTTACGTTTCTTGGTTGTGTGGTCATTTTCGCGACAGCCGGGTTTGGGCATGGGTCGCCCTCCAATTTTCGTCCGTTGTTTGCACATGCCCCCTTGATGTCCATCTTCCTGGTCTGGCAGGTAACTCCCTGGCTCCTGGCAGGCTTCGAATCGGTTGGCAAGGGAGCCGAGGAAGCCAGTCCCGATTTCCAGGCAAAGAATTTCTCGGTTGCCATTCTCATGACGCTCGTTGTGGGACTCATGTTCTTTTGGGTGGTTATCGCAGGGGTTGCCTATGTGGCGCCCTGGCAATCGCTCGCCAATGAAAAGTTTTCAACTGCTGTGGCTTTCGAAAGAGCTCTCCATGCGCGTTGGATCGTAAATTTAATTATGGTGGCAGCGTTTATCGCTCTCCTGAAGGCCTTCAATGGAAACATGGTGGCTTCCTCACGAATGCTGTTCGCGATGGGACGACGTAATCTGCTCGAACACAGGATGGGTACGGTCCATCTCGTCAATCAGACCCCGACAGTGGCCGTGGTCGGCGTGGGAGTGGCTACGGCGATCGCTGTGTTGCTGGGGGACGCTCTGCTGGTACCCGTTCTGGAAGTAGGCGCCGTCGGCTCCGCAGTCGGCTGGATGGCAGCTTGCGCGTCCTATTACTGCATGAAACCTTCCTTTCTTGGCCGCGCCGCCGCCCTATTTGGCCTTTTGCTCACTTCGCTGATGGTACTGGTGAAAGTAGTGCCATTCGTTCCAGGACACTTTAGCAGCTCTGAATGGATCGCTCTGGGGATCTACGGACTTCTGGGTTATCTATTGTGGACCCGCCGACACGCTCTCGCATCAAGGCATCCTTAGGTAATTTGCCCATGAGCGATTACAGCAAGTACAGCTTCTGGCTTGAAACGGCAGGGGAAGCCCTCACACCGCGCCCATCGCTGGCGCGCTCTGACGACGTCGACGTCGCGATTCTCGGCGGGGGATACTCGGGACTTTGGACTGCGTACTATTTGTTGCGCGGGAATCCGGGACTGAGCGTCGCGATTGTCGAAAAAGAGATCGTAGGCTTCGGCGCATCCGGCCGCAACGGCGGCTGGTGCTCGTCAAAATTCCCCGTGACGCCAGGAATGTTGTCGCAGCGCTTCGGCCGAGAGGCGGCGCGTGCGCTCATGCTGGCGATGTGCGGCGCGGTCGAAGAAGTCGCTCGTGTATGCGAAGAGGAAGGAATCGACGCACAGTTCCGCAAGGGTGGCATGCTGGGACTGGCCCGCGGCGCGCATCAACTCCCACTGATCCGCGCCACAGCCGACGGGTACGAGCGGTTAGGGCTCGGCGATCACTGCCGTCTGTTGAGCGCCGAAGAGGTAGCCGAACGAGTCAGGGTGACCAATGTTCACGGCGCATTGTGCACGCCCCACAACGCCAGCCTGCATCCTGGCCGGCTCGTCCGCGGATTGGCTCGTGCGGTGGAGCGGCGCGGCGGGGTCATCTACGAGCAGACAGAAGTTACTGCGTTCGAAGGAGGGGCGGCCCCGCGGCTGATCACACCTGGCGGGGAGTTGCGGGCGAAAATGGCGCTTGTGCTGGCTGGGGAAGCATACCTCACTCGGCTGCCAAAATTACACCGGGCACTAATGCCCATGTATTCGCTGATCGCGATCACCGAACCCCTGACACGATCGCAGTGGTCCCAGATCGGCTGGCAAAACGGCGAAAGCATTTCTTCGAACCGCTATACGGTCGACTATTTGACCAAAACGGCTGAAGGAAGAATCTTGTTCGGAAGCCGCGGCGCACCATACCTTTTTGGCTCTAAGATCACGCATGAACAGGATCGGCACGCCCCGACGCATGCAAATATCCAACGTGCCCTGGTGGAGTGGTTTCCGATGCTCGCGGGAATCAAATTTACCCACGAATGGGGAGGCCCTGTAGGAGTGCCGAGAGACTGGATGCCGGCCGCTTCATTTAATCCGAACACACGGATCGGCACCGCACGCGGTTACACAGGCCAGGGCGTTTCTACGACAAATCTTTGCGGAAGGGTGCTCGCCAGTCTGATCCTGGGCAAGCGGAGCGAACTCGAAACGCTTCCGATTGCCCAGCGAGAGTCACCCAATTGGGAGCCGGAACCTCTGCGCTGGCTCGCCGTCCGATACGCACAGAGGGCCCTGTTGCGGATCGATGAAGCCGCGGAAAATGGGCGGCCACGTCCGCTGGACGCGCCACTTGCAGAGTTCCTCGCAAAGCATTGATGGCCGTCGATGAGGCCTGAGCGCACGACGGAACGCAGACCTCCTGCGCGAGCAGCTAAAATTCGTACCGCAGTGCGAACTGCATGACGCGCGGTGAAGTCAGGAGGCCGGCGTAATCCCCGAAAGCACTTGGCACTTGCTGCAGAGTGGGAACACCACTATCCCCTATACCGTTGGTGAGACCCGTGGCGCCACTTGGCAGGACGTTGAACCGCTTGAGATTCGGCACGTTATAGACTTCCCAGCGGAACTGCAAGCTGTGGCTTTCCCACGGCATCTTCCATCGCTTGCTCAGGTTCATGTCCCAGCCGGCGAAGCCGTCCCCGCGTAGGACATTTCGCGAGCCGCTCTGGCCTGGGAAGGGATGAACGAAGTCGTTCAGCGCGGCAGTTGGGTGGGGAAAAACGCTGACCGTGCCGTCCGGCTGCTTGAAAGCGCCCGTCTTTGGAATGGCAATCAGCTGTCCGCTACCCTGTTCGTCCCAATTTGTGGCCCAGAACTGGCCGTTATCCACGGTAAAGGGAAATCCGGTGGTCCACCGAGCCAAGCCAGAGAGCTGCCATCCCCCGATGAACGCATCGACAACCCCGCTGGCGTTCCGGCCAATGGAGCGGCCCCTACCAAACGGGAGTTCCGCAATCCAGTTGACGTTGATCTGGTGCGTGGTGTCGAAATCAGAGACGGCGCGAACTTGACTTGGTGAAAATGCATTCACGAGGCGGCTCCCGGGCGCTCCGATGTTTGCCGTCCCGCTAAACCCAAGCCGGGTTGCCCCAGATGTGAAATCAATGGACTTGGAGTACGTGTAGTTCAGGTCGAACTGGACACCGTGGCGGAACTGCTTCCTCAAATTGGCTTGCAACGCGTTGTAGTTCGACCTGCCGATCGAGCTCCAGGCATAATTGGTTGTCAACTGCTGATTCAAGAGTTCCCCGGTCTTGCCGTTGAAGTAATAGCTGTTGGGTGTTGAGGCGTTGTCCTTCAGGGAGCCGAACAAGTCCACATTGCCCAGCCCCACCACTTCATCCCCAGCAAACGAGCCCGAAGTCACGTAGAGGGCGTAAGCGGCCTGAGCAATGTCTGTTGTGACTGCTCCGGTAGGCATCACAAAAGCGGTCGCGCCGGGCGCGAGACCAGGTGTGCTGGATCCAGACGCGTTCAGCAGGTTGGTCCAGTAGGCAACGGTTGGGCCAAGCGCTTGGTCAAATTGGCTTGGGGTCAGTTTGGTTGGACCGAGGGGGCCGAGGGGACCCTGGGCCAACTTCGAAATCGCCGTAGCCGCCTTGAAGTAGTCGATTCCGGACTTGGGATCAACGAGATCGAGAGGCTGCATCAAATCGCGCTGGGTGAGCAGACGGCGGCCCAAGCGCCCGACGTACGACAACTGCAGCGAGAATCCATCCGGCAGTTGGCGGCCGATGGAAAAGTCAATGGCGTAAGCATGGGGTGTCTTGAGGGACTGGTCGATCCCCCATGTGATGGCCTCGCCGAATGGTTTTGGCGTCACCGGAAAGGTTATCTTTGACGCCGGCACGAGATAAGGGTTGCCAACCGCATTCACGGTGGGGATCACGTGGAGGTCCGTAATGCGTGCCACCTGACCGGCGCCATCGATACAGCAAGGATTTTGCAACGTAGCGGACAAGCCGGCGGGAGCGTTGGCGTCGAAGGTGTTGAGCAATTGCATGCCAGCGCGGTCGTACACCCTGCTGAAGCCGGCTCGGATAACGGTCTTGTCGCCCTCGCCAAAGAGGGTCTTTAGCCAGCCACTGTGAGGACGAGGGGAGTAAGCCACAGAGATACGCGGCGAGAAATCCGTCTTTTCAAAATGATAAAATCCAGGCCCGTTGTTCACCGGTCCTCCGAGTCCGAACGATATCAGCGGAGCATCGGCATAGCCCAGGCCTCTCTGCATGTTCTGGAGATTCTGATTGAAGTATTTCCCCAGGTCGAGGCTGCCCGGCGGGCACGCGGGTGTCCCATTGGCCGCAGCCACGGCATTCGAGCAGACGGGAGATGCCTGGAAACCGTTGACCTCCCAGGGCGGCGGGAAAAGCGACCAGCGCAGGCCGTACGTCAGCGTCAAGTTTCGTTTGATGCGCCAGGAGTCTTGCCCATAAAATTCATACCAGTCAAGCCCCCAGTTCCGCTTCACGGGAGCACCCGGGAGCAAAGGGTTACCTTGCCGGTCGTAGTTATTGTTTGAGTTCACGAGCGAAACCATGCCAAGCAGGCCGAGCATGGGGAAGTCGTAGGCGGTGCTTGAGGCGGGCTCCGGGAACCTACCGTTAACGGGATCCAGGGGGCTTTGGCCGAAAGTGTTCGCGAAACCCACAGGAAACATCCAGAACGTGGCCCCCTTCCCAACGCTAAAAGAATGAAGGAGGCTGACCCGAGGGTCGCGCACAAACCCGACATTCGCGCCGAATTGAAGAGTATGCCCCGCCTTCGTCCAGGAGAAATCATCGAGCAGATTATGAACCGGTACCTGGAAACTGTGACTGTAATTGATCCCCTGATCGAGAGTGTTGAACGTGTTCCACGGCTGGTTGTTGTTCCCGACAAAAGCCGTGCTCTGTCGCGTGAATCCCCAGTGAAACGTATTGGCAAGAGAGGAGCTGAGGACAGCGGTGTATCCGACAACGAATCCTTTGCTGTGGTCCAACAGCGTCTGCTCGGCCGGCGACCCCGGCAGGAAAGGCTCCTGGGGATTGGACAGGTTTTGCAGGGCGCCGCGCCAGAACAAAGTATGCTTGGCGTCCGCGGTGAGGTGGTAATCGATACGCGCGATGACGGCATTGTTATCCAAACTGAATGGCGCGCGAAAGCGGAAGCCCTCGTAATTGAATCCGTCGCCCACGGAAGGATCATTGGGGGTGAAGTTGCCGTAGGTTTGATTGAAATATTTCAACATGACCGAGCTGGGCCCGATGTTAAGGGGGTCAAGGTTTTTGATCTGTGTCGGACCCAGCGCGAAGAAGCCAGTTTGAACGGGGTAGTTCGTCCCGCTGATCCCGGTTACTGGGGACCCCCCGGTGCACGCCGTGGGATCTTGGCACTGGTATAGAAGAACGCCATCGCGGAGCGACGCGGTGGGTATGTTTCGCAACACTGTATGCTCTTCCCGCTCGCGGGTTCCCTCGTAGTTCGCGAAGAAAAACAGGCGGTCTTTCTGGATGGGACCTCCGATGGATCCGCCAAAGATGTTTCGGATCAGCTTGAGAGGCTTGTTCGGCAGGCCGATCCTGTTTTCGGCTATTTTCACAAGATAATCGTTGGCGCTGGTCGGCGTATTACGGTTGTATTCGTAGAGGGAGCCGTGAAAATTATTCGTGCCGCTCTTGGTAACCAGCACGACCTGAGCGCCGGAGCCCTCGCCTTGGTCCGCGCCGTAATTCGTGGTGGTGACGCGGAACTCCTCGACGGAATCCAACGTGACCGGTAGCACCGAGGTGAAGGCATACCCGCTGGACTGGTCGTTGACGTCCACGCCGTCGAGCGAGATGTTACTCTGGTCGCTGCGGGCGCCGTTCACCGCCCCGCTGCGGGTGTCCTGATCCTTATAGTTGGCTGATTGTAAATCGGAACGGCTGCCCGTATAGGCGACGCCGGCCTGAAGACTCAGCAGGTCCGGGACGTTGCGGCCCTCGAGGGGAATCTGTCTCACCTGTGTTTCGTTGAAGGAGTTGCCGAGGGAGGCGTCCACGAGGTTGAGGGCCGGAGCTTCGCTGGTCACCTTAATACTTTCGGTGGTCTGGCCTAGCTTGAGCTGTACGTTTGCGGTGGCCGGCGTATTCACGAGCAATTGCAAGCCGGTTTGTTCAGAGCGCGCAAATCCGGTGGCTGTGACGCTGAGGGTGTAGGTACCCGGCGGGAGGAACAAGAACTGATACTCCCCCTGCGTTCCCGTTGTCGCATCGCGTTCCGTCTTAGAATCCGCGTTGGCGAGAACGACGTTGGCCCCGACCACGGCGCTCCCACTCGGGTCGGTTACGGTACCTCGAACAGAGGTAGTGGCCTGTGCGTAAACGACTCTGCCACCAACGAGAAACGCAAGAAGCAGCATCGCCATCGCCCTGAATATTCTCGGGTATGCTAGCGGAACAGCTTCTCTTAGACGGAGTGCCATGGTCTTGTCTCCTTCACGCGAATTCAAACCGCGGCCGGGCAGTATGTTAATAAACTGGCTGCTGAAGCAGGAAACGCTGATCGGAAAATCTACTAGGGATGAACGAAGGAACGTAGCGTTCCATCGCTCCCCTCACCCTGGGACCCCGGCGTTTCGTACTCCCTCGCGTTGACCCCGGAATAAGCGGTTATTTCCGATGCTTGATGCTGGGTATCACATACCCAACCACATCTGTCAACAAGAATATCTAAAGGGCAGAAATCGCAGTCGCGCCGTTATTATTTGTCAGAATGGCAATATTGACAGCCTGTGCTGGCGTCGTTCTTGCGATGGCATAAGCCCCGGGAAAACTCGACTATCTTTCTCTGAGCAGCGCTGGCTTCAAACCTTGTGGGGCTGAGCAGCCCGGGGTAGACTTTCGCCTGCGTTTGTCGAGAGGGGCACGGCATTGAGAAGGATGAGCAGTAGCAGCCTGTACCGACAAGGGTGACGGATCGCCACGATGAGTGACGTACACACGGGTTCGCTTGCGGCAGAGACGATTCGCAGCAGCTCCCTTTACAACAAGGACCTCGCGCCCGTGCCGAGCCAGCGCCGCGTGTGGCGTACGTACAATTACGCCGCTCTGTGGATTTCCATGAGCGTGAACATCCCTACGTACATGCTCGCGAGCGGCATGATCGCCGGGGGGATGAACTGGAAGCAAGCGCTCTTCACGGTTTTTCTAGGCAATGTGGTGGTGTTGATCCCGATGCTTCTGAATGCGCATGCCGGAGCGCGCTACGGCATTCCCTTCCCTGTTTTTGCGCGGGCTTCCTTTGGCGTCCTCGGCGCAAACGTGCCGGCGATCTTACGCGCACTGGTAGCATGCGGGTGGTTCGGAATTCAGACCTGGATTGGCGGCCAGGCCATCAATGCCATGATTACCGCGCTCGCGCCGGGTTGGGCGCATTTCACCTATGGTGTGGCACTCTGCTTCGGCTTTTTCTGGCTGCTCAACGTAATGGTGATCCTCCGCGGGATTGAGACGATCCGGTTTCTGCAGGGCGTCTCCGCGCCATTTCTTCTCCTGATCGGGCTCGCCCTTCTCCTTTGGGCGCGAAGCAAAGCGGGCGGCTTCGGACCGATGCTCGCTACGCCTTCCAAGTTCCAAAGTTTTGGCGAGTTCTTTCGATTCTTTGTGCCCTCCCTCACGGGCGTAGTGGGATTCTGGGCCACGGTTTCCTTGAACATCCCGGACTTCACTCGCTATGCGCACAGCCAGCGCGACCAAATGGTCGGGCAGGCCTTAGGACTACCCGCAACGATGACCTTTTATTCGTTTATTGGAATCGCGGTGACTTCGGCCACGCTCATTATTTTTGGCGAAGCACTGTGGGATCCTGTCGCGGTCTTGTCGCGGCTCGGCAGTCCCTGGGCGGTTGTGCTGGCCATGATCGCGCTCTTGATGGCCACCCTCAACGTCAATGTTGCCGCGAACGTCGTCTCCCCGGCGAATGATTTTTCGAACCTGTCTCCGCGACGCATCAGCTTTCGCACCGGCGGCCTCATCACCTGCCTGGTAGGAATTTTGATGCAGCCGTGGAAACTGATGGCGAGCTACGGCAGCTACATCTTTGGCTGGCTGGTTGGCTACTCCGGCTTCCTCGGACCGATTGCCGGTGTATTGATCTGCGACTATTTCCTGCTTCGCAAGAAGATCCTGACGCCAGCGGACCTCTACCGGCGCGGCGGTCAGTATGAATACTCGCGCGGGTTCCACTGGCAAGCGATCGCAGCACTAGCGGCAGGAGCAGCCGTTGCTTTCGTCGGGCTCGTAGTTCCAGCGCTTCGAGTCTTGTATAACTACGCCTGGTTCGTCGGCTTCGCGGTTAGTTTTCTGGCCTATTTCGCATTTTCGAGCAATGCCCAGCCGGTCACCGAGGCTGCGAACTGAGGGGGAGAGCTCATGGATTTCGGGATCACCATCAAGCCGGACATGACAATCGACCGAATTGTGAGTCTCACCCGCCAGGCGGAAGTGGCGGGCTTTTCTTATGGCTGGATTTTTGATTCGCACGTGATCTGGATGGAGCCTTTTCCGCTTCTAACTCTGATGGCAGCAAACACAAAGAACATGCGGCTCGGAACGTGTGTGACGAATCCCGCGGTTCGTGACGTCACTGTCGCGTCCAGTCTGTTTGCCACGTTGAACGTCGCTTCGCACGGGCGCATGCAGTTGGGAATCGGCAGAGGCGATAGTTCACGGCGCGTTCTGGGCAAGAAGCCTACGACACTCGAAAATCTCGAAGAGTTCGTACGCGTGTTTCGTGCGCTAAACGCCGGGAAAACGATCGACTATGAAGGTGTCACCACGCGATTCCCGTGGGCGAACTCGGGGGTTCCGCCGGTTTGGGTGGCTGGTTATGGCCCGAAAGCGTTACGCACCGCCGGGCGCATTGGCGACGGCGTGATTCTGCAATTTGCAGACCCGGACTTGATCGCCTGGTGCTTGGGTTTTGTGCGCGAGGGCGCGCGAGAAGCGGGGCGCGACCCCGGCAAGATCCAGGTAATGGCCGCCGCGCCGGTATGGGCTGCGGATGATCTGGCAACCGCACGCGAGCATGTTCGCTGGTTTCCGGCGCTCGTTTCCAATCACGTGATAGACCTGATTTCCCGGTACAAGCCCGAAGAATTGCCCCCCGCTCTGACTGCCTTTGTGAAGGACCGAGGTAAGTACGACTATCTCCACCATTGCGAAGTCGGCAGCGACAATGCTTCGTTTGTGACCGACGAAATTGTCGACCGCTTCTGCCTGGTGGGGCCCGTCAAGGAGCACCGCAAAAAGCTGGAAGCTTTGCGAGCGGTTGGCGTGACTCAGTTCAACATTTATTTGATGTGCGGCGAAGAAGAGCAGACATTGGAGATCTATGGCCGTGACGTACTCCCTCTTTACAAACACTAGATAGGTTTGGCGGTTTGGGGAAAAGTCCGGAGGAATCTTTAATGCGTTTTGACATGGTGATCCGCAACGGCACGATCGTAACCGCTACGGACATTTACGCCGCGGATGTCGGGATCAACAGCGACAAGATTTCCGCGATCGCCGCGCAACTTCCCATCGAAAACGCGGGCCGCGTAATCGATGCGGCCGGCCGCCTGGTGCTGCCCGGCGGGATCGATGTTCACACGCACCTCGACATGCCGTTTGGGGGAACAACCAGCGCGGACGATTTCGAGACCGGCACGATCGCGGCGGCGTTTGGCGGGACTACCACGCTGATTGATTTCGCCATTCAATACAAGGGGCAAAGCCTTCGGCAGGCCTTCGATGGCTGGATGCAAAAGGCCCACGGCAAAGCGGTGACGGACTACGCGTTCCATTGCATCATCACGGACCTCGGCGCCGCACAACTGGAAGAGATGGGCCAGCTCATCCACGAAGGAGTTACGAGCTTCAAGCTGTTCATGGCCTACCCCGGGGTCTTCATGCTTGACGACGCGACCATCTTCCGCGCGATGTCGCAAGCGGCTAAGCACGCCGGATTAATTTGCATGCACGCTGAAAATGGCGGCGTCATCGATGTGCTCATTCAGAAGGCGCTGGCCGAGGGCAAACGCGCGCCGAAGTATCATGCTCTGACCCGGCCCACAACTGCCGAGGCCGAAGCCACTTCGCGGGCAATTGCGCTTGCGGAAATGGCTGGCGCGCCGGTCTACATCGTCCATCTCTCGTGCAACGACGCTCTCGAAAAGGTCCGCGAGGCACGCGACCGCGGCTTGCCCGTATATGCCGAGACCTGTCCGCAATACCTCTATCTTTCTCTTGAAAATTTCGATGTTCCAGGATTTGAAGGAGCGAAGTACGTCTTCACGCCGCCGCTTCGCGAAAAATGGCACCAGGAAAAACTCTGGCAGGGACTGGCCCAGGATACGCTGCAGGTGGTTTCCACGGATCATTGTCCGTTCTGCTTCAAAGAACAGAAGGAGCTGGGCAAAGACGACTTCACCAAGATTCCCAACGGTGGGCCGGGCATCGAACACCGCCTGAGCCTCATCTACACGGGCGGAGTTCATGGAAAGAAATTTTCGGCAAATCGGTTTGTCGAACTGGTTTCGACCACGCCGGCAAAACTTTTTGGTCTGTACCCGCGCAAGGGCACCATCGCGGTGGGCTCGGACGCTGACCTGGTGATCTTCGACCCCGACGAAGAGCAGGTCATTAGCGCAAAAACGCACCATATGCGAGTGGATTATTCGATGTTCGAAGGCATCCAAGTCAAAGGCGTGCCGAAGACGGTGTTCTCCCGGGGCCGCGCCGTGATTGACGGGGGGAAATTCGTCGGGCGCGCCGGCGCCGGGCAGTTTGTGCGCCGGCAAACATATTCCCAAATTTAAGAGCGCTGTCGTTCTTCATGCCTCGTAAGGACACACCACGTC
The DNA here is from genome assembly GCA_035544995.1 of Candidatus Acidiferrum sp. Classification (GTDB taxonomy): domain Bacteria; phylum Acidobacteriota; class Terriglobia; order Acidiferrales; family UBA7541; genus Acidiferrum. The sequence goes on from DASZZI010000013.1 coordinate 45,967, forward strand.
GAACGTGTGGATGATTGCAGAACCCAGCTTCCGTTGGCCGATTTTTCCCGAACGATCGCATAGGCAAGTCCGCAGGCCCGCTGATTCTGCGGCTTCAACTTCCTTCCCGGCGTCGGATAGAAACAGGAATTCGCGTGGAACGCGGTCAAGCAACGCCGCGATTCTCTTGTAGCTCTCGCTGTCTGTCTTGTCGCCGATGCGGGTGTCGAAGAAGTCTTTGATATAACCGGTGAGGTCGCCAAAAGTCGTCGTCTGGAAGAGTAGTCGCTGCGCCAGGACACTCCCGGAGGAATAGATACAGATTTCTCTCTTCTGCCGCCGCCAGCGTTCGAACGCGGGCGGCACATCGGGATATACCTGACCTCGCAATTCCCCGCCGGCGTATCCCTCCTGCCAAATCTTTCCCTGAAGCGACTTGAGTGCCGTGCATTTGCTATCCTTCCGGATCAACCATTGGCCATAGGCCACTGCGGAACGCAGCTCTTCCTCCACACTTATTTCTGCCCACGCGGGGGGCTGGAGACCTTGACGCTCATCTTCCAAGTGTTGAAGGTGCAAATCTCTAATGAGCGAGTGGATCTGCGCGTCCTGGAAATGTTCTCGCAGGAAACTTTCTAGCTTACGGCTGGCATAAGGAAAGAGGACTTGAGCGACAAATTCTGCGGGCGTTGTCGTTCCTTCGATGTCGAGGAGTATTACGCGGACTTGAGCTTCGTCAAACAGGGCCACGCCAATTATCTTGCCACTGGCTGCGGCCGGATGTATCCGGGCCCCAAACAGACAGGTTCGTAATTTCGATCGACAGCGCTCTGGGTGTAATGCGGCGTCCAACCGGAAACATCCTGAAACAACCGGATCGCACGGATTCGCTTCTCCCCGCAAAGATCAAACCAGTGGAGCGTCCCGCGGGGCACGCGGATCAAATCGCCGGCTTCCACTTCAATCGCGACGACCGGCCCGCTCTGCGGATGAACGTGAAACAATCCCCGTCCGGCGATGATGTATCGCACTTCATCTTCGTCATGCCAATGCTCGACGCTAAACCTCGCCAGCATGGTATCCAAGCCCGGCGTTTCTGGGCCGACGTCGATCACGTCCGCCGTGACGTATCCGCCATGGGCCTTCAGCTGGTCTAGCTGCTTCGCGTAAGCGCGCAGGATTTGTTCTGCGGAGGCATCGGGCGGCAATTCCCCAGGCGACTGCCAGCGCTCGTAGTCAATCCCGATGCCGGCGAGGAAATCTCGGACCTGATCGGGTTCGTGGAGAGATCGGTTTTCTTCGGGGATTCGAACAACCGCCACTACATCCTCCTCCGTTCGTTCACGCATGCAGGATCAAGAAGTCTTCGCAAAATTACGCGACCGAACTACCACTTCCATCAAGAACTCTAGAATCTCAACGTGGCGCTTGGCTTCCTGCAAACTCGCACCCCAAGTATATAGCCCATGCTCGCGCAGAAGAAACCCATGAATTGCTGGATGCTCACTTAGGGTCTTCGAAACGACCTGCGAGAGCTCGCTCATATCCTGTGAATTCTCCAAAATCGGCAACCATTCCCGGTGCTGATGTGTTCGAACACCCTCGAGTCCCTTCAGCATCTCGTACCCTTCCAGAGCGACTCCGCCTTTGGATGCGTGAGCACCGGAAAGGACTGTGCTCCACACGGAGTGAGTGTGCAACACAGCCCCTGCTTCGCGGCCCCGGACGATCGCGAGGTGGAGTAGCGCTTCGGCGGAGGGCCTGCCATTTCCGCGGATAATCTTCGAATCCGCGTCCATCTCGATAAAGTGTCCCGCCACAAGATTGCCTTTGTCGAGTCCCGTGGAGGTAATTGCCAGCCGCAGCGGATCGCGAGAAACGACGGCGCTGAAATTTCCACTCGTTCCCAAAACCCATCCTCTCCAGTAGAAACTTCTTCCCATCTCCGCCAGCTCTTCCGCAAACTTCGAGAAGCTCGCGGAACGAGATTTTCGGGACTCCGTCTCAGGCCGACGAAGTTTTCGCCTGGGACTGCTCACCTTCTTCTTCATCGCATCCGCCGTTTAATAGCTACCTGCCATCGCCAGTGTCTCTTATCGACTCCGGCTTCACCAGGGAATCCGTCGCCACTTCACCGGTAATCAACCGTGCGCCTCGGCTGAATGTCAAATACTCGAATCCCCATTGCACGAAGACGAGCACGCGATTTTGAAATTCAACGATGTACATCAGGTGGACAAACAGCCAGGTAAGCCATGCCAGCAAGCCGGAAAGGTGAAAGCCGAATATATCCGCGATAGCCGCCGCGCGGCCAATCACGGCCATGTCTCCCTTGTTGAAATAGCGGAATGGCGGCAAATCCTTTTTCCCTCGCAAGCGTGCGCAGATGGCTTTGGCGGCGTAGGCGCCGCCTTGAATGGCGACCTGGGCAACGCCGGGGAGGGGCTTCCCGTCTTGCCCTTGTGCGAGCGCAAGATCACCGATGATGAAAATGTCCGGATGGCTCGGCACGGTTAGGTCGGAATTAACTTTAATACGTCCACTGCGGTCGGTCTCTGCTTTGGTGCGCTCCGCGAGCTTCCGTCCGAATTCGTTGGTCACAACGCCGCCGGCCCACAGAACCGTCTTCGCTGCGAGCTTCTCAGAGCCCTGAGCCGTCTTGTAGGTGACACCGTCTTGATCGATATCCGTCACGACCACGTTCTTCAGAACCTGAACGCCCAGCTTCCCCACCAAGCGCTCCGCTTTGGCGGACAAGTCTTCTGGAAAGCTGGTCAGGACCCGCGGCCCTCCCTCCAGGAGCAAGATTTTCGCTTCTCGCGGGTTGATCCGCCGAAAATCGTTTTTGAGCGTCTCGTTCGCGATTTCCGCAAGCGCCCCGGCGAGTTCCATTCCCGTTGCGCCTGCGCCGACGATGACGAACGTCAGCCAGCTTCGCGCTTCTTCATCGCTCGCGGCGCGTTCGGCGCGTTCGAACGCATAAAGGATTTTGTGCCGGATCGCAGTTGCTTCTTCCACGCTTTTTAGGCTGGGAGCCCACTGGCGCCAGCCATCGTTTCCGTAGTAAGAGGTTTGCGAACCTGTGGCAACGATAAGCGAATCGTATTCGAACGCTGCGCCATCTCGCAGAATGACGCGCCTGGCCTTCGGATCGATGTCTGCCGCTTCCCCCAGCAGGACGCGCGTATTTTTCTGCTTGCTGAGCACGCCGCGAAGTGGAGCAGCGATTTCGCCGGGCGAAAGTGAACCCGTTGCGACTTGATAGAGGAGGGGCTGAAAGAGATGAAAATTGCGCCGGTCGATAACCGTCACTTCAACGGGCGCGCGCTTGAGCTTTTGCGCGGCGTTTAATCCGCCAAATCCGCCGCCCAGTATTACTACGCGGTGTATCTGCCCCATGCTAGCGGTTCCCCTGGCGCAACCCGGCCGACGTGTCTATCATCCCATAGAGTGAGATTTTCTCATTTTTGGTGCGCCCATCGGGGCCGCCGATTCTCCATGACCAATAATTTCCCGCCCATCTCCGCAGCGCTCGAGAGCAAAGGAACGCGAATATCAGTGATTCGCAGGTGCGCCGCCCTTCCCGAGGCGCTAGCCTTCTCGGTTTTCGTGATGGCCTACATCTGGCGGTTGCAGTCGAGTGGATTGAAGTGGTGGATCGTGTTCCCGGCGTGGCTGATGCTCAGCTTTGTCTTTCACCGCGACACGCCCAAGACCCTTGGCTGGCGTGCCGATAATTTCTGGACCGCTATGCGCCAAGTCTTAGTGCCATTTGCTGTTTTCATCGCCGCGATATCCATCATTGGTCTTTTCCTTGGCGCGCTTCAACGCCTGCCCAGCCATCTCATAGAATCTCGCCGGCTCATCGGCTATTTCGCCTTCTGCGTGCTCCAGGAAGTGGGGCTGCAATCTTTCCTGATGAATCGGCTCCTTGCCGCGTTGGAAAAACCGGTTCACGCCGCGCTTATCGCGGGGGCAATTTTTGCGATTATGCACTGGCCGAACCCTGTCCTGATGCCGCTCACCTTTATCGGGGGCACAACGCTGTGCTGGCTTTTTGCCCGCGAGAGAAACATCATTCCCCTGGCCATCGGCCAGGCGATTCTGGGTTCTATTGTGTGGTGGGCGATTCCTGTGGCGTTGCACCATGGCATGCGCGTCGGTCCCGGCTACTACTCGTTTCAGCTACCCACGCACTGATGGATAGTTCTCGACTCGTCGCGGGGCCTCACCCTTCGGACATTTCGCCCCTCGGCCTGTATCTATAAATTGATGTGGTCGTAGTTCTCGGTGACTTTGCGGATGTCCCTTGGCGGGATCTTCGAGGATTTCTCCCACACGCCGGGAATCTTCGTTCCGCAGGAAGCGCAGGCTCCGCCCTGTAAACTGTTTTCGAGCACGTCGTGCCAGGAACGCTGAATCAGCAGCGCCGCGCATTTTGGACATAGAGTATTCGCACCATCGCTGTAGATATTGCCTTCGTAGACGTAATGGAGGCCGACTTCGCGGGCAATCGCGCGCGCTCGATGGAGCGTCTCGGGAGGTGTGCGAGGCTTGTCTTGCAGCTTGAAGTCGGGATGAAAAGCCGTAAAGTGCAAAGGCACATCCGGCCCAAGATGCGTCAGGATCCACTCGGCGAGCTTGCGCGTCTCAGCTGGATCGTCGTTGAGCGTGGGAATCATCAGATTGGTTATTTCGAACCAGACATCGGTCTCGTTCTTGAGCCACCCGAGCGTATCGAGCACCGGTTGCAGATGGGTCAGTGTGATTTTTCCGTAGAAGCCCTCCGTGAAGGCCTTCAGGTCGACGTTTGCGGCGTCGATGTGGTCATAGATATCGTGAAAGGCGTCGTAGGTGATGTAACCGTTCGTCACCATCACCGTCTTGAGTCCGTATTTCTTCGCCGCCAGGCAAATATCAATGACGTATTCGCCCCAGATTGTCGGCTCGTTGTATGTGAACGCGATGGAATCACAACCATACCGGAGAGCCAGCAGCGGGACGTCTTCCGGCGCGACATGTTGCGAGTGCACCTGGTCGCTGCGCGATTTCGAGATATCCCAGTTCTGGCAGAAAAAACATCCCATGTTGCAGCCCGCAGTACCCATGCTGAAGACGCGAGTGCCGGGAAGAAAATGATTCAGAGGTTTTTTCTCGATAGGATCGATTTGCAACGCCGCCGGAGAGCCGTAACCCAAGTTGTAAAGCTTTCCTTGTTGATTCACGCGGATGAAGCAGAAGCCAGTTTGACCGGGACGAATATGGCAATGGCGGGGACAGAGGTAACAGTGGACGCGGCCGTCAGCTTCTGGCTCCCACCAGCGGGCTTCGTGCAGCGTCTCGGTTTTTTGGAGGACCTTGAGTTCTTCCATCGATCCCCCTCTCTCTTGTTTTAATTATACTCCCTCACCGACGATCATTGGTGATTTCCAAAGCTAGGCAGGAGTGTCGTAGAGGAAACCCTAGGCCCGCTGCCGCTGAGCACGGCGCCGCTCCGCAGCCCAATTGATGAAGCGCTCCATCTGCGCGCGGTATTTCCAGGCAAGGTGGAAGAATTTGCCAGCGTCGAGTTCGGCTGCCTCCGGTCCGAGAAACGTTTCGAAGCGCCAGCGCAGGTAGGGGCTCTTCCAAGGTTTTAGGCGGTAGCCTCTCGCCGCGATCCAGTAGTACTGCAGAGTCTTAAACATTTATGATCAGACGGCATTCCTGCCGGGTTCTTTCTCAAGTTCTTCTCAGTTGCTTATCGGCGCTGATAAATGCTCGTGAACGAGAAGCCAGTTCGCGCCGCGTTTCTTCCAGATTCCCGTGCACCGCACATCTGTTTCAGAAGTATTACCGTCCTTTGTTTTTTCAGAGAAATGCATGGAGGCCGTTGTCCACACAAACATCCCGTGACGCTTAACTCTGTGGTCTTTGCCCGCCGTCAGTTTTCAGCTCGCCATGTTCTCGAAGAACCAGGATGATCATTGCTCGGCTAATTGGGCTGCGCGCCCAAGCGCCGCACCCAAATCCGCGAAGTCGCCGGCTTGCCGAGGTGCATCGTGCGGCCACCAGAGCGAAGGGTCATCGTCTCATCGTACTCGCGGTTCTTTACCTCGAGGCGCGCCCGCGGACGCAGCTCCAGGCCTTCTAGAAATTCCAGGAATTTTCCGTCTTTTTCATAGACGCACAGAATTTCGGCCTTTTCTCCGGTGCGCAAATCCGCCAGCAGCACGGCGCCGTTCCGGCGGAGCTGCGCGACGCCTCCACGCATCGGCACACCGTGCGGGCAGCTTTTCTTGCCGGCAAATCGTTTCAGAAGAAGGGCCTCGACTTCCGGCGAAATCGCATGCTCAAGGCGCTCCGCTTCATCGTGCGCCTTCGCCCACGACAGGCCGATGACATCCGTCAACAGCATCTCCGCAAGTTGATGCCGGAGAGCGAGACGCTCGGCAACTTGGCGGCCTTTGCGGGTCAGGTCGATGCGGCCGTTACGCTCCACTCGCACGTGGCCATCGCGCGTCATGCGCTTCAAGGCGGCAGTCACCGCCGGGGGCGTCACATTCAGCTCTTCGGCCAGGCGTGCGCTGATGGGCATCTGGTCTTCCTCAAGCATTTCCCAGATGGCTTTGAGATAATCTTCCTGCGATACGCTGGTCTTCTCGCGCCTCAATCTTTTTTCCTCTCGGTAACCTGAGCGCCCATCTCTCGCGACCCTCTTCTCAATCGTTCCGCCAGTGTCTCGACGCGGCTCGCAATCTCCTCAAAGATTCTCTGATAGACATGAGTATCCCCGCCATAGGGATCTTCAACCACCCAATCCTCGACCTTGCCGTGTTCACGAAATGCCTGCTGCCGTGATCGCCCACTCATATTAATGACCACATCCGCCTTGTCCCACGACTCGCGGAGGATGGGCTTCGACTCCAACTCCTCAGTAGGATATCCGTTATTCGCCAGAATGCACCGGGTCATGTTGGCGACGAATCCGAGCGGTTCCAACCCTGCGCTGGATGCCTCGATCACATCTGCGGCATTTCGGCGCGCAATGGCCTCGGCCATGGGGCTCCGGCAGGAATTCCCCAAGCAGACAAATAACACCCGAACCATTTTCCAATTGTATGCTGATTTTAAGGATTGGAACGCAGCTGCCGTTCGACAATTACGATTTCAAGCTCGAGAGCTCTTGCCTCGAATGCTGTCCCGCCATCTTCACAAAACGCTCATGGACGGTCGTGTCATCCGTTAGCTCAGGATGAAACGTGGCGGCCATCACGCGGCCCTGCTGAACGAGCGACGGCTTACCCGCGTACTCGGCCAGAACTTCCACACCCGGCCCGACGCGTTCAATGATCGGCCCGCGAATGAATACCATTTCAAGAGATCCATTTTTCAGCGTGGACGGCCCGCTGACCACGTCGCTGGCGATCTGCCGGCCATAGCCGTTGCGCAGGACGGTCATATCCAGCAAAGCCAGCGAGTCTTGTTTGGGATTCTCCACTTCGGTGGCGAGAAGAATCGCCCCGGCACAGGTGCCGAAAATCGCTCCACCTTCCGACGCAAAATCGCGAATGGCGTTGAAGAGACCTTCTTCCTGCAAAAATTGCAACTGGGTCGTGCTTTCTCCCCCCGGCAAAATGAGGCCATCACAGCGGTCGAGATCGGTTGGCGTGCGCACTTCGCGGGTATCGACACCCATTCCAGCAAGCATCGCTGCATGCGCTGCAAAATCGCCTTGCACTGCCAGGATCCCGATCTTCACTTTTGCATACTCCAGATTCTGAATTCTTCTACTTTGCTCGAGGATCGATTCGCAACTCACCAGCCGCGCGTCGACAGCATGTCCTTTTCTTCAAGCTGACGGATGTCCAGTCCCTTCATGGCTTCGCCAAGCTCTTCGTGGGCTTCGAGCACCGCTTTGGGGTCTTCGAAATGTGTGGTGGCCTTCACGATGGCCTTGGCGCGCGCCTCCGGATCGCTTGACTTGAAAATACCCGACCCGACGAACACAGCTTCGGCGCCCAGGCGGCGCACCAGAGCAGCGTCTGCCGGCGTGGCGATGCCGCCCGCCGAGAAATTCGGCACCGGAAGCTTTCCGGTCTTGGCAATTTGCCGGATTAATTCGAGCGGTGCACCGAGTTCCTTCGCATCGCGCATCAATTCGTCGTCACGCATTGTCGTCAACCGCTTCATCTGGCTGACGATGGTGCGCATATGGCGCACGGCCTCAACGACATTGCCGGAGCCCGCCTCGCCTTTGGTACGGATCATCGCCGCGCCTTCGGCGATCCGCCGAAGCGCTTCACCCAAATTGCGCGCGCCACAAACGAAGGGCACTCGATAATCGTGCTTCCAAATGTGATTCTCCTCGTCAGCAGGCGTGAGCACTTCGCTCTCATCAATAAAATCGACCTCCAGCGCTTGGAGCACTTCCGCTTCCATAAAATGCCCGATGCGAACCTTGGCCATCACCGGAATCGTCACCGTCGCCATGATCTCGCGAATCACCTTGATGGACGCCATCCTCGCCACGCCGCCTTCTTTGCGGATGTCCGACGGTACGCGCTCCAGCGCCATGACGGCGCACGCGCCCGCTTTCTCGGCGATTTTGGCCTGCTCGGCGTTCGTTACATCCATGATGACGCCGCCTTTGAGCATTTCCGCCAAGCCGACCTTTACGCGCCATTCGTTCGCATTTCCGCTGCCGCTTCCATTCACTTTCTTTTGATCCATCTCGGGTCTCCTCTCCTCGCTCGAACTCTTCAGCGGTGGTTCCGCCGCCAAACTCTTTTCTACTTCTGGCTTAGGACGACGAAGCGCCCTCTGCCCCTTGCAAGCAACTCTCCCGCCGCGTTACGGATCTCGCCCGTCTGAAACAGGTTTCTTCCCTTCTGCTCCGTCTCGAATGCCTCGACGACAATCTCCGCATCTACACGGACGGGTTTCAGATATTCCACCGTTAGCTCCGCCGTCACCGCTCGCGCGTTGCGAAACCGGCAGACTTTTCCCATCGCTTCATCCAGCAGGGTGGCAATAATTCCGCCGTGGGCCATGCCGCCCCCGCCTTGATAGCGATCCCCCAGGACGAAGCGGCCCACAATTCTTTGCTGTCCATTGTCTTGCACAAAAGTGAGCTTCATCCCGCCATCGTTGGCTCCGCCGCAGCCAAAGCAATGATTCGTCGGATTCGGCGCCAGCCTGATTGTCTCGTCCAAATTCCCCCCGCTCTTGCTTCCTTTTAGTCCTCCACGCTGTTCGATTGTGTTTTCCTAGACCAGAGCAACGCGGCTGCGCTCGGCACGCCGTACTCCGCGTTGCCGCTTGCGCATTTCCACGCGCAGCAAGTCTGCCAGTGTGACCACCCCTCGCGTAATCTGCTTTTCATCCAAGCCCGCAAAGGCGAGGCGCAGAGTGTTGGGCAGCGGACTCTGCACATAGAAATAGCGGCCCGGCGCAAAAAGAACGCTGCGCTCCTTTGCGTGAATCAGCAGCTCGCTGGCATCGAACCCGGGAGGCAGCTCGAGCCACAGGCACATGCCGCCGTCGGGCCGCGTCCAGCGCGTGCCCTCCGGCATGTTCTTGCGCAGCGCCTCATCGAGCGCCACGAGGCGTGAAGCGTAGACCTTGCGCATCTTGGCGAGGTGCTTCGTGAAAAGACCTCGGCGCAGGAATTCCGCGAGCGTTGCCTGCGCCAATTGATCGGTATGCAGGTCGGTGGTTTGTTTCACCTGACGCAAACGTTCGATCGCAATCGCGGGCGCGACAATCCAGCCCACGCGCAAACCGGGGAAGGCGACCTTGGCAAAACTGTCGATGTGGATGACAAGGTGCGAGCGGTCCAGCTGTTTGAGCGATGGCACGCGTTCTTCGCGTGCATGCAATCGCGCGTAAATGTGGTCTTCGACGATGGGTACCTGGTGGCGCGCCGCCAGTTCCAAAACTTTGCGCCGTGATGCCAAGGGCATTGATGTACCCGTTGGGTTCTGGAAATCCGGAGTCAAGACGATCAACTTCACGCGGTTCGCCGCAAGTGTGGCCTCTAGCGCCTCCAGGTCAATTCCAAGCGCGCTTCCAGGTTCCGCTTGCGTGCGCATCGGCACAGCCAGGCATCGGGCGCGAGCGCCATGAAAAATCGCTATCGCCCCAGGATAAGTGGGATTCTCGAGGATCACCGAATCCCCTGGACGAACGAAGGCCTTGCTGATCAAATCCAGCGATTGCTGGCAGCCGTCGGTAATGAGCAGATTCTCATCTTTCGCGGAGATTCCTTCATGCCGCAATACGTCGAGCAGCGCTTCTTTCAGAGGCGCATAACCATCGGAAGGACCGAGGTTGAGCACGTCGGTGGCTTCGTGCCGCAAGACCGCATTCACGCAGTTTTGTAGCTCCTCGACGGGAAAATATTCCTCGGCTGGCCGGGCCATCACAAACGAGAGCGAATCCTGCGGCGCGCTGGCCGTCAAGCGGCTCAGAACTTCTTCTCCGCGCTCGTCCGCGAAGAGCAGCTCCCAGCGGATTCCATTTCCGCCGTTGAGTACCGGAGGTGCGGGCGGCGTGATTTTCAGACCATTGCCGCTACCTTTGATAAACGTGCCCCGGCCCACGTGTCCTTGAATCAAGCCTTCGGACTCCAGCTCCGCATAAGCGTTCGCCACCGTGGTTCGGTGAACGCCAAGCAAGGTGGCAAGCTCGCGGCTAGCGGGGATGCGGTCGCCCGGACGCAGGTCCCCGGCGTGAACGAGTGCGCGGAGCTGGTCGCGAAGCTGGATGTACAGCGGGACGTGACTTTCGGGCTGGAGATGTACAGGAAGCATTGTCTCTCACCTGCTGCCAATTCTACCGCAAATTGGACCGATACAAGAGCCAATTTGTCTTTCTCAGGGTAGGGCCGGCGGATCGGGGCGAAATAACCAACTCCTGATCACGGATTCCAGTAACAGTTGGCGTTAGCCGGGCTCAATCCGTACGCACCAGGTGCGCGGTCACCTTGTCCACAACTTGAATTCGCAGGCGAATCCGGCAAGACTATCTATTCTCAGGGAGGTCCGCTGTGAGACTTGTGGAAGCCCGGCGTTTCAACTTCGGCTTGCGCTTCTCGGATTCACTCTATGTGATGGCGCGGATTGCGACTCTGCTCTGGGTACTCCTGGCCCTTGTGGTGCCGGGGATAGTCAGAGCGCAAATGGCAGGAGGCTCAGTAACCGGGACGGCGAGAAGAGAATCCGGCGCTGCGGTGCCGGGTGTCCAGCTCACTATAAAGGGTGTGACAACGGGAGAGGTCCGGACTGTCACGACCGATATTGACGGTCTCTACAGGATCCCGGCTCTCCCACCGGGGAGCTATGAAATGACTGTTTCGGTCCCGGGATTCGTCACCCAAACGTGGACTGGCATTACCGTCGCGGTGGGGACCGCGCGCGTCCTCGATATCGTCATGCGCGCGGGCAGTCCCGGCGTCGTGGTGCGAACAGCGGCCTCGGCCGCGCCGTTGAGCCAAACTTCCTCCTGCTGCGGCGGGAGCGTCAATGCCTCCGCGGTCCGGGATACACCGTTGAACGGACGCGACTGGGCTCAGCTTGCGACTTTGCAGGCTGGCGTCACTGGTGTTCAAACGGGGAGCGCCACCGGAGGCGGTAATACCGACCGCGGGTTTGGAGCGCCGGTAAGCATTTCCGGAGCCCGGCCCGATCAGAACAGTTATCGCCTGGACGGAGTCAGCATCAACGATTACTCCAACGGCGCGCCCGGCAGCGTGCTCGGCGACAATCTGGGAGTGGACGCCGTGGAGCAGGTGTCCGTGTTGGGGAGCAATTATCCCGCAGAGTACGGACGAACCTCGGGAGGCGTCATCAACGCGGTGACGCGTTCGGGAACGAAAGCTTTCCACGGTGACGTGTATGAGTTTTTTCGCAACAGCGCGCTGGATGCGCGAAACTTTTTTGACGGCAGGATCCCTCCGTTCAAGCGCAATCAGTTTGGAGGCTCGGCCGGAGCGCCGCTCCAGAGGGACCGCACGTTCGTTTTTGGAGATTACGAAGGACTGCGCCAGTCGCTCGGGGTGACTACGGTGGACACCGTACCGTCACCCGGGGCCTTGGGGATAAATACTGGTCCCAATGGAGGCCCAGGGCCTGCCACCTTGTGCTCGACCCCGCAAACGCCACAACAACTGCCACCGAACGGTTGCACGACAACTCAGCTCCCCGCCAGTGGTCCGGGTTCCGCCGGCAATCCGGACCCGACCACGCATATCGACACAGCGGTCCTGCCATTTCTTCGCGCGTTTTATCCGCTTCCAAACGGGCCTCTCCTTGGGAATGGCGACACCGGAATCTTCACTTTCGCCGGGCAACAGGTGACCAACGAGAACTATTTCACCGTCCGAGTGGATCACAAGTTTTCCCCGAGGGACAGTCTCACCGGCACCTACATGCGCGACAACTCGAAAACCGTGCAGCCCGACGCTTTCGACGAGCTGCTATCCAACCTCGTTTCGCGCCGTCAATTGGTAACTCTCCATGAACAGCACGTATTCAGCGGGACGGCGCTGAATGCGGCTCGGTTCGGCTTCAGCCGCGCGGTGGGAATTACAGGCGGAGTATCCAAAGTTCTGAACCCCAATATGCTCAATCCCGCATATGCGTTTGTGCCTGGGGGATTTGCTGGCGCGGTACAGTCAGTGCCGGGCGTGACCAGCTTCCTCGGCGGCCCGACTGCGCAGGGCACTCTCCCCTCCAGCAGGTCTTTGTTCTGGAATTCTTTCCAGGGGGGTGACGACGTTTTTCTCACCCGCGGAATTCATGCTCTAAAATTCGGCGCTTTCGTGGAACGCATGCAAAACAATGAGCTGGTGTTCGCCAACGTAAACGGCGTTTTCCGCTTCGACTCTTTGGCGAACTTTCTGACCAACCAACCGCACGTTTTTCAAGGGGTTCGCACGACTTCTGTGCCGGAGGTTGGTTTGCGCCAGACTTTGCTCGGCGTTTATGCCCAGGATGACGTCCGGCTGCAAAAGAACGTGACCCTCAATCTCGGCTTGCGGTACGAGATGGTGACCGTGCCGACCGAAGCGCATAACCACATTTCTAACCTTCGTAACGTTACCGACGCTCAGCCACGCGTCGGAGCGCCCTTTTTCCTGAACCCTACCGTCAGAAATTTTGAACCGCGCCTGGGCTTCGCGTGGAATCCGCGCGGCGGCAAAACTCTCATCCGCAGCGGCTTCGGGATTTTCGACGTGCTGCCGCTGCCCTACGAATTTAACCTCTCTTTTCAGCGTGCCGTGCCGTTTGTGCAAGCCATCTTCGCAAATGTTCTCCAGCCCGGCTTATTCCCAACGGGCGCTTTTCAACAGTTCAGCACGCAGTCGACTTCCGCTCTTGCCACGTACGTGGAATTCAAGCCCAAACGCAATTACGTCATGCAATGGAATCTGAACGTGGCACGCGAGCTGACGTCGACCCTTGCCGTTACAGTCGGCTATGTCGGTTCGCGGGGAGTTCACCTGCCCTACCGGGTGGACAATATCGACATGGTTCTCCCCACTCTGACTCCTGCAGGTTATGTTTTTCCACCAGTCTCAACCAGCCAGACGCTGAACCCCAACTTTGGCCGCATCAATTCCACATTATGGCAAGCCAGTTCGTTCTACGACGCGCTCCAGGTGGACGTTGCAAAACGCATCAGCCATGGAGTCGAACTCCACGCTGCTTACACCTGGGGTAAGAGCATTGACACATTGTCGGCGACCGAGGCCGACGACGCTTTCCCGAATGGCCTATTTAACCAGCTCTTCTTCGACCAGCGGACTTCGCGTGGACTCTCAGACTTCAACGTGGCGCAAACCTTCGTACTGAGCTTCACCTGGGAACTGCCCAGTCCAGCTTGGAGTTCGCGCGTCCCGAAGTGGGCTCTAAGCGGTTGGCAGTTGGGCGGTCTTTACAAGGCAAGCAGCGGGCAGCCTTTTACGCCTGTTCTCGGCGGCGATCCTGCTGGAATGAAATTAGATGAGGTCAGCGAGCCGCCGGACCGGCTCGGGGGCTCGGCCTGCCGTACGTTGACCAACTCAGGCAACCCTAACCATTACATCAAGACGCAATGCTTGGCTTTCCCGGGTGCGAACAAGTGGGGAAATCTCGGACGCAACACGCTGATTGGACCGGGGGTGTCGAAGCTGGACCTCTCCGTGTTCAAGAACAACCGCGTCAAACGCATCTCAGAAAATTTCAACGCTCAGTTCCGGGCGGAGGTTTTCAATATCCTCAACCGTACAAACTTTGCCTCTCCGACCGATAACTCTACAGTGTTCGATCACGTGGGAAGTCCGATTTCAAGCGCGGGACTCATCACCTCCACGCAAACAACATCCCGTCAGATTCAGTTTGCATTGAAGTTCATCTGGTAACGCCCACGGAATGTCTCAATGCGTCTGGCCAACTCCGAACTGGCCCGTTTTTTCTCCTTCCGCAAGATCGCGCAGGCATAATTTGGTGGGGTCGCGCGGATCGCATTGGTAGACCAGCTTCAAAGGCAGGTCCTCTTCTTGCACTTCGTAGGCTCCGCCTTGCATGTCTTCGGAGTCCTCTGCGGATGCCGTAACAACTGGGCTCCCCTGCCTGACCCGAATCCGGAACTGGCCCGAGGATGGCTCATAGTTCGCATAACTGAAGCATCGCCCGATGCAAGCGCGATCCACGTTATGCGCGATAAATTCCATGCGCGATCCCTGCGGCTCGGAAATTGTCGCAATCACCTTCGTGCCCCACGGCAGTCCACTCAGTAATTCTTCCGCCTGCGACTCCATTCGATTGAGGGTGCGCGCGTCCTGATATAAAAATACGAAAAAGAATACAGCGCAGGCCGCAAAGCCAGTCACTTGCCATCCGCGAGGCTTCAAAGAGCCCAGCACGCACAAGCCAAAGACAGCGGAAATCGTTGTGAGCCGCGAGACAAGCAATCCAATCCAGCCTGGGAACAAAGAAACATGAAAGTTCTCCGGCAATAGCGCCGTCGCGCAAAAAGCGACCAGATAGAGTTCTCCAGCGAGTCGAATAGACTTCCAATATGCCTTTCCCCCGCGACGCAGGAAAATCTCCACTCCTATGCAAAGGATTCCCCATAGGAGGGCCACCCACGAAAGAACTACGTAACGTTCGCCATACAGTACGAGCTGGTCGGCGCCGCTAAATTTGTAGAACGGTTCTTGCGCCCAGTCTGCCTGGTACTGCGCGTGATTTGTCAGATACCAGCGAACGGCGTAAAGGCCGGCCGCTGCAGCTACCGGTGGGAGGAGGCGCCACCTGGGGCCCATTCTCTTCCACGCGGTGATGTAAACGATCGTTCCGGCCAACCACAAAAACCCAAGTGGATGCCCCAATAGAACGAGCGGCAGGGATGCCGCAACAAAAAACCAATCCCATCCCTTTCCCTGCCAGGCAAGGGCCAGGCCAAAACAGGCCAGGCCAATCGACAAGTAGTAGTTGAGAAAGCCCATGTTAAAGGTGTAGCCGTAGGCGAGCATGGCGATGCATGGCGTGAGATGCCAAGGCACACGTTGGGTTGCGGCACCTGCAAGAGCGAAAACACCCCAAAAGAAAATCAAGACGCAACCCGCAACAACAATCTTTTCGGCTGCCGCAAGCCCGAACAAATTCGCAACGTGAAGAAGCGACAGATCGAATAGAACGTTATTCCATTGATGGACGATGTAAATCCCCGGTGCCAGCCCCTTAGCGATCAACTGTGCGAGCCAGGCGTTGTAGGTATGACTCGCGAGATCGCCAGCCTCGATGTGCCGGTGCCAGAAGCAGGGGATCGTGATCAAGACGGACAAAGTGAGTGCACGCCATTTGTGCTGGCGAAGAAATGGCATCACGCCGTCAAGTGCGCTACTTTTTCCCGTCATGTCAATCTGAAATCAGCGCCCGATTCCGCGAAGGAGCTTCCGAAGGATTCTACTATCTGCATGCTCCAGTGCCACTGAAGATTCAGTGATGTCGTTCAAAAGAGGACGAAAATACCGATAGTACGAGTTACAGCTCCCCGAAGCCTGCGTTGCGATAAATTAAACGGAGTAAATCCCAGCAAGCCTATTATTTCGAGGCGTGAGTCTCGCCAAGCCGCTTGAGGCGGTCGCGGAGCCGGCGCTGCAGCGGCGAAGGCGTATTGGGATTGAAAGCGACGAGATACCACAGCGGTTGGCTGCGGTCCTTACTGAGCCAGGCCAGTGTGGAACCGTCTGCACTGGGGTGCCGCGCAACGTTTTCGCGAATCGCCCCGTAAGGATGCTTTGCCAGTTTGTTCAGTGTTTTCGCGTTGGCGCGGGGATGCTCGCTGATGAGGCGGAGCAAATAGTAGTCCTCTTCGGGCGCTTGTTTGGCCAGCTTTTCGAGCATTTCCGGCTTGGCCTCTGCGCTGAGCACCAACCCGATCTTTTCGTCCCACGCCGTATTGATGTGATTCAGTTCCCGTGTCCGCGCGTGAATAAGTTCTTCCAACACGCGGCGTTCCTGTTGCATGCGGGCAATCTGCAGCTGACTGCCCTCGAGGGAATCGAGGACACGGAGAAGGTGCTGCCGCTCGCCGAAAACGATCTGCGAGGTGCGCGTTACCGCGCCCTTTTCCTTTTCTTTGTGCTGCACCAGGTCAGAACGTCGCATTGTATCCTTGCTCCAAGCCAGTCCCTTCCCAAGCCCATCGAGGGACCCGGCTCTCCCTTGCGCAGGCATAACTTGCGCTACAGCAACAGCGTGAATCCATTTCCTGAGGCCAATGCGGATTATGTTCCGCGCACCGCGTAGGGTAAAGTTACCTCGCGGCCGAATGTGCCCGATGTGCAACCATCCGCTCAGGCCGCCTCAACAGGCTGTTGAAGAAAGCTCTTGGTTCTCATTCCGAGGGCAGTTCTCCCGGCCGGCAGAATCTGCTTTTCAGAAAATCCCAGGAGTGCCGCTTATGTCCGCGTTTCAGGAACACCGGGAAGAGCTTGAGCAGTACGAGCAGATGTTTGGCCGCGATCGCGGCCGGCTTGCGGTATCACTGGATCGCTTAACCAATGCCTTGGTGCTTGTCGGACAGCATGCCGTCTATTGCACGAGCCAGCGGAACCCTGGGGTTCCCGCGATGGACATTCGCATGGTGACGCAAGAGCTGACGCACGCAAAAGAGCTGGTGCAATCCGTGATGGAAGAGCTTCGCAAGGGGAGAGAAGACTCGCGGCAATAGCGAAATTTTTCAGAGAGATTGCTGCTCACAGATTTATTTCTCCACCAAGAAGGGATTCGAGTTGCGTTCCTGGCCGATGGTGGTGCTCGGTCCATGGCCCGGATGCACCAGCGTCTCGTCGGGAAGCGCAAGCACCTTACCCCTGAGCGAATCCATGATTTGTTCCGTTGATCCGCCCCACAGGTCCGTGCGCCCGATGCTGCCTGCAAAGAGAGTGTCTCCGGCAAACAGTTGAGGTGCAGGCACCCCAATTTTGCCCGCCTCGTGCGGCAGGTAGAGACACACGCTTCCCGGCGTATGACCCGGTGTGTGAATGACACGGGCTTCAAATGAGCCCCAGCGCAGGACGTCGCCTTCCCTGAGCATCTGATCAATTTCCGTAAGATCCGGCGGGACCACGCCGAGAAATTCAGCCTGCATATCCATCGCTTGATACAGCGGCAGATCGTCGCGGTGCATCATGACCGGCGCGCCGGTGTACTGGTGCAGCTTGCTCAGGCCGCCGACATGATCGATGTGTGCGTGCGTGCTGACGATGGCTTTCACTGTGAGTTTGTAGCGTCCCAGAAGATCGAGAACGCGGTTCACTTCGTCGCCTGGATCGACAACCAGAGCTTCGCGGGTGACGGGATCGCCGATAATCGAGCAGTTGCACTGCAGAATCCCCACGGGGATGGAGATATGGATCAATCCTTCTGTGGCGGCAGTTAGACCGGGGAAGCCGTCGCTCATGAACCTGATTATATCATCGGAGAAGAGCGAATTTGGAGAGACTGCTGCATCGGCTACGGTTGCCTTTGATAGACTGGATGAGGAAGGATGGGAGGACGCGTGGAAACCCCATCGACGATCGGAACGCTGGAGACGCCTCTCGCCGCGACGCACCGGAAGGCAGGAGGAAAGATGGCCGTGTGGTTCGGCTGTTCCCTGCCCGATGAATATGGGAACGTGGACGCTGAGTTTCGGTATGCGCGGGAAAGCGTCGCTCTTATTGACAAGAACTACCGCGCGTATCTGTCGTTCACCGGGCCGGACCGTGTCCGCTATCTAAACGCGATTCTCACGAACAATATCAAAGACCTTGCTGCTGGACAGGGCGACGTTTCTCTGCTGTTGAATCCGCAGGGGCACATTCTTGCGGAGATCGAGACCTACGCCCTGCCGGATTCGCTGTTCTGCGTTTCCTACGCGATGATTCGCGCGCGGCTGATCGAAGTCATCGACAAATACATCATCATGGACGATGTGACGCTGACGGATCAGACGGAGCGTTACGCAACCCTAGCGCTGGAGGGACCGAAGGCCCCGACAGTCGTCCAGGAGATTTCGGGCGTGGACATCGCGACGCTTGAGGAACTTTCCTTTCGCGACGGCAGTGTCGGTTCGATTCCCTGCCGCATCGTCAGGCGCTCGCCTGGAAAAATTCCCGGTGCCGAGTTCGTCGTGGAACGCGAGAAGCTGGCGGAGCTTTGGCAGATTCTTTCGGAGGCGGCGCGAAGACACGGCGGAGAAGCGATGGGCTACAAGGCCTTGAGCGCGCTGCGGCTGGCGCAGGGCGTGCCGTGGTTTGGATATGACTTTGGCGAGAAGCAGATCCCGCATGAAGCAGGATTGCAGGATAGCCACATCAGCTACACCAAGGGCTGCTACACGGGACAAGAGATCGTCGAGCGGGTGCGTTCGCGCGGGCAGGTGAACCGGCGGCGCGTGGAGCTGCTTTTCTCCGGCGACACGGTGCCCGAGCCCGGCGCTCTTCTGACGATGGACGGCAAAGAAGCAGGCTACGTCACGCGGGCGGCGAGGATCAGCGATCCACCGCGCATCCTGGGGATGGGCTACGTCCGCAAGGAAGGCAATACTGCGGGAAGTGTGTTGCAGTGGGCCGGCGGAACGGCGACGGTGATTCAGTCCCCGATTTGAAACAACTGGAGTATCTGTTGAAGGATTTTGGCTAGGAAGACATCCACCCCCGTACACCCCCGTTGCGATGGAAAGAGTGCGCAACTTATTCAAAAGAAGGTATCTACGAGTGCGCGGTTGCGAAAAAGAGTGCGCAATAGAATGAAAACAAAGGGGATGATTGAAAAATGTTCGCACGTCTGAGAATTTGAAGTTTGGAGAGCCGGAGGCCCCCCCTCCCCCCTGTTTTTGCGCAAGTGTGGCAAGCAAAGGAGTTGATGCGCAATTCGTGCGCAAAATTGCGCAATTCATGCGTTCGTGCGCAACGAGAGAGAGTGGAGAATGGAGACAGGGGGTATACACCCCCGTGGCGATAGAAAGAGTGCGGAATCGATTGAAAAGGGTTGCGTGAGCGCCGTTGAGGAGAAGAGTGCGTAAGAGTTTGAAAGCAAAGGGTTTCAATGAAGAAGACGGAAAAGGGGACGAGACGAGAGAGCGCGGCTTGGGGATCAGGTCGGAGCTGGAGATTGGCAAGCACGCGGAATGTTACCACGCGGGTGACGATTAACGGAGGGTTATCCAGGGAATGGTCGAACTGAGGGGTTGTGTGGCAATTCTGGGGACTGGAGCGGGATGATTGAGAAGTCAAAAGGCGCAGTCCGCCATTCCCAGTGGATGTGCTTGCGATGCCAACGCGGCAGATTGAGCGCAATTTGACCGGCTGGCAGAGTTCTAAAATCGTTCCCCGGGCACCCGATTGGGTACCAAGCACTTAGAGTGGTCCAGCCTTATTCAGTTGACGGTAGAGTGCTGTCATCATAAGAACTGACAAGGGAACGGTGATGAATAAGCCGAGTCCAAGCAAGCTTGCACCGAGCGCATTGAAGACGAGAAGAGCGACAAAGATCGCCAGCAGGTAGGTCTCTGTGCCCATAGTCAGAATCGCACTTTGCTGGAAACTGCGCATCAGATTGGCGTCTCCGGCGGCCATACAGAAACCGAACAGGGCGTAGCGAACACCAAGGTAGACGCCTGGGACTACCAAAAGCGCCAGGCCAACCGCAACCATCAACAGATAAAGCATTTGGCCAGCTAAGAACTTTGGCCCCCAGGCCATGTGCGTAAACGCGTCGGCATATGTTGGCTCTCGGCCATCGTATAAGGCAAGGCATATTTGGAGAATGCCAACTTCTATTCCAGCGAAAAAGATGAGGAAGGCTAAGTGCGCCACGGCCCACAACAAAATGCCCAACCGTTGACCAGCAATTACTACGATTTCCAGAGCGGCCCAAGCGCCGAGGATTGTCAGGAGAACTGCTGCAAAGAGGCCATAGCGTTTCTTGAAGGCATGCCAGGCGAAGTTGGCAGCCTGACTGATGGAAATCGGATTGCGGTTCACTTTCGCAGGGTATCCCATTTTGCGAATCTGTTGAGCCGTCACGCGGTCATTGGAAATCGACTCTCAACGAGGGGTTGAGCGAGAGCTGAGCCGAGATTTCCTTTTTGGCTTCGAAAACGGCAAGCGCAGGCCACCCGCCGATGGTAAAACAGAATTCGTGGAAGCGTGCGAAAATGGCCGCTCGACGATTCGGAAAAAGTCAAAAGCCCCACGTGCCCCGACCAGGTCGGGGTAAACGCCACCGGCACATGGGGCACCCGGCTCTGGCGGCGAATTCGTTGTGTCGAGAGCAGGATTAAGAGTACAATCTGCGCAAGTCAGAGGGCCAAATCTGAAATTCCGGCCCAAACACCAGGTTGCAGCACACCCGCCTGTGGCGGAAACCATTTAGGAGGAATTAGAATGCGTAGCCGATTTATCGGTTTCCGGGTCCTGTTGTGTGCGTTCGCGCTTGCCTTGCTTTGCGCAAATGGCACGTGGGCGCAGTCGCAAAGCGCGGAGAAGCCGCCGCTGTATACCTATGTTTCAGAATGGACGGTCCCACGCGCCATGTGGGCCGACTATCTGAAGAACGATTCCGCCGACATTGACATCTTGAAAAAGGCGGTCGCTGACGGCACCCTAATCTCCTTCGGGAGCTATGCGGTCCTCAACCACCAGGAAGGCCAACCGACGCACGGCACATGGTTTTCCGCGAGTTCGATGGCCAATATCCTCAAAGTCCTGGAAGGACTGCGCGCCGCGCCCGCGGCCACTGCTCCACCTCTAGCCGCCGCGAAACATTGGGATTACATTCTCGAAAGCCGGGACTACAACTCCCATTCCGGAACTTTCACGAACGGCTACTTGCGCGTCGGCAATTGGCGCGCGAAGGCCGGCTCCAGCGATCCGGACGGCAAGATCATGAAGGCAACAATGGTTGCCCTGCTCGAAAAATTGCTAGCCGATGGTGCGCTTCACGGTTATCAGATCGATGAGGAAACCGTTCACTCTGCCGATCCAGGCGCCTTCTTCATCGCCATCATCGCGAACGGACCCGAAGGCATCGACAAATTCAACACGGCCCTCGATGCGGCCGAGAAAAATAATCCCGCCGGCTGGGCTGGTTATGGTTCAACAATTGACCCTGCCGGTCACCGCGACACTCTCGCGCGCGTCAGCACCATGACTCACAAGTAGCTCAGAGACTCCTTCTCCGCGCTGCACCCCGGTGAAGTAAAGCCGAGGTGCAGCGCGGAACACGCCCGTTCACGCTTATTTCGTTGCAATCATTTCCGCGCCACAACGTGGGACCTTTTTACCAGATGTGTGTTACTGTAGAGGTAGCATTTGAGAAGTTGGGTGACCTCACCACGTTTCAGGGCGCAAACCGCGGCCTGCCCCGCCTGACTTCATCCCGTTCTGGAAGCGAGCCAAGAATAGCAACGAAGTGCCGAACAAATCGTATGGTCAGTGAGTCGTAGAGACAAGGACTAAGAGGAATGAGATGAAGAATCTGTTTGTAGGCAACATGAGTTTCCAAACCACAGAAGGCGATCTGCGGGCGCTCTTCGAGCCATTTGGCCAGATTACGCGCGTGCACCTGGCCATGGACCGCGAAACGGGCCGTGCGCGGGGCTTTGCCTTTGTGGAAATGCCGAATGACGCGGAGGCCGCCAAGGCCATCGCGGAGCTTGACGGAAAAGAATTCGGCGGGCGCAACCTAAAGGTGAACGAAGCGCGTCCAAAAACCGAAGGCCGAGGACCGGGCGGGCCAGGCGGGCCACGGGGATTTGGCGGGAAGAGCGGCGGCGGCGGACGCGGGCGAGAGAGATTCTCGAATGAAGATTATCGCGAATCCGCGCGGCAGCCGCGCGAGCCTCGCTGGTAATACCGAACACTGCATTATCGCAGAAGCGCGCCACGCGGAGGGCCTGCCCCAACGGCAGATGAGGAGACAGTATGGCAACGAAATCCAAAGCTACGTTTCAGAAGCGGCAAAAGGAAATGAAGCGGCAAGAGAAACAACGCATGAAGGCCGAACGCCGCGCGCAAAGGAAGCTCGCAAACCAGGCAGAAAGAGAAGCCGGCGCCGAGATCACCAATTCACCCGTGCCAGTCGAGCCGGAATTGCAGAGCTAGATCCGTTCTATTTTCTAAGCCTACCTCCCCACGTCTCGCTAAGTGCGTTCACGCTTCCGGGCACCGATCCACGTCATTTGGGTAGTCGCACTGTTTCCATTCTCGAAGTCCAATCTAACGCCCGCAATTCTTAGTCGAATTCGCGGCGGGGAGCGGACTGGTCGGGTCCGACGCGGCCGGCGGCGATCTCCGCTTTGAAATAGTTTTCACCGCGGATGGGACAACCGGCAAGGCGGCGGAGCATGGCGATCTGTCCAATGTGAGTCATGGCGTCGGCAACGGGGCCTTGAAAAAGTTTTTCGATGGGGGCCTTCAGGGGTTCGCCCGAAGCAAGAAGGCCGTCGAACTTCTTAAGCGTGGCGAAGAACCGTTCGACCTCGGCGTTCCAGGGGAGTGGATCGGAGTGGCGCCACGCTGTTTCGCCCTGCGCCATGGAGAGAGCCCAATCAAACAAATCGCCCAGGTGAGAGAGGATTTTTGCGGGCGTGCGGGAGCTCTCGCCAACTTGAAAATTGGCAAAAGAGTCCGTCGCGCCGCGTAGCGCTTTGCCGCCGCGATAAGCCACGGTGGCAACCGTGTGGCGGAGAAGTTGGCGAGCGGATTCGGAAGAGATGCTCATCTGGGTAGCTCCCATCTTTCCGGGGAAAGAAGGGACTGATTGAAGTCCATCCCCTACACAAGAAAATGGCAAGCCCGTTTAGGCGAGATTCAGTGCGCGCTTGAAGGAGCCCTTTTCACTGTCGATCTTTTTCTGGAGCTGAAGGATGGCGTACAGAACGGCTTCAGGCCTCGGCGGGCAGCCGGGAACGTAAACGTCGACCGGAAGAACCTGGTTGCAGCCCTGCACGATGGCGTAGTTATTGAAGACGCCACCCGAGGTCGCGCACGCGCCCATGGAAATGACCCACTTCGGCTCTGGCATCTGATCGTAAAGCTGGCGAATCACCGGCGCCATTTTCTGCGAGAGGCGGCCGGCCACGATCATCAGGTCGGCCTGGCGCGGCGAAGGGCGAAAAACTTCGGCGCCGAAGCGCGCGACGTCGAAGCGAGCGGCGGCCATGGACATCATTTCGATAGCGCAGCAGGCAAGGCCAAAGCCGAGCGGCCAGATGGAACTCTTGCGCGCCCAGTTCACGGCCTTGTCGAGCGTGGTGAAAATAATGCCTTCGTCTTCCAGCAGTTTGCCGAAATCGTCTGGCTTGGTGAGTGTGACGTGTTTGCCGAGGGATGTGCTCATGATGGCCTCGCCACAACCATTTTCGCACAGTGCGAATGTATAGACAAATGCTAGGAATTTGCTATGCCCCGCGAGCCGCGGACGCTGGTTGTGCCGCGGCATGGCTTACGGCGGCACAGCCTGAAGCCTGTGCTAGTGGAGCTTCGCCGATGGCCTGGGCGGTTGGACCGCAGCCCGCCGCAGCGGTGCTGCGCCCCTAAGAAAAGAAAGACTGGAAGATCACACGCGGAGGACGACTTTGCCGAATTGGGAGCTGGCCTCGAGATAAGCGTGGGCGGCGGCGGCTTCGGCCAAAGGGAACACACGGTCCACAATCGGCTTGAGTCGGCCCGCAGCGACAAGCTTCATCACCGTATGCAACTCGGACTTGGTGCCCATGTAAGAGCCGAGGAGCGAAAGATGGCGGCTGAAGAGGAAGCGCAAGTCAATCTTGGCGTCGAAGCCGGTGGTGGCGCCGCAGGTAACGAGCCGGCCGGAGGGTGCGAGGCTGGCGAGGCTTTCCTCCCAGGTGGCAGTGCCAACGTGCTCGAAGACGACATCGACGCCGCGCTTGTTGGTGATGCGGCGGACTTCGTCACGGATTTTCTGAGACTTGTGATTGATGACATGGTCGGCGCCTAGATGCTTGGCTTTCTCGAGTTTTTCGTCGGTTCCGGCGGTGGCGATGACTCGTGCGCCGAAGAATTTCGCAATTTGAATGGCTGCGCTGCCAACGCCACTGCCCGCGCCGAGGATTAGAACGTCTTCGCCGGGCTGAAGTTCGGCGCGGCCGACGAGCATGTGCCAGGCAGTCTGAAATACCAGTGGCACAGCGGCGGCTTCTTCAAAAGAAAGATTCTCGGGATAGGGCAGACAATTCACTTCGGGAGCGCGGACGAATTCAGCGCAGCCGCCGTCGATCATGTAGCCGAGATTGGTAAACTGGCGGCAACGGTTGTCGAGGCCGGAAACACAGGCCGGGCACTTGCCGCACGTAACGCCAGGAGCGAGGACGACTTTCTGCTCGACACGCACGGTGGTGACATCGGAACCGACTTGCGCGATTTCGCCGGCCACATCGCTGCCCGGAATGTGCGGCAGCGGGATCGGCACATTGGGCAAGCCGCGGCGCACCCAGAGGTCGAGATGATTGAGCGCGCAGGCCCTCACGCGCACGAGGACTTCTTTCGGCTTGATTGACGGTTGCGGAACGTCAATGTATTTGAGAACGTCCGGCGAACCGTGTCGCTCGAAAACAATGGCTTTCATCAGAGCACCTGACATTCCTACTCGAGATCAGCATGACCCGAAATGAGCCCTCACAAAGTAGCACACGTTGACATGCGGAGGGGCGCGCCGTAGGCTGAACGCAGAGGCAGTTCGTGGGGCCGGTTGCGCGCAAAAATGTGAAGGTTTAACCACGCACTGCCGGCAGCGCGCTGAGAGAGGATTCATGCTCGCCGCCGTAATTCTATCGGGCGGCTCGTCTGAACGGATGGGCTCGCCAAAAGCGCTCCTTCCCTTCCAAGGGCGTCCTTTCCTGGAGCACTTGCTCGAAATCACTAAACACCCGAGTGTCGGTGTAAGACGTGTCGTCCTCGGAGCGCACGCGGAGCCAATTGCAAAAGAGGTGCTTTTGGCGGCCGACGAGGTCGTGATCAACAACGACTGGGCGCTGGGCCAGCTAAGTTCCATCCAGGCAGCACTGCGGAGTTTGCCGAAGGGGACCGGAGGAATTCTGCTGTGCCTCGTCGATCACCCTCTCGTCACGGCAACGCTCGTCGAGGAATTGATCGAAAAGTTTAAGGCGACCCGCGCGCCCGTTGTCCTGCCCGTTTACCAGGGGCGGCGCGGACATCCTGTCATTTTTTCCTCTGCCGTCTATGACGAACTGCTGAAGGCCCCCGCCGATAAAGGGGCGCGCGCGGTCGTGTGGGCCCATGCTGGGGAAGTGGCGGAAGTGCTCACGGATGAAGAAGGTTGCGTCCTCAATTTGAATGACCCGGATACCTTGCAACGCGCTACAGGACGATTGGGCTAGGGCCCAAATTGAGCGAGCTTCTCGAGGAGCGCGGCAAGCGCGTCGGCGGCGAGTTGAGCACCGTGAAAAGTAGCCGGCGGGAGCCCGCCCAAGATTTCGGAGAGAGAGTCCGACGTGATCGAGCGGACCTCTGAGAGTGAGCGAAGCTTGAGCTGTTCGGTCAGCAGCGAGGCGCAAGCAATAGAGGTCGTGCATCCGCGGCAGAGGAAGCGAACTTCCGCGATGCGGCCGTTTTCGAGCCGAGCAAACAGCTTCAAGATGTCTCCGCAAACCGGATTGTCTACTTCGACGGCAGCGGTAGCACCGGGGAGTTCACCCGCGTTGCGCGGATTGCGAAAGTGATCGAGAACAGCCTCGCTGAACATCGCTCACAGTATCGCAATCAACGCCGTAATCTTCAACGCGAGGGCTGAGCGCTTATTTCTCCGAGGGTTTCTTCGGCGGCAGGTACTTCTTCTCCACGGACGCCACGACTACGTAGTTGGGGTCAACCATTTCGGTCAGATGAATCTTGCCCACCTTAGATAGCAACTCGTAGGCGTCAAGTTCGGAGAGTCCGTAGTCAGCGTGAATCCAGGCGACGAGCTCGGTAAAGGCGATCCGCAGGGCATCGTCAACGGGGCGATAGATTCCGGCGGCCATGATTTCCTTGTCGTTTTCGAAGCGCGGCCAGTTCGCGTGTTTTCCCTTCACCACATCGACTTGCAATCGCGCACGCATGGGGACTTCGATCGCCGTACCCGCGATTTCGCCATCGCCCATCGCCGCGTGACCATCGCCGAAATAGAGCAAAGCCCCGGAAACGTTCACGGGAAGATAGAGTGTGTTGCCGGCGGAAACTTCCGGTGCATCCATATTGCCCCCGAATTCGGCAGGAACGATGGAACTCCGGGCCTCTCCGTTCGCGGGAGCGACGCCGATGCAGCCCAGAAAAGGATGCAGCGGAATTTTCACCTTGTATTTAGAATCGAGCGCCTGAAACGTCGCGGTGTTGCCGGCGTGATCGATGGGGTAGAACCAGATGCGCTCCGGCAGCGGCGGATGGAGCATGGGAGTGTAATTCGTTTCGTTGAGAGCGCCGAAACCCGGAGCAAACGCACCGATGCCCTGGTCGCCGTCGACCTGCAGATCGAGGATACGCACGACCAACGTGTCACCCGGTTCGGCCCCGTCGATGAAGAAGGGACCGGTGAGCGGATTGTCACCTTTCGTCAACGCAAGTGTGTCGCCAGGCTTCTTAATGGCGTTCCCGAAGCAATCGAGAGAGTTGGCCTCGAGAATATTTCCGGGGTGAAGCCTTGCCACGGGCGGGGCCACACCGTAGACGTATTTCACGGCGTCAATGGTGGCGTGGTAGTGAACGACCTCCGGCTTCGTGGGCGGATTCTGCGCGGCAAGGGGCAGGGCAAAACACAGTGGCAATATCAGTGGAAGAAGTCGCACGTGGAACCTCCCAGGAAAAGTGAAAGTGCAGTCAAACATACTGCTGGAGAGGAGTCAATGAGGCCGTTTCGCGTTCGCGCCTCAGCGGGCACCGTGTCTGCTATTCTCTGCTTATCATGGCGGAGCGGACTCGCAAGAGCGGATTACGAATCGTCTCGCTGGCGCCGAGCGCGACTTCGATCCTGTGCGCGATCGGGGCGAAGAGGGCGCTCGTCGGCGTGACCAAGTGGTGCGCGGACGTTGCGCCAGTGGGTGCACTTCCGAAACTAGGCGACTGCTGGCGGATGGAAGCGATCGAAGTCATCCTCGCTCTAAAACCGACTCTGGTGATTGGTTCCGTGCCCTTCAAGCAAGAAACCGTAGCCAAGTTGTTGGAACAACCCCTGAATTTTCTTGCCATGAATCCCCGGACGCTGGCTGACATTGAGAACGATATCCGGCTGCTGGGCGGAATTGTGAGCCGTGCTCATGCGGCAGACCGAGTCGTGCGGAGAATGCAGGGAGAGTTTGCGCGCATTGCGGGCAAAACTCGCGGCAGGAAGCGGCGCATCCCGGTGTACTGCGAAGCATGGCCCAATCCGCGCATCAGTTCCCCGCCCTGGGTGGCGGAATTGGTTACGATGTGCGGCGGCGAGATGGTGGTCCCTCCCGGCGAGAAAGTGAGCGAAGACCAGGTCGCCGAGGGACGGCCGGAAGTGATTGTTCTGGCCTGGGCTGCCACTGGCGATAAGGCCGATCCACGGCAGACTTACGGCGTGAAAGCCTGGCAAGATGTGCCTGCGGTGCGTGCGAAGCGCGTGTATGTCGTGCACGATGAGTTGTTGAACACGCCGGGGCCTCCGCTCGTCAAGGGAGTGCTGGAGTTGTGGAAGTTGCTGCATAGCAATGCGAAGCGATAGAAGATAACGCAGAGGCTCTGAGAATCCGGAGGGACGCAGAGAAATGAGAGTTGTAGCTGCGGCGGTAATCGAGCGCGCGGACCGGCGGGTGCTGATCGGTCAGCGCCGTAAGAACGATACGTCTCCGATGAAGTGGGAATTCCCCGGCGGAAAAGTAGAAGAAGGCGAAACGCCGGAGGCTGCCTTGTCCCGCGAGCTGCGAGAGGAACTGGGAGCGACGCTGGTCAAAAGCGTCCCCATCGGGAGCGTTAAACATAGTTACGCCGGCCAGGAGGAAATGCTCGAGATCCAATTCTATGCTGCGCAGATCGCCGAACTTGCGGTGGACGCGAAAACCTTCGAGAGAATTGCCTGGGTCCTGCCACGAGAACTGGGTGAATATGATTTTCTAGCGGCAAACGCGCAGCTCGTCGCGAACCTCGCGACCGGGCGAATCAAGCCAGCCGAATTTCTAGAACGAGGGTAAGCAAGACCGGCACGAATGCTGTCCCGCCCGAGACCTACGAAACCACGGGGTTGGATTTGTCAGGATTGATTCCCAGGTCTTTGATGGCCTTATCCACCACTGAGCGCTCAATCTTTCCTTCCGCGAAAAGCTCGTGAAGCGTGGCGATGGCGATAAACCGTGCATCAACTTCAAAGAACTCGCGCAGCGACGCGCGGCCTTCGCTGCGACCGAACCCATCGGTGCCAAGCCCCGCCAGGCGGCGCGGCATCCACTTACTTACCATGTTGGGCAAGGTCTTCAAGTAGTCCGAAGCAGCGACGAGCACTCCCGGTGCGTCCGCGAGGCAAGCGCTGAGGTAGGGGACGCGCGGCTTTTCGCCCGGGTGCAAGCGGTTCCAGCGCTCGACTTCGATGCCGTCCGTATACAGCGCTTTGTAACTCGTGAGGCTCCAGACGTCGGCGGCCACGCCGTATTTTTCCTCCAGGATTTCCTGTGCGCGCAACGCTTCGTTCAGGATCGACCCGCTCCCGAAAAGTTGCGCGCGAAGTTTGGACTTCTTGTTAGCGGAAGCGCGATAGCGGTACAGGCCCTTCAAAATGCCATCCTTCACGCCAGTGGGCATAGGGGGCATGGCGTAGGGCTCGTTCATGAGGGTGATGTAGTAAAAGATGCTCTCGCCGTCTTTGTACATGCGCCGGATGCCGTCTTGCAGGATCACGGCGAGTTCGTAGGCGAACGCGGGGTCGTAGGCCCGCAGATTCGGAACGGGGAGCGCCAACACGTGACTGTTCCCGTCCTGGTGTTGCAGGCCTTCTCCGGAGAGCGTGGTGCGCCCGGCCGTGCCACCAAGCAAAAAGCCCCGTGTGCGCATGTCGGCTGCCGCCCAGATGAAATCAGCGATGCGCTGAAAACCAAACATCGAGTAGTAGATGAAGAAAGGAATCGTATTGATTCCGTGTGTTGCATAGGCAGAGCCCGCGGCAATAAACGAAGCCATCGAGCCGGCCTCAGTGATTCCCTCTTCGAGGATTTGACCGTCCCTCGCTTCCTTGTAATAGAGCAAAGTATTGACATCCACGGGCTCGTAACGCTGCCCCACGCTTGAATAGATTCCAGCAGTTCGGAAGAGTGACTCCATGCCGAACGTGCGCGCTTCGTCAGGAACGATAGGCACAATAAGCTTGCCGATCTCCGGATCGCGAAGCATCTTGCGCAGCATTCCGACGTAAGCCATCGTCGTCGAGACTTCCCTGCCCTCGCTGCCTTCAAAAAATTCCTTGAACAATTCGTCATGCTCGGCGGCAATCGGCTTTGACCGGGCGCTCCGCTTCGGAACGTAGCCGCCCAGCGCTTCGCGCCGCGCCCGCAAGTACTGAATCTCCGCGCTGTCTTCCGCCGGGCGATAGAACGGAACTTCGATGCAGTCCTCGTCACTGAGGGGAATCCCGAAGCGCGAGCGAAATTCCCGCAGCTCATCCTCATTGAGCTTCTTCTGCTGGTGCGTCACGTTCTTGCCTTCGCCCGCTTCACCCAGGCCGTAACCTTTGATGGTGCGCGCCAGAATGACCGTCGGCGACCCCTTGTGCTCGACCGCAGCCTTATACGCGGCATACACCTTGCGCGGGTCGTGTCCGCCCAGCCGGAGCCGCCGCAGCGCTTCATCCGGGAGCGGTTCGACGAGCTGTAGGAGCCGGGGATCGCTCCCGAAGAAATGCTCGCGCACATACGCGCCTGAGGAAACAACGAGCTTCTGATATTCGCCATCCACAAGCTCGCCCATCCGCTTCACCAGCAGGCCCTCGGTGTCGCGCTCCAGAATGGGATCCCACTCGCTGCCCCAAAAAACCTTGATGACGTTCCAACGCGCGCCGCGGAAAGCGGATTCCAGTTCCTGAATAATCTGGCCATTGCCGCGCACCGGGCCATCGAGGCGCTGCAGGTTGCAGTTGACGACGAAAATCAGGTTATCGAGCTTCTCGCGCGAGGCGAGCGTGATCGCACCAAGCGACTCAGGTTCGTCGGTCTCGCCATCTCCGATGAACGCCCACACCTTGGCGTCGGTGACGGGCTTGAGACCTCGATCCTCCAGGTACCGATTGAACCGCGCCTGGTAAATGGCCATCAGAGGGCTGAGGCCCATCGACACGGTCGGAAATTCCCAGAAGTCCGGCATCAGCCAGGGGTGTGGATAGGAAGAGAGACCGCCGCCGGGCTTCAGTTCACGGCGGAAGTTCTCGAGCTGCTGCGCGGAGAGGCGGCCTTCGAGGAAGGCGCGTGCATAGATGCCCGGAGCGGCATGCCCCTGGAAGTAGACCGTGTCGCCCTCGAACTGCTCGGTGCGAGCGCGGAAAAAATGATTGAAGCCGACTTCATAGAGTGTCGCAGCCGAAGCATACGTTGAGATGTGGCCGCCGATATTGTGTTCGACACGGTTGGCGCGCACGACCATCGCCAGCGCGTTCCAGCGAATCAGGCTTTTGATCCTGCGCTCGAGCTCCTGGTCGCCGGGAAAAAGAGGCTGCAGCCGGACGGGAATGGTGTTGGCGTAGGGAGTGTTGGCCGTAAAAGGAAGGTCGATACCCTCCACGGTGGCGTGCGCGCGGAGCCGCTCCAGAATCTCGGCGGCAACTTCAGGTCCACTCGACTCCAGGACGGAATCCAGCGATTCGAGCCACTCCTGGACTTCTACGTCGTCCATGCCATGTTGCTGGGTTGAAGTTTCGTTATCCATCACTGCGGTTGGCCCCTTCTCTGCCAAGAATCCGCGCCCACTATGCCCGCCAGCGGCGAGTGTTCAATGGTTTCAACAAACTAGAATACACCCCGTGGCAAATCTCTGCACGAAGGGATTGCCGACTGATGAAGGTTCGTTGGGCACCTAGAGTACTGCGCGAGGATTTAAAGGGTTCGGCCACCGTCAAGGACAAGGATCTGGCCGGTCATGAACTCGGCTCCGATGAGGAACGAGACTGCGGAGGCGACATCGCCAGCCCTACCAGAGCGACGCAGCGGGGCTATTTTGATGAAGTCCCTTTCCCACTCTGGTGGATCGCCGGGCATCGTGATGGTTCCTGGAACGATCGCATTGACGCGGATTTCAGGGGCCAAGACCTTCGCCAAGCACCGCGTGAGCATGATGACGCCCGCTTTTGAAACACAGTGGGGGATGTAACCGGGCCACGCCAGCAGCCCTCCAACATCTGAAAAATTGATGATCACGCTGCGCCCGTATTGCTTGAGGAGCGGGGCGGCAGCTTGGGCACAAAAGAATGGCCCCTTCAAATTGGAATCGAGGGAAGCGTCCCATATCTGTTCGCTCGTGGTTTCGAACGGCGTGTGCAGGAAGTTTGCGGCGCTGTTCACAAGAACGTCGAGCCGTCCAAAGTGTTTGGCCGTATCGTCGAAAAGGAGCTTGATTTCGGAAACACTGGTTAGGTCAGCACGTAGAGCGACGGCTCGCCGGCCCAGTTTTTCGATTTCCCTAACAACTTCCTTGGCTTCCGCCCGAGAAGAGCGGTAATGGATGACGACATCCGCGCCTTCTTCGGCAAGGTGCAGAGCGACGGTCCGTCCGAGGCGTTTCGCGGAGCCGGTAACGAGCGCGACCCTGCCTCGGAGGGATTCCAACCGAGTTGGTAGCGGTTCCGACATCATCGCCCCGAAAGGTAACACATCCGAGCGGGGCAGGCATTCCCGCCAGTTCTAATTCACCACTTCGCGGCGAAAGCGATTTGAAAAGATAGAGGGCTATTCAGGGTCAGCGTGTGCTGGGGCAACAAAGAGGGAATGTTTCTTCCCTCAGCCCTGCTAGAATCGGCAACGCAGAGGAGACAAGGAATGAAACTGGACTTGCTTGCGATTGCCGCGCACCCTGACGATGTCGAACTGACCTGCGGCGGCACGCTGCTGAAGATGGCGCAGCGAGGGTACAAGACGGGCATCCTGGATCTGACCGCGGGTGAGATGGGCACGCGAGGGACGACCCAGACACGTGCGAAGGAAGCGACGAAAGCGGCGAAGCTGCTCGGTGTGAAATGGCGTGACACTCTGGGCGTGCCGGACTCGGATGTGCAGCCCTCTCGGCAGCACAAGCTGCGGCTGGCGGCGGTCATTCGAGAGCTCAAGCCGAAAACGGTCATATTGCCTTACTGGGAGGCGCGGCATCCCGATCACTACAATGCGTCCACGTTGGGTTATGAGGGCTGTTTCCTGGCGGGCCTGAAGCAGTTGCCGCTGGAGGGCGAGCCGCACCGTCCGTTCAAGATCCTTTATTCGACGGCCTATGTTTCCGTCCGTCCGACCTTCGTCGTGGACATTACTCCGCAGTATGAACAAAGATGCCGAGCGATTCTGGCGTTTGGGTCGCAATTTCGCCCGAAAAATAGCGAAAGGAAAAGCCAGGTGTTACTGGCTATTGACCGCCTGGAAGAAGAAATGAACCAATTGGCGCGGCATTACGGCCAGATGATCGGGGTCAAATACGGCGAGCCGTTTTTGCAAAAAGAACTGATGAAGGTCGAAGATATCGTGAAAATGGACGTCCGCTCGATCTAGTAAGCCCAATAATCGCTAGAATTTCTCGTCATCGATGGCGGGAGAAAAGCCAGGGATAGTCTGACCCTTGGGAGTGCGTTCTACTCGGACCCGGCTGAGAGCTTCCCCCTCCGCGCCGGACTTCCGCAGGATAACCATAGTGGTGAGCGCTTCGGAATAAATCCGCGTCACCAGGTAGATGTCGCCGGTCCCGTCTTTCTTCCATAGCTGGCCAATCTGAAGCTTGGAGGCGCTCATGGGACAGACCTTGAATGTAGAGGGGCTGCGGAAGGGTGTCAACCTGTTCGCGGGTGCAGTTTCGACACTTATACACCTTCTCAGCCCCCGACTCAAACACTCCGCCGATGGGCGGCGACCTGATAGGTCGCTGCAGGCAACTTGTTATCGCCTTGTCTGGGGTGGGTAATTCGCTCCCCCGCTATCTGCCTTCCGAGCGGCTACTCATTTCGCCAGGGGCAGGAAACCTTATAGAGGGCGGGTACATCGTAGTGAGTGAAGGTTTAGACTGCCTGACTGGCGATGTGGTGTATAATCGCAGTAGGCTGAGGTGACCGTCATGGTATCCATTCTCCGAAAAGCTTCGGCTCTCACGTTTTTGAGCGCGCTGGCGGTGTATTCGGCCCTCGCCGTACCGCAGAGCCCGCCACCGACCCAGGATCCATCGAAACCCTCGGCAACCCAACCGACTCAGACAAAACAGGACGCGCCGATTGCCCAGCCGGACACGGTCAATCCCAAGAATTCGAAGGAAGACGTCGAGGCCATCGGGAATCGCGGCGTCGGCAAAGGGGTGAACTTCTATTCCCTGGAAAAAGAGATCGCCCTCGGCAAGGGGCTGGCCCAGGAAGTGGAAAAATCATCCAAGCTGATCGATGACCCGATCGTCACGGAATACGTCAATCGCGTGGGCCAGAACCTGGTCCGGAACTCCGACGCAAGAGTTCCCTTCACGATCAAGGTGATCGACTCGGACGAGGTGAATGCGTTTGCGCTCCCCGGTGGATTCTTCTATGTCAACAGCGGCTTGGTCCTCCGCGCCCAGGAAGAGTCGGAGCTGGCGGGCGTCATGGCGCACGAAATATCGCATGTGACGGCGCGACATGGCACGAAGAACGCCACGAAGGGCGAGCTCATGCAACTGGCCTCGATCCCCGCGATGATTTTCATCCCTTACAGCCTGGCCGGCTATGCGCTGTATCAAGGCCTGAACCTAGCGATTCCCTTGACGTTTCTGAAGTTCAGCCGCGACTCGGAGCGCGAAGCAGACTTTCTCGGTCTGCAATACATGTATAAAGCGGGTTACGACCCCAACTCCTACGTGACCTTCTTCGAACGA
The DNA here is from genome assembly GCA_035544995.1 of Candidatus Acidiferrum sp. Lineage (GTDB taxonomy): Bacteria > Acidobacteriota > Terriglobia > Acidiferrales > UBA7541 > Acidiferrum. The sequence goes on from DASZZI010000013.1 coordinate 80,504, forward strand.
ATACAGGCGGACGAAAAACGCCACGCGGGTACAATCCCGAAGGTTTTTTCCACGCACCCGCCGACGCCGGATCGCATCGAGGCGGCGCAAAAGGAGATCGCGCGAATCTTGCCCGCGCGCCAGGAGTACATCGTCACAACCTCGGAGTTCGATACTGTGAAAGCGCGGCTGCGCAATATCATGTTCGCGCACAAGGTACAGGACAACACGGCCGGAAAGCCAAGCCTCCGGACCAAGACCGAGCAGTCGGATAAGCAGAAGACACAGCCCGGCACGGATACGGGCGACGAGGACCGGCCAACCTTGAAGCGTCGGCCGGATTCACCTTGAGCTGACGGATACGCTACTTGCTATCGATAAGGGCGGCCTATTGGCCGCCCTTTTCCTTTTCGATCCGTAGAAAATCAGCACAAGCGCTTTGAGCTAATAGCGGCGGTGTTGATGGTGCGCCTCGGGAGAGGCGGCGATGCCCATGCGGCGCAGCTCATCGGCGTAATACTTTCTGTAAAGTACGTCCCACTCTTCGCTGCCCTCGAGGATTTCCTTCTTTTGCGAAGTGATGCGCTTGCGCACTTCCGCGTCGGCTTTTTCCTCATCGCGGAGCGTCGCCGTCAGAATTTGCACCACCTGTTGACGGATGGTATCGCGGTCTTCCACAAACTCAACGTCGTCGCTCGAGACCAGCACGTCCGTGATCTGGTGCGAGAGGCGGAGGATTTTTTCGCGGCTAAGTCGCATCGGTCCTGGAATCCCTCCGAGTATATGGCAGATACCCGTTCACTGGCGGACCGCAAAAGAGTCAACGCAAAATCAGTTTGCGGTCGCGGGCAAGCTGGCCTTTCACCTTCTTGTACATCTCTTGATAGGAAGCGCCCGTTCGGCGCATTTCATCCTGATGTTGCATGAGGATCTCGCGCACCTCTTCGCTGAGTCGGTCCTCGACGGTCAGCTCTTCCGTCATGCGCTGGCGCACGCGTTGCACAACGCCTTCAACGGCCTTCGTCTCAATCAGTTCGCCTTCGACGAGCCGCTTCACCACTTCCGTTGCCATGTAGCCGACAAAATCCCGCACGAGAAGCATTCCAGAGCGTGTCCTTTACATGAATGCAAGAGAAGCAGTGTACTGGCTGGCTCACCAAAGTGCAAGAAAGAGGGTCCATCAGCGCAGAAAAAGGGGCCGAGAAACCGGACAGGGTCGCCGTATCAGAAGCGCGTTACCGCGGGCCGCGTTGACGCTTGGCACTGCTTCCTGTACGATGAAACTGTAAGGGCGGTTAGCTCAGCGGTTAGAGCATTCGGTTTACACCCGAAAGGTCGTCCGTTCGAATCGGACACTGCCCACCATCCGCAAGCAGCACACCAGCGGGGACGTAGTTCAGTTGGTTAGAACGCTGCCCTGTCACGGCAGAGGTCGCGAGTTCGAGTCTCGTCGTCCCCGCCATTCTTTTCGCCAGTGTTTAAGCGGCTTTCCCCACTACACGCGAAATAGAATGACCCCGCAAAAACCGATTTTGCCAACACATTGCCAACTTCTCGGATAGCATCTGGCGGCCCGTTTAATTGAACCTTTGAAACGAGCGGATTAATTCCCCGATCCAGGAGCCGAATGGGCGACGAATCCGGCTGGAACGATGTAACCGCCACGAGCACTGGTTGGTTTGGAACGACATCAAAGTCGTGTTCAGCGAACGACAATCGGCCACGAAACCGCTACCCTAAATGTTCGCGAACAGAGGCCGCGTGCCTCGCGTTTTACGACGCCAGCCGCACGTCGAACTCAATTTTAACTTCGTCTTTGGCTCTAACACCCGCTTTTCCGGGAGGCTTGATCCCGAAGTCGGTCTGCTTCACGGTGGTCGCGCCGGTGTAACGGCCGTCCTTCAGCGTTACTTGCACCGTGACCGCCCGCGTCTGCCCGCGCAGCGTTAGATTCCCGCGCAGCGTCCACCTCCCCTGGCCGGCAGGCTCCGCGCCTGTGGACTTGAACACGATCTCCTGATGTCGCTCGCTATCGAGCACTTCCGGCCCCAGCATCGTCTTCTGCACGTCGGCGCGTTCTTTCTCGGAGGCGTCCTTGTCGATCACGCGCAGCGCCCGCGCATCCACGTGCACTTCAACCGCAGGATGCGAGCCCGTGTCCGCCGTACCGCTATGAATCGGTGCGCGCACTTCGTGCTCGTGTCCCAGCGCTGAGAATGCGCCCGTCTTGCCGACGTGGATCGTTAACGTGGACTTCTGCGTGTCTATGTTATGTTGTTGCGCGCTCGCCCCCAGCACGCACACCAAAGTCGCTGCCGCCAGGAACACGGTTCGCCTCATCGCTCACCTCTCTGCCGGAATTTCCGTTTTAGCTCCCAACAGCCCCACACGATACCGCTCTCGGAGGGATCCCAGCGCACTATCTTCTCTTTGGCCGGGCCCAGCGGCCCGGGCGACAAGATGGCCCTCCCAGAATCCGCGTTGTCCTGACAACCCTGGTTGAATCACGCACGGAACGATTGGCCTGGCCTGTCGCATCCGTTTCAGATAAGCATGTTGCGTTCGAGGTCGTTATTCCTCCCCTCGCTCACATTCGCGGCGAGCTTCGTCGGCGTCCTCTGCAAGGTCGTTCATGAACGCGAAGAATGCAGGCGACTGGCCGATGAACAGTCCCATGTCCGTCAAGAACTTGACTACGCCCTTGGCGATGTTCTTTGTTTCGGTCGGGCGAATGACGGAACATGGCGGCAGCTTTCGACTGATGAACGGGCACGGCTCCGGCATGATCAAGTTGGTCTGAAAGTCCTCGCCGCCAAACGGAGAAGAATTCAGGTCCGGAAAAGTGACCGACACACCGGTCACTGGATCCACGGCAGTCTTTTTAGGCGCGTTGCCCGCCTTATCCGCCCAGGTTTGGAAATGCATGGTCTCGGTGGGACCAATGCTGATCAGGATTCGTAAGACTTCAGGATGCGTTGCGCGTTGCGCCATCGCGGGATAGAGGCTCGTGCCGCCTTGTTCGATGGTCGGAAAGTGGAAACCTGCCGTATTCGCGATGACCTGAAGGAAGTTGGGATCGCTGGTGTCGGCGTCGGTCCTGGGAATGGCTGTGTGCTGCCCTGTGTTTAGGTCTGGGATCGCTTGCGGGAACGTGAAATTGGGATCGAGGTCGGGGTTGTGGGTGCTGCTGCGGTAGCGAGTCCACCAACTCGTATCCAAGGTGAGCTGCGTGAGGTTGGTGAGCCGTAGCGTTCCGCTGGACCCGGTTGCCGTACTCCCCGGCAGAGTGCGAAAAGCCTCCAGACTTACCGGATCGGCTCGCTTCGATATGAGGTATGCGTTCAGGAAGTTCTGATGCGTGAACTCATCGTCGGTGTTATCGTGGATATATTGGTCCATGTCGCCGTCGAGAACTTTAAGGGCTGCCGTGTAGGCTGAATTGCCACTTCCGCCTGGGACCTCGCTGGTATTCGGGATACCTCCGAGTTCGTTGTACTGCACCCAGAAGTCGGTCTCGAGGATTTCCGCCGCGGCCGCGAACCTGAGCAGTGCAGCGTCTCCCTTCGTGAGCCTTCCGCTCTTCTCCTCCGGCCCCTCCTTGCCAAAGAGAGGCGCCCGACTGGCCAGCAGCCCAGCGCCGACGACGGTCGCTGCCCCTGTTGCCAGGACTCCTTTCTTCAAAAATGAGCGCCGATTCGCTCTGTGATCGGGCACACTTCTATCTTCTTTCATGTCCATTCTCCTTTGACGTTTGTCTACCACATAGTGACGGAACTCCTTTTTATGCTGTAGCTTCCTCCAAGAGGAAATTTGCGAAGTCCCGGCAAACCCACCGGGTTTTCAGCGTGTGGCAAGTGATTCCAAGAAGTTTCCGGCTCAGGGTGGTGATGGCGCGGCCGTTTCCTCGCCGGCTGCGCATCCGCTCGTAGTCACTCGCCAACCTTCTGCGCCCTCTCATGACTGATGATCCCGAGAAGAACCTCCGCAGCCCATATCCTTCCCTGATTCACACTCTCCTCAGCGCTTACGCACCTTCTTCGCGATGAGCTCCGGCGGAAGTGCGGCGTTATTGAAAAGAAGCCCCCGCATGGACACCGTGTTGCCGTCAACCAAGGCGCTCCCGCCCGAAACCCCCTCGAAGTCTGTCTTGCTCGACGTTTGAACGTGGATGCTGCTGATGCCGGTGTTGGTGAACAGCGCTGGCAGAGTATCGACGCTAAAGTTGGGTGGCACAATCGAGCCGGCCTTCACATTTGCTGTGAACTGAGTCATCCGGAGCCGCACCCGGTTGGCGGTCACCGCGACGGGCGGACCTGGATTCGCCGGACCCGTCAGACGGATCTGGACCGTCTGACCGGGTAATAGCTGCGATGTATCTGTCGCTCCTTCGAAACCGCCCTGCAGTGCACTCGGTACCGGCAGGCCGTCAGTCTTCACCTGGAATCCCGGATTGCTCAGAGTGACGACGGTGGGGTTGCCAACGCTTACGTTGTTGACGCTTCTAAGTTCATCGAGCACAACCATCTCGAAGTGCGTCGCGTCATCAATCTTGAAGACGATGCCTTCGAGTTCGTCGTCCTCGGCGCCGTCTTCGAATCCAATCTTCTTGGCCAGGAACATTCCGCCGGCCATGAGCTTTGCGTCCACCTCGACAACTTGATTGTTCTGCAAGCAGGTGAAATTATTCGCAGCGCACGCTTCGAAGTCGAACTCCGTATTGTTGTCGGTTGTGATGGGAAAGTCGCCGTCCGATGTATGTAGCATGAACTTCTTGTTCGTGGTATCGAGGTTTTGAACCGCTCCCCTCAAGTCATCCAGATCCTCCAGCTCACCCGCTGGCTTCATCGTGAGTTGCTGGGCGCTGACCGCGCCGGTGAGACTGAAATCCACTCCCAGAGTAGCGCTGAGAATTGTGTCCGGGTTGACGTCTACCTGGATGCCGGTCGGCGAATTCGCCATGATGACAATACCCGACCCTGGAAAATTAGTCGTTGCGGTAAGTGTTCCTATTGGTTTGATTTCGCATACGGCTCCAACGGCGCAGCCAGCCAGCGCGGCTCCCGTGTCGTTCTTGAAAGTGAGTTGGGGATTGGCAAACGTGAGGGTGAGGCTCGTGAACGTCCCCGGAATTACAGTTGCTGTGCTGAGAAACGCCGATTCTGTTTCGAGCTGCTTTACCTCAATCTGGATTGGCCCTTTGCCGCCGAGCAGATCCACGCTGCCCGGATTGAGCGTCGCTCCAGTGACGTTTACTTCAAACGATAGCAGCGTAACGCCCGCTGGTGGTGTGTCCGTCATCGTGACCGACACCGCTGCGGCTCCCGACGACGGAGGCGGCGTCACAGTGATCGTGGCAGTGGGATGCTTCGTGGTGTCATTGACCGAGGTCGCAGTGAGAGTGACGGTGGCGGGATTGGGTACAGCGGTCGGTGCGTTGTAAGTGACCGAACTCGTAGTCACGTTGCTGAGCGAACCACAAGTGGCCATGCTGCAACCTGCGCCGGAGAGGGCCCAGGTAACCCCTCTGTTTAGGTAGTCATTCATGACTGTAGCGGTAAAATTCTGCGTTCCGGTGCCAGCCGGCACGCTGGCGCTTGTCGGAGAGATAGTTACGGAAGTTGGTGTTGGCGGCGGCTGAGAAGGCGGGCTATAACTGCCGCAGCCGGCAAGGGCGAGAAGGCCCGCAATCAAGATCAGTCCAGACGAAATACAGCGTGGTATCAGACTGCTGATGTGTCGTGGCATGTGCGAACGCCCCCGAATCAGTGATGCAGCCCGGCCCGTTTGATTCGATTGCCTGCTGCCAGGACTCCCGAAGGAGTAACTTAGGCTATTCACAAGCTGCAGATGTCATGGGTTTGTCGGGCACATGTCAAAAATTGTTGACATCCCGCTGCGAGGCCAATTTGTTTTAGAATCGCGTCTTGTCAGGAATAAATCGGATGGAGCGAACGAAGTGTTTACTGCAAGTCTTGGAGGATCAGTGAGCCACGTGTGGCCTGGCCCATGTCAGGGTCGGGGATAAGCAGGGCTCGACGGCGAGGGCGGCACATAGTCTTGGCCGTACTTGTTTTTGTGCGCCAAGTTCAAGGCAGATGTTTCCACGACACGGATCACACCGAGACTGTGGTTTTGTTGTGAAATTCTGACTTCGCGGCTGAGAGTCTTCAGGGAGCCCGGCGTCGCACGCTCATACCAAACCTCCAGAATGTAATGCCCAGGCGGGACCGCTGGAATCGCCACGTTGCCTGTCGAATCGGCGATCCCGAAGAAAGGCGTGTTCAGCGCTACGACGACCGCGCTCATTTCCGGATGGATGTTGCAGAAAATATAGCTAACACCGAGCCGGTCAAAATGGACGATGTGGCTGGTGCCGGCCTCATAGAGTCCCAGGTCGAAACGCTTTCCTTCGAAGAGCGAAAAAACGTTGTGGAAGAAAGGATCGTGGTTCGGAAATTCAACCCTG
>DASZZI010000014.1:0-5379 GCA_035544995.1 Candidatus Acidiferrum sp.
CGTGCAGCCTGGCTCGCACATCATCCTGGAGCAGACGTGTGTCGGTGACGGTGTCTGGGTGCCGAAACGCCTCGAAGTGCGGGCAAGCGCCAGAATCCTTTTCCTAAAGAGTCTCGACATGGACAGGATCCTCACTTACTCCGACTATCGCCCGGCGGCGGACGGCTTGTACTCCGTGAGTAGATAACGGTGGCTCCTCTCGACCGACTCGATTTGATTGCTGCGAAGCGGAGGCAACTCTACCTTCTTAGAGCCCTCCTCGTCGCACCAAAAACAACTGTATTCTGGAGGTCGCTATGGCGATCCGCCGAAATACCGGCCTGATCGTGGTTGGAATCGCCGCGTTACTCTTGCTCGCGCTTATTTTCGTTGGACCCGCACTTATTAAAGTGGATCGCTACCGGCCCCAGGTGATCTCCTATCTCCAAGAGAAAACTGGAAAGCAGGTCGAAATCGGGCGACTGGCACTCACCCTTTTTCCTCTATCGATTCACATTGACGACTTCGGCGTGAAGAATCCCCCGTTATTTCCCCCCGGCTACATCGTCAAAGTGGCACGCATCGATGCTGAATTCAACGTTGGAGCTCTCCTGCATCGGCAGGTGGCCATCAAGTCGCTGGTGCTTGAGGACGCGGTCATGAATATGACTTCGGATCCCGACGGCCCGTGGAACTTCGAGAATCCTCAAGCAAAGGTTTCGCAGAGCACCTTTCCTCTCGGAGTGATTTCGAGGGTGCAAATTAAGCGGGGGCAACTGATAGCGTCGAATCTACTGCCATCCGACGCGGCAGGGCCCGTCTTCTTCGAAGCACACGACATCTCAGGCGAACTGGAGCAGGTGAACCTGATCGGAATTATCAATCCTTCTTCTTCCTCGATGGATGGCCAAGGCAGCGTGAAGGCGGGACTTCTGCGCTTCGGCACGGTCGAGGTAAGAAATCTGGAGTCCAAATTGCGGTTAGAGGCGAGGCACGTTTTTTTCACGGATGTCAAAGCGGAAGTCTATGGCGGGAATGCCGTGGGAGATCTCTCCTTTGACGTGTCGAAGAAGAACGCCAGCTTTATGACCAATGTGCGGTTGAGCGGAATTAATGTGGCGCAGCTTCTGGCGGCCTTTCCAAACGGCGGCGGAAAGATGACCGGGAAGATGGCAGGAGACTTAAAGTTAGCGGGAGATATCGAGCACTCGCTCCGCCCGCTGGCGGGAGTCCACGGAGCCGGACACGTGACGGTGCGCAACGGCCAGGTGCCGAGTCTCAAGCTCAACGCGAATTTGATGAAGCTGGCGCACTTCAACGATCTCGGCCCGGCCAAAAATGATCCTTCCGCGTTTAACTTGATAACCACCGACCTGGAAATGGACAATCAGCGGATTTCGAGCAGGGTTATAGACATCGACGGCTACGGAGTAGATGTGGATGGCTCGGGCAGTGTCAGCGTCTCGGGCTCTGACGACCTCAGCTATCGCGGCTTGGCGGAGATTACCACCAAGGAGAGCTTCTTCACCAACACCGTCGCCCGACTGTCCGGAGCCACATTAAAAGACGGTAAGTTGCAATTTCCCTTTCACATCGGCGGAACGATCGATAGCCCGGTGTTCTCCAAGGGGAAGGGCGATAAGGACGTAGACGAGGTAAAAAAGCATCGGTGAGGGAAGAGGATGGAGTCTCGCTCCAGGCCACCGCAGCTCCAAAATCCTTCACCAATATCCGTTACCAGCATTTCAAGCTGCAGCTAACAATCCAACGGCCAGAAGTTTGCTACCTTTCATGGATCGACTACTCCTGGAGATATCGCATTCACCCGACCCGCGAACACCACCCACACGTCCAGCATTTCTCGCAGCCTCACATACGCTCACAATATCCCTACATTATCTTCAGGGTATAGTCACAATCGCGGGGTGGAGTTCCCAAATCGTTTTCACCTGCAGTGAGCCACGGTTGTGGTCAAAATCTTCAAAGGCCATCCCCAGGATGTCCACCGGCAAAGCTTGTGGCAATTCACCGCCGTGCTGAGAGTCAAGCACAAAATGATGTTTCGCTAGTTGGGATTGAGCATTCTGGCGCGCACTGCAAAATTCACTGTCCACAGGCGTTTCCACAATGACTCTGGGAGAGTTCTTATCTGCGGTCTGAGAAATCTCGAAGTGCACATCGCAGTCCGCCGCATTAACGCTGGCTTCCTGTAGAAATGCACTCGCCACATGGAACACTTGAAGCTCTCGCCCAGTCCGGGGCGCGTTTGGATCGACGAATGCGTCCTGCGTCCAGCTGAGAATGGTATCAACCCCAATCTCTTGCGCAGCAATGGTGGAAATCGGGACGTGTTTCGCCAGATGTCGGAAATCAAGAATGTCGGGCTCAAGAGGCAGGCACTTACAGAGATCCTGGGGATTCGGCTGTAGAACACCGTAGCTGCTGCCGTTGCAAGCGACACTAAGTAGCGCTAGCAAAGCCACGCTGCTCACTAATACAATTTGTTTTATTGGTTTCACCTGTTTATTTGGATGCCTACAGCATTGGAAAGGTTTCCGAGAAGCCCAGAAGGGATGTATGAGTCCTCTGCCCTAACTGCTGAGCGAGGCGCCCCGCACCTTGCGACAGAACTACGCCGTAAGTGACCAGCTTCCCGCTTAAGAAGCCCGCCAGATTCCGAGAAGCGAGTTTCCCGTGCCGGGATCCAGTAGTGATGGAACAATCTAGTTAGAACAGGTAACATCCTGGATCTTCCCAAATCCAACGACATGGACAAGCCAGAGAAAGTAAAAAGCGGATTCTTGCTCCTTGGCGCCCTTCTGATCGCCGCGACAGCCCTTTTCGTCTTCGGGTGGCTGGCGGAAGAGATGCTTGAGGGAGACACACAGCAATTCGATGCATTCGTGCGAACTGCCGTCCACCAACTCGCCACGCCCGGCCTCACCCGGTTGATGCAGGTATTCTCATTTCTTGGGTCAGTCGCGGCGGTGACCGCCATGTGCTTGGTAGTGGTTTGCGTGTCTTTTTACTTTCGTCACGCCCGAACGGCTGCATTGCTGGCGATCACGATGCTTGGCGTAGCTGCCCTCGATGTCGCATTGAAGCATGCTTTCCATCGCCCCCGGCCTGTTGCCTTTTTCGGCGCCACGCCAAGCTCGTATAGTTTCCCGAGCGGCCATGCGCTAGGTTCACTCTGTTTTTATGGAATACTCGCTGCAATTCTTGCCGCACGCGCGCGCGGACGGGGTGCTAAATTCTGCGTCTGGATGGCCGCTGTGGTCTTGGTTGGAATGATTGGATTTTCGCGCATTTATCTGGGAGTGCATTACCCAAGCGATGTCATCGCCGGATATTGTGCGGCCGTTGTATGGGTCGGAGCGGTTGGTTTCCTCGATAGGAGTCTTAGGACCGGGGGGAGGGAAAAGCTGGAGGGCCGGCAAGAACATCCAAGTGGACGAGAGCCTTGAGACGAAGAGGCGATACGTCACCGTGATTCTCAACAATTCGGCTGCCATCTTTCAGCTCAAGCAATACGACGAATCGCATGATAGACGACCAGGAGGACTACTGCGCCAATCACTGCGACCAGAAGGCTATAGAGATTCAGGCCCGTCACGCCAGCCGCGCCGAAGGTATTGAAGAGCCAGCCCCCGACGACCGCACCAACAATTCCCAGCAGGATATCGAGGAGAATTCCTTCTCCTGTCTTGTTGACGATCTTGCTGCCGATGAAACCTGCTACCAAACCCAACACGATCCAGGCCAGGTATGACATTTTCCAGTCTCCTTAAAGTACAGATTCCGGGAGACCATCTGCGTGAGGTCACAAATCGTCCTCATGACCTCCCGGGAAGGCTAGTGAAGGGCGCGTATTCAAGAACGTGTGATGAGCGTTACTTTTTGCAAGTGTCGCTGACCATCGTCAAATTCGTTACAGTCATGCTCCCATGCTCGGTGGAGTGCTTACCCATGCCGTGCTCTTTTGCCTCGGCCTTCGCGTCTTCCTTCATGCCGTGCATTTTGGCATTGGAGACCACGCCGGTAATCGTAACCGTATGACCGACATGATCGCCGAGCTTGAGGGTGTCGCTCTTGATCTCCCAAGTGCCGCCTTTCGCCGTAGTAAGCTTGTACTCATTAGCGGCGTCGCCCGTTTGAAGACAGCCTGAGAGCGTCCGCGTTTTCTTATGGGTGGTTTTTGTTTTGTTCTGCGCCGTAGCCAGTCCGGCAGTGCCCGCAAACATGAACAACGCAAGAAATACCATCGCGATCTTGATTTTCATCCTTAACCTCCGAAGGTTCAACTTGAGAAGCGGAATAGCAAACCAGGAACTCGGCGAGTCGACTACGCTTACCTGAGGATCGGTGGACTCCTCTGTAAAGCAGCCGCCTAGCTCCCAGCCAGGGGCCATGATAGCGGTGACGAAGGCGGGCGTCTGTCCAATTGCGGACACTTTCGTTTTCCATCGGCGGAAGGCGCACCGGGCTGCGCTCACGCTCGTAAGGTCCCGCGAACAGGAGACTGAAATGGGCAGGGGATTTTCCGGAGTCCGGGGATAGCAGGAAGGAAGCGGCCTGTAAAGGGAACGAAATAAGTTTACTAAGAGAGGGGTTCGCCGGTCTGTTCTAATAGGCATATTAAATGTGTTCCTTTTCGCACAGACGCTCAACTCTCGACGCGTTACTCTATTGAAGGATCCTGATTCTTCGGGGTCCTCAGCTTCAGCTGCCCTCGAGTCAAAAATGGGAATCCTGGCTAAATCCCGGATGGAAATGCTCTTGGTTATGGTCGCGGCTTCGGCGGCACTCTTCGCTCAAAGTAGCGGGCCGGACAAACCTGAGAATCATGCAAGCGTACTGGACGCCAGTCAGATCGTGGGCCCGTCGGTCGCGGCCACCGAACGCAGTTGGGAGGTGCGTGACCATTACACGTACATGGAGCGTGATGAGGATCGGCGTTTGGACTCGCTCGGAGAGGTGAAATCGGAAAATGTCGACGTCACCAGAATGATTCTTGTCAACGGAGCTCGCTTCGAGCTGCTCTTAGAGCGCAACGGGCAGCTTCCATCGGCGAAGGAACAGAGGAAACGCGACGAGGAATTCGACAAGCTAAGGCACGAAACACCGGAGGAGCAGACCGAGCGGCTCCGCAAGGGCCAGGAAAACAGGTCTTTCCTCAGGGACGTGATCGAGGCCTTCGACTTCCATCTCACCGGCGAAGAGATAGTCGGCGGCAGGCTGGCCTACGTGCTTCAGGTTACGCCGCACCCGGGCTATCACGCGCACGGCAAGTACGGCAAGATGTTCTCCAAGGTGGAAGGCAAGCTTTGGGTCGACAAGCAGGACTTCGGCTGGATCAAGGTCGACGGCCAGGTAACGCAGTCGTTCTCGATGGGATTA
>DASZZI010000015.1:0-20332 GCA_035544995.1 Candidatus Acidiferrum sp.
CAACCGTGCGTAACAAACCGAGCTCATGGAGCGGAAGGCGAGAACAACTCCTGCTCAATTATATGGGCTGGAAAGCAAGAAAACATCCGGCCGCAGGAGAGGTATTTTTCTTGACATTCCCCTTTATAGAACTAACCAGGATTTAGCCAAAAGCCGTGATATAAACCTGAATTGCTCATGAACACGACTCTTTTCCGTCCCGTTGGCCTACATGAACTCTCGCTAATCTGGGACAAGGAAATGCGCGAGTTGCAACCAGCGACGGCCGACACTGGAGCATCCTCGAAGGGGAGATATCGCAGGATCTCATTCACAATTCGTCGCTGTTTGGCCAGAGAGTAAGAATCCGGGGTCGCATCATCCGGAAGGCAGGCTCGATTGAAGTGAGTGAGTATCAATAGCTTTGAGAAGTTTCACGCGTCAACGGGCGACGATTTTGCCTTGGACAATGATTTTTGAAAAGGAGCGCAAGATTGCGCAGACAACATGAGCAATGCAAGCTGCTTCGTGCAGGTGCACTACTCCTTGCCTTCGCGGGTGCGGTTAACGCTGCCGAACAGCCTGGTACTGCCGCCAACGCCTCCACCCAATCCAATAATGTTCAGTCACCTGAGTCTCGCGCGGGAACACGACAATACCGCTACACCAACCGGCTCATTCACGCCAAGAGTCCCTATCTGTTACTGCACGCCCACAATCCAGTTGACTGGTACCCGTGGGGCAACGAGGCCTTCGAAAAAGCCCGCATGGAGAACAAACCGATCTTTCTCTCCATTGGCTATTTCACCTGCCATTGGTGCCACGTGATGGAGAGGGAATCGTATTCCGATCTCAGCGTCGCTGCCATCCTGAATCAGTATTTCGTTTCCATCAAAGTCGACCGCGAAGAACGACCCGACATCGACCGCCTGTACATCGCGTATGTCGAAACCACGACCGGAAGCGCAGGCTGGCCGCTCAATGTGCTGCTCACCCCCGACCGCAAACCTTTTTTCGGCGGCACCTACTTCCCCCCGGACCAACTCAAGTCGCTCTTACAAGAGGTCGCTGATACATGGAGCAAACAACACGATTCCATCACTCAGACCGCAGGGCGCGCCGCTCAGCAGCTCATTCAGATTGTCAGCAAACAGCCTCCGGCCTCGGGCGAATTGCAACCCGCAATTCTGGACCAGGCCTACAAACAGATTGCCTCAACTTACGACGCCACAAACGGTGGCTTCGGCGGAGCACCGAAATTTCCGAGGCCGGTCGCGCTGTGTTTTTTGCTTCGCTATTACGCTCGCACCGGTCAGCGCGACGCCCTCGACATGACACTCAATACGCTTCGCGCGATGGAGCGCGGCGGCATCCATGACCAGCTCGGTGGGGGTTTTCACCGCTACTCCACGGGTACGACCTGGCTCGTCCCTCATTTTGAGAAGATGCTCTACGACCAAGCGCAGCTTGCCATCGTTTACACAGAGGCCTACCAGATCACTCACGAAAGCTTCTATGCGGACACCACGCGCAACATTCTCGATTTTGCGCTGCGTGAGATGCAGCAGCCTCGCCGCGGCTTCGCCTCCGCTGAGGATGCCGATAGCCGAATCGCTACTGGAAAGTCCGAAACAAGTGAGGGCGTCTTTTACATCTGGACCACGAAAGAAATTGAGAGCGTCCTAAGCAAGCAGGATGCCGCGGTCTTCGAATACGCCTATGGAGTCGAATCCAGCGGTAATGTCCCCGCGCAACAAGACATTCGCGGCGGACTGAACGGTAAGAACATTCTGTATGAAGCTCACTCGACGGACGATACGGCAAAGAAATTCAGTCTACCCGTTCAACAAACCGCCGAGAAGCTCACTGCCGGACGGAAGGCCCTGTTCGAAGCTCGCTCTCACCGCCCGCAGCCGCCTCTCGACGATAAGATTGTTACAGCCTGGAACGGTATGATGATCTCCGCTCTGGCGCGGGCTAGCCAGGTTCTCGATGAGCCTCGCTATCTGGAAAGCGCGCAAGCCACGGCAAAGTTTCTCGAAACTCATCTCTATGATTCGAAGACGGGCAAGCTTTGGCGGAGCTATCGCGCAGGCGGTCCCAGTGTGGACGGCTTCCTTGACGACTACACCGATCTCATCAGTGGACTTCTAGACCTGTACCAGGCAGGCTTCGACGTTCAATGGCTGAAATGGGCCGTCTCACTGCAAGAGAAACAAGACCTGCTTTTCGGAGATACCAACGACGGCGGCTACTTCGACGCGGGCACCTCTGACCCTTCGGTGCTTAGCCGTACACGCGAATCGTACGACGGCGCCAAGCCTTCACCCAATTCGACTGCCGCCATGAATCTCCTTCGCCTCGCACAATTCACGGACCGTGCTGAGTGGCGCGACAAAGCCTATAAAACGCTATCCGCGTTCACCGCTCGGCTTCAGTCAGAACCCAACGCAGTACCAGCCCTTGTTTCCGCTCTCGATTTTCGATTGGCACAGACGAAAGAAATCCTCATTGCCGGTGATCCCACTTCCCAGGACACTCGTGAATTGTTGCGGCAAGTCAACACGCGGTTCCTTCCAAACAAAATTCTTCTTCTCGCCGATGGCGGTACCGGGCAACAGCAACTTGCGGTTTGGTTGCCGTTTATCGCGGGAGCCCATCGCATCAAGGAGCGAGCGACAGCGTATGTCTGCGAAAACTATGTTTGCAAGCTGCCGACCACCGATCCACAAATGATGGCACGTCTCTTGGACACCAAGAACTAGCCTGCCTAGTCAAGCTGTTGCGAAATCCGCTTGTATCCAGCAATCCGGAATCGTCCCATTCTGAGATAGCTGGTGTTCGCAACAGTTATCTGGAAGTGCGCAGTGCACATACATCAAGTGGATTACTTCCGAGTGCCCCGTGATCCGGGCAGAGGAACGGTGAATTGCCGTCTACCGTACTCCTGCGTCTCGCGTCCGGTCAACTACCTCGAATCCTTCACTCCGCCCTGTCAGCCAGTCTTGAACGAGAAATGAGCAGAGCGTATGATTCTGCCACTGTCACTTCAATCTGAGAATGCACCCTGCATTCCTAGAAGAGACAAAGGAGGTCCCTACCATGCCTACGTCCAGAGAATTCACCATCAGGATGCAAGACCGACCTGGAACTCTTGGAAAAATCTGCCGAGCGCTGGCCGACCGGGGAGTGAACATCTTGGCCTTCCAGTCGTTCTCAGCGGGTGCAGGCGAGAGCCAAGTCCGCCTCGTCGCAGACAATCCCACAATCACCAGGTCAGTCCTAGAAAGCCAGGGCCTGGCCATCACCGAGGCCGATGTTGTTCAAGTCAAACTTCCGCATCGACCCGGCGAGATCGCGCGGGTGGCATCGCGCTTGGGAGAGGCCGACGTCAACATCAACTACGCATATTGCGGTTTGGAACCGGATACCAATATACCTTGCGTCTTCTTTGGTGTCGCCGAAGTCAGCAAGGCAGCCCCAATTCTGGACCAGGCCGCAGCCGCTGCTGCGAAGCCTTAGACTACGGAAAACTTTCAAGCAATATTGTTGGGGTCAAGTGAACTCTCAGCTAAAAGTCGGAGGTTAACTTGCGCCGCGTGGAATTATTCTACAAGTGTCGTAGCTGTGGGAATGTCCTTCATCGCGAGATCATAGATACGGAACTGACTGACGAACAAATCAAGAGCACTTACTACCTTCATCTCCCCCAGTGTCAAAACCCTAGCTGTAAATCTATCGGGCGTGCTGATTCAAACCTTCCTCCGGCAGAAGTGAGACAGGTCGAATAGAGCGGGCTTTGCGCAGCCGCCAATCCAGATGGCTTGAAGCAGGGATAACCCCAAAAGAGTTCGCACCATTCGCTAGCCAATTCTTGACAACTAATCAATGCAAACCTGCCGCAACAAGCGAAAATCGCTCAGCATCTTGCCCGTGCCGAGCACCACCGATGCCAACGGATCATCCGCGATGGATACCGGCAACCCCGTTTCCTCGCGGATCCGCTTGTCCAAGTTCTTGAGCAGCGCGCCGCCGCCTGTCAGCACGATGCCGCGATCGCTGATGTCCGCGGAAAGCTCCGGTGGAGTGCGCTCGAGCGCCACGCGCACCGCATTCACGATCGTCGCCACGCACTCGTTCAAGGACTCGCGGATTTCGCTGTCATCGACGGTAACCGTGCGCGGCACACCCTCGATCAGGTTGCGCCCCTTCACTTCCATGGTGAGCGGTTTTTCCAACGGATAGGCGGAACCGATCTCCATTTTGATCTGTTCTGCGGTGCGCTCGCCCACCAGTAGGTTGTATTTGCGCTTCAGGTATTGCATCACGGCTTCGTCCATCTCGTTTCCGGCTACGCGCACGGAGCGCGAGTAAACGATGCCGCTCATGGAAATGACCGCGATGTCCGTGGTGCCGCCGCCGATGTCGACCACCATGTTTCCCAAAGGCTCTTCGATTGGCAGGCCCGCGCCGATCGCCGCCGCCATGGCCTGCTCCACGAGATACACTTCGCTGGCCCGCGCGCGGTACGCGGAGTCCTGCACCGCCCGCTTTTCCACCGGCGTGATTTCGCTCGGCACCCCGATGACGATGCGCGGACGCACCAGCACGTGCCGGTTGTGCGCCTTTTGGATGAAGTACCTCAGCATCTTTTCCGTGACTTTGAAATCCGCTATCACGCCGTCTTTCATCGGCTTGATGGCCACCACGTTCCCCGGCGTCCGCCCCAGCATCTCTTTTGCTTCCCGGCCCACGGCGATCACTTCGCCACTCACCTTGTTGATCGCCACGATCGACGGCTCGTTCACCACGATGCCTTTGCCGTGTGAGAACACCAGCGTGTTTGCGGTGCCCAGATCGATGGCCAGGTCAGACGAAAACAAACTGAACACTGACCTCATGTTTTAACCGTTCTTATTCGGGATTTCCTTTCCTCTGCGCAGGAATGCCAGTCCGGATCCCCGAAGTGTGCTTGGCAGAACCAGCGGTTACACCGTTCGCAATACTTGGTGGCAGGAATCATGCACGGCCCATCCCAGAAATGCCCTGGCAGAATATCGTGCGCCGCTCACTTTCTTCTTTTCCACATGGGGATGCTTCTCCACTGCCCTCTTTTCATCGAGGCCTCACGAGGGACATTTCGAACAAGTTCGGTGTGCGGGGATGCTCCCGAAAACGACCTAATCGAGGGCGATGTGGGTGCTTGTCCCTCCATCCCCTTCTAGCTTCTCGATCTTACCGATCACTAGTTTCTTGAGCTCCTGGGATTCCGCAACTTCAACCACGGCCAATACGTCGGGGTCGCCCCAGCGCGCATTGGCCATCTTGACTCCAGGCAGACTCGCGATCTGCGGAGCAACATCGCGCGACTTGCCAGGTCCCACTGTAACGACGATGTAGGCTCTCATGATCTTCCCTCCGCAGCACCATTCGACTGTTCGTGCTCCTTGCAGTTGCGGCAGTGGCGTGTCCAGGGCACCTCTTCGAGACGAGTCTTAGAGATAGGCTGATTGCATGCCTTGCACACTCCGTACGTGCCCTGTCTGATCCAACCCAATGCTTCTTCGATGGCTCTTAAGAGACGATCATCGGTTTGATGCAAGCGAATCTGAAGCTCCGCTTCGGCCTCGGCATTCGCTTGATCAATGAGTTCGCCCTGCAGGCCTCCTGCTGCTGGCGCCGGGGGCGAACCTTTGGCGCAGCAGAGCTGACAAATAGAGTCGGCACTGCAATGTTTCAGGTCTCATCTCTAGTTAACTGATATGGGTCTCTAAGCATCTTCCCATTCGCCTTGAACGTACGTGCCGGCCATTCTCTCCACTTCTCAAACAGTCTTGCGTTGTTCTTCAGTTGTAGTAATGCAGACGCTACCACTTCCGCGCTTGGCTTGTCTGGGTCCGTCACAACAAAAAAGCACGTCGATTCGCCGCGGGGGGAGATAACACGTACGAATTTAGAGTCCACTAGGAAGTGCCTACGCCCGGCTTTGAGGCGGTAACTGTCACCACAGACTTGCTTAGCTCCAGTGAGCGCGGCAATGCGCTTCAGGTACTCTGCTGCACGCTCGGCCGACGTGCATTTGGTTTGCATTCTCATCGCGATCCGATTACTGCGCACAGGTGAACACCTGGCCGTCCGCCTTAAACGCCAGCCCGTACTGAACGGCCCACTTGTCGAACAGCGCTGGATTGTTCGTGAGCTGCAGCAGCGCGGTAGCAATTTGCTCCGCTTTCGGCATGCCTTGCTGCGCCAGATAAAAGCACGTTTCCTCGTATACACATTGGGAGTCTGTCAAGTCTCGCAGCCGCCTGACATATCTATCGCCCACATGGAATCGCGTTGTGCCGACATCTAGGACATAACCATTACCAATTCGCGTCGCGCCGGTGAGCGCAACGATGCGGCGCAGATAGGTTTTCGCGCGATCTTTTCGGTCGATGGGGTCTACACCATCCGAACTGTCCTCAAAGCGGTTACCTGCAATTACTGCCACACCGGCCCGCTCTAAGATGTGGAGGCCCTGTTCCAAGGCGTTGTTGTGTTGCTGTTGCGGTGCGGCAATTTCTCTAACGAACGGCCTGCGCCGGAGGCCAGCGAACGCAAACCTCCACGCGATCAGAGCGAGGAACGCGGTCACAAATAGGTTTGCAGGCGCCATACAAATACCCCCGTGGCAGAAATGGACTGCCGCCAGCGTCGCATTCAGCCCAATGCTACCGAAGTCTTACACTGGCAGCCAGGGTGGTGTCGGCAGCGGCCAGCGCGCGGTTAGCCGCCTGCGATGGGATGAACCATCAAGACTTCGTTCTGCTCGCGCGTAACTTTCTCGATGCGTTCACCGGTCGCCATATCAAATGGCTGCGCGCCGGTATTGGCTTCGTATTCGGCAATCACCTTGTTCACTTCTTCCATGTCGGCGGTTGCTGGATCGTATTCGAGAAGCGTTGTATCGCCGTGAGATGATAATGTCAGAATCTTAGCGGTCATGTTTGGTCTCCTGTGGGACGTCCATGTTTGGTTTACTGTGGGGGCGGAGTCGGCGGTTTTGGGTCCCTGCATGTCATATTGCACCGTTTCCGACAGTTGTCAAGATGGCATCCCGCGGTGCAATGAGGATCGCGTCATGCTTCATCTGCCTAGCTGCTTGTGGTACTGGAAATACGCATAGGCATCTTGCGCCTTAGCAGAATTGAGGAAAGCAGAAAATACCGCCCTTTCCGTGGTCGTGTAATTGACGGCAGGAAGAATAGCCCTGGCAATTTTGCGTTGGGGGCTGTTCACTGTTTGTGGAAACGGAGTCTGGCCAAACTCAACGCGAACAATCCACGTGCTATTGCCGATTCCCATTCGTGGTTCAAAACCAATATTGCCGGTGTCAAGCGGCAGAGTGCTCGCGTTCTTTGCATTCGCGGCAGAGCCGCGTCCAGGGCACCGCTTCCAGACGAGCCTTAGAGACAGGCTGCTTGCATACCTGGCACACTCCGAATGTACCCTGCTTGATCCGAGCGAGTGCCTCTTCGATTGCTCGTAAGAGACGAGCGTCGGTTTGGTGTAAGCGGATCTGAAGTTCCGCTTCCGCATCGGCATTGGCTTGGTCAATTAGATCTCCCTCCAAGCCACCCGCGGCTGGTACCCGGCCCGCAGCATCGCCCTGGACAGACGACAACTCGCGCTGCTTCTCCAGCAACAGATCTTTTGTATCGTTGGAGATCTCTCGCGCTTGCCACCGGCTCTCCAATCATGAGCTGGCGCTGGCCGCTCGGAAGTCCTAGGTAGGGCACAATGCCATGAACCTCTCCCCTAGCTCTTCTTTGAGGTCACTGCATAGAAGGCTGCCCACCGCTGCTCTACGTCCTTGCTTTTGCAGTGCGGGCAGACAATCTTGCCCTTCTCATGCTCCGAAAGTGTCAGGATTTTTGAGAATTCTTTCTTGCAGGCTTGGCAGAGGAAATTGTACTGGGGCATAGCTCCCCCCATCGCGAACCCTTGTTCACGAAGATCCTAGACGCCCGTCCTGCTGGCGTCAATTGGCACCCCTCTGTTGAGAGCGGACGTGACGATGGTCGCCAAAGCGAGTCAGCGTTTCCTTAGCAATACAAAAGACTACGGCTCAGATGGGCCGGGGCGATGGCCGTACCAAGAATCCATTTCTGGCATGGAGAGGCGCGCCCAGTTCACCCCGAGTTCGAGTTTCGCCTTTCAAGATTCGAGCGGAACGGCGGTCTGGAGCTAATTTCGCGAGTCGAGTTCCTGGAAGGCGCGGAGCTTGCGCGAGCTGGAGGGGTCCCGCAGCTTGTGCAGGGCCTTGGCTTCGATCTGGCGGATACGCTCGCGGGTGAGGGCGAAAGTCTGGCCCACTTCCTCAAGCGTGTGCTGGCTGCCGTCCTCCAGCCCGAAGCGGATCTTGATGATCTTTTCCTCGCGTGGGGTGAGCGTCTTCAATACTGACGCGATCTTCTCCTTCAGGTTCAAATTGATGACCTCCTCGGAGGGCGAGAACACCACCTTATCCTCGATGAAGTCGCCGAGGTGGGAATCTTCTTCCTCGCCGATGGGCGTTTCGAGTGAGATGGGCAGCTGCGCGATTTTCAAGATCTTGCGGACCCTGTCGACATGGATATACATGCGCATGGCGATTTCTTCCGGTGTGGGCTCGCGGCCCAGCTCCCCCACCAACTGACGGGTGGAGCGGAACAGCTTGTTGATCGCCTCGATCATATGTACTGGGACGCGGATGGTGCGGGCCTGGTCGGCAATGGCTCGGGTGACGGCCTGGCGAATCCACCACGTACCATAAGTCGAGAACTTGTAGCCTCGGCGCCACTCGAACTTGTCCACGGCCTTCATGAGGCCGATGTTTCCCTCCTGGATCAAGTCGAGCAACTGCAAGCCGCGATTGGTGTACTTCTTGGCGATGGAAACCACCAGGCGCAGGTTGGCCTCGGTCAGCTCTTTTTTTGCGTGTTCGGCGTCAGCCTCGCCGCGCAGGATCTGCGTGAGAGTGCGCTTCAGACCGGTGAGCCCGACCTCGCTCGATTCTTCGATTTCCCTTAGCTGCAAGCGGCGCGAGCGCAGTCCCTTGCGTGCTTCCACGGCCGAATCGCCGCGAGCGGCGTCGGCACGGCGTTCTAGCCGGCCGGCGTCGCGCTCCAGCGAATGCAGACGTTCGACTGTGTGCCGCAACGTGTCGATCAGGCGCTTCTTTTCTACTGGGGTGAAATCGATCTCGCGGACTAGCTGCGACATCTGGATGCGGGTCCGCGCGAGCGCGTGCTTGGCCCGCCGGTAAGCGCGCTTCTTCGATTTCGGGGTGTTTTCGATCTTGGCGGCCTGCTTGAGCGCCACTTGGTAGAGCTTCTGGATCTTGTCGATGATTTTGAGGGTTTGCTTGGTCTTGTTCTCGATCTTCTCTTTGGTTAGCTTTTCGTCGTCGAACAGCACGACCTCCTTGATCGACCGGATGTCTTTCCGAAGCTCCTCGCCGATCGTCAGCATCGCCTTGAGAACGATCGGGGAGCGCGAGATCGTCTTGAGCACCAGCATTTGTCCGCGCTCGATGCGCTTGGTGATGGCGACCTCGCCTTCGCGCGTCAACAGCGGCACGGTGCCCATCTCGCGCAGGTACAGGCGGACCGGGTCGTCCGTCTTCCCCAGTGTGCCTGGGCTAAGGTCGAGTTCGACTTCCTCGGCGGTGACTTCTTCTTTGGGTTCGGTATCGCTGATCTCGGCGGCTTCCACGGCAGCGCGCGCGGCCCTGGCGCTGGATACATCTTCGTAGATATTGATGCTGTAGCGCTCGAAGGTGGAAAGCAGGTCGTCGATCTCCTCTGACGAGTGCACCTCGGCCTCCAGTATGTCGTTCACCTCGTCGTATAACAGGTAGCCGCGTTCCTTGCCCATGTTGATGAGCTGGCGTACCTGGTCATACTTTTCTTCAATTACCAGCGACAACGGTCTCTCCCCTCGTCAAGCCACTGCCAGAGTTGGCCGAGCCTGCCCCAAGACGATAGGCCGAGGGACTCATGCGGTTAACGACCAGTGCATACTGAGAGGTATGTGCACGAGGATCATAAGAAAGTTCGGCGGCGAGCAAGCGATCGTAAGGGATGCCGCGCCGGTCGAGCTCAGCAAACAGTGGCTGAAACCACTCGGAATGCTCGAACAGAATCGCAATCCCTGGAGATGAAAGAGACATTTCGATGCCCCTGCGCCTACAGTTCCAGCTCAATGTCCGGACCATTCACCCGGACTTTGTAGGAGCCCACCCCTTGCGGCGCCGGCGGGCTGAGCACCTCGCCGGTGCTGACCTTGAACTTGGCGCCATGCCAGGGGCAAGTGACCTCGTCACCCTCGAGCTCCCCCTCTGAGAGAGGGCCGCCGCGATGCGTGCAAGTGTTGTCGATGGCGTGGAACTTACCGTCCACGTTGAACAGGGCGATCTTCTTTCCTTGCACCTCAACCAGTTTGCCGTGGTTAGGTTCAAGCTCGCTCGCCTGCGCTACTTTGACATATTCGGGCATGCTAGCCTCCTCGATCGCTCAACTTTCCTGCGGCGTGCTGTCCTGTCAGGGTCGGTGAAGACCCCCGACGCCCTCAGTGTCCCGCATGTCGTGCGGAGAAATATAGGCTCCCCCTGGTGGGTCGCGACCTATCCAGCAGCGGGCTTAAAATAGTCAGCATTGATTTGCGTATAGTTGGCCCACTTTTCTGGCAGATCTTCGAGCGGGAAAATAGCAGTCACCGGGCAGACTGGAACGCAAGCGCCGCAGTCAATGCACTCCTGTGGGTGTATATAGAGCTGCGGCACTTCGTCGAAGTTTTTTGTTCCTTGGCTCTCTGGCCCGCCGTGATAATCACGATTCTTGGCCGGGTGGATGCAATCAACCGGGCACACATCCACACAGGCGGTGTCTTTTGTTCCTATGCACGGTTCAGCGATCACATAGGCCATCGATCAACTGCTCCTTTCACCCCAGAGACTGCCCCGCCAGGGTTGATTCGATCTTGCCTGGCCAAGCCTGGATTCCACCGTCGAGGCTTCGCGCGTTTGTGAAGCCGTAGGCCTGGAAGTAAGCCGCCTTGTCTAGACTTCTTCGTCCCTCGTTAGAGTAGAAGACAATCGGGGTCTCCTTAGGCCAGGAATCGAGCGCCTCGAAGGTCAATTCGACCGTGACAGGCTGCGCTCCCGGGATGCGGCCTGCCTGCCATTCCTCGGCCGATCGCACATCGAGAAGCCGCAGGTCCTCTCCTCGCTCGATTGCGCTGACGACTTGTTCCGGGGAGACATGGATCTTCGCCTCCACGCTTGCGCTTTGTCGGATGAAGGCGAGCACTGCCTCTAATGGATCCGCGATGCTGTAATTCCGGCAGACCTCCGCCAGAGTGTCACTGAGCTGATAGCTGCAACTGGCACATCCTCCGATGTGGTACCGAATGAACAACGCTATCTTGGCGTTTGGGTAAGCCTGGAGAATCTCTGCCATCGTGCCGCTCTGACCGATATCCGGTGGGGTCATGACTTCTTCTCTGTTGGCTTTCGCTGGAACCGTTGGCATGTCGCTACTACAGGTTCCTCCTATACTTTGTGTTGCGCGTTGCATTGATCTCCACTTCTCGCAGCAGGTTCACATCAGGCCAAGCTGCAGCTTTGCCGCTTCCGACATCAAGCTCGCGTTCCAGGGCGGGTCAAAGACGACCTGGATGTTGGTCTCGATGACGCCCGGAACGCTGCGAAGCTTGCTTTCGATGTCTCTCCTGAGCACGTCGCCCATGCCGCAACCCGGGGCCGTCAGCGTGAAACTTACCTCAACTTTATTCCCCCCTTCCGCCAGGGGAGTTACTCCGCAGTGATACACGAGGCCGAGCTCTACGATGTTGGCGGAAATCTCAGGATCGAAGCACGTTTTCAACTGATTCCAGACCAATTTCTCTATGGGCTCCTCACCCGTGCTGCCGGTTGGTGACGGTACGATCTCCTGGCCGATAGCGTCGGCGTCTTTGCCCGCGATCTGGACCAGAAGCCCCGTGTCTGTCATCACCGTGTAGGTGCCGCCCAGCGCTTGCGTGATTCGGACCTGTGTACCAGCGGAAAGGGTGAGTTTCACACCGCTGGGGATTTGGATCGCCTCGCAATCGCGGCCGAGAATGATCGCTTCGTTCACGACCATTTGATTGCTTCGACTACCTTTTCTTGTGTGTTCGACGTTTCTTCCGAGAACGTGTTTCCGCACCCACAGCTATGTTTCGCGCGAGAATTCAGGAACATGAATTCGACTCCTTTGGGCCCTTGCCGGACCCCTAGCTGGAGCCCATCCAGATGAGCCAGGCTCTCGCGGTCGACTCGGATCCGAATTCCTTCGCTCTCGAAGAGGTGATCGTCGGGACGAATAGCATCCGAATCGAGTTCCACCACATAGCGATATTGGGTGCCGCTATCCTTGCAGCCGTCGTTCTTGACCCCCAGCCGCAACGCCGTGTCCGCCGAGGACTTCTCCCTGTTGATATTGCTTCGCACAACCTCAGCCGCGTTCGGTGTCAGTGTGATCATTCAAGCTCTCCTTTCATTTGTATGTAAGGCTTCCTTAAACGCTAGTTCGTTGCTCACTTTGCAAGCGCCTCGCATTCAACTCGATTGGGGCGCCTACTCGGTCGAAACAGTCTCCGTTTTCTCCTCGAGGGCAGCTAGCATCGTATGCCAGGCCAGGGTGGCGCACTTCACCCGCACCGGGAACTCGGAAACACCCGAAAAGACAATCAACTTGCCGATGTCGGCTCCATCGTGTGCCTCGGTCGCCGGACTAGTAACGAGCCGGTGAAACCGCGCGAACAGCTCCTGTGCCTGGCTCTTGGTCTTACCCTTGAGGCTGGCGGTCATCATCGAGGCCGAAGCTTTGGAGATGGCGCAGCCCGAACCTTCAAAGCTGATATCCTTGACCTCGTCATTCTCGAGTTGCAGGAACACCGTGAAGTGGTCGCCGCAGAGTGGGTTGTAGCCCTCCGCCTTCCGGTTTGCCTGAGGCAAGGAACGAAAGTTGCGTGGCTTCTTGCAATGCTCCAGGATCATATCCTGATAAAGGTCCCGAACGTCTCGCAGTTCTGACATCAGGCGAAGATCTCCTGAACCTTACAGATCCCTCTCATCAAGGCATCCACCTCCTCCTCGGTGTTGTACAGCGCAAATGAAGCGCGTGCGGTCGCTGGTACGCCAAAAAACTGCATCACTGGCTGCGCGCAGTGGTGCCCGGTACGGACAGCGATCCCCTCCTGGTCCAGGACAGTGCCGATGTCGTGCGGGTGCACCCCTTCGAGCACGAAGGAAAGCACCGCCGCCTTTTCCTGCGCCGTGCCGATAAGGCGAACACCTGGCAACGATGAAATCCGTTCCGTGGCATAGGCCAGCAGGTAGTGCTCGTGCACCGGCACGCGTTCCAGCGCGATGCGTCCTAGGTACTCGATGGCTGCTCCTAGGCCGATGACCCCGGCGATGTTCGGTGTGCCAGCCTCGAACTTGAAGGGAAGACGATTGTAAGTCGTCTTCTCGAACGTGACGGAGCTGATCATGTCGCCCCCGCCCTGATAAGGAGGCATGGCTTCCAGCAACCGCTTCTTGCCGTACAACACGCCGACTCCCGTCGGTCCGTACATCTTGTGCCCGGAGAAGGCGTAGAAATCACAGTCCAGCTCTTGCACGTCCACTTGGAGGTGAGGAACTGCTTGAGCGCCATCCACCAGGACCGGGATGCCGTGCTCGTGCGCCATTGCGATGATCTGCCGTACCGGATTGACAGTGCCCAGGGCATTGGACACGTGCGAGACAGCCACCAGCTTCGTTCGCGGTGTCAGCAGCTTTTCATACTCATCCAGCAAGAGCTCGCCGCGACCGTTCATCGGGACGACGCGAAGCCTCGCGCCTCTCTCCTCGCACAAGATCTGCCAGGGCACAATGTTGGAGTGGTGTTCCATCGCGGAGATCAAGACTGCGTCGCCCGCCTGCACGTGGGTCCTGCCGTAGCTGTGTGCCACTAGGTTGATGGCTTCGGTGGTTCCGCGGACGAAGATCACTTCGGCAGGGTCGGCAGCATTGATAAACTGCTGGACGGCGAGCCGCGCATCCTCGTATGCCTTGGTCGCGCGCTCGGAGAGCAGGTGCACGCCGCGGTGGATGTTTGAACAGTCTTCCTGGTAAAAGTGAGTGATGGCGTCAATGACGAACTGCGGTTTCTGCGTCGTGGCGGCGTTGTCCAGGTATACGAGGGGTTTGCCGTGCACGAGTTGCTTCAGCGCGGGAAATTCTTCCCTGACCCTGCCGACATCGAAGCCAGCGACCACAGTGGCAACGCGGTTGGCAGCGGTGCTCATCGGACCGCCTCCGGATGCATCGCCTGGGGCAATGCCTGCGTGATGATCCTTTCCAGGTAGCTGCGGATCGAACCCGGCTTCATGCGCTCCAGGCACTCACTAGCAAAGGCGAACAGCAGCAGGCCTCGGGCCGAAGCCTCATTCAGGCCGCGCGAGCGCAAGTAGAAAAACGCTTCCTCATCGATCTGGCCGATGGTGGCGCCGTGAGTGCACTTCACGTCGTCGGCATGGATTTCAAGCTGCGGCTTCGTGTCCATCTGCGCCTCATCGGACAGGAGCAGGTTGCGGTTGGTTTGCTTCGCATCGGTTTTCTGCGCGTCTTTGCGCACGATGATCCGCCCGTGGAAGACGCCGCGTGACTTTCCGTCCAGGATGCCGTTGTAGAACTGGCGGCTGTCGCAACGCGCGCTCGCGTGCTCCACCTTCATGTAGTTGTCCATGTGCTGTCGGCCGTTCCCGATGAACAGGCCGTTGATCAGGCATACGCCGCCCTCGCCGGCCAGCACCGGGTGCACGTTGTTGCGCACCAGAGCTCCGCCCAGCAGCACCGAATGAGAATTGACACTCGCGCTCCGTCCTTGCTGAGTGCGCAGCGTGGAGACGTGAAACACTTGCGTATCCTCGCGTTCGATTCTGTAGTGGTGAAGCACCGTGTGCTCGCCCGCGACCATCTCGGTCACGACGCTGGAGAACGACACGCCCGGTCGCAGCGAGACATAGTCCTCGAGGACCGTGGCTTGGCTGTCCTCTTCGGCCACGATCAGGTTGCGCGGGTGCGCCATCAGTGGTGTCTCGCTGCTGACATTGAGATACAGAAGATAGATAGGCTCTTGGAGCACCATGCCCCGCGGGATGAACACGAACGCGCCGTCTTCGAAGAACGCCGTGTTCAGCGCCGTAAAGGCCTCCTGGCGGTAATCGGCGTAGCGGGCGAAATGCGGTTCGACCTTTCCCCGCTCCTTCAGGATCGCTTCAGCGAGGCTGGCAACCTTCAGCCCTTTGTGTCCCAGCGGCAGGCGCGAGAGCCGCGGCGCATACCGCCCGTTCACAAACACTAGCTGAGCGGCCAGACCCGCCAACCTGTAGGGAGCAACGTCGTGATCGGCGACTCCGTTGAATCCGCGCTCAGGGAGCTGGAATGTGCTCTGGGCAATGGGGGCAACGTTGGTGAAGCGCCAGTCCTCCTCATGGACCGTCGGGAAGCCCAACTGGCAGAAGCGGGCAAAAGCGTCCTCGCGCACACCCCGCAGCCAAGCCTCCTGGTTATGGGCCGGCGCCTGCTTCTGCGAATGTTCGAAGGCTTGGAGGTAGCTCGGAAGCTGTTGCGTGGTCGTGATCACGTTGCCTGCTCTCCGTTAAACCGCAACCGCGGCAGTGTGGCCTTCGGCCTCGACCCAGGCGTAGCCCTTTTCCTCGAGCGCCAGCGCCAGCTCCTTGCCACCCGACTTGGCGATCCGCCCATCGACGAGCACGTGCACGAAATCCGGAACGATGTAGTTCAGGAGGCGCTGGTAGTGTGTAACCACGATGGTGGCCCGGTCAGACCTGCGCATGGCGTTCACGCCGTTGGCCACAATCTTCAGCGCGTCGATATCGAGCCCCGAATCGGTCTCGTCCAGAATGGCGAGCTTGGGCTCCAGCAACGCCATCTGCAGAATCTCATTGCGCTTCTTCTCGCCGCCGGAGGAGCCTTCGTTCACAGAGCGGGTCATAAAGCGCTCGTCCACCTCGAGCAGTTTCATTTTTTCCTTATAGAACGGCAGAAAGTCCATTGCGTCCATCTCTTCCTGACCGCGGTATTTTCGGATGGCATTCAACGCGGCGCGCAGGAAGTAGGCGTTGCTGATGCCGGAGATCTCGACAGGGTATTGAAAGGCCATGAAAAGGCCTTCGCACGCCGCCTCTTCCGGCTTCATGGCCAGCAAGTCCTTGCCATTGAACAGCACCTCGCCTTGGGTGACCTGGAAGGTCTCGCGACGGGCCAGCACCTGCGCGAGAGTGCTCTTGCCCGAGCCGTTCGGCCCCATGATGGAGTGCACCTCCCCGGCATTCACCTTCAGGTTGACGCCCTTTAGGATTTCGTGGTTTTCAACTTTGACGTGCAGGTTTTTGATTTCCAGCATGGCGTTATCCAACACTCCCTTCCAGGCTCACGCTCAGCAGTTTCTGTGCCTCGACGGCGAACTCCATGGGCAGCTTGCGGAACACCTGTTTGCAGAAGCCGTTGATGATCATCGAAACCGCATCTTCCTTCGGCAGGCCGCGCTGCTGCAGATAGAAGAGTTGGTCGTCGCCGATCTTCGATGTGGACGCTTCGTGTTCCATGCGCGCCGTCGAGTTCTTCACCTCGATGTAGGGGAAGGTGTGGGCGCCGCACGTGTCGCCAATCAGCAAGGAGTCACACTGCGTGTAGTTGCGAGCCGCCACGGCGCTCTTCAGGATCTTCACCTGGCCGCGGTAGGTGTTCTGCCCGTGCCCAGCGGAAATGCCCTTGGCGATGATTGTGCTCCGCGTGTTCTTGCCAATGTGAATCATCTTGCTGCCGGTGTCGGCCTGCTGCCAGTGGTTAGTGAGCGCCACCGAGTAGAACTCGCCCACGGAGTTGTCGCCCTGAAGGATGACGCTCGGGTACTTCCAGGTGATGGCCGAGCCGGTCTCCACTTGCGTCCAGGAAATCTTCGAGTTCACACCTGCGCATTTGCCGCGCTTGGTGACGAAGTTATAGATCCCGCCCTTGCCCGTCTCGGGGTCCCCCGGATACCAGTTCTGGACGGTCGAGTACTTGATCTCGGCGTTGTCGTGCGTAATCAGCTCAACGACAGCAGCATGCAACTGGTTCTTGTCGCGAATCGGTGCGGTGCAACCTTCGAGGTAGCTCACATAGGCGCCCTCATCGGCGATGATCAGGGTGCGCTCGAACTGGCCCGTCTCCGCCGCGTTAATGCGGAAGTAGGTCAACAGCTCCATCGGACAGCGAACCCCCTTGGGGACGTACACGAACGACCCGTCGGTGAACACGGCCGAGTTGAGAGAGGCGAAGAAGTTGTCGGTGTAGGGCACCACCGAGCCTAGATACTTCTGCACCAGCTCGGGGTAGCTCTGCACTGCCTCCGAGAAGGAGCAGAATATGATGCCCAGTTCGGCGAGCTTTTCCTTAAACGTGGTGGCCACCGAGACGCTGTCGAACACTGCGTCCACCGCCACGCCTGCTAGCCGCTCCTGCTCAAGCAGTGGGATGCCAAGCTTTTCGTAGGCGCGAAGGATCTCGGGGTCCACTTCATCCAGACTCTTCGGCCCTTCTTTCTTGGATTTCGGGGCGGAGTAGTAGACTATATCCTGGTAGTCGATGGGGCCGTATTTGATGTTGGCCCACTTGGGCTCAGCCTGCTCCTTCTCCAGCTTGGACCAGTAGCCGTACGCCTTCAGGCGCCACTCCAACATGAACTCCGGCTCGTTCTTCTTGGTCGAAATAAGGCGGATGATGTCTTCGTTCAGGCCCTTCGGGGCCGCGTCCGCGTCAATCTCAGTGACGAAGCCCCACTTGTATTCGCGGTCGACAAGGGCTTCTAATGTCCTCGTGTCAGTGCCCATGGTATTTCCTTTCCAAGTTCAACGCGGTTGCGGAACCGACGTCCGATGCCTCAAATCTGACAAATCTTTCATGTTTCACGCCCAAAAAATAACTCGTGTGCCCTAAACCTGAGCGGGCGGGCGAAATGTTTTTCCCAACGACAATTCGACCAGCGTTTCCTTCCCCAGGATCTGGGAGATTGGAATGCCATCCAGCACCCCCACAACGTATTGCGTGAGGCCCTTCCAGACCGGACGCAGGGAGCAGTCCTTGTCGTGGATACAAGTCCTACGCTGGCCCGTATAGCGATCGCAGATGTCCTTCGTCGTCCAGAGGCCACCGAGCGCCCTTTGCACGTCGCCGAGACTGATCTGCTCGGGGGGGGTCGCCAGAACGTGGCCGCCTTTAACCCCTCGGTGGCTCTTGGTGAAGCCTGCCTTCTTCAGGGTCCAGAGCAGCTTTTCAACGTAGGGACAAGAGAGCCCCTCCCGACGCGCAATTTCGGCAGCGCTGAGAGGCTCCCCGGGGGGCGCGGAAGCCAATTGCAAGATGCAGCGGAGGCCGTACTCCTCTTTGGCGGTGATTCTCATCGGGGGCATCTCCCATCAACCCCAGTCTGCCAAAATCATACTTTTTTGTCAACTATTGGTGCCTCGGACCCTGGTCAGAAGGCATGATGGCAGGCGACGAGGTCATCTGCCCATGGCATGGTTCCCGATTCAACGTGAAAACAGGTGTAGTCTTAACATCGTCGGCCCGACAAGGCATGAAGAGCTTCCCCGTGCGGGTTGCTAAGAACTATGTGGAAGTTGACATTGAAAAGGGAACGGTGGTTCCTCCGATGGAATTCTGAATCTGAATGGTAGCGGCAACCTTACCTAGGGTCTCATCGGAGCAATTAAAGGGAGGTACGAAGATGGAAATTAACCGGATTACCCCCGAGCAAACTAAGGAGCTTCTTGATTCCAACACGGGCTACATCTATCTGGATGTGCGAACCGTGCCGGAGTTCGACGCGGGACACGTTCCGGGTGCCAAGAACATTCCTGTCGTAGAACCCGATGCCTCGGGGCGCATGCTGCTAAATCCTCGCTTTGTAGAGATCGCGGAAGCAAATTTTGGCAAAGATGTGAAGTGCATCACCGGCTGCCAGAAAGGCGGCCGGTCCATAAAAGCTGCGGAGCTTCTGCTGACGGCCGGGTTCCCCAATGTCCTGGATATGCGCGGCGGATTTGGTGGTGAGACTGACGAAGTGGGGCGAGTCACTTTTCCTGGCTGGTCTCTCCGCCGCCTCCCGACAACGAGGGACAGCGCTGCGGAAGACCGTTATGAAGACCTGGCAAAGAAACTATTGAGTTCGCCAAGACAAACGAACTCCTGAGCAAGCCCAGTAGTCTGGCCATGCGGGAGAGCAGCGATGTCTTCATTGCCGGCGGGGAAACACGCGGGTTCAGGCGCGGGGAGCAACCAACCTGCGGTCGCAGAGCCTACCTTTGCCGAGCGAGCGCGTACCTTGGTGTACCTGGGCCGAATCGGCAGTCTCTCGACCCTTTCACGCAAACAGCAGGGTTTCCCCTTCGGATCTGTGATGCCCTATGGGCTGGACGACCACGGGCATCCCGTCTTCCTCATCAGCACGATGGCCATGCATACTCAAAATGTGCAAGCAGATCCGCGCTCCAGCCTGTTGGTGACCCAGCCTGACGCCAGCGGCGATGCCTTGGGGGCGTCCAGGGTCACGCTACTGGGAAATGTTCTGCCAGTAGCTGAGCCAGAGGTGGCTGAAGCACGGAAACTCTACTTGGCGCGTTATGCCAACAGCAAATATTGGGTAGACTTTGAAGACTTTTCCTTTTACCGCATGGACGTAGTGGACGTTTACTACGTGGGTGGCTTCGGGGTGATGGGCTGGGTCTCCGCCTCGGAATATTACCGTGGACAACCCGACCCGCTGGCTGACACTGCAACCGAAATCATCCAGCACATGAATGCCGGTCACGGGGATGCGCTCGTCCTGCTTGCCAGGGTATTTAGTGGGATTGAGTCTCAGGAAGTGGCGATGACTTCGGTCGACCGGCTCGGCTTTCCCCTGCGCTTGAAAACCCAAGATGGTACACGTGCTGCACGCATCGCGTTCTCGAAGGAAGTGAGCAGTCCGGCGGAAGCCAGAAACGTTCTGGTAGACATGGTGGCGCGAGCGCGGCAAAGGTGAGCAACCCTGCGAAGCTCCTATGTTGGCAGGTCCCATTGCCGCGCTACTGTTCCATCTCCAGTCGATTGGCGGCACTGGCTGAAGCTGTCCCTCGCCAAAACTCTGGGAGTACTGAGCTTCACCCCTTTAACAATGTTACAGACCTGTACGCAAGCTGTTGATTTCAAAGTCGGTCATCATTTTGGCGAGGGACAGGACCAACGCCTGGTGGC
>DASZZI010000016.1:0-6327 GCA_035544995.1 Candidatus Acidiferrum sp.
TCCTCTTAGCCATTCCCGTCATTCAACCCCTTTGCTTTCAGACGCTTACGCACTCTTTTGCTCAACGGCGCTCACGTAACCCTTTTCCTTTCAACCGATTCCGCACTCTTTCTATCGCCACGGGGGTGTATACCCCCCATCTCTATTCTCCGCTCTCTCTCGCTGCGCGCGAGCGGACGAATTGCGCAATTTTGCGCACAAATTGCGCACTAACTCCTTTGTTTGTCACAGATGCGCAAAAACAGGGGGGAGGGGGGAGTCACCCGATTCGATGTTCCAGGCTTCCTTACCTCTTTGCTTCATTCCCCAGGGGAAAGAGCGTCGGACTCTCGGGAGGAGTGGCGGCAATCTCTTCGAGTTCGGGATAGTGCTGGCGCAGAGGCTCCGGCACTTTCACTTTCGAGCGCTTCAAGATGCTGATGAGCTGCAGGGCGTTGACGACGGACTTGCCCTGATAGTGATTGTTGGTGACGACGAAGACGTCGCGGGCCTTTTCGGCGACTTTGCGGATACGCGAAGCCCAGGGAGCGAGCTCTTCCGGAGAATAAAGATAGTTGTAGCGCTCGTGCGTGGGGATGGTGGCGTCATCCGTGAACCAGGTGTCGTAGCGGCGCCCGTGAAGACGAATGTAGCCGATGGGCGACGTGGTTGCCTCGGAGGGTCCGATCGAACGGCCGATGATGGGCTGATCGATGTTGCAGAAGCCGGCGTTACTTTTGTGAAGCAAATCGAATGTTTCTTGAGAATTCCAGGAGGCATGGCGGACTTCGACGACCAGGGGATAATCGGCAAAGCGTTTCAACACGTCAGCGAGATAAGAAGTTGTCTCCTTGGTGCGATGAAACGAAAAGGGGAATTGGAGGAGGACGGCGCCGAGTTTGCCGGCATTCCGCAGAGGATCGAAGCCAGCGCGCACCGCGCGCTCGTCCGCCGCGGCGGCGCCTGACTTTGGGGAGGTTGTGTCGTGAGTGAATCGTTGCCAGAGCTTGGCGGTGAAGACGAAGCGTGGATTTGCGGCGACGCGGTCAATCCATTGCGCGGCGTGTTCGGGGCGAAGCGGCTGGTAGAATGAGGTGTTAATCTCGATGGTGTCAAAGAATTCTGCGAGGTAGGACGCTTCGTGGAAACCTCTGGGCCGCCGCGAAGGGTAAACATATCCGGTCCAATCGGGGTAAGACCATCCCGCGGGACCCACGCGGACGTTTTTTGCCGTCGCTGCGAGATCCGCGATGCGCTTCGCGGCGCGCGGATGGCGGGAAGGAATCGGCCGAGAGGACGACATCGTTTGTGGACGCCGGGAGCGCGCCGAAGGGAGAGTAGAGTGGCGCGGGCGCGCGTGTCAACGCAGAGTTGGGGACATAGGGAGCGCGGCGCGTTTGCCGCGAAAGCTGCGGGCTGTTATGCTCTGCTCATCATGCGGTGCAGAAAACAGATCTGCGTTGCGGCTCCCCACCGTGCATCCCCGTATAGGTGTACCTATGAAACTTTCGATCAGCTACAAGCACGTCGAGTCGCAAAAGCCGGTCGAGGCCGAAGTCGAACGACATCTCAAGAAGCTCAATAAATTGCTGCGGTCCTATGACCCGGACCTGGTGCAATTGCATGGCGCGTTTGCCAGGAACTCCCACAAGGTAGAGCAATCCTGCACGCTGAATTTGTCTCTGCCCACCGGAACGTTGCACGCCACCGCGGCAAGTACAAGCGTGCGCGCCAGTTGCAAGAAAGCGTTCACCGAGCTGGAAGCGCAAGTGAAGAAGCACCAGTCGCGGCTGCGCAAAGATTACAAGTGGAAGCGCAAACGCCCGCATCTGCGCAGGGAAGCCGCCTTCTAATTCTCGCCGATCGGGGAGAGCGGTTTTCGCCCGCGTGTCTCGCGGAAATTATTTCTGGGAGCTAGCCCGCGCTGTGGCGGTTGGTGACTCGGAGCATGCTACAATAAAAAAATTCATGCCGCAGGGGCGTAGCTCAGTGGTAGAGCAGCGGCCTTTTAAGCCGAAGGTCGTGGGTTCGATCCCCACCGCCCCTACCAACCTAACTGACTGAAAAGGCATTAGCTTGCTCGGGTCCATTTTCCCGTGTACCTCTGGTGTACCCTCCCTCTAGACACAAAGTCGGCTTCGGGCCCAAATTTCGCGGCGCGGATGGCAAGCCAGCAGACAAACGTAGAGACGGAACTTAGTCAATGCCTACGCCAGCGCTGAACGCAAGACGTGCTCATCGGGGCCACGGCCCGCGCAACACCCGGCGAGTTTGCCATCAATCACGACGGCGGGGACGCTTCGGACGCCGTAGTGCTTCGCTTTGGAAGCCCCTTCAGACTTCTGCATATCGTGAATCACTACCTCATGCGAAGACCCAGCAAGGCGCTTAACAACCTCGATTGTTTCCTTGCACGTTGAACAACCTGCACTAAAAACTTCGATTTTCTTTTTTGTAGCCATAGTGTTGCGCTCCTTTACGTTGAGTTGATCAAACTTCTTTTCTTTGGCATTCGGGGCAGGTTGCTGCTTCGCTAGGTATGTCGCCGAGCGGCCAAGCATTCCACAATGAAGCGATAACCATTAGCCCGAGTGCGCTATACATGGTGAGATTGGACGCCCACGCAAACTTACCCAACAGGACGCCACTTCCTGCAACCAGCCCGACCACGAAAGGACCGTACCCCCGACGCTTGTTCGCTCTGAAGATCAGCGCTGCAAGAGCAAGAACTAGAAACGCAGCGGTCAACGGCAGTAGGTAGACCGTCGATATGAGAAAGCCGAGACCAACCGATGACAGCAATCCTGCACATGCGGGCCAGCACGCCGGGCAAGCCAGCTTGGGAAGGATCGAGACGCCGACGCTTGGAAGCGCCAGCAAACCTTGCTTCCACATACGGTTCATCGGTCCTCCCGATCAAGACTCTGCAGAATCGGGCATTCCGCAACCGGCACGCACCCTTCGCAGACATTTGTCAGCTTGCGGAGCGTCTTCTCAATGGACTCAAGGCTTTTGATCTTGGCGTCTATATCGGCAATCTTGACCTCGGCCCGCGTTCGGATGTCTCTGCTGGTCGTGGTGCGTGATACTCGAAGCGATAGCAGTTCCCGGATTTCCTTAAGGGAGAAGCCGAGTTCCTTAGCGTGCCTGATAAATCTCAGCCGTCGCGCCGCATCCGATGGGAACAGGCGATAACCGGACGCGCTCCGTGGCGGCTTCGGCAGTAGACCCCGCCGCTCGTAATAACGCAACGTTTCCAGATTGACTCCCGCTTCTCTGGCGAGATGGCCTATGGTCAGGGATTTCATCCTCATACTCACCTTCTGAGCCCAGTCTAAACCCCGGACTAGGGTACGGGGTCAAGGGTATTTCTGCTCGTGTTATTTTTGATCCAATTCTTCATCCCGAGTGGATCCGTCCGGCTGGTATTGGCATGGACGTACCTCTTTCTAATAGTCTTATATGCGGTAGCGCGCTGGCGGAACATTCCAGCTACCGCAGGAATGTCCTGGCCTTCTGGCCGTATGGATCGCACAGCGAGGGAGCGCGAAATGAACTGTAAGATCGTGTTTCGAATGACTCTGTTACGTCTGCTCGTTTCCTCTCTTGGTCTTGCAGCGAGTTGTACTCTCCTTTGTGCACAAGAAAAGCCTCAACCAGACACAAAACCCAGACTTTCTGTCGGAGTGCTGATTGATACCAGTGCGCATCAGAAAAAAGTGATTGAATTCGAGCGGGAGGTCCTGAATTCAATCGCTGACGCCTTTGCCGGCGTGGCCACAGATGGTTTTGTCCTCAGGTATGCTGACAAAGTGGAGACACTACAAGACTGGTCTCCACTCGGTACTGGACTTAGAACAGTCTCCCCTCGAATCGAGCTGGATGTGGAGAGCGGAAAGAACCAGCGAACCCTCCTTTATGACGCCTTTTACGTCGGCCTGCTCAAGCTTGACAATGAAAACAGCGCCAAGTCGAAGGCTCTGATTATCATCGGAGAAGGCAACGACTCCGGCAGTCACCTCAGGGTTGCCCAATTGAAACAACTGGCCAAATCGAACCATGTTCAGTGTTTTGTATTACTCGTTGCTGATCATAACCTGATGGGAGGACGCGAGAGACATTTCGGTTTTAACCTATACGACCTTGCCTCGGCCACGGAAGGGAAAGCATATGATGTCGGTGATAGTCGGAAGAATTTGGACAAGGCGATCCAGGATCTGGTGAAGAGAGTTCGCTAGCGCAGAGAGCAAGACATTGGCCAGTTCATTTCCGAGCGGGCAAGTCCGCAACCTGCCGTCATGCGAAAACGCTGCGGAGTTTGGAGAAGATGAGGTGGATAGAATCTTAGGCCTAACGGACCTTGTTCCTTTGGGAGCTTTCGATAGGGATGTTCAAAGCTGAGGTAAAAAGCATCCTTTTCTCCGTTTCTCGGGCCCACTCCGAACGGTGCGGCGATACCGGGAACAATTTGAAGCCCCAATGGTCCACGCGCCTAAACCAATTAGGAGTCCGTAGAAAATCTCGTTGTACTTTCGCAACATGGAGTTCCTTTCTCCGGTAAAGGGTTGTCATGCCCGGCTTCCACAGACTCGAAGACTCAGCCTAGGATCTTTCCTTTCCGAGAACCTGGAGGGCCCTTAGGCCTCCCGGACCAGAAAAGGGTTGAGCCTTCGCATTTTGGAGTCGTGTGTTTTGCTGCCCGGCGTTCAGTGCGGGGCCGGCATGACTTTCATGACGCCGAAGTGCACCTCATTCGCCATAAGCTTGTCCCCCATTTTTTCGGCGTGGATGACCACCCGGTCGCCCACCTTGAGATCCTTCATCGAAGCGGCTGCACCGCTCTTTTCGTACTTTGTTTCGGCCATGGTGTAGACGGTGACGGGGTTCTTGGCTTTTGTTTGCACCGTAATAGAACTGTCCGTCATGGCGGTTACCTTCCCCATGACGTGCTGCTCTTTGCCGTGGGCGAACGCAGCTCCCACAGCAAGCAAAACCATCGCAACCAATGGAATTGTTCGTTTCATTTTTATTCTCCGTTTTTTAGTGATGCATCTTCATCTTCATTTCTGGTGCTTTGCCTTCATTGAGAAAACGCTGTTCGTCTTTTTCCTCCGCACGTTCGGCGGCACTCTTCGGGTTGTACGGTTCCATCTCTTTCATTTCTTGCGGAGTCATCTGGGGCAGATGCCGGATAAAGAGAACTAGTCCCCAGCTGTCGTCGTCCTTGTTCGGGCCGCCCCAGGCGGGCATTCCGGTGAGGCGGATACCGTTGTGAATGATGGAATACATCTGCCCGTCCGTAAGGTTTTGTGTTTCGGACTGGCGCATGTCCGGCGTCTTCGGATAAAGGTTCTGTCCAATCTCCGTTTTTCCGCTTCCGTCATTGCCGTGGCAAATGGCGCAATGGTCCGCGAAGTGGGCGCGCGCCTCGCTGAGAACTTGAGGGGTTGCCGCAAACGGGTTCTTCGCATCCCGCTCCGACGCCGGGATAGAAAGCTTGCGTGCCGTTTTTGCGATGTAAGCTTCCATCGCCGACGGGTTATCGCGTGCGCTAAAGCCGTCCCGGATCAAGAGCGCTCCATATGCAACCGCCGCGATCGCGATGGCGACAAGGACGAAACCCCCAATTTTCCATCTGCTCATCGGTCCTTTCCTGAAAATGGACGGAGTCGCACGAAGAGAGCGACTCCGGTGGGATGTGGGCCGTAAATTGGTTTCAACGCATCCGCTACACCATAGGTGGTGAATTGCGCGCCGATGGCAGAAGCCACGTGAGGAATTAAATCGAAGTCATGGTCATACCCGAAAGTGTAGGCTTGAACGCGCCCAATTGGTTCCTCTCGGAAGTTTGGCGGGAGCGGATTCTCACCGGTAATTAGCTCGTTTGAGCGTTCAACGTTTTCGATCCGCGTCCAAGCGTAATTTCGAGTGCGGAAGCGCAGTGCAGATTCGAGCAGATAGCTGTTAAAGACAGAGTTATCCTGGAGCGAACGTGTGTGCCCCCAAAGGATGGTGTTGGCCCAATTACCGTCGTGCAGTGGACGGTTGTACATGATGGAGGCAGTCATGCGTGCCTGATCCTCATTGGGAAATATGGCTTCGGGACTTTTGATACGCGCGTAGGAATATTGACCGCTCCAATTTTTACCCGGTTGAATCGTCACTCGCGTGGACCATGAGTCGATTTTTCCTTGGTCGATGTCCCAGCGAAACTCATCAGGTTCGCGACCATGGAATCCGGACGCCTCAATTCGCGCCATGCCATAGGTCAAACCGACCGTGACGACATCGTCTGCAATGTGCGTAGAGTCTTGCTGGTGGTGGCCGAGCGGGCCAACCGGATTCTCG
>DASZZI010000017.1:0-1709 GCA_035544995.1 Candidatus Acidiferrum sp.
CGATGTGGCAATCCGCCGTTGGGAGACCTTTACCGGCAAGGCGGCGGTGCTTGCCGCAACCGGCGAGACATTTGAGGATGTGGCTGAACGTCGCGAAAATGAGAGGAGTCTTGCGCTGGAGTCTGCCGCGAAAGACATCGCCCCGTTCATCTTCACTTTGAACATCGGCAGGCCAGGAGATAAGAGCAAGGAGTGAGGGGACCGGTGCTGGACTGGCTGATCGCCCGTCGCCCGGACACCGGTCAACCGGCCGATCGTGCCCCGGGACCCGCCGCAGCATCGCGCGGACGGTGAGCTTGGCCTGAACGATTTTCGGTGCAGAGATTTTAAGAGTTTACTGGCCCACCAAGGATTGCGCCAATCACGCTCACAATCCGATCCCACGGCGGACCAGCTGTTTGAAGCTTCGTTCTGGGAGAGAATTATTTCATCCCGCGACCATGTCGGATTGCGCTTTGCACTCTCGCACAACCCTTCGCGAAGATGGTCCGGCCGCCCCATCGATGCTCGGGCGCTGTTTTCTGGATTTTCTTCGCGTCAGCAACCGCCTTGTCGCGGGCATGCCTTTCCCGCCTTTCTTAACCCGCATCGCCTGGATTGGATTGTCACGAAACCGCTTCCTCCGCGTCCCCTGTTCAGGGGTCCACAGCCTCGGAAGACTTTTTGGGTCTATCCACGAAGCCTCCGCGTTGAAGT
The DNA here is from genome assembly GCA_035544995.1 of Candidatus Acidiferrum sp. Taxonomy (GTDB): domain Bacteria; phylum Acidobacteriota; class Terriglobia; order Acidiferrales; family UBA7541; genus Acidiferrum. Next base: position 697 of record DASZZI010000017.1, read on the forward strand.
TTCCACGACCGGACGAGGGAGGCGGCTCAAATCTGGCGAAATTCCCGCGCATGGCGGGCAATTCCCTGTAAGACGCAGCAAATTCCCTGCTCGGCTTAATAAATTCCCTGTTCGGCGCGAATTAATTTCCCTGTTTCATTTTGTAGGGAATTGCCCTGCAACTAACTGATTTTGCTGCGTTCTTGTGGACAATTTTTCGCCAAACGGCCCGATTTTCGTAAAATTCCCTGTTATTTTCCCTGTTAGCAGGGAATCTGCCTCGCAGACCGGTTCGCCGAGGACTGGCTCGTCAGCCAAATCTCACTTTTAGCCGATTTGGCCGTGTTCCCCGCCCCATGGGGGCTGCGATGGCGGTGGTTTCCGCTAACAAATCAAATGGTTGACGGAAGGTGGCGACCACCTCGCCATCCTCCCAGGTGCAGTTCGATAGTACGAAGTTGAGCAAGCGGCGTTTCTGGCGCGGTTCCTGCCGCTCGAACAGCCGCTGGGCGTTGCGCGCCAGTTCGAGAATCTGCACACCCTCGTCCATGTAGGACTGCTCGGCGGCCTCGTGCCGCTCGATCTCCCGCAGGCAGCGGTTCTGCTCCTCGCGCCACTCAGCGGACATCTTGTCGAAGAACGCGCCGTCCACGCGCCCATCGAGCTTGTCGACATACATGGCGTTGATGCGGTCGCCGAGCCGCCTGTGTTCGCCCTGGAGCCGCCGGATCGCTTCCTCGTGCTCACGCCGTTCATCGGCGTGGCTGGCGTGCAGCGCCTCGCGCACCCAGGCCAGCACCTCGTCATCGAACTTGAGCCTGCCGAGCAGCATGGTGAACTGCTTTTCCAGCAGCTCCTCGCGCACATAGCGACGGCGGCAGGAACCCGGGGATCCCTGGCACTTATCGGCGTATCCGGTGCAATGATAATAGACGTAGCGCTCTTTCTTGATCTCGCCGACCACCGCGCAGCCGCAGGCATGACAGGCGATCAGCCCGGAGAAGGCGAAGTCGTGCTTGCCGCGCTTGGATTTC
>DASZZI010000018.1:0-14817 GCA_035544995.1 Candidatus Acidiferrum sp.
CTTCTACAGGGCTGCTGGGGAAAGGGACTCAAATGCCGTCCCCTTCCCCAGACCCCTTCTCCTGCTAGGAGATGCAAGAACGCTTTTGTAAAACGGAAACTGTGCCCAACCAAAACTGTGCCAGCTTAGGGGTTCACCCCAGGATACTAGGCCCAAGTAACGCCCAGTTGCAACCCAATTCTCTTTTGAGACTTGCTTCGCTCTGGCGTTGATTCTCTCTTGGTCTTATCGGATTACCCTGCTGAAGAAGATTTTTGCTCCACCACTGAGTCGCCCCGCTGCCGGGCCATGTATTGGTCGTATATCCAGGCGTAGGTTTTCTCCAGGCCCGTCCGCAGGGGAATATTCGGCTCCCAGTTGAGATATTTCTTGATCAGCGTGTTGTCGCTATTCCTGCCGTTGACGCCTTTGGGAGCACTCAAATTGTAGTTGCGTTTCAGCTTTATTCCTGCGATATCCTCGACGAAATCCACCAATTGATTGATGCTCACGGCTTCGCTCGAGCCAAGATTGATCGGCTCGGGTATTTCCGAATCCATAATCAGCTGAGTACCCTTAACGCAGTCGTCGGTATACATGAAACTCCGGGTTTGTTCACCACTGCCCCAGATTTCGATTTCGTGCTTGCCGCTCACCTTGGCTGCAATCACTTTTCGGCAAATTGCGGCAGGGGCCTTTTCCCGGCCGCCGTCCCATGTCCCCCAGGGACCGTACACATTGTGAAAGCGCGCTACGCGCGTATACAACCGAAAATCTTCCCGGAAATGCCGGCACATCCGTTCAGAAAATAGTTTTTCCCAGCCGTAGCCGTCTTCGGCTAGCGCTGGATAGGCGTCTTCTTCCTTCAGCGATGGCGCTTCGAATGTCTTCTGCTTGTCCCCATTGTAGACGCAGGCCGAAGAAGCAAAGAAATATCGGTTCACACCGTACTTCAGGGCCGCCTGCAGCATTTGAGTGTTGATGAGCACCGAAAGCATGCAGAGGGCTTTGTTGTGTTCAATGAAGCCCATTCCCCCCATGTTCGCTGCGAGATTATAGATATCGCAGGCATTCTTGGCCGCCGTTGCGCAGTTTTCCTTGCTATTCAGGTCCAAAGATAAGTTCTCGACATCGCCGAATCGCTGATACCACTCCTCGAATGGCTTAATATCTACGGCACGGATCCTCTTAAAGCCTTGCCCACGAAGCGCGGCAACCAGATTCCCACCGATGAATCCTCCTGCACCCGTGACGACAATTAAATTCTCGTTACTCAAAATTGGTCTCCCTAACTTATCTCCGCGAAAAATGAGTGTACGCCCAAAAGAGCCATGGCGGCCCAGCGGCACACCAAGAAACATTTTCTTGGTAACAGTCAGCCAAGTTTCCAGCCGCATAATCGGGTGGACAGGATCTTGGCGGAGAGTCGTCGCAATATTCACCCATGGGAGAAGCTGACTCTTAGACCCGAGTTCGATGAAACTCGAAAAAGTCGATTGAGAAATAATCCAATTCTGGAGGCGGATCGTTACCGGACCTTTAGTCTAAGAACCTTCGCTCCTCCTGCAAAAACAAATGCGCTGAGTGCGGAAGCAAACTAGACCGCAAGATCTATGAAATCACGCGCGCCCTGCAGCTTCACCGCGAATTATGTCGTAACGCTCAATTACGGCAGCCACGCCCATCCGAGTGCTATCGTCTTCCATGCGTCGTTCAACTCGGATCACTCTGCCCAGTGCGCGGACAAAGACCTCCGTGCCGTTGGTAATCTCAGCGGGGAGCGTCAGTGTGATGTCAATTTTAGACCCGGCCTCGAGATCCTGGGTAATAATAAAGTAGAGGCCGCGCGGGGAGATGTCCCGTGTCTTTCCTTTCTGTGTGTCAGCCGCGCGATCCGTGGGCATCCTGACGATTACGGGTAAGGACAAGTCATAGCGTCGCGTCGTGCGGCGTTCCGTCATCAAATCCATCCTCCACTCTGGCGGCAGCTCAGGCCTTTGAGCCTGCTCCCCTTCTCATCGTTCCTGCTGATCTTGCAGTAGGACCATTCACAACTGCCCGTGCGCTATCCTTCGCCACCCAAAGGTTTGCGAAGCCCCCGAGGAGCTAATCTCTTCTTACCCAATGGTGCAATCGCTGTGCCTACCAAGCTGCAGGCCACGTCCCTTTACAAATTCCTCAATTTGGCCCTTTAGTGCGAGCTTGGCTCGATGTGAATGATTCTTGTCCCTGCGTGCCACGAAGCCGCTTGCGCCACTTGTTGCGCACCCCCGGAGTTTCGGGGCACTTCCATATCCCAGCTGTCGTTACCCCGGCGGGAACAATAGCGCAATGACGAACCAAGCGCAAAGGCTGTTCTTATTCTGCTGTGCCCGCTGTAAACAACGAGGGGAACCGTGAGCCTATTCGTTCCGGGCCGCGCCAACTGGCGATGCTTCCACCGGTGCCGCAGCGGCGGCGGATCGCCGCGTTCTCGGCGTGTCCAGATTGAATTGCCGCATCTTATACAACAGCGCCTTATAGCTGATGCCCAACATCTTTGCGGCATCCTTGCGGCACCAGCGCGTTTTCTCCAGCGCGTCCGCGATCGCTTCCGTTTCGGCTTCATCCTTCAAGCCCCGAACCAGCGCTTTTAACCCCTGTTCACGGGGAGCTGTGGGTTCCTCGCGTGGGGACGTCCGCTGTCGCGCCGAGGACATCTCAATCAACTCGCGGAGGCTGCCTTCGTCGTCTTCTAAGATCACGTAGCGCTTTACAAAATTCTCGAGCTCGCGCAAATTTCCAGGCCAGGGATAATTCACCGCTGCATCCATCAGATACTTCGACGGCCCCTGCGGCGTTTTTCCAAATTTTTCGCTGTACTTCTCCAAGAAATGCCGGAAAAGGAGCGGAATTTCGACCAAACGCTCGCGGAGCGGTGGCACCAAAATGGAAAGAACGTTAAGCCGGTAATAGAGGTCCTCGCGAAAACGGCCGGTCTTTATGGCTTCCTGGACATCCACATTTGTTGCCGCCAGCACGCGCACGTCGGTCTCGACCATGTGCCGCCCGCCCAGTCGCGAATACTGGTGATCCTGCAGGACGTGGAGTAGCTTCGCCTGGAGATGCGTGCTCATCTCGGCTATTTCGTCGAGGAAGATGGTCCCTTTATTCGCAATCTCGAATTTGCCGGGTTTGCTGCGCACCGCGCCGGTAAAGGCGCCTTGCTCGAAACCAAACAGTTCGGATTCAAGCAATTCGCCGGGCAGCGCTGCGCAGTTCACCTTCACAAACGGCTGGTTGCGCCGCTTCGACCGCAAATGAATCATCCGCGCCACCACTTCCTTGCCTACACCACTTTCTCCGCAGACAAAAACCGGCACGTCTACCGGGGCGATCTGCAAGATTTGCTGGCGGATCCGAACCATCTGCGGGCTGGCGGCGAGAAAGCTCAGGTCCTCCGTCACCTGATCGCAGTACTCCTTCAGCGCTTGATTTTCTGTGACCAGCTGTTTCTTCTTGCGCGATTTTAGCATCGCCGCATCCAGCTCAGACTTTTCGAATGGCTTGGTCAGGTAGTCGTGCGCGCCGATGCGGATGGCTTCGACGACCGTGCCGACTTCGTTCGAACACGACAGCATGATGATGTTGAGCGTGCGATCGATCTTCAGCAACTCTTTCAGCGTCTCAATCCCGTTCAGTTCGGGCATCAGCACATCCAAAATGATGAATTCTGGCCGCTCTCCGCCACTTACCTTTTCGATGGCAGCTTTTCCGGAGCTGACGGTCTCGACGTCAAATCCATCGACCTCGAGCAGCGTCTGCAAATATTTCCGAATGCTTGGTTCGTCATCCACCACCAGAATCTTTTCTTTAGCCGCCATCGATTTCTCCTCTTAACTGTGCACAACAGCCCGAACTAGTTCTGGTCCATCGGCAATAGAAACGTAAACTTGCTTCCGCGGTGCGACTCGCTCTCCACCCAGATTTTGCCTCGATGCGCCTGCACGAGTCGTTTCGCAATCGCAAGGCCCAGCCCCATCCCCGATGTGTTGCGATCTACACGTACGAAGTCTTCAAAAATTTCTTGATGGTGTTCCGCGGCGAGACCCGGGCCTGAATCGGCCACGCTCACCTCTACGCTGTTTGGCCGCGGGAGACGGAAGCGCCGGCGCTCCTCGACCGGGGTTGCTTCTGCAACCCGGCGTTCCCAAAAATGCGGCGCCGCTTTCAAAGTAACGACACCGCCGCTCGGAGTATGTTTCAATGCGTTGTCGAGAAGATTTGCCGCGGTCTGCTGGATCTTCTGATAGTCGAAACGAAAACTGGATATTGAGGGATCCAATGACGTTTCCAGCTTTACGCCCTTTCGCTGGAAGGCTTCGGACCACCGTTTGGCTAGTTCCTCCAAACAATCGCGCAGATCGTTGTCGCGAAACTGCAGAACCAGCTTGCCGCTCTCGAGCGCGGAATAATTCAGAAACATGGATACAAGCCGAACAAGCCGTTCGGAGCTTTCCTTGGACTCCTCCAGAATGTCGCGCTGCTTCTCCGTCAGCCGCCCCAATGAACCTGTCAACAGCAAGTCGTAGTAGCCTTTAATCACGGCCAACGGAGTCTTGAGTTCGTGTGCGGCAGATGCGAGAAACAATGTCTTCTGCCGGTTCACCTCTTGCAGCTTCAAATACGCGGCGAGAAGATTTCGATACGTGATTTCGCGTTCCTGCAGGAGCTCTTGGACCGTTAGTTGTGTGCCTGGATCCTGCTCCGGCGGAACACTCGTTTGAAAATCAAATTGAACGATGAGCCAATCCGGCTCAGGCATCCACTGAATGCGCGCGCGCGATTTATTTCCGCCGCGCGTGACTTCCAGTTCTATCTTTTGCTCGCCATTCTCAATTATTCCGAAGATCTCTTTCGGATCCTTTCTCAGCAGATCCTGGAAAAGATCTAATTGTGAGTATTCCTTGTACCCGAACAATTCAAGGCACTGGCGCGCCGGTAAATTGGCTAGAACAAGTCGTCCGCCACGTTCCACAATCAAAAGGGCTTTGTCGAGCGTATCGAGGAGGCCATTTAGCAATGCAAGCGGGATGGCCGCGGGCTTTTTTTGATCGGACGCCAAAGACGGAGTCAGGCTCGCACCCATTCAAAAACCTCAGTTCGCGCCAACATTGTGGAAAATATTTTCCCTAGTGAGTTGCCCATGCTCGCAGACAAGCTTCGGGGTGTCAATGGTAAATGCGTTCCATTTGCACATTTCCGGAAGGGAACTGGAGTTCCCGGTGGGTGCATTATACAGATAGACGCCCGGTTCCCAAGAGGTTCGACCTAACCCACTGAAAACAAATCTATTATCGGACGTGAATAGCCTGGGTATCCGGCATTCGATATGCACAGATTCGTACTAGATCTGCAGTACCAAAGGGCATCGGTGGGGACACAACTCTCGAATAAGGTAGGGCAAGGCGTGCAATATTCTAAGCTTCGCCGCTCTCCGCGTATTCGCCTCCAGGTGCCCGTTTTCCTGCGTGGCACTGATATCTCAGGAGTGGATTTCATTGAACTCACCAAAACATTGAATATCTGCGCCACAGGGGCCTGTATTGCATCTTTGCATGTTCTCAGGCCAGATCAGGTGGTTCAGTTGACGATTCCCGCCCCTTCACCAGCAACGCCCAGCCTGGTCCCCAGCGAGACCCCTCCGATCGCGGCGCGGGTTTTAAGGCAGGATCTCGTTGGGGACACCCGTCTTTTCGGTTTGGAATTTCTGCGAGCACTTGAGTAAGTTTCCCGACATAAGCGACGACAAAAGTGGCCTCTTGGGTAATTGTGTTACCTGCCTTGCAAAGCGCCATGTTGGGGTCGAGAGAAAAAATTGTCTATACCCTTTGAGTGTAATAGGATAGCCGCGAGTATTCACATGAGCTTTTGGGTTCGGAGCCGGCGGTTTTCTTGCTCAATTGGACTTCCGCTTGCTCCCATTATTCCGAAAGTTGTAGATGCTCTCCCCAAACCCCGCGGGGATAAGTATAGGTAAGGTGTATACGCAGCATGCCCAGCCCCGGCACCTCTGCGCCCCCGCGCTTGCCGATTGAAGATTCGTACCTCGAGCTGCTAGCAGATACGCTCGAGAGTCTCGATCTACCTGCGCGCGGGCAATTTCTCCAGCGCTATTTTCGCGCAATCTCTCACCTCGATTTGCGCGAGAGCCAATGCCTGCAGCTCTGGGACGAGATGCTCACGCGGCGGCGCGAACTCAGCGACCGTCTGGGACGCCCCGTATCTCTGAAGACCGCGCTCGTGGATGTGCTCGCTTCTGCCGGGTTGCTCCGTGTGCCCATCCTGATCGAATACGACGACCTCAAGAAACTTCAATTGAATGCAGTGACGGATCCATTGACCGGGCTTTACAATCGAAGGCTTTTCGGCGAGGCCTTCGAAAAAGAACTGAACCGCGCGCGGCGCTATGGCTTGCCCTTGGGCCTCGTCATTCTTGATTTGCACCGCTTTAAGGAAGTCAACGATAAGCATGGTCATCCGCGTGGTGATGACGTTCTCCGAGCGGCAGCAACCACACTGAAGAGCGCGCTGCGCACCTCCGACTCGGCATTCCGCATCGGAGGCGATGAATTCGCTTTATTGTTGCCGCAGACCGACGCAGCCCAAGCTTTGGCTCTCAGTCGCCGCGTTGAAACAGTGTTTGCAGAAATGCTTCAAACCCTCCAGCTCAGCGTCAGCGTCAGCATGGATCACGGCGTAGCCACGTTCCCGCAGGACGGTGAGCAAGCGGATCAGTTAATTCGAGTCGCCGATGAGCGCCTCTATCGTCTAAAACACGCAAATCACGGGAAGGCTGCCGGCAGTGCTACGCGAACCGCTCCCGCTCTCACTCCGGAAAATGTTTCATCCACACAGGCCGAACGGCCTGGTGTGACGCCAAGGACCATCTCCATCGAAACCAAGAGAACCACGGAAAAAGTCGATAATGCACTCACGGTCGCTGCCTCCGCAGCTGCCGCGGGCATATCTGTGCCCTCCCCTCCTACAGGAACAACCGCCCCACACGTCTATGCTTCACCACGCAAGGCCGAGCGCGTCTCGATGACCGGCACAAACGCCTACGCTGTCCTTGGCGAACAAGGAGCGCGTCGCGCACGCGTCTTGGACCTCGGTTTTGGTGGAGTAGCTCTCGAACTCGATTCGGCCGAAGACCTTCCCGAAAGCATGCTCGCCGTTTTACATGTGCCGATTCTTCCGCCCGTGCGCGTCAATCTCAAGCCGGTCTGGTCGCAGCGCACCGGCGAAGGCCATTTCCGCATCGGCTGTTGCTTCGTCTCCTAGGAACTGCCCAACCAGTACTGTGCTTGGATGGAGTCTTTGGGTGATGCCTTCATTCTGCTGTCGCCGAGCTTTGCTGCCACTGTCCGCCCGCGGCAAGGCCAAACCTGTAATCCTCCGCGAGAAGCGCAATTTCAGAAAGTCGCGTCCGCAGCCTGCTAAGATTCCCTCCGCTGGACTCATTCCAGAAAACAGCGTGGGAGAGGCCACATGAAAGAACCTAACGCAAGCCGCCCGTATTGGCCAGACGCGCTGGAGCGCCCCCCGGACTCGACGACAGGCTTCAAGCCTTGGGCGTGGGCCCTCGAGCGGCTGGAAAAATCGCACAACTACTGGATCGCTACGTCGCGCCCGGATGGCCGGCCGCACCTCATGCTTGTTTGGGGCATCTGGTGGGAAGACACTTTCTGGTTCAGCACCGGCCCTCGCACGCGCAAGGCGAAAAACATTGCCGCACAAGCCCATTGTGTGATCGGCACGGAAAAGGCCGACGAGGCCGTAATCCTCGAGGGCATCGCGCAGGAAGTCAAAGACCGCGCCAAATGGAAGCAAGTTGCGGAACTGTACGACCGCAAGTACGGCGGCAATGTCCTTCCGCTGCTCGAGTCCTGCGGCGGTTTCGCGTTTCGAGTCAAGCCCCGAATTGCCTTCGGCCAGGACGAGCACGCCGCGAACTTCGTTGAATCCGCCACCCGTTGGAAACTCGTTGAAGCGTAAACAACGAGCGGCGAAAAACCATTCCGTCTGCAAGCAGCTGTTAGCACGAATTTGACACTTCGCGTATGATTAATGATTGCCTCGCGACCTAGCGACGCGGCTGTAGCGCCCCAACACTAATGGGAAAGCCGTGCAGACCGGCCGCGACAGAATGGAGTCTCATGAAACCCGGTATTCACCCCAACTATCATCCCGTTACAGTGCACTGCGCCTGCGGCAATAACTTCCAGACGCGCTCGACGATCAAAGGCGAAATGCTGCGCGTGGAAATCTGCTCGAACTGTCACCCGTTTTTCACTGGCAAGCAGAAGCTTATCGACACAGCGGGTCGCGTCGAGCGCTTCACCAAGAAATACGCCGACGCCGCTGCCAAAGCCGAAGCCGCCAAGAAGTAATCCGCGCTGCTGCACAAATCTGCTTACCCCACACGAATTTCACCCGAGACCCACAAGGTGGCACAGGCATTCCTATCTGTCCCTTTCTCGCATCACTCGAAATTTCGCGAGATGTGCGCGCCGTCCCATCCGTGTAGAATAGCCTTCCATCGTGGCCACGCAATCCCGCATGTTCGAGGGCGCGCCCGCCGGTGAACTCGTTGAAACCGCGCCGCCGCGCGTAACGCTCCGCAACGCCTTTGCGCATCCGTTTGATTCGGCCATCGCCGCCGCGCGCACCTGTTATGCGCCGCGCCTCATCGGCCCCGAAGAAATTACCGACAAGCAGCGCGTGAATATCGGTGCCGCAACCTTTTACAGCGGCCACCACACCGTCTACCAGCACGCTCATTTCGAATTCGGCCTCGAAAATGTCAGCCGGCAATTCGTCTGGTCGTTTCTCCACGCGCATCCCTTCTACAATTCCGAGCAGCAGAGTCAGCGCTACGTCCGGCTAGATCGCGCACAGGCTTATGTCCCTCCCGTTTCGCTCTTCTTCGATGAGAAGAGCAAAGAGATTTACGAACAAACGATCGCTCGCGCCTGGAAATACTATCGCGAGCTCTCTGCCCTGCTTCTCACTGATGCTCGCTCCATCCTCAACGACATCTGGCACATCAGCGCGATGTCGAATCCCAAGCGTATTCAAAAGGTTGAACGCGCGGCGGAAAAGCGCGCTATCGAAATCGCGCGCTACGTACTGCCGGTTGCCGCCTTCACCACGATGGTACACACCCTCTCCGGCATCGTTCTGCACCGTTTGTGGAGGATGAGCGCCGCTTCGGACACTCCCAGCGAAGCGCGCGCGGTCGTCGGCGCCATGGTCGCGCACGTGAAAGAGATCGACGCGCAGTTCTTCGATCGATTTGGCACGGAACCCTTGGAAGAATTACCGGAATGGAAAAGCACCATCCCAGCGAAGGTCGCAGGCGATGCGTTCGCGCGCGAGTTCGACGTCAAGCTCGGCGGCAAAACCTCCAAGCTCGTGGACTACTCGCCCCGCGCATTGCACGTCATAGCGGAGGCTTATCGCGCCGTCGCTGGCCTTACGGAAGCCCAGTGCAACCTTGACGAAGCAATCGACCGGCTCCTAAATCCCGCGCGCAACCTCTACCGGCTGGAAACTCTCAACGTCAGCGCCCACTCTCCGATGATGCGCGCGCTTCAGCACGCCAGCTACACGTTTGCGAAAAAAATCAGCCACACGGCGGATAGCCAGGACCAGCGCCACCGCATGGTGCCTGGCTCGCGCCCGCTCCTCACGCTGGCCGACACGCGTGATCCGGATTACATCCTGCCCATGCTCATCGCGAACAATCCGCGTGCCAAAGAAGTCTACGAACACGGTATGCAGGAAGCCTGGGCCGCCAAGAATCAGCTTCTCGACCGCGGCGTGCCAATCGAAATTGCGCTCTATCTCCTCCCCAACGCCAAATCTATCCGCCTCTACGAATCCGGCTCGCTCCTGCATCTTCTCCACAAGTGGACCATGCGCACCTGTTTCAATGCGCAGGAAGAGATTTACCAGGCCTCCATGGACGAAATCGCGCAGTTGCGTGAGGTACATCCCGAGCTTTCGCGATATATCGGCCCGCCATGCCATCTCCGCTCCGGCATCACCACCCCCATCTGCACCGAAGGCTCCCACTTCTGCGGCATTAAGGTATGGCTCGATTTCCCAAACATCATTCGCCGCATCTAATCCGGCAAGTACACGCTCACCTCAGGTTTCTCTTGACGACATAATGATCGCTCTGGTAATATATCGGTGGCTTAGTAGTGTCCCTCGCCCCCCGCGAGAATTCCTTTCAAGTCAAATTCTTCTGATCTGGAGATTCCCATGTCTGCCGATCGCTCCAACGACCGTTCCTCAGGATTATTCACTTGACAAAGGGTAGGCTTTTGGAGCATACTTTTGGACATGGAGCTTACCCCTTACGTTTCTTGGATTTCAGGGCTAACGCGCCCTCTGCTTCAAGGACCATCGTATGCAAGTCCTTGCGAATCTCTTTCAGAAGGCGCTTATCGCTTATCTTTTCCAGTGCTGTTTTCAGTTTCTTTCGCTTAGGAGCCATGTATGAACCTCATTGAATTAAACGGCCACTACTCCACGGAAGATAAATGCCGCGAACAGTTGAAGCGCCTGCGCTGGCCAGAAGGCGTCATCTGCCCACGCTGCAAGAGCAAAACAATCTCGCGCCTTTTCACGCAGAGCAAGTTTGAATGCTCTGACTGCCAGTACCAATTTAGCGTGACGGTTGGCACAGTATTCCACGATTCGCACCTGCCACTCACTAGATGGTTTCTGGCTACGTTGCTGATTTGCGAATCCAAGAAAGGCATGTCGGCTTGCCAGATTCAGCGAATCCTCGGAATCGGTGGCTACAAAACAGCATGGTATCTCTGCCATCGGATTCGCTCTGCCATGAAAGAAGCTGGGAAGATGCTGGATGGGACAGTGGAAATTGACGAAACCTATGTCGGCGGAAAGTTCCGCAAGGGAATACCACACACCGAAAAGCAAGTTGTGATCGGCATCCGTCAGCGTGGCGGCCAGCTTCGCCTGATTCATGCCGCCGATGTCAAAGCCAAGACTGTGCGCGAGATTCTCGGAGATCATCTTAGCGAAGATGTGGAAGTGATTGTCACCGATGAAGCGACAGTCTACCCGTTCGCACTCAACAAGAAACAGCGGGCGAAGCACAAGACAATCTGCCACAAGAAAGAGTACGTGTCCGGGTTGGTCCACACCAATACCGCCGAATCCTCTTTCTCTCTTCTCAAGCGCGGCATCATGGGCACTTGGCACAATGTTAGCGCGAAGCATCTCCAATCCTATCTGGACGAAATGGTATTTCGCTTTGACCGCCGAAAGAGTTCCGATTTGTTCCTCGATACCCTGCGTCATATGGTCACAGCGCCCGTTTTGACTTTCGAGAAGCTGACCGCCGAGAAGATAAGTGCTTAGGAGAAGCAGATGACAAACGATGAGAAGAGGCTGGCTCAAGCCCTCGTCGGCCTTTACAAGACCGTGAGGCTCCAACAGGAACAACTTTCCCGCCTAACGCTCGGCTCACAAGCTTTGGTTGAGACTTTGGCTGTTGCTTCGCCGTCTTTTCAGGTAGCTTTTGAACGAAATTTCGAGGCAGCTTCGGCCACTCCCACAGGTCAAGCGCTCGCCGCAAGCTTGCAATACCTTGACGCAACAATTGCATCGCTTCAGCGTGATTTCGGTCCCTGGGATAACTAACTTTCATTTGCTAACTCCACTTTTTGTGGGATGCAGAAACTTCAGTCCAAGATATATGTGTTGAGAGGCCAGTCTGGAATCATCCAAAGTCGCTGTGGAAGACCTACTCGCATATGCTTTGCGCCAGTCTTCGAGAATTGGCAGCGAACTTGGAACAAAGAGGATTCGGCGTTCTCGTTTTCTCATCACTATGTAGCCCTGAGCGGTCCCTACAGTTTTCTCGGTGCGGGCTGCGGTCATTGCCTCATGCACATGGAGCATTGTTCTGGCTAACGACATATAAGTGCTTTGCTCTCTTCTGTTCAACACATCCATAGCGGGAACTTGACCACTACCGATCACGCAAATACCTGGACTCGTCTCTTCTTCCAGCCTGTTTTTTTGTACGGCGCGAAAAAACATCGTTTGCCCGCGCATGAACCCGGCCACGATAAGCTCTACTCTAAATGGGGCAGCCTCCATCAAAGACTGCGCTGCGAGCACAACCAATTCATTTAGAACGCCGCGACGCTTGCGCCCGAAGAAATCATGTAGGGAGATGCCCATCTTCGACTTGAGGGTCCAATCATAAATTCTGACCAATTCATGGAACCTGCTCTCGTCTATAGTGTTCATCACTTCTTCCCGCACGATCTTTCTGCGTAAGTGAAATTTGCTCATTTTGTGGACCAACTGCGAAATCACTGCATGGCATTCACTCATGCGGCCAGCGACCACGGCCATAACGGGGAAGTGCTTCCCTAGTGTGAATAACTTCCCGCAATGGTCATGGGGTCCAATTGGCGTCGTTCCGTATGTCGCGCGCAGATCACTGGCTAAAACAACCGTCTCCCCACGGTCACAAATGCAGCCTATTCCTATCGTCATAGGTTCCTCATCCTCCCAGACTTTAAGCGAAGGATGAGTAGAAGGGTACGTCAAGACACACCCTTCTTCAAGTGAATAATCCTGCCGTTCCTCTTTGTGTTCTTTCTCGTTTGCCGATGGCCGCCGGTGCCGCACTCCGCGCTGCTCGGCCCATCCGTATCTCTGCTTCTTCCATGCACGCAAGGAAGCGCAAGCCCTCGCCGCCCAGCAGATGGGTCGCGATATTGCCTCCGACCTCTCAGGCGGCTATCTCTCTGCGTGCGATCTCAGCTCCGCCTTGGGCCGCCTCTTCTCTGCCGTCGCACAGGGTCAGGTCAAGCCCAAAACCGCCTCCACCCTCGCCTATCTCGGCCAAACCCTGCTGCAATCCATCCAGCTCGCCCAGGGCGAATACATCAACGCCTTCGGCACCGACTCCTGGCGCCGCACCATCCGATCCTCCTTTGCTCAGCCTCCACCGGACACCAAACCCGGCCCTGAATCAAATCTCCTCCCCACCGCCACTCCTTCGTCCAAATAGCTGCTCCTAGCCAGTGGCTCTAACCTATGTAGAATCAACACTTGCAAAAGTGTATCAAAACAAACGACTTTAACCCTCTTCAGAATCAACACTTATGAAAAACATAGGGGGTGGGGGGTGTTATGGTTAACCAGCTATCCGGTGAGGATAGCTGTCCTGAGCGAGCGAAGCGAGTCGAAGGATCTCTCTTCAAGTACGACTAAGGGTTTCTATCTCGATGGAGCATCGCGACTGAGGGACCTCTATGGCTATCCGATGAAGGATGTCTGCCCTGAACACCATCGGGAGTGAGAGATTTCTCCTCATAGGCAACAAACGATCTTTTCGCAGCACAGGCCTGTGCCCGTTCTCAGGACCGCCACCGCAGCGTCACCGGCCCATCCATCGGATGTACCATCGGCGCGCCCGTGCGCCTCGATTCGATCAGGTTAGCCTTCAGCGCGTAATACCATTTCGCCGGACGGTCGGCATCGTCGATCAGCATCAAGTGCGGATTGTGCTTCAGTCCCTCTGCCTGCCGGATCATCGTTTCCTGATCTTGACGAAGGAATTTTTTCGCGAAGATCCGGAATAAAGAAACGGGCAAGAAAATGTTCCAGGCAGCCACGAAATCGATCCGGCATATGTCGCGCCGAACCGGCGTGACCGTCGCTCGGCTGGAAAACCACAGTTTCCCGCTGTGAACCTCCTCTAGCCGCTGGTTCGGCAGCACGAAATCAATCGTTGTGGTCACCGGCTCGCCGGTCATTTTCTTGAGCAACTGATACGGCGCGCTGTTCGTGGATGGCTCATGCTTGCTCATCCGGAATCCATTGGGTATCGGCTCGAAGTTCTTTTCTTTTTCGTGAATGCTGTGCCGGCTCCGCCAGAACCACGCCTGATGCACAAACGGCCCGTGCGCAGGATCCATTAGTCCGATAATGCCGTGGTCGATGTGCGATGGTAGTTCGCAAGAGAGATGAGTGATTTTATATTTGTCGCTGTCGTTCGTATTGTCGTTCGTATTAAATACAGGAAGCGCCGGCGCGGGCGGAACCGCATCCGGCAGCCGCGCGCCAGGCGCGTTGTCGATCGCTCTCCGGTCAGGCGAGGTCATGTATACCCAGATATAGCCGTCGCGTTCTTCGCAGGGAAAATGCCCTGCGAAAATCCGCTCCACTTTCAGCTTGTCCTGGTTTGTCAGCGAAGGAATCTCAACGCAACCCGCCGTGCACGCATCGAAGCGCCATCCATGGTAGCTGCACTCAACCGCCTGGCCATCGAAGCGGCCGTAAGAAAGCGGCATTCCCCGATGCGGACAGGAATCGCGCATAGCAAACGCCCTGCCGTCCGAAGTGCGCCCCAGCACCAGCGGCACTTCCAGCAACATCGCAGTTACCAGCTTGTTTCCTGTGATCTCCGTGCTTCGCACCGCCGGATACCAGAAATCCCACAGGAAACCGGGATCCGCTTCGCCCGCCGTTTCCCGCGCCGCCTCGGTATTCGTCTGCAGTATGGTCTGTGTCGCTTCGCTCATAGTCGGATCGCTGCGGGGACTTGTAGGGGCCGCCTTCTGAGGCGGGCGCTTGCAACCCAGCCGCATCGTAGTATAGCGCTTCGCGACTGAGCAACAGCGCTACCGGCAGGTTTGAGTAGTCGGCCAGTTTCCGATTATCCGACGCAATATAAAAGGGCGCCCCTTTTGGAGTAGGTTTTGAGTGTTCGCCTCAACCCCTCCAGAAAGGAGCACC
>DASZZI010000019.1:0-5651 GCA_035544995.1 Candidatus Acidiferrum sp.
GGCACCTCGATGTCGGCTCATCGCATCCTGGGGCTGTAGAAGGTCCCAAGGGTTAGGCTGTTCGCCTATTAAAGCGGTACGTGAGCTGGGTTCAGAACGTCGCGAGACAGTTCGGTCCCTATCTGGTGTGGGCGCAGGAGAATTGAAGGGAGTTGTCCCTAGTACGAGAGGACCGGGATGAACAGACCTCTTGTGTACGAGCTGTCGCGCCAGCGGCACCGCTCGGTAGCGAAGTCTGGAAGAGATAATTGCTGAATGCATCTAAGCAAGAAGCTCGCCCTAAGATAAGTTCTCCCAATCCCGCTTCGGCGGGATAAGAAGGGCAGTCGAAGACTACGACTTTGATAGGCGGGAGGTAGAAGCACAGTAATGTGTGAAGCTGACCCGTACTAATCGCCCGTTCGGCTTAATCATAAAACTTTCTCAAACCGTCTTTGAGGGAGTTTCAATAAAAAGCAGTCCTTTGGATTGCACAGTGCGTTCGATGAAGAGTCGAACTTGTAATGCCAGCCAAATTCTGTTGTCGCGCTCCCGCGTTTTGCCGGGGCAACAAGTTTCCTGGTGGTTATACCGCGAGGGTCACACCCGTTCCCATCCCGAACACGGAAGTTAAGCCTCGCAGGGCCGATGATACTGCACGGGTAACTGTGTGGGAACGTAGGTCGCCGCCGGGATTAAAATACAAGAGCCGCTCTGAGCAATCGGGGCGGCTTTTTTGTTTAGAGATTGTTGCAGCGATTAACCAGGAAGGCGAATTCGGAGAAGTACTATTGACTGCAACGGAGGGCCGGACTACCTTTGAGTTTCTGCTTCACCCGGCTCGGCACGTATAACCTTCCGCAGCGAGGATCGTCATGGGCACCGATGCCACCCCTGATGGAGCCCCGAACGCGCACAGCAAAACACTCCAAGACCGCTGGGCAAAATTGCGCACGCACCCGCGAGTCGTCTCCCGTGTGAAATTCGAAGTCGAATGGGAAGAAGGCGCCACGCCGCAGCGGGCCAACGGCGTCACGGTGGACGTGAGCCAATCCGGCTGCCTCGCCGTAGTGGGAGCAGGCCTGCCATTGCGCCAGCGCGTCCGGCTGATAAATCCCGCGAGTGGCCGCGTCGCTGAGGCACAGGTGGTTTGGCGCGATCACGAGGCCTGGGACGTCGGGCTGGAGCTGGTCAAGCCGGATGCCTCGTTCTGGGGCGTGAAGATCTAACTCTGCGCGTTAATCTGCCTGCGGATGTTACGGCGAAGTCTAAGAAGCGGCGCAGCCCTTACAATTCCGGTCTGTCCCTAGTTACCACCAAGCGAAAGTCAGCTTGCACGTTGTGTGACTAGCTGTCCCGGGCTGCATTCCCGAATTCCCCGCGGTGCATCACTTTCCCCTTGGAGGCACGTGTCCAAACGTTCCTAGGGAGCGGGCGGGGAAGGGTCGGCGCCCGTGTCAATTTTCGGCGCGGATATCTTTTCTTTTTCATCGACACTAAACAACAGATAGTTGCTGAAATGATGGCGCCGGTGCATACGGTGTCCGCCAAAATCAAAAAACAATTCCGCGTTCTCGGGTAGCCATAGTTTCTGATTGTCCTTGCGAAAGATCACCGCCGCATAGTCGACGGAGATATGCTCCGCTTTTAGCCGGATCTCCGGGATGGGCGAAACGATATCCGTTTCGAGGCTGAGAACTTGAAACGAATCCGTGGAGATCCACGCTCGTCCGCGAAGCGATACCGGATTCAAATTGTGGCCCACGCGGTATCCGCGCAGACGCGAAGGCTTATCGGGCTTCTGCCGGAAGTGCACTTGCCACGCCAGCCCCCCGCGCCTGCGGCTCAAGCCTTCGCATTTAACTTCGTAATCGTCTTTGAAGATGGGGTGAAAAATCAGCACCAGGGAGGGTAATCCGAGCGTGGCGATGTGCTGCGGGAAGACTTCCGGGTCCATGGCGCCGTTTCGATATTCTTCTACGTCCAGCATGCCCGGCCGGATTTCCGTGATGGAGGCGACATAGCTATAGGCGCGCGATTCGCGCGAGACGGCGAGGCCTATCCGATCTAAGACTTCGTTGTAAAGCGTTTCCGTTGCGGTGATGCGGTTTGCAGCGTCAATAAAGTCGCGAACTCGCTTCGCTGTCTGCTCTTGAATCTCTTGCAGGGGGCAAGCAACGCCAGGCTCGATTGCCGGCATGCTTTCATCGACGTCCGGAGGCATCCACTTTGGAGGAGGAACGAGTTCCTCGGCAATTGCGGGGATGCTCGGGACGGCAGGCGCCAACGCGGCAACCGTTTGAACGGCAGAAGCGGCGGGCGTGGCCGGCCGCAGACTATCGAGCAATCGGTGGGCTTCCGCTACGTGCGGGCCGGACGACTGGGCGGCGAGAAAGGATTCCAACGTCGTGATAGCACGCTGCGTGTCGCCCCGCTGCACAAGGGCCTGCGCAAGGATCAATCGGGCTTCACTGGCACGATCTTTTCCCAGTTCGATGGCGCGTTCCGCGTGGGCCTGGGCTTGTTCGAATTCCCCATGGCCCAGGTAGGCGCCGGCGAGATGCCCCTGGTAGCGCCAGGAAGATGGGTCGGCCTCCACTGCGCGGCCGTAATAACCTATCGCGGCGGGCGTGTCGCCCTCTCGAAGAGCCACCTGCCCCAATGCCGCGAGGGAGGACACATGCCGTGGATAAACCTGCAGCGCTTTCTCCCAATACGATTTGGCATTCTTCCAATCGTCAATCTGGTAATAATACCCTCCCCACAAAAAGTTGACATCCGGGTTTGCGGGAGCAGCGTGTGAAACCTTCTCCAAATGTTTACGCGCCTCGGCCGGCTTGTTCTCGCGGATCGCCTCGAGAGCCTTGCTCAACTCCTTTTGCGCGTTGGGAGCGAGGACCGGGGATTCTGCTGGTGCAGCGCTGGCGCTTGCCGAGGATTCGGGCGTCAAAGTGATGAAAACGATTTCATCCGCTCCAGGAATTGCGATATTCACCTGCTCCATCGATTTCTGATAGCCAGGTGCGATCACTTCGATCGCATATTGCCCGACGGGCAGATTGGCGAAGACAGTCCGGCCATCCCGGATCGCCTCGACTCCAGCCGATGGACCCGCCCAGGTATGGAGATTGATGAGGGCGTTGAGTTCCAAAGGTGTTCCATCAGGCTTCCGAACGTGTACGGTGAGAGTGGCCCGTAGCTGGCCTGAATTCTGCTGCTGGGCCGCGCCCGGTACCCTTTGTGCCTTTACGGGGGGACTCAAGGACAGACAGATAGCCGCGAGGAAAGAGATACCAGTTATAAGGCGACTTCCACGGGGTGACATCGACTACTCCCGACCAGAATCTGAAACCTTACTCCCGAGCTAACAGAATACCGAGTCGACCGTGTGAGGTGAGCAGTCACCCTACCATAGTTACTTAGACCCAGTTGTTCCGCTCTTTGTAAGCATCGTTTTTTGTCTATTAGAAAACATCGAGAGAAAATTGAGCTCGTCAATACATCTGGGCCTAGGGCGGAGCATATCATCGTACCAGGGGAAACGGTAGACTGAGTGGTGCTGGCCCTACCGCTTGCGCCGATTCGTGGATTTCGGCCGCTCTTCTTGTTCGCTCACTCCGCGCTTGTTGTTTTCTTTTCGGAGGGTGCCGCTGCTGGCGTGACTTTCTTGCCGGCATTGAGATGGTCGAAGTGCAAAGCCGCATTGAGCAGCAGCATGAAGCTGCCCTGCGTTTCCTGCCGCCACATGGGGTTGTTCGCGAAAAGGACAACGTGCCCGCGGCCCAGCGGCACATCGATGACCGCCGGGGCCCCGCCCAACTCCGAGCCTCCTGCGAGCATGCCGCTGATCCAAAGATCTTTCTCATCCGCGAAGCGCAAAACAACGCGGGGATAAAGCACCGGCTGCGGAAGCTCGCTGCTGAAGAAGATTCGATTTTGCGGATCGACGTATAGCTCCTGTTCGGCACGGCTCCGGTGCGGCGGAGTTTCGGGTGGCGCATAAGGGCGCCCCTGCGGGATATCGGGATCGGTGGTGGAGCCACGGCCACTGGGCCGAGCACTGGCCTGGCCCTCGCTGGAACTGTCGCCCGAGAGAGAAATTTTGAAGACCGGCGACTGGTTGAAATAGACGCCTACGGACTCGTCGTAGCCGTAAGTGATCGGGCTAGTGGAGTCTTCGACGTTGGCTCGCAAGATTGATCCGCGAGCCTGGAGCTGGTGCGTCTCAGTAATGCTAACCACGTCCGTCAGCCCGAGTTCGACCGGCAATCGCGTGCTGGAGGCGACGGGGATGAAGACGCCGCCATCCTCGATAAATTTTTTCAGGTGCGCGACACCTTCAAGTCCGAGGCCGCCGCGGATGTCAGGAGTTTCGTCAATGCCGCCCCAGTTCGGCGTGGCCGCGGAGGTTTGCCACGGGATGGGTCCGCCAGCGTCGCTGCCGTCAGGCAAAGTGCGCTTGGGGAAGCCGTTCAACAGCTCCGGTACGCCGGAAAAAGTGGGCGGGAAGAGAATGACGTCGAATTTTTCGCGCAGGATTGGCGTTGTGCGCACAACGGTATCTGCGATGTAGGTGTAAGGCACGCCCGTCTCTTCCAAGGCGAGGCGGAACCACCCTTCGTTTTGCGTGCTGGTCCAGGTATGCAAGAGTGCGATGCGCGGCGCCGCCACTTCGTGGCGCGCCACGGTGGGTTCCTGGGCCGCGCTGACGACCTCCACGCCTAGCTCCCGCGTGGCTTGCTGCAACTGCGATTCGAGTTCGAGAGAATTCGCGCTCACCGGAAGGAGAAAAGAACCGGCACCAAATTTCGTCTCTGCAGCCTCAAACTTCTCTTCGGCGGCGAAGATCTTCGCATCCCTCAGGCGGAAACGCAGCGCCGCGAGATTCGGTTCGGCGTTTGCCTGAATGATGTAGCACTTCACCGCGGGAGATTTGCCTTTTACAGCGTGCGGCGCGGCGACGCCGGCGCCGGGATTGCGCGCGGGCGTGTCGATAAGCGTCATGGGAACGCGCAGGATGGCCGGATCAGTGATGCGCAGCGTTTTTACATTGCGCAGCGGGCCGAGCGTCCACCCGGTGTCGTCGTACGGACGCGGGTCGGAGGTGGAGTAATACTGCGTGTCGAGCAGCATGTCCGCGATCCGGCTGTAGGGCTGATCCATGCGTATGATGTAGCTTCCCATGGGAATTTTTGTGATCTTCGCTTCCTCAACTTTTTTCTCTGTGGATTTGTCTTTTCCTTTATCGCCACTCGTCTTCTCGTCCGGTTTAGCTTCGGAAGATTTCGCGTCGGCCTGCGGATTTTCTTTCACTGAAAACGCTTCTTCCAATTTATGCACTTCGGCGCCTTGCCTTTGCAGCAGGTTGGCGAGCTGCGCCGCAAGAGCCGGCCGGCGACCGTCGTTGAGTATGGCCCAAGCGGCGGGGCCCTCCGTGGCGGCCTTGGCGACGGCGCGTTTGCTCTTCAAATAGAAATTGTTCAGAAACTCTTCGGCATGCTGCGCCGTATAGTCGAGCGCCAGGAGCAGACCGCTTTGCTGCAAATTTACGTTGTTGCGCAACGACCACTTCACTTTTGCGAGCGGGGGATTTGGCCGGTACCACGCGCGAGAGGTTTGGGAAGCCGACAACGTGCGCTCTTTTGTTTCGGGATAGAGATTGCCGAAAGTTT
>DASZZI010000020.1:0-9859 GCA_035544995.1 Candidatus Acidiferrum sp.
AAAGAGGTTCCGCGAAGGTTTTCACGCTTCAAGCCATGGATGACTGCCTGCCTGAGCGAATGCGTCCGCCTCCGTTAGAGATTTGCATGCTCGAATCTGCTGCGCTTCGGTGAGTAGTGCCCCCTGGCTCCCCAGAAGTCCCGTTGGGAGAAGTGAGGTTTTGTCAAAGGTCGCTCGCGTTTCCATCTCCTCGAACGCCGTTTCTGGACCGCGACCGGCACACGTCCGAGATGCCGACTAAACGGCCAGATGCTCTTGGTGATCGCCCTGGCGAAAATCGATAAGCCGGCATTGATCATCGTGGAGGCGCAGGGCCCCTGTGGCAGTATCTGTCAGGATATGCAGAAGCACATTCTCGGTTCGCGCATGGAAGTCCCCGAAAACGTCGGCCACGCCCTTTTGGCGGACGAACCGGAACGCTTCAACTCGCTGCTCGAGAATTTCATTGGCAGCCTCGCTCATCGACCGATTGCCCCGTGCGCGTTTGCGCCCTGCCCTTTGACCGGGCTTTCGAGTATCCTTCTCCCTCTAAACCTTAAGCAACTGAAGGAAGATCGTTGCTCTCGTGGCTCGGACACTGTGCTTTCACATCTGACATTTCGTCGAAAAGGATTTAGTTGGATTTGATGCGCACGGAAGGCCTCGCATAAAGACGGCTCAAAAATCCTTGAGGGTCCCCGCTGGGCAATCGCGCAGGAGGTCTCAATGAAACACATATTCGCTTTTGTATTGGTTGCAGTCGTCTGCGTTGTCGGGCTGGGACCTCCGGCCGCCACGCAGGGTGCGCCGAAACCGCATCCTCCTGTCATCGACATGCATTTGCACGCCCTGCACGCAAAAGGATGGCCTGGCGGGCCATCTTTCATCTGTCCCGGTATGGATTTCGCGGCCTATGATCCCGGAACGAAGTGGGAGCCCGACCATTGGTGGGAAAGCTGTCCGAATCCTCTCTACCCGGCCGCCACAGACGAACAACTGCTCCGGGAAATCCTGGCGGTTATGGATCGCTACAACGTGGTTTTGGCGGCTACCAGCGGTCCCCTGGAGCATGTGAGACGCTACCGCCAGGCTGCTCCCAAGCGCATGCTGCCCGGCCTCAATACGGCGGTCGGCAATCTGGGCGCTCCCGATTCTTTGCGCCAGCTCGTTCGTGAAGGCGAAGTCGCGATTCTGGGAGAAATCGCTCCACAGCTCGAGGGAATCTCTCCCGATGATGAGATCCTGGAGCCTTATCTCGCTGTGGCAGAGGAACTGGATATCCCGGTTGCCATTCACGTGTTGAGTTTCCAGCCGTATTATCTGTTTCCGCAGAATCGAGCTGCGCTGAATAATCCGCTTTTGCTTGAAAAGATCCTCGTCCGCCATCCGAAATTGCGCGTCTATGTCATGCACGCCGGCTGGCCGATGCTCAACGAGATGATTTCCCTTCTCCTAATATATCCGCAGGTTTATGTCGACCTGGCTGGGATTGACTGGATGCTGCCGCGCAAGGAGTTTTATCGCTACCTGCGGAGTTTGGTGGAGGCTGGGTTCGGTAAGCGCATCATGTTCGGCTCTGACGCAAGCATGTGGCCACAGACCATAGCTATCGGCATCGAAGCCGTCGAGTCGGCCGACTTCCTAACCGAAGCGCAGAAACGCGACATCCTGTACAACAACGCGGCGCGTTTCCTGCGGCTTGATGAGAAGGGCCAGCCACAAAACAGCCCGCACTAGGCTGGCGCCCGTGGTGAGCACTCGAGCCAACGTTTCGGCGGAGCCCAAATTTAAGAGGTGAGCGCAATGATTCAGGTGAAGGGCTCTTTGAGGGTCACATTACCGTTCGTCATCTGCACGGTTCCATTTTTCGATCCGACGGGAGGCTGAGCATGAAGACGAGCCCTCGTGTGCAATGTGCATTTGTGCTGGCGGCCGCACTCGCCTTGCTGGCGCCGCGGGCCAGCGCCCAAGCCGGGAAGCCAGCGGCGACCAAGAGCGGCTTCGTCACCTCTGCGGACGGTGCCGAGATTCACTACATTGAGGAGGGAAAAGGTTCGGCCATTCTGTTTGTCCCCGGCTGGACGGCGCCGGGATGGATGTGGGAAAAGCAAATCGCTCACTTTGCGGAGACGCATCGCGTAGTTGCGATGGACCCGCGCTCGCAGGGCGAATCTTCGCAAACCGCCGAAGGCCTCTACCCAGCAGCGCGGGCGCGCGATATCAAAGCTGTCGTGGACCAGCTCAAGCTAGCTCCCGTGGTTCTCGTGGGCTGGTCGATGGGAGCCGCTGAGGTGGCCGCTTACGTGGATCAATTCAGCACCGGCACTTTGGCGGGGTTGGTGTTCGTGGACGGTTACGCCGGGACCGACTACGATCCGAACACTCTCTCGAACATGTTCCACTGGGTCCCCAGCTTTCAGAGAGACCGGCGCAAGTGGACCGAGGACTTCGTTCATTCGAATTTTTTGTTTAAGAAGCCGCAGCCCGAGGAATACCTGAAGCGGATGACGCAGGCAATGCTTGAAACGCCAACCAATTCGGCGATGGCGATTTGGCTGGGATATTTCGTCTCCGACTTCCGGCCCGCCCTGGCGAAAATCGATAAGCCCGCATTGATCGTCGCAGCGGCGCAAGGTCCCTTCGTCAGCATGTGTCAGGACATGCAAAAGCACATCCGCGGTTCGCGCATGGAAGTCCTCGAAAACGTCGGCCACGGGCTCTTCGTGGATGATCCGGAACGCTTCAATTCGCTGCTCGAGAACTTCATTAGTGGCCTCGCTCACTGACCCATTCGGGCCGGTGTGCGCACGTGATCTCGAGAGATCGATTGCCTTCTACCTCGATGTCGTGGGGGTCGAGTTGGGGGATTGATTCAAGCGGTTCCACTCGTCCAGCGAAACAATCCCAATCTCGGGTCTCTTTTTGCCTGGAAGCTTGGCCAAGAACTCCAGGAGGTGCCCGTCCGGATCGTTGAAGTACATGGAAGCCGCTGGCAACCAGCCGAAAACGCTTGGTATATCGGTGATTTGCTCAAAAAAATTGCGCAGCTCGATCCCCCTCTGCTTGACGGCAGCCACAGTACGGCCCAAATCGGCGAGGTCGATCTCGAAGGCGAAATGCTGGGTGATGATCTGGGCCCCGGGGCTCCTCCCAGAGACCCAGGGCGGCTTCTCCCAAAGACCCAAGACGGTCTTGCCGTAGCCACCTACCCAGTAGAAAGCCACGCGTCGCGCTTGTTCCTTCATAGCAAGCTCGAGACCCAGGATCCTCTCGTAGAACTCCATAGAAAGCTCGAGATTCGCCACCTGAAGGTGCGTCTCAAAAAGCCCCGTAATGAAAGCAGCTGCTGACTGATTGGCTGTCATTCTGACTCCACTGCTTCGAGGACGTGCTATCGATCCGGCAACTTGTAATCATTGCGCTCCGCGAGATCCTGAGAGAGGTACTGGACGAACTCCAAATCGTTGCCCTCGGGATCGTAGAAATACCGACGCTTGCGGTAGGGATGCGCGTTCGGAGGCGTCGAGTCTTTGTATCCGGCTGACTTCATTCGCTCGCACAACGCCTCAACGTCATCGACCTCGTAGGCGAGATGATTAACGCCCGCCAGGCCCCGGTACGGGGTCCAGCGTGTCTCGGGCTCCGCGTTCGCTGGACTCAAGGCAATGTAGGTTTCATTGGTGCCTATATGAACCCATCGTGAGCCGTCCCGACTTTTGCCTTCGCCGCGCACTCGAAACTCAGGAAACGCGGTCTGCAAGAAACGGATCATCCCCTCGATGTCGCGTACTGTGAGGTTGGCATGTTCAAGCCGGACAGCCATTGGACACCTCCGATGCGGCCTAGCTCTTGTTTCGGCTGATCCGCCTAAACCGCCATGGCGGGCGTACCAAGATTAGCACCCCCGCGATTGCGGTGTGGATAGGCGCCGACGATTCCGCGAAAAAAGACTACCCTCCGTTACTTGCTGCCCACGTGAGCCGCAACCGAAGAAAGTGGCATCGCGCCCCAACACGGGACGCTGTCTTCCCACTTGTTGTGCGTCAGTCGGATCGGCTCAGACGTCCCATCCACTGGAGCGACAAAAATCTCGCCGAATGGCAGTAAGTTGCCGTTCGAAAGTGGGGCCTCGTCGTTTAGCCAACGCCGAGATTCATCGTCCAGATCGTCTTGGAGTGCACCGCGGGCAGCCACGAATACAATCCATCTCCCATCGGGCGAGAAACGCGAGTGCATGCTCGGCGAATTCCTCTGAAACAGGCGCGGGCCGCCGTCCGGTTGGCCATTTTTCAGGGGCTGGACATAAATCTGAAAGTGACCGCCTGCTCGATTGGAGCTGAATGCAATCATTTCTCCATTTGGGGAAATCGAAGGCATTGTTTCGACAGCGTCAGCTGGATCCCTGGTGATCCGCCGCACGTTCGTGCCGTCCGAGTTCATCAGATAAATTTGTTTGTTCCCATCGCGGGTGCTGCGAAACACAATCTCTCTGCCGTCGGCCGTCAGATCAGGAAACGCGTTGTTTCGGAATTTGCCTTTGCTTAAATTCGTCGGCTTCGACCCGTCGCTGTGGACTGTCCAGATATCCACGACCGCGGCGTCTGGGGCGAATTGCGGTCCCGTCGTGAACGCGATCAAATCCGCGCGGCGCGCCCAACTCGTCGCCCAAACGGTTGCGCTCTTCGACGAACGGAATATCTCGCGCTCCTTGGAACCATCGAGATGGTTAACTACCAGGTGCGGGTCGTTCGACTCGCCCGCCGTCAACGACTGACCTGTCACGAATTCGAGACCGTCGGGGCTGGTCGAACAAAATAGCGCGTACACCCCCTGGACATCAAGAATACGATCGGGCAACCGCACCTCATTGTGCGCGCCGGGCGCGACAAACGACGGCCCGTTCGAGACCGATCCCTTTCCTGCGCAAGCCATTCGACCGTTCTGATGATCGAACGCTGGGCCTCGACAATCCGGTTGCGTTCCGCTTTCCAGACGAACGTCTGATCCGTCCGCCGCCGCCGACATTATTTGGAAGCCCTCGGGCCTTTTCGCGGCGAACGCGATCCGGCCATTGGGCATGACCGCGGGCGAGAACGCTGACAGCTCTTTTGGCGTGAGCGAGCGTTGGTGTTTGCCGTCGGAATCCATGGCCCAGATGCGGAAGCTCCCGCCTTCGCGGTCTGAGTAGAAAAAGAGCGTGCGGCCATCGCGGGACCATGCGGGCGAACCGCTCATCGCATTGGATGTAGTCAGTCGTCGCAGGTTCGATCCGTTCAGATTCATGACGTAAATCTCAGCCCAACTCCAGTCTGCCATCCAGGTGTCGCGATTGCTGCTGAAGGTAATCGTCTTGCCGTCTGGCGAAACCGCGGGACGAAAATCGCCCCCCGCGTTGTGGGTCAGATTGCTCGCCTTATCTCCCGCCACAGAGTCGTCTGGACGGAACGGCATCGTAAACAGATTCGCGTTCCCGTTACGATCGCTCACAAAAAGCAGCGACTTACCATCGGGCGTGAACGCGGGCGCCGCATCCATGAATTGTCTGCGAGTCAGCTGCTTCGGCGGACCGGGATGCGTTAAGTCGATCGCGTAGAGATGGGGATTGCCGGAACGCTCCGAGCAAAACACGACCCACCGGCCATCAGGAGAAAACGTAGCGTCGTAGTTGAGAGCGGGATCGTCTGTAATTTGTTTTGGCGAAGATCCCGCTTCAAACAGATACAACTGCCAGTTGGCGGGACGACGCGTGGAATAAACAATCCGCTCACGTGGCAGATCCTCCCGCACCCAACCGATGCGCGCGTAGTGACAGTAGGCTGGTCCGACGGAAAACCCCACGAGTGCAAGAAGAACACTCGCTCCGACCATGACGGCGGGTTTGCGGACTACGCGTGCGATCGGAACCGTTGCGCTTGAATCCATAATGCGCTGCAGCCTGACACGGTCAAGGTGCCAGCGGGAACTCACCGAGGGATTTGATTCTACCTCTACCGCGTGAACGCTGCTGGGCCGACTCGACTTGTGATCTATATTTCTTCAATTGTGGCCGTATGACGTACTACTCGTAAATATGAATCCCGCGAAACGGGCCATAAGTCCGGTTCGAGGAAGCGTGATGCTGTTGACAATCGCCGGCTCCGATCTCCTCGAACCCCGTTTCCGGATAATTTCCGTATTGCCGACCATCCGGGAGTTGCGCGTCAGCCAGGAGAGGCCTGTGGCGGTATGCGTGTCTCTGAAGGGCTAGGGGGTTCAGACTAATAGTCATCTCATAAATGGTGGATCATTGGGTGAAATGGCAATATTTCGTCAACATCCGTTTCAGACCGTCGATGCCTCCGGTTTCGTTGATTTGTCCCATGCCATCAACGTAAGATTCACGTCGGTGATCAGCGTGTACGTGCACCTTTCCCCATTTTAGCTTTTAGCAGGAGGGCACCATGCGTCGAGAGCGGGCGCTGAAAATTGTATTGGTGTTGGTAGGATTGCTCTTTTCGGCTTTAGTTTATCCCTTGAAGATGTTTGGGAGGCAAGACCCCGCGTTGGCGATGATGCTTAGCATTTATGTCACACTCGGCATTTTCTTGCTGCTGGCAGCCCGTAACCCATCTGCGAATCGCAGCCTGATCGCCTTCACGGCATGGTCGAGCTTTGCCCATGCCGCACTTATGGCGGTGCAGGCATTCCGCCATTTGATCCAACCCGGAGAACTGTGGGGCGTGGCTGCGCTCATCATCATCGGTATATCCCTGATCGTGTTGGCTCCGGCAAAGCAGTCAGGAGAGCTGGCATCCGCAGCCGGTGCGTAGGCTCGCATCTTTCGAAAGCGCCGACCCCGACATTCCTGTCCTCAAACAATCGAAGCGGAGTACACAAAACTCCAGTAATTTCGATGTTCAACATTCCATCCAAATAACCACTTGACCATGTGCTTGGCCCAGCGCGAAGGCGAAATTCGCGACCGATGATGGGTGCCCTTCAGGATTTCTCCTGAATGACGGGCAAGCCGGAAGTAATGTCAGCAGACCCGATTCGCGCCATTACTTGCGAGTAGCCGACCATGCGTCCACAATCCCGAACTTTATTTCCCAGAAGCCCGTTCTTAACCGTGATAGCTAGGTCCTCAAAGGGGGCGGCCATCTGCCAATGCGTTAATCCCGGCCCATTGTTAACGATTTGGGACGACGAAGTTCTTGACTTTTCCACGCATTCGCTAAATCCTTGTTGCTCCCCGCGCATATCGCTCTCACAGGAGGTAAATGCAATGAGATCGAGGCTCGGCTACCTGCTGTTCTTTGTTCTAGCCTTCAGCGTCCCACTGAGGGCCCAAATCGACCCAATACCCAATCTCAAGGTTCAACCAATTCCGCTTCCTGGCGGAGACATAGCGCTACCAATAACACCCGGAGGGCCAGCTTACGGGCTTTACAACCAGTTCTTTCCCGGCCCTCCCGGCGCAACTCCCCCGTTTGATCCCATGAATGCCGATCCCCACGGCATCACCAATTTTCGGGGTGTGACGGCCATGGGGTATACCAGCGGCTTCACGACCGACCAGAAGTTCGCCGTTGTGACTGACATCCGCGTATACCAAGGGGACTACGTCGGAGGGGAAATAGCGGACCCCAACAGCGCAGGCGCGACCAAATCAGCACGTGCCCACGGCACTTTTGTCGAGATATGAATCGACCTCTGGACATATTCCATTGACCCCAGTTCGGGGTCTCTCACTCTCATTAAACAAGTTCATGATTTCAGCCCCTGGACGTTGCCAAACGGTCTTTTCTGGATCGTCAAAGTTCCAGACAGCGCCGTACAGATCAGCCCCGACGACAATACTCTGACCATTCATTTGGAGAATGTGCCCGTAGTCGATGCGTTCAGTTTCCCTCCCCCTGTTCCCAACAACATCGCTCCTGACGAAGTCGATATTTCGCCATATCAACTGATTCGAGCCAGGACTTCCTTTGACATCACCTACACCAAGACACCGGGCACCGCACGTCGGATTCGTCCTTCAACTGACGACCCGCTCAGCCCGCTGAATTGGGCCGGTAAGATGTGGGATGCCACCAATTCTGGATCGTTCTCCGTTGCTTACGACGACGGAACGTTTTCAGCCTTGGGTACGTTCGGTTCCTCAGGCAATTTTGGTGAGATGGGCACGGAACGCAACGGCTTCTTCGTCCATCACGAGGAACAAGACGACAACGACGACGTAGAAGCGGGAGAACAAGCGTTATCGCTACCGCGTCAACCAGCCAACGTGAGCCAATCGGCAGCAACCGCCAATACAAACAAGCCGGTGAAGTTTGCGCTTCTCAAGGGGCGAGTTCCGGTGAAGGTCACCCATTAGGCTCGCTTCGTCGGCCCTCGTTTAACTCAACGCATTCTTCTCAGGAACAATGGGGCGCCTATGTTGCCACAGGCGCCCCATTGTAGTTGTTGATCGCGATGTGTGTTTAGTGGGCGAGGGGGTCGGGGCGAAGCTGAAAATGCAGATCTTGCTGGTCGTTCCTTTGCCACTGTAGCAGGGCGAGGCCTTGAAGTGAAATCCCTGAGAGCTCATTGCGGGCGGGTGACGGCGCACTCGGAAGTAATGCACTTGATGTCTGCCCAACGCGCACTTCCAAATAATTGTTGCGAACAGGGCTTCCCACCAGCTATCTCACAATGCGACGCTTCCCCTTGGGTGTTGAGAGTTAAAGGTCACGGGGCGGCGACCGCGACAAAGTAAACCTCGCCCCCAAGGAGACAACAGTTGGATGGCTCGTGTCCCAACACCCTCCGGCCAGCTTGCCGGCAGACAAACGACACCCGCACGCGCTGAAGCATTCGCTGGCGTCGCACCTGGTCGCCGGCAACGTGAATCTCGCGCTCGTGAAGCAGGCGCTAGGGCATCGGGCGATCAGTTCGACGAGGGTGTACGTCGGCACGTCGGACGGCCAGGCGTCAGAAGCCGCGGCAGAGGCTATGATGGCGATGTACTGAGAATCGAAGTAGCAGGCCGCTGCTACCTGCTATACTCCCCGTTAATGTTCAAGAATTTCGATATCTGTCCCCACTGTAAGGCCAAGGGGCTTCCGGGCACGCTGTGGCGGTTGAAGCTGGAAACTCCTGTGATCAACAGGTCCGACGGCTCCCGATTCCATCTTGGTCTATTTAGCGGTGCCGAATACGTTCCTGCACCGAGCGGCGGGATCGCTGGCAACAGGCTGCTGGGCGATTTTCGATGTGTACACGACGGGTTCGGTGATTCAGCTTCCCCTTCGATCGTCGTTCTCACGAATCCAGGTGACAGCCATGAGGGTGTGCGGCGACAGTTGGAGGAAGCGGCTGACCAGTTGGCGGAAGTACTACAACGCAATGTCCGGCCTTCTCAGCGGTACGACTTCGACGGCGTTGCCTTAGAGGCACGCGCGGGCTGACCATCCCTGCTGAATAACGCAACACTTCACTCGTTCTGATGCCTTCCCATCCATCCGCACACCGCAGATAAACGTCTTGCGCCGTCGCCGCGACTCGCTGGCCTGAGCGTAGTGTCGCGTTTCCGCTCTCTAGCTTACTCCGTCTGCTCACACTGGCGCATCGTGTTAAATTTGACGCGGTGGGTCGGCTGGCACGCGCCGCTCTCCGCTCATTCCCCCTGCTTTTCCGCACATCCTGCCGCACGGAGCCGCTCGAATTGCGCACATTGAGCGGTTCGCTGGAAGCCATGCAGCATGGTACCATCCGGGCAATGGAACTCGGCTACACGAGACAGGTTTTAGACTTGGCTGTCGAGAGTTTTGTCGCCGACACTGGCTCGCTTCAGGACCGCCTCTGCGCGGCCTACGTTTCTCACCTGATCAAACTTCGCGAGGAGAATTTCACGCCCGCA
>DASZZI010000021.1:0-1684 GCA_035544995.1 Candidatus Acidiferrum sp.
CAGGAAGTGTGGCTGAAGGCCTTGGCCGTGGAACGAGTGAGTGATTCGAAGGAAGTGTTTTCGGGATCGGGTACAATAGGTGGCTCGCGTGTCCAGTTCAAGGTGACGGTGGATGTCCCTGCTGACGTGAAGGCTGTCAAGCTCACCTATGACTTCAGAAGTGAAAAAGAATTGCCGGGCCGGCAGGCCGTGCTCGCATATCATTCGGATTTTGCGCACACTTGGCAATGCCATATCTATCCATACGCGGAGTCTTCGAAGTACGTCGAGCGTGATCCGCTCAGCTATATGGGAATTCCATCGCTCTTTTTGTATCGCGACGATCGCACGATGGGCTTGTTCTGGGGCATCGACATGAATTTTGACTAGAAGCTATTGCACAACCCTCCGCAAGACGATCATGAAGCAGGCGATATGAAAGAAGGCGCCATAGATCGTGAGCGAGCGGTCGTAGCGCACGACCAAGCGCCGGAAGTTACCGAGCCAGGCGTTGGTGCGTTCGACAATCCATCGCCTCCTGTAGCGCCGCAGGGCTCGGCCGTCTTGCGTCGCTGGTTTCTTTCGGTTGCAGCGATGTGGCACGATCAATTCGATACCCCGCTGCCGCAAGCGTTTCCGCAGCGGATCGCTGTCATAGGCTTTGTCGGCGATCACCCGCACCGGCTTCTGCCGAGGTCGGCCCGCGTGATGACGCCGCCCTACCCGGATCGTCGCGAGCGTCGTTTCCGCAAGTTTGACTTCCGCCGGGGATGCAGAGTGAAGGTAGTTTCCCAGAGGAAGACCGCGGCCGTCGACCACCACCATCCACTTCGTCCCCTTGCCCCGCTTGGTTTTTCCGACTCCGCAGCCCCTTTTTTCGCGGGAGCAAAACTCCCGTCCAAAAACGATTCGCTCCACTTCAATTGCTGGCGCTCGTTCAACTCGCTCAGAAACGTCCGCCAGATTTTCAACCAAACGCCCCGCTCCTCCCAGTCTCGCAGCCGCCGCCAGCAGGTCGAGGGATGCGGGAATTTCTCCGGCAAGTCTTGCCAGCGAGCCCCGCTCCGCAGAATCCACAGAATCCCTTCCAGCACATGACGGTTCTGAATCCAGGGACGACCGCCCTTGCGTTGTTTGGGCGGCTTGGGGAGCAAGGGCGCGATCTCCTGCCACTGCGCTTCGGTCAGCAACGGACCCGATCGGGCCATCGGCCCTCCTTCGGCGCTGCTGATTCCCCTTATCTCTCATCTCAGAAAACTCAACTACCTTCTTTTCAAGACCCTGTACTAGGTTATGCAACAGCTTCTAGCACTAAATATATCGGCATGGACGTTCACAAGGAAAGCATTTCTATCGCAGTCATGAATTTCGCCGGCAAGCTGGTGATGGAATGCGTCATCGAGACCAAAGCGAGCACCGTTCTGCAGTTTATCCACGGGCTGGGTGGAGATTTGCACGTCACGTTTGAAGAAGGAACTTGGGCTGCCTGGTTGTACGACCTGCTGAAGCCGCACGTCACGGAACTCCTGGTGTGTAATCCGCGAATGAATGCCCTGCTGAAAGAAGGCAGCAAGAGTGACTGGATCGATGCACGCAAGCTGGCCGAACTGTTGTACCTAAACAAGCTCAAGCCGGTCTATCACGGAGAGCATGGCCTGCGCATGTTGAAGGGATTGTCCCGCAGTTATTTGACGATCAGCAAGGA
>DASZZI010000022.1:0-26787 GCA_035544995.1 Candidatus Acidiferrum sp.
CGAAACTCATCAGGTTCGCGACCATGGAATCCGGACGCCTCAATTCGCGCCATGCCATAGGTCAAACCGACCGTGACGACATCGTCTGCAATGTGCGTAGAGTCTTGCTGGTGGTGGCCGAGCGGGCCAACCGGATTCTCGGCGGCAGAAGCACGGTGGGGGTAGGCTGTCGGTCCCATGGCGGGGTCACCCATGGGAGCGAAATAGAAGGAGAGTAAAGACTTCTCGCCTAGCTTTAGATCATATAGAGCAGCCAGTTCCATGATGAAGTCATGCGGGTGTTGGCCATCTACGATGGGAACTCCGAAAGCCGTCTCGCCTTGCTGGAAGAGCAGCGGGTAGCGCCGCTTTGTCACCGTTGCCGGTTCCAGGCTTAACATCACACGCCCGGTGAAAACTCCTGGCCCCACGTCTCGCTGGGCCATTCCCATGAACCAGTTTGTCGAGAAAAATTTATCTGCTCCGCGCGCACTCGATTGTTGGATGTCCGCCAGGAAGATGTTGGCGTGGAACATCAAAGTCCACGAACCCTTCATGGTCATCAACATCGGCGTCGGCGCGGAATTCGGCTCCGCACTTGTGCCGGATGTCCCGTGATGAAGAATCTGCTGAACAAAATTTTCAGGGTGCATATTCATCGAAGTGTTTTGGTCCATTTGCATGCCGGGCATCTGCTTGTGATCCATTCCGGGCATGCCCTGCATCTGCTGGTGTTCCATCCCGGGCATGTTTTGCATGTCATCTTTCTTGGTCTTTTCAGTTGGCTGGTTGTTAGGCGGAGTGCCCATTTGCATTCCTGGCATCTTGTCGTGGCTGGTGGCTTGTTCAGGTACGGCAACAGGCGGTGGGATTTTCGCCACGACGCCGAAGCGAACCACATTCGCCATGAGCTTATCGCCCATTTTTGAGGAATGGATGACCACGCGCTCCCCAACTTTGAGATCATTCATCGAGGCTGCAGCGCCGCCCTTCTCGTATTTTGTTTCGGCCATGGTGTAGACAGTGACGGATTCATTGTCGGTGGTCTTGAGGGTAATGGAATCGTTCGTCATGGCTGTCACTGTTCCCATGAGGTGTTGCTCTTGGCCGTGAGCAAACAGACTTCCCGCTGCGAGCACAATAACTACGACTAACGTAGTCATTCGTTTCATTTTATCTCTCCTTGTCAGTGATGCATCTTCCTGTTCGTTTTGCGTGATTTACCCTCGTTCAAAGATCGCTGTTCTTCTTCCTCCTCCGAGCGACCCGCAGCGCTCATCGGGTTGAACTGTTCCATCTCCCTCATTTTTTGCGAATTCATCTGAGGCAGATGCCGGATAAAGAGAACAACCAGCTTTCGTTATCCTTATCCGGGCCGCTGCCTTAGAAAGCACGGGCTAGCCGGTGCACAAAGTGGTCCATCGAATACTCCAGTCCCATCCGCAGCACAAACGGGTCGCTCACGTCTGAGAGTCCAAAAGTTGGTTCGAGGCGGAATGTCCACCGGGGCGAAAGCGAATAGCTGAATACCGGCCCGAGGTATTGCTGTTGCCTCTGCCAGTAGAATCCGAATTGGTGATTATTCCCCAGCGCTCCAATCATCTCGAGCCCAAAGCCCAACCGCCGGGGCGAAAGAACTGGAGGCGTCGGCATTTTCGTCATGTCCGGCTTTCCCGCCATGTCATGGCCCGCACTCATTCCCATCGATTCTGCGTGGCGAAAAATGCCCCAGGCATAGCCGAAATCATTCTCATGGGTTTCCAGCCCTGTCTCGCTAATGAAGTTGAAGGTGAAGTTCACCCGTTTCCAATCGTGAAACACGATTGCTCGTTGCTCGAAGGTGTGCGCCGGCGAGTTCCGAGCCGCGGAGAGCGGACCCACCAAGTCCTCCCCGCCGAATCCGGCGACCTCCATCTTGTACAGCGCCGCTTGATTTAAGCCCTCGTACTCACCGTACAGAGTAAAATTCAGCAAGTGATCGTGGGGGAGAAGGCGGAAATAGGTGTTGAATCGCAGACCACCGAATGTGGTTGGCAAACCGAAGATTTTTTGCTCCTCGGCCATGAACCCTACCGACCACCTTGAAGTGATTCCGTACTCCGCCATTTCCATCGCCGTGAAGAAATTGGGGCCGCTGCGTGCAGACTGAAAATCGGGCAAGAACATAACCATCATCGTGTCCTTGGCAATTGGGTAGTTAATGGCAGTGAAATAGGGGTCCATCTGCGTCTCCGGCGTGAGGGATGCTTTCTCGGCCTTCGACTGCTGCATATCTTTGTGTTCCTGCGGAACCGGAACAGAAAGTGCCAGGCGTGGCACGAACAGACGCGGCTCTTCAGAGGCAACAGACTGCGCCACGAGTTCCGCTGGAAGCAAAGCCAGCAGGAAGACTATTTGCAGCGGCACCTTCCAAAAAGAATGTCCTGTCATTTCCAATCTCCTGTGCGCGATTTCAGTCGCGCTCATTTCTACCGCTGGTCGTGCATACCCGTCATTGCGCCCAGGTTCTTGCTCACCTGTACAAGCGGAACTAGGGAATAAGGCCGCGCAAAAGGCTTTCATCTGAACTCTCCTCCGAGAAGTCGCATTCGCATGTAGGAACGCTGTCAGATGAAGAACGCATAGATGAATGCACTACACGTCCACGAGCGCGTCTTTTCAGGGATGAGCAGAAGTTTCTAGATTCTGAGGCTTGTCGAAAGAGGGTCTAGCACAGATGGATTGAATCGAGGTCTCTCGCCAAAACTACGAATTGTGCCTTTGGAAGGGTGACGATGGTGGCCAGATATTTCAGCTATTACAATAAAGCGAACGCTAGTGGAGGGTTGCGCAAAGTACGACCGACTCAGCTTGGCCACTGGATCTAGCGCCTGCTTACAAGGGTTATTTTGGCATTGACTCGCAGATACCAATTGAGAAGCAGCCCCGGATCGAGAGGTCGCCATGTGTTGGCAATGTTCGCCAGTTGTCACTTTTGGGGACGCTTGCTGGAACGCGACGGATTTGTTTTGGCCCGCCGCAGAACTTGGGCCGGCCGCCCCAAATTGACATTGGTCACACATCGCAGGCATCGAATAGGCCAACGGGAGCAACGTCAGTAATACCGCCGCAACTGTACGTCTGATATCCACTAGAATAATTCTATGCCTCTCAACACTCAGATGCTCGTTCTCTAACTGGTGGAACATTTCTCACTAGGTCGTTTTGCCCCTGCATCCGGTATGTCCGCAGGAACAATCGATGTCCGGCGTCTTTTCCATAGCCTCGCACTGGGTGCTGCAGTACTTGCCCGACGTTATCTCACACGAGCAAACGGGGTGTGCACACTTCTGGGGTTTCGTAGTCGCCATTTCTTTTCTCCTAGCTTCGGATCAACAGCGGGTGATCCAAGACGGTATCTTAGTCACTGGGACAAATCGTTTCTGTCCGATAAGGAACACACTTCATTTTGGCCACAGGGTGGCAACCGCAGATGTGGATGGCAATACGGTGGTGACCGGACGTGCCCGCAGGTCCTGTGTTCTTCAGGCTGAAGATGCTATTTCGCGGGAACTACAGATTCTACCGTTAAGGTCTCACCCTTCAAAGTGCCTTTCACAGTGACCTTCTTTGCGGCGTATTTGTCCAGCTCGGCTTCGTGACCTTCAAGGATATAAACGCTCTTCCCGACTACCAGAGCGTATTTGTTCCCCTGCTTTATGCAATAGCGAAGACAATCCGCATCGGGTTTGTCCTTCATCATATGGGTCTGACCGCACATGGCATCGCTCACGACTCCGGTTAGTGATTTCTGTTCACCGGGGGTCTGGGCAACAATTGAAACCGTTGCGAGGACTACTGTCGTTGCCAGAACAAGAATTGCCTTTGCTGAGAACATTGTTTTCATCTTTCTTTCTCCCTATTTTGAAATCACTGATTGGAACTCCTAGGTATCTGACTGTGATGATCGCGGGTGCAAAGTTCCCCGGCGCAGCGCACGCTCCTTCATCAAAGCGAAGAACACGGGTACCAGAATCAGGACGTGAATCGTTGATTGATCATGCCGCCCACGATGGGAGCGGCAATTAGCTTCATGACATATGAACCAACGCCTGTTTCCCAATCATTGCTAAGGAAGGAATCGAAGGGTCGCGCGGCAAGAGCCGTACTGATTGCGCAACGGCGCAGGTTTGAAATTGGGCTTGTCCGGTTCAGTTGATCTGACCAGTTTTTCCCTGCAACTCCGGTGCGCCCTTCCCGTCGGTGAGCACAATGGGATCATTGCTCCAAGCGGCCTTCAGATCAGCCTCGATTTGTTCTTGTCGCGAGCGCGTCCAAGGTGCATAGTGGCGCTCCGTAATTCGGATACTGCTATGGCCAAGAAGCACGGAAACTCTATCGAGGGGGACGCCCGCGAGCAGTAGTTCCACGGCGAACGTATCGCGGAACCTGTGTGCATGACCAGCCGCCGCCTTTGCTAACTCAAAGAGCCGCTGAAGTCTGCGCTGCCATTTTCCTTTTGCACTTCGCACCGTGGACTTGCCTGTCCAGAAGAAATAGCGGGCGCTGGAATGAGGAGCGGCATCCAGGGCTTTGACAACCATGTCCGGCAGAACGCAATAGACGGCTACGCCCGTCTTCTCGGTGTGCAACAGTAGCTTGCTCTCTTGAATCCGGTTCACGTCGAGCTGGACTGCATCGCCGATCCGCAAACCCGAATAGCGCAACAGCAGAACAAAGGCACGCAGCCGTTGAGCGTTGCGAATACCCGCGCTCTTGCCGTAGGGTTCGAGGGCAGTAAGAATGCGGATCATTTCTTCCCGAGTAAAAGGCATCGTGGGTTTGTTCGCAACTTTCGGGGCTTTCAGTTCAGTTGCCGGATTATGCTCAATCCATTTTCTCTTTTCGGTGAAGCGAAGGAATGCTCGGAGTCTCTCGAGTTTCTTGAGACTGGAGCGCGGGCCGTCTTTCCACGCTGCCCGGAAAATCGCGAGCGTGTCCAAGTCCAGTTGCTTGAGAAATTGCAGCTTGTGTGTTTCCGCGAAACTATCAAGATGTCGAAAGAGCAGGCGGTATTTGTAGAGCGTGGCCTCGTTGAGTTTCCGTGCCTGTGCGTCAGCCATAAACTTCGCGTGAGCATCCTTAATTGTGACTTCTTTCTCTTGCTGGACTGTCCGGCGGTCTTCGGCTTCCCATTGGCGTATGAGATCTTGAGCCCGCTGCCAATCGCGGAGCTTCAAAGACTCACGGATTTCCTTGCCGCCGATTGCCCCATCAACCCAAATTGGGCACTGGCAGTGGCGGTACTTTCTGCCCCGAGCATGCTGCTTGCAGCTCTTGCGATGACGGCGATAGATCGTAAGCATTGGGCCAGCTCCTAACGGACAGCGAATTTCGATGATAGACGTGAATGGACCCGTTCCACCACGGTCTGGGGAATCCGCAGTGTGACATACCGTCTCTTGTGGCGTGGGCTCCGCTCTCCTAGCACAAGCACACCTGGTTCTTTCTCGAAAAGCTCGCGAACTTTATCAGGGCTCAAGTTCCACATTTCGGCGATTTCCGTAACGGCATAATGCCGCTCGATGTGCACCGAGGTCTCGATTTGGGATGGTACGGACATTTCGCGTTAGTGACTCCTGCAGGGTCGAAAGGATCGTCGAATTGGCTCGTTGGCTTCCGAGAGAGCTGAGAAAAAAAATCTTCTTGCATTCAGTCGCCAATCGAGCTACGCTAACGTAAACATCGTACATAGATGTAGGAGAGCTTGTCAACCATGATGTCGCTCCTCAAGAAGAAACCCCGCCACGAGGTAATCTCGATCCGACTCAGCGAAGACCGGCTCAAGCTGCTGGAGCGCTACCAGAAAGTCCTTAGTGAGCAACTGAGACGTGAGGTGTCTTTGGGAGAGGCCGCCTTCCTCGTTATCGAGGAGCGCGTCGAAGGGATGGACCGTGAAACAGTCCGTCATGAAATGCTCAGCACGCCGACCGCTTCTCTCTATCACATTCGCAGGAAGTGGGAGTCACAGCACACTCTTTCCGCCGCCGAGTGGGATGTTCTCGCGCAGTACGTGCAGATCGGCACAGAGGAAGAAGCTCAGGAGCCGCCGCTGCTTTGGCCTGCGATTCCATCCAGGGAGTCCTACCTCACCCTGCTCGACGCCTTCGAAGCCGTTTATCAGAACCGCAAGAAGCATGCTTCGAAGCACGCCTGGTATTACTTCGGAAACCTTGGCGGCCACTTCACCGAGGTTCGGCTCTCCGATGATGACGCCGAACAAAGACATCAAGCAGTTCTGAAGCAAATTTCGCATCGCAAGGAGCTGATGAAGTCGCCGGAGAAATGGCAGAACCCTGGCACAATTGGAGGATGCTTCCTAGCCGCCATTAGTGATGAAGGAGTCGAGAGCACTAGACTTGATCAAATCCTTGCCCCGTACTGGCCGACTCTCTGGGGCCTCGCCGCTCGGGGCCATTGGGTGCGACATGACCGCCAGCCCGTGCGACCAACGGGTCCAAACGAAGCTGATTTTCGCCGCCGAATTATCCTGCCTGATCCGCTCAAGGTCGATGACCTGAAGCTCTCGTTTACGACGATAGCTTGCCCGGACCTGGGCGTATATATCGACTTTGGCCCAACACGCCGCGTGAACTATCTCATTGCTCGGTACCCCGACTTGGCCGAGTTCCGGGCCATGCTCGAAGGATGGTCGGCCAAGGGTTCGTGGAACGGCAAGCATTTCCTCACGACGCTATCCAAGGAGAAGGGGCCAACGTTCACGCTTTGGCTTCGACAGAACGATCTAGGTATCGACTTCACCGAGAACGAATGGAACGCTTTGCGCGAACTGTTCCAGAAGGCGTCGGCGATCCCCGAGTTTCAGCGGTGGATGCAGGAGCTGAAGTTGGAGTATGGCGAACAGGGTTGATAGCGCGAATCGTTGGTTTGCGCCGCGTTTTGCGAGGAGCGGTGCCTTCGGCACCGGGAGTTGGACTGACACGTCACCCCGTAACGGGTGCCGTATAGCAACTTTGGTTGCTATATGGGAACTTACTGAAAATCCAGCAACTTGCCGCGAATCACTTCCTACAGAGCGCCGCGCAGCAACCAATGGTTCCCGTATGGGAACTTGTTGATTTTATTGGGTGAACCCGATGCCCACGCCTCGAACGAAATCGATCAGCACCAAAGTCACGGACGAAGAATACGCCCAGTTTGAAGCCCTAGCGGGTGAGCAGACGATCAGCGAGTGGGCGCGCGATGTTCTGCTGAAAGCAACCAAGCCCAATGCACGCGAGCAAACCGTCCTAGCCGAAGTCTTGGCGCTGCGAACGATCCTGCTGAACATCCACTTCGCCGTATCCCAGGGGCAAACGCTGACCGCAGAGGAGATGCAGCGGCTAATCGAGCGTGCGGATCAGGACAAGTTCGGCAAGGCGCGGCAGCGTCTCTCGGATGGAGCAGCAGGAGGTGTGTCATGAAGCAGAGGTGGGGCCGAGAGGAGAACGCGGGCAACTGGCCGAGCGACAGGTCGGTGTGGACCATCGCGGCGTTCTGCGTTGCCGCGCTGAGCGTGATAGGCATCGGCTACTACCGCTACGAGCGGGAGTGGATGCCCCTCCAACGGCACTACCTGCTCACCTACACAGGGACACCAATAGCGGAAGCGGTACGGAAGGACGGCTGGTACACGCTGTTGATGGTGGTGATGCGGAAAGGCGGTCGGCTCGCTATCGATCCAGATGTAGAGCCGGTGACAACCGCAGCCGGGGAAAACACGTTCGCGCTGACCGACGAGGCGCTGAAAACAGGCGCGGTGAAGCTCGAATGGCAACGCGGGCGGTACGACAATGCAAAGCTCCATGCGTTTCTAGGTCACTGGATATACCAGGACCAAACGCTCACTGATCTAGCTAAACCGGCACTGCGGGGCGGCCTAGACGTCTTGCTTGTGAGCCTCATCGTGGCGATCCCAAAGGACGCGGCACGAGCGAGAGAACGCAAACACGGACGGGTTCTCAAAGGGCCAGAGATTGTGACGGCAAGAGTGTTCAACCGCAGAACACGCGCGGACGGCATCGGCTTCGTGCTGGAGCAGAGTTTCGCTGAAAAGATGATCGGTAGGAGGCGCTGGCTGCGTATCCCGCGAGCCATCGAAGCGAGCCACTTGCTCATCATGGGCGACAGCGGCACAGGAAAGAGCGCGCTGATCCGGCAAGCCCTGTTGCGCGTCGAAGAGCGTGGCGAGACAGCCATCGTCTACGATCCTGCGCTCGAATACACGCCGCAGTTCTTCAATCCTTCGCGCGGTGATCTAGTGCTGAATGCGCTCGACGCACGGATGCCCTACTGGACTCCGAGCGATGAACTGCGGCATGAGGCTGAGGCTTTGACTCTGGCCACGAGCTTGTTCCCCGACCGGCACAACGAAAATTCCTTCTTCGTCGAAAGCCCGCGAAAAATCTTCGCGTACCTGTTGATGTTCCACCCGACACCGGAGGAACTGGTGTGGTGGATGTCCCACCCGGAAGAGATCGACCGAAGAGTGAAAGGGACGGAGTACGCCGCGATGATCGATTCGCAATCGCCGCAGCAGCGGAACGGTGTGCTCGGTTCGCTCAACATGGTCGCCGACGCGCTTAAGCTTTTGCCGACGGAGAAAGAGACGGCGAGGCGCTGGAGCACCCTCGAATGGTCGAAGGAACGTCGCGGGTGGCTCTTTCTGACCTCGACACCGGAGACGAGAAAGAGGGTCTTGCCGCTGACCAGCTTGTGGCTCGATACGCTGGTGCTGCGACTCATGAATCAGGGACAGATGAATCCCCGCCCGGTTTGGTTTGTGCTCGACGAACTGGCGAGC
Organism: Candidatus Acidiferrum sp.; assembly: GCA_035544995.1. Lineage (GTDB taxonomy): Bacteria > Acidobacteriota > Terriglobia > Acidiferrales > UBA7541 > Acidiferrum. The sequence continues at coordinate 8,822 of DASZZI010000022.1, forward strand.
TTGCAGCAGCTTCCGCAGTTGCACACGGCGATCACGGAGAACCGGAAATCGAACAATCCCGTAGTGTTGGGCTTCCAGGGACGCAGCCAGCTTGAAACACGCTACGGCCATGAAGCCGAGGCGATGATGTCCCAACCAGCGACGAAAATCTTCCTGCGAACAAGTGAACCACGCGCTGCGAAGTGGATCTCGGACACCATCGGAGAAGTTGAGATCGAACGGATACGAGAGAGCCGGTCCAGCGGCCAGTTCCCGCAGCAACGCAACTCAAAGAGCTATGGGTTAGAGCGTCAGGTCGAGCCGCGCGTGATGGCGAGTGAGATCAGCGGGCTTGCACCGCTGCACGGGTATCTGAAATCTGGGAATCTGGTGGTGCGGATGACCTTCCCGTACGTCGTGCTAGCGAACAAGCAGCCCGCTTTTATCGAGCGAGAGATCATACACACGCCGAGGCCAAAGGAAGAGTCGAAAGCAGTCGCGGCCGCGGCGGGAGCGAGCAGTGGTCAAGCGGAACAAAGAATCGCGCCGCAGGAAGTGAAGCAAACGCACGAGCAGCACCTGAAACGGACCGAGCAGAGACAGCAACACTTCTTCGAATAGGCCAACACATGCTGACCATCTCCAAGCCGCTCAGCGCAGGCCAGGCACAGACGTATCACGCGGAAGAGTTTGCCAATGCCCGCGAGAACTACTACACGGAAGCGGACCAGATACGCGGCGAGTGGCACGGAAGACTCGCCGAGCAGTGGGGACTGCGCGGCGAAGTCCGCGAGGAATACTTCCAGCGGCTCTCGGAAGGCCAGCATCCGATCACTGGTGAGCAACTCATCCGCCACCAGACAGCGCGCGAATACATAAGCGCACGCGGCGAGAAAGTAAGCGCCATGGAGCACCGTGCAGGATGGGATGCAACGTTCTCGGCTCCAAAGAGCGTATCGTTGACGGCGCTCGTAGGCGGGGATGATCGAGTGCGGGACGCACATCGAGAGAGCGTCGCCGTCGCACTCGATGAATTGGAACGCTATGTCCAGGCTCGCATCGGCGGGAATCTTCCCGCAGAAACGATAGGCAAATGGATAGCTGCGAAATTCGAGCATGACAGCGCACGACCTGTAAACGGCTATGCCGCGCCGCAACTGCATACGCACGTCGTCTTTTTCAATCTTACAGAGACCGACGACAGAGAGACTCATGCGTTGCAACCACGGGAACTCTACAAAACGCAGCAGTATGCAACGGCGGTGTATCGCTCTGAACTAGCCACTCGCTTGAAGGGACTAGGCTATGGGATTGAGCGCGGGAAGAGTGGACAGCCGGAAATCAAAGGCTACAGCGAGGAGTATCTGGCAGCGTCGAGTCCGCGCCGCCAGCAAATTGAGGAGCATCTTGCGAAGGAACAGCAGCGAGGAGCTGGCGCAGCACAAATTGCTGCGCACCAGACGCGCGAAGCGAAGACCGACTTTTCACACGAAGAGATGCAGCAGCGGCATCGACAGATAGCGGAGGCTTTCAGTAGCCAGCCCGAGCGTGTCGTGGAGGCAGCCAGGGACAGAACGCACCACACCGAGCGGGACGTACCTCCCATGATGGCGCAATCTGCTGTGACATTTTCGAAGGAGAGGAACTTGGAGCGTGAGGCGGTTGTCGAAGAGCGGGATCTTCTGCGGGATGCTCTGAGGCGTTCGATGGGGGACGCGGCACTCACCGAGGTTCGGTCTGAGTTCGAGAAGCGCGTTAATGCCGGTGAGTTCATTGGAATAGAGAAGAATACGGGCGCACCAGGCCGCGCGTTCACTACGCGCGAGATGATCGGCTACGAGCAAGACACGATCCAAGTCATGCGCGACGGGCAAAACAAATACGGAGCGCTTGCCAGCTTCGATACGCGCAGGGAAATCGAGAAAGACCATCCACACCTGAGCCAGAGTCAGCGTGTGGCGGTCGAACAAATCCTCGCAAGCCGGGATCAGGTCACGGCGATGGAAGGCGTCGCCGGCTCGGGGAAAACGACCTCGTTGGCAGTAGTGCGCGAAGCTGCTGAGCGAGAGGGCTATAAGGTCGAAGGGTTCGCTCCGACATCACGCGCGGCGCAAAAGCTGGGCGAGGCTGGAATCGAATCAAGCACGTTGCAGCGGCATCTTGCGCAAAGCAATGAACAGCACGACGGACCAAAGCGGCTCTACGTTCTGGACGAATCGAGTCTGGCGAGCACGAAGCAGATGAATGAGTTCCTGCATCGACTTAAAGACAATGACCGCGTGCTATTGGTGGGCGACATGCGGCAGCACCAGGCCGTCGAAGCGGGGACACCGTATCAGCAGCTACAGGAAGCTGGAATCCAAACGGCACGGCTTGACGAAATCGTGCGGCAGAAAGACCCGGAACTCAAAGAAGTGGTGGAGCAGCTCTCACGCGGTGACGTGAAAGGGGCAATAGAAAAACTCGACGCGCAAGGCCGCGTGCATGAAATTGCGGACCAGGGCGAGCGGTTGAAGGAAATCGCCCGTGAGTATGCGAAGCAACCGGAAGGCACGCTAGTGGTATCCCCCGACAATCAATCGCGTATGGAGATCAATCGGACCATCCATCGGGAAATGCAGGCGCGAGGCCAAGTGGACCACAGCGAGCACCCAATGAGAGTGCTGATAGCACGGCAGGAGATCACCGGGGCAGACCGGCAGTGGGCCGAGCAATACGATCCGGGCGACGTGGTGCGCTACACGAAGGGCAGCAAGACGCGTGGCATTGAAGCGGGAGAGTACACCCGCGTCGAACGGGTCAATGCGAAAGAGAATCTACTCACCGTCAAGCACGAGAGCGGTGAGGAGGTCAGCTATGATCCGCGCCGCCTGCAAGGGGTGACGCTGTACCGCGAAACGGAGCGTGCGTTCTCGCAAGGCGACCGCGTGCAATTCACTGCGCCGAACCGAGAACAACACATTGCGAATCGCGAGATGGGAACCATCGAGAAGATCGACGTGACCGGCAACCTGCAATTGCGCCTGGACTCAGGCCGTTCCGTCTCGTTCAACGCCAAAGAGAATCCGCATCTCGACTACGGCTATGCCGTAACGAGCCACAGCAGCCAGGGGCAAACCGCCGACCGTGTGCTCATTCACGTAGACACCGAGCGGGCAGGAGAAAGACTCGTCAATCGGCGCTTGGCATACGTTGCGGTGTCCCGTGGCCGCTACGACGCGCAGCTCTATACCAACGACAAGACCCACCTTGCCGGGACTCTGAGCCGCGAGGTCTCGCATCAATCTGCAATGGAACCGACGCGCGCAGCAGGGCCAGCGCTCGCACAAAGGACCGAGCCGCCCTCTTCTCTGACTCAGGAGAGACAGCGAACAATCGAACGAGATCTCAGCCCTAGCCGGTAGGCACGCCACTCGCTCCCACGGTCTTATCGGGTCAGCACGTCTTTGCCCCCACATGCTTTACTCGGCTCAAACATAGGCCGGAGGTTCACGATTTACCCGCCTTGGCAGCGTCTACGTCGCACAGCTAGTTACGATGGCCACAATGGTTTCAAACATGCGACTAGCCTACGCGATTATACGAAGTTCGGGCGCACCGTCCACTAGCCGCAACCTCCGGCTGGCTTTAGTGATGAAGTCTTCACGGTCCATCTCCTCTTTTCTCCGATACGCGGGGCCCGAACAGCCCGAACAGCACGAACAGGAGTGCAAGTACTGCAAAAGTCACCACGCTACCCTCCGGCCCGACTGAACCGCCCGTCAACCATCGTGGCCCGTGGAGCGTAGAATTGAGCAAGTGTCCGAAGGAGGGAAACCCGCTGTTCGGAACTGAGTAGATGAATGTTTCGCCGTATACAAAACTGGCGTGCAGACCCAAGGCGAACCACAAGTTGCCAGTTCGTCGTAACGTAAAACAGAGGAATAGCCCAAACAGAGCCGCCGCCGCACCGCCCATCCAGTTTTCCCCGAGACTGCCGAGATGAACGAAGCCAAAAACAATAGAAAGTAGGATTGCCGAGGGCCAGAACCCTATAGCCGTAGTCAAGGTGAACTGGACGTAGCCACGAAACAGAAACTCTTCGAAAAATCCCACCATGAGGAACACAATCGCCCACCCGACTCCGTAAACCACCAAACTGCGACCGTGCAAGGCCAGACTGCCAAAGGAAAAGCCGCCTCCCCCAATGATCAGCATCATTACGCAGGTAACGGCCAACAGCCCCCATGCAACGCCCTGCCAAAAATACGGACCAAAGGCATCACGGGCCGGGAGACCATAATCAACGAGTGAGCGCCCTTCGATCCTGCTCATCACGCTCACAGCGACAATCAATGACAGCACGAACTGAAACTCTGCGATAAGTGCCGCCGAGACGACTAACCGCCCCTCCCGAAGAGGCTGGACCATACGAATCAGGGTCGGAATATGCACAACCACTTCTCTAAATCCCAACAGGCAGGAAATCAACACGGCGAGGAATATCAGCAGTCTCCACCCGGCCCGGAGTCCGTTTGTGCCAACAAAAACCTTGGATACCAGCGGCTTGGGGGTGTTCATACTCGCTTCTCTTCAAATCCGCAATTTCAGAGCTTCAAGCTCCTGCTTGGTCATGCCTTGCAGAGCCATCGCCGTGGCCAGATACAAAGCGGGAACGTGTTTCATTTTGTTGCCGCGTTCTACCTTGCGACGGAGTTTCTGTACTTCTGGGTCAGCGCCCACTTTCAAAAACACTTCATACGCATCGGGGATGGACAGAGTCTTTTCAATCAGGCCATGCTTAACCAGAATGCGATGATACGAAGGTACTGCCAACGCAGATGGAAGGGTCGGCGGAGCGCGCTTGCTTTGTTCTGGGTGTTTCATTGCACTATGCTGACACGTTTTCTCAATCCGGTCATTTCTTTGGCGCTCATGCGGTCCCAAAATGTCTTCCAGTGGAATCAATGACAGCCCACACGGCAGTTCGTCGATGAACCTCCAAGCGCGGCACAGGGCGGCACTACACAATTCTCAATTTCCAAGTGTCGAACTTTCTCTCTGTTTTGCCGTCCAAGGTCTGGAAAATTGGCAGCAACGGCGTGAGCGCGCCCGTTTTGGCTACCCCATTGAATTGTTTTCTGTATTCCTCACGCAAAGAACCCTTGCCGTAAAGCAAGATAGTTGAATACAGCTCGTTCACAGACGTTTGTGCCCTCTCCAGGTAGTCACCGGCATCTGCATGGTCCTGCATTTTCTTGGCTCGTTGAATGGTAGTTGTCGCGGCGAATGTCAGCCTGCGCACTTCACGCCAGCCCGCCCTAACCCTGTCACATCGCTCATGCTCGGTTTGCCACATCATCAACAAAAGGGTTATGAGCGCAACGCCAGTCACCAGGTCCAGATGCACCGCTGCAAGATGAGCGAGAATCCAATCCATAACGCTTGTCCTCAGCCCTTCGCCGCGAATGTGTTCACGACATGAGGCCATCGCTCATCAATCCGTTCCAGAATGAACGCGGCATCGTCGATGGCACGATCCACCATGTATCCCTTCGCCATATTCGGTTTGTTCGGGTCCAGATCGATGAGCCTCCGGGCAGCGAGAATTGTTGCGGCAAAGAGAATGGCGAATTTTCTTTCCTCGGTCATTTCGATTCCTGCATCGTGAGATGAAACGCAGGTAGGGAAGTAGGGAGCCGCATTTTACTTTTTGTGGTTCCACAAGTCCATGAACAGTTTGACGGTGGCCGGGAGGCTTTTCAATCTTGGCAGGCAAAAAAACAGGGAACCCGACGCAAAATAACACGCCGCGTTCCCCGGGTTGCAATAGTCTGCTTTCTGCTCAGTTGGCCGCAGTTAGGCGTTCCTGGAGCATTTCCGACTTGACTCTCAGGATGACACTGGTTGCTGTAAGCCAATAGGCGGGGTCCGAACCAAGGCTGGCAATCGGGCTCGCGCTGGATAGGTTATTTGTCAACGAACGGTAGAGTTCATCTGCCGTTCGCTTGAATGCTTCTTTCCAGTCAACAACCCAGACCTGCTTACCTGTATGCGGGTCTGTTTGCAACAGTTCCCGGAATGCGCCTGCCAGGGGAAGAGTAGCTGCCAGGTCAAGGCGATGCCGAGTTCTCAGGTTTATGCCCGGATATACGTGATCTTCCTTCAGTGCCCTCACCACACGCAGACCGCCGAATCGATTGCGATTCTTCATGTTTTCCTTGCTGCTGAATTGCGCCTCGATATATTCGGGCAGAAATGCAATATCGCGCATGACATTCGAGAGTGCAAGGAAGTCCTCGCGGGTTTTGGGGTCGATGTACAGCTTTAGAGCCTTCTGCTTACTCTTGTACAGTTGAGGGCCGAGATTCTGCTTGTCCTTCAGGAAGCATCCAAGTCGTTGCAGGATGTCTCGAATGTCCCACGCCCCGGCATCGTTCTCACGGAAAGAGATGTTCTTGATGTCGAAGCCGGAAGCGGTGAAGATGTCCTTCAGCGGCTGGAACTCGTTCCGGTATTCATCCATCGTGTGCTCTTTTACCTGGGTGGAGGTATTCAGAGCCTCGACCATCTCTTCGGGAATGACAAACGCCGCCTTCGATGTGATGAACCGCACGCGCACGAAAGGTTCTATCCAGCCCTCTAGCGCCTTGAGAGCTTCAAGCCGCTGTATCGTGTTGGAGATGACGGCGAATGTGTGGCCGCCATCGGCAATTCCGACCTTCCGCGCGTCGGAAATTTCTTGGTCGAGGTAGTCGTTTTCGCCGTCGTTTGATAGGGCGATGTTCAGTTGACGAGTACCGTTGGTGGCCTGCTGCGCCAGCTCAAAGCTCTCGCAGATGAAGGTGATGCCTCTGTTTTTGATGTGGAACGCCTGTGGATTTTTCTCCACGGTTTCAATCATCTTTTTGAATGGTTTGCTGCTTTCCTTCGGGGCACGCACGTTGGCATTACCGCTGACCAACTTGTTTACCTCTGTGAAGGGAAGAAGCGTTTCTAGGTGGTGAAGGTTAGGATCGAACGGGTCTTTGATGCGCTTGCAGTGGTCGGAATCGCTCACGCGGAGCGTTATTAACGTTTTCATTGTTTTTCTCCAATTTCGGCGTATGCCAGAATAGCCGTGGTGTCACGGCAATTTGGACAGTATCACAAATGCCCAGCGGTGTCAATTCCAATGCGGCATCGTCGCCAATGCGGCATTTTTATTTGGCGGAGGCCGCCGTGTCGGCCATCATCAATTCAATGCGCTTGAACAGCTTGTCGATTTCCTTGTTCCGGTTTTTGAACCAATCTGTTGACCAAATACGGTGCAAGGTCCAGCCTCGGCTGCGGAGAATTTCTTCGCGCAACCTGTCGCGGTCGCGGGCCGACTTGCTTGAATGGTAGGTTGCGCCGTCACACTCGATTCCCAGAAGAAACGCTCCCAGCTTCTTCGGATTCTTAACGCCGAGATCGATGAAGAATCCTGCCACACCGACTTGTGGGACAACCTCATAGTTCTTGGCTTGAAGGACGGCTTGAACCGACCGCTCGAAATCGTTGACCTCCTGATCGGACTTCGAGACCGTGTTATCCAAAATGCCGGTGCGCGCGAACTGTAGATAACCCTTGAACGCCCGAAGTCCCCGCGAACTTTCCGCCGTAGCCTGAATCTTGTCACTGTCAAGCGATGTGAAAACCACCGTTCGGAGCTTCGCGCGGGTAAATAGCACATTCAATCGGCGGTGCCCGGCTTCGCCGTTGACAGGCCCGAAGCGTTGGAACTGATTGCCCGACGTATCAGGCCCATACGTCGTCGAAATGAAAATCACATCCCGCTCGTCACCCTGCACGTTCTCAAGATTCTTCACAAAGAAAACTTTCGTCCCAACCATGTCCGCACGGAAGGATTGTGCGAACGGATCATCGCGGAGCCGATCTTCAAGAAGCTCTTCGATGAGTTCGCGCTGTTCGAAGTTCATGGCGACTACACCGAGCGATTCATTCGGAAAGTTCTTCATGTGATCCAGAACCGCATTGACCACCGCTGCGGCCTCCTTGGGATTGCGGCTGTTCTCGTACACCGCCTCCGGCACGAAGCGGTATTTCACACCCATAGTTTCGGAATCGCGCGATGCGGACGGAAACACAATCAGGTCGCCGTAAAATTCTTGGTTCGAAAAAGCAATCAAGCTCTCGTGTTGGGAGCGATAATGCCAGCGCAGGCGTCGTATGGACGCATAGACGGTACTCGCTACATCCAAGATGCTTTCGCTGTCCGCCGCGATGCTCGTGCCGCCAGTCTCGTCATCGCCGTCTACCGGGGCAATCCGATTGAAAAAGCTGGTCGGCGGGAGCTGCATCGGATCGCCAACAATAACAGCCTGCCCTCCCCTGGCCAGTGCGCCGATTGCATCCTCTGGGCGAATCTGCGACGCCTCGTCCATCACAACGAGATCGAATTTTAGTGCTCCGGGGGCCAGGTACTTCGCAACCGACTGCGGCCCCATCATAAAACACGGTTTCAATGCCCGCAGTGCCACGCCAGCCCTGCGGACCAATTGCCGGATTGGAATGTGTCTCTTCTGCTTCTTAATTTCGTGCCGCAATAAAGCAAGCTCTGTCCAATCCCTTATGTGACCAGCCCTGTTACCCGAAGGGACTCTCCGGTTAGCAGCCCGCGCCGCCGTTCGCTTGCGTTGCAGTACGATCACATCCCTGTCCACCCGCGCGAACTGCTTGCGAATTTCCTCTTGGCTGTTGCCAGAGAACTCCCAGAGCGCCGGACTCCGCGATAGGGCATGTTTCGCAAGCGTGTTGTAGAACGAAAACTTGAATGCCGCTCCAAGCTCTTGCGGCTTGATAATGCCATCATCTGCCATCCCAATCAGCGACGTGATCCCAAACTGTGCGCCATCTACGCGGCATCGAATAAAATCGATCCAGCCTTGCAAATCGGCGCTCCCGTCGAGCGCCTTCACGGCAACCGCCCGCCATTCCGGCAGGGAGTCGGCGGGGTGCTTACGCCAAAGCTCGGCATTCGAGGCGTCCGCCATATTCATCGCAGACTGCGCAATCCCTTGCATCTGAATCTGTAAGTCCACGAGGCGTGAACGCGCCTTGGCAAGATACCGTTCGGTTTCTGGAGACAGCATCCGCCCCACAGCCTTCAGCGAATCGTTGCCTACAGAGAGCCCTTCTATCAATCGGAGCGCCCTTTCAATCGGTCCAGCATCGACATCGACGACCTCGTATGCCGTCGCAATCTCCCGCAAGGCGTCTTTAACCCCGCAGTTGATCCGTTGCACTGCCGGGACGATTGCGGGCATGGTGGCAAAAACGCAACCCTCAAAAACAGTCGCAGTATCCGTTAGGCGCGCGATAAGACGATCCAGCTTGGTGCGCTGCTCCCGCAGACCGGACAACCGGGCCTTTAGCTCCCTGATTGCAGTAGTGCTCCTCGTCAATAGTGCGGCCCGGAACGCTACGGCGGCTGGCTCGTCTTCGGGGAACGCCGAAAAAGCCATCTCGTACCACTCTGCCAGCCTTAGAAGTGCGTCCCAGTTGCTTTCGAGACCGACGAACCCGACACCGATTACGTCGCGGTGGGTTCGGTTGTTGTCGAATGCGAGCCGCCGCAAGTGGTACGACGCAACGGACCTGAGAGCCGCAGACATTGCCGTCCGCGCAGCCCGTTTGTGATCCCGCGCCATCGCCTTGTACGTCTTGAACGCTTCCAGGTAGTCGCCACTAAACCAACGCTTGAACCACGCGGTCTGTTCAATCACAGCGGCGTGCCGCTCCAGTTCACTCGCTGCCCCAACATTCAAATCAAACTGTGCCGACAAGTCCGAGCGTTGTGATTGCAGACGGCGTGCTTCCTCTGCGGTCACACGCAGATGCTTGATCGATTCCTTGTTTTCGAGGCTGGCCGACCTTGAGTCCAAGGCTGCTGACGATGCGGCCCCCAGTATGCGGAAAACCTCAAGCAGGTAGTGGAGCATACCGTCCGTGGCTGCGCGGACATCCTCGGCGGCCCGCGATGCACCGCCCTCCGGCAATTCACCCACTGCTGGAAAAGCAAGAGTAGTGATGTCGCTTACGTCGGTTGCGATCCCGCCCGCCAGATCAATCGCATCGACAAGTGCCGGTAGCCGGGACATGCACGACAGTTCCTCGTCGTAAGACAACCCCCTCTGTACCCACCACCACGGATGATTTTTGGGCTGCCCAAATGCCGTGCTTATATCAAAGAGTTTTCGCACATAAATTGCGAGCCAATCCTCGGCCTCGGCCAGTTTTGTTTTCGTATATTCGAGCAGAACGGGAGACGTGATGGCGGAAACCAAATCCTCGTCAAACGGCAGCTTCTGGAACGCCGCCTCGCGCGCCCATAGAATGTCGAACACCGTCTGTTGGATCGGCTGGATGGCCTCCTTAATGAGCGACACGTATTCGATGAGACGCTTCTTCCGACCGTCAGCAATCGAGAGAAGGTTGTCCAGGTCTGCGGGATCGTCAAACGAGCCATCCAGGTCGATACGGCGTGCAACATCTTTGAGTAGCGCACCCTTTTTCGTTCTATGGGAATGTAGTTCGAGACAGAAAGCTCCCAGTCCGCGTTCATCCAAGCGGTCACGGACTACTTGAAGTGCAGCGAGCTTGTCCGAGACGAAGAGAATGGTTTTCCCTCTCGCCAGCGCCTCAGCAATCAAGTTGGAGATCGTTTGCGATTTTCCGGTACCGGGCGGTCCCTCGATCACAAGATTCTTACCCCGCAGCGCGTCAATCAGGGCGCTATGCTGGGAACTATCCGCGTCGCAAATGAGCGCAGGTAATTCCGGTTGCAGAGCCGGATCGTCAATCGGGAACTCCTCCGCGCGCGTTATTTCGGAAGTCTGCTCGCCCTCGAAAAGTTCGCGCACAAGCGCATGGTTCGAAATACTGGCGTCGAGGGGCCAGTTTTTGGGATCGAGGTCGCGGAACATTAAGAGCTTCCCAAAATCGAGAAGGGAGAGCGTCATCTGCCGCCGAATGCGCCACCGTTTTTTGATGTCCAACAGGGCGGCAAATTTCTGGAAGTATTGCTCCGGCGACTCGTCCTCGGCAAGCAAGGAGATTTCCAAGCCCATGTCCCGGCGCATCTTTTCTACAAGCGACAGGTTGGTGTCAAAATCCTCGCCGGAGTATTCCAGTTCGCATCGGAACGCTTTTCCTTTGCCCGGAGTGCGGTCGAGAGTTACTGGAACACTAACGAGCGGAGCGAATCGGGGCTCGTCAGAGTCGTCGGATTCGTACCATTCGAGAAAGCCGAACGAGAGATACAGCATGTTCGCGCCGGACTCCTCTATAGCCGTCCTGGCTGCGTCGTCGATTTTTCTGGATAAAGTGTTGAGACGTTCCGCGTAGTGCAGCACCGGCAGGCATCCGTCGTGCATTTCTGCCAATGCGGTGTCTGCATCAACGGGGGCGGCCTCGTCCAAATCGTAGGATGTGCGCCAGCCAAGTTCTTCCGCGTAGGCCACGGCGGTCGGCTTCTCTGCTTTCTTGTCAAACGGCGGCTCTGGAACCGCCGAGACGAACAGCTTGCCGCCGTCCATGATGCGGTTGAAAGCGCCGTCCATGTCTACGTCCACGAAACGCAGACACGACGCAGATGGGAAGCGGAAATTGAGAAGTTTGTTGCGGCCCGTCAGATCGAGAAGGCGAGTCCTAATTTCTTTTAGGCCCTGTTCTGTGCTACCAGTCGGAAATGTACTACTTGTCGACGGCGCGGATGTCGTTTTGCCGGATTCTTCTTTGATCCGTCCCTCTTCCGGCACGGAGCTACCTCACTGTTTCATTGTGCGCTAGCTGGGGTGGCGGCTGCGAGGTCGTGCCGCCGCAACCTGCCTCGACACACGATAGGGCATGGCTCACCCGGCGTCCATAGGCCCCGCAAGTACTTTGTGCTTAACAGTGACTCTTTAATTGAATGTATGCTGTGGAGTCACAGAGTTCCAGCAGGAAGCAACAATTGCGCCTTCGAAGCCAAAAGATATTTGGGCTCCTTCCCATGAAGGATGCGTTGGAAGTTTTCTTGAATCTGCGAAGTGTCCCACTGGATTTTCGCGTAATGTTGCAGACGCTTCTTCCAGACATCCTTGTGGTCGTCAATTTCTTCTCTGACCATTTTTTGCAGCCGCGTGCTTACTTGGATGACCTCTTCGATTGGGTTCCTTAATTGCGGACTGGTTATGTACTTCAACATCCGTTGAGCTATTTTCGCGCGTTGTTCTGTAGTGATTTTAGCGCGCAGCATTTCAATCAGATTGGCACGAAGTAGCGCGGCCAGCGGTATCACTCCGAGGGGCGCAACTACCAGCACTCCGTCCATTTCCATGAGTCCACTAAATCGCTTCTTTTTCCCCGTCGTGACCAGGATTGCGAAGTCTGCGTGACATGCCTGCTTGGCGAGATAAGCCTGCTGGACGTGCTTGCCGCTGATTCCTGGCGTTCGCTTGCACTCGTAGGTGATCTTTCCGGCTTCTTTGCGGTCGTACATTACGGTGTGAACTATGTCACCCACCAGTTTGCCTTTGGGCTGTATGTCATCGTCCACGAATTCTTTTTTCAATCGGGCCAGCAGCTTGTTTTCAAATTCGAGGCCATCGGTCTGCGGCGTGGTCCCTTTTTCGAGTTGTGAGATACGCTCCTGTAGCTTCACGATATATTTCTTTTGTCCTGCCATCAGCCGCTCGCTTCGCCCTTTTTCCTTTTGCTGGCCTCGTTCTTCTGCACTCGCTACTTCCTTGTCAAAACCTTCCTCCCTCTTTTCGAGGGCCTCTTTCAGTTCCTCGTAGTGCTCTTCCCGCGCCATGTGGATTTTCAGCGCCTTCTCGAATGCACGCCTACTAAGAAGCGTTCCGCACACCGGGCACGGCTTTTTGCCCTTGCTGGATTTGGGGATCATGCTACCTGGCCTTGAACTCTTTCATCAGTGTAAGGACCTCCGGTCCAGCCCAACTGTCTTTTTGATTTAGTAGTCTTCGTCTTCCTTTGCCCAATAGACGATCACGGTGAGAAATGCTTGGGCAGTCGCACCGTTCGAATAGCGGTCCTGATATCGTTCTAGAAACCCCAATGCTGTAACCGCGTCAACGCTGATGCGTGCAGTTCGTCGCGGCACCTTGAGGGCGCGCGCCAGTTCGTCAATCGACTTCGGTCCATCAGCCAGCGCCTCGAAGATGCCTAGTTCGGCGGCGACGAACAGATGTTTGGCGCGCATGAAACCGGCTGCCGTGTCGATGATCAGTCGCGCGTCAGGAGCCGCCTGGGTGGCAACAGTACTCATGCTTTTACCTCCGAAGCTGTGCAGCCTACCATGATCGACCGCTGCTGAGCGGGAATTTCCGATTTCAACTTTATCTTTGCGCAGAACGATAGGGCAACCGGCCCTCTACTGTGCTGTTGAAGTGATTGTGCGCTGCGACCGCCTCTTGGAGCGAAAATCACCACACCGACTGCCTTGCCCAAAATCCCCTCGGTGCGGAACTTGCCCAAAAGCCGCATCGAGATTGGGGCGCGCAACCCCAGTCTTTCGCTTGCCCACAACTCGCGATCCAACTTGCCCAGAAAGAACTGCGAGCTCAACCGGTCGATGCAACACCATCAAATCAGTTGATTCGACAATACTTCCCCCTAGAGAACCGATCTGTCCGCCTGTACTCACTCAGACCTAATCAGGGTGGTGTTCTGTGAATCAGCGCTCGCGAACGACTTTTAGCTGTTGAGCACCCTGCAAGTAGACTTCGAGCTAGTGTTGCGCCGACCCATTGAGCCCGCACGCACTACCGGAGAAATGAGACCGCGGTTGGCCGGGGCTCTAGAGTCATTCTGACCAGGTGCCTTCGAGAAAGATCCCGAACCGGCGCGAGCGTGAGGGATGGCGCAGTTTTCGCAGCGCCTTGGCTTCGATCTGGCGGATGCGTTCGCGAGTTACGGCGAACGTTTGAGATGGTAGGCGGAGAATCAGTGAACGCGCGGCCGCATGAGCCAGCTCAGATCCACCCCGATGCCGAAAGAGTAGCTGTTAAGTTGCAATGGAATGCTGCGGCTAAAGTCAAATTCGAGATCCAAATAACCGACCGGTTTGTAGTCAATACTGGCGTTGTAGCCGTTGTCGCGCACGAGGTCCGCGGCGCCCGCTGAAACGCTGGCTGTGGTGAAACTCTTGCGGTTTTTGGTCGGGCCGCCAGCGCTGCACTTCGCCGCAGAACCACAACGGAAGACGCGGCTTATCACCGTCTGATTCCCCCAAGGTGCGACGTCGTAGGCCGAAACCGAGAAGCTGAACTTGCCGGGGTCGTATTCGACGCCGCCATTGAATTGAGCGTTATAGCCGAAGGTGATGAACGGACGATGGAAAAATCTTGTATCCATGACAGTATTACCCGCGCCGAAGTCGAGGAACGGGGAGAAATCTCCGAAGGCGTGGTCGAAATGGTTCGCCAAATTCCAAGTTGCATGGCCGGTGCTGAGGCCCTTTTTCGTGTCGCCCGTGGGAGCGGTAAGATGTAGGGCCGAACTGAAGTTCAGGGACGGGTTAGGGTAGTTCAACCGGAGATCCGCGAAGAAAGTACCCACGCCAATGCCGGAGACTGCACCGGGATTGTTTTTCTTGATGGAAGAAGGGGTGCTCACAAAATAAAACGGCACGCCCGCATCAACGCCAAAGTGACGAGAAAAGTTGTAGCCGACCGCGGACCCAAGATCGTAGACAAAGCCATCACTGCTGTTGCTTCCTTCGAACTTGGTTCCCAGCGTCATTCCAGGAGTGAAGCCTCCGGTGTTGGCTTTTGCCGGCCCGCTTGCGGGAGGATTCGGAGATTGCGCAAGCAAAGGAACACAAGAAAAAAGAACTACTAGCGCACAGAAAACGCCTGGGTCGCGAAGCCGCAAGACCCACGATTTCAAACCTCTGTTACTTGATTCAGCGCTGAATTTCAATTGTTGCCTCCAATTAAGCGATTTGGAATGATCGTCAATAAGTTCGATCCCAGTTTACGAGAAGCGGAGGCCTAGGCTTATACCGTGAATGCGCGCGGTTTCGCTGCAGTCACCTGTCCGAGAGACCAGGTGGCGGGGAACACGCGACAGAACATCGCGGAGATGAAGGCGGCGCTGACGGCCAAGCAAGACAGCGCGAAAAAGATTCTCGCTAAGCTAGGAGTAATTTCCAAAACGGCTGCAGTATCAGCCCCGAAGCGTCTCCGGTGAGATACAACGCCGCACGGCGGGTTTATTGGTCTCTCAGTTCAGCGATCCACTTATCTAAGACCAACTGGCGTCCTTCAGAGCTTGCCCAGAAACCCTGCGGAACCACTTCTGATACAGTTCCCGATTGCACAATGCCGCCAGGCACCTATCCCTTGAGCCAAAAAGACACGAGCACTTCTAGCGGAATTGGCCATACTAGCTATCTTGCAGTCGGTGCAAAAGCCTAGCCGGACCTGGCCTCCTGAACAGGGGTAGCTACCGTGAAACTTTTCCCCGCGAATGGTGTTTATGTAGCCTAAGCGGGGAGCCATACTGGTTGTGATACCAGCCCCGGCCAACTCCCCACGCGCCGCTGGTCACTGGGAGTACGCCCAATTCTTGAGTTAGGAGTCTTTAGGAGAGAAGACCATGAAAAAGCTCCTTGCATTGTTGGCTCTTGCTGCGTTCGTATTCGCCTTCGCGCCTGCTACCTCGGCTGGCGCGCAAGACGACCACGGCAAACACAAGGGCTGGTACAAGCACGGCGATGGCGATGATGACGAGGGCTACCGCCACGACAACGGCAAGCACAAAGGCTGGTACAAGCATCACGACCGTGACGACTACGACGATTGGGATTACGATGGCGAGCGCATTCGCCCTGGCCACTACTATCCGCGCGGCCGTTACCGGTACATTCGTCACGTCATTGTCGTCCGCGGTTTCGATCCGCGCACGCGGCACATCATTCTCTACGACCAATCCAATTGGGTTGTCGCGCCCTACGACGTTCCTCGCTGCCACGACTGGGAATGGGATCGCGACCGTGTCTATGTCTATGACGACGACCGCCATCCCGGCTGGTACGTGCTCTTCAATTCGCGCCTCGGCCGCTCCGTTCACGTCGAGTTCTTCGGCATGTAGCGGCCGCTCGCTCACCGCACAGATGCAAGACCCGCTTCCGCAGCCTCTTCGGGTGAGGTGAACACGTAGGGGAGCCACAGCTCAGGTCGTGGGGAAAGGGCGCAACGTGAGCAAGCGATCCCAATCGCCGGCGCCGCGTCGGTTTTTGGCTTCTTGCGGGTTGTCACTGTGGCTTCCCATTCTGCGGACCGCAGCGGAGGGTAGCTATTTGTCTATATGCCGACTGTGGAAGAGCTTTGATTTTCTTTGATTGTTTTTCAAAGCCTACGCCGCTCGATCTGGGACGCTGGCCGAACTCGGCGAGCTCAGGCTGAAGAAACATCTCTCCATCTGCGGTCAGCCAGATTGCACGAAATCCTTCGGACGTTGGAGGACCAAGCCGAACATAACCGCGCTCTGACAGGTGTATGAGGTGGCGGTTCAAAAGCTGCAGCGCTTTTTGCTCTCCATTCTGTTGAACGTATTCGGGTACCAGATTGTAGAGGTCAGAATTGCGGAGAAAATCGAAAGACTCTTCTCTGAGTTCACCCAATCGTCCCATGATTTTGTAGAGCAAGGACAGTTGTAAACCGGCCGGCATCTTTGCCTCCCGCGGGAAGGCGAATCTCGCGGTCAACTGTACCAGGTGCATAGTGGAATCCGCGCCGAAAAAGAGCGACTGCTCGCGGTTGCATACTCGTGCCCGGCACTCGGCCCGTGTACTTCATTCCTGCGGTTCTGACGATCATTGCCCATTGGAGGAAAGCAGAATCAAGTTGCATACTCGCTGCCGAAGGTGCCCGACAGTCAGCCCGTGTACCCTCCATGTACCCCACTCATGCGATTCTGGCGATTGTTGCGGATTGAGCGGTACGTGGAATGAACAAGTTGCGCGTTTGCAATGGCCATAGTGGTTCGATCCCCACCGCCCCTACCAACATCTCCTTCATAGATAACAGCTTGTGACTTTTCGAGGGGCCACAAGGGGCCATTAACGCTAGGCGACTTGCGCAGGAAGCACTAAGCGAACGACTTTGCTATTCGCCTCTCGCAGAGCGTTGGGAACGGCTTGCGTGTAGATGTTCATGGTCGTTCGAACGTCTGCATGTCGCAAGAGTTCCTGCTGCACCTTGAGATCGACACCGAGCGCATGAAGTAACGTTGAATGGCTGTGTCGGAACGTGTGCCAGCCGATCCGGCCTATCCCTGCTTTTTCTGCTGCGGGGACTAGCCAGTTCTCCTGAATTCGGCCTGGCCAATACGGTTTTCCTGTTTCCGGGTTCGCGAATACCCAGTCTTCGGACTTCGCCAGCGGAGCCAGCCTCGCCTTATGTTGACGAAGTCTCTCTGCAAGCGAACGGTCAAGAGGCATCCATCGGTGAGAGGCCTGTGTTTTTACGTCCCCTTGCTTCCCGTAGACGTAAGCTTGTCTTACCGCCAAGCGCAGTCCTTCCCAGTCGATGGCATTCCATCTCAAACCGAGGATTTCGCTTACTCGTAGTCCCAAACACATCGCCACAATGCACATTGTTCCGAAAGGTTCGGGAATGCTCTCCAGCACTTTTCGAAACTCGTCCACTGAAAGTGCCTTTGGTTCCCGCTGTCTTTTAGAACCGTCTTTCACGCGGACGAGGCTCATGGGATTGTGTTGATAGGGAATCAGCTCCCACCGCATCGCCGCGTTGAACAACACGCGCATTAGGTTCTTGAGATGAGACTTGCTTTTCGGTGCCAAATTGAGCTTCTTAAGCCAGTCTTCGACAAGCAGCGGTTTGATCTGCTCAATCGGATAGTCTCGCCATTTCGGCTCAACATGGTTTTTCAGCCAGCAGCGGTACCGCGAAGCGGTCGAGGGTCTTTCGGGAATCTCTTCCGCTAGGTACCGGCGA
>DASZZI010000023.1:0-2099 GCA_035544995.1 Candidatus Acidiferrum sp.
GTGTCGAAACGCGCGCCTGGGCCGATGTACCCAGTGAAGAGGGTGTCTCCATTAGGCGCGAGGGTTAGTCCAAGTAATGCGTCCTGTTCCGGACCGCCCACTTTGACCAGCCAGGAATCCGCAGTCGCACCCTTCACCAAACCCGCCAACTGGTGGAATGAGATTATTAGAACGGTTAAGCCGTATCTGCGGGCGGAATTAAAAAAACGGGTCTTCTCCCAAACGAGTGGGTAAATCTTGAAGTGAAAAGTGGATTTGAGCCTTAATTGACGGGCAAGTTCTCACTTTTTCAGGATGCAAAAAGTTGTTTTAATTCAGGCATGGGAAAATTCAGGCGGCAGTTACGCGACGCGTATCGCTTTCCCGGCTTCGTTCCGCTGGCCGAAGTGCATGGGGTTTTTGGTGATCCGCGGGTGCGAGTCGTACCGCTGCGCCGACGCCGAAAAAAACGGTCTGCGCTCAGTGCGGAAGGCGGTGTCGGAGTTTTTACGATCGGCGACCGTGGGTGGCGCGCGATCTGTCCTGTGGTCCGTTGCGCATTTACTTGGAGCTGGAGGTGCGACGGGTGGTCTGCCCGAAGTGCGGAGGAGTGAAGCGCGAACGACTGGATTGGCTGGCAGACAATCCGTTTTATACGAAACGGTTTGCTTTCTACGTGGGCCGACGATGCCGGGACTCGACGATCCGAGCGGTGGCCGAAGAATTGGGTTTGGATTGGAAGACGGTCAAGGAACTGGACAAGCAGTATATGCGCGAGCAGGTGCGGAGGATGGGATGTCCTACGCCGTTGGTGATTGGCATCGACGAAGTATCCATCCGCAAGGGGCATACTTACCGGATCGTCGTGAGCGATCTACTGCGCCGGCGGCCCATCTGGTTTGGGGGCCAGGACCGTTCGGAAGCCAGCTTGGAGGAGTTCTACGCCTGGCTGGGTTCAAAGAAATGTCGCCGGATTCGTTTGGCGGTGATGGATATGTGGAGGCCGTTCCGGACCGCGACCGCTCGCCACGCTCCCGATGCCGCCATCCTGTTCGACAAGTTCCACATTATCCGGCACCTGGGAGAGGCTCTGGATCACGTGCGCAAGAGCGAATATGCCCGAATGACGGGCCGCAAACGGCGTTTCATCAAAGGACAGAAATACACGCTATTGTCCAACCGGGAGAATCTGAATCTGGAAGGCCGTCGCGCGCTCAAGGAGTTGCTGCGAGCCAACCGGCGCCTGCACGTGGCCTACCTGCTCAAGGAGTCGTTCGGACAACTCTGGAGCTACCAACTCGAAGGCTGGGCCCGGCGATTCTTTCAGAACTGGAAAGCCGCCCTGAAATGGCAACGACTCAAGCCCTACGAGAAATTCGCCCGGATGATCGAAACCCACTGGGACGGAATCGCCGCCTTTTGCCGGCTGGAGAACAAAGTGTCTCTGGGCTTTGTCGAGGGACTCAACAACAAGATCCGAGTCATTCAACGGCGAGCCTATGGTCTGCGCGACGAGGAGTATCTGCGTCTGAAAGTACTCAGCTGCATGCTGCCTCCCATCTAGCACCGCTTTGGGTTTGGCACCCTGTTGGGAGACGCTGTACCCCAAACCCCCTGGGATTTTTCGCATTCCTGTCGATCCCGCAGGAGGCCGGCCTGGGCGGCGGCTGCCGCCCAAGCCTGCGGTATTCGAGTCCACCGCGGCGCTCGGGTTGCTTCCCAGCATTGCCCTATCCTCCGGATGGACACCATGGAGTTTATCGCCCCGCGGCTTTTCGCCAAGCCCAAGATGCTCCGTGTCATTCTTCGGTAACTCAACGGGCGAGCGCATGGCTCGTTCTCCACATGAGCACCAGATGATGGCAGTCGCCCTCCGAGTTTCAAACGCCACATCCCCGAAAAACCTCAAAAATCACCCACTCGTTTGGGAGAAGAAGCTGTATTTTATGAGGTCGAGGAAAGAACAGGACGTTTTCCAGCGGGAGAGCAGCAATTCTATAGCTAAAGGTTGGTACCCATCCTCGAGTAAAGTTCTTGCCCGTGTGAGTGCCAACAATAAGTTGCCATTAATCGTGAGGCATCCTGAGAAGCGTGATGATATTCAAGGTTGCGCAGCATGT
>DASZZI010000024.1:0-2516 GCA_035544995.1 Candidatus Acidiferrum sp.
GAAGGATTTCATCAGCAAACCGTTCGATCTGGCCGAGGTGTTGATGCGGGTTCACAACATGTTGGAAGTCCGCCTGTTGCACGAGGCGGCCCGAAATCACGGCAAGATGCTGGAAGCCCTGGCGCTGAAGGACCCGCTGACCGGGCTTGCGAACAGACGGCTTCTAGCCGACAGAATGTCGATGGCCCTCGTCCATGCGCGAAGGAACAAGAGCACCATGGCGGTGGTGTATTTGGATCTGGACGGATTCAAGCAGATCAACAACACGCTGGGGCACGGCGCCGGGGACGTCCTGCTGAAAATGGTCGCAGGACGCCTGACGGCAACGGTGCGCGAAGAGGATACGGTGGCGCGCCTGGGCGGCGACGAATTCATAATAGCGCTGTGGCACGTCAGCGGTCCGGACTATGCGGCCACGGTGGCGTTAAAAGTCATCGAGGCAGTGTCGCAGCCCTATGTCCTCGAGGGCCAGACCGTCAGCGTAACCACCAGCGCAGGTGTCGGTATCTATCCCATCCATGGCGAGGACGCGGACACGCTGATGAAGAGCGCGGACCTGGCCTTGTACGAGGCCAAGCGCGCGGGCAAGAACGCCTATCGAATCGCGGAGCGCACGGAACTGTCAGCGCCAGCGCGCAGTCCCGACAAAAACTCGTAGTTGTCCCTCGCCAAAATTAAAATGCGTTTGAAATGGATAGCATCCGGAGAGGCCTGTAACATTGTTACGCGGACGAGATTTAGGGGCTTGCGCAGTTTTGGCGAACAACAAGGAGCAATACCCGTAGCAGGCGACATCTTCCACGTCGTTTGGAAGGCGAATAGGCGTAACTATCGGCTGCTGATCCGAGAGCAGGAGCAGCCCGGCTCCAACACCGGGCGGGATTGGATGTTCCTCGCAATCATCTTATTCACAGCTATTGCTGCGGCGGGGATTCCGATTGGCATTTTGATTTGATGCTGCGGTCTCATTTAAGCTAGGGTCTCTGCGCCTGCAACCATACAGAAACGAGCTTCTGAGGGGCGACAGTGAGATTCTGGCGAATCGTCGGCGACTCGAAACAATCCACCTGCCCGGTTAGTCGGATTACCGGACAAATGAGCCGAAAGGATTTCTTTTCGACACGACTTGGGGTTTTGCGTGACTTCCGAATCAAAGGGGAGGAAGGTTGTGAGGGGGTGAGAAACGTGGCCCGGCCTGCCACCGTTCGCCTTCGGCCGAACCCAGGACAGTGGAAACGGTGAAAACCTGTGCCGTCCTCACCCCGAGACTAGGGCAAAGTTTAGACCCAGTCATGGCCCGGGTTCAAGAGCCTCAAATTCGAACCTTGGGAATTGCGCCGAAAGCTTTTGTTTGCGGCCCACCAAGACCGCTGACTGCACAAATCTCCTAGCCTGTAAGCCGTCGGCAACCCAGTTCGGCGATAAAATTACGACTGGCGAGAAGCGACCAGCGGAATAATTTGGTCTTGCCTGCTAGAATCCGATCAGAAGGGAGATCATCATGGGTAAGTTTGTAAAAGTCGGAACCAAGGCAGAGTTTGAAGACATAGAGGAAGGAAAGCTCGCGGATGCGGGGGGGCAAAGCATAGCCATTTTCAATCTGGGTGGCACCTATTACGCGATCGAGAATACATGTCCGCATCGGGGTGGACCGTTGGCTGAAGGTATGCTAGCAGGCGAAGAGGTTATTTGCCCCTGGCACGGTTCCCGCTTCAATGTGAAGACGGGTTCGGTTCTAACCCCACCAGCACGGCAGGGAGTGAAGAGCTTTCCCGTTCGGGTCACGGGAGACGATGTCGAAGTCGAGATCGAATAGCATGGGGGCCGATCATGGAAATCAAACGGATTACACCAGAGCAAACCAAGGAGCTTCTGGATTCGAACCAAGACTACATCTACCTGGACGTGCGGACCGTTCCGGAGTTTGAGGCAGGGCACGTCCCGGGAGCCAAGAATGTTCCCGTGGTGGAGCCCGACGCGTCTGGACACATGCAACTGAATCCCCGATTTGTGAAGATCGTGGAGGCCAGTTTTGGCAAGGACGTGAAATGTATTACCGGCTGTCAGAAAGGAGGCCGCTCCATCAAAGCGGCGGAGCTTCTGCTGGTGGCCGGGTTCCCCCATGTGCTGGATATGCGCGGCGGATTCGGGGGCGAAACGGATGAGATGGGGCGAGTGACTTTTCCGGGTTGGTCGCTCCGTGGTCTCCCGGCAACCAGAGAGAGTGCTCCAGAAGATCGCTATGAAAACCTAGCCAAGAAATAACCGGTCCCACTTCGTTCAGGCTGCCCCCGAGAGCAAAGGCTACCTGGGCCAAAAAGCTTCCCTTTCGCACCGTAGTTGCTGGAAATCACAGGGTTCGGCACAGAAGGGTGACTTGTCCGGTAAGCGCGTTCTATAAAAGGGGCTGTCAAGAGAAAGATCGCCCCTGCGACCGGCGGGCACGGAGAAATTCGTTTTGTCAGCCAGCCCATGTAATGGAGTGAGGTGCTGTGAGTTTTCCTTTTTCCCCAGAT
>DASZZI010000025.1:0-12679 GCA_035544995.1 Candidatus Acidiferrum sp.
TGCCTCGACGGCGTCTGTGTGGACGTGATCAGCCCCGCGTTGGCGATCGGAGCCCCCGTCGCGTCGAAGATGTTTCAAGGGGCGGCGCAAAATTCGCGCGGTTAAACACATTGAAAAACTCCGTCCGGAACTGCACATTAAAGGCGTCCGAAATCCAGCCACCTGCGAGAAAACTGGAATCGACACCACAAGGATGAGCAAGAAAGCGATCGACGGTCGAAGAAGAATTAGTTTCCTGCTCCTCAAGTCGAGATGCGATGGACGTGCCCCGCGAATGGCGTTGAGCTTCCAGCCTATCCCAGCCCCAGAGCCGTGCACGCCGTGACGCGTTTTGGCCTTTATCGAGGACATCACGATTCCGGTAGGCTCTAGGAAGCCTGCTCCTACCTCCCATCCCTGCCAGTCACCAGCCGAATGTTTTCCCGCTAGGGAATGGACTGTTTATGGAAGCACATCGTAAACCAATATCTTGGCCTCTTCGATGGTTGCTTCCTTTGATTGGGGAATGGGAGGAACCAGGATGACGAGCTTGGGGATAGCCGCATAAAACCGCTTGAGTTCCGGCACCAGCAGCGTGGTCTTTGCAATCGGCCCGGTCGCAACTCTTCCCAGACGCTCGTAATGGTCTGCGTCAACCTGTTTGAACACTTCCACGAAGCCGGTGGTCCCGGTGTAGTAGATGCGTTTGCTTGAGGCGTCAAATACGACTTCGTCCACGCCGCCCTCGGTGTCGATCGCTTCAATCACTTTCCCGCTGTCAGAATCCATCACCACCAACTTCCCTGGTTTATAAATGTGTGAGCGTTTGACCCGGCTGCCGATAAACAGGCGATGATGGGCTGCATCCAGCGCCACGGCATGGGGCTCCGGCCCCCCGGTGATAGGCCACGTGGCGATCACCGTGCGCTTTTCGCGGTCAATGACCACGACTTGGCTTGTGTCTCCCATAACTACAAACATTCTTGGCGACGCCGGATCGAGCACGAGGCCTGCGGGATTCAGGCCGTCGACCTCAATGCTCCCCGCGAGTTTGCCGTTCTTTATGTCGACGATTTCGATCGAGCCTTTGACACCCTCTTTCTTGAGACCATCGGCTCTGTCACCGAGATAAAATAGACGGGCGACTGGATCATAAACCCCGTTATCTGGCACCCTCCGTGAGTCCTTGTCCAGATCATGGCCGGTCAAGGGGATGTTCTTGATGAGCTCGTACGTATCCCCGCTGAACGCTTTGCACGTTGCATCTCCGTCGTCCACCCAGATTTCGTTGGTCTCGGGAAGATAAAGCGTCTTGCGAGGATCGCCTCCAAATCCCGTTATCGTGTGAATCACTTTCCCCGCGCGCAAGTCGATAACTTCAATCGTCCTCTGGTGCTCTCCTGGAACGAACAGGCGCTGGCCTTTGATGTCCACCGCCATGTGGTCGAAGTAGCCTTCAACATTCGGCAATGGGATGCTCTGGATCAGTTTCAGCGGCGCGCTGGTCTGACACTGCGCCCTCGGAATCAAGACCACGCACAAAGTCCAGAGAACCGCCAGATACGTTTTCATTCTTTCGCTCCTCGATTGGAATTTCTCTATCTTTACTTTCGCTCCTTGAGCGGCCGCAGATGTGCCTTCAAAGAAATTTTGCCTCATCAGCTTCGTTGAAGCGCGGGCCGAAGCTCGCGGATATCCTTCACGGCCTCCAGAGCCAACACCTTGTCGAATAGCGTCGAGCAAGTTGCGGCTCCCAGGACCGGCGCGATGAGGTCACGCGCTTTCGCAACAACCTCCTCGCGGGGCATGGGATTCTCCGCCGTCCCTCGCACATCTCGGACCCACTCGCTCATTTGCGTGCCGTCGGCGAGCGTCAGTTCGACAATGGCCTCGCGCCTCGGACGGCGGGCGTCGATCCGCGGGTCGGCAACGACCTCTACCTTGGCTCGCTGCCTCAGCACGGCAGGATCTTTCATTCTCGCCTTGTCATGAGCTGATCGGAACGTGGCCGTCTTGTCCAGCAACATCACCGCGACCATGTACTGCAAGCAGATGTCCGGCATCTCGCGATTGCTCACAGTGTTGGCTTCGTCGCTGGCGATCCGCACTACTACCTTCCGAACATCGTCGGCAGTAAACGAGCGTTGTTTGAAGAAACCCGCTAGTGCGTCGAGCGGAGCCTGGATGGGCGAGCCCACTGTCCATTTCTTAATGTTCGTCCGCGTTATCTCGTAGCGCTCCCCGAGCTTTTCGACGAGTTGCGTCGGATCGGCCTTGACGACACCATTTTCCCTCGGCGCCAGCGCTTCAAAGAAATTGTCGGGGCCAGAAAAAATGTCGTCAACGCCTGTCCAACCCGACCGGATCAGCATGGCGGCAGTCACTCCACCGGCCGCGGGCTTCCCCCCAAAGAGAAAAGCCTTCTCCATGTGCTCGGCATCGCGGCTCCAGGCTCCAATCCCGGAGGTTTGTTGAGCGCTATAATCTAGCAGCAAACGCATCTGCTGAGCCCCAAGACCCGCCGCGCAGCCGGCGGCCGCACCGGCCCCGAAGGCCGCAACGGTGCCGTGCGTGCTCCTGTGCGTCGCAACCTGGTAGCCCGGCCCACCCATGCTCATCGTCACGCGCGTCCCGACATCATAGCCGAGCGTCACAGCGCGCAAGAAGTGCGTCCCGCTGATTCCAAACTGCTCGCCGACAGCCAGCGCCGCGGGAACCACGGAGACACCCGGATGCGAGCGGGACGGGCCGTGCGAATCATCAGTCTCGTCAGCGTGAGCAAGCACTCCATTCGCCAGCGCCGCTTCGATGGGCCCACACACGATGTTCGAAGCGACTACCGTCGCAACCTCCTTCCCGCCATAGGCGCGGACAAACTCGATCGCTGCGCGTCCCGGGCGTATCTCGGAACCGGAAATCATCGCAGCCAGCGTATCTAAAATGTGATGCTTCGCCTTCTCGACCACTTCGTCCGGCAGCGCGTGTTCACCTGCTTCGCTCATGTACCTGCTGAGCTTGTCCATAATTGGACTCACGCCTTGCGCCGCCTCATCCTCGCTGGCCGCTGCCTTAGCTATCACGACCCCGGGCGGAATCGCCGCAGTCGCGAACGCCAAGCCGGCGAACTCGAGCAGGTTCCGTCGGGTCAGAATTGCCCCGCCGCTCCCTGCCAGCTTATCTTTGACTCGGCCATGTCCCATGTGGGTTCTTCGCCTCCGGGCACTTCGCGCTAGACTGAATTTGTTCAAGGGTGGCTGGCCACAGCGGACCCAACCGCACAATTGAAGTTATGTCATTAATCGAATCAAATACCTGAAAACAGTATTAATTCTTTTTTAGCTGTAGGGAACAGGTGCCGTTCCATTCGAACGAAGATCACCTAGTTCTCGGTCAGTGTCTTCATAACGCGGAGCAATTCGCCCTTTGCCTCGAACCCGACACCCGGAGTCTCCGGCAGCTTGACGTAGCTGTCTTCTACCGGTATCCCGTCAGCAAATCCGCCGAACGGCTGAAAAATTCCGGGATAGGACTCGTTGCCTCCTAACCCCAAACCCGCGGCGATGTTCAACGACATCTGGTGCCCGCCGTGCGGAATGCAGCGAAGTGGCGACCATCCATGATCCTTCAACATGTCCAGGATTCGAAGGTATTCGACTAGTCCGTAGCTCAATGCGCAATCGAACTGCAAGATGTCGCGATCCGGCCGCAGTTGTGCATAACGAATGAGATTTCGCGCGTCCTGCATGGAGAATAGGTTTTCTCCTGTCGCCATCGGTCCCGGATAATGATTCGCAAGCTTGGCCTGCAGCTGATAGTCCAGCGGATCACCTGGTTCCTCATACCAACGCAGCCGGTACGGGGCGAGTGCCTTTGCATAGGCGATGGCATTCTCCAAATCAAATCGGCCATTGGCATCCACCGCCAATTGGTCCGAACTCTTTAGGATCTTGAGTACGGCTTCTATGCGCCGCAAGTCCTCCGAAAGCGGCGCTCCACCTATCTTGATCTTCACCACGGAATATCCTAGATCGAGATACCCTTGCATCTCCTTCCGCAGGGCAGACAAGTCTTTGTCCGGATAGTAGTAACCGCCCGCCGCATAGACGAAGACTTTGCCGTCGAAGAGTCCTCCCCGATAACGGTCTGCGAGTAGCCGGAAAAGCGGCAACCCCGCTATCTTCGCCACGGCATCCCACACCGCCATATCCAGCACCCCTACGGCCACCGATCTTTCGCCATGTCCTCCGGGCTTCTCATTCCGCATGACAACGTCCCAGATTCGAATCGGATCCAGGTTTTCTCCACTTTCGTCCAACAGCGTTTTACGTTCCGCAGCTCGCAGCCGGGGAATAAAGCGATCGCGCAGTAGTCCGCTTGGCGCGTATCTGCCGTTCGAATTGAATCCGAAGCCGACCACGGGTTTGCCCTGACGCATCACATCCGTGACCAGCGCAAGGACACTCACGGTCATTTGGCTGAAATCAATATAGGCGTTACGTATTTCTGATCTGATGGGCACTACGGTTTCGCGGATATCTACAATCCTCACCACTCCACCTTCCCCCCGAAAATCCCATCTCATTCAGGCCGCTGAAGTAGAGGCCGCAGTTCTCGGATATCCTTTACCCTATCCAGGTTTAGCACTCGCTCAATAAGGTTCGCGCATTGGGCCGATCCGAGGATCGGTGCGATCAAATCCCGTGCTTTGGCAACAATTTCCTCACTGGTCATGGGATTCCTGGGGGTGCCCCGAACATTGTCAACCCTCTGTGTGAGGTGCGTTCCATCCGTCAGCTGCACCCCCACAATCGCCACGCGCAAAGGCATGAGGCGCTCTAACTGCTCATCCGGAATCAATTTCACCTTTTCGCGTTCCCTGAGCGTCACCGGATCCTTCATGCGCGCCTTGTCATGCGCCGAACTGAATGTAACCGTCTTGTCCATCAGCATCACCGCGACCATGTGCTGCAGGCAGATGTCCGGGATCTCGCGGTTGTTCACGATCGCCGCCTCATCCGTCGCCAGCCGCACGGAGACCTGCTGGACTTCATTCACATTGAAGGGATGCTGCTTCCACAGAATCACGAAAGCATCGAGAGCCGCCTGGATCGGAGAACCTACAGGCCATTTCTTGATGTTCGTTCGCGCGATCTCATATCGTTCGCCAAGCTGTTCGGTCAGTCCGGCGGGATCGGCATGGGGATTGTAAGCCTCAAAGAAATTATCTTTTCCCCAGAAAATGTCTTCGACGCCGGTCCATCCGGCTTGGACGATCAAGGCAGAAGTGACACCGCTGCGCGCTGTCATGCCGCCAAAGTGGAATGCCTTCTGGATGTGGTCCGTGTCACGGTTCCATGCACCAAGGCCGGAGGATTGATGGGCGGTGTAACCCAGGAGAAATCGCATCTGTGCAATGCTCAGGCTCGCCGCGCAGCCGGCGGCCGCGGCCGCGCCGAAAAGCGGAGAGATGCTGTGCGTGCTCCAGTGACTTTCCGCCTCAAACTGCTGCCCGCCGAGGGTCATTGTGAAGCGCGGTCCAATGTCGTAGCCGAGCGCCGCGGCGCGCAGGAAGTGTGTCCCACTGATGCCGAACCGCTCTCCAGACGCAAGGGCGGCAGGCACTACTGCACATCCTGGATGGGACTGCGACGGGGCATGCGAATCGTCGGTTTCGTCGGCGTGCGCTAACATCCCGTTAGTCAGCGCTGCCTCAATTGGACCGCATACAATTTTCGAGGCAACTACCGTCGCAATCTCTTTGCCACCATAGGAGCCGGCGAATTGCAATGCTGCGCGTCCGGGTGTTAACTCCGAACCCGAAATCATCGCCGCCACCGTGTCCAAAACGTGCTGTTTCGTTTTCGCAGTCACCTCATCGGGCAGCGCGCGGCCGCTGGCTTCGCTCATGTACGTGCTGAGCTTGTGCATGACCGGGCTCACACCTTGCCCATTCGAATCACGGCTCGGAAATGGCTGGGTGATCGCCGCTCCGGGCGGAATCGCCGCAGTTGCGACAGCCAGGCCGGCAAGTTCGAACAAGCTGCGCCGGGAAAGCATTGACCGGGCGTTCTCCATCGAATCCCATTTGTTTCGATCATCTCTCATGCTTTCCCCTTCTTAGGGCAGTCGGCTAGGGCCAGATCTTGCTCAATGGTGTTCGGGCAAAACGGATTGATCCGCGCCATGAAATTATGTCATTCCCAAGATCAAATACCTGAAAACAGTATTAATTCTTCTTTAGCCCGATGGTGTATTCGCCTATCCTGTCGTCCACCGCAACACCAGCCCACGGTGAGCGGTGGTATTCCCGTGGTCCAGGAAGGACTGGTGTTCGACATAGCAAACGGGCGAGCGTAAGAACTGTTGAGGTCGTCTTCGCCGACCTGATCCCATTCAACTCACCTAAGAGAGAAAGGAGTGGGAGAATTCGGCCGGAGGGTTCATTCGTCCGTGTCCTCGGGCTTGCGAGACAATGGCAGAACATAAAGCGAGTATCCGATTTTCGACAGCAGACTCTCAGATTACAATTGTGGAGTTTCTTAAGAGCGAAAGGAAGTATTCAAAAGTGCTTTCTGGGGAACGGGGCTCATGTGCCGGGCCTCCCCAGACCCCTTCTCCTGCTAGGAGATGCAAGAACGCTTTTACGAAACGGAAACTGGGCCCAAACAAAATTGTGCCAGCTTAGGGGTTCACCCCATTCGCCGACTGCACACCTCTGATGAGATAGTTTTTGAAGGACATATAAACATTGCGTAAATGAAACGTTACGCTACGATTGCGGAGGGGTATGACCGAAGTTTCCCAAGTCCCATTCTGGGGGCGCAGCCAGAATTCTATGCTTGAACGAATTTTCTCCGCTGCAGGTAGTAGTGAATCGCCGGTGTGAAAATTAGCGAAAGCACCATGGAGCTGAGAATGCCGCCAACCACGGCGATAGCAAGTGGCTTTAACATTTCGGAGCCGGCACCGATACCGAAGGCCAGCAATGCCCATGAATATTCCTACTCCACGCTTTCGTTTTTTATTCGCTATGGGAAAATTATGGGGACTCCATGCATGCGGAGCCACATTATCGTGCATCGTGCCACTACCAAATTCTTTGCCTAACCCCTTTGTTTGCAGAAACGAGATAGAAAAGGAAGGACTTCCAAGAGGTAGCGCGCCTGCCTTGGGCGCAGGAGGTCTCCGGTTCAAATCCGGACGCCCCGACCACTAACTCACTGAACCAACTTACTTTCTTCCTGCGTCGTGTTTCGACTTTCTTCCAACTTGGGAACATTTGGGAACAATTGACCTTCGAGCAAAATCACAGCGTCTCTTTGCGCACTCACGCTAGCGTGCGTGTAGACATCCAAAGTTGTCGCCATATGGGAATGCCCAAGCTGAGCCTGTGCAACTTTCAACGGCGTTCCTTGTGAATGCAACATCTTGCCATGCGTGTGACGGAGAGTGTGCCAATCGATTCGCTGCAGACCAGCTCTCTTGCAAGCGGTGCGGAGTGCCTTCTTTCTGAGATTGTCCGCCGCAAGCGGAGCAACTTGGTTTGTGGCCAACAACAAAGCACTTGGAGAGTGTTCTGCTGAACGCAAATAGCGGACTTTCAGTTCACGCGCAACTGCTGGAGCCAGCGGAACTTCGCGTCTACTTGCTCGCGTCTTCGGTGATCCGAAGTGTCCTTTGTAATAGGTCTCTACCACGAGCAACGTGCCTCGAAGTAGGTCTATTCGTCCTCATCGCAACGCAAGAATTTCACCAATCCGCAATCCAGTCATTGTTGCGAGAATAATGATTGTGCGGATGGGTTCCTTGCTCGCTGCTATGAGTCACCGAACTTCTTCTGCCGTGAGAAATCTGTGTGGGCGTTTCAATGTCCTCTCCGGCATCTTCACGCCGCGCACAGGATTGTTCGGGACGTAGTCCCAATTCATGGCTGTTCCATGACCTTGCTTAAGAGATGACGCAAATGGTTGGTAGTCTCCCATGCAAACCCTTGCTTGAGCTTTTCCAGCACGTACTGCTGGATTTCGGCTCTAGAGATGCCGCACAGGCGATAATCACCAAACCGCGGGGTCAAGTGCTTTCGCAGGAGAAACGAATAAATCTCACGCGTAGCAAACTTGAGTGTTGGCAATACGCCTGGCTCGAAACATTCCGCAATGAATCGCGAGAACAACATCGTGCCTTCTGGACGGTACTGCCCTTGGTTAACCGGGTTGAGATGAGCGTCTAGAAGTCTGCGGGCTTCACGGCGGCCTGCGATTTCGCTCACAGGTCCGAGCACAACCGAACGCATTATGCGGCCGGCCGATCCATCAGCGAGAATCCCGTCTTCCCTCCAACGTGCAACCCACACTTTCCGACGCTTACCGCGAACAAAAAGACAACCATTCTGATACTTGCAACGAGCCATTTTTTTCCTCTCTATTCTGAGGTTGGCTCGTCTGCCTTTTCCTATGTCACTTCTGAGTGTAGCTCGCGTGTCAAGCGGCATGCGAGCCTGCGCGATGACATTCAACCCACGCCAATACTTCGTCCTCACGAAACCGTCAATACTTCCCGAGACGGTAACCTGGCAATCGCTCCGTGGATCGCCTGCGCATGCGTCCATAGACCCAGGCCATAGGCACCTGCAACAACTCGGATATTTCGCGAACGGTGAGAAGGTGGTTTTCGTCCCTTCTCTCTTCCCTTGTGGGCACGTGTTCTGATGCGGCAATCAGTGGGTCGTCAATGCCCGTTGCTGGAGCATTGTTCTCGGGTGAAAGCAGGTGCGTTGCGGGGTTCTCTTCTTCAGTGCAGATCGAAGCAGAATGTGTGTCAGCTGCAAAGCGCGGGGCATGCTGTCTTGACGACGCTGTATTCTCGCGCACACCGAATTGGGTTGGACGGAGTTTCATGTTTGCTAGACGGTCTTCGTAAGAGCATCTTCTTGGACTCTTTCGTAGTTGTGATTATTTGTGTGTTGATCTGCCCAGCACTTGAAGTCGTCATCCTTAGGAAGAGCAGCTCTAGGGCTTCGGTGATTACATAGGACGGCGAAGCGTCGATAAACTCGGCATAAAGCTCTAGCTGAGACTTTATCGCTTATTCGACTCGGGCCTGGTCGGTGACGGCTTTTGGTTGTTTCGGTGGTGATTTCAAAATGGACAACGGGCTTCTCCTTTCTTGCTCCTACAAAATGTCAGACATCTTGTCTGACAAACTCTTTAGCCAAGGATCCACTCGCGCAAATCGGGGCGACTCTAAGTATCTGCGAGGGCAGGAGCGACCCCACGGTTCACGTGGTCGGCTGAATGCCGAAAAAGTGGGGTCGCTCCCGCCCGATTGAGTGTTTTTTCTAAGACGACTTTCCTATACGTGATGTTGCTCCTCTTGATCCTTTTCTGACAGCTACCTGCATCACAGGGTGAAGAAACTAGTGAAGAGGGAGGTGCAGTGAGTAGTTCTTACATTCTTCGCCTGCTTCGTCCGGATTCGCGCTACGCACACGGGCAAGACACGCGGCAAGGTAATGCCTGGCTCCGTTGGTTGGGCTGGAGCGACCCATGACTCACTTTGGCCACGGAACCGTGTGCAAAAGTGGGGTCCTCCAGCCCAACACGGTGCCATTCCGCGCCCATATTGGCCATTCTGTCGTGCGCAACTTCCTCTACTTTGGGCATTTGCTCGATCGCCAAGGTGAACGCGAGGGTGACGGATACGGTGATCTGTGTCTTTCATGTACCAGTCACCCTGCCGAGCCGGAGAAAGCGATTGAAACTCTTTGAGATCGCTGGCCCTCTACTGTTAAAGCGGCTTCGAAAATGGAAAAAGAGAGAAACAAAGTTTGACCAGCACGGATGAGTTCCAAAGTTTTCATTGCCTTCCTCCCCCTTTGTTCCAATCTCGGCTCCGTATGACCCCTCTACTTACTAGGGAACATCCAAACGGGAAGAAGTGAGAAAAAACTTTAGTCCGTCGGAGGGGGCCCAGGCTTGGAGAGAAATCTCGGCCACAGCCCCCTACTTATCTAAGGAACATCGAGAAGAGAAAAGTCAGAAAAAACCTTGGTACCAGTACGTTTTTCTGGGAGTCGACCGGAAGAGCGAGACTACAGAGGGAAGACAAGGACTCGAGCTTAAAGCCCCCTTACCGGTTCCGTGACGCATCTATCGATTTAGACTACATCAGTGAGACAGGTACAACAGCTCGGCTCGGTCACTTCTGAGGACGAATCCACTTGTCCGGGAAGCGCGTTCCACGTCCAAGTGGATTATTTCCAAGTGCGCGTCAGAACGAAGCCGCCCGGCGGCGAACGCTACGCGTGAGGTGAACGGAGCAGTGGTTGCTTGACGGCTGAGATAAGTTCTGGGTCACAAGGAGGTCCCTGTGACCCATCTGCGAAAAATGATGCTGGAGGAACTCCAGCGTCGTAATTATTCCGAAGGTACCACACGCTTCTACATCCGCGCCGTCGAAAGTTTCTCTCGACGATTCAACCGCCCGCCGGACCGCTTGGGCCCGCGGCACATTCGTGAATACCAAGCCGAGTTGTTTCAGAAGCGGAAGTTATCACCGGGCACCGTCGCGCACCACCTGGCGGCCCTGCGTTTTTTCTACGTCAAGACGCTCAAAAAGGCTTGGAGCATCGCCGAGACTCCCTATCCGAAAAGAGCATTTCACCTTCCGTCGATCCTCAGCCAGGAAGAAGTCACGCGACTCATCGATGCGACGCTCACTCCCTACCATCGCATTCTGCTGATGACCCTCTACGCCACCGGAGCGCGGAACGCCGAGTTGACACACCTGAAAGTCAGCGACATCGATAGCCAGCGGATGGTCATTCACATTCAAGGCGGCAAGGGACGCGTAGATCGAGATGTGATGCTCAGCCTAAAACTGCTCGAGGAACTGCGCGAGCACTGGCGCCGCTGGCACAGAAAGCCCAGCGTATGGCTGTTTCCAGGCAACCGCTGACACAGTGGTGGCCAGCCGATCGATACGAAAACACCGCGCAACGCCTGCAAGCAAGCTGCCCAGCGAGCGGGCATCAAGAAAAAGGTATACCCACACATCTTGCGCCACTGCTTCGCCACTCACCTGCTCGAAGCGGGCGCGGATCTGCGCACCATTCAGATCCTGTTGGGCCATCGCGATCTGAAAGAGACCGCCATCTACCTCCATCTCTCCGAACGTCACCTCCACGCGACCGCGAGTCCTTTGGACTCGTTGAAGCTGAAAGACACGTTATCGCAGGAGGAATAGATGAGCCGGCCGCCCCTGGAGGTGGCCGATCTCATCCGCACCGCGGGAGCTGCCTTCATCGAACGAAACCGCAAGTGGATCAGCTGGAAGCACAGCAAAGTGCTGCTGGCCATCGCGCGGTGTCGCACCGCCGCACTCGGCGGTCATCTCGATGAGTGCACCCGCTGCGGACATCGCGCCGCCATCTCCTACAACTCCTGCCGGAACCGGCACTGCCCGAAGTGTCAGACGGGCGCCCGTGAACGGTGGCTCGCAGCACGTCGCTCGGAACTTCTTCCGACGCGCTACGTCCATGTGGTCTTCACGCTTCCTCGTGAGCTGGCGCCACTGGCTCTGCAGAATAAAAAGGTCGTCTACGACCTATTGTTTCGAAGCAGCGCGGAAACACTCCTGGAAGTTGCTCGCGATCCGAGACACCTCGGCGCTGAAATCGGCTTCTTCACCGTGCTGCACACCTGGAGTCAGAAGCTCGGACTTCATCCCCATGTCCATTGCGTGGTTCCCGCCGGTGGGCTGTCACTCGATCACACCCACTGGGTCAAATCACGCGATCGGTTCTTTCTTTCCATCCACGTGCTCCGTCGCGTTTTCCGCGGCAAGTTCGTTGCCGGTCTCCAGCAGGCCTTCCAAGAAGGCCAACTCAACTTCCATGGAGACCTGACCTGTCTCGCTCAGCCCAAGACCTTCGCCGCCTGGCTGCGGCCACTCTTCCGAAAGGACTGGGTGGTCTACTCGAAACCACCTTTCGGCGGCCCGGAGTATGTGCTCCAGTATCTGGGCCGCTACACCCATCGCGTGGCCATCTCCAATCATCGCTTGGTCTCGTTTGCCGAAGGGAAGGTCACCTTTCGCTGGCGCGACTCCGCTCACAACAACGAACAGAAGTTGCTGACCCTAGCGCTGGATGAGTTCCTGCGCCGCTTCCTGTTGCACGTGCTTCCGAAAGGCTTCGTGCGCATTCGGAACTTCGGATTCCTCGCCAGCCGGCGACGCGCCACTCTCCTGCCGCTTGGCTTTCAGTTGCTCGGTGCGCTACAGCAACCGCACACAGAACAAGGAGCGTCCACTGCCAATGAATCGAGCCCTCTTTGGCGCTGTCCCCAGTGTGGTGGACCCATGCTGGTCATCGAAAGGCTTACTGCTGCCCAGATCCAACTCCGTTCTCCACCGCTCCTGGTCACGGCTGCCGCATGAAACCGCTGTCCACAACACGAAAACTTTGCGTGCTTCACCACGATCAGTCCCTCTGCATTTTGCCATCCTACAAGCCTTCTGTTTCCAACTTCTCCAGCCTTCGTTCCCCGGCAGTCCTGCGCTTCAGCCAACTCAAGAGCATCTGGCGTTGTCTGCCGTGCTCCGCCGCACCACCCCGGCGTACCTCGACACCACTCCTCCGTTCCATTCAATCTCCATAGGGCCCGCGTCCGCCGCAATCGCGGGCGGCTTCGTTCTCACG
>DASZZI010000026.1:0-5417 GCA_035544995.1 Candidatus Acidiferrum sp.
GGTTTGATCTGCTCAATCGGATAGTCTCGCCATTTCGGCTCAACATGGTTTTTCAGCCAGCAGCGGTACCGCGAAGCGGTCGAGGGTCTTTCGGGAATCTCTTCCGCTAGGTACCGGCGAATAACTGCGCCGAACGAAACAAGTGTTCCGTTTGATGTTTCCGCGTTCATCGAAAATAACCAAGACAGAGCAGCTTTCCGTGCCTGGGACTCGTTCGGAAATTTCTTAACGGTCCCAATGGCCACACTTCGCCTTACGCTTCCGTCCGGAAGATTTTCCCTATAACGCAGAACCCACACGTCTGGACCCTTCTTTCGTGCTTTCAAACAAACCCAACCAAACTGAACCCGTTGCCGCTTATGTTCCATCCGATTTCTCCTGGTTTGAGCGGCACGGATGGCAAGCCGACTGTACATGAGAACGCATCCAGACTTCCAGATCAGAAACACGGAATCTCCAATGCCGAAAATAACGATAGGCAGGTATGCGTCCCTCTCGCGCCCAGCGCTCGACAGTCTTAGGATGAAGCCCTCCGAGGACGACGGCAGCGGCGGTGCAGTCGAGAAGCGGTTCAGTAGTTTGATGTGGCTCCGTGCTCGAAGCGAAGGGCAAACCGAATCTCTCGGCTGGCGGCGATGGCTTGCTCTCGGACGAATTTTCAGTCTTACTTCCAGATCTTAACGACGACGAATTTACCGTGAAGCGCAAGCCATGCACTCTTGGCGAGTCTGGGTTCTTGCGCGCGCCGAGTTGGGTACTGCGGTGTTTCATTGCCTCTTTTCCTGGGTTCCCCGGTCGCTATATTTTCAACTTGACTCTCCGTCTGCGAAATCGTACTATGTGTGCAAACATGATGTAAAGATGCAACCATCCCAGAAAGAGTTGCATCCTATCTATGGAACGAGGAGGTATCCCGGATGCCAGAGAAGCCACAAAAGCCCGAGAAGCCCGCACAGGGGCAAACTCTGTCACTTCGCATCAGCGACGCTCTGTATGCACGCCTGGAGCGTGCCAAGCAACTAATGTCCTCGAAAAAGGGCGACAGTGTTTCGACTTCGGAGGTCGCAAAGCAGCTGCTTGAGTCTGCTCGTGAGGACCGCTTTGAAGTTGCGGACTTGATGGCCAAACCGACAGAAACACTTCTCGAGATTCGCAGGAAGGGAGAAGCGCAGCATATTTTGTCGAGAGCCGAGTGGATACTGCTCGCACACTTCGTTCAGAAGGGGTTGGAAGCCTATACCGAGAAGACGCCCAATCCGGTCTCTAACGATTCACTCATCGCCGTCCTGGACGCATTCCTTGCAGTCTACGAACTCCGGACGGAACGCACTTCCTTAAGGGACTCGTATTACGTGAACAATCTGCCTTCCGAGTGCCGTCCTGCGAAGGCGAAGGGAGCAGACGATTCGGAGCGTGCGACTTCAGAGACGGTTCGCCGGACAGTGGCCGAGACTCGCAAGCGCCTCAGCGATCCCACAGTAAAGTGGGACACGTTTCTGGCGGGACGCAACCTGCATATCCTGCTTGAGGACGAAAAGCTCCCCGCGGCTGACGCCGTGAACCGTGCACTTCGCCCTTTCTTCCCGGTTCTGTGGCGGCTCGCGGCGCGAGGCCACTACTGCCTCACACAAGAGCCGCTCCGAGCGAAGTCCAGGAGCCAGGATTCTTTCTACCAGCCGCCGATTCCATCCATCAAAGAGGGGGACTTCACGCTTTCGTTCAATCGGGGAGAGGGCAACGATATTTACTTGCTCTTGAGTTTCCCCGGTCTACGGGGGCCGATGTACCCGATCAACGGCTACCCGAAGATCACGGAGTTTCGCGCCATGCTGGCGGTGCTTGCCCCGGACAGCCCGACCCGCCGTTGGGAGGGTGGGCACTTCCTGGGCTATGTTGCAGCGTCCGAGGAAGGCAAAGGCAAGGACTACTGGTTCCGCGCTCACGAAAATGGCATCACGTTCGGCTTGTCGGAGAAGGAGTGGAAATCGGTACAAGTGCTGTTCCGCCGCGCGTGGGAGCTTCCGGAAATCCGCATGGCGTGGGACGCGCTGACGCTCGAATACGGTGAGCTGTGATGCCGTACTTCTTCGCGCCTGTGGCCCGAAGAGATGCGGCGCTCTGGCCGCATCTTGGGCCTCGCTGTAAACCGGAAAGGCACGGTGCCTTCGGCACCGGGTGTGGCGACGGACACGCCACCCCATGTTGGGTGCTGCAGAGCGCCGCGCGGCGCTGCTGGTTAACGTGCTCACATGGCGCGAGTTAGCGAACTGCGGGCGCTGGCAGTTAACTTCCGGCGCTCTTCGTTAACTTGTTGACTTTGTTCGCTCATGCTTGAGCGGCTTGTTTTCGATGAAGTTCCTTCCTGGAGGTCCTCGTTATGCCTGCCGATCAACTGCGCAATCGAACCGTTGGTTCGAAGATGACCGAGAACGAATACGAACAGCTTGTAGGTGTGGCCGAGCGGGCGGGTTTGACGCTGGGCGAGTGGTGCCGCGAGGTGCTCTTGGCGCGAGCGAACATCAATGAAGGGAAGAAGCCCAATATTCCTGAACAGACCCTGCTTGCGGAAGTGATGGCGCTGCGAACGATCTTGTTGAATGCGCTCTTCAAGCTTGGCCAGGGAGAGACACTGACGACCGAGGAGATGCAGCAACTCATCGAGCGGGCCGACGGAGAGCGATTCGACAGAGCGCAGGAACGCCTCGCGGCAGCAACAGGGAGTGGGTCGTGAAGCAGCAATGGGGCCGGAACTCGTACGCGGGCGAGTGGCTGAATCGAAGGTCTGTGTGGACGTGGACGGCGGCGATTTTGGCGATGGCAAGCATGGTGGGAATTTGCGTCTACCGCTATGCCGAAGTGTGGACACCCTTGCAACGCTTCTATGTAAAGACCTACATCCGCAGCGGTCTCCGAAGCCAGGTGAAGTTCTCAAGAACCGACAGCTATTCATTGGTGAGCGCTGTAGGCAAAAAAGGAGGTCATTGGGCACTCAACGAAGAGGTCATCCAAGTGAAGACCGAAACTGGCGAGACCGTGCTTACACTCACGCCGGAGGCTGTGAGGCTCGGCGACTTGCGGGTTGTCATACAAGAGGTGC
The DNA here is from genome assembly GCA_035544995.1 of Candidatus Acidiferrum sp. Lineage (GTDB taxonomy): Bacteria > Acidobacteriota > Terriglobia > Acidiferrales > UBA7541 > Acidiferrum. Next base: position 3,098 of record DASZZI010000026.1, read on the forward strand.
AGTGCGACAACGCAAAGTTGCATGAGTTCTTGGGCGAATGGATCTATCGAGACGAAACCTTCCTGGACTTCATAAAGCCAGGGCTGCTGGGAGGCGTCGTTGTTTTCCTCGTGGCTCTTGCGTTAGCGATCCCGAAGGATTCCCAGCGAGCTCGCGAGCGGAAAGAAGGACGAAGGCTCAAGGGACCAGAACTTGTGACCGCACGGAAATTTAACCGCAGGAATCGTTCCGATGGGATCGGTTTTGAACTGACGGAGCGAACTCTGATCCAGATAGTATTCGGTAAGGTGCAGCGGCTCGTTCTGCCCCGTGCCGTCGAATCGAGCCACATCCTTATCATGGGCGATACAGGGATGGGCAAGAGCACACTGATACGGCAAATCCTTTTGCAAGTTGAAGCGCGTGGCGACACGGCCATCGTTTACGATCCGGCGCTCGAATATACTCCGAAGTTCTACAAGCCCGAGCGGGGCGACATCATCCTGAATCCCATCGACCAGCGCATGCCCTACTGGAGTCCTTCCGACGAACTGACTCACATTACGGAGTCTTCCACGCTGGCCGCCTCACTGTTCCCCCACCGGCACAACGAGAACGCGTTCTTCACCGAAGGCCCGAGGAAAATCTTCGCGCACCTGCTCACGTTTAGGCCAACACCCGAGGAGCTGGCTTGGTGGATGTGCCACGAAGAAGAGATCGACCAAAGAGTGAAAGGCACGGAGTACGCGGCGATGATTGACCGGCAGGCTCCCGCACAGCGCAGCGGAGTGCTGGCGTCGCTGAACATGGTAGCGGACAGTCTGAAGCTGCTTCCGAGAGAGGCAGATACAACGAAGCGTTGGAGCGCAGCGGCGTGGGCGAACGAGCGCAAGGGCTGGCTCTTCCTTCCCAGCACACCGGCGACACGGGAACGGCTGGTTCCACTCACGAGCTTGTGGCTCGACACGCTGGTGTTGCGGCTGATGAATTATGGCCAGACAGGCCCCCGTCCCGTGTGGTTCGTCTTGGATGAACTGGCGAGCTTGCAGCGTTTGCCGCAGCTACACACAGCCGTCACGGAGAACCGCAAATCGAACAATCCCGTTGTGCTTGGCTTCCAAGGACGCAGCCAGCTAGAGACGCGCTACGGCCACGAAGCCGAGGCCATGCTCTCGCAGCCAGCAACGAAAATCTTTCTCGCCACCAGCGAACCGAACGCGGCGCGGTGGATTTCGGACGCTATTGGAGAGATTGAGACCGAGCGGTTGAGCGAAAGCCGGTCGAGCGGGCAATGGGGGCAAAGCCGGAACTCAGAGAGCCAGAACCTCCAACGCCAACTCGAACCTCTGGTGATACCGAGTGAGATAACCGGGCTCCAGCCGCTGCATGGGTATCTGAAACACAGGAATCTCGTTGTGCGGATGAGTTTTTCTTTCGTCGAACTGCCGGACAGCCATCCGGTATTCATCGAACGGCCGATGGAGATGCCACGAAAAGAAGAGCGCAAGACTGCGGCGGCAACGACGGGAGTAACCAGCGCTCTAGAACAGAAACTCGCGTCACAGGATGTGAAGCAGTCCCGCGAGCAGGAATTACGAAGAAACAGAGCAGCACAGGGACACTTCTTCCGGTAGGCCAACAGCACGATGCTAACCATCTCCAATCCTCTGAGCGCGAGCCAAGCGCAGGCGTATCACGCGGAAGAGTTCTCCAACGCCCGCGAGAACTATTACACGCAAGGCGACCAGATACGCGGCGAATGGCACGGCAGGCTCGCCGAGCAATGGGCATTGCGTGGTGAAGTACGCGAGGAACACTTCCAACGGCTCTCTGAAGGCCAACACCCGACAACTGGCGGGCAGCTTGTGCGCCATCAAACAGCGCGGGAATACGTAAACAGGCACGGTGAGAAGGTAAGTCCGATGGAGCACCGCGCGGGATGGGATGCGACGTTCTCGGCACCGAAAAGCGTATCGCTGACCGCCCTTGTGGGCGCAGATGAACGAGTGCGAGAAGCTCATCGAGAAAGTGTTTCTGTCGCACTCGATGAGCTTGAGCGATATGTCCAGGCCCGCATCGGCGGGAACCTTCCCGCAGAAACAACCGGCAAATGGGTAGCAGCGAAATTCGAGCACGACAGCGCCAGGCCGGTAAACGGATATGCCGCACCACAGCTGCACACTCATGTCGCCTTCTTTAATCTCACTAAGACCGAAGACGGCGAAGCCTATGCCCTGCAGCCGCGCGAACTTTACAAAACGCAACAATATGCAACGGCGGTGTACCGCTCTGAATTAGCCACGCGGCTCAAAACACTCGGTTACGAAATCGAACGCGGGAA
>DASZZI010000027.1:0-4476 GCA_035544995.1 Candidatus Acidiferrum sp.
GGGAAGAAGCGGCGCCACTCGCTCCCATTGCGCATCATTCAAAACCAGCCGAATCACTGCCGCCTCCTTGGTCGGCAGCCTTGAATCAAACTTTCCGCAAAAAGGGAATCCCCCTATGAATGTCAACAGGCCCTAGTGTACTGTCATTAAAATAGGTAGTAATAATCAAGCGGCAGTGAGAGCTTGGCGTGCGCGGTGGATTTTTTCAAGGATTTCCTGGTCCTTTGGCTTTCCAGCGGTACGGTTTGGGGCTGCGGTTGCGCTGCGCGAGATAGCCCTCGATAGAGCGGGTGAGTTCGGCGACGCTGGTGAAACGGCCCTCCCGGACCACGTCGCCGGTCAGGTCGCCGAGCCAGTGGGCGTGAAGTGCATGGTAAAGTGTTTGACAAACCACGCTTTGACCGTGGGATGTTTGTGCGTCGGATAGTTGTCGGCGATGATGTGCGCATCCAGTTCGCCCGGCGCTTCGCGGCCGATTTGCTTGAGAAACCGCAGCCACTCGACATGGGTGTGTTTTTCCTCGATGCGGCTGATGATCTTGCCTTCGAGATAAGAGAGCGCTGCAAACAATGTGATCGTGCCATGACGGATTAACGAAGACGTTCAGATCAAGTCTAAACTTCTGGGTTAACTGGCGGCCAGTTACCGATACCGGAGGCCCCCTGCTTAGAGCCGCCCGACAGCACTCCTCGATAGCACCCGTGCCTCGCCAAGAACGGGCGGTCATCATTGACAAGCCTCCGCCTCGAATCGATCCCGACACGCTGGGCCCCTCGCCTCTCAAACCGTGAAGAACATCTACCGATGGCCGTCAACCATCACCCGATTGCCCTGTACGGGTCATTGTTACCGTGACAGAAACGTGCCTTGGTGTTGCGTACCCATGAACGTCGAACTGATCGGAAGACTTTTGCAAAGTAAGGTATTGCTATTATCGCAGCGCCGGATTGCCGACCTCGTCGCGTATTGTGTCGCCTACGAATTCGAGGACACTTTCGCAGCTGTTACGGGTGCCCAGCGAATCGACGCGACCGACCTGCCGGCTCTGGAGTTCTCCCGGCGCGCCTACAAGCTCGTGCGCCTGGCATCTGGGTCACCCAGGCTTGCGCACCGACTTGCGCCTTACCCGCGGAGCAAGGTGGTCTTGGAGCGCGACTTCGAACTCTTTTTTCCGGTGTTCAGCCACACCTTCGAATTGTATTCGCTCGCAACGATTCCCAACTGGCGCCAGCGCTGCCGCAAGGCGGCCTGCTTCATCACCGAACTCTGGTCGGATATGCTGCCGGAATATCTACTCGAGCTCTTATCTGCCTTTGACCACGTCTTTCTTGGCTCCAGTCACTGCGTCCAGGACGTGGCGCGCATCACCGGTCGACCGTGCACCTACCTGCCGCTCGCTGTCGACGTGCCGCGTTTCGCGCCTGCATCGCTCGATCAGCCGCGCCCGATCCATGTCTGCAACATCGGCCGGCGTTCGCCGGTCACGCATCAGGCGCTGCTCGAGGAGGCCGAGCGGCAGCAGAGCTTCTACTACTACGACACCGTGGCCGCGAGTGGCGCCGACCTGAAGCAGCGCACGTTCCGCGTCGACAGCCCGCACGAACATCGCGGCATGCTGGCGACAATACTCAAACACAGCTGCTACTACATTGCCCATCGCGGCTATATCAACAAACCCGACTTCACGGCGGGTCGTAATGAGATCTCTGCGCGGTTCTACGAGGGTGCCGCGGCGGGCACGGTGATGATCGGCGAGGCGCCGCGCACCGAAGAATTCAAACGGCAGTTCGATTGGCCGGATGCGGTAATTCACATGCCATTCGATTCTCCCGATATTGGCCGTGTCCTCGCGGAGCTGAACGGCGACCCTGAGCGGCTGCGAACGGTTCGGCGCAACAATGCTCGGGAGGCCGCGCTCAGGCACGACTGGCTGCATCGAATCCAGGTGGTGTTCGATAGCCTCGGCCTGACGCCCACCGAGGAAATGCGCGCTCGCGCGCAACGGCTCGACCAGATCGCCTGTCGGCAGCCCATCGTGTGCCCCGGGGCGAAGGATCATTGGGTGGAATTACCGCGTGAGAAACGGCTAAAGTGCTAGCAGTGCTCGCCGGGGCAGAAACCTTCGTCGATTTTATCGCACGGTTTGCAACGCTCGATGCTACGGAATTCCAGCGTCGCTTCGTCGCCTGCGTCGCCAAGCTGACCCGCGCGTTGGCGGATGTGATCGCCATTGACGGCAAGAAGTTGTGCCGCTCCTCCAACAAGAAAGGCGGAAAAGCCGGTCAGCCGTAGCTCGGTCAACCCGAGCGGCGTTAATCATCGCCGGGCGGAGTATTTCTCGATGGGCTCGGTGATCCCGGTGGCGAAGAAGAGGACGCAGGCCCCTCCATGCACGGGAGTGCCACTCGGCGAACGCGCGCGGTAGGAATAGGCGGAGGTCCAGCCCTGGAGGCAATTAAATTGGGTGGGATGCTCGGTCTTAACGTCCGAGTACCCCCGCGCCTCCAAATAGTGCACGAAGCGATCCTCTTCGCACTGGTAATAAATGATCAGCGCTACCGCAAACGCGGCGCAGAAAATAAATTTAATACTCTTAACACTCATCGAACACGCCTTTCGCTCTGCCGGAGCCTGGTCAACGCGGGCGGCACCATTCATCCTCGGTGGTATTTCTCCCCGATCGGCTCGGTGGTCTCGATGATGAAGAAGTAGACGCAGGCCCCTCCATGCACGGGAGTGCCGTTTGGCGAACGCGCCCGGTAGGAATATTTGCCCTCGCGCCGGAGGCAATGCCACTGGTTGGGATGCTCGATCTGAACGTCCGTGTACCCCTGCGACTCCAAATGGTGGACGAGCCGATCCTCTTCGCCCTGCAGATAATAGAACATAGGTCCCGCAAGCACGGCGGTGACAATGAGACGCTTATCCAACGACTTACGCTCTGCCGGCCAGTAGCGATTGCTGACCACGTAACACACGACAAATAACACAAAGAAGGGAATTAAAAAAATGAGAAAACTAACGTCCATGGATTACGCCTTTCGCTCTGCCGGAGCCGGGTCAACCCGAGCGCCACCATTCATCCTAGCTAGAACGCGGTATTTCTCCCCGATCGGCTCGGTGATGTCGTAGAGGAAGAACATGATGCAGGCCCCTCCATGCACGGGAGTGCCGCGCGGCGAACGCGCGCGGTAGGAATAAGTGCTCCAGCGCCGGACGCAATGCCATTGATCGGGATGCTCAATCTGAACGTCTGTGTACCCCCGCGCCTCCAAGTTGCGGACGAGCCGATTCTCTTCGCCGTGCCATAAATAGAGCGTAAGTGGAACAAGCGCGGCGGTGACAATGTGACGCTTATCCAACGCCTTATGCTCTGCCGGCCAGTAGCGAAGGCTAACCGCGTAAACCGCGACAAATAACACAAATAAGGCAATTAAAACAATGAGAACCCTAACGTCCATGGAACACGCCTTTCGCTCTGGCGGAGCCCGGTCAACCCGAGCGGCACCATTCATCCTTGGGCGGACTTCGTCTTCCCGATCCGCTCGATGTTCTTGATGAAGAAGAAGAAGAAGACGCAGGCCCCTTCGTGCACGAAAGTGCCGTTTGGCGAACGCGCGCGGTAGGAATAAGAGTCGCTCTTGTAACAATGATATTGGTCGGGATGCTCAATCTGAACATCCGAGTACCCCTGCCCCTCCAAATAGTGGACGAGCCGATTCTCATCGCCAAGCCGAAAATAGATCAAAGTGGGCACGAGCAGGGCGGTGACAATGAAATTATGCTTGGTAGCCATGGAACACGCCTTACGCTCTCCCAGCGGTCGTGAAGAGAGACGTGTCTCACGGGGCGGTTAAAGAACTCTGGCCTCGATCTCTGAAGATCGGCGGTAGGTCTCGTCGCCACGCTCCAGCCGGGGTCGCGCGGCCGCTGTGTCAGCCCGCGCTTCGTTTCGACCGCCGCAGATGCGTCTCTCCCCATTTGCACATCAGCTCCGTGATCGGCCGCAGGGTCCGCCCGTAGGCCGTGAGCGAATATTCCACCTTGGGCGGCACGACCGGATAGACCTTGCGGTGGACGATGCCGTCGACTTCCAACTCGCGAAGCTGTTGGGTCAGCATGCGTTCGCTGACGCCGGGAATTTTGCGCCGCAGTTCCCCGAAGCGGCAGGTGTGATCCCGCAGCCAGAACAAAATGAGGGCCTTCCATTTGCCCCCGATCACTTCCAGGGTGACTTCGACCGGGCAGTGGTGCGGGGGAGCCGGATTCGGTTTTTTTACGGCCATGCTTACCATAATGTTAGTATCATAGCTCAATATGCGTACTTGTTTCACACCATGCTTATCGGGATGCTTGACAAACGTTTGATCGTGTGCTATCGTCTCAAACATGGACACAACCTTCCCAACGAGTCTTCCGAAATTTCAACGCATCTTCCCTGACGATGCCGCTTGCGCCCGTTATTTGGAGGCGATG
>DASZZI010000028.1:0-20817 GCA_035544995.1 Candidatus Acidiferrum sp.
GCGGATGACGGGGCATCCGGAAACTGACCCACCACCAAGACTCTGATCCCAAGTTATGTGGTGCTCAAACTGAGGTTCCCGGCTGTTCAGAAGCGCTCGAGAGCTCCACATCACATAATCTCGAAGACCACATAATCCTGCGCTGCCGAGCCCGTCTCAAGCCCGATTGCTTGGCAGACCACGAATGCGACAGCCTCTGCCTCAGTCTCGCGGCTTCGCTTCGAAGTGCTGTTGCGGCGTTCGTCACGGTGCATCATTTCGTGCGCGAGTTCATGCGCCAGAGTTGCGAATTCTTCAGCAGGGGACTGACCGGGCAACAACGTGATTTTGCCTCCTGTGGAAGTGCCCCGCGCCGGGGCAATCTCGTCTGAATACTCAAGAGCGATGCTTTGTTCGGCGACAAACTTCGCAAGGCGCTCACGGTGCTCGCGAGGATCGCCATTGACGCTTGCGATTACGGGCAGTTCTTGGCCGTCCGTTTGGCTGATGTCGAAGACGTAAGCTGCGCGAAAGTCGACAGCCGTTGATGATTCGTCAGTTTCATTTTGCTGCTCGTTTTCATTCTTTCGCCGGACGATGGGAGCAAGGATCAAGATTCCTTTCTCGCCCTTCTTCACGAATCGCCCAAGCTTGTGCCAAGTGTGAAAGCCTGCCACGTGCGTTGCGGTCGGCTTCTGTGATGCGATGAGCATCACGTTTCGGAGACTGTAACGGTGGAATCGGCCAATCGCTGCAAGGTATTGCGTCAGCGTTTCGCTCCGGCCCTCGTTGAGCGCCGTGATGAGTTGCTCGATGGCTTGATTTGTAACTTTCTTGATGTTTTCTGAATTCATTTCTTTGTCCTTTCGGTGAGTTGAGAGTTGGTTCCCTCAACCAGACATGGGAACCAAATCGCAACGGACTCACCGAAGGACAGAGAGCGAAGCGGTCTTGTATTTGCGGCTGGAGCGGATGGCAACGGGCGTGACAGGTCGCTGTTCATCTGGCGCGACCGTGTGCTAGCGGAGGCCGCTTCGGTTGCATATAAGGGTGGCGCTGGTGGAATCCGCCGTGGTTGCGAACATAGCGGAGTGATGGGGCCGTATGCTTGGGACCACTGATTCGCTACTGCCTGCCGTTCAGAGAAATGCGGCGTTGAGGTGAATCAGAGCTTGTGGTCTGAAAGTATGGGGCACTTCGGAAAGAACGGATCAAGGATCAAAACGTGCTTCATCGCGCGGGTGATGGCAACACGAAGAATTTTTCGACTGCGTGGATAGGGATTCTGGTCGCCACGCCAGATCAGAGAAGATGACCATCCGTTGGCACCGCGTTGACCTTCGCGAAGGATAATGACTCCATCGAACTGCTTTCCTTTGGAGCGATGGATAGTCATTACGTGAATACCCGTAAGGTCCTCAATACCGGAAAGAATTTGATCCTCCGCCAGAGCTGCGTCCACCGCTTCTCTCGCTTCCGAATAACACCCGCGATCCGACCACATATCTGATAGATTTGCAGAAATTCGCTTCCCGCGCCTGAAGGCGACTAAGTAGTCGAGGTTCCCAGCTATTGCTGCAATAGACGAGTCAGGATTGCCCTTCAGGATGTTTTTTACCAGCAGCCAATCGGCGGCTGGATTGCCGGACAATTGCATTCCCTTGGCCGAGACAACGAGCTGCTGAGTAGCGGCGACCAACTTGCTCCTTGGACATTTTCCTTGCCGGAGCTGATTGGCCCAAAGCAGGAGTTGCTTGGCTTTCTGGATGCCAGTCTTGACTCCTGACGCTCGCTTTATCGCAGCCAAGAGTTCGAGACTCAGGGCGACATCAGAAGTATGAGAAGCATCCGTCTTGGGCTCAAGCAAGAATGCTGCGAGGCGGGTTGCCAAAAGCACTTCTGCCTCGTCGAAAAGGACCTTGTGCGGAATCGGTTTATCTCCGGCGCTTAGCGCTGCGGTGATACGCGCAACGCCTGCCCCATAAGGTGCCAGAATGGCGCAGCTGTCTGGCCTGTTTCCCGTTTCGTCTTCGATTTTCTTCAAGATAATCGCTATGCCCTGCCGGATCAGTTTCTGGAAGTCCACGCCGTTAGGCCGGTATCCGAACCTCGTTACGCCTTTATACGGAGCGCCGCGTATCTTGCATGAGAGAATGTCATTTGCAAAAGCTGCGATCTCCGTGCCCAAGCATCTGTTGTTCTCACCCCCAAGATCGACACAGAGGGGATTCAGGGCTTTTTCTATGGCCGCGATTCGTTCGGGCCCGATTCCCGGTAAGTGATCGAAAATTTGCTGGTCGAGATCGGCGAGGCACACGATTGGAATAGTCGAGGCCAATATCTCGATACATCGCCAAGCGTCAGGACCGGTATCCTGTGCCTCATCTACAATGACCAAGGGAAAACGGTGAGCCACGAGATTCCGGATGAGTACGGATCGGTGGAGAAGATCCGCTGCCATGGGTGCAAAGAGGTCGAAAACGAGTTTGCCCTCTTCGTGGAACAGGCGGCGGCGCTCGGTTTCCCATTTGGGCCATTCCTGACTGTCACGTGTTGCCCCATTCGAGAGAGCCCGCTCGTCCTGCGGCAGCAGAATCCTGAGGATTGTGGGAGCCCCAAGAAGATATCCATGCGTTCTCAGTAATTCCCAACAGAAAGAATGAAAAGTCTGCAAGGCAAGAAAACGCCGCTTTTGACTCTGGGCCTCAGTTTTAGAGGCTTGGGCAATTCGAAAAACAGCGGATCGGGAAAAACTTAGGAAGAGCACGGATTGGCCTTCGGATAAGCCTTCTTCAATCCGCTGGACTGCTTTTCGTAGAGCGATTGTCGTCTTGCCGCTGCCGGCACCTCCTCGAACCAGAACATGACCGCTGGAGTCGAGAATCAATTGCCGAGCATCCTGGGCTGGGTCGATCATCTTCAGTTGCTCACACCACCAGCACTCCCTTCTGGCACAGCGCCAGCTTCTGCCGCAGCTACAGGCGCGGGGGCGGGGATCGGAACATGATCCAATGCCGGAAAGTCCGAAAAGACCTTTGCCAAAAAACCAGTTATGCTGGCTGGCAGTTCATTCATCCCGCACAGATCGATGACAGCGGCGGCATAGCCATTGCCTTTGTTGCTTTTTAACGCCCTTAGCAGTAAGTCTCTGACTTCAGGGTCAGGCGGGCGGACTGCCGAAATTCCCAGGTGGCCCTGTTCACCTGACTGCCGGAGTGAGTCCAAAAACTGCCACTGGCGTTCTATTGGAATTTCGGAGACCAGAAGGAGTTCAATCCCAGGATATGCGGTTTCGTTCGGGATGTCGAAGCTGTCGGCTAGTTTCTGATTTTCTTCTGGCTTGCGCTCCTTCTTGTCGTAGAACGCATACGTCTTGAGTCCGAGCGTCCTGAAAAAAGCTCCAAAGGATGACATTGATCCATCGCCCTCAACGGGGAAAATTGTTACTCCCGACAGGTCTAGGGGGTAATAAAGCTCGTCAGCCAGTTCCATTTTGGCGGCGACGACCGCCAATGCCGCTTGCTCCGAAATTCCTTCGGCAACGATGACACCTTGTCCAAGCATCGCCTCCGCAAGTCCGCGACGTGTGTGCTTGCGGTACATCTTTTCTTTGAGCGTCGAGCCAAGTGATATTACGATTGCTTCTACGTTTGCGCTTTCGTCCCGCCGAAGAATGTGAATCTGGTCATGGTTGAATTGTTCGATTACATATGGCGAGTGGGTCGTGACGAAGCATTGGGTTGTTTCCGTGAGCAGGTACTTGGCGATGCGGCGCTGTGTGTGCGGCGGCAACGCGATTTCTGGCTCCTCCATCGCGAAAATCACATTGTCCTTCTTAACGTCTGCTATAAATGAGAGCAACGCGAGAACGAGTGTATTCAGCGTTCCGGTCCCTGCCTCCTGGAATGGGACGGGCTTCTGGCCGGGAGAAGTGGACAGGAAAAAAGAGATCGTCTCGCGCAGGTGCTCCCGCGTCAGTTTGGATACATAGAGTCTCGTTGCGCGGTCTTGGGCATGAAGCTGAATGTATTGCGCAAGGCGCTTTTCGATAGTCTCCAATACTGGCGCTAGTTCCGCAGCGTCGTCCGCAATTGGCGGGTCGAGTTCCCGAAGGCGTTTGATTGAACTCTCCCAAAGGCCCGTCCTAATCCCTTGCATTCTGAGAATAACGTCAAGAAGTGATCCACGCTCTAGGCTTAGGGCCCTGGAGCCGGTTCGCAGCGCCCGAAGGTACAAGAAACCGAAGAGGCGCTTGGTTTTCTTCCGCACTTGCTCAGGGCTGTCATCGAGGTTGTTTGTGCCATGGCAAAAATAGGTCTTGGCTTCGAACTCGTCCTCCTCCTTGTCGTAGCGGGCGACAGTTTCGAGCCGCAGGCATTGGATTACGTCCGGCGAATTCGCTAGATCGGCTTCGCCCCCACCCAGCAGGCGTCGTTCCGCTACATGCCAAAATTCCAAGTGCGTTGGGCACGCTAATTCAATTTCACGAGTCAGCTCCGTCAGAACGACTTCGATCCGCACTGGTATTGCGGTTTCTCCGTCATCGCCAAGATAGTCGGCATTGTAGAAATCGAATTCTTCCACCGGCGGGAACTTGTTAAGGCGGTCTGGTCCCAGCACCAGATCCAGCGCTTCGCACACGGTGGATTTACCAACATTGTTCATGCCGATGAGGAGCGCGTGACCGGCGAAGTGAAAAACGGCGTTGTTAATACCGCGAAAATGCTCAATCGTGAGGCGTAAGACTTTCATTTTAAATACCTCACCCGAAAAAGTACTAAGCCACTAAGCCTACCGCGAATCTGACATTAAGTAGATCAAAAGCTACTTACGTCCGGGAAGTGCAGGCACGGGAAGGGAAAATGTCCTGCTAGAAGCAATTCTGTAGATTGGACTACACAATACCTCAAATAAGTTGTAGTATTGTGTTGTGAGAAGAGAGCGGAAAGAAGCCGCCAAGCGGCTCTACGAGATTGCAGAAGGCCAGCAGGGTTTCTTCACGACCAAGCAGGCTAAAGCTGCGGGGTTCGCGGAGAATACTCACCCGTACCACGTTCAGGCGGGAAACTGGATTCGTGAGCATCGGGGAATCTATCGGCTGGCCAGCTTTCCACGAGGCGAACGCCCTGACCTGATGCTTTGGTCGCTCTGGTCCAGGAATCGGGGAGAGGCCGCCCAGGGAGTCTACAGCCATCAAACTGCTCTGAGCCTTCACGATCTTTCGGACGTAATGCCAGCGAAGCTGCACATGACTGTACCGAGAAGCTTCCGGCGAAATAGTGAAATCCCCCGCGTGCTCGTCCTGCATTTCGCTGATCTCCCTCAGTGCGATATCGGTGGGGCTCATGGAGTGCGGGTAACAAGGCCTATGCGAACAATTCTTGATCTGCTGGCAGAAGGAGAGGTGCCGCCTGCGATCCTTCGGCAAGCACTCCGTGAAGGGCTACGGCGAGGGCTCATTCGCAGAAGCGAAATTGCAGAGGCTAGGAAACTTCTCGCTGATAGCAAGCAACTGCGAACCTTCTTTGAGAAAGTAGCCGCCTGATGGAGCCTAAGAGATACGCGACAGCCGCAGCCTTTCGAAGGGCACTGGAGGACAGGCTTCAGGATATTGCAGGGAAGGAAAGCGTTGACTTGCAGCGCCTGCGGCGTCAGGTTGCCTTTGACCGGCTCTTGGCGCGACTGTTTCAGGCGGCACAGCCTCGCGCGCTACCTTGGGTATTGAAGGGTGGTTACGCGATGGAGTTGCGAATCAAGGCCGCGCGCACGACGAAGGACATTGACCTGACAATGCGCAGCGTCTGCAGTTCAGGCGAGAAGAAAGACGACAAGAAGAATCTGGCAGTGCTGGAGAAGCTGCAAGCAGCCGCTGCATTCGGTATTGACGACTTCTTCATTTACACGATAGGTGAGCCAATTTCTGACCTAGATGCTGCTCCGTATGGCGGCGCGAGGTTTCCGGTCGAAGCTCGCCTCGATGGCCGCGTATTCGTTGGATTTCACCTAGACGTAGGGATAGGCGATGCTGTGATGGAGCCGCTCGAAGTCATCGAAGGCCGCGACTGGTTGGGGTTTGCCGGTATTGCGAGCCCGTCGTTGTACATGATCCCTCGCGAGCAACAGTTTGCCGAAAAACTTCACGCCTACACTCTGCCACGACAGGGCGCGTTAAATAGCCGCGTGCGAGACCTCGTGGACATGGTTCTCTTGATTCAGTCCGCAACGCTGGCCCGCAACAAAGTCACGGAAGCAATCCGCGTTACTTTTGAGCGCCGCGAGACGCACTCGTTGCCAAACACGCTTCCAGTACCTCCTGCCGAATGGCAAAACCCTTACCGCGCGCTTGCGCGCGAGTGCGATCTATCGGGTCAAGTCGAGGATGCGTTTGCTGTCCTGCAAATGTTTATGGAATCGATCCTGGGTAGGTAGCAGATGTTCGCAAGGACGGCTCTGCTACAAAAGCATGCGCGTCCTGGACTGAATCCTTATATTGAGACACTTTCAGGGAAGCGGGTTGGCCTGATGCTCATTATTCAAATCAGATCGGATGATAACTTCCGAGTTGCCGACAATCCACCCAGAACCCCGTCTTTTCACTTCCCACAACCCCGTTTCTGGACCGGGATAGGCGTGCGTCCGACGCGTAGACTACATCGACAGCCTGATCTCGGCACCTTCAGCGCTGGGACGCTTTTGATTCCCCTTCCAACGCAGCTGCGAGATCTTGGACGCCGCGCCGGATTTCACGCGTATCCACTGCGGCAAAACCCAGCTGCAGTCCCTCTCGCGCAAGCCTGCCTCGGCTGTACCGGCTTAGCGGAAATACTTCTACGCCGAAAGCCGACCGAAAATGCCCGGCGGCCAAGACATGATCGTCGGACAGAATGCGCCCGCAGCAGATGGAGTGCGGCGCTGCTCCATTTTTGGCCAGAAACTCGAACAAGCAAGCGTGGGCACACCGTCACATTGGGTGACTCCAACCGGCGGAGGCTATTTCTTTGTGCCGTCAATCTCGGCCATTCCCGATATGATTGCGAAGCGAGACGAAGGATAGCGAACGTGCAGTCTAGCTACGACGAGTAGAAGCACCCGGGATTCGCACGGGTCAGCTCGACAGTCTGTGCCCGGAGAGATTACTCGGCCGTTTTTTGCCATGTGCCTGCTGTCTTTGTTTTGTGGTTATGATACCTTCCCGTGTACCCCAGCAGCTCCGGCTTTTTCGAGAGTGTGCTGCGCTCGTTTCACTTCAGAATCCGTTGGAGGAATCATGCCCTCAAAGAAAGCGAAAAAGTCGGCGAAACGCAGACAGGTACGTAAACCAAAGCCGGAATCTGCAACTCAAGCGAATACGCAAAATCGCCAGAGCCGCGATGTCCTCTATGCTGTTCGCATCGGCATTACCCCAACGGGAAAACAGCGCACGGAAGCCGAGGTGCGAGCGGAAGTCACGGAAGCCTTGGAGGCTGCGCGGAAGAAACTCTCTCCTGATGAGAACGTTGGGGCGCACGTGGAGGACGAAGGCGGCTATCTCGGCCTCGGTGTGGAATGGCCTTGGTTGTTCGTTACATTGGCTCCTCTCGTTGGTCATGTAGCGAAGGGTTTCGTAGAAGGGGCCGCGAAGAAAATGGGCGAAATAACGGGGGAAAAATTGCTGGACCTTTTCTTCAAGGAACTTCGCGACCGCCATTTGAGTCCCGGCGCTGCGAAGCCCGCGCCGGACGTCACGTCAGTAGTCGTTCCCGAGCAGCAATCTCCCAAGAAGTCGACAAGAGGTGCGAAGGGCCAGAAAGGTAGTCGACCATCGCGGCGCAGATGACTCCATCTCATGCCGGACACTCCCCAATTTGATCCGAACTTCGAGGACACGTCGCTCCAGGCCCAGTTTCGCATTCTCTTGGCTCTCTCGCGCGCTCTGACGCACGCGCTCAGTCAACCGGCAACTTTCCTGGCGTTTGAACGCGCCAAACTTAGTGGGAACCAAGTTGTCGCTCATCTGGGATCTATCGTGGCCGCCCACACCGAAGAGGGAATCGAAGAAGGCAGCGCCATCGATGGGATTTGGGAGGCGGCATTTGCCAGCCCGAAGTTCCGCAACACCACCGGAGCCTCCCGCGAAATCCTAGAAGCGATTCGTGCCCAGTCGCTAACGGAGCTTCCGAAGCCCGATGCATTTTCCGATCTCGTCAGCGCCAACGCGACGGCGCATCGGTTTACGAAAGACACCCTGAAAAAGCACGGACTCGCCGGACTCTTGGTTGCCGAGCCGGCGCTGGTTCAGATCTTTGCTGATCTTAAGGCAGTACATTTTTGCGCCGGAACTTCGCGGATAGCCAACAAGATCCGTTGGGCCTACCAGCCAGTAGCCCATGCACTCGAAGGTATCGTCCTGGCGGACCTCGTGCTGGCTCACGAATATCTCTCGCACTTGGTCCCAAAGAATTCGCGCCTCGATCAGTCGGTTCGGGAGGGTTGGCTCGTGTCCGCGCTTCGAGAAAGTTTTCAGTCAGTTCCAGCAATCCCACACTGGAAGCGGGCTCTTTGGGCCCAGCATCGCGCAGACCTGTATCGGCATTTCCTAAAAGTGCGGGAGGCACTCCCGGGTCCTTCAAGCGCCATAGGTTTCGAGGGATTTTCCGGCTTGGACGAGCAGGCCATCCGGCTACATGCTAGGAGCACGGCCCAGTTTTGGAAGTTCACGGGTGCGATTTTGGAGTATCCCGAAAGTCTAGGAGGGGCGGAGGATATAGCATGGCTCCTCGGGGAGGTCGTGAGGCGTGGGACTGAAGGCATTGATCATCTCATGTCTCTCAAATATATGAACCTAGAAGACTTAGTCGGCAAATGGGATCCGTAAAGGATAGAGGGAACACAATAAATATTTTCCTTGATTTAGGCAAAATAATTCGCTATGCTATGTGGGTTCTATGGCTGACCGGAATCCATTTGGTCCGTATCGATTGAGGCGCGTTGCTCTTCAGCTCCGTCAGTTCACGATCAACGAGCTGAAGACGGCGGCGGGAGTGCCGTCTCACGCCGTTCATGATTTGCTCCACGATCTTAGACAGGAAGGCAAGACGCTTTTCGAGACAGAGACCCTTGCCTCCGAGGGACCGGGCCGACCTCTTTCCCGCTACACGCTGACTCCGGAGGGAGTAGAGTTCCTCGCCAGCGGAAACGTCGCGATAGCGAAGGAGTTCAATGAGCTGGCGTTTCAGGAAAACCCCTCGTTGCGGCCGCGATCAATAAAAGGGCGCAACGGCGTGGTTGCCGAGCGCCCCGTTTGGCGCGTCGAACCGGGTCTGACCATCAAAGGTGAAATCAGCGGAGACCGAGATCTGCAAATCGACGGCCGAGTGGAAGGATTGATCGAGCTGAATCTATCGAAAGTCACGATCCTTGCCTCCGCGAAGGTCACTGCCGATATCATTGCGCGCGAAGTCGTGATCTACGGCAGCGTGAAGGGAAACATACGTGCCAGCAACCGAATCGAGATCAAAAAAGACGGTTCCCTAAACGGCGATGTGACAACGGCGCGTGTGATGATCGAAGACGGCGCGTTCTTCAAAGGTTCCATCGAAATCGACAAAAGCGGCGAAACCAGAGCCCAAGACAAGTCACAGGCACGGGCGGCGGGCACCTACGCAGCGGCCGAATCCCATTAAGACATTTCCGAGCGGGCGCAGATCGGCAGGACTGGCGCTCATCGATATTGGCGCCGACTTCTTATTGGCGCTTCGCCATCGCTTACAACGCGCGCACTGCAAGAGGTAACAGCGGCGCTTGCCCATCAAGCTTCCGTTTTCATCGTTTCTGGACTAGGGCGGAAGATGTCGAGGATTCGGGACCTGGACGGTTGAATCCTTCTGACGCCGCTATCCGACGAATTGTTGACGGGTGACGGCGCACTCGGAAACAATCCTCTTGAGTCATAACGCGTTTCGATGAAAGTGGGAATCGCGGACGGGAAGCCGTCTTTATAAGGTTTCTGGGAACAGCAAGTGTGCCAATTCCAGATTGTCTCAACAGAGGGGTTCACCCCAGTCCCCTGTGCCAAAACTGTGCCAGAATCCGATGTTTTCATGCCATTGGGGTTAGCTTTGAGCGAAAAGCAGATTCCCCAAATTACTGAAAACACAGAGAAGCCAAAGCAGGGAATGGAGCTGTTGGAGTCGGTCGGTCCGCGCCCAAGGCAGGCGCGTTATGAACCTGGGTCACAGCGAGAGCAGAAGTGCTTACTGCAAACCTCATTCGAGTATTCACAATTCGGTTCACATCCCAAACCATTCGGTCTGTGACCGAATGCTCTTATTGGTTCAGAGGAGCGTTTTCGTTTCGGCACATCTGCGGAAGGAAACACAGCGGCGTTACCGAGAGATGTGTTCGTCGGGAGCCCCGGGAGCCCGGCGAATCCCACACTTCCCACAGCGGGACTTCTGGCGCGGAATAACTTCCGGTTAGCCCGTCACTCGGGCACAATCGCCAAAGTGCCAAGGCGGACCACATCTCCGGTAGTTCAACTAACCGAATCAAGAGAGATCAGATGTTCGGACCCTCTTCCGACTTCTTGGGAACGACACGCCTTCAGCAAAACTGTACAATCCCGGGTGGTCGCTGTAATTTGAAGTAGACACAGCCACCGATTGTTCAATTTATATGGAAAATGACCATCCAGCTCTTGGTACCGAGGGCGACGCTAACCCTCTTGAGACGCCAAGACTTCCCTTTATGATGAGACTCTTTCAAGGGCCTAACGGCTTGCGCGCGGGCTGGAGAGTGCTGACATTCTTTGTCGTTCTCATCTCTTTAGTTTGGCTGCTGCTCTTGGCAATCCGCGCGCTGCTGTCCCTAATCCATTTCCAGCGCTCGGCAGTTATCTCTCCTGGCCAGGCCATTTTGAGTGAGACGATCATCCTTGTTGGCTTATTTATTACCACTGCGATTTTTGCCCGCACGGAGAGGCGCAACTTCGGCGAATACGGATTGCCGGCACACAACGCTTTTGGCGCGAAATTCGGGGAAGGCCTGGTCTGGGGGTTTGCTGCAATGAGCGCCATCTTGCTGGTACTGCGAGCAACCGGCAATTTTTATTTCGGCACGATTTTTCTGTCAGCCGGCAAGATTGCCGCTTTCGCAGTTTTGTGGTCGGTGTATTTCGTACTGGTGGGCGTAACTGAGGAGTTCGCTTTTCGCGGCTATCCGCTGTTCACTCTGGCTCGTGGCATGGGCTTTTGGCCCGCGGCCGGGCTAATGGCTTTACTTTTTGGTGGCGTCCATCTGCTCAACTCTGGAGAAAACTGGGTTGGGGCTGCGAGCATTGTCATGTCTGCGCTCTTGCTCGCCTTCACTCTTCGTCGCACCAGTGATTTGTGGTTTGCCATTGGTCTTCATGCTGCCTGGGACTGGGCGGGAAGCTTTTTTTACGGTGTCCCCGACAGCGGGATCAGCTTTACCGGCCACCTGCTGACCCCATCATTCCGTGGTTCAAAATGGATGACCGGTGGCAGCGTCGGCCCAGAGGCCAGCCTGGTAACGCTGCTGGGATATGTGGTCCTCCTCATTCTCGTTCATTTTCGATTTCCGCAAATGGCTCCAGAGAACTCGCCAAGATAGTTGACATGCGTTCTAACGCGCTAGACGTAAAAGTGCCCGTTGGTGGCCGGCGCATTCCGGGCGTATTGTCGGCAAACCGGATTGCGACCTGTAAAGCTGTTGGAATGATTGTCTGACAAGGAGGAATCGATCAGACCGTGCGTCCCATCGCACGTAGCCTACGAGGTTGGAGCGGCGAGGCAACAGACCGTTCGAAGCCCTCGGACAATGTACCCACATTCGCAAGAATGGCATCGGAACCGCGAGGCGACGATGTATCTGCCAGCATAAGGTGGAGAGGGCCTAGGCTTGATAGTACGGTCAGAATACACAAATGTTCGTAAGCGTCGTCAGCCGAAGAGAGCCTAACATGCTGCGCGGCTCTTCTTGCAGTGAGTGCTGAGGCTTCCGGTTCCTCTGTCATGGGTAAACAACACTGCCGGCGTATAGAACAGACCTAACCTATCGCGTCATTCCAACGGAACAGGGTAAATCCACATCGCTCCCTGCAAGGGGAAAGTGCATCGCAAGATGCACCGAGGGCGGTGCGGATAACAGATGAGGGAGAAAGCGAATGCCACTCTGTAATGGAGCGGACATCGGTTGCGTCAGCTACATCGACAACATCACCGGACGCGAAAGCGGGCTGACTTCCCTTTATGGTGCTTCACACGAGAGAACTTGCTTAATCGGCTCATGAGGCAAAGCAGATGACGACAGCGCAAGCTGTTGGTGCGATCTCACGCGAAGCGGCGGAATGGTACGCCATTGACTGGCAGGCCACCAACCGCAACGTTCGCCGACTCCAAGTGCGTATCGTGCAGGCAACGAAGGAAAGCAGATGGGGCAGCTTCGAAACCGCGTCTCCTTTAAAGAGGCGTTCGAAGGGCTTGAGCTGGGTGAAGGGAAACTTTCACGCCCAGTTCTGAGAGGGCCGGGCGGCCGCGAGGCCGCCTGGCTACTCGGTAGTTGGCCAGAAACGGCGTTGTATGACATAGCACTTCAAGTGTCGCGAGGTGTTTGCAAATACCTCTTGGGTGCAGGATTGGGTGCAGCAAGAGAGGTTAGAATGGCTCCCAAATTCAGGTAAGCAACACCAGATACGGCACTTAGATTTTTGACCTCATCGGCTGTTAACCGAAGGGTTGCTAGTTCGAATCTAGCCAGGGGAGCCAACTCCTTAATTTCCAATGAGTTGAATTTTTGAAAGCCCGATTTTTGGCCCAGTTAACATTCGGTTGTGAGCCGAAGGGTTAGTTCAAGAAGCTTGCGCAGCGCGTCAAATCTTCTTCTTCAGATGCAATGATTTACGGAGCATCTTGTTTCTGGTGAACCGGTCTTCTTGGGTGCAAATGGGTGCAAGATCATACGCGCAGCAGGTAGTCAGTGTAGCTCTCTAATCGTTCCCGCACCAAATGAGCTCAGCCCATGCCTCTTGACAACGCACAGGCCTCGGACTATATTCCACCTTTCGGTTGAATAATAATGGATCGCGCGAGGCAATCCAATTTGACGAGAACGCTAAAAGCGTTGGCCGACCCGACAAGGCGAGCCATTCTGCACCGCTTGATGCGAGGGGAGGCGCGAGTCACCGAGCTTGCTCACCCATTCGCGATATCACTCAATGCGGTTTCTAAGCACATTCGTGTGCTTGAGCGTGCTCACGTGGTGCGGCGCCGCCGAGCAGGACGTGAACACTTGCTCGCCATTGACCCGGAGTCGCTAGACGAGGCTGCCTCATGGATCGTGGCCCAGCGCGCGATCTGGACCAAGAGCTTAGATACCCTCGAATCGATATTGAGAGCCGAAGACCATATGACCGCCAAAACAAGAGGAGAGGTCCATCTCGATGAGCGACGAGCCGGAAAAGCGGGACGACAAACCAAAGCAAGGAGCAGATGAGTATGGCTCTGTAAGCGGACCCGGCACGTTTCGCATCGAACGGGTGCTGCCTGGGCCGATCGAACGCGTCTGGGCGTACTTAACCGACCCGGAAAAGCGCAGAAAGTGGTTTGCCTCGGGCCCGATGGAATTGCGCATTGGCGGTCGGATTGAACTGAATTTCCGCTTTGCTTATCTTTCGTCGGAGAAGACGCCACCCGGTATGGATGAGGAGTGTGAAGTTTATGGCCGTATTACCCAATGCGATCCGCCCCGGCTGCTCAGCTACACCTGGGGCAACGAGCAGAACGCTTCTGAAGTTACTTTCGAATTGAAGCAGCAAGGTAAGAACGTTCTCCTCGTGGTGACCCACCGCCGCCTTGGCGACCTTGGAAAGATGGTGAGCGTGGCCAGCGGTTGGCACACACACCTAGGCATCCTAACGGACCATCTCAGCGGGTTGGAACTGCGTCCCTTCTGGGCGACCAAGGCTCGGATGCAAGAGGAGTACGGAAAACGCCTCGCGACCTAGGACTTGAGCCGGCAGCGGCTTGAGATCCATGGGAGGCCGTTCAGAAAAACTGTCCAGATAGAAAAAATTAAAGGAGATCCGTGATGGCAATTTACCAAACCGGTGGCTATCAGGTGAAGTCGTCAGCCGTAGGCAAGGTCAAGCAGGCAATTGAAGAATTTGTCCGTTATGTGCAAGCAAACGAACCGGGCACTCATATGTATCTGGCGTGGCAGGAGAAGGATGATCCCACCCGGTTTTTGCATTTGTTTATTTTCGAGGACGCTGCAGCACAGGGCCGCCATGGCCAGTCCGAGGCTGTCAAACGGTTCGAATCAGTTTATTCCCCGGAGCTGGTTGGCGGGAAAGTGGTTTTCACCACATATGAGATGCCAGCCGGAAAACGGTGAGAGCCACACGGTTGGGCCTGCGCTGCCACGACAATTACGACCAAAAAGGAGACTGATCATGCCGAGCACCGGAGAAATCCTCAAAACTTTCTACGCCGCCGTCGTCAGAAGAGACATCGCTGCGGCCCGCGGTTATCTGAATGAGGATCTTGTGTTCGTAGGGCTCTTTGAGACCTACCGCAACGCCGACGAATACATCGCGGCCCTTACGGGACTGCTACAGGTGACGGTCCGACTGGATGTGAAGAAGATCATTGCCGAAGGGAACGACGCCGCCGTTTTCTTCGAGCTGGAGACGAAAGCTCCGGCCGAGGGCACAGTCCTAGTTGCTGAGTGGCACCAATTCAAGAATGGAAAGATCTCGCATGTCGCGTCGGCGTTCGACGGGCGGCCCTACGCGGCCATGTTCACCGGCAAGACGGAGGCGTAAGGTCATGATCAACCCAAAGACGGACACCGCCCAAGATGAGCAGGATATTCGCAAACTCAAGGAGGTTTTCGCCACGGGATTTCTGAAGAAGGATGCGAAGCTCAGGGCCTCAATCTGGACCGAGGACGGAACCGTGGCTCCGCCCACTGGCGGGCTTTTTCAAGGGCGGGACGCCATGGAAAAGCATTTTGAGACTGAGGCAGCATCGGTTACCGATAGTTCCCGGATGAGCTTCTCCAATTTCCGGTTCCGCTTTATCACGGCGGATGCGGCCTTCGTGGATGCGGAGATCACCCTGAACAACGTGATGGGGCCGGACGGCAAACTCCACACGGTTTTGCCGATCAAAGTCGTGTTTACATCTGTCAGGTGCGGCGGAAAATGGTTCATCGAGGACGAACGGGCGTTCTTCGGGAACTAAAGCCGCTCCTGGACGAGGTGAAGGGAGCCAGTAGCGCCGCGAACTCGGGTGCGTGAAGGTCGACGGGCGCAGGGCTCCAAATGCGGACCATCAGGATGTTGCACGAAAATACTGCGAATGAAATCATGGCAAAGAATCAAGTGCGTGCCCTCATCTTTCTTATGCTCTTTGCCGAAAACGCGATGGCCCCCTGTCGCTAGCTTGGGTGCAGGATTGGGTGCAGCTAGTGAAGGAAAAATGGCTCCCGATTTGCTGTAAACGACACCAGATAGGGCACTTAAATTTTGGATCTCCTCGGCTGTTAACCGAAGGGTTAGAGGTTTGAGTATCACCTGAACATTCCAACGAAGCGTATGCTCGGACGTAACCACAAAAGGGTGAGAACTTTCGGTCCACCTTCAGTCCAATTCAAGAGGTTGGTTGCACCGCGCGTTTCCGCGTAAGCGACACCAGATGCGGCACTTGTTTGGTTTTCCCTGCTTACTTGCAAAGCAGGTGCTCTCCCAGCTGAGCTACACGCCCACGTATAACGTTATGATTTTAATGGATTTCGCTGAGGATGACTACCTACTTCCCTTCGCTGCTGCTTTCGCACACTGAGCTCCACGCTGATGCGGAGTAACCGTCATCCTCTCAACAGCGTACGGAGACTTCTTCGATTATTCTAGCCGCGGTTGTCAGTCCATTCGGTCCAACGACAGCGCTTTCGATAGGAAATTCGAAGGCGAAGCAGATCCTCTTTGTGGTTCTATACCGGCAAAGCGACATCATTCATGCGCTTTGAATGAATGTCCCAGATCTCCTAGAACGCCGCTTCTGGATAGCTTCCGTGTAGCCGACTACTCGCCCACCATGACACACATATTTTCCGCCGGGCTGCGTTAGTGGCAACTCCATCAAGGTCAAGCGCCTCCTAGGCACTCGCATGAGATCTGGACAGTTCCTTGTCTCCACCGGCCGGGTTCGCGCTTGCCAGGAAACTCGTGAGGTCCTGTGTGTTTCGAACCTGACCGAATGCGTGACTAAAGGACAAGAGGGCGGCCTGATGCATTTCCTCGCTAAGCTCAGTGCATGCGTCCTGTACGATGACCACGCGGAAACCACGGTCTGCGGTTTCACGAGCTGTTTGCGCCACACAGATGGCGGTTGTCAAGCCGCAGACGGCGAGCGAATTAACGCCCAGGTTGTGGAGGATCTGATCCAACTTCGTGGAGCTGAGCGCGCCGCTGGAGGTTTTGTTGAGCACCAGCTCGCCGGGGCGAGGGGCTACCGCGTCTTCCACCTGCCAGCTCGGATCGTTCACTGACGGATTAATGCGGCAGCCAAGCAGCTTGAGACCGAGCTGGTCAAAGTCCTTCAACCAGCCGGGCAAGTCCTGCCCATTCCCCATGTAGGAGCCAAAAACACAGAAGATGACTGGCAGGCTGTGAGAGCGAAAACACTGCTGCAATTCTTGAATCTTGGGCAGGACGGTCTTTACCCGCTGAAAGTAGCCGTCCGTTGCCCCAGGCGCCATCTTCTGGAACAGCTGAGCAAACGCAGAATCCAGTCTGGTAAAGAAACGCTGCACGTCGACGATGACCAGCGCACACCTTGCTGGATCGATCGCAATGGGTGCCTGCTCCTTTTTCCGGACCATGTCCTGAATCTTTTCGTGATCGCCCATGAGTGCTCTCCTTCCATTTTGGTAATTCACAGACCGGACAGATCTTTCTGAAACGGCACTCCTGCGCGCCTCGCGAGCGTCCCATCAGCAGGGTGTCGCGTGACGGATTATATCGCCTCGAGCCTCAAAAGAGTCTTGTATTCGCTCGCGTGGCACGCGCGGCCAAAAACAAGACATTCGGCGAGCTTATGGGCGAGTGACGGGCAACCCTGAAGTAATCCCAAGGTAAGGGTTGCCGACCATCTGGGAGTTGGGCGGTTCGGTCAACACAACGGCGTTTGTGGAGAGTAATCGTGCAAGCGCGGCGTCGAGTATCCACGTGTCTATTCGCTTTGGTCCGCCTTCTAGGGTAGAAGATTGGTACGTACTATCAGGCGGCAGGGTCATCTCTTGTCTATGATTCGCTCAAGATGAGGAACCGGACGCATGAATAAAGCGGATGGTCAGGACACGGCAGACCGCCTCTGTGCAATTGTTGCGAACTCCCTGGACACTCAGGCGAAAACGCAAGATCTAGCGCGCCAAGCGTACCAAAGCCGCACTCAGTTCCACAGGTTGTTCCGAACAGTCGTCGAAGAAACTCCGGGTGCCATGCGACGGCGGCTATTGTTGGAAAGAGCCGCATATCAACTGGCGCACACCGGAATGTCGGTCACGGACGTCGCCCTGGACGCCAACTACGGTTCGTTGGAGGCGTTCACTCGCGCGTTCCGAAAAGCTTTTCGGACTTCTCCTAGCCTCTACCGGCGCATGCGTGATCCGCACTTCCACTTGCCGGCGTCCAACAAAATTCACTTTTTTGCCCTTGGTTCCTCAACAAAAGGAGGAAGAGACATGGACTTGTTCGATCGTTTTGCAGGCAACGACTCTTGGCACACGCGGCGTTTGTTGGAATACGCGGGTACTTTGACAGAGGAACAATTGGATCGGCCGCTGACCACGGTCGTAGAGCTGCTGCCCTGGCGGGAGTCGAATAAGACTCTAAGGCAGCTGTTAGAAAACATTGTCTTCACGAAAGAGGTCTGGACCGCCGCGCTGTCCGGAGCCGATATGGATAGGAACGGCCCTCCCAAATCGCAGCGCTCCCCGCAAGCGATGCTGCAAAGGCTCGAAAAGACCGATGCCGAACTGCATCGTATTTTCAGTGACATCCGGAACCGCTCCGCCTGGGATGATACGTTCGTCGACGCTCTGTGCGAACCCGCTGAGACCTTCACGTTCGGCGGCGTCTTCGCCCATATCATGACATTCAACGCGCATCGCCGATTGATGGCCTTGGACGCTCTTCGCCAACTCGGCGTCCAAGCCGAAGGTTTCGGCGATCCCATGGAGTATGAGGAAAGTGTGGCACCCTGGAACCAGCAGGTACCTCTCAAAACGCCATGAGAGAACACCCCCGCTGATTCCAAAGTCACGACGATGAGAACGGAATTGCTGCGATTCAACGGCGCTGTCGAGCGGGCTCCCGCCATCGATGCTTGGATGAGAGAGTATGCAGGTGAATTGGGAGCCATCGCGCATCACTGGTTTGGCGTGATGCGAAAATGCGGGGACGAAGTCCGGGAGCTCTTGCATGACGGCTGTCCGGTTGCCTGTTTGGGAGATGCGCCCTTCGGCTACGTCAATGTCTTCACTTCGCACGTTAACGTGGGTTTCTTTCACGGCGCAGCGCTGCCCGATCCGGCCCGCTTGTTGCAAGGCACCGGCAAGTTCATGCGCCATGTGAAGCTGAGACCGGAAACGCCCACAAACGCTGCAGCGCTAACCAGGCTCATCGACGCAGCGTACTCCGATATAAAAGCGCGCGTCGAAAACGGCTAGCTCAGAGAAACGCCTCGGGAAGCCGCCGCGTGGATGTGAACGGCCAGATTAATAGCGCTATGTGGCCCAGTGTTTGCTGATCGTTGGCGGATAACGGGGAACTCTGACGTAACGCGATTAGGTAAGGGTTGCCGACTAACCGGCAACTACTTGGCGCGAAAGAAGGCGTTAATTTGTTCGCGAAGAGCGTCGGGGCATTCGAGGTAAGGGAAATGTCCGCAGTTTTTCAACGTAACCATGCGTGCATTTGAAATTGCTTGCGTGATGTGCTCAGCCGTACCAGTGGGGATGAAGTCGTGATCGCTGTAGATGACCAGCGTCGGGATCTTGAGCCTCTTGAGCTCGGGGAGCAGGTTATACTCGGGTTTGGACCATGTGTCCTTCATGAGCCGGTCTTCGACCGCTCTCGCCTTGAGGATACCCTCTTTGGTGAAGCTTGCCCTCAGCCTGGGCATGAACTTTTCGTAATCCTCGGTTCGCGCGAAAGCGGGCTTGAAATGGATGCGGTAGTAGGCGGTGACCGCCTCGGGATCGCCCTCTTGGTAAGCAGCAGAGGCTGCGATGGCTTTCCTTCGCACTGTGTCGTCCGGTCGTGTTTCGAGCCATTCCTTCCGCAGCTGTTTGTAATCGTCCGCGGATGCGGGGGCGGGATTCATGAGGATCATGCGCGACACTCGCTGCGGATACCGAACCGCGTATTCGAGGGCCAGCACCGTGCCCCAGGAGTGCCCTAACAACACGACCGAGTCGAGCTTGAAATACTGCCTCACCTTCTCCATATCAGCAATGTCGGAGGCGAGGGTGACGTCTTCGGGCTTAACACCAACTGCCGATCGGCCGCGTCCTCGCTGGTCGTAGTAGATGAGATGGAACGCATCAGAGAGGCGATCGAGTTCTGGCAAGAGATAGCTGTGGTCGAAATCGGGCCCGCCGTGGATGACGATGAAGGATGTACCCTTCCCGATTTCTCGGGCATACAACTCCGCGCCTCCGACCGGGACAAGGCTTTCTCTCGGCGTGGCACTCTGTTCGCTTTTCAGCCCAGGCGTCGAACCGGAAGGCAGCCATGCTGCGTATGCGCACGCAAGGATCGCAAGGACCAGCGTCGCTTTCATGGCATTGAAGCCTATAACACCGTCTTACCTTACGGCAAACCTTTCTCTTAATCGGGACTGCGCCCGTGTTACGGGCTAACGTGAAGTAATCTCCAGGAGAGCGATTTTTGGCATTACTTCCGGCTTGCCGACGATCCGGAAGTTATCGCGGGAGAGCGGCATCGGCGGCTTCGAGAACGCGGATCTCAGGGATTTTATGCCGCGCCAACTGAAGGAAATGTTGAACGGCCTTCAAGGCAAAGGCTTCCTTCAACTGAACGATGCGGATCTTTCGCCGCAGCGGCCATCCTGCGATCTTCACAAGTTTCAGGGTTCCTCGCGCCAGTTCGTCCCTCGCCAGTCGGTGCGACATGGCTGAAATCCAAATCCCGGCGCCTACCAGGCGCTTGGTGATCTCCGGTCAGCCCACCTCCATAAGCGTTCGCGGTTGCACACCCTCCGCCTGGAACCACTGTGCGACCACCGCACGCGTGTCGGATCCAGCATCGCGATGAATGAAATCGCAGCCCGTCAGATCCTCCCGTCTTATTCGTCGTCCCGCGAAGGGATGCGCACGCGACGCGATCAACACCACCTCATCAGGAATCTCAGCAAGAACAGTCACTCCCGGAGGCAACGCCTCGGAGCCCACAAAGGCGAGATCGATCTCGCCACATTCGAGAGTTTCCAGAACACGCGCGCTATTGCTTGGCTGCAAAGCCAACTCCACGTTCGGGTATCGGCGACGGTACGCGCCGAGTACGGGAGGCACAATAGCGTTTGCGGCCGTGACCGAGGCACCGATTCGAAGATCGCCGCGCACGCCCTCCGCCAGGTCTCTGATCACGCGCGGCAGCGATTCAGCCTCGCGCATCAGCGTCTGCAGCCGCGTTCGTAGCGCCCGGCCAGCTGACGTCAACACAGCGCGCCGTCCCAGACGTTCGAACAAACGCACGCCGAGCATCTCCTCCAGGCCACGAATGTGACGCGAGACGGCGGACTGCGAAAGGCCCAG
>DASZZI010000029.1:0-1560 GCA_035544995.1 Candidatus Acidiferrum sp.
CTCAATCTTTCATGCTCGGTCGGAATTACGGACACGCAGAGCGCATTCCACACAAGCGCTGGCGTCCAGTGGTGGTATATGGCCGGAGGCTATGTCCGATCCAAACCACTATCGCGCTCTTGGCGGACCGATCTAGCCCATGCGCGCAAGACTGGATGAGGTCTTTGTTATTTCGCACAAGATTGGCATTCCCGCAGATTTGAAGGAAGGCCCGAGGTCGGGCCTTCCGCTCGTGTTTGGCCCTTTGACTAGTTCGGAAGGCTTTCCTCTCCCGTAGTGAATCCACAACATCTTCGCAGGCGGTTTCTTGTGTTTTTCTGTATCTAGTTATATAACTAGATTACAGGAGGCACCCTTATGGGATTTCCCACCAAAGTTCAACTTATCCAGCGCAAGGACAGTCAGCAGTGGTACATCAACTTCCCCTCGGCCGTCGCCCAGGCTATGGAGTTCACCCGCGGCGAGGTCGTCGAGTGGATCGTAGAGGACAAGAACCGTCTGCTGCTCCGCCGCCGCAGAGTTTCCGCAGCGGCGCTAAAAAAAACGAAACACGGCAAGGTGTGATGGCTGGTTGGAATGCGCTGTTCGATCAGGCGCGTGCCGCTTTCGCGCAGCAGCGCAGCTTCGAGCGGGCGCGCACGTTCGGGGTATCCGCCCTGACCTGTTTGGGCCGACGCACGCTGTCCGGCTTGCTCTGTGCCAGCGGGCAACAGTTCCGCGATTGGTCGGCGGCTTATCGCTTATTCGAGCGCGAGCGTCTTGACGGCGAGGCCCTGTGGCGGGTTCCCCTGCGCGGGGTGCTGGAAACCCTGCCGCCTGCTAGTCCGATCGTGGCGTTGATCGACGACACCCTGATTCGC
Organism: Candidatus Acidiferrum sp.; assembly: GCA_035544995.1. Taxonomy (GTDB): domain Bacteria; phylum Acidobacteriota; class Terriglobia; order Acidiferrales; family UBA7541; genus Acidiferrum. The sequence goes on from DASZZI010000029.1 coordinate 861, forward strand.
AAACGCGGACACCGCATCGCGGGCACTTCTTGGCGGCGCGATCCGCTGGGACCTCACTTTGCTGATAATTTCATCTGGGCCAGCCGCTTTCTGCAGATTTCCCTGGCACTTCCCGAGCATCCCGAAGCGCCGGTCAGCGCGGCTCGCGCCATTCCCGTCGATCTGCTGCATGCACCTTCCCCGCGTAAACCTTCACGCCGCGCCGATCCCGCTGGGCCGGAGTGGCAGAGTTGGCGAGCGGCTTCGGCCGCTTCCGCCATCAGCCGCCGCGGTGCAGAACGCCTCCGGCATTTGCGGCAGGCCATCGATCAGTTCGCCGACGGTGCATCTCGCGCACTGCTGGTCTGTGCCGATGCCACCTTTACCAACCGCACCGTGCTGCGAGATCTTCCTCCGCGCACCACCCTCCTCGGCCGCATCCGCAAGGACGCTCGCCTCTATGCGCTGCCCACTGCTGAAGAGGAAAACCACGGTCGCGGCCGCCGCTGCTGCTACGGCCAGCGTCTACCCACTCCCGAACAATGGCGTCGCGAGGAAGCCATCCCGTGGACCGCCGTGCAAGCCTTTGCCGCCGGAAACGTCTACGACTTCGACATCAAATTCATCACCCCTCTGCGCTGGAAGAATGCCGGTGGCGAGCGACAACTCTCCTTGCTCATCGTTCGCCCGGTCGCCTATCGGCTGCGCAAAGGCGTCCATC